>NZ_AP018410.1:4800000-6061597 GCF_003584745.1 Mycobacterium pseudoshottsii JCM 15466
AACATGGCACTGCGGCAGTCCTACGTCAGCACCGGCACGGAAACGCCCGCATTCTGGATCTTCTTCGCGTGTTATATCGGCGCGGCCATCCTGACCTGGGTGCGCTACGTGCGGCCGACGGAAACCGCCGCCGGTGCGGCGGGCCGGCCCGCTCCACTTCCGGCATCCGCACCCAGGGCTCCGGCGTTGTTGATTAGCAGGCTTGTGAGCTGGGTTGATGATCTTTGGTGCCGCGCTATTGGGGCCGGAGTGTAGGCACGGGCTATCTGGAGAACGATCGAGTTGGTTACTGTTCGTCGTTGGTCTGGAGTTGCCCGTGCCTACCGTTTCAGTATTGCCTGTGTCGTCGGTTCCAGAGGTGTTCGACCGCTGGAGTCCTGGTGAGCGCAGCGAGCTCATCGGATCGGAGTTTCTCGATGTGTTGGCCTCGGTGCCAGACCCGAGGGACCCACGCGGTCGGAGGTATTCGCTGATGGCTTTGTTGGCGATCGCGGTTCTGGCCACTGCCGCGGGGATGCGCGGCTATGCTGGTTTTGCCACATGGGCGGCCACCGCTCCCGATGATGTGTTGGCCCAATTAGGGGTCCGGTTCCGGCGGCCCAGTGAGAAGACCTTCCGCGCTGTTTTGTCTCGGCTAGACCCCGCCGACCTCAACGCCAGGATGGGCAGTTACTTCACTGCACACGTGGCCAGCAGCGACCCCAGTGGATTGGTGCCGATCGCGTTGGACGGCAAGATGCTGCGTGGTGCTTTACGCGCCAAAGCGACAGCCACGCATCTCGTGTCGGTGTTCGCCCACCGTGCCCGATTGGTGCTCGGTCAACTCGCTGTCGCCGAGAAAAGCAATGAAATTCCCTGCGTACGTGCCCTGCTCACGCTGCTGCCGGGTAGCTTGCGGTGGCTGGTCACCGTGGATGCGATGCATACCCAGGTCGTCACCGCGAAGTTGATCTGCGCCACCTTGAAGTCGCACTACCTGATGATCGTCAAGTCCAACCAAGCCAAAATACTTGCGCGTATCACCGCGCTGCCCTGGGCCGAGGTGCCCACAGCCGCTACCGACGACTCCCGCGGCCACGGCCGTGTCGAGACCCGCACCCTGCAAATCATCACCGCTGCACGAGGAATCGGCTTCCCCTACGCAAAACAAATCATCCGGATCACTCGTGAACGCTTGATCACCGCCACCGACCAGCGCAGCGTGGAGGTGGTCTATGCCATCTGCAGCCTGCCGTTCGAGCACGCCCGCCCTACCGCGATCATGACCTGGATGCGTCAACACTGGGGAATCGAGAACAGCCTGCACTGGATACGCGACGTCACCTTCGACGAAGACCGTCAAAGGGCGCATACCGGAAACGGCGCACAGGTCCTAGCAACGCTACGCAACACCGCGATCAATCTGCACCGCCTCAACGGCGCCGACAACATCGCCGAAGCCTGCCGGATCACCGCTTTGACCGCCAACCGCCGCCTAGACCTCCTCAATCCACAATCCCCCAGCTCACAAGCCTGCTAATCAACAACGCCGGAGCCCTGAATAAACCCCCAAGCTGCGACAATGACGGCCGATAATCCGGGGGCAAATATCTTGGGTGCCGCGCCAACGGCAGGCTCGCAAAGTCGAATGGGCAGCGTGGTGCTGTGCAACGGGCGCCGCGCATTCAGGATGCCCCGTCCCGCCTTCGGCGGTTAGCGGCCGAGATCTGCTGCCCTCGCGGGGGCACCACACCCGCTGGACACTGGCCGACTGCCCGAAAGTAGCTTCTAAACATAATGATTCGGCAGTCCACATGGTTCGCGGGCACTGTCAATCGGCCGCCTATTGGGTACCAGCGCTGGCCGAACGGACCAGCGGCAACCACCAGGCACCGGCGCGCATCCGGGACGTGACGATCATCCTGAACCCTAAGTTGAGCAGCTATGAATACAATGAATGAATTGACAACATTCAACGAAAAAATCATCATGTGGCGAATTAATTAGACTGAAAAACTTTGGTCATATGAATTTTCCGTTAATGGCAGTGCGGACGTCTTGATTGTGGATAAGCTGCAGCAGTCCGGGCCATCAAGACACTCGGGGGCTGGCTCGAACAGACAAACGTTTGCGGAGGTGTTGGATGTCTTTCGTATTCGCAGTGCCAGAAACTATGGCGGCGGTGACCTCGGAATTGGCGACCATTGGGTCAAACCTCGAGATGGCCAACGCGGCGGCGGCCCTGCCCACGACCGGCCTGCTGGCAGCCGGCGCCGACGAAGTGTCAGCCGCCATCGCGGCGCTGTTCGACGAGCATGCCCTGGGGTATCAGACAATCAGCGCGCAGGCTTCGGCCTTCCATGCCCGGTTCATGTCGGCGCTCAACACCGGGGCCGGGGCGTATGCGGCCGCCGAGGCCGCCAATTCATCTCCATTGCAGGCCCTACAAGACCTGACGCTCAACGCGATCAATGCGCCCGCGCAGTCGCTGTTCGGCCGGCCGCTGATCGGTGACGGCGCCAACGCCACGACGCCGGGCGGTAACGGTGGTGCCGGCGGAATCCTGTGGGGTAACGGCGGGGCCGGCGCGACCGGGGCCGCCGGGCAGACCGGCGGCAATGGCGGCGCCGCCGGGTTTATCGGCAACGGTGGGGCCGGTGGGGCCGGCGGCGCGGGTGCCACCGGCGGCGTCGGCGGATCCGGCGGGATGCTGTTCGGCAATGGTGGTGCGGGCGGAAACGGCGGGACCGCGATGGTGGTCGGCGGCACCGGCGGCAACGGCGGGGCGGGCGGCAGCGCCGGACTGTTCGGCGCCGGTGGCGCCGGCGGGCAGGGCGGACAGGGTGCACAAGGTCCCGACGCCGTCAATCCCGGCCCGGTATCCCCGACCGGTCAGGCAACCTCGGGCACGGGCGGCGAGGTAGGAGAAAACGGCGGTCCGGGTGATTCAAGCACCGTGACCGGGGTAGAGGGCGGCGACGGCGGCTCCGGCGGCCAGGGCAGCCCCGGCACATCGACGGCATCGGGAGGTACCGGCGGCGACGGTGGCCTCGCCGGAGACGGCGGCCCCGGCGCGCTCGGCGGCACCGGCGGCGGTGGCGGCAATGGCGGCGCCGGTGCCAACAACTTTTCGGGTGGGTCCGCAACATCGGGGGGCGCCGGCGGTGACGGCAATAACGGTGGCGCCGGCGGCGACGGCGACGGCGGCAACGGCGGTAGCGGCGGCACCACCACGTCCAAGATCTCCAACGCCGGCTCGGGCGCCAACGGCGGCGACGGCGGCGACGGCGGCGCCGGTGCGGTGGGCGGTACCGGCGGCAACGGCGGCAAAGGCGGCGACAGCGGTAGTGGTGGCTTCTTCACTCCCAGCCCCGGCACTGGCGGTGCCGGCGGCGACGGTGGCCATGGCGGTTCCGGCAGCAACGGGCAAGCGGGCGGTAGCGGTGGCCAGGGCGGAGCCGGCGGGAACGGCGGACTGCTGGCCGGCGATGGCGGCGCCGGCGGCGCCGGCGGCCTGGGCGGCCAAGGCGGAGCGGCCGCAGCTGGTGCCAATGGCGGCGTAGCGGGCAACGGCGGCAACGGCGGCCACGGCCCATTCGGCGAGAAGATTCCCGCGGGAGGTAGCGGCGGCGATGGCGGCACCGGCGGTGACGGCGGGCTGGGTGGTGACGGTGGCGCCGGCGGACAGGGCGGTGCAGGCGGCCGCGCCGGTCTGCTGGCCGGTCTTGGCGGCGCCGGCGGCGACGGCGGCCTCGGTGGGACCGGCGGGGTGGGCGGCGACGGCGCACAAGACGGCCTCGGCGGCAACGGCGGCGTGCGCAACAGCGACAACCTGTCCTACGACGGCATTATTGGCAACGGGGGAACCGGCGGCAACGGCGGAGTCGGCGGCCACGGTGGCGATGGCGGCGCCGGCGGCGAGGGCGGTTCGGGCAGCCTGCTAGGCGGCGCCGGTAGCGCTGGCAGCAACGCCGCCGGGGGCTCCGGCGGAACTGGTGGCCTGCGCGGGCAGGGGGGTGACCCCGGATCGAGCGGGCGTGCGGGCACCGGAAGTGCGGGCGCCGACGGCATGAACGGGACCGACGGGGGACCCGGTGATCCCGGCGGCATGGCCTGATACCTGCCGAGCGCGCACCCCGCATAGTGGTTGATCAGGGTGCCGATGCCCGCAGTCGCGGGCTCGGGACCGCTGGGCGCCCGAACCAGGCGGTAAGCGCATCGAAGAGTCCCCGGTCGGTGAGGTCATCTCCTACCCAGGCGACATACCCGTCGGGTCGAATCAACACCGCATCCGGAGCAGCGATCGCGCCTAGTACCGGAAGCTCCCAGACACCAGCATATTTCGCGTCAATCGGCAGGACTCGATGCTGCCATCCCGCGATGTCGAAGCGGCCGGGCTCAGCGAGGTTGAGCAGCACCGGCCGGGCCGCATGCAGGTAGGTGAAGACCCGCCGCGGGCCATCGGAGGTAGCCAGGTCCAGATCGGGCATGCGGCGACCGAGTAGCGGGTGTCCCCCACCGAGGTCATAACGAATGTCTAGCCCGGACATCATCGCGGCAAACCTTTTTCGCGGCTCCTCCATCATGAGGAGCTCGGAAATGGTGTCGCTCAACGCTTTTTTGCGGTCGTCCATACGACGCAGCGCGACTTGGGCCATCGTGGTGCGTAGCACGCGGGCAACGATCGGATGGCGTTCGGCATGGTAGGTGTCGAGAAGGCTTTCCGGCGACCTGCGATTGACCACTTGGGCCAGCTTCCATCCCAAATTCACCGCATCCTGGACGCCCGTGTTGAGGCCCTGCCCGCCGACTGGATCATGCACGTGTGCGGCATCGCCGGCGATCAGGACGCGTCCCTGTCGGTACGTCGCGGCCTGCCGCGTCAGATCGGTGAATCTGGAAATCCAAGTGGGACTGTGAATCCCGTAGTCGGTGCCGTACACGGCGGTGAGCGCCGCGCTGAGATCGCCCAGGCTGGGTTCCCCGCCGGCATCGAGCTGCCGCTCGGTCACCACCACCCGTAGCGGACCACCGTCCGGCAACCTGGTGAAGCCGTGGACGCCGAGGGCGTCGTGGCGGACCTGGCCGAGGTTCGGGCCCGATTCGGACCCGACTGCCACCTCGACTTCGGCGATCAGCGCGCTCGTTGTCGGATCCCAGCCAGGGAAGTCGATACCAACCGCCCTGCGGACCAGGCTACGTCCTCCGTCGCACCCCACGACGTATTCCGCACGCAATGGCGGGCCATCAGACAGCGTGATGTCGACTCCGTTGTCGTCCTGGGTGATATCAGTGACTTCACATCCGCGATAGATCCGAACCCGCAGCTCGGCAACCCATTCGGCGAGGATCCGCTCAATGCGGTTTTGCCACAACGCCAGGCCATAGTTGTGTCGGGTGGGAAAGTCGCTGATGTCCAACGGGATTGCGGCAAATCGGGCGACCTGCGTGGCAGTACCTTGCGCGAGGAACCGGTCGGCGATGCCGCGCTGATCAAGAACCTCGATGGTGCGTGAATGCAGGCCGCCGGCACGCGAGCCAACCAGATCCTGGCTGACCCGTCGCTCGACGACGGCAACGTCAACCCCTGCCAACGCCAACTCACCTGCCAACATCAGCCCTGTCGGTCCTGCACCGACAACCACCACCGCATGGTCAGCCATCGGTTCGAGCCCGTTTCGCGATCGATCCGGCGACGACGGCTTTGGCATTTCGCAACCCCCAATTCCCACAGATCCCGTTCTTGGCCAGCGATTTTGCCCCCACCCCCGGTCTTGCCGCAAGCCCCCCAGTGCCCTATAAATTGAGAGTGGGGGGCAACTAGGGCTTGCCACTTTCCCTTGCCGTCAGTCGCGTCCAGCGGGTCATCGGGTAGCGGTGCCAACAAATGGGCGGGCCCGGGAGCGTCTCCACGGCCGGCGGTCGCCACGATGCGTGCCGATTGCCAGTGACCCGCACACACCGCCGGCTAGGGTGGGCTCTCGTGGAGCCGCGCCAGGATCTTGAATCGAGGAGCTTCGCCGGTACCTGGCGGGTCTATCAGCAGCAAGCGTTGGACGCGTTTGACGCTGACGTCGCCAGCGGGGACAACCGGTGCTATCTGGTCCTGCCGCCAGGTGCCGGGAAGACAATGATCGGACTGGAAGCGGCGCGCCGGCTGGGCCGGCGCACCCTGGTGTTGGTGCCCAACACGGCGGTACAGGCACAGTGGGCCGCCACCTGGGATGGACGCTTTCCCTCGACGGACCCGTCCGCGGCCAGGTGTGGAACCGAGCGCGACCTGGCGTCGGCGATGAACGTGCTGACCTACCAGTCCCTTGCGGTCATCGACGACGAAACGGATTCGGCCGTCCGGCGAGAAGTGCTGCGCAGCCGTGACCAGCAGGCCTTATTGGAGCTGTTGCACCCGAACGGCAGGGCGTTGATCGAGCGGGCGGCAACGTTGGGCCCTTGGACGCTGGTGCTCGACGAATGCCATCACCTGCTGGCCACTTGGGGTGCGCTTGTCGCCGCGCTCGGGTCGGTCCTGGGCCCGCAAACCGCACTGATCGGGCTCACCGCAACCCCGGTAACAGAACTCACCGCCTGGCAGCACACCTTGCATGACGAGTTATTCGGCGCCGCCGACTTCGCGGTTCCAACACCCGCTCTGGTCAAGGAGGGCGACCTCGCGCCCTATCAGGAGCTGATCTATCTCACCGAACCGACGCCGGAGGAACAGGCCTGGGTGGCAACCCATCGGGCTCGCTTCGCCGAGCTCATGCTGGCAGTCATCGACCAACAGGTGGGCAGCATGTCGCTGGCCTCCTGGCTGCGTACCCGGATCGTGGACAGATCAACACGTGACGGCAATCAGATCGCCTGGTCGACGTTCGAACGCGTCGAGCCCGATCTCGCCTGCAGCGGTCTGCGCTTCGCCTACGACGGTCTGATTCCCTTGCCCGACGGTGCCCGCCTGCGCGAACAACACCGGGTTCCCCCCGATGCCCAAGATTGGGTCAATGTCTTGACCGACTTCAGCGTCGGGCACCTGCAGCAAAGCGACGATCCACGCGACGCGCAGGCACTTGCCGCGATCAAGCGGGTGCTACCCGGCTTGGGCTACCGGCTGACCAGTCGCGGCGTACGAGTGGCCACCTCCCCGATAGATCGGGTGTGCGCACTGTCGGAGTCGAAGATCGCCGCCACCACACACATCCTCGACACCGAAGACGCCGTCCTGGGATCGGGACTGCGGGCGCTGGTGTTGTGCGACTTCGAATCGATGTCAGGCACCCTCCCGACGTCGCTGAAGGGTGCGCCGCTGAGCAACCAGTCGGGTTCGGCCCAGCTGGTCACCGCCATGCTCGCGGCGTCCGACAGCCGGCGGAACAGCCCCCTCAACGCGCTTTTGGTGACCAGCCAAACCTTCGCCTGCCCGGCCGCGATCGCAACACAGCTGGTCGACTTCTGCGCCGAGCGCGGCCTGCTCGTGACCGCCGAGCCACTCGACACCCAACCCGCCCTGCGGACGCTGCGCGGTGGCGGCACCTTCACGCCCCGAACCTGGGTGGCGCTGGCTACCGAATACTTCCTGGCCGGACATTCCCGCGTCATGATCGGCACCCGCGCGCTGCTCGGAGAGGGATGGGATTGCGCGGCGGTCAACGTCAACATCGACCTGACGAGTGCAACCACCCAAGCTGCGATCACGCAGATGCGGGGCCGGGCAATTCGCAAGGACACCAACGACGCTCAGAAAGTCGCCAACAACTGGTCGGTCTGCTGCTTCACCACCGAACATCCGCGGGGGGACGCCGACTACCTGCGGCTGGTCCGCAAGCACGACGGGCACTACGCGGCCAGCCCACAGGGGCTCATCGAATCCGGGGTAACGCATTGCGACCCGGCGCTGTCCCCATACAGTCCACCGGCCGCCGATGCCCAGGCCATCACCGCGCGCGCCCTGCAACGCGCCAGCCAACGGGCCGAAGCGAGGACCTGGTGGCGGATCGGCGAGCCCTATGAAGGTATCGATGTCGCGACCATCCGAGTAAGAGCCGCGCACCCGTTTGGCGTCGCCGCACCCCGCATCGCGGCCTCGGCATTGACCCCGCCGGTACCGGGTCACCCCAGTCCGGCGCGGTTTGCCAGGGGTGCGCTTGCCGGCGTCTCGGCCATCGGTGCCAGTGCCGGCGCCGCCGTCACCGCGGTCAACTTCGGTCCGCTGGCGGGGGCCACCACCGCGGGCGGCATCATCGCAGCGGGCGCCGCACTGTTGGCGACGGCCGCCGCCGCCGAAAGTCGCCGCCTCGCCCACGCACCCAACGCTCTCGAACAACTCGCCGCCGCCGTCGCCGATGGGCTCAACGCGGCAGGCGGCGCCGAAAGGGGGTCCGAAGCGCTGCGGATGACTTCGGATCAGGACGGATGGATCCGGTGCGAGCTGGGCGATGTGCCCACCGAGCAGTCTCGCCGGTTTACCGAAGCCCTCGATGAGCTGCTCGCGCCGCTGACCGAACCGCGCTACCTGATCGGGCGCAAGATCCTCACACCGCCGTCCGGGCGTTTCGCCCGGGGAATCTTCGCCGCCCGCGCCGCCATGGGGCTTCCGCTGCCCGGGGCGATCGCCTGGCACGCGGTACCGAGGTGGTTTGCCCGACGCAAAGATCGCAGGCAAAGCCTGGCCCAGTCGTGGCGACGTCACATCGGCCCGCCCCGACAGCTGCCGGCGGATTCACCGGAGGGCCAGGCGATTCTCGATCTGTTCCGCGGCGACAACCCGCTGTCGGTGACCACGCAGCTGCGCACGACCTGGCGGTGAGCCGGCGCCGTTGTCAGATCTTGTCAGATCGAGCGCGCCCGATCACCGTGATTACGGGTGCGGTCACGGCTCGCCCAGCCGCCGTACCGCGGCGGCGATCCGCTCCTTGGTGGCGGTCAACGCCACCCGCACGTGTTGGGCCCCCGCCGGACCGTAGAACTCACCGGGGGCAACCAGAATGCCGCGCTCGGCCAGCCAGGCAACCGTGTCCCGGCATCCTTCGCCGCGCGTCGCCCAGAGGTACAGGCCAGCCTCGGAATGGTCGACGCTGAACCCCGCGGAGGTCAACGCCGGCAGCAGCACCGCACGTCGTTGCGCATATCGCTCCCGCTGCTGCTTTTCGTGATCGTCATCGTCCAGCGCTGCGACCATGGCGGCCTGCACCGGCGTCGGCACCATCATCCCGGCATGTCTGCGCACCGCCAGCAGCTCGGCGATCAGTTCCGGATCCCCGGCGACAAAACCCGCGCGGTACCCGGCCAACGACGAACTCTTCGACAGCGAGTGCACTGCCAGCAACCCGGTGTGATCGCCACCGCACACCGCCGGATGCAGCACCGACAGCGGCTGGGCATCCCAGACCAAGCCCAGATAGCACTCGTCAGAGGCCACGATGACGCCCCGTCCGCGCGCCCACTCGACTACCTTCTGCAGGTGCTCCATGCCCAGCACACGGCCGGCGGGGTTGCTCGGAGAGTTCAAATACAGCAGGGCCGGCGATTGCGGGCCCAACTGAGTCAACGAGTCAGCCCGCTGCACCCGCGCGCCCGCCAGCCGCGCACCCACCTCATAGGTCGGGTACGCCAGCTCCGGAACCACCACCGCATCCGCGGACCCCAGACCCAGCAGTGTCGGCAACCAGGCGATGAACTCCTTGGTGCCGATCACCGGCAGGACCGCCGACTCGGCCAGCTCGGTGATGCCGTACCGGCGAGCCAAGGCGGCCACTGCGGATTCCCTCAGGCCAGCGGTGCCCGCGGTGGCGGGATAGCCCGGCGAGAAGGCGGCGGCCGTCAGCGCTTCTTGGACCAGCGGCGCGACGGGATCCACCGGGGTACCGACGGAGAGGTCGACGATGCCGTCCGGATGCGCCCCGGCCCGCGCTTTCGCCTCGGCCAACGTGTCCCAGGGGAATTCCGGTAGTGACGCTGAAACGCGCAAGCTGCGGCTCCGGGGATCTAGTGGCCCGCTCAGTCTTCTTCCTTCTTCGCCCTGCGGCGGCAGATCCTTGACCACCTGGGGGTCGTTCTCGGTCATACCGACCTTGGCGGCGCCGCCGGGAGAGCCAAGTTCTGCGAAGAAATCTGCGTTGATCTGCGTGTACTGGCTCCACTGCTCAGGCACATCGTCTTCGTAGTAGATCGCTTCGACGGGACAGACCGGTTCGCAAGCTCCACAGTCGACGCATTCGCCGGGGTGGATGTAGAGCATCCGGGCACCTTCATAGATGCAGTCGACCGGGCATTCTTCGATGCATGCCTTGTCCTTGATGTCGACGCAAGGCTCGGCGATCGTGTACGTCACGGACGTCTCCTCAACGTGTCCTTTGAGTACTGCTTGATGTGGGCTGTTACTCGCCTGGACCCGGGCTTCTTCCGAGCCACGGTTAGGCCGAGCGTTCGGTTACTGATACTAGACGTTGCATATACAACACAACTAATTGGCACGCTCGTCGGGGTCCGCCGCCTATATGCACCTAGTTGCATAGCACCCCGGGGGTGCGATCTATGCTGCGCGGGTGGCACTACCACACGCGATATTGGTATCGCTGTCCGAACAGGCCGGCTCGGGCTATGAACTGGCCCACCGATTCGATCGCTCCATCGGACACTTCTGGACCGCCACCCACCAGCAGATCTATCGCACATTGCGGTTGATGGAGAGCAACGGCTGGGTGCATGCCAAGCCCGTGGTCCAGCACGGCCGACCCGATAAGAAGGTCTATTCGGTATCCGACAATGGCCGCCAGGAGTTGGCCCGCTGGATCGCTGAGCCACCCAGCCCGACCCGTCCTGGCCGCGCGAGCGCGCTGACCGACAGCAGCACTCGCGACATCGCGGTCAAGCTGCGCGGTGCCGTCTATGGCGATAGGGAAACGCTGCGCAGCCAAGTCGCCGCGCTGCGCGCCGAACGTGTCCAGGCGCTAGACACCTACCGCGGAATCGAAAAGCACAGCTTTCCGGATCCGTCGGCACTCAGTGGCGCCGCGTTGCATCAGTACGTCGTGCTGCGCGGCGGAATCCGGGCCGAAGAAAGTGCCATCGAATGGCTCGGCGAGGTAGCTCAAGCACTCGAGGAGAAATGATGACCAGTCCCTACCCAAATCTGTTGTCTCCGTTGGATCTCGGGTTCACCACACTGCGTAACCGCGTGGTCATGGGTTCGATGCACACCGGATTGGAGGACCGGCCCAAGGACACCGACCGACTCGCCGAGTACTTCGCCGAGCGGGCCCGCGGCGGCGTCGGAATGCTGATCACCGGCGGGTACGCACCCAATCGCACCGGTTGGCTCTACCCGTTCGCCTCCGAACTGGTGACGCCGGCCGAGGCCCGGCGGCACCGGCGCATCACCGGTGCGGTGCACGACGCGGACGCCAAGATCCTGCTGCAGGTCCTGCACGCGGGACGCTATGCGTATCACCCCTTTCGGTCAGCGCTTCCTCGATCAAGGCCCCGATCAATCCGTTTCGGCCGCGCAAACTGACCTCGCGCGGCGTGGAAGCCACCATCGCGGACTTCGCGCGATGCGCACAGCTGGCCCAAGAAGCGGGCTACGACGGGGTCGAAATCATGGGCAGCGAAGGGTATCTGCTCAACCAGTTTCTGGCGCCCCGAACCAACAAGCACACCGACTCGTGGGGCGGGACACCGGCCAAACGCCGCCGATTCCCCGTCGAGATCGTCCGGCGCACCCGCGCCGCGGTCGGCCCCGACTTCATCATCTGCTACCGGATGTCGATGGCCGATTATGTCGAGGGCGGCCAGAGCTGGGACGAAATCGTGGCGTTGGCAACCGAACTGGAATCAGCCGGTGCCACGATCATCAACTCCGGTTTCGGGTGGCACGAGGCGCGAATTCCAACGATCGTCACCTCGGTGCCCAGCGGCGCGTTCGTCGACATCAGCAATGCGGTAGCCGAGCAGGTCAGCATCCCGGTGATGACATCCAACCGGATCAACATGCCTCAGGCCGCCGAGCAGATCCTGGCCGACACCGACGTGGCGCTGATATCGATGGCCAGACCGATGCTGAGCGACCCGGAATGGGTGCTCAAAGCGCAGTCCGGCCGGGTCGACGAAATCAACACCTGCATCGCGTGCAATCAGGCCTGCCTTGATCATGTCTTCGTCAAGAAGAAGGTGTCCTGTCTGCTCAACCCCCGAGCCGGACACGAAACGCTGTTGACGCTGTCCCCCACCCAACGTGCCCGCACCGTGGCCGTCGTCGGGGCCGGCCCGGCCGGCCTGGCGGCGGCGGTCGCCGCCGCCCAGCGGGGCCACCGGGTGACATTGTTTGAGGCCAACGACTTCATCGGCGGCCAGTTCGACCTGGCCCGTCGCATTCCGGGTAAGGAGGAATTCAACGAAACCATTCGGTATTTCTCCACGATGTTGGCCAAGCACGGCGTCGACGTACGGCTGGCTACCCGGGCCACGGCCGACGAGCTGACCGGCTACGACGAGGTGGTGCTGGCCACCGGCGTGGCACCCCGGATACCGGCCATCCCCGGCATTGCGCACGCCAAGGTATTGACCTACACCGAGGCGATCACCGGCGCCAAGCCGGTCGGGCCGAGCGTGGCTGTCGTCGGCGCGGGCGGCATCGGGTTTGACGTCACCGAACTCCTGATCACCGAATCGTCGCCCACCCTGAACCTCAAGGAATGGAAGGCCGAGTGGGGCGTTGTCGATCCACAGGAGGCCCGCGGCGCCCTGACCACGGAGCTGCCGACTCCGGCGGCCCGTGAGGTGTATCTGCTGCAGCGCACCAAGGGGCCACAGGGAAAGCGCCTGGGCAAGACCAGCGGCTGGGTGCACCGCGCTTCGGTCAAGGCAAAAGGGGTTCACCAGCTCTCCGGGGTGAACTACGAGCGGATCAGCGACGACGGCCTGCACATCAGTTTTGGCCCGGACCGGCAGCGGCCGCAGCTGCTTGCGGTGGACAGCGTGGTGATTTGCGCGGGCCAGGAACCGGTGCGCGACCTGGAGACCGACCTGCGCAGCAACGGCGTTGACCCACACATCATCGGCGGTGCGGCACTGGCCGCGGAGTTGGACACCAAACGCGCCATCAAACAGGGCACCGAGCTTGCCGCCCGCCTGTGATGGCTACCCGGCTACCCCATTTCGCCTACGGTGAAACTGCCCCAACCACGGCCCTGAACTGCGGATAGTTATAGCCGGAGAGAGTCCTCCGATACAAAGTTTGATAGGAGCAAACCCGCGGGGCCTGCTAGTCTTGATTCAAAGGCGGCAACCGCTGGGCAGATGTCGTCGCCGCGTTGGCGGTGCAATAGCTGGGGAAGGTGTCCACAAAATGAGGCTGTCGTTAACGGGACTGGGTGTCGCCGCTGGTGCTTTCGCGTTGTCGTTGAGCGTCGGCGCGGGGGTCGCATCCGCAAGCCCACTGGATACGGTCATCAACACAACCTGCAACTACGGCCAGGTGATGGCGGCGCTGAACGCCACCGACCCTGGGGCCGCCGCGCAGTTCAACGCCTCGCCGGTGGCGCAGGGTTGGCTGCATTCGTTCCTCGCGTCGCCGCCGCCGCGGCGCGCGCAGATGGCCGCGCAGCTGCAGGCCATGCCTGGGGCGTCGCAGTACGTCGGGCTGGTCGAGTCAGTCGCCTCGTCCTGCAACAACTACTGAGCGGATTAGGCGCCTCCCACGTTTCGGGGGCCGCACACCACGTCACCTAGCGCTCGCGAGGGCTTCCGCGTTTATCGCTGACGTCTGAGCGCTAGGTGTCGCGCTGTTTTTGGGCAGCCGTAGCCGTTCTCATCGCGCCGTCGCCGCTGCGACCTCTCGTCAGCGTGATTGCGGATCTCATCCGGTGCCTGCGCAGTGCCGGGGTCGGGTCAGTCCAAAGCGGCCTGCTCGGCGGCGGCATCCTCCCCGAACTCATCGAAGATCTCGCTGAAATCCCACGCCTGTTGGCTCACTCCGCTGCTGGTATTCGACAGCTGCCCCACCGCTCCCGGGAAATCGCGATTTGCCGACCACATGGATAGCCCGCCGAGGTTGTTCTCATCGGCGAAAGCAGCCAGCTTTTCGGCGTCGGCGAGGGTAAAGACCTCGCTCGGATCGTCGTTGACGCCGATCATGGGTGTCACCTTGATCATCGCCCACGCGTCCTCGCTGGACATCGACGGATACAGCGTCATCAACTGGCCGTGGACGCTCTCGGCGGCTTGAATTGCGTAGTCACCCATCCTGCCCTCGTACTGCAGGCTGGGGTCGAAGTAGTCCATGGTCATGATGTTCACGCGGCCAACATCCACGCCATTGTCGATGGCGATCTGCAGTGCTTGCACCCCGTTGGAGGTCAGACCCGTCGGCATCACGGGAAGGGTGTAGGAAACCTGGACCGGGGTCCCGGCAGCGGCCTGCTCCGCCTGCAGCATGGCGATCGCCTGGGCCTGGTTGGTCAGTGCTGGAACGTTATACAACGCCGCACCCTCAATGTCGAAGTCCAACTTATAGATTCCGTAGGTGTCGGTGACCAATTTGTAGTCCGACGCTAGCGCGGTCGCGTTGGGGGCCGAAACAGCGAGCGGCTGGTTGGCTGCGCCACCGAAGGAGATGGTTGGGTCGATACCGTTTTGCTGCATCTCGGCCATCGCGGAGGTAATCCACGGGTCGTCCAGCGAATAGAAAGTGCCCCAGGACGGATTGCCATCGGCACCGGTGACGATGAAACCCAGTGTGACGTCATCGATTCCCGCGTTGGCTGCACTCGCATAGTCGAACTTCGGCCAAAGGGTCATATCGACGTATGGAGAAAACTCACCCACCGTGGCACCGCCGGTGCTAGTGCCGGCACCGGTACCGGTACTGGTGCCACCACCGGTACCGGTGCCGCCGCCGCTGGCAGGTTGTCCGTTAACCAGAACATTCGTCGGTTCGGAATAGGCGCCAGTGTGCATCGCTTGGAAGCCCACCACGACCGAACCACCTGGCTCGATCGTTTGCGTCCAGGACTCCGGAGTCAGGGTGTAGTGCGTGCCAGTCTGCGTGAGCTGCCCGCTCCACACGCTGGTAATGGATTCGTTTGCAGGCAAATCGAATTCGACCTGCCAGTCAGTCAGCGCGGTATCCCCGGAATTGCTGATCGTGTAGTTCGCAACGAACCCGTTGTCCCACTGCGATGTCACCGTGTACGTTGCGGCAACCTCTCCGTCGCCGACCGTGCCGCCGGTACCACTTCCACCAGTGTCACCACCATCGCCAGTGCCGGTGCCGTCACCGGTGCCGGTGCCGGTGCCGCCCGTGTCACCGGTGCCGCCCGTGTCACCGGTTCCGGTTCCGGTTCCCCCGGTATCACCAGTACCGCTCCCCGTACCACCCGTATCACCGGTCCCGCCGCTCCCGCTGCCAGTACCGCCGGTGCCAGTGCCACCGCCGTCCCCGGAACCCCCGCCGCCAACGGATACTCCGTTGACGATGAGATTCGTAGGCTCCGAGTAAGACCCAGTCTGCGCGCCCTGGAAGCCAACGGTGACCGACCCGCCCGGCTCGATCGTCTGTGTCCACGACTCAGGCGTCACCGTGTAGTGCGTGCCAGACTGGACGAGCTGCCCATTCCACACATTGGTAATGGATTCGTCTGCAGGTAAATCGAATTCGACCTGCCAGTCGCTCGCCGCAGTATCCGCCGAGTTCGTGATCGTATAGCGCCCGATGAAACCGCTGTCCCATTGCGATGTCAGCGAGTACGCCGCCGCCACGCCGCCGTCTCCGGTGCTGGCGCTACTGACTGCGGCGGTGGTAGCGGCTCCGCTACTCACCGCGGCGACGCCACCACTTCCACCAAGTTCGCCACTGCCGGTCGCGGCAGCGGTCGTCGCACCGCTGGCGCCACCACTGCCGGCAGCGCCACCACCACTGATGGTCCCGCCGTTGCCGGTTCCTCCGCTCATCACAGCGCTGCCGGTCGTGGTGTTGGTCGCACCAGCAGCGATGGAATTCGGGCTCACCGCCCCACCACTGGCGGCGGCTTGCCCGCTACTTGCGCCCTCGGCCGCCTGACCGGTGTTGCCGCCGCCACCGGTTTGCGCAACCGAATCACCCTGCGCGCCAACACCACCCATCAGTGATCGAAGGATGCCAGATATCGAGGAGATGTTGGCCGCTTCGGCGTGCTCATAGGATGCCGCACTCGCCGCCAAGGTCTGCAGGAAGCGCTCGTGAAACGCCCCCGCTTGAGCGGTCGCCGTTTGATACTCCTGGGCAAACCCGCCGAACCAAGATGCGACGGCTCCCGAAACCTCGTCGGCAGCCATTGCGGCCACCTTCTCCGTCCAACTCACCGCCGAATTGGCTGCATTCACCGCCGAGCCAACAGCCTCCAAATTCGTTGCTGCCCTGATAGATAACTCGGGAGTTGCGATCAAAAAAGACATAATCCGTCCTTGCCGATCGGTGTGCCACGACCCAGCTAGGTATTGAGAAGTGTTGAAGCGTCTATTGTTAACATCGACATTCTCAGCCGACAAGGCCCGGCGCACTTTTGTCGGTTATTCGACAAACTCGGCACATTGCCCGGGTTTACCAACACGCCAACCGCCCGCGAGTGCCCCGACTCCGCGCTGCCCTAGCAGCCACCCTGGCAAGCATCGCGCCAATCGGGGCAAACACTCAAACTTCCTGCACGGCAATGCCATCTACCTGCGGACGCCCGCCGCCGTCCAGTCGATCAGTTCCCATGAGGGAGATGAGTGCCGTTCCTGAGTGCGGTGCGCGCGAACACACATCGGCGACAGATGACACCGCACGCGATTGAGCTTACTTCCGCCGAGCTCGTGATTGCCCAGCCGCGATGCCCGCTACGCGCGTTCGGCGCAGCGGCGTGCAAATGTCCGACGATATCCGCGGACAACTCTAATAGCTTGCGCGGCAGTATAACTCCACAGCAGTCGGCGCGGCGCCCATTAACGTAATCTCCGGAGGAAACCACCGGGTGCCGGCGACTCGCTAGGCGGCCAACGAAGCGTACGTTGTGGTGCGCTGGCGCGCCGGCCGACCGATCCCCGCGGCGATAGCCGCAAGTTCGGCAGCGGTCTTTGCCGATCCGTGTTCGGAACCGGCCATCCGCGAAATCGTCTCCTCCATCAGCGTCCCGCCCAAGTCGTTCGCGCCGCCGCTGAGCATCACTCGAGTGCGCTCGACACCAAGTTTGACCCAGCTGGTCTGGATGTGGGGAATGCGGCCGTGCAGCATGATCCGCGCCAGGGCATGCACCGCGCGGTTGTCGCGATGAGTGGGGCCCGGCCTGGCCGCGCCAGCCAGGTACAACGGCGAGTTCTGGTGCACGAACGGCAACGGCACGAATTCCGTGAACCCGCCGGTGCGGTCTTGGATATCGCGCAGCACATTGAGGTGGGCAATCCAGTGCCGCGGGCTGTCGACGTGGCCGTACATCATGGTCGATGACGACCGCAGCCCCACCTCGTGCGCGGTACTCACGATCTCGATCCACAGCGACGTCGGCAACTTGCCCTTGGTGAGCACCCAACGCACCTCGTCGTCCAGAATCTCGGCGGCGGTGCCTGGGATGGTGCCCAGACCGGCCTCACGCAGAGCGGTCAGCCACTCGCGGATGCTCAGCCCGCTCTTGGTCACACCGTTGGCGATCTCCATCGGAGAGAACGCGTGCACGTGCATCGAGGGCACCCGAGCCTTGACCGCGCGCACCAGGTCGGCGTAGCCAGTAACCGGAAGTTCGGGATCGATGCCCCCCTGCATGCACACCTCGGTCGCTCCGGCCACGTGGGCTTCCCAGGCGCGATCGGCGACCTCGTCCGCCGACAGTGAATAGGCGTCGGCGTCGCCCTTGCGCTGTGCGAACGCGCAGAATCGGCAGCCGGTGTAACAAACGTTGGTGAAGTTGATGTTGCGGTTGACCACAAAGGTCACGTCGTCACCGACCGCATCGCGTCGCAGCGAATCCGCAAGCGCGGCAACAGCTTCCAAGGCAGGCCCGTCAGCGGTGGCCAGCGCAAGACATTCCTCGTCGGAACAGCCCGCGGGAGAACGCTCGGCGGAACGCAGAGCGGCCAGGACATCGGTGTCGATGCGTTCGGGACCACGGGCGGCCAGCTCGTGCACGTGTGAACGGACCGCATCCCAGTCACCGAAAGCGCTGTCGAGGTCGCTACGCGCCTCGGTGCAGCGTCCCTCTGTGTCGATCGCCGCATTGAGATCCACCCGACCCGACGACGCGACATCGTCAGGCTCCTGCCACGGCAGACCCACCGGGTTGACCTCACGTGCGAAACCAGTCGCCGGATCAGCCAGCGCCACAACATGTCTGCGCACCCGCGGGTCAATCCAGGCGCCCCCCGCCTGCACGTACTTGGGTTGCGCGGTCAACCGCTGCACCAGTTCGTAGCCCGCTCCCGAAGTCACGGCGGCCAGGTCGTCCAATGCGGGCCACGGCCGCTCGGGGTTGACGTGGTCGGGCGTCAGCGGCGACACACCACCCCAGTCGTCGACACCGGCACCGATCAGCGCCACACATTCGTCTTGGGAAACCAGATTCGGTGGCGCCTGAATGCGCATTCCCGGGCCGAGCACCAGCCGGGCGACCGCGACCGTCGCCAGGTAATCCTCGATTCCGGCGTCGGGAACCGCTGCCATTGCGGTGTGTTCCTTGGCCCGGAAGCTTTGCACGATCACTTCCTGGACGTGGCCAAACTCTTTGTGCAACTTACGAATCGCATGCAGCGTGTCAGCCCGCTCGGCCAGCGTCTCACCGATGCCGACCAGCAGACCGGTGGTAAACGGTATGGAAAGCCGACCTGCGTCGGTCAGAGTGCGCAACCGCACCGCCGGGTCTTTGTCCGGGCTGCCATAGTGCGCGAGGCCTTTGGTTTCGAACAGCCGCCGCGACGTCGTCTCCAGCATCATGCCCATCGACGGCGCCACCGGTTTGAGCAGCGACATCTCCGACCAGCTCATCACCCCCGGATTCAAGTGCGGCAAGAGCCCGGTCTCTTCGAGCACCCGGATCGCCATGGCCCGCACATAAGCCAGCGTGGTGTCATACCCGCGCTCGCTCAACCACTCCTTCGCCTCTGGCCAACGTTGCTCGGGACGATCCCCAAGGGTGAACAGGGCCTCTTTGCAGCCGAGTTGGGCCCCCCGCCGTGCGATATCGAGGATCTCGTCGGGCTCCAGATACATTCCGGCGCCCTGGGCCCGCAGCTTGCCCGGGACGGTGACGAACGTGCAGTAGTGGCAGTTGTCACGGCATAGATGGGTGACCGGGATGAATACCTTGCGCGAATAGGTGATCGGCAGACCACCGCCCGTGCCGTGGCGTCCGGCCGATTCCAGACCAGCGTCACGCACTCGGGCCGCGCCGGCACACAGCTCAGCCAGCTGGTCGCCGCGCGCCGACATCGCGACAGCGGCCTCGTCGATGTTGAGCGCAACACCGTCTCGCGCGCGCCGTAGTACCCGCCGCAGCGCCGATGCACTGGGCTTGGGCGGAACGACGGGGCTGGGCAGGGCGGTGGGCTCCTGGCGCGAGGTCAGCGGCACGTTGGTGTAACTTCCCCACGCCCCGATTTCATCCGTGCGTCCACAATTCGAGCCTTGGCGGGTGCCATATGCGCAACAGTAGCGGCAGGGCCGGGCCGGCACTCGACGGACCAGCACGCGCCATGTGTTTGGTGAGTCCGGGGCGAACCGCCGCGGATCGCGATACGCTAGCAGCCAAGTAGGTACAGCAGGGGGTGTTACGCCATGTCGTATGTGGCCGCCGTGCCGGAGGCGCTGACGGCAGCCGCTTCGGATGTAGCCGGTATTGGTACAACCATCAGCTCGGCCAACGCCGCAGCGTCGGCTCCGACGACCGGAGTGCTCGCAGCCGCCGGCGACCAGGTATCAGCCCAGGTCGCGGCCCTGTTCTCGTCACATGGCGAGATCTACCAGCGGCTCAGTTCGCAGCTCTCGACCTTTCACGACCAATTCGCCGCGGCGTTGAACACCAGCGCCAACTCCTATGCATCCGCCGAGGCCAACGCCGCCAAGACCCTGCTGAGTGCGGTGAACAGCCCCGCCGAGAAGCTGCTCGGGCAGCCGCTGATGGGCCAGGGCGGCATCGTGGCCAACGCGGTGAGCAAGGTCCAGAGTGTTTTCGCGGGCGCCGGCTCCAACGCGCTGGGCGCCAACGCCAGCATGTTGGCGCTGGCGCCGACGGGCGGCGCCGCCACCGCGGCGGCCTCCGGCTCGCTGCTGGGACCGATCGCCAGCGCCGCCGCCGCGCCGGCAGCAATCCTGCCCGTGTCGGTGGCCACCGCCATCCAGAACTTCTACCTTGCCGTCGAGCCGTGGGTGCAGTACGGCTTCAACCTCGCCTCGTGGGCGGTGGGCTGGGTGCCATGGATCGGCATCCTGGCGCCTCAGATCAATTTCTTCTACTACCTTTTTGAGCCGATAGTGCAAAGTGGCCTGTTCAATACGCTCGACTGGCTAGACGGCACCATCACGTTCAGTCAGGGGCTGAGCAACTTCTGGTCGGCGACCACGGCGTCGGTCAACCAATTCATCCAAACCGAGATCAACTGGATACGGAACTTCTTCCCGCCGTTCCCGCCGCTGCCGTTCTGAGCAGCTGAGCACCGCCTCGGTCCGCGCGGCTAGGCGCCGTTGGGGCGGTCGCGGACTTGGCGCCGCCAGAGCACCCATCCCGGCGGCAGGGCCCCCAGCACGATCAGGATCAGCGCGCCGTAGGCCATCACTCCACGCCCACCGAGCACCACGTCGTCGCCGGGCCCACCGAAGCTCAGCACCGCCACGGTCGCCAGCCATGTCCACAACGGCAGCGCCGCCACCCGATGCGATGTGGTCCATCGCTCGGCCGCCCAAACCAGCGCGGCGTTGACCAGTCCGCTGATCAGTGCACTGATCGGAAAGGGCACCGAACCCAAGTAGGTCGGCAGCAGCAGAGCCCCCATCAATGCAGACAGGACGCCGTCCACGGCCAACAACGTCAGCACTACGGCACGTATCGCGGGATCGATTGCGCCGGCCTCTTCACTCGAGACGACGCGCGATTGGGTTGCGGTCAGGTCGGGACGCTATCGATCTGGGACAGGATCGAACCGATGACCCACTGCAGACTGTCCAGCCTGTCCTGCCAATGCTGCAAGTTGGGGTCCAGGTCGGGGTCCATACGGGTTTCCTTCCATGGCTGCCTGATTGGCAGCCTACGTGCCAAACCCGGTGAAGCCCAGACCAGCAAGCAGATCTGTTTCCCAGCCACGCTCGTCGCGGGCCCCCGCCCTACCAGCGACAAGCAGATAGTGCTCATCGGCCAGAATCGGCAACGCCATGTTGTTGGACAGCGCACACGCGCGTCCGGACGGGCCGACGGTGACCTGGGTCGCGTGCGCCGCAAGCGCGGCGATCTTGGCCGCCCGCGCGTCCGAATCGCCGGTCACGACGGCGTCGATGCACTCGTCCGGGTAGATAAAGGGGATGTCTTCGGGCGGTAGCACCCACTCCGGCAGTAGATCGTCGGGCGTCAGCGCCTGCCGGCCCGCCAGGAACGCGCTCAGCCCCAAGACGGTCCAGTAGAACTTCGGCACCACCCAGGGGTCACCCGGGTAATCGCAGTCGCCCACCGAACCCGCCGCGGCCACCGCGGCAGTGGTGACGACGTGTGCCTGGACGTGGTCAGGGTGGCCATAGCCGCCGTCGGGGTCATAGGTCACCACGACGTGCGGGCGCAGCTCCCGAATGATCGCGACGAGCGCCCCGACCGCCTCCCGGTCGTCGGCGTCGACGAATCTGCGCCGACTCCGCTGCTCGGTGCCAGCCATGCCCGAGTCCCGCCAGCGGCCCGCACCACCAAGGTAGATGGGCGCATCGACCCCCAGCCGCTGCAATGCCGCGGTGAGTTCACCGATGCGGTAGCCGCCGAGTTGGTCGGCGTGATCGACCGCAAGTTGGGCCCATCGGTCGCCGATAACCTCACCCTCTTCACCCAGGGTGCAGGTGACGACGTGGACCTGCGCCCCGCGCGCGGCGTAATGGGCGATCGTCGCGCCGTTGCTGAGGCTCTCATCGTCGGGGTGTGCATGGACAAACAGCAGGCGCGGTGTCTCAGGCATGGATTCCTTCCCCACCTTCCCTACCCGCCACACACACGGCCGCGGCCCATCCCGGCCACGCGGCCCGTCCAGAAACGCGTAGGCCGCTTGTAATATTTGCAGTGACAAGCGTCAACAACGCAATTGCGTTCGATTCCGAGAAATAAGAGACGCTAACGGCTACTATTGAACGATGGCACAGCTGTCCGAACCCACGCTAACCCCCTACCGGAGCCGGCGACGCGGCGAGGTACTCGAACGGGCCTTGTATTCGGCCACCCTGGCCGAGCTCATCGCAGTCGGCTACGGCAGGCTGACCATGGAAGGGATCGCGGCGCGCGCCCAGACCGGCAAGGCCGCGCTGTATCGGCGTTGGGCGAGCAAACATGACCTGGTCCAGGCCGCGCTGCAATATGCGGTGCCGCCACCCCCGGAACCGCGCCCCGGCCCGTCAGCTCGAGAGAACCTGCTGACCGTCTTCACCGCACACCGCGATGTCCTCGCCGGCAAGACCGAGTTCCCGGGCCTGGTGGCCATCGGCCAGCTGATACACGAGCCCGAACTGCGTGCCATCTTCGCCAACTCCGTGGTCCATCCGCGACTCAAGATCATCGATTCGGTTCTGCGGGCCGCCATCCGCGAAGGTGACCTGGATCCCGACACCGTTACCCCGTTTACCGCACGCATCGGGCCCGCGTTGATGAACCAGCACTTCATCCTCACCGGGACGCCGCCGAATCGGCGGGAATTGGCACTCATCGTCGACACGGTCATCCCCCCAAGCGCCCCGCGCCGTCGGACAGCTGAACGAACGCACACAACCGCGGGGTTGTACCTATGCGCCAGTGATCAAGCCGACCAAGTCGGCGCCCATCACCAAGCTCTGATCGAAGGCGCCCACCAGACCGCCGATCTCACCGCTATTGAAGACCTGAGCGGAACTGCCGAGCAGCAGGCTAGAGGTGAAGTTTGCCGGCACCTGCGCACCAACGAGGGTGTTTGCGGCCTGCTCGCCCGTTCCAATGAGCAGGTTGGCGACATTGAAGCCGCGGTTGAGCGCACCATTGAGGGCACTATCAGTACCGAAGACACTCTGCTCCCACGCCACTTCGTTGGCGACCAGGGCGTGGTTGAAGCTGAGCTGATTATTCACCATTGCGGTGTTGAAGCCAATCTGAGCCGCTTCCAGCTGCTCCATGAAATCACCTACCGGACTTGCTGACAGCGTCTGTGCAGCGGCCGGGAACACACTTGACGCCGACGGCAGCAGCGACCCACTGCCCGCGAAGATGCCAACCAAGTCGGTGGGAACCATCTGGCTCTGGTCGAAGGCGCCGAGCAGGCCGCCGATCTGGCCGTCGTTGAACACCTGAGCCGAACTGCCCAGCAGCAGACTGGAGGTGAAGTTCGTTGGCACCGGAGCACCCAGGAGGGTGTTGATGATTTGCTCGCCGGTTCCCAACAACAGATTGCCCGCGTTGAAGCCCCGGTTGAGTGCCCCATTGAGAGCACTGTCGGTACCAAAGATTAGTTTCTCGAGCGCGACCTCGTTGGTGACCAGCGCATGGTTGAACGCGAGCTCGTTGTTGACCAGGGACGTGTTGAAGCTGATCTGCAGCTGCTCGAGTTGCTCCAAGGGGCTCGAGGACGCCGCGGCTGCAGCCACTGCCCGCAGTGGCGAGGCATTGGCCGATTCCGCGCCGGCATAGGCTTGCGCACCCGCGTTCAAGGTTCGCACGAACTGATCGTGAAACTCCGAAAGCTGCGCGCTGAGCCGTTGATAGGCCTGGCCATGCGCATCGAACAACGCGGCGATTGCCGTCGACACTTCGTCGGCGGCCGCCGGTAACACTCTCGTCGTCGCCACCGCCGCCGCTGTGCCGGCCGCATTGATCGTCGAACCAATACCCGCCAAATCTGTTGCGGCCGAGGTCAGTACTTGCGGAGCGGTTGTCAAGAGCGACATCGTGCATCACCACCGGTTCAAGCGCACGACCACTGAGCGCACAGCCCGGTCGTGCGGCTATTGCGAATGCACAGAGCCTAGCCCCGCTCCGGTGCAGACATGCCGGGTTTTCACCAATTGATCCAGAAATATTCACATCTGACGCACATCAACGTTGGTGCCGCCACGATAGCGCCCCTAGCGATAGCTACTCAGGAATTTCACCACCGACCTCGGTCCCTACCTCAACACCACCCGAGGCGGAGCCGGTCAGCTGACCGATCAGCTCCGGCAGGCGGCCGTCGAGTGTCACCTGGATCGGAACACCGAAGACGCTCAGGAAGGCCCCATCCATCAGGAATTTCTGCTCCACCGCACCGAGCAAGCCACCGGTCGTCACGCCACCGAAGGCATCGGCCGAACCACTGGCCAGCAGGCTGCCGGTGAAGTCCGCGGGCACCGGGACACCCAAGAGCGCGTCGACGGTCTGCTGTCCCGCACCCAGAGTGAAGTTGACCATGTTGAAGGCGTGGTTCACCGCGCCATTGAGGGCACTGTCGGTGCCGAAAATCGCCTGCTGCAAAGCCATCTCATTGGTGTCCAGTGATTCGTTGAAGGCCAGTTGACCGCTGAGCACATCAGCATTGAAAGCCGCTTGGGCTTGGCCGAACTGGCTCAACCACGACGCATCGACCAGTGCTGGGCCTCCCAAAGCCGCGTTGAGCAACAGCAACTGGTGCGCCACACCAGGCAGACCACCGGTCGGTATGTCGCCCTCGAGCGAGCCGCCGACGAGCAGGCTGCCGGTAAAGCTGGCCGGCGTCGGGGCACCCAGCACGGCATTGACGGCTTGCTCTCCCGTACCCACCAGTAGGTTCACCGCGTTGAACCCGTGGTTGACCGCGCCGTTGAGCGCCGCATCGGTGCCGAACAAGGCCTGTTGCAGCGCAACCTCATTGGCAACCAAGGACTGGTTGAACGCGAGCTGGCCGTCGACAAAACCGGCCAATACCCCGTTTTGGGCTTGACCCAGTTGCGCGAGCACCGCACCGGGCAGGCCTGACACGGTGTCCACCAGTACCGGGAACCCGGAGAAGTCACCGGTCAATCCCGCCGCGACGGCGGCATTGAACTGAGCGCCCACAGCGGACAGCTCACCACCCAAGTTGCCCAGCACGTCAACACCGCCCATGAACCCGGTGAGTCCGGTGCCGAAACCACCCGCCAGCGACTCACCGGTCTGGATCAGCGCGGCAAGCCCCGGTAACCCACCACCCAGGCCGCCCGACAACATCCCACTCACCTGGGTGCCCAACGTGCCAAGCGCAGCATTGAAGCCGCCGGCCAGTGATTCACCGGTTTGGATCAGCGCAGAGAGGCCGGGCACTGCCGTACCCAAACTCCCGGACAAGGCCGCGCTCAATTGAGCGCCCAAACCCGAAAGGGCAGTGCCAACACCGCCCATCAGCACCGCCCCGGCTTGCACCAGCCCGGACAAGTCTGGAAGCTCCCCGCCGACGGCGCCCGACAGGACACCGGCCACCCGAGAACCCAGCCCGCCGACGGCGTCGTTGAAGCTGCCGGCCAGCACCTGCCCCGTCTGCACCAGCCCGGAAACACTGGGCAGTCCTGCGCTCAAGTCGCCCGACAGCCCAGCGCCGAGCTGGGCCCCCAGGCTCGACAGGTCCGGGAGCCCAGCACTGAGGCTCCCGCTCAAAGCGGCGCTCAGCTGAGTTCCCATGCCCGAGAGCGCAGCGTTGAAACTGCCGGCCAGCGACTGGCCGGTCTGCACCACTCCAGAGAGGCCGGCACCGATCTGAGCACCGGGCACCTGTCCACCGAGCAGCAAGCTGGTGCTCAGACTCGCCGGAATCCGCGCCCCCACAAGGGTGTTCACGAATTGTTGGCCGGTACCCACCACCAAGTTGGTGGCGTTGAAGCCGCCGTAGATCACCCCTCCGACCAAGCTGTTGGCGCCGCCAACCGCATCAATCACGGCCGCCTCGTTGGCGACCAGCGCCTGGTTGAACGCGAGCTCGCCGCTGACCAGGTTGGCGGTGAAGCCAGCCTGCACCCGGCCAACCTGTTCAAAGAGCCCGCCCGGCCCGGCCGCCAGCACCGCTTGCGCATTGGCGACTTCGCTGCTCGCATAAGCGTCCGCGCCGGCACTGAGCACTCGGACAAACTCATCGTGAAACAGCGCCGCCCGGGCGCTGAGCTCCTGATATGCCTGGCCGTGTGCACCGAACAAGGCCGCGATGCCCGCCGACACCTCATCGAGACCTGCCGGGATCACACCGGTGGTCGCCAACGCTGCGGCGCTGCCCGCCGTGTCTATCGTCGAGCCAATACTTGCCAAATCGGTTGCTGCCGCACTCAAATACTGCGGTTCCGCAAATACAAAAGACATTTCGGGCCTCCCCACCACGGCTTCAATGGCTTCGCTAGCTTGATTGCTGGCCATCCCCGGCCCGATCAGGGCAGCCCTGAGCGGAGCGTATCGCGATGTGGGCGGCGACTGCGCGGTTTCTGCACAATCCGTTGATGATTGGCCCAATAGAGCGCAGAAAGAAAGCGAAAATGGCCATTTCCCATAGCTTTACGGGAGCAACGGCGGAAGCTAGGGGCCGGTCTTCACCCACTGGCCGGCGTCACCGACGATGCCGACCGGCACCGAGCCAGACAAGCTGACATTCCGAACGCTAGGGCCGACCGCAACGATGGTGGTGTCCTGCAGGATCGGCAACACGGTCCACATGTTCCACAGCCGCGGCTCGACCGCGGTGATCACGTCGTTGATGTTCTTGGTGCCGTTGAGTGCGGCATCGATGTTCGACTGGATGCTGGGGTCGCAAATGCCGGTGAGGTTCGACGGCGCCCGAAACAGTGCGTTCGGGCCGGGTGGCTCGCTGGGCGCGGGCGGCACCGGTGTGACGGCGCTGGGCACCGCAGACGGCATCGAACCCGTGGTTGCTGCGGGTGTGTTCGCCGGTATCGTCGGCTCCCAGACCTCCGTGGTCTGCAACGCCGGGCAGCCATAGCGCGACGCCAGCAATGTCGCGAGGTTTCCGCCGGCCTGGTGCCAGCCCACGATCGCGTCGACCCGGTTGTCGTTTAGGGCGTCGCCGTAGAGCGTGACCGGGTCCAACGCCAGTACGGAGGCCGCGATCCCCACGTTGCGCAACTGGTCGGCCGCCGTGTTGGCGACAGCCACGGACGTCGGGTCGTTGGCCGCCACCCCGATGACCAGCGTCAGCTGTCTGCCGTCCTTGCTGATGCCGCCGCGGATGACTTCCGGCGGCCCCGTGCTGACCGGCGTGGTGGTGGACCCCGGCCCCGGCGGCGCCGGCGAAACCGAGGTGTTGCTCTCGATCTGGTAACCGGCTCCTTCAAGAAGCGCCAATGCTGCGGAGGTACTCAGCGCCGGCGGTGCGGTCGGTACATAGCCCGGGTCACTCGGTGAACGGACCTGGGCCTGGTCCAAGGTGACGGTGTTGTCGCTGCCAGCCCCCACAGCGGCGAGCAGGTCAACATCGAGCAAACCCAAAATCGCCTTGCGCACCTGCGCTTCGGCCAGCTTGGGCTGATTTGCCCGGAGCGTGAGCTGCATGACCCGCGGGGTCACGATCCGGGCGGTCCGCACGTCGGGAATGGCCGACAACTGGGCGAACGCGGCCGACCCGCCGTGAACTTGGGCCACCTGCGTGTCGCCGTTGCGCACCGAGTCGGCCAGCGCCGCAGGCGCCCCGGCACGGCGAAACAGGATCAGGGAAGGTCTGGCCGGAGGCCCCCAATAGCGGTCGTTGCGGGCGATCAAGATCTCGTCGCGCTGCGGGTCGATGTTTTCCACCCGGAACTGCCCGCCCGTGACGGGCAAGGTGCGCGCCAGCCCCGCGGCGAAACCGCCCGGAACGTCCTTGACGATGTGCGCTGGCAGCAGGTTGTCAAACAGCTCTCGCCAGGCCGGGTAGGGCTGCGCGAAGGTGACGACGGCCTGCTTGCCCCCCTCCAGTGATTGGACGGCGGTGATCAGGTCGTAGCCGGCCGGATCAACGACACCAGGCTGGCTGACCATCTGCCGCCACAAGTACCAGAAGTCGTCGGCAGCGATCGGCGCGTTGTCAGTCCATTGCGCTTCCGGACGGATCTTGTAGGTGACCGTGAAGGGCGATTGGCCGGTCACCTCCGCGGACACCAGCAAGGTGGGATCCATATCCCAGCGCGAGCCGGTCGGCGAGTTCGGATCCGGCACCGGCCGGAACGCACTGGGCAGCACCAACGCGCTGATCGCCGCGTTCACCGGCGACAGATCGGACAGCAGGTGCGGGTTGAACCCCGCGCCGATCGAGTCGATGCCCATGATGATCTGGGTCGGATGCGGCGGCGGCGGTGGGGTGTTGTGGGTCGTGTCGGTGCTCTGCGGCGCCGGAGGCGGACTCACCGTACAACCAGACAGCGCCACACCTAGCGCTGTGATCAGCACACCGACCGTCAGGCAAACGCGGCGTACTGGGCTGAACACACCCACCAGGGTATCGAGGCGGTCCTCGCGCGTGATGCAGCTGCGAAAAACCGAACCGGATTTCGCACTGGCGTCACGCTCACGTTCGCGGGGCGCCCCCAAGCTAACCTCGGGCCTTGGCCCGGGACCGGCTGCGAGCCCGCGAGGTGGCGTCCAGCTCGACCTTGCGAACCCGGATGGCCTCCGGTGTCACCTCGACGCATTCGTCGGGCGCGCAGAACTCTATGGCCCGCTCCAGGTCGAGCTCGAGCGGCTTGGCCAGCGTCTCTATCACGTCCGCGGTCGATGACCGCATGTTGGTCAGCTTCTTCTCGCGGGTGACGTTGATGTCGAGGTCCTCGGCCCGCGGGTTGATGCCGACGACCATGCCCTCGTAGGTGTCCTCGCCGGGCTCCACGAAGAACTGACCTCGATCGGCAAGCTGGAGCAGCGCGAAGGGGGTGATGACCCCGGAACGATCCGACACCAGCGACCCGGTGTGCCGGGCCCGGATCTCCCCCGCCCACGGCCGGTAACCGTCGAACACGGCGTTGGCGATGCCGGTCCCCCGCGTCAGGGTGAGGAAATCGGTGCGAAAGCCGATCAACCCGCGGCTGGGCACGATGAAGTCCATCCGGACCCAACCGGCGGCATGATTCGTCATCTCTTCCATGCGGCCCTTGCGCCCGGCCATCAGCTGGGTGATGGCTCCGACGAATTCGTCCGGACAGTCGATGGTCATCGCCTCGAAGGGCTCGTGCAGCTGGCCGTCGATCGTCTTGGTGACCACCTGCGGCTTGCCTACCGTGAGTTCGAAGCCCTCCCGGCGCATGGTCTCAACCAGCACGGCCAATGCAAGTTCACCGCGCCCCTGCACTTCCCAGGCATCCGGGCGCCCGATGTCGACGACCCGGATCGAGACGTTGCCGATCAGTTCGGTGTCCAGGCGGCCTCGGGCCATGCGGGCCGTCAGCTTGTGCCCGGAGACCTTCCCGGCCAGCGGCGAGGTATTGGTGCCGACCGTCACCGAGATGGCCGGTTCGTCGACGGTGATGCGCGGCAGGGCATGCGCATGGTCCGGGTCGGCCAGCGTGTCGCCGATCATGATCTCCGGCAACCCCGCCACAGCGACGATGTCCCCGGCAACCGCCTCGTCGGTGGTGCTGCGCTCGACACCCTCGGTGGCCAGCAATTCGGTGATCTTGGCGCTCGTGACCACGGGCACCCCGTCCACCTCGCGTAGCCAAGCCACCTGCTGGCCCTTGCGCAGCTTGCCGTTGTAGATGCGGACCAGGGCGAGCCGGCCGAGGAAGGCCGACGCGTCCAGGTTGGTGACCAGGGCCTGCAGCGGAGCCTCGGAGTCGCCTTGCGGCGGCGGAACGTGCTCGAGCAGGACGTCGAACAACGGATCCAGGTTGGTGCCGTCGGGCGCCTGACCATCGGCCGGCTCGATGGTGCTCGCGATGCCCGCGCGCCCCGATGCGTACAGCGTCGGCAGCCCCAGCGCATGCTCAGCCGCCGCGGCCGCCTCGTCATCGAGATCGGACGCGACATCGAGCAGCAGGTCGTGGCTGGCCTCGACCACCTCTTTGATGCGGGCATCAGGCCGGTCGGTCTTGTTGACCACCAGGATCACCGGCAGATGCGCGCTCAGCGCCTTGCGCAGCACGAACCGGGTCTGTGGCAGCGGGCCCTCGGACGCGTCGACCAACAGCAGCACCCCGTCCACCATGGACAACCCGCGCTCGACCTCGCCGCCGAAGTCGGCGTGGCCCGGGGTGTCGATGACGTTGATCACCGTCACCGTTCCATCCGGATGGTGTCGGTGCACGGCGGTGTTCTTGGCCAGGATGGTGATGCCCTTTTCCCTTTCCAGGTCACCGCTGTCCATGACACGTTCCTGGACTTCACCGCGTTCGGTAAGGGCACCGGATTGCCGCAACATCGCGTCAACCAGGGTGGTTTTGCCGTGGTCGACGTGAGCGACGATGGCGACATTGCGGAATAGCACGTCGGTGATTGTGGCAGCGCAGGCAGCGGAAGGCGAACTGGGCCGGTGAGTCGACCCGTTGATCGAGCCCCCGGTTCGGGCTGTCGCGCTCGGCGTGTCGCCCCCGGTGAGCCCCGGGAATCGGCCAAAAAGGGCCTACCACCCGCGCGGTAGCGACACCGAACCACTTCGCGCGGCCACATCGGGCACCGACCGGCTACGGGTCACAGCGTGAGCAACACCATCCCGATCAGGGCGTGGCAGGCGGCCGATTAACCCGTCGGCGGGGCTGGCCGCAGCGCCCGGTCCAGGTCGGCAAGCCAGCACCGATCGGCCGGTACCCAGTCGACATCGTCTAGTTGATCGGCCGTCACCCAGCGCAACGCACGGTGGTCGCGCGCGCATGGGTGCCCGCGCAGCAAACGCACCCGGTATGCCCGCAATACGGTCTTTTCATCCAGCACAACGTCGGCCCCCAACCGCTCGCCGACCGCGACATCGTCGACGCCGAGTCCGAGTTCTTCGACCAGCTCGCGAGCCAGCGCGGCAGGCTCGGTCTCGCCGCCAGCAACCTTTCCGCCAGGAAGCTCCCATCGACCGGCCAGCTCCGGCGGCCGGACCCGCTGCGCCACCAATACGGTGGCGCCGCAGATGATGGCTCCGGCAACGACGATCTGATTCGGCATCGCCAGTGACGGTATCTCGCCGAGTCGACCCGGCAGCGCCACTTCCCAGATCCGGCGGACTGCGATCCGACCGAAGCCATGTTGCCCCAACACCCCCCAGCCCTGCGCCACCGCAGCCTTGACTGCGCGCCAAGCCGGCTTGGGCAAGCCAAACATGATGGCGCGCAACGACGAACTGACACACCGATCCCGATGCCGCAGAACCCGGATGGGCTAGGCAGCACCCATGAACCCACGGCGTACCGTTGGCCACATGGCTGTGTTAACTGATGAGCAAGTAGACGCCGAACTGCCCGGCCTCAACGGCTGGCAACGGGCCGATGGAGCGCTGCGCCGATCCATCAAGTTTGCAACTTTTCTCGATGCGATCGATGCCGTGCGCCGGGTGGCCGAGCACGCGGAAAGCAAGGACCATCACCCGGACATCGATATCCGTTGGCGGACAGTTACTTTCGCACTCGTTACGCACTCGGCGGGCGGCATCACGCAAAACGACATCGACATGGCCCGCGACATCAACGGCATCGTCGGCGACTGACCAGCGCCTCGCCACGCGACCGGGACTAGCGCGCCCGCTGACGCGTCGTCGCAATCCAGCCGAGGGTCGCCAGCGTTGCCACCACATAGACCAGTCCGGCCCACGCCAGGTACCAGGGTCGGCCGATCTGCCAGATGGTCGGCTGGGCGAAACTCAGCAACCACGGCACGCCGATGACGGTGAGCGCCAACCAACCCCAACCCAGGATCCGCGCGCCGAGCCGATCGCGCAGCGGGCCGCTGAGAAGCCAGATCATCAACGGCACCAACCACACCCAATGGTGGGTCCACGAGATCGGCGAGAGCAGCAAACCAAAAAGTTCGATTACCAGTAGCTTGCCCAGGTGATCGGCGGGCTCGAGCGCTCGCCAGGCCAGGACCGCCAGCACCGCCGTGACAGCGATGGCGGCCAACACCAGCGGGCCAAAGCCCGCGTCATGGCCGAGGATTCGCGAGATTGCGCCGCGCCAGGACTGGTTGAACGACGTCGCAATGGGCCCGACCCGGTGCGCGTCTCCCAGCAAATCGGTGAAGTAGTAGCGAGCCTGACCACCCACGATCAGCAACGACACACCGACGGACACAAGGAACACGATCGCCGAACACACCGCGGCACGCCAGCGCCGGACGCCGGCCAGATAGACGGCGGTGATCGCCGGCGTCAGTTTGATGCCCGCCGCTACGCCAACCAACAGGCCCGATAACCACCATCGCGTGGTGTAAACCGCCCACAGCGCCGCAAGCATCAGCAGGACGTTGATCTGCCCGTAGTCGAAGGTGCTGCGCAGCGGCTCAATCCAGATGGCGACCGCCGTCCACACCATCGCGGCGCGGTGACCGCGCTCGGCCGGCACGCCGATCAGACGCTGGCTGATCCGGACCGCGCCGTACAACGCGGTGATGGTAGCGAGCTGCCACAGGAATGCGACCAGCCCGAAAGGCAGCAGATGCAGCGGGTAGAAGACGACCGCCGCAAACGGCGGATACGTGAAGGGCAGCGGAAAGTCAGGCGTCTGATCTGCGTAAACGTAGCTGTACAGGCTGCCGGGATGGCCAAGGGCCGCCGCTCCGCCGACATAGACATGCAGGTCGACAAAGTTCGCTCCGTTGGACGTCAGGTAGGTCCAGGCGAGTCGCGCGGCGACGCTGAACACCAGCAGCAACGGCGCGCCACGGCGCCCCCAGACCTTCGGCGATACCGCCTTGTGCCGAGTGGTGCTTGCCGCCGGGGCGGCCGAGGTCGTGTCGATGCGACCGACTCTAGTGCCGACCCAATTGCCCAGGTGACCGGTCACCGCTATCGCTCGTATCCATAACGATCAAATAAATGCCACACGTGTCACTTGAGTCACATCCGTACCGCGATAGCTTCGGCAACCGGGACCTGTCACTACCAACCATCACCCGGGACCTGTCACTAATAACCAGGGAGAGTCATGCCAACCATCTGGACGTACGTACGCGCCGCCGCCGTCTTGGTCGGTTCGTCCGCTGCACTACTGACGGGCGGAATCGCCCATGCAGACCCGGCGCCGGCGCCGGCTCCTGCTCCCAACATCCCGCAGCAGCTGATCAGCTCGGCCGCTAATGCGCCCCAAATCCTGCAGAACCTGGCGACGGCCCTGGGCACCACGCCGTTGCTCGGCGCCCCGCAGGCTCCGCAGCCGGTGCCCGCAGCACCCGGCCTCGGCTCGGTGCTGCCCGGGCTGGCCCCGGCCGCCCCGGCGACCGCCCCGGCGATTCCCGGCGTGAACACCCCGATTCCGGGGATTACCGCGCCGGCCGCGCCGGTTGCGCCGTCCCCCGCGACGGCGGTAACGCCGTCCATCCCCGGGGTGAACGCCCCGATCCCGGGGCTCACCGCACCGGCACCCGCCGCTCCGGCGGCACCAGCGGCCGCACTTCCGGGGTTGGCGTCGGCAATTCCCGGTCTGGCTCAGGCCGCTCTGCCGGGGCTGACCGGGGGCGCCATTCCGGGACTCCCGGCCCCCGGCGCTGCGCCGGCCGCACCTGCAAACCAGCCCCAGACGTTGCTCGCGGCCCTGCCCTGAGCGTCTCGTCCGACGGCTAAAACCATCATCTAGGACCGGGAGAAATTACGTGGCAAGCACTTGGAGTCTGTCCAAAGGTTTGGCCGCCGTCGTCGTCACCTCGGCTGCCGCGCTCGGGCTTTGCCCGGGCGCGGCAGCCGACCCGGCGGCGCCGCAGCCCAACCCCAACCCACAGCTACCGGGTCTGCCGGCGTTGGCTCAACTTAGTCCGATAATCCAGCAAGCGGCCGGCAATCCCGAGCAGGCGACGCAGTTGCTGATGGCAGCTGCGCAGGCATTTGCGCACAACCCGGCGGCCCCGACCGAATCCCGCAACGTCGCGTCGTCGGTCAACCAGTTCGTCCAGGAGCCGGTGAACCCGGCCCCCGGATCACCTCCGCTAGGCGTGCCGGCTCCGGCCGCCGCCCCGGTTGAGGTCGCCCCGCCGGCCAGTGCCCCGGTGCCGCATGTGCCGGCCCCGGGCGCCGAGCCTGGGACACTCGCACATCTGCCCGCGGGTATCGATCCCGCGCATGCAGCGGGTCCAGCACCGGTAGCGGCGCCGGCCGGCGCACCGCCCGCGTCCGCGCCGGCACCCGCGGCCGCAGCTCCCGCGTCGGCGCCTGGCACCGCGCCAGCACCCGCGGCGGCACCGGGACCAGCACCCGCGGCACCCGCACCAGCACCGGCCGCGGCCGCACCAGCGCCGGCACCTGCCCCCGCCGCACCGCCGGCCGCACCCGTGGCCGCACCCGTGGCCGCACCTGCGCCCGTTCCGGCTCCTGCCCCCGCCGCCGCTCCCGCACCCGAAGCGGCCGCACCCGCACCGGCACCCGCGCCGGCACCGGCCGCGGCACCGGGCTTTGGCCCTGACGCCCCGCCCACGCAGGACTTCATGTACCCCTCGATCGGCACGAACTGCCTGGCGGACGGTAGCAACATCATCGCCACCGCCCTCTCGGTTGCGGGCCCGGCCACCATCCCGACGCCCGGCCCCGGGCCCGGCCAGACCGCCTATGTGTTCACCGCGGTCGGCACCCCCGGCCCCGCCGAGGTGCAGCGGCTGCCGTTGAACGTCACCTGGGTGAACCTGAGCTCCGGCAAATCCGGAAGCGTGACGCTCAAGCCGCGCTCCGACATCAATCCGGAGGGGCCCACAACGTTGACCGGGATTGCCGACACCGGTTCGGGCAGCATCATGTCGACGATCTTCGGGCAGGTCACCACCAAAGAACGGCAATGCCAGTTCATGCCCACCATCGGCTCAACGGTGGTGCCCTAGCACCACCGTTGAGCCGGCCGAGACGCGAGCCTCAGTACGCCATGAACAGGATCGCGTCTCGGTCGTATTCGAGACCCGGGTGAACGCTGGCGAGGTGGGCCTGCGTGAGCTCGACCAACTCGTCCTCGTCCTTTCCGACGATGGCTTCGCCGCGCGGACACGTTATGTGTGTCTTCACGTTGTCGCCCTTCCCTCCTACTACCTACTGCTTTGCCGCCTTGGCCGCTGCCTTCATCTGTTTCTTGTGCGATCGCACCTGACCAAGCGAACGGGCGTCGACAACGTCGGCCACCGACATGTGGGTGCCGGGCTGGCCGTAGTCACCGGCCGCCGCCTGCCAGCCCTCGGGCGTCACGCCGTACTGCTTGCCCAGTAACGCCAGAAAGATCCGCGCCTTTTGTTCACCGAACCCGGGTAGCCCCTTGAGCCTGCCCAGCAATTCTTTGCCATCGGGCTCACCGGCGGTCCATATCGCGGCCGCATCCCCGCCGTAGCGGTCCACCACGATCTGGGCCAGCGTCTGGACGCGTTTGGCCATCGATCCCGGAAAGCGATGTATTGCAGGCTTTTCCGAACACAATGCGGCGAACTTGTCCGGGTCGTAGTCGGCGATGTCGCCGGCATCCAGACCACCCATCCGATCGGCGATCTTCTTGGGGCCGGCAAAGGCCGTTTCCATCGGAACCTGCTGGTCGAGCAACATCCCGACCAGCAGTGCGAACGGGTTGTTGGATAAGAGTTCATCGGCCTCGGGGTCCTGCGCTAGGCAGAGGTTCACACGTCGACTGTAGGACAACCCCTAGATCGGAGGACACCCTGGACAGCGACGAGTGGCGCCAAAGACGGTTGCTACTTCCGAGTGCAGCATGCCCTGCTAGACGAACCGGCCGGAAAGATGGCCAGGGACGAGATGTCGATCATCGCCAAACGGTAGTGGGCAAGTTCCTTCACCACACCCATCAACCGATCCAGCCGACGAGCTGATTGCGCACGGCGCGTCGCTCACATCGGACTTAGCACGGTCCCTATCGTGAAATGATGTCGACCTCGGCGACCCAGGATGAGCCAACACCACATTGGGCTTACGGCTATGGAATAGTCCCGGAAGAGACGGCTAAGGATCGGTTAAGTTCCTACGAGGCGCTGAAAAAATTCCTGGATCTATTTGACACATTACGCGATCCAAGTCGTGAACAAGACAAAGATCCATTGACGACAAAACTCGTTTCGATTTTCGATCTTACAACGAGCCTCGCGATTCGAAATCTCGCAAGCGCGCTCTTACGCCTGCTATTTGAGAGCCCAGTGAAACATGTTTCTGGGCCGGCGAAACAAGAGCAAATAAACTACCTCGTGATGCGGATTGACGATGCCTCGATAAGAGAATTTCGAGCGCATTTGGAATACTTTTTGAATTGCGCATCAGATGCGGATAAATGTCCAACAAAGAAAGATCTGATAAATTTCCTAATTGCGTGGACGAGTCGCATGCGCGGCAGGGTCTCAATGAATACCTTCGATCCAAATATGGACCCGAAACTCAGCCAAGCTATGCGCGCCTGGTCGGACGAATTGCAGATAGCGGCCAACGATTTTTCACAGGCCCTAGCCGCCGGGACCGCCGTTGAGATTGCGAACGAGGCAGCCGCAGTGGCAATACGGGCAAGCAAACTGGCCGAAGAAGCGGCCGGACTTGGTGGGGCAGCCACGCTGAGTGCTCACTTCAAGGGACTGGCCGATAAGGACGGAAAGTCCGCAACCCGGTTGACTTTACTTGCAATTGGCTGCTTGTTTGCGACGATCGGATCGGGGATGTTCATCATTGCCTCTCCAGTTTCAGCTCAATGGCAAGACACGCTATTTCGATTCGCATTGACACTCCCATTGATAGGAATCGCCGCATACGCCGCCCGAATATCTACCCACTATCGACTTCTCAGCCGTTGGGCAAAAGTGTCCTTCGTGCAGATAATTTCCGTTGGAGCGTTCGCCGAGAAGATACCCACCCCTGAAGGACGCAAAGACTTGGTACTCTTTGCGGGTCGAACAGTGTTCGGGCCGCCCGTCTTTGCCGATGAGTCGAAAACGGGTAACGTCTCTGGAATTCCACCTGAGCTACTTGAGCTATTTAAAGAGGTCGTCCGCAGAGAGACTAGGTGAAACCGCAACCTTTTTCACTATACGGCCAATCTGGCGAGTCTCACGCCCCAGCTTTGACAAGAGCTCGGCGCGAAATGTTTGCAGGGAGGAAGAACAGGGCTCCGGCGTTGTTGATTAGCAGGCTTGTGAGCTGGGGGATTGTGGATTGAGGAGGTCTAGGCGGCGGTTGGCGGTCAAAGCGGTGATCCGGCAGGCTTCGGCGATGTTGTCGGCGCCGTTGAGGCGGTGCAGATTGATCGCGGTGTTGCGTAGCGTTGCTAGGACCTGTGCGCCGTTTCCGGTATGTGCCCTTTGACGGTCTTCGTCGAAGGTGACGTCGCGTATCCAGTGCAGGCTGTTCTCGATTCCCCAGTGTTGACGCATCCAGGTCATGATCGCGGTAGGGCGGGCGTGCTCGAACGGCAGGCTGCAGATGGCATAGACCACCTCCACGCTGCGCTGGTCGGTGGCGGTGATCAAGCGTTCACGAGTGATCCGGATGATTTGTTTTGCGTAGGGGAAGCCGATTCCTCGTGCAGCGGTGATGATTTGCGGGGTGCGGGTCTCGACACGGCCGTGGCCGCGGGAGTCGTCGGTAGCGGCTGTGGGCACCTCGGCCCAGGGCAGCGCGGTGATACGCGCAAGTATTTTGGCTTGGTTGGACTTGACGATCATCAGGTAGTGCGACTTCAAGGTGGCGCAGATCAACTTCGCGGTGACGACCTGGGTATGCATCGCATCCACGGTGACCAGCCACCGCAAGCTACCCGGCAGCAGCGTGAGCAGGGCACGTACGCAGGGAATTTCATTGCTTTTCTCGGCGACAGCGAGTTGACCGAGCACCAATCGGGCACGGTGGGCGAACACCGACACGAGATGCGTGGCTGTCGCTTTGGCGCGTAAAGCACCACGCAGCATCTTGCCGTCCAACGCGATCGGCACCAATCCACTGGGGTCGCTGCTGGCCACGTGTGCAGTGAAGTAACTGCCCATCCTGGCGTTGAGGTCGGCGGGGTCTAGCCGAGACAAAACAGCGCGGAAGGTCTTCTCACTGGGCCGCCGGAACCGGACCCCTAATTGGGCCAACACATCATCGGGAGCGGTGGCCGCCCATGTGGCAAAACCAGCATAGCCGCGCATCCCCGCGGCAGTGGCCAGAACCGCGATCGCCAACAAAGCCATCAGCGAATACCTCCGACCGCGTGGGCCCCTCGGGTCTGGCACCGAGGCCAACACATCGAGAAACTCCGATCCGATGAGCTCGCTGCGCTCACCAGGACTCCAGCAGTCGAACACCTCTGGAACCGACGACACAGGCAATACTGAAACGGTAGGCACGGGCAACTCCAGACCAACGACGAACAGTAACCAACTCGATCGTTCTCCAGATAGCCCGTGCCTACACTCCGGCCCCAATAGCGCGGCACCAAAGATCATCAACCCAGCTCACAAGCCTGCTAATCAACAACGCCGGAGCCCTGGGAGGAAGAAGAGCGCGTTGGCTCCAAGTCGGTAGCAAACCCTGAAACTGGGATGGTCGATATTTGCGAACCAGTTGCCCTGTAAGCGGGTGAACGCCCACACTCGTAGCTGGGTCTAACGACTTGTCATGCCACCTCGGCAATGTCGTTCGACCTCGAACTGTAGGTTGCTGGGACCTTCGGGAGAAGGAGCAGAAATGACCGCGCCCCTACCCGCGCCGGGTTGGTATCCCGACCCATCGAACCCTGAGAAACAGATCTACTGGGACGGCACCGCATGGAGCGGGCCGCCCGCTTCAGGAGCTGCCGATAAGCACAAGAAAACTGCGGTTGCGATCGGCGTCTGTGTGCTTGTCCTCGTTGGGCTCGTGATGTCGATGCAGTCAGTCAACCTCATGTCCGGTTCGGGTCCAGTCTGGACCGGGGTCGGTGTCGTGGCAGCAGGCACGGCTGTTGCATTCTTCTTGCGCGCTGCAACATGGGTCCGTGTCGTGGCTGCCCTGGTCTTGGCAGTTTCTCTCGCGAATGCCCTCTATATAGAGAACGAGATCGCCAAGAAGCGCGAAGAACTGACGCACATATTCGACCGCCAGGGTCCTTACTTGCTGGCCACTCTTGGTCAGCGTCTCACCACACGCTGTTCAGGTCGAACTTCTCGACAACAACCAGACCGGGGTTTATGACTTCTGTCTCCGCCCAATCGTCTAGATGAACGATCCGGATCATAGCTGCTTTGGCGCGGCCATCGGCGATCATCCTGTCGGCCAGCCAAGGCGGAAGCGCTACCACCTTCCCGCAAGCGGTTACCTGGACTGATTTTGGCAAGGTGCCGGAGGCGGTTCATTTGGATGTGGTCATCTGACCGCCCGTTCGGCCATGTTCCGGATCATCCAATCCCCAACGGAGACACCCGCTGCGTGCAGCATCGGGTTAGCCCGTTGGCCACCGCGAAGAAGGCGGTTCGAAGCCACCATGTAGTCGTGTGGTGCGTTGGGGCAGTGCCAGTTGTCGACTCCTTCTGCTTGCGTCGGGTGATCTGTTGAGCAAGAGAAGCCCCGCAGAATCCAACGCCGAGTATCGCGTTGGTCGATGCGGTCGGCGTTCGCTGACCGATCTTTCGAAGCCCGGCCGCCTCCTGTAACTGCTTCCACGTATCAGCCTACGAATGTCGCAGGCGCAGCGTATGGGCTCTCCGCGTCGAAGCGCCCAAGCCGCCGAACTCGGGACGATGGCCCGGGTAACCGTAGCGGTACCCGGCACGAAGTGGTTGTGGATGATCAGCCGGTCTGAGTCGGCAGGCATGAACTAACCCTCCCGCGGAACGCCGTCCACAGACGGAAAGAAGACGTCCTCACAGTCCAGACCAACCTCGTCGGGGCGTCGAAGTAAGGGCGCACGACGGCCCGCCGTTGTGCCGGTGGTCCATAACTGGACGAAGCTGTCGAATGCTGCTCGCGCCTGATCGTGTGGAATACCAGCAACCCTTGACATAGACGAACACGTCGTGTGCGTTTGACGCTACGCGTGTCCTGGTCACAGGTGCTGAGCAGAATGCGTAGCGCAGTTGTCAAGGTCTACTGCTGGTCGAGCAGCATCCCCACGAGCAACTCGAATGGATTCGATTCCAACAGCGCGTCGGCGGCCGGATCTTGGACAAGCTATAGCTTCGGCACCCGGCCAGTCTACGACTGGGTCGCGGCGAGGCGCCCAAGTCCGGCATTTGGTGCCAGTTTGCCGGGGCTGCGGCTATCCGCTCTTGCGCCGAAATTCCCGGCGGTTCTCCACGGGCCCATGCACCCGCGGCTTCTTGCCACCGCCGTCTTTGTGGTCGGTCGCCCCCGAGGACTTCGCCATCTTGCGTTCGAGGGCTTCCCGGAACTTGCGCTTGTTGTCGTCGTCCGGGGCGGAGCTTTCCGGGGACTTCGATGCAGCCATACCGGCAGCTTATCCCGGCCGGTTACCGCTTACCTGGGGGCAGGCCATATACGTGCGAGATGGGTAGCGTCAGCAGCACCCGTCGATCGGTGACCATCGCTTCGCGGTACTCGTCCCAATCCGGATGCTCCCCAGCGATGTTGCGGTACAAGGCAATTAGCGCCTCAACGGTTTCGTCATCGGGTGCCGCGGCGGGAGGCGTCAGCCCTGCGGTGCCTTCCGCGACCGCGTAGGACCGCCCGTCATCGGCGTCCACCAGGATCGAGGCACGTGGGTCGCGACGCAGGTTACGGGTCTTGGCCCGCGGCTCGGTGATCGATACCTGCACCACCAACTTGCGGGCGTCGAAGTAGTACTGCACGTTGGACAGCTGCGGACGTCCGTCATGTTTGATGGTGGCCAGCACTCCGATGGAGTTACCGCTGATTACAGCCAACAGCTTGTCGTCGAAGACCTGGCGTCCCATGCCCGAAAGCCTACGTTGCCGTGCGCGGTTCCCTAACGGCCTGGTGCAATCGAATCATGACCCAATTCGCGGCCTTCCTGCGCGGCGTCAACGTCGGGGGCGTCAACCTGAAAATGGCCGAGGTGACCGCCGCCCTGACCGATGCCGGATTTACGAATGTGCGCACCATCCTGGCCAGCGGCAATGTGCTACTGGAGGCACCCGGTGATGCCACGACGGTGCGGCAGAGCGCGGAGAGCACGCTGCGCAACAAGTTCGGCTACGACGCCTGGGTGCTTGTCTACGACATCGAGACGGTACGCACCATCAACGAGGCGTATCCGTTCGAACGAGAAGTCGACGGGTTGCAGTCCTACGTGACGTTCGTGTCCGACGACTCGGTGCTTGATGAACTGGCCGCGCTGACCGCCGGCGCCAATGAGAAGATCCACCGCGGCGATGGCGTCATCTACTGGCAGGTGCCCAAGGGCGCCACGCTGGACAGCACCATCGGCCGCACCATGGGCAAGAAGCGCTACAAGGCCTCGACCATCACCCGCAACCTGCGCACGCTGGACAAGGTCTTGCGGTAGGTAGGTTTGCTCCAATGACCCCTGCCGACGAATTCGCCCAACAAAAGGTCGCCCTCACCGGCGTCTCGGAGACCGCCCTGCTGACGCTCAACGCCAGGGCCGCAGAGGCGCGCCGCCGTGACCCGATCATCGAGGATCCGATGGCAGTCAGGCTGGTCGACTCCATCGACTTTGACTTCGCGAAATTCGGCCCTACCCGCCAAGACATCGCACTGCGGGCCCTGGCCTTCGATACTCGAGCGCTGGCCTACCTGAATAAGCACCCCTCGGCCACCGTGGTGGCGCTGGCCGAGGGCCTGCAGACCAGTTTCTGGCGTTTGGATTCAGCCCTTCCCGGCAAGAAATTCCGTTGGCTGACAGTCGATTCGCCGCCGATCATCGACATCCGAAAGCGGTTGCTACCCAATTCACCACGGGTATCGGTGTGCGCGCAGTCCGCGTTGGACTACGGCTGGATGGACTCCGTCGACACCTCCGGTGGGGTGTTCATCACCGCCGAGGGACTGCTGATGTATCTGGAGCCGGATCAGGCGCTGGATCTGATCGCCCAGTGCGCCAAGCAGATTTCCCGGCGCTCAGTTGCTCTTTGATCTGCCGCCGCGCTGGTTCTCCTTGTTCACCCGCCTGGGCATGCGGACCTCGATCCGCTACAAGATCCCGCCAATGCCGTTCAGCCTGTCCGTGGCTCAAGCCGCGGACCTGGTGAACACGATTGCAGGCATTCGGGCGGTCCGGGACGTGCAGCTGCCTGCTGGGCGCGGCCTGATGTTCAACGCCGCGCTGTCGACGGTCTACCGGTTGCCGGCCCTGGACTCGTTGCGCCCGTGCCTGACTCTGCTGGAGTTCGGCTAGCGAACGCCGTTAGTCGTCGGGCACGGCGGTGAGGTAGCGAATCGCATCGGACTTGGTCAGCCCCAGCGCGCGGGCCACTTCCACGTATTCCTTGGCCGCGGCCGCCATCGCCGCGTCGGTCGGGTCGAACCGAGAGATGAAGGTGCCGAAGCGGCCCCGTGTTTCGACAATTGCGGCCGACTCGAGCTCTCGATACGCGCGGGCCACCGTGTTGGCGGCAACACCAAGCTGCCCGGCCAGATCGCGCACCGTCGGGAGGCGGGTGCCGGGCGGCAGCGCGCCCGCTCGCACACCGTCGATAACCTGGGTTCTGAGTTGATCGAATAGCGGTTTGCCCGCCTTCACGTCGACCCGTAGCCAATCCCGAAGCTCCACAATCACAGTATCACCCAGTATTGCCCAGTATCCGGTCAAGCACGGCTATCTTTGTGGGATGCGAGTGACGGTGCTCAGCGGCGCGGGCATCTCCGCGGAAAGCGGAGTACCGACGTTCCGTGACGACAAGAACGGGTTGTGGGCCCGCTTCGACCCGTACGAGCTGTCCAGCACACAGGGCTGGGAACGCAACCCCGAGCGGGTGTGGGGCTGGTATCTGTGGCGGCATTATCTGGTGGCCGACGTCGCACCCAACCCCGGCCACCAAGCGATCGCCGAGTGGCAAGATCACGCCGAAGTCAGTGTTGTCACGCAAAATGTCGACGATCTGCATGAACGCGCCGGCAGCACACCGGTACACCACCTGCACGGCAGTCTTTTTGAATTCCGTTGCGCCCGTTGCAATAAGCCTTACACGGACTCGTTGCCCCAGATGCCTGAGCCCGCACTGGAAGTCGAACCGCCGGTCTGCGGCTGCGGCGGACTGATCCGCCCCGACATCGTGTGGTTCGGCGAGCCGCTGCCGGAGGGGCCGCGGCACTGCGCCGTCGAGGCAACCGAGGCTGCCGATGTGATGGTGGTGGTGGGCACGTCTGCGATCGTCTACCCCGCGGCCGGTCTACCGGAGTTGGCTTTGGCGCGCGGCAAGATCGTGATCGAGGTCAACCCAGAGCCCACGCCGCTGTCGCGAAGCGCGACGCTTTGTGTACGCGAGTCGGCGAGTCAAGCGTTGCCCGGACTGCTGGAGCGGCTGCCCGCGCTGCTGCGCGATTGAGCTACACCCGCAGCGCGGTCGGTTCACAAATTCACGCCATAGCCGCTGAATCGGCCTGTTGAGCCAGTGCGCCCTCACACATGGCAAGGCGCAGTCACGGCACCCGATCAGGGACGGCGGGCCCGGCCCAACACCAACTCGGCCACCGGGACCGGCGCCCACGTCGGCAATGTCCACTCCCGTCGCGTGCTCTCCACGTCGAATCCGGCAGCCTTGATCACCCGCTCGGTGTCACGATGCGTGTGGCAGTTTCCGGCAATCCGGGGCCAGAAGGTCGCGTCGACAAATTGCTGCAGCCGCCCACGGGCGCCGGCACTGGCAATGTGTTCGAGGTAGCGCAACTCCCCGCCCGGGCGCAGCAGCGAACGCAGGTGCTGCAACACCCCGAGCTGGTCGGTGACCGAGCACAGCACCAGCGAGCAAACCACCGCGTCAAACGGGTCCTGATCGCTGAACTGCTCGGCCGTATCAGCGGTCACGGTAACCGGAATAGGCGCATCTTCGCCGGCCGCGCGGGCCCTAAGCGCTAGGTGGGGCTCCGGCTCCACGGCAACCACCTCGGTCACCGTCTGCGGGTAGAACGCAAAGTTTGTCCCCATACCGGCGCCGATCTCGAGGACCCGCCCAGATAGGCCGGCCAGATTCTCTCGGCGTAACGCACGCACCGGCTCGGCCTCGTGCGCGACGATGAACGGCCAAATCCGGGCGAAAAATGGGTGATCTATGTTCTTGGCGAGCGATGTCATACGCGTGACTCCTCCGACGGGCGATGCTGCACGACCCAATCCATGAGGTCGCGAGACGTGGCCTGCGGGCCGACTAGACCCGCCACCATGTGGCCACACAGGACTGCGCCCAGCACGCGGTCGGCAAAGGCCGCGACATCGCCGAACGGCAGGTGTGGCTTGGCAATCAACAGGGCCGCCACCCCGTGCGCGGCCGTCCACAATTCCAGCGCGATGGTGGTGGGGTCGTCGGCGCGGTAGATGCCTTCGTCCATCATCGCCTGCACCGAGGCGCACATATGCCGGAAAGCCGAGCTGTCCAGGGCGCTATCCACGTTGCTGCCCGAGCGCCACTCACCCATGGTGGCCAACCGATACAACTCCGGGGTCTGCAGAGCGAACCGCACATAGGCCAGGCCCTGGGCTCGCAGCACCTCCACCACGCAGGTGTGGCCCATCGCCGCCCGCTCCATTTCCTCATCGAGTCGTGCCAGATAGCGGGCGCACACCGCATCCAACAGCGCATCTTTGTCTTGAAAATGCAGGTAAATGGACGGCGGTGTGACCCCGACCCGCTCGGCTACAGACCGGATGGACACGGCCCTGGCCTGGCGCGTCTGCAGCAATAACTCGGTGGCCGCATCCAGGATCTCGTGGCGCAGCAAGTCACCTGATCCACGCGGCGCACGTGCACGTCGCAAGCGTCCCATCGACACGCTATCCACGACCACTCAGCGCCGCCGGGATGGTCGGCCGGTCGCGGCGGTCCGCCGCCTCGGTGGCGGCGGCGTCAGCACCCCCAACCGCGCCGGTCTCGCTGATACCGAATCGCTGGTGCAGCCACACCAGGGGTTTGGGAGCCCACCAATTCCACCTGCCCATCACATGCATGAACGCGGGCACCAGAACCATCCGGACCAGCGTCGCGTCGGCAGCCACGGCGAGCGTCAGTCCCAAGCCGAACATTCGCATGAAGGACACGTGCGCGGCGATCAGCGCGGCGAACGACATCGACATGACCAACGCGGCCGCGGTGATCACCCGCCCGGTGCGTGCCAATCCAAGCGCCACACTCTCGTCGTTGGCGGCGTGGGCTTGGGCCGGGCTCGGGGTCGCCGGACGTGCGGCCCCCGAAGCCAGCCAGTACTCCCGAATTCGCGCGACCAGGAACACCTCGTAGTCCATGGACAGCCCGAACGCGATGCAGAACAACAACACGGGCATGTTGGCCACCAGGGTCCCGCTCGGGGTCGTGCCCAGTGCCCCCAGATGACCGTCTTGGAAGATCCAGACCAGCGCACCGAACGCCGCGGTCAGCGAGAGCACGTTGCAGATCAGCGCCTTGGCGGGCAGCACGACACTGCCGGTGAGCAAGAATAACAGGACAAAGGTGATGGCGGCCATCAGACCCGGCACCAGCGGCAGTCGTTCGGTCACCGCGTCCACGCTGTCCCGGTTGACCTGCGCCACACCGGCCATCTCGACGGTCCGGCCGGCCGGGCCGGTCACCTGGTGCAACCGTTTGAGCTGGATGTCTGAGGCGTGGGAAAACAGCGGCGCGGTGCTGTCCACGGTCAGAAAGGCACTGCCATCGGAAAATCCGGTAGCACCCGCCGGCGGCCCCACCCGACTTCCGTTGACGAACGTCCCGCTGGGGGCGGTCACAGATGCCACGTCGGGCACTCGCGACAGGTCGGCGGCGTAGCCGTCCAGGTCGGCTGGGACCAGACCGTGCACGTCAGGCACGACCACCGGAACGGCCATCGCGAGATCGTGTGCGAAGTTGGTGCGCAACTCGTCACCGACCTGATGCGAGGACGCCGTGGCAGGCAGCACCCGATCATCCGGGAAGCCCCACTTCACCGAGAAGAACGGAAGTCCCAATATCACCAGCACCGCAACAACAGCCAAGCCGACCGGAAGCGCCCGGCGCATCACGAATTTGGTCGACCGATACCAGAACAGTTGATCTACCGGCTTGTGCTGGGGTTCCGGACGGCCCAACATCCGGCGCGCCAGCCGGCGCACATTCAAGGCATCCAGCCGCGGCCCCAGCAACACGATCGCGGCCGGTGTCACCACGATCGACGCCGTCGTGACAAAGGCCACCGTGGCCACGCCGGCGTAGGCGAACGATTTCAAGAAGTACATGGGAAAAGCCACGGTCGCCGACATCGACAGCGCGACGGTGACCGCCGAGAACAACACCGTGCGGCCGGAAGTCGCCATGGTCCGGACCAGAGCTTCCTCGCGTGAGCTGCCCTCGGCGAGCTCGTCACGATAGCGACTGATGATCAGCAGCGTGTAGTCGATGGCCAACGCCAACCCCAGCGCCGTGCTGAGGTTGAGGGCAAAGATCGAGACGTCCGTCGTGAACGTCACCAGCCTCAAGACCGACATCGAACCGACGACGGCCAGCGCACCCAGCGCCATCGGCAACGCGGCCGCCAGCAGCCCGCCGAATACCCAGACCAGCACCAGGAAGCTGAGCGGAATCGCGATCAACTCCATGACCAGCAGGTCGTCCTGATTCTGCTTGTTGATCTGCGCGTACTCCATCGCCGAACCACCGGCGCGGACGGTGACGCCGTCGCGATCGTGAACGATCTCGTCGGCGAGGGTCTGCGCATTTTTCTGCGCGTTGCTTTCGCCGCCTTTGATGTTGACCACAATCAGCCCGGACTTGCCGTCCTTGCTCACCAAGTCGGGAGCACTCTTGGGATCAGCCGACGGCCCCGTCCAGGGCGAGGACACGTTGAATACCAGTGGGGAGTGGTTCAACTCGGCGACAATGTCGGTGCCCACCGCGCGCGCCCGCTCCGTGCCGACGCCGCCGGGAGCGGTCACCAGAATCAGCATTTGCTGACCGCTCTGGCCGAACTTGTCGGCGAGCACCTTGATGGCGCGAGCCGACTCGGCGTTGGGATCTTGGAAACCGCCGGGAGACAGACTGTTGGCGACTGGGATGCCGAAGACCGCTGCTGCGATAAAAACCAGCAGCGCCACCCCGATGATTCGACGCGGCGCTGCTATGGCAAGTCGAGCGATCCCCTGCAACATCGTGCGTCCCCTCCACCGCGAGTGCAGCCGTCCCGGGCGGCTGCACCATATCCGCGGTAGCTTATCAGCGATAACTTAAGGGCGTCAAACAACACCTGCCGTAGTCACGAGGCCCGACGCCCCGACGGTTCACCGCGCCGCGGACAAACCGAGATGCGGACAAACCGCGATACGCCCGGCGACGCCACCGGTAGCGACACATTTGCTTCCCGATGTTTCTCGACCGCTGGCCAGGCCCCCGAGTTACGGCATACCGTCGGGCCTGCCCAAAGCGGCTGGCGAGCACTTCGGCATCGGCACCCTACCCACCGGTAAGAATTGCCACGATTTTCCGAATCGTGACTCAATGATTCCTTAATGGCGACTTCTACGCTCAGTGTCATGTGGATCGACGACTCGAGTGCCGATGTCATTAAGGCCGACTTCGAGGCTCTCTACCACGGCGACATGCTGGTGGAGGGCGAGACCTCGGAGCAGGTTGAAGAGTGGCACCCCCTCCCTACGGCGAGCTGAGCACACCATGGGCATGCTTGCACGGTTACTAATTGCCGAACCAGCCGTCAGCCGTTGGTTCCGTCGATAGCCAATTCGCGTCTATTGATGAAAGCCCCCCGCCTGTGCGGGGGGCTTTCATCGTTATTAACGGCCCTTAGCGCGGCGCCATCCGGATCGCGCCATCCAAACGAATGACCTCCCCGTTGAGCATCGGGTTTTCAATGATGTGCACAGCCAGCGCCCCGTATTCGTCGGGGTTTCCCAGCCGGGACGGGTGCGGCACCTGCTTACCCAGCGACGCCCTGGCCTCCTCGGGCAAAGACGCCAGCAGCGGGGTATCGAACAGTCCGGGCGCGATGGTCATCACCCGGATGCGATGACTGGCCAGATCGCGGGCGATCGGCAGGGTCATACCAACCACGCCGCCCTTGGACGCCGAATACGCAGCCTGGCCGATCTGGCCATCGAATGCAGCCACCGAGGCGGTGTTGATGATGACGCCGCGCTCTTCCGCATTGGGGCCGACGGGTTCGGTTTTGGCGATTCGCTCGGCGGCCAGCCGCAGCACGTTAAAACTCCCGACCAGGTTGATGTCCACAATCTTGCGGAACGCCGCCAACGGGAAGACGCCGTCGCGGCTCAGCACGCGTATCGCGTTACCGGTCCCGGCGCAATTGACGACGATGCGCAGCGTGCCCATCGTTTCGGCCAGATCCAGCGCACTGGCGACGGCGGCCTCGTCGGTCACATCCGCCGCCGCGAACCGTGCCCGGTCGCCCAAATCAGCAACCACGTCTTCACCCCGGATGTCGAGCACCACAACCTGAGCCCCGGCGTCCAGCAGCCGCTTGGTGGTCGCCAGGCCCAGCCCCGACGCGCCCCCGGTGACGACGGCAACGGCGTCCCTGATCTCCATGCGAATCCTTCCTCGATTTCTCCGCTCAAAATCAACCAACCTACTGGTTGGTTGGGACTATGCCCAGTCGCTCAAGACGGCTTCGACGTCCGTCAGCGGTGCGGCCGGTGGGCGCGGCCGGCTCGGCACGGTGCGTGAGAACCGCGGCGCCGGCATCGGCTGCGGCCCGCCGTCATCGCCTTCGTAGAAGGTGTTCCGCTCGGCGATATGCGGTTCGGTGTGCACCTCGCCGAACGACAGCACCGGGGTCACGCAGGCGTCCGAATCGGCGAACACCTTGGCCCAATGATCGCGGTCGTACCTGCCGAACGCCTCGGTCAGCACCGCCCGCAGTTCCGGCCAGCGGGCGACGTCGTTTTGCGGGGGCAGGTTCACCGCATCCAAACCCAGCCCGGCCAGCATCGCCGCGTAGAACTGCGGCTCGATGGCGCCGACGGCGCCATAGCCGCCGTCGGCGCATTCATAGGTGTCGTAGTAGGGCGCGCCGCCGTCGAGCATGTTGGTGCCCCGCACGTCGCTCCATATGCCGATCCCCCGCATCACCCACATCATCTGCACCAGCACGCTGGACCCATCGACCATCGCGGCGTCGATCACCTGGCCCTTGCCCGAGTTGTGCCGCTCCCACAGTGCCGCCAAGATGCCGACCAGCAAGAACATCGAACCGCCCCCGAAGTCGCCGACCAGGTTCAGCGGTGGCACCGGCCGCTCGCCGACCCGGCCGATCGCGTGCAGGATGCCGTTGAGCGAGATGTAGTTGATGTCGTGACCGGCGTGCTGGCTGCGCGGACCGGCTTGACCCCAACCCGTCATCCGGGCATAGATCAGCCGGTCATTCACCTTGGCGCAGTCTTGCGGGCCGAGGCCCAGCCGCTCGGTGACCCCGGGCCGGTAGCCCTCGATCAAGACATCGGCCTTGGCGACGAGCTTCAAGACAAGTTCGCGCCCCTGGTCGGACTTCAGGTCGGCGGTCACGATCCGTCGGTTGAGCAGCATGGCGTCCTTCACGCCGCCCCCGCGCCCCCCGGCAGAGGACGATGGACGGTCGATGCGCACCACGTCGGCGCCGAGATCCCCGAGAATCATCGCGGCGTGTGGGCCCGGTCCGATCCCAGCCAGTTCAACGACCCGCAATCCGTTCAGCGGTCCCGACATGATGTACCGACCTTTCGTCCACTCTGACGATCTCGCCCGGGCCGAACACCCGACAAATGGCATCTTCGCAGGCCGCGGAAATCCACCCCGTCCGGCCCACCTCGCCCACCAACGCCGTCTCGGCCACGCCCCCGGTGACCTAGGGTGAGCCCCATGCCGGATACCAGGATCGAAACCCTGGCGCCAGTCGCCGGCCTCGAGGTCAAGCTGCGCGGCGGGGTGCTGTCGGTGACGATCGACCGTCCCGAAAGCCTGAATTCGTTGACACCTGAGGTGATGGCCGGGATCGCTGACGCGATGGAGGCCGCGGCTACCGATTCGCGAGTGCGAGTGGTGCGCCTGGGTGGAACGGGTCGCGGGTTCAGCTCCGGGGCCAGGATGAGCGCCCAGGATACGGGCCGCAAGACCAGCACTTCCAGCCTCACCGAGATCAACCGGGCGGTGCGGGCAATCACGGCGTTGCCGCATCCGGTTGTCGCCGTGGTCCACGGACCCGCCGCCGGGGTCGGTGTCTCACTAGCCCTGGCGTGCGATCTGGTGCTGGCCTCCGAGAGCGCCTATTTTCTGCTCGCGTTCACCAAGATCGGATTGATGCCCGACGGCGGAGCCTCGGCATTGATCGCCGCTGCGATCGGCCGGATTCGGGCGATGCGGATGGCCCTGCTGCCCGAGCGGTTGCCGGCCACCGAGGCGCTGTCCTACGGCCTGGTCAGCGCGGTCTATCCCGTCGCGGACTTCCAAAACGAAGTGGATGCGGTGATCTCGAGATTGCTGTCCGGCCCGGCGGTGGCGTTTGCCAAGACCAAGGACTCCATCAACGCGGCCACACTCACCGAGTTGGATCGCGCCCTCGATCGCGAATTCCAGGGCCAGTCGGCGCTGCTGCGATCACCCGACTTCGCCGAGGGCGCCCGCGCATTCCAGCAGCGCCGCACCCCAACCTTCACCGACTCCTGATCCGTTGAGCTGAATCGGCAATCCTCAGCAACACCGGATCCGAATAAGACATGGGGACAGAATGGAGATCCGATGTCGGCTGGACAGGTGAACTGCCTGGTAACCGGGGCGACCGGCTACATCGGCGCCCGGCTGGTTCCACGACTGCTCGACGAGGGCCACCGGGTGCGAGCGTTGGCCCGCGATCCGGGCAAGTTGGCGGACGTTCCGTGGCGGGACCGGGCAGAGGTGGTGCGCGGCGATCTGGGCGACACCGACTCGCTGGAGGCGGCCTTCGCCGGGATGGACGTTGTCTACTATCTGGTCCATTCGATGGGCTCGGCAAAGCATTTCGCCGACGAGGAAGCCCGCGCTGCCCACAACGTGGTACTCGCCGCGCGGCGCAGCGGAGTGCGCCGGGTGGTGTACCTGAGCGGGCTACATCCAGAGCAGAGCAAGCTTTCGCCGCACCTTCAATCACGCAAGGCCGTTGGCGATGCGCTGATTGGTTCCGGCATCGAGACAATCGTGCTGCAAGCCGGGGTGGTGGTCGGATCCGGATCGGCATCCTTCGAAATGATCCGGCACCTCACCGACCGGTTGCCGGTGATGACCACACCCAAGTGGGTGCACAACCGGATTCAGCCGATCGCCATTCGTGACGTGCTGCACTACCTGGTCGCCGCGGCCACGGCCACGGTGCCCGACACCGCCAGGGCCCGAACGTGGGACGTCGGCGGCCCCGACGTGCTCGAGTACGGCGACATGATGCGGGTGTACGCGGAGGTCGCCGGGCTGCATCGGCGCTACCTGATCGTGCTGCCGTTTCTGACGCCGACGATCGCTAGCTTGTGGGTTGGCACGGTGACCCCCATTCCTCCGGGCCTGGCCCGGCCGCTGATCGAATCGCTCGAATGTGACGCGGTGATGCGCAACTCCGACATCGACACCATCATCGCGCCACCGGCGAAGGGCCTGACCAATTACCGTCGTGCGGTCGAATTGGCATTGAACCGTGCCGCGCACGGGCTTCCCGACGCCACATGGGCCTCCCTGCAGTCGGAACCGGCCGAGCCACTGCCCAGCGACCCGCGGTGGGCCGGCGAAATCGTGTACACCGATGTCCGCGTCGCGACGACAACTGCTGCACCCGAAGCTGTTTGGAAAGCGACCGAGCGCGCCATCAATAGCCGGAGGTGGTACTCGCTGGCGCTCGCACCACGGCGTCGGCACCGCGCACCGCGGTGGCGGGTCGCGCAGCGCACGCCAACCACACTGCGACTGGGCGCGGGCACCCGCGTGCCCGGGCCAACGTGGTTGGAGGTGACGCTCACACCGCGAGGCACCGCCGGCAGCAGCTACCACCAGCGGGCGATCTTCTTTCCCCGCGGGATTCCCGGCCGGCTGTCCTGGCTGGTGCTGCGCCACCTCCACGCCGCCGCGCTGCGCGCACTGGCACGCGACGTCACCGCCGCCGACCGATAACGGGGTCAGACCCCAAACAACGGTGGCAGCGCGAGCACCATGATGAGCCCCCAGACCAGGTGGGTGAGGATCGGTGCCAGCACTCCGCCGGTAGAGCGCCGTTCCCACGCACACACACCGCCGAGGATGACAGCGGCAAAGCCGAGCATCAGGTTGGCGCTGGCCATGATGGCCCCGATGTATACGACGGTCGAAACGGCCACCGGATAGAACCGACCCAACGCGGTGTAGAGCGCGCCGCGAAAGAACATCTCTTCGGCGATCCCGTTGATCAGGGTGCTCACCACGACCAGGAACAACGATCCCTGGCTGGCAAACTGCAGCACGCGGACTATCAGCTCGGTGGCGGCCGGAATCTTACGGACAACCAAGGCACCCAACACAAAGATGCCGCCCAGCAGCAGACCGATGGTGGTCCCGGTGATCACCGGGCGCTGGTTGCGACCGCGCCAGCGAATGCCACCCAGATGCAGGGGGCCGGAGGCCAGCGCGCCCAGCGCCCATACCGCGGCCAGGGTCAGCGTCAGCCAGTAGAAGGTCGACTCCCCCGGCTGGCGCCTCATCGACAGTCCCATCACCACCGCGCCGATCACCAGGACGACACCGACGACGATGCGGCGCCGTAGCACCACCGAAGGCGCCTCATGGTGTGGCACGGCCACATTCGTGATGGCGCGGCGAATGTCGTCGATGGCGCTGAATTGGGGCGCTGTTGATTGGCTCATGCGAACAGAACTTTCGGAGTCAGGGCGATCAGGATGTCGAGGCTGCTTCGTAACGCACCGGCCAGTGGACCCGGGACGATGTTCACCCATCGCAGAGTGGGACGTGCGATGGGCAGCGTCATCGTCTCGGCGATCCGGCGAATTCGCAGCGCGTCACCGCCGGCCCACACCGGATCGGTGGCTGCGAGTTGGTGGGGATCTGTCAGGGCGTCGACGGGCAACGGGGGCCCGTTCGCGTGGCCGGCCAGCGCCAACGTAATGGCATCTTCGATACTCAGTAGTCCTCCTGGTGGCTCGGGGACCTTGTCTTGCAGGCCTGCCCCGGATGCCCGCATCGGGTGATCCAGCGATTCCACCAGGTCTGCGACCAGACCATGCGGGACCGGCAGGGTGACCGCCGTGATCCGGGACGCTACCGCGGTATCGAGCCTGCCGACCGGCAATGCGGCATGCCATCTGCCGCGGATGCGCGCATACGTCTTGAGTAGCTCGCGGTACGACGTGGTGTCGGGGCCGCAGATGTCGTAGGCACCGGCAGGTACCTGGTCGACGTCGGCGGCGGCCACCAGATAGTGCAGAACGTCTCGGATGGAGATCGGATCGATCGGGTTGTACATCCAGTCCGGCATCGGCAGGACGGGTAATCGATCCCCGACGTAGCGCAGCATCTCAAACGACGTGGAGCCGGCTCCGATGATCATTGCCGCGCCCAGCCACACCAGTTCCGCGCCATCGTCGACGGCCAGTGCCTCGGCGACCTCGGCCCGACTGGACAGGTGTTGGGATAGCGCTTCACATTCGGGGACGAATCCGCCCAGGTAAACGATGCGCCGCACCCCGGTGTCACGGGCAGCGACGGCCAGGTTGGCGGCGGCGGTTTTGTCCCGGTCGCGAAAATCCGGTTGGCCTATGCCGTGGACCAGGTAGTAGACCACGTCGATCTGACCCGCGGCATTCATCGCGGCTTGCGCCGAGGCCCGGCCCGTCGCGTCGAGGATTACCGGGGTGACGTCGTCGAACCAAGCTAAGCGACTGAGTCGCGCCATGTTTCGGGTGGCCGCCAACACTTCATGGCCGTCGGCCAGCAGCGCTGTAACCAAGCGGGATCCCACGTAGCCGGTGGCGCCGGTCACCAGAATCCGCATGGTTTCGACACTAGACCCGAGACGGTGGGGCCGCGGGGAAGCCGGGCCATCCGGCAGGAGCCGGTCTGAACCGATCCGGAAGCGACAACGTGACTGACCACATGAACACATTCACCGGGGGTAGATCATCGTGCTTCAACTTGCAGCGGCCAGCGGGCACGCAGACCTCGAAGACAGATCCGCATGTGGCGGGGGTGGCCGTGAAGTTCCCGCCGAACCGCTACCACCAGGCCGAGGCGATCGGGGCGCTCACCGAGTTCGCCGGTCCGGAGTTTCGCCGGTTCGCGCTCAGCAGCGGGGTTGAGGCCCGCCACACCGCATTGCCGCTGGAACGCTATGCCGAGCTCAGCGGTTTTACCGAGGCCAACGACGCCTTCGTCGACGCCGCTCTCGACTTGGGCGAGCAGGCCCTGCGGGCGGCGCTGGACGAAGCAAAGGTCAGGCCCTCCGAAGTCGATGTCATTTTCTCCACCACCGTCACTGGTCTTGCCGTACCCACCCTGGAGGCGCGACTGGCTCACCGAGTGGGGTTGCGCGAAGACGTCAAACGCATCCCGTTGTTCGGTCTGGGCTGTGTGGCCGGTGCCGCCGGGGTGGCCCGCATGCAGGGCTCCGGCGTTGTTGATTAGCAGGCTTGTGAGCTGGGTTGATGATCTTTGGTGCCGCGCTATTGGGGCCGGAGTGTAGGCACGGGCTATCTGGAGAACGATCGAGTTGGTTACTGTTCGTCGTTGGTCTGGAGTTGCCCGTGCCTACCGTTTCAGTATTGCCTGTGTCGTCGGTTCCAGAGGTGTTCGACTGCTGGAGTCCTGGTGAGCGCAGCGAGCTCATCGGATCGGAGTTTCTCGATGTGTTGGCCTCGGTGCCAGACCCGAGGGGCCCACGCGGTCGGAGGTATTCGCTGATGGCTTTGTTGGCGATCGCGGTTCTGGCCACTGCCGCGGGGATGCGCGGCTATGCTGGTTTTGCCACATGGGCGGCCACCGCTCCCGATGATGTGTTGGCCCAATTAGGGGTCCGGTTCCGGCGGCCCAGTGAGAAGACCTTCCGCGCTGTTTTGTCTCGGCTAGACCCCGCCGACCTCAACGCCAGGATGGGCAGTTACTTCACTGCACACGTGGCCAGCAGCGACCCCAGTGGATTGGTGCCGATCGCGTTGGACGGCAAGATGCTGCGTGGTGCTTTACGCGCCAAAGCGACAGCCACGCATCTCGTGTCGGTGTTCGCCCACCGTGCCCGATTGGTGCTCGGTCAACTCGCTGTCGCCGAGAAAAGCAATGAAATTCCCTGCGTACGTGCCCTGCTCACGCTGCTGCCGGGTAGCTTGCGGTGGCTGGTCACCGTGGATGCGATGCATACCCAGGTTGTCACCGCGAAGTTGATCTGCGCCACCTTGAAGTCGCACTACCTGATGATCGTCAAGTCCAACCAAGCCAAAATATTTGCGCGTATCACCGCGCTGCCCTGGGCCGAGGTGCCCGCAGCCGCTACCGACGACTCCCGCGGCCACGGCCGTGTCGAGACCCGCACCCTGCAAATCATCACCGCTGCACGAGGAATCGGCTTCCCCTACGCAAAACAAATCATTCGGATCACTCGTGAACGCTTGATCACCGCCACCGACCAGCGCAGCGTGGAGGTGGTCTATGCCATTTGCAGCCTGCCGTTCGAGCACGCCCGCCCTACCGCGATCATGACCTGGATGCGTCAACACTGGGGAATCGAGAACAGCCTGCACTGGATACGCGACGTCACCTTCGACGAAGACCGTCAAAGGGCACATACCGGAAACGGCGCACAGGTCCTAGCAACGCTACGCAACACCGCGATCAATCTGCACCGCCTCAACGGCGCCGACAACATCGCCGAAGCCTGCCGGATCACCGCTTTGACCGCCAACCGCCGCCTAGACCTCCTCAATCCACAATTCCCCAGCTCACAAGCCCGCTAATCAACAACGCCGGAGCCCTGGGCCCGCATGCATGACTACCTGCGCGGATTCCCCGATCAGGTGGGCGCTCTGCTCGCGGTGGAACTCTGTTCACTGACGATTCAGCGCCACGACAACTCGGTGGCAAATCTGGTTGCCTCCAGCCTGTTCGGCGACGCCGCCGCGGCCGTGGTCACCAAGGGGGCGCACCGAGTTCGGGGGGCCGGTGCGGCGTCAAACGGATATGCCGGCCCTCGAGTGCTGGCCACCCGCAGCCGGATCTACCCCAACACCGAGAACGTCATGGGCTGGAAGATCGGCACCAGCGGCTTTCAAATCGTTTTGTCGGTCGACGTCGCCACTGTCACCGAGAAGTACCTGGGCGAGGACGTCCGCAGTTTCCTGGCCGACCACGGGTTGACCCCCGAGGATGTGACGACGTGGGTCTGCCATCCTGGCGGGCCCCGCGTGATCGAGGCCGTTGAGACCGTGCTGGGGCTACCCGAAGATGCCCTCGCTCACACACGAAACTCGCTACGCAACAACGGAAATCTTTCTTCGGTGTCCATTTTGGATGTATTGCGGGCCAACCTGGCCGACCCGCCGCCGGCCGGTTCGATCGGACTGATGATCGCGATGGGCCCCGCGTTCTGTTCTGAACTAGTGTTGCTGACGTGGCAAGTCCGTATTACCTGCTGATTCTGGCGATCGTCGTCGAACGCTTGGCCGAGCTGGTGATAGCCCAGCGCAATGCGCGCTGGTCTTTTGCCCAGGGCGGCAAGGAGTTTGGCCAACCACACTACGTGGTGATGGTTGTCTTGCACTCGCTGCTGCTGGTGGGCTGCGTCATCGAACCCTGGGCCCTGCATCGCCCGTTCATCCCATGGCTCGGCTGGCCGATGGTGGCCGTGCTGGTGCTCAGCCAGGGTCTGCGCTGGTGGTGTGTGACGTCGCTGGGGCGACGCTGGAACACCCGGGTGATCGTGCTGCCCGACGAACCGCTGGTGCAAAAAGGGCCCTACCGGTTCCTGCACCACCCGAACTATGTTGCAGTGGTGGCCGAAGGGTTTGCCCTGCCGCTGGTGCACACCGCGTGGGTGACCGCGCTGAGCTTCACCGTGGCCAACGCCATCTTGCTGACCGTGCGGTTACGGGTGGAGAACTCCGTGCTGGGCTACTCATGACGACCTACGACACCGACGTGCTGGTCGTCGGCGGTGGCCCCGGCGGACTCGCCACCGCATTGAACGCACGAAAACGGGGGCTCTCGGTCATCGTCGCAGACCCGCGGGAGAGCCCGATCGACAAGGCGTGCGGCGAGGGACTGATGCCGGGTGGTCTGGCGGAGCTGAAGTCCCTCGATGTGGACCCAGCCGGCGTCCCGTTCCAGGGCATCGCGTATGTAAGCCAGCAGCGCCGGGCCGAGGCGCGGTTTCGCACCGGGCCGGGCCGGGGCGTGCGCCGCACCACATTGCACGCAACGCTGGCGGCCCGCGCCAAAGAGCAAGATGCGGAATGGATCAGAACGCGGGTAACCGATGTCGTCCAAGACGCGCACGGCGTGACCGCCGCGGGTGTGCGCGCCAAATGGTTGGTGGCAGCCGATGGCCTGCATTCCGCGGTACGACGCGCGGTCGGAATAACGGCGACGGCCGGTACTCCACGACGCTACGGCGTGCGCCGGCACTACCGTGTGCCGGCTTGGTCGGAGTTCGTCGAAGTGCACTGGTCTCCGTGGGGCGAGGCGTACGTCACCCCGGTAGAACCGGATCTGGTCGGGGTGGCGATCTTGTCCCGTCAGCGACCTGAAATCGATTGGTTCCCATGGCTTGCACAGCAGCTACGGGGCGCCAGTCCCGGGGCCGCGAGGGGCTGCGGCCCGCTGCGACAGGTGGTCTCGCGCCGCGTCGCCGGACGCGTGCTGCTGGTCGGCGATGCCGCCGGCTACGAAGACGCGCTGACCGGTGAGGGCATCAGCCTGGCCGTCAAGCAAGCGGCCGCCGCGGTGCGCGCCATCGCCGACAATGACCCGGCGTCGTATGAGGCTGCGTGGCATGGGGTTACGCGCAGCTACCGCTGGCTCACGCGCGGGCTGGTGCTGGCCAGTGCGCCACGCCCGGCGCGCCGTGCCATCGTGCCAGCATGCGCACTGTTACCCCCGGTGTTCCGGTATGGGGTAAACATCCTGGCAAGCTGACGGCCCAGTCGGGCGGACACCAGGCCGACGCTGCGCACCCCGGCCACCGGTCATTCCGGCGCCACCAAAGCCATCGTTGCCCGCCCGAATCCAGATCGGGCCGATCTCCTCGGCAGCTCACTGTCAGCCGTCCGCGCCGGGGGTGCCGTTATCGCCATCGGCGCCGGCGGCCCCATTACCTAATTGGCCATATCCGCCCGCGCCGCCGGAGGCAGCCCCACCGCCGGCGCCTCCGGGCCCGCCAGGCTGACCGTTCCCGCCGTCGCCACCGTCGCCACCGTCGCCCCCGGCACCGCCGTCACCTCCGTTTCCAGGCGAAAGAGGCACACTGCAATCGCCGCCAACCCCACCCGCGCCGCCATCGCCACCAATCCCGCCGCTCCCGCCGAGACCGCTGGTGCCGGTACCGCCGACCCCTCCGAAACCACCGACACCGCCGGCGCCGCCGGCACCACCGAAGTTGGCCGACTGGATGCTGCGGGTCAGATTCTGTGCACCTGCGCCGCCCGCACCGGCAGCCCCTCCGCTACCACCGTCGCCGCCGATCTGCCCGTTGCCACCAATACCGCCATTGCCGCCGACGCCACCTACGCCTCCGGCACCGCCGACAGATCTCGATGTGGTGGGAGAATCGCTCACGCCTCCGGCGCCACCGGTGCCGCCGCCACCGCCACTACCGGCGGCACCGCCCGTGCCCAATGCAGCAAAGCCGCCATTGCCGCCAACTCCGCCAGCGCCGCCAGCACCGCCAGCACCGCCATAGCCATTGGTTGCAGAGTTGCCGGTGGTGCCGATGCCGCCGGTTCCGCCGCTGCCACCGTCGCCGCCGACGCCACCCACGCCACCGACGGAGCGGGCGACGCCACCCAAGCCGCCGGCACCTCCGACCCCGCCGTCGCCGGCCAACGCGGGTGTAGACGCGCCGCGCATTACGCCAATGCCAGCATTGCCGCCGGTCCCACCATTGCCGCCGGCACCTCCTGCCCCGCCGGCTGCCGCACCGATGGCGCCACTGCCGCCATTCCCGCCGTCCCCAGCGTGATGTAGCAGGCTGCCATTGGCGCCATTGCCGGCATCGCCAGCGTTCCCGCCGATACCGCCGTTGCCGCCGTTACCGTTGACGCCCCCGGCCGCGGCGGAACCACCGTTGCCGCCGATTCCGCCGACGCCCCCGTGACCGCCGCTGCCACCGAAGAGACCGCCCGAACCAGTGGTCCCGTAGCCGCCGCGGCCGCCAGCACCACCGTCGCCCCCGTTTCCGCCAACACCCGCAGCGCCGTACTCGCCGCCTTCGCCCGCGCCGGCGGCTCCCCCAAAGCCAGCCCTGCCACCGGAACCCCCTTGCCCCCCTGCGCCACCGGGGCGACCGGTGCCGTCGATCCCGCCGCCGGGGGCGCCGTTGGCCCCGTCCCCGCCTCTGCCACCGACACCACCGACACCACCGTTACCGCCGACACCGCCGTCACCGGCCACACCACCGTTGGCGGCCCCGCCCTGCCCGCCAGCACCGCCCGCGCCGCCAGCCCACCCGGAGCCTCCTGCCCCGCCGCCGTCGGCCCCGGCGACACCGCCGACACCTCCGGCACCCCCGACCCTCTGATAGCGCACCGCGCTACCCCCGTCGCCACCTGGACCGCCGAGTCCTCCGTTGCCGCCTTGGCCGCCGGCGCCGGCGCTGCCGCCGGTGACGCCGGCACCGCCTTGACCGCCCGCACCGCCTGCACCGCCGCCACCGCCAACGGCGCCATCACCACCGGCGACACCAGCGGCGCCCCTGACTCCGTTGCCACCGTTACCGCCGTCGCCACCAAGACCACCGACCCCGCCGGCACCGGCCGCCCCGCCGGCCCCGGCAGCCCCGCCCTGGCCACCGACACCACCAGCACCACCGGTAGCCACGCCCAAACCACCGTTGCCACCGCTACCACCGACACCACCGCTACCGCCAGCACCGCCACCGACACCACCCGCACCACCGGCACCTCCGAAGCCGCCACCGCCGCCGGCCCCGCCCACCTCGCCGGGACTACCACCAACATCCCCACCAGTACCGGCCGCACCACCGCTACCGCCCTGGGCGCCCGCACCACCGATCCCGGAGAGGCCCCCACCTCCACCGATACCGCCCGCACCGCCATCACCACCACGCCCACCGGCCGCCGCGTAGCTATCGATCCCCCTGCCACCAGCACCGCCGGCACCACCAGACCCGGCCGCACCGCCCACACCGCCGCCGCCTACGCCGCCACCGGCACTCCCGCCATCCCCGCCCCGGCCGCCGCCACCACCGGCACCAGCCACGGTCGTGCTCGAACCACCAGCGCCACCGCGACCGCCCAGACCACCGGCACCGCCGGCACCACCGGTCCCGCCGTCACCACCGGCACCCAGGCCACCAGCACCGGATCCAGCCCCACCCCCGGCACCGCCGGTGCCACCAGCGCCACCGGCCCCGCCGGGCCTCGACGCCAACCCACTATCAGCACCCACACCGCCAACACCACCGGCACCGCCAGTACCGCCGGCACCGTTGCTCCCACCAACGCCAGCCGCGCCACCGATCCCGCCGGCACCGCCGGCGCCGCCGTCATAGCCGAACAAGCCCGGCCCATCAGCCGCACCGCCCGCACCGCCAGCCCCGCCAACGCCACCCGCGCCACCAACTCCGGCATTGCCCACGCCGCCGCCGCTACCACCGGCACCGGTCACGCCCCCAGCCCCGGCATCGCCTCCGGCGCCACCCACACCACCTCGACCACCGTCGGTGCGATCCCCACCAGCGCCGGCGCCACCAGCACCACCGGTCCCGCCGTCGCCACCGGCACCACCAACACCGTTGACACCCCCCACGCCCGAAGCGCCCCCAGCACCACCAGCGCCACCAGCACCCCCGGCAAAACCAACGCCCCCGGGATCGCCCGGGGTGCTCGCAGCCACACCGGTATCCCCGGCCCCGCCATTACCCCCGGCGCCACCGGTACCCGCCGCACCAACCACGCCGCCACTGCCGGCGCCGGCGGCACCTCCGACTCCGGCCGCACCACCGGCACCACCATCACCACCCGCACCACCGGCAAGCTGATAGCCCACACCGCCAGCCCCGTCACCACCAGCACCACCACGCCCACCGGTGCCACCAACACCACCATCACCAGCTGTGCCATCCAACCCGGCCGCACCACCTTGGCCGCCTGCACCACCAGCACCCCCGACAGCGCCGGCCGTACCCGGGCGCCCTCCGACCCCGTGCCCGTTGCTGCCTTGAGCTCCGATGCCCCCGGTTCCGCCTTGCCCACCGGTGCCGCCGGTACCGCCGGCGCCAGCCAGTCCCTGGGCCCCGGCCTCACCGCCAGCCCCGGCTGCCCCTCCGGCGCCGCCTTCGCCACCTTGGCCGCCGACGTCACCCGACTGGTACCCGTCGCCGCCGGTCCCGCCGATACCCCCGGAGCCGCCGCTACCGCCATGACCTCCCACCCCGCCTGGGCCGTCGCCGGCCGTGCCACCCTGGCCGCCCGCGCCGCCCGCACCGCCAGCCCCGCCTACGAGGGCGACTGCGCTGGCGCCGCCGGCGCCTCCGTTACCACCGCTACCGGCGGCTCCGGCAAGCCCGCCGACGGCGGCCCCACCCTGGCCACCTTGACCGCCGTCACCACCAACACCGCCGACGTAACCAAGGTTTGAGCCCAATTCACGACCCGAGGCGCCACCAGCACCGCCATCGCCGCCGCTACCGCCACTACCGGCACTACCGGCGGCGCCGCCTGAACCGGCCCCCGCGCCACCGGCTGAACCGGCCGCGCCACCGGCCCCGCCGATCCCGCCGGCACCGCGAGTGCTGTAGGTGTCGCCGTTACCGCCGCCGCCGCCGGTTCCGGCTTTTCCACCCCCAATGCCCCCGCCGCCGCTGCCACCGGCTCCGGCCGCACCCCGGCCCCGCCATCACCGCCAGCACCACCACCGACAACACCTGCACCTGCAGCCCCTTCGGCACCCACACCACCGGCGCCACCATCACCACCGGCGCCGCCAACACCCGCAGTACCACCAGCTGCGGCCGCACCCCCGGCGCCGCCAGCACCGCCGGCGCCACCGGCCCACCCGGTGCCCCCGGCACCGCCCGGGACGCTCGCAGCCGCACCGGAGTCCCCGGCACCACCATCACCACCTACACCACCAGTGCCACCAACACCTGCAGCGCCAACCGTGCCGCCACGTCCCTGGCCGGCCGCACCTCCAGCACCGGCCGCACCACCGGCACCACCCGCGCCACCCGCACCGCCAGCAAGCTGATGGCCCACACCACTAGCCCCGACACCACCGCCACCACCAACGCCACCAACACCTCCAACACCACCATCACCGGCGGTACCCAGCCCGCCAGCGCCACCACCAGAGCCTCCGGCCCCGCCAGCCCCACCAGATCCACCGACACCGCCGACACCACCGGGAACAACCGCATCCCCACCGCTAGTACCCGCGCCGCCCACACCACCGGCGCCTCCTGCGCCACCCTCCCCAAACAAGCCACCGCCACCACCGAAGCCACCAGCACCACCGTCACCGCCAGCAAAGCCACCCGGCAAACCAGCAAAACCCGCCCCACCATCGCCACCAATTCCACCCGCACCGATCAACCACCCACCATTGCCACCGGACCCGCCCGTCCCACCGCCAACACCACCAGCACCGCCCGCACCACCACCGCCAAACACACCCGTACCACCACCAACACCCCCAACACCCCCAACAACACCCACACCACCGGAACCACCAACACCCCCGGACCCACCATCTCCGAACACCCAGCCACCACGACCTCCCACACCACCAGCCCCACCCGCAACGCCAACATCGCCAGCGCCACCAGCGCCACCGGAACCACCACCGCCAAACAACCCCGCGCTACCTCCGGCACCGCCGATAGCACCCACTCCACCAGCACCGCCAGCGCCACCCACACCGGCCAACCACCCACCACTACCTCCCACACCACCCGCACCACCACGGCCACCAGCGCCACCAGCACCGATCAGACCCGCCGAGCCGCCCGCACCACCCACAGCACCGGGATTAGTACTCACCCCACCCACGCCACCATTGCCCCACAACAACCCACCAGCCCCACCCGACTGCCCCACCCCACCCACAGTGCCCCCGTCGGCACCATCACCAATCAGCGGTCGCCCCAACAACATCTGCGTAGGAGCGTTGACCATCCCCCAGACATCGCGCTGCAAACCCTGCAACGACAGCACACCTGAGGACTCAGCCCACCCATAGGAATCTGCCCCCGCACCCAACAGCGCCGCGACCCGAGCGTGAAATCCCGCCGCCCCAACAGCGATCCGCTGATAGTCACGCCCGTACATGCCGAACAACTCCGCGATCGCCGCCGACACCTCGTCACCACCAGCAGCCAGTAACTCGGTAGTGGCCGCCGCCGCAGCAGTGTTCGCCGCACCCACCGCCGACCCGATACCGGCCACATCGGCCGCAGCCGCACTCACCAACTCCGGACTCACCCACACAAACGACACCTCACAACCGCCTTCCCCAAGCGACAGAGACCCAGCAAGGCGATCCAACAACCGCGACCTCAATACATTCACAACAAAACCGCGCGATCACCCGCCACAAGCCGCAGGGACCCGCAGACGAGTAGCGGACCCCCAACCGCCCACCCACCGACAAAGTCCGAGCCGAAACACCAAACAGGACAACCGGTCTGGCGTCACACAGATCGCACACACCGAGGTACCGAACGCACCAGAACATCAAACCGGGGCCGCTTCACCTGTAGAAGTCACACCGCCAGGGCTGAGACGAAATCCCGATCAAGCCATGGCGGTGCGCCCGGGCAAACGGGGCGCCACGACTAGCCCACCCCGTAGAGATTCACTCGACACACGGACCCAAAGCGGCCCAGCCAAACCCGTCCGGCCGCATCCGATGTCGTCGCGCGCTTCAGCGCGCCTTCCAGACCGGCTCCCGCTTCTGCGCAAACGCCAGCGGCCCCTCTTTGGCGTCTTCGGATCGAATCAGGGATCGCATCTCGCGCATAGTGCGTTCCCAACCCCGTTCTTCATCGGCGACAACTCCGTCGTCGACCCCGTAGGCGATGCGCTTGCTCGCCCGCACCGACAGCGGCGCGTTCACGGTGACCCGGGCGGCCAATGCCAGGGCCGCATCCAGCACCGCCCCCTGCTTGACGACCTGGTTGATCAGGCCCCACTCATAGGCGTCGGATGCCGTGATCGGCTCGCCGGTCAACAACATCTCCATCGCCACCTTGCGGGGCAGCTGGTTCACGATCCGAAAGACTCCCCCGGCGGCCGCGATCAACCCCCGTTTGACCTCGGGCAGTCCGAACTTGGCGCGTTCGTCGGCCACCACCAGGTCGCTGGCAAGCGCCAGCTCGGTGCCGCCGCATAGGGCGGTGCCGTTGACTGCCGCGATGGTGGGCTTGTCGATGAAATGATGGACGTAGCCCGCGAAACCCCACTCGTTGTGGCCGGGGTGGTAGATGTTCTCCCGCCGCGAGATGGCCAACAAGTCAGCTCCGGCACAAAACGACTTATCGCCGGCGCCGGTGATCACCACGGCGCGGACCTCGGGGTCATTTTGCGCCGATTCCAGCGCATCTCCGACCGCGACGCTGACCGCCCCGTTGATGGCGTTACGGGCTTCGGGCCGGTTGATCGTTATGACCATGACATTGCCGCGGTGTTCGACCAGCCCGGCGGGCTGGTCGTCACCGGCGTCTGTCACAAGAGCTCCAAGACAGTGGCGTTGGCTTGACCACCACCCTCGCACATCGTCTGTAAACCATAGCGAATTCCGTTGTCCCGCATGTGGTACAGCAGCGTGGTCATCAGCCGAGCACCCGATCCTCCCAGCGCGTGACCCAACGCAATCGCACCCCCGTTGGGGTTGAGCCGGTTCTCGTCGGCGCCGATGTCACGCAGCCAGGCCAGCGGAACCGGAGCGAATGCCTCGTTGACCTCGTATGCCCCGATGTCGCCAATACTGAGCCCGGATCGCTTGAGCACCTTCTGGGTTGCCGGGATCGGCGCGGTCAGCATGATCACCGGGTCGGCCCCCGCAAGTACCGCGGTGTGTACCTTGGCAATCGGCTTCATCCCCAGCGACTTAGCCTTTTCGGCGGACATGAACAACAGTGCCGCCGAACCATCGGAAATCTGCGACGAGTTACCGGCATGGATCACGCCGTCTTCCTTGAACGCCGGCTTCAGCGCCGCCATCTTTTCCATCGGCGTTCCGCGCCGGATACCTTCATCCTTGAGTACGGGGTTGCCATCCTGGTCCTTGATGCCGACGATCTGATCATCGAATGCCCCGGAATCTTGTGCGGCAGCTGCCTTTTCGTGCGACATCAAGGAGAACTCGTCGAGCATGGTTCGGCTCAATCCCCACTGCTCGGCAATCATCTCGGCACCAAGGCCCTGGTTAGGGATGCGGCCGTCATAGCGTTCCAGGAAGGTCTGCGAATACGGCCGCCCACCATTGGCCAGCGAAGAACCCATAGGGGTTCGCGACATCGACTCCACCCCGCCGGCGACGACGACGTCATAGTGCCCGGCCACCACGCCAGCCGCGGCGAAGTGCACCGACTGCTGACTCGAACCGCACCTGCGGTCGACCGTCACGCCCGGGACCGTTTCGGGCCAGCCGGCCGTCAGCAGCGAGGTGCGGGCGATATCGAGCGCCTGCTCCCCAGCTTGCATGACGCAGCCCCAGATGACGTCATCCACGATCTCCGGGTCGATGCCGGCCTTGTCAGCCAGTCCGTTGAGAACCTGCGCAGATAGATCCGCGGGGTGTACGCCGGATAGCGCGCCATTGCGCTTGCCGACCGGTGAGCGCACCGCTTCTACGATGACGGCTTCAGCCATGATGATGTCTCCTTTGACATTTTCCGTACGTCAGGCACTTCAGGAACACATTGATCTTCAATCTATTGAAGCCCAGGCGGGTGGACGGCGCCCGACCGGGGTAGTTCAGCCGGCGCACCGCGACGGCACCGAACTCCCTTGCACCACGTCGTCGGGCGAGCAGCCCCTGGGGCAATTGGTCTCGGACGCGCGCGTCGAGTCGCGCAAAATCTCACAGGCTTCGCCCGCGGCGACACAAAGATAGGCGCTTTGGCGAAAACGCAAATGTCGTCCCGCAATTGTCATAGTGTCTTGTCTGCCAACGCGCATAAGGTGTGACGGGATTGGCCCGATGTCGTATGCGGGCGAGACTACAGTTTCTGCGGCCGCACCCGCAATGGCCGCCAGCCGCAACCTAATCCGGCTATGGGAGGTCGCGGTGTGCTTGGCAGACAGGGGACGGACGATTCAGATGCGCGCGAGGCAGCTTGCGGGGTTTGTGATTTCGCGAACATAGCGGCCGTCTCCGAGTGTGCGGCCAGCGGAGAAGGGAAGACCTGATGAACTTCATGATGTTGCCTCCGGAGGTCAACTCGGCGCTGATGTTCACCGGCGCCGGATCAGCCCCAACGCTGGCGGCCGCCACGGCCTGGGACGGACTGGCCGCCGAGCTGGGCGAGGCAGCTGAGGCATTTTCGTCGGTCACCTCGGGGTTAGCGAGCGGATCCTGGCAGGGGCCCGCTGCCGCCGCGATGGCGGCAGCGGCCGCACCGTATGCCGGTTGGCTGAGCGCGGCAGCAACTCGGGCGCTGGGCGCTGCCACGCAGGCCAAGGCGGCCGCGGCGGTATTTGAGTCGGCGCAAGCGGCCACCGTGCACCCGGAGTTGGTGCTGGCCAACCGCAATCAGCTGGTGTCGCTGGTGCTCTCCAACCTGTTTGGCCAGAACGCGCCGGCGATCGCCGCCACCGAATCTACCTATGAAGAGCTATGGGCCCAGGACGTGGCAGCGATGGTGGGCTACCACGGCGGTGCGTCGGCCGTGGCCGCGCAACTGGCACCGTGGCAGCAGGCAATACAGGCCCTACCGGGCCGGGTCGCCGCAATGGCCACAACTGGACCGGCCGCGTCAGCGGCAGCTGCACTCGCGTCCGGCCCGGCCGCGGCGCTGGGCATTGGCAACAACGGCAGCGGGAACTTCTTGAGCATCGGCAATATCGGCAATATCGGCAACAATAACTTGGGCAGCGGAAACACTGGCTCAGCCAACCTGGGCGGCGGGAATATCGGCAACGGGAACCTGGGCAGCGGCAACACCGGCAACGTAAATCTGGGTAACGGAAACAACGGTTTCTTCAATTTCGGTAACGGGAACTTGGGCGATACCAACTTCGGTTCGGGAAACTCAGGAAATCTCAACCTCGGTAGCGGCAACCGCTTCGGCAGTGGAAACATCGGTTTCGGGAACCGCTTCGGCGATGGGAACTTCGGTAGCGGCAACGCCGGCAGCTACAACTTTGGCACCCGGAACAACGGTTCCTTCAATATCGGCAGCGGCAACAACGGTGACTCCAACATCGGCTTCGGCAACTTCGGCACCAACAACCTGGGCTTCGGCAACAACGGCAGCAACAACATCGGGTTTGGGCTCAGCGGCAGCAATCAGATCGGCATCGGCGGCCTGAACGCCGGCATAGGCAACATGGGCTTCGGGAACGCGGGCGACAACAACGTCGGCTTCTTCAACTCGGGCAGCAATAACATCGGCTTCTTCAACTCAGGTGACGGCAACTTCAGCTTCGCAAACGCGGGTTCCACCAACACCGGATTCTGGAACTCCGGCGGCACCAATACGGGCTTCGGGAACGGGGGCAGCCTCAACTTCGGCTTCGGCAATGGTGGCGTGGAAAACATGGGGCACGGCAACGCAGGTAGCTTCAACATGGGCTTTGGGAACAGTGGAGGCGGCAACACGGGCTTCTACAACTCGGGCACCTACAACACGGGCTTCTCCAACGCGGGTGAGACCAATACGGGCTGGGAAAACTCGGGCAACGTCAACACGGGTGGCTACAACTCGGGCGGCTTGAACACCGGCATCGGCAGTCCCGACACACAAGCCGGACCGAACTCCGGCTTTGGCCACTCCAGAAGCGGCAACTCCGGCTTCTTCAACTCTGGTGACGGCAACTCCGGCTTCCAGAACAGCAACACCGGCGTCTCTGCGAACGGCCACTCTGGAGTGCGCAATTCCGGTGACGCTACCAACGTCGGGTTCAGCAACTCAGGCAGCAATAACACAGGAATATTCAATACCGGGACCTTCAACACGGGGATAGCCAACTCGGGCAGCGACAGCTCGGGCCTACTGATTTCGGGCACCAACAGCTCGGGCGCCCTGAACTCTGGAGACGATCAGTCCGGTTTCAACAACTAGCCATCGTCACTTCGCCCTAAATCAGATTCCAATTCCAGTATTTGCCACCGAGAGATCCGCCCGCCTACTCGGCACCACACCGGGCGCGCCGGACTTACGCGCAACGACGCCATTACCCCTGCCCAGACTGCGTGCGGGATCTCCGCACACCCCATCGAAGGCCTCGAACATAAAGCTAGAATAGAACTCTAGTTTATTAGTTTATCGAAACTAGAATTACTTTCCATTAATTGCACTCCTCACTTAAACAGTAAGAAATCGGCGAAAAGCCAAAAATCACGACGGACTTCGTATTACGTTGCCAATACCGCGTGGCTTACACACGGGGCTACGAGCACAGCGCTATTGGCAGAAGGCACGCCGGATAGCCGCATTCCGGGCTGTGGACGGTTGGGGAGACGCAGGGCCGGCCGCTGCTGGTTTCCGTTGCCGACGTCGGCCTGGATCAACACCGAAGGGGTGTCGTGATGAACTTTATGATGTTGCCGCCCGAGATCAATTCGGCACGAATATTCGCCGGCGCCGGGGTCGGCCCAACACTGGCCGCCGCGGCGGCGTGGGACGCGCTGGCCGCCGACCTGGCTTCAGCAGCCCAGTCATTCTCCGCGATCACCGTGGGACTCGTGGGCGAGGCGTGGCAGGGCGCAGCGGCGACGGCGATGGCCGCTGCGGCCAGACCTTATGCGAGCTGGCTGGGTACCGCAGCGGCGCGCGCCGCGGTGACGGCCGCCCAGGCTAACGCGGCCGCTGCCGTCTTTGAAGCGGCGCAAGCGGCGACGGCACATCCCGAGCTAGTGGCGGCCAACCGCAATCAGTTGGTCTCGCTGGTCGTGTCAAACCTGTTCGGCCAGAACGCCCCTGCCATCGCCTCGACCGAGGCCGCATACGATCAGCTGTGGGCCCAGGACGTGGCAGCGATGGCAGGCTATCACAGTGGAGCCTCAGCGGTGGCCGCGCAGCTGGCACCTTGGCAGCAGGCGTTGCGCACCCTGCAGAACCGGGTGGCCGGGGCCACGACGGCACTGCCTCCGCCCGGGCCCGCGGCCGCCGCAGCGCTGCCCGGCGCGGCCGCGGTTGGGTTCCCGGTTCTGCACATCGGCAACATCGGTTTCGCGAACCTAAGTGTCGGCAACATCGGCGACTACAACCTGGGCAGCGGCAACACCGGATCGTTCAACCTGGGCAGCGGAAATATCGGCGACGCCAGCCTGGGCAGCGGAAATGCGGGCAACGCAAACCTGGGCAGCGGGAACCAGGGCTTCTTCAACCTCGGCAGCGGCAACACCGGCAACATCAACTTCGGCAGCGGCAACACTGGCTCACTGAACCTGGGCAGCGGAAACGCGGGCGACTCCAATGTGGGCTTCGGCAACTTCGGCAGCAACAACGTTGGACTCGGCAATAACGGGAACAACAACATCGGCATCGGCCTCAACGGCGATGATCCGATCGGCATCGGCGCACTCAACTCGGGTGCCGGGAACCTCGGTTTTGGAAACTCCGGCACCAACAACATTGGCTTCTTCAACTCCGGCGACAACAACATCGGATTTTTCAACTCCGGAAGCGGAAATTTCGGGTTCGAGAACGCTGGCGATATCAATACCGGCTTCTGGAACGGGCGCGATACCAACACCGGTTTCGGGAACTCCGGCCTGAGCAACTTTGGTTTCGGCAATTCTGGCGTCAACAACGTGGGCGCCGGAAACGGCGGCTCTTCGAATGTGGGCCTCGGGAACGCGGGCCTGCTCAATACGGGAAGTTTCAATTCGGGCAACTTCAATACTGGCGACTTCAATTCCGGCAGGATGAATACCGGATACTTTAACTCGAGCGGCCACAACACCGGACTGGGCAACTCGGGTTTCACCAATACGGGTTTCTTCAACTCTGGTGACCTCAATACAGGAATGGGAAGTCCGGAGGACCAGTCCGTAGCGAACTCGGGATTCCGGAATGCCGGTTCCGGAAATTCGGGCTTCAATAATACCGGCAGCTTCAGTTCCGGGTTCTTCAACAGCACCAACAGCAATTCCGGATTCCTGAACGCGGGCGGGACCGTTAACTCCGGTATCAACAATTCAGGCAATACCAACGCGGGCATCGGCAACTTGGGCGACGACAACTTCGGTCTGTTCAACAACGGGACATTCAACACCGGAGCGGGGAACTCCAGCGGCGGCGCCGTGTTCCCCTACACCTCGGGACTGTTCAACTCCGGCAACGGCAGCTCGGGTGTATTCAACGCCGGCGACGAGCAGTCCGGCTTCTTCGGCACCTCTGGTCTTGTGCTCACCGGCACGGACGGCCTGGCCGCCGCGACGACGTCAGGGTTGCCCGCATTAGACCTACCGGCTCCCAACTTGGGCATCGGCAATGCCGGCGTGGGCAACCTCGGTTTGGGCAACATCGGCGATTACAACCTGGGCAGTGGCAACACCGGCGACGCCAACTTCGGATTCGGCAATATCGGACAGGCCAACCTGGGCAGCGGCAACGCCGGAAACACGAACCTGGGCAGCGGAAACACCGGCTCCACCAACTTCGGTAGCGGCAACATCGGAGCACTCAACCTGGGCAGCGGAAACCACGGTGACGCAAACCTCGGGTTCGGAAACTTCGGGAACGGCAACATCGGCAGCGGGAACCACGGTGCCGGCAACTTCGGCAGCGGAAACACCGGAAGCAGAAACCTGGGCAGCGGAAACGCCGGCTCCACCAACTTCGGTAGCGGCAACCACGGCAACTCAAATGTCGGGTTGAGCAATTTCGGCAACAACAATCTTGGCCTGGGCAACAACGGCAGCAACAACATCGGCTTCGGGCTCACCGGCGACAACCTGGTCGGCATCGGCGCGCTGAACTCGGGTGCCGGAAACCTCGGTTTCGGCAATACCGGTGACAACAACATCGGGTTGTTCAACTCGGGCGACAACAATGTTGGCTTCTTCAACTCCGGCGACGCCAACTTCGGCCTGGCGAACTCCGGTGACACCAACACCGGTTTGTGGAACGCCGGATCCACGAATACCGGCTTTGGCAATGCCGGCAGCGCCGACTTCGGCTTTGGCAACGCCGGCGACCGCAACATGGGCTTCGGAAACGCGGGCGCGGCAAACATGGGCGCCGGAAACTCCGGCTCCTACAACACCGGCAGCTTCAACTCAGGCACCCTGAACACCGGCGACTTCAACGGGGGCGACCACAACACCGGGTGGGGCAACTCCGGCAACACCAACACCGGCGGGATCAACTCGGGCGACCTCAACACGGGGTTCGGCAGCTCGGCCGACCAGGCCGTCACAAACTCCGGTTTCGGAAACAACGGAAGCGGCAATTCAGGATTCAACAACACCGGCGACACGAACTCCGGTTTCCACAACGCCAACACGAGCGCGCTGTTCAGCGGTCACTCGGGTCTGCTCAACGCTGGCGGCAGCCAAAGCGTGGGAATCAACAACACCGGCAGCTTCAACACCGGCAGCTTCAACACCGGCCTGTTCAACACCGGTTTCCGGACCGCGGGCATCGCCAACTCGGCCACAAACGGCCTCCTTACCGCGACTTCGGGCGTGGCCAACTCGGGCAACAACAGCTCCGGAGGATTCAATGCCAACCCCGACCAATCGGGGTTCTTCAACTAGCCCCCCGGGCCGCGCGCCGCCGCTACGCCACGGCAACCCTGCGATGGTGCGGGATCTCCCGCGGGTCAGGGAAGCGGATGTGGTGTGCCGAACAGGATCGTGTCGAGTGCGTACGAGATGACTATCAACTGGAATCCGCCGGCAAGTGTGATCAGTCCCGTGCCTGCGGCGATCGGATTGCCGATCGCGTTGATCAGTCCCTCTATGGGCTGGCCGTTGATTGCCTGGATCACTCCGTCCAGGAACAGGTTGAGGTTGTAGCTGGGCAGAGTGAATACAAGCTCACTGGCGATATCCGTGGTCGGCAGCAATGTCGCGTAGGCCGTCGAGAGCGTCTTGACGAAGCCACGCGAGATCGAGCTATTCGCCGCCTGCACCGCCAAGATGAAGTCCTCGATTGATGAGGCCGGAGATGTCGAAGGCGGCAACGCCGGCGTACCTGCCCATGGCGGATTCGCCGTCAATGTGTGCGCTATGTCCGATAGCGGAATGCTGGGCGGCCCCTGGGCTTGGAGCGCAGCGCCCGAGTTGACGATTCCCTGCTGCGTCCCCGCGGCTAGGTGCTCGGCCACCGTGAGCGGGCTGACCGGCGGGAACAAGCCAAACGGTGTGGGCACATTAGCTGGCTCGGTGTCGTAGCCGTAGGCCGGGTCGCCATAACCCAAGTTCACCAGCACCCTCAGATTTGGCTCCAGCAGTTCAGCCAGCGGGTCGCCGACGTAGGGGATGAAGCGCAGCGGCGCCAGCAACGGCAGGTCAGGGCTCCGGCGTTGTTGATTAGCAGGCTTGTGAGCTGGGTTGATGATCTTTGGTGCCGCGCTATTGGGGCCGGAGTGTAGGCACGGGCTATCTGGAGAACGATCGAGTTGGTTACTGTTCGTCGTTGGTCTGGAGTTGCCCGTGCCTACCGTTTCAGTATTGCCTGTGTCGTCGGTTCCAGAGGTGTTCGACTGCTGGAGTCCTGGTGAGCGCAGCGAGTTCATCGGATCGGAGTTTCTCGATGTGTTGGCCTCGGTGCCAGACCCGAGGGGCCCACGCGGTCGGAGGTATTCGCTGGTGGCTTTGTTGGCGATCGCGGTTCTGGCCACTGCCGCGGGGATGCGCGGCTATGCTGGTTTTGCCGCATGGGCGGCCACCGCTCCCGATGATGTGTTGGCCCAATTAGGGGTCCGGTTCCGGCGGCCCAGTGAGAAGACCTTCCGCGCTGTTTTGTCTCGGCTAGACCCCGCCGACCTCAACGCCAGGATGGGCAGTTACTTCACTGCACACGTGGCCAGCAGCGACCCCAGTGGATTGGTGCCGATCGCGTTGGACGGCAAGATGCTGCGTGGTGCTTTACGCGCCAAAGCGACAGCCACGCATCTCGTGTCGGTGTTCGCCCACCGTGCCCGATTGGTGCTCGGTCAACTCGCTGTCGCCGAGAAAAGCAATGAAATTCCCTGCGTACGTGCCCTGCTCACGCTGCTGCCGGGTAGCTTGCGGTGGCTGGTCACCGTGGATGCGATGCATACCCAGGTCGTCACCGCGAAGTTGATCTGCGCCACCTTGAAGTCGCACTACCTGATGATCGTCAAGTCCAACCAAGCCAAAATACTTGCGCGTATCACCGCGCTGCCCTGGGCCGAGGTGCCCGCAGCCGCTACCGACGACTCCCGCGGCCACGGCCGTGTCGAGACCCGCACCCTGCAAATCATCACCGCTGCACGAGGAATCGGCTTCCCCTACGCAAAACAAATCATCCGGATCACTCGTGAACGCTTGATCACCGCCACCGACCAGCGCAGCGTGGAGGTGGTCTATGCCATCTGCAGCCTGCCGTTCGAGCACGCCCGCCCTACCGCGATCATGACCTGGATGCGTCAACACTGGGGAATCGAGAACAGCCTGCACTGGATACGCGACGTCACCTTCGACGAAGACCGTCAAAGGGCACATACCGGAAACGGCGCACAGGTCCTAGCAACGCTACGCAACACCGCGATCAATCTGCACCGCCTCAACGGCGCCGACAACATCGCCGAAGCCTGCCGGATCACCGCTTTGACCGCCAACCGCCGCCTAGACCTCCTCAATCCACAATTCCCCAGCTCACAAGCCTGCTAATCAACAACGCCGGAGCCCTGAACGGCAGGTGCTCAGTTGGAATCATGTAGTACGTGCTCTGGGTTGGGCCCTCGGTGGGCAACTGAACGGCTGAGTCGAGCTGCGCCTGCGTAAGATGCTGATAGTCAGCGTGCACGAACGGGATACCCATAACTGCGTTGATGTCGGCAAGCAAGTTGATCGGGTAGCGCGGGAAGTCGGCGAAGCCGTCGTATTCGAGCGTGTAACTGACGGTCGGAAAAGCATTGTCTGGAGTCGCACCGTAGAACGTGAAACCCAAGCTCGGCAACGTGAGGTCGGGGAACCGAGCAAGCACGCCGCCGTTGGGATTCATTGGGTTGCCGAGCAATACGAAATTGACTTGTGAACTCGTGACGCCTTCGGCCAAGAGCTTCGGCATCACGAGCGAGGACAGCACCGCGCTTTGGGAGTAGCCCAAAACAGCGACGGAACTCCCGGCGGGCAGGGCAGCGAGCTGCTGCAGGATCGCGTCGTTGAGTATCGTTGCACCCCGGGCCAGCGATATGTCCAGGGTCAAATCCTTGATGCCAGTAAATGGGTATAGCCCGTTGGGGGTGGATACGCCTTGCGGAGCGGTCGCAGAGGGGAAATTCGGCTCGACGTACTTGGTGTAGACGTCGCTGATGTAGCTTGCCGAAGGTGTCGGGCACACCACTTTCACTCAGGATCAACGCGGCCTCAACGGGTTTCAGAGGAGCCCCTGACAGCAACGCCGTCGCTGATGCCGCCACACTTTCCGGGCCGCTGAGCACCGGCGCGAACAGGTTCGCGACTGGTTCGGTGAGCCCCGCAAGCGCCTTCACGGCCGCCGCCTCGGCGCGCACATAGGAGTCGCTGGCCGCGAACAACGTTTGCGCAAACGCATCGTGAAACGCCGCCGCTTGCCGGCTGACCGCCTGGTACCCCTGGGCGTAGTTGTCGAACAGCGTCGCTATGGCCTCAGACACCTCGTCGGCGGCCGCCGCAGCCAGGCCGGTTGTTGGCCCTGCCACCGCCAGATCAGCTTGATTGATCGCCAAACCTATTTCAGCCACTTCCGTAGCCGTTGCGGTCATCGCCTGTGGGCTCGCGAGCAGATCGATCACTGCCAATCCTTCCGTAACTCTGGAACTGGGCATAGCACGCCGGACACGGTCACAAGCTGAGCAGCGCTGCGGATCTCAAATTCTTCCGGCGCCACGAGACCACGAACGCCCCGCCCCGCATGCAGGTCCGCATACGTGGTTACGTCCTTGGCCAAAAGCCTTGACTCGCAGTCGAACATCAATATTCAAGAGTTCTCGTTGTGGGTACTGATCCGTCTTCCGCCGGTGTCCCTCCCCGACCGATGTCAGGGTTTGGTTGTCGTTCTCGCGTCGACAACCGGACCGACCCGATCGACGTCCATCGCCGTCAGTCGGTTCGTCCTTTCCGTGGTCATGGCGGGGCACCGTGCATCGATTAAACAGCGAAGCCCTCTATGAATTCTCAACACTGCTTGAATTGGCCTAGATGCCGCGGCTATTGGCGCGAGACCGGCCACCCGTGGCCTGGAGAGCTGCCGGCCGATGCGATCCTCTAGAACGGACCGCAATCGCTCCTCCCTATCCGGCCGGGTAGCCCAGCGATTTGATCTGGGTGTACTGGTCGAATCCAGCGACACCGTTTTGACGACCCACGCCACTGTCTTTGTATCCGCCGAACGGTGTATCGGCCCCGTAGGGGGCGCCACCGTTGACGCCGATAAAGCCGGCCCGCAGCCGCCGGGCTACCGCCAGCGAATGCTCCAACGAACCCGACATCACGTTGCCGGCCAATCCGTACACGCTGTCGTTGGCGATCCGGATCGCGTCCTCTTCGGTGTCGAACGGGATCACCGACAGCACCGGGCCGAAGATCTCCTCCTGGGCGATGGTCATAGAGTTGTCGACGTCGACGAAAAGCGTTGGCCTCACATAAAATCCCCGGTCGAATCCGGTCGGGGCATCCGGCCCGCCGACCAGGCAGGTGGCTCCTTCCTCGACACCTTTGTTGAGGTATCCAAGCACGCGTTTGCGTTGCTTGTCCGAGATCACCGGGCCGCACAGCGTGGCGGGGTCCTGCGGATCTCCCGGCATAACGTTGTCGTAGATGCTCTTGAGGATCGCCACCCCCTCGTCGTAGCGCGATCGCGGCAGCAGCATCCGGGTCGGGTTGGCACAGCCCTGCCCGGCGTGCATGCAGGGTGCGATACCGATCGCGCATGCCAAGCCGAATTCGGCGTCTTCCAAAACGATGGTGGCCGACTTACCGCCCAGCTCCAAGAACAGCCGCTTCATGGTGGCCGCGCCCTTTTCCATGATCCGTTTCCCGACGCCGGTCGAGCCGGTGAACGAGATCAGGTCCACCTTGGGCGAGAGGGTGAGCTCCTCCCCCACCAGGTGGTCCGAGGCGGTAACCACGCTGACGACTCCCGGTGGTATGTCGGTCTTCTCGGCGATCAGTCGGCCCAGGCGGGTCGCGTTGAACGGGGTGTCGGGCGCCGGTTTGAGTACCACGGTGTTACCGGTGCCCAGCGCCTGGCCGAGTTTGTTGATGGTGACCTCGAACGGGAAATTCCACGGCACAATCGCACCGACCACCCCGACCGGCTCCCGCCAGACTTTGCGGGTGGTCATTTGGCCCGTGATACTGACCAGCACGTCACCCAGGTCGGTTTCCCACGGGTATTCGTCGATCAGCTTGACGGGATAGCGCAGCGCGTCGGCTAGCGGCGCATCCAGCTGAGGTCCGAAGGTAATCGCGCGAGGCGCCCCGGCCTCGAGGATGAGTTCTTCACGTAGCTATTCCCGTTCGGCCTCGATGGCCTCCTGGAGTTGTTCGAGACAGCGCTTGCGCAACGCACGGTTGGTTGACCAGTCGGTCTCATCGAACGCCCGCCGGGCGGCATCGATGGCCCGGTGCATATCGGTCTTCGACGCGTCGGCGACTTCCCCTAGCGGCTCCTCGGTGGCCGGGTTGATGTTGGTGAAGGTGCCGGCCTGACCATCGACGAGCTTGCCGTCGATCATCATCTTGGACTCGAACCGAACTTCGACAGCCTCGGTGGTGTCAGCCATGTTTGTCGCTCTCTATAGGTGGGGCGCTCCGCGAAGCGCCGGGAGGCGGGATGCTCAGCAATAGCCGAGCCACCCTATATAAAGCCTTACCGCAAAGCAGCCGGTTGGCAACCACGAACATGCGGGCGTCCGGGCCTACCGCGTGGCCCGCAGACCGGCATCGATGAAACCGGACCGCTATTTCTCCAGATCAAATCCCCGTGACGGCCGGGCATACTCGCAGCCTACGAGCCGCGATAGCCGAGGCCAGCAGGCCCAAGCGCGTCAAACGATCCGAACTCAATGGGGTCGCCAATCAATTGGTCGCTCGTCGTCGTTTCCAGCCCGACGTCCTGATTGACCAAATATCTGTTCCGAGGCAGGCATCCAGTCCGGGCGTATTCAATGCACGGCCAGAAACGGCGGAGCTACTGGGGACTCCGTTGGGGAAACCGCGATCGAGACCGGCCCAGTCCACGTTCGGCCGGCTACCCATCGGGACTTCTCCGTGGCCGCCGACAGAAACGAAGAAGCGGCCATATCGGAGCGAAGTTCATTGCTCGGGAACGGCATCTGCTGGGACACCTGCACAACAAGGCGTCCTGGCAGTCAGCCAAACTGGGCGGTGGCCTGCTCGATGAGTCGATCAACGGTGATGCACGCGGCTTCTAGCTGCGCCAATTGCCCTGCCAGGCGAATTTCCATCGCCGTCTCGGCATGGGTCGGCTGCTGTGGGTAGGTTGCGGTGAAGACCTGCCGCAGCCGCTCTGCGTCGCGGTCGACATGACGTTGACGGCCGGCATTGCGGAGCAGGTGGCGCAGCCTGCTTGTTGTCAGCGCGGCGGCCCGGTTCGGGTTCGGTGCGACGGATAGGAGCATGCGAGCATCGCGACGGACCAGCCCGCCTTGGAGGGGGTCAGCGAAGGCGGCGATGGCGGCTGGGTAGAAGTCCATGAGCAGGTCGACGATCCGATTCTCAAGCTGCTGACGCAGCCATACCGCGTTTTGTAGGTCTCGAGCCAGCGCTCCAAGAGCATCAGGCGGCCCGGTATAAGGCGGTAGCGGCCGGAGGGCGGCCTGGTTGGTGCGCACAATGTTCGCGAGCAGCACCGGGCCGCTGTTGGCGGATTTGGCTGCCGACACTGCGTGACTTGTGTGATATCGCGCGGACGCCAGCGCATCGATGGAGTAGATGGGACGGCCGGCGGAGCGCAGAGCTATCACCCATAACCTGCGGTCGACTTCGGCCGCTAGGGGTATCGGATGGTGTGGACTGTCACCGGCTCGAGCTAGCAGCGTCAACAAATGGGTGAGTCCCGCAGGGTCGCTCTGAACTCGTTTCCGCAGCACTATTCGTCCAACGTCATCGACCGCCCCAACGTCGTGAACTTCCGCGTCCCAAACGATTCCACAATACAAGTGCGCGCTATCATATGGACGAATTTCAGGCACAGGGAAATCCTTTATGACTATGCATTCCAGTTCAGCGACTGGACGAGCTGAACAGTCAGGGTTGGCATCGTGTTGGCCAGTGCGTTCTTCATCATGAGTGTGCCATAGCCGGCCAGGACCGAGCCGTTCTTGACCGTGCGCTTCCGGCGGTGGCCGTGGTCACGGGAATAGGTGCACGAGCATGGTTAAACATGTCTTACGCTCGACGTCGGCGCCAAAGGCGAAACGTTGCAGCCCTATCAACAGATAGCCCTTCGCAAGTTGTTTGCGAGGTGTTTCGAGGGCTGCCGTAAGGCCCTGATCACCCCAATCGGCGGGTATGGATATCCCTGCGCCACGCTGGGACGGCTCCCTCGGAATGGCCGCCCGCTGGCGAATCGACCGCTGATTGAGAATTGCGACATTGATCGTTGGTTAAAGTTCCGGTCGAACGCAAGGGGCGCGTTCGACATTCGAATCTTATTGATTGCTCCTTTTGCGGAGACCAAGCGACGGAGCAAAGTCATTGGCTGATTCCCGGCGAGACCAGCGCCATCAGCCTGGGGCGGACCATAGTGGATCACACCTCGGCCGCATGGTGCGGCGTCACCATGACACCGGCCGGCACCCGCCACAAGACCTACGCCGATCACTGCATGCCCGCCCCGTGATCGCCCGCAGACTCAGCCCCGACTGGCGCAGATCGGCCATCTCGATCCGCTCGTCCCGAGACAGGTATCGCGAGCTGACTTGCCGGACCGGCAGACGATCCAGCGGCGGGACGAACCCGACAGCGACGCCGTTGCGGCAAGTCTTGCAACCCCGCGTCCGGTTCGTCGCTGCGGACCGGGAAACACCGACTACGCGGGCCGCAGCACGCACGCTCCAGCCGCGAGCCCCCAACTCCATGAACCGCTGATGCTTGACCGACTGCGGACGACGTTCCGGCCCCATTTTCACCCGACGCGATGATGCCGGCACAACCTCTAGAACCTAGAAAAGTGTTGCGACCACGCCTAGCCTGGATTTTTCGTGAAACGTTGCGAGTTTCGGGGTGTAGATTTGCGAAAGTTCCTGTCGTGCAAGGGATGATGAAATTCTCTACGCTTCAAAGATCCTGACAGGAAGGCACTTCACAGGTGGAGCGACACAAGGTCGCATGTGAAGTTGGCATCAGTCGCTCGACGAGCCGGAACTGGCGCAACGGCATCAGGGTGCACCGAAAAGACGGCAGGTACGGGTCGTGCCCCCTGGCCCCTGACCACCACGGTCATCTCTTCACGGTTTGTCTCCGAGACCGAACGCATCGAGATCGCCGAGTTCGACCGACATCACCCTCGACGAAAAATTGAGGCCAGACCTCGACTCCGAGGACTCCGATTGGATCGGCGCGCTATCCGATTCCCGTCCTCGGCACCACGCTAGGCCGGGACTGTATTGGGTTCGGGCTGGCACCGCCTCGGCCCAGCATTCCACCGGGCATCCCGCCACCGGCACCGGCACCCGCACCCATCGGCATCGGCATCATCGGCATTCCGGCGGGTCGTCCCGCCGCGGCCATCTCAGCCTCATTGGCGACACCGGCCGCGCCCAACCCCGACATCGCCGAGCTAGCCATCCGCGTGGGCATCGATCCCTCCCAGGTCGGCGGAACCGATACCGCGCCGACCATCCGCGCTTTGCCCAACCCGGCCGAAATCGATGAACCCAGCCCCGCCCCGCCCATCGCCTTCACGCCACTAACCGGTGCGTCCACCAACTTCGCTGCGCTCGCGGGGATTCCGGCGGCGGTTGCGCCGGCCACCCCGGCGGTCGACCCGCGCAGCGAACTACTCATCAGGTTCATCAGCGGTGACATCGCCATGCTGAACGGGTACATCAGCATCGACGCATCCTGCAGTGGCAATGACTGTAGCGTCGTCAGCGCCGTCGGAACGGCCGCCATGACGCTTTGCACCGGTGTGGCGAGCGCCGAGGACGCGGATGTGACCATCCCGAACGCCTGCGTTCCGATCTGGGATGCCAATCCAGCCAGGTCCACGGGCGGCAGACTGAACGGCACCAGGGCGGCGGCCACCGACGACGCCCCACCGTGATAACCCACCATGGCCGCAACATCCTGGGCCCACATCTCCAGGTAGTCGAATTCGTTGGCCGCAATCGCGGGTGTGTTCTGGCCCAAAATATTGGTTGCCACCAACGACACCAACGACATCCGGTTGGCGGTGACGGCAGCCGGGTGCACGGTCGCCGACAGTGCGGCTTCAAACGCCGTCGCCGCCGTCCGAGCCTGATTGGCCGCCGACTCGGCCTGGCCCGCCGCTGCGCTCAGCCAGCCCACATACGGCGCCGCGGCGGCCGCCATCGACACCGACGCCGGACCAGACCAAGACCCACTGGACAGCCCCGAGACGACCGAATCAAATGATGACGCCGACGCATACAGATCCTGCGCCAACCCTTCCCAGGCCGACGCCGCGGCGAACAACGGCCCCGAGCCCGCGCCGGAGAATATCCGAGTCGAATTTATCTCTGGCGGTAACCAAGCAAAGTCCAACATCATCACACCCCAAACCGTTCAGCCGCCCCAACGCCCCGGACAACTCGCCTGTCGACAACCTCCGCAACTGCGTTTGACCCCTGAGGCAACAGTCGCCATTCGGCGACAATTGCCAATACGGCCAGATGCTAGGACGGGGTCGGCGCCGGCGTCCGGGCTTTCACATGGGACCCTGCTGTCAATAGCCTGCCAAGCCGCTGTCAGCTCGGCCGGGGCCCTCTCACCGGGCGTGCGCCGGCTACGCCGCGCCAGCGCAGTCAGCAAGATCGAACCACGGGCCGGGCCGCCCCTGGCGCACGTCGCTGCAAGCCGATCGCGCAGCCAACCGGCAGTTCGACAGGACCGGGCAGCCGGCCCGCACCGGCACGCTCGTGACCACTGCCCGAGCACCCAGTCTGCTAGATTTAACAAAAATTTGGTTGGCAGGAGGGGCGAAGGCATATGTTTGCTAGGTCGCAATTCTGCCGACCCATACACCGGTAGCCTATGGCGAAGGTCAATGCAGCGGCGAAAAGCCGGTGGATGGCTGATCACCGAGATCAGGCCGGGACGGACGACTCCGGGACGCGCCGGACCGAGATTCTCCAGACCGCAGCGGCGTTGATAGCCTCGTCGGGTTTGCGGACGTCGCTGCAGGAAATCGCTGACGCCGCAGGTATTCTGCCGGGCAGCCTCTATCACCATTTCGAGTCCAAAGAGGCGATCCTGATCGAACTGATCCGCCGCTATCAGGACGACTTACATCAGATCGGGCAAAGCTGGCAAGCGAAGCTGGACCAACCCGATTCGCGAACCGTGGCCGAGAAGATCACCCAACTGGGAGCCGCGATCGCCAACTGTGCGGTAGCGCATCGGGCCGCGCTTCAGATGTCGTTCTACGAGGGCCCCAGCGCGGATCCCGAACTGATGAAGCTGACGTCGCAACGTCCGCTAGCGATACAAGAAGCCATGCTGCAAACGCTGCGCGCGGGGCGGTGGAGCGGCTACATCAGGACCGAAATCGACCTCCCCACGTTGGCCGACCGGATCTGTCAAACAATGCTGCAAGTAGGTCTGGACATGATGCGTCGCAACGCATCCGCCGACCAGGTCTCCGGGTTGATGTGCCGAACCATTCTGCAAGGCTTGGCAAGCCACGCACCAACCGACGTGGATCTGGACGGTTCCAATGCGCTGTCCGCAGCAAACGACGTGATCGCGACATGGATCGACGAAAAGGACGCCGATCCCAGTGACAAGGCCGCCCACGTTCGGGCGGTGGCACGAATGGAGTTCGGGCGCAAGGGTTACGAAGTCACCACGATCAGAGACATCGCATCTGCGTCCGGACTTGGCACCGGGACTGTGTACCGGGTGATCGGATCCAAAGACAATCTGCTGGCGTCAATCATGCGTTCGTTCGGACAGAAGGTCGAAGCGGGCTGGGTCGCCGTGCTGCGCTCGAACGCGACGCCGATCGAGAAGCTGGACGCGCTTAGCTGGGTGAATATCAATGCGCTGGATCAGTTTTCCGACGAGTTCCGGATTCAGCTTGCGTGGATGAGACAGTCGCCACCGGATACTCCCAACCCGGGGTGGCTCTACGCCGCGCGGCTGCGACAGATGAAATCGCTTCTGTCCGAAGGTCTGCGGTCCGAAGAAATACAGATCGAACCGCCGTCCATCACGATGCTGGCCCGATGCGTCATCGGTTTGCAGTGGATACCGGAGAACATCTTGCACTTCGTCGGCACCCGTGCGGCGCTCATTCACGCCCGTGACACGGTGTTGCGTGGCGTCGCCGTGCGCGGCCAGTAGCGGCACCGCTTTCTCCGGCGCGATTGAACCAACTGCGCTATTGAACCAAATATATGTTCCCCTTAGAGTGAGGCGGGTAACCGGGGCCGGGGAAAGGGACCTTGATGACAGTTGTGGATCGGTTGCGGTACGACGGCAAACGAGCGCTGATCGTCGGCGGCGCCACCGGGATGGGCGCCGCGGCCGCCAAGTCAGCGGCCGAACTCGGCGCCGAAGTCATCGTGATGGACTACGCGCCGGTGGGTTATGACGCCGCCCAGACGCTGAGCGTTGATCTGCGCGACCCGGCATCCATCGACTCCGCTGTCGAGCGGCTGGGCGGGCCGGTCCATGCGGTGTTCTCCGCGGCCGGTGTCGCAGACGGACCAGACCTGATGAAGATCAATTTCATCGGCCACCGCCATCTGATCGACCGCCTGCTGGCCAATGACCAGCTTCCTTCGGGATCGGCGGTCTGTTTCATCTCGTCGGTCGCGGGCATGGGCTGGGAGAACGACCTGCCGCGGCTGACCGAGTTCCTGGCCACTCCTGACTATGGAGCGGCCCAGGACTGGGTATCGGCGCATGAAGCCGAGGGCATCATTCACTACGGCTTCAGCAAGAAAGCCATCAATGCCTACGTGGCGACCAGGGCCTATCCCCTGCTGAAAAGGGGGATCCGCATCAACGCCATCTGCCCAGGCCCCACCGATACCCCGTTGGCGCAAGCCAATGCCGACCTGTGGCTCACCTTCGCGCAGGACTACCGCGACGAGACCGGCTCCAAAGTGCACACCCCGGAGCAGATGGGCGACGTGATGGTGTTCCTCAACAGCGCGGCCGCCTTCGGGATCAGCGGGATCACGCTATTGGTGGACTACGGGCACACCATGTCGTCACTGACCGGCGCCTACCCGCCAGGCAAGCCCATCATCGACCTCATCATGGGCCGCGTCCCGATGCCCTAGCGGTAGCGTCGCTGCTATGACGCGTGTTGTTGTCTTTGGTGGCCACGGCAAGGTCGCTCTGCTACTGGGGCACATCCTGGCCGACCGGGGCGACCAGGTGAGCTCGGTCTTCCGCAACCCCGACCACCGCGATGACATCGCCGCAACGGGCGCCACACCGGTGCAAGCCGATATCGAAGGGCTAGATACCGCCGCGCTGGCCGGACTGCTGACCGGGCACGATGCGGTGGTGTTCTCCGCCGGCGCGGGCGGCGGCAATCCAGCGCGCACCTATGCCGTCGACCGCGACGCCGCCATCAGAGTCATCGATGCCGCGACGCGGGCGGGTGTGCAGCGGTTTGTGATGGTCTCCTATTTCGGCGCCGGCCCTAATCATGGTGTATCGGTTGATGATTCGTTCTTCCCGTATGCGCAGGCGAAAGCGGCCGCGGACGCCCATTTGCGTGCCAGCAACCTGGACTGGACCGTGCTGGGGCCGAGCCGGCTCACCATGGAACCGGCGACCGGGCGGATCTCAATTGGCACGGGCAAGAGCGGCAAAGCCACGGTCTCGCGCGCCGATGTCGCGCGGGTGATCGCCGCCACGCTCAACGACGACTCAACCATCGGCCGGACCATCGACTTCAACAACGGCGATGTGCCCATCGCCACGGCATTGGCAGACTAACCGGCCAGTACGCGACCACGGGGCGGCAGAGTAACCTGGACCACGCAGCTGGTCTGCCGTCATCGCCCCACGCGGTGTCGGCATCGAGCGAGGCATCAACGATGCATCGTAAGAGGGAATCCGGTGAGAATCCGGAACTGTCCCGCAGCGGTATGCAGGAACGACCGCCGTCATGAACGAAACAAGCACTGGTCCTTCACGACTGGGAAGCGACGGCCACTAGGAGCACCACCGGGTGCGCGCCTGCGAGTCCGAAGACCTGCCAGTTGTGCCGGGCGCGCCGCGCCCGGCGGCTCATCGCCTCGTGGAATGGGCGTTCGGCCGAAGCGGTTGTGCTCGTGCGGTCAAAGCATGGCGCAGTCGGGTCGGTTGTGCGTCCGAGGGCGGTGATCACCCCGTCAATTGAAGGACGCGCTGTGACTCAGCTAGTAAGCCAGCAACCATTTTTCGCAACCATTACCGGCTCTCCCCGTATTGGTCCGCGCCGCGAACTCAAGCGCGCAACCGAGGGCTATTGGGCGGGACGCACCAACCGAGCAGAGTTGGAGTCCGTCGCCGCCACCCTGCGTCGCGACACCTGGACCGACCTGGCCGCGGCCGGTCTGGACTCAGTTCCGGTGAACACCTTCTCCTACTACGACCAGATGCTTGACACCGCAGTTCTGTTGGGCGCCTTGCCCACCCGAGTAGCCGGGATCTGCGACGACCTGGACCGCTACTTCGCCGCGGCGCGGGGCAATGCTGAGGTCTCGCCCTTGGAGATGACCAAGTGGTTCGACACCAACTACCACTACCTGGTCCCCGAGATCGGGCCGGACACCCGGTTTGGGCTGCATCCCGACAAGGTGCTCGCCGAATTGAAAGAGGCGCAGGAGCTCGGCATCCCGGCACGGCCCGTGGTCATCGGCCCGGTCACCTTCCTGCTGCTCAGCAAGGCCGTCGACGGCGTATCCGCGCCGATAGGGCGGCTCGAGGAGCTGATGCCGATCTATTCGGAGCTATTGTCACTGCTCGCCGATAGCGGTGCCCAATGGGTACAGCTGGATGAACCGGCGCTGGTGACCGACATCTGCCCCGACGCGCCCGCGCTTGCCGAACGGATGTACACCGCGCTGGGGTCACTGGCCAACCGGCCGGCCATCCATGTCGCTACCTACTTCGGCGACCCGGGCGCCGCGCTGGGGGCGCTGGCCCGTACCCCCATCGAGGCGATCGGCGTCGACCTGGTTGCCGGTGCGCACACCGCGATCGCGTCCATCGTCGCGGCTCCTGAGCTGGCCGACAAAACGCTGGTAGCCGGCATCGTCGACGGTCGCAACATCTGGCGCACCGACTTGCAGGCGGTGTTGAGCCGGCTGGCGACCCTGCTTGGTTCGGCAGCCAGCATCGCGGTGTCCACGTCGTGTTCGACCCTGCATGTGCCGTACTCGTTGGAGCCCGAGACCGACCTGGACGCTAGCCTGCGCAGCTGGCTGGCATTTGGCGCGGAGAAGGTGGCCGAGGTCGCGGTTCTGGCCCGCGCTCTGCGCGAGGGGCGCGAGGCGGTCGCCGCTGAGATCGCGGCGTCCAACGAAGCGGTGGCCTCCCGCAAGAAGGATCCACGGCTGCACAACGGGCAGGCGCGGGCCCGCATCCATGCCATCCTCGCCTCGGGTGTGCATCGGGGCGATGCCGCCACACGCCGACTCAGCCAGGAGGCACGGCTACAGCTGCCGCCGCTACCCACCACGACGATCGGCTCCTATCCGCAGACCACGGCGATCCGAACCGCCCGTGCGGCACTGCGCGCCGACGAGATCGACGAGGCGGAGTACGCGCGCCGGATGGAGAAAGAGATCGCCGACGTCATCGCCCTACAGGAAGAGCTGGGACTCGACGTGCTGGTACACGGTGAGCCGGAACGAAACGACATGGTGCAGTACTTCGCCGAGCAGTTGGACGGCTTCTTCGCCACTCAGAATGGCTGGGTCCAGTCCTACGGCAGCCGCTGCGTGCGTCCGCCGATTCTCTACGGTGACGTCGCGCGCTCCCATCCGATGACGGTCGACTGGATCAGCTACGCGCAGTCGCTGACCGCCAAGCCGGTCAAGGGCATGCTGACCGGCCCGGTCACCATCCTGGCGTGGTCTTTCGTGCGTGACGATCAGGCGCTGCCCGATACCGCCAATCAGGTGGCGCTGGCCATTCGTGATGAGACCGTGGATCTGCAGTCGGCCGGCATCGCGGTGATCCAGGTCGACGAGCCGGCGCTGCGCGAATTGTTGCCACTGCGGCGCAGCGAGCAGGATGTGTACTTGCGTTGGGCGGTAGCCGCTTTCCGCTTGGCGACGTCCGGAGTTGCCGACTCGACCCAGATCCACACTCACCTGTGCTACTCGGAATTTGGTGAGGTGATCGGGGCCATCGCGGACCTTGATGCCGACGTCACCTCCATCGAGGCGGCACGCTCCCACATGGAGGTGCTCGACGATCTGAATGCGATCGGTTTTGCCAACAGTGTGGGCCCCGGCGTCTACGACATTCACTCACCACGAGTGCCCAGCGCCGAGGAGATGGCGGATTCGCTACGTGCCGCCTTGAAAGCCGTTCCGGCTGGGCGGCTCTGGGCCAATCCCGACTGCGGGCTCAAGACCCGCAACGTTGATGAGGTGACGGCGTCCCTGCAGAACATGGTCGCCGCCGCACAGAAAGTACGACCCGAGGCGTAGGGGTCTGTCGAGTGTGACGCCACTGCGAGTTTCGCGATGAAATCTCGCAGTGGCGTCACACTCGACGCTCGACGGCCTTACTCCGACTGCACCTGGACTGGTACGTCGTCGGCCCAGGGCTGCCGCGTCACCATGTCCGAGACCCGCACCCATCCCCGCTCGAATTCGCCGGTGGCCGCATCCACCAGGCGGTAGGCCTGAGTCTGCTTGTGGATCGGTTGCGCGTCGAGCAGCACGATACGCACCTCCCCCGGCTCGAAGTTGCAGCGCTGCTGCATCGCGGCGATGAGTTGCTCGTTATGCATGTGTCCGTCGCCGAAATTCCAGCCGACGGCGGTGCTGCAGATCCGCTCCCCGTCGGTGATGACATAGTCGTCTTCGTCCTGGCCGGCCATTGCCCGGTGGGCCAAGGTGAACAGCGCCCTGCCGTGAGTGTTCATGGCGCGGAACGCGTATCCGAGATACATCGGGATCTGCGCCCGGTCCTTGCCGTAGAAGCGCTCCAGCTGAGCCTGCGGCATGCTGGCGATTGCGACGATCCCCCGCTTGATCTTGGCGTCAGCCGAGGGTTTGATGCACCACAACGTGGTGTCCCAGTTGCCGGCGTAATAACGCATCCCGGGCAGAAACGAGATCTTGCGCGGGAACAAGTTGCCCAAGATGACAATTCCTGCCACCACGGCAAACAGAATCGCTACCGGCACAGGGCTTTTCACATCGGTTAGGCCGAGGTCAGCATGGCCGACGAACAGCGCCAACACGCCGAAGATCATGAATACGTTCCACTCCAGCGGTACCCCCATCGGAATCGCCGTCAGAATTCCCAGGTGGAAGCAGACCATCGCGATCGCCGCCGCGGTGGTCGGCCAGCCGCCGTGCGACAGGAACAACGCCACGGGAACGAACATTTCGATGAAAGTGCTGAGGTGCGCGAGCATGCGTGACAGCAATCCGGGCCGCAGATCGTCGGGAAACTTTGCAAAGAACATCCGCTTGATGAAGCGCGGCCGGAACAAGGGGTTGTTGGACATCATCGTGGAGATCACGAATGGGAAGTGCCGGTTGAGCTTGGAGGTCGCCGCACCCATCCAGATCACCAGGAACACCAGCTTGGCGGCCACGATCATGTCTATCCCGCCGAGCAGAAAGGTGACCGTCAGCGTCCCGTAGACCTCACCGCGGGCGGCCAGGAAGATCACCTTGTCGCGCAGCCCCACCATCGCCAGGAGCAGCAGGATCATCACGATCTCCCACATCGGCAGCAGCCCCACCTTGCTGCCCAGCTCCGACATCGGGCCGGAGCCATCGGTGAACAGCGCCGACACCAACATGATCAACAACAGCGCATAGAGCGCGACATCCACCGGCTTGCGTTTGGTCCCCGCGGTCCACGGGACGCGCTCGGGCCAGGGTGGCAGCCGGATGGTGCCGAATCGTAGCCAGTACAAGCTCGAGCCCATGGGCGGGAAGAACCGGTTGTTCAGCGGGCCGAACCCGCAGCCCAGCCCGACGACCTCGAACAGCATCGTGTAGAGCACGACCTTCTGGAACACGATCGGCTCGGTGTACCACGACTTGACGTCGGTGAATCCTTCGATTCCTTTGGTGCTGAACACGATCAGCCAGCCCACCAGGATGTAGAGCAGGATCTTGCCGACGTAGAAAAGGTGCATCACGACCGGAGTGCCAAAGCCGACCTCGGCCCAATGGCGGGCCATCGGGCGGATCTTTTCACTGCGGGTGCCCTTGCCCCATTCGACAATGTCGACCTGCGGCAGCACGGGCTTGAGAAATCCCATGGTTTCACACACTAGAACGTGTTCTAGTGTTTCGCCGCGCAGCCACGGCAAGCCGGGTTTGCGCCCGTCGGCTATCCGGCCTGCCGAGCCGGCGGCCGGTAAAAGATCAGCAACTGGCCGAAGGCCCCGGCCAGCCCAAGCCCAAGCGATGCCACCAAACCCGGCCAGCCATTGAGCCAGTTGTTCCCGAATATCACCCAGTCCAGGCTCAGTTTTCCAGCACCGATCGTGGCCACCGCGACGGCGCTGAGGGCGAGCACCAGGTTGTACTCCCAGCCCTCTTTGACGATGAAAAATCCGTTGGCTCGGTGCACGGTCCAGGCCGCGACGAACATCAGCGAGACAAAGCCCGCCGCCGGGATCGGAGTGAGCAGGCCGGCCGCAAGTCCCAAGCCCGCGGATACCTCGGTGATCGCGGCCACCGTGGCGTGAAACTTTCCGGGCTTCATGCCGATGCTTTCAAACCATCGTGCCGTGCCCGGAATCCGGCCGCCGCCGAAGAACTTGTTGAATCCGTGCGCGGCCATTGTGAGGCCCAGCACCAGCCGAAGGATCAGTAATCCGACATCGTAGGGAGCCATGAGTGCAAACCTAGATCATTCGGCGCATCCCACAACAGCAGCGCCGAGCCGCGGACGCTACTGAACCGTGTGGAAACATAGCGAGCGTTCTGGGAATTTGCCGAAGACCACAAGGGGGTGCACCACGACTCGTTTCTCACGAGCCGGGGGCATCCCGTTCACCGGCCCCGCCGTGGTGTTACTGGACGGCCGCGCACATCAGCCTCGGGAGGTCCTGGGCAACAAGGGCCACGGTATCGACTCAATGCGCCGGAACAATCTGCCGGTGCCGCCTGCCTTCTGCATCACCAGCGAAGTGGGCGTGCGCTACCTGGCGGATCCAGCACCAACACTGGACGCGATCTGGGACGACGTCGTGGACCGGATCAGATGGCTGGAGGCCGAGACGGGACGCACCTTCGGCAGCGGGCCGCATCCGCTGCTGGTCAGTGTGCGCTCGGGAGCCAACCAGTCGATGCCCGGCATGATGGACACAATTTTGGACCTGGGCATGAACGACACCGTCGAGCAGGCCCTGGCCTCCCCCGGCACCGGCGACTTCGCGCGCGACACCAGGCGCCGGTTCACCCGCATGTATCGGCGAATCGTGGCGGGAAGTGATCCCCCCGACGACCCCTACGAGCAGCTACGTGCTGGCATCGGCGCCGTGTTCGCCTCCTGGAACTCTCCGCGCGCCATCGCCTACCGCAACCACAACAGTCTCGACGACCAGGGCGGCACCGCTGTCGTGGTTCAGGCGATGGTGTTCGGCAACCGCAGCGCCGATTCCGGCGCCGGGGTGCTGTCGTCGCGCAATCCGATCACCGGCGCCAGCGAACCGTTCGGCGAATGGCTACCCGGCGGTCAGGGTGATGACGTCGTCTCGGGTCTGCTCAAGGTAGAACCGATCACCGCCCTGCGCGACCGACTGCCGAAGATCTACCTCGAATTGTTGGATGCCGCGCGCGGCCTGGAACGGCTCGCGGCCGAGGTGCAAGAAGTCGAGTTCACCGTCGAAAGCGGAAAGCTGTGGCTGCTGCAGACACGATCCGCCGAGCGGTCCGCGCAGGCTGCGGTGCGATTGGCGCTGCAACTGCGCGGTGCCGGCCTGATCGACGATGCCGAGACGCTGCGCAGAATCACCCCCACCCAAGTGGAGACCCTCTTGCTGCCCACGCTGCAGCCGGAAGAGCGTTTGGCCGCATCGCTTTTGGCAAAGGGCCTGCCGGCGTGCCCGGGAGTGGCCGCGGGCCTGGCCTACACCGACGTGGACGAGGCGCTGGACGCCGCCGACCGGGGCGAGCAGGTGATCCTGGCGCGTGACCACACCAGGCCCGAAGACGTCTCGGGGATGCTTGCCGCGCAGGGCATCGTCACCGAGATCGGTGGCGCTGCCAGCCACGCTGCGGTGGTCAGCCGTGAGCTCGGCCGGGTGGCGGTGGTCGGTTGTGGTGACGGGGTTGCGGCCTCGTTGGCCGGCAAGCGGATTACCGTCGACGGCTACACGGGCGAAGTGCGCGAGGGCATTTTGGCGCCGTCCGCGTGGTCGGAGGACGACACACCCGAGCTACGCGATCTCACGACGATCGCGCTGAAGATCAGCCCGCTGCGCGCGCATGCGAGCGGCGACTACCCCAAGCTCGACGATCCTTCCGAGGCTGGGGTGCTGACCGCGATGGCCGCCGGCTACACCGATGTCGTCTCGGACGCACCGCTGATCACCATGTTGAACGCGCTACGTGTGCAGGACGGTCTATGACGGAATTGGCGATACTGCAAGCAATCAGGTTGAAGGGGCGGGTGAGCCCGCCCGACCTTGCCGAGACGGTGAGCCTGGACCTGGCCGAAGTCGCGGACACGGTCGCGCGGCTGACCGCGGCAAACCTGTTGGTCGGCGACACCACATTGCGCATCAGTCCCGAGGGCCGGGTCCGGCTCAGCGAATTGCTGACCGAGGAACGCAACGCGGCGGACGCGACCACACTGGCCAACGTCTACAGCGACTTTCGTTCCGTGAATGCCGATTTCAAGGCTCTGGTGACAGAGTGTCAGCTCCGAGGCGGCAAACCGAACAGCCATGACGACGCCGACTATGACGCCGCAATCCTGGCCCAGCTTGATGATGTGCACCAGCGGGTGGAGCCGATCATTGCGACCGCGGCGACACAGCTGCCGCGGCTGCATGCTTACTCGAGAAAGTTGAGTGCGGCGCTGGGCAGGGTCAAGGCCGGCGAGACCGCCTGGTTGACCCGCCCGCTCATCGACTCCTACCACACGGTGTGGTTCGAATTGCACGAAGAATTAATCCTGGCCGTCGGGCTGACCCGCGAGCAGGCGGCTAGATCCGGTGACGCCCAGTAGTTTTCGCTACAAAGCCTGGTCAAGGAGTTCCAGGTAGGAGTCGATGTCGGCCACCGCTGACTGTGCCGCGTGGACGCTGACCGCAATGGTGTCGCCGATGCCGTGCACGCCATGGGTCAGCCCCATCACCGGTGACAGCGCCGGATACCCGGCCGTGAGCACCACCGCAGCTTCCCCGAAGCTCAGATCGGCAGCGCCGCGGTGTACGCTGGACACCACCGTGTTTCCGGCCACCTGATCCGGCCGCATGTCCGCATCGAATTGGCTTACCCCCCAGCGCAACAATGCGGCGGGGACCCTCGCAAAGGCGAGATCGGACGCGCTGGCCGCCGGATGCTGCATGCGACGACGGGCGTTGGCCAGATCGGCGGCGATTCGATGCATCCGCTCGCCGCGTTCGAGCTGCGGATACAACCCGACAACGATGTTGCCGAAGTGGTTGTTTGCTTGCCGCAGTCCCGGTTTGGCCATCGGGACTTCGGCGCCCAACTGTTCGGCGTTCCCGTCGGGTAGCCGTGACAGTGCGGCCGAAACCGCGGCCAGCACCGCGACCGTGACTGTCGGACCGCAGATCTGGGAGCGATGTCGCACCAATGTGCGCAGCTCGCGGGCGCCCTCGGGCCTGGCGTTGGTGCTGCGCAGCGGCCGCGATCCGGCGCCGGGTGCCAACAATCCGGCTTCGGTGTCACGTACCAGACGGCGGTGCGTACAGACCGCATCGGCGGCCACCCTGGGCAGAAAGCCCCGCCGCCGGGGCTCCGCCGAGGGGATGGGAGCGCGGCGCCCAAACAGCCGGGCCGCCAATGCCGAGGCGCGCACGCCGTCGCCGAGGGCGTGGGCGACCTGCACGACGACAACGGTGCCCGGTGCCTGGACGCCCGGAATCCCGCTAACGGGGGCAAATACATGTGCCCGCCACGACATCAGCCGAATATCCAGCTGCTCGCGCGCCAGCCCGACCACCGCCGCGAGGCAACCGTGCCAGCTGTCGTCGTCAAGGTTGTGCCGGACCACCTGTTCGGACCCGACGTCGGTGGCTAGCCACCGCGGATAGGTCAACACAGCGCCGTCGTGGACGCGCATCCGCAGCTCCGGACACGCGCGGGCCCGGCGGACGAGCTGATCGATGGCGCACTCTGGTTCGGCCGGTCGACCGTCGAATGCATACAACAGGAATTGATCGTTGGGCATTTTCGCCGACATCCAATAGAACTGCGCATCGACGGCCGCCATCGGGTGCGCCGCCACCGGTTCAGCCCGGCGGGGCAATGAACGGCAGGATCAGCTTGGCCACCGCTTCGGGCTGTTCGAGCTGCAGGAAGTGACCGGCTTGTTCGACGACCGCCACCTCACTGCCCGGCGGCAGCACCCTTTCCGTCCAGTGCGTGAAAGCCACTACGGCACAGCCATCGTCACGACCGTGTAGGTAGAGCACCGGCAATTGAGGCGCCTCGGTCCACCAACGGTTCAATTCCGCGTAGCGGGCCGGCGGCCGGGTGTTGCGAATGGTTGCCCGGTAGGGACCCAACGCCGCGCGCCACCCCTCCGCCGTCCCGATGGCAGCGTCGACGTGGCGCAGATCCTCCTCGGCGTAATAGGTGGGCGACCATCGTCGCCACAGCAGCCGGGGCACCCACGACGCCGACCGCTCGGGCAACCAGGGCAGCTGGAAGTAGAGGATGTACCAGCTCCGTAAGAGCTGGTGGGGCAGTTCGCGGGCCAGACGGCCGCGGTCGGGCACCCGGCCCAGCGGGCGAAACGCGGCCGCCGGTGGCACCGACATGATGACGGCCCGGGAAAACGGGCTGTCGGGCATTGCCGCCAAGCCGGCCGCGGCGATGGCGCCCCAGTCGTGGCCGATCAGCACGTCACCCTCGGTAGCGCCAGCAGCGGATCGCACCCGCAGTGCGTCATCCATCAGCGCACCAACGTGATAGCTCCCGTCGGCGGGAATCGCCGACGGCGCATAGCCCCGCATGAACGGTGCAACGACCCGCCACCCCGAGTCGACCAGAATCGGGGCGAGCTTGCGCCAGCCGTAGGCCGTGTCGGGAAAGCCGTGCAGGCACAACGCCATCGGCGCCTCGGGGCGACCCCAGGTCAAGGCTTTCAGATCACCGTTGGGCCCGGGCACATCGATCCAGCGCGGCTCAGGCATCACGGGCCTTGTCGTGGTCATCCGCGGCGCCGGCACAACCTTCGAGGGCTGGCTCGATGGGCCCGCTGACCCACCGAGCGGCATCGTCTTGCATGTTGACTCCTGTTCGCCACGTGCAACCCGTATGCACCAACGTAACTGGCGCCGAATGAGGACAACACCACCGATCGGAGACACCGCCGTCGTCTCCCGGCACGGTCGCTGAGCCTACGCACTTGCTCGACGCGACGGCGAGATCGCGGCCCGCAGGCGGATCCAAGTCGATGGTGTTCGCCACGTTACCCCAGGGGACGGCGCGAACCGGATGCATGTCCGTGACCGGCCAAAGGCACGCCAGGCCGCTCCGATACCGGGTCTGGCCGGGGTGGCGCTGCGCGACGCGCCGGCCGCGATACAGCCAGATTGTCTGGTACCTATCCGGGGGCCGTTTGGGGCCGAACTCGCTGGGCATGCGCATTCGAGCCCACACCGAGCCCGCCTGCATCCCAAACCGTCGGGCTGACATGCGATGAATTTCTTCGCACGACGATGATCCAGCGGCTAATTTCTAGATATGTCGACCGACTCGCACGGGCGCCGCTGGGCCAAAACAGACGCCACCCAGCGCCGGATCCTCGACGCAGCGACCGAGGTGTTCGCCACCAGAGGCTTCAATGCGGCCACCATGGCCGAAGTGGTGGCTAGCTCCGGGGCCAGTATCGGCAGCATCTATCACCACTTCGGCGGTAAGACCGAACTGTTTCTGGCGATCTTCGAGCAGATGGCCAGCGCCGTCGAAGGCAAGATCGAGGAAGCACTTCAGCAGGCCGGCGACGAAACCGACCGGCGTCGCATCTTCGAACTGGGTGTACGGGCTTACCTCGATGGGCTCTGGGAGCATCGGCGGGTAGCCAGATTGCTCGCCTCCGGAGATCGACCGACCGACTTCGGAATCACTCGTCGCGATCGCATGACGTCTGCTTTTCGCAGCTGGATGGCGATGCTAGAACTCGACTCGTCGCTGCATGGACAATTCCTCAGCCGCGCTCTGCTGGCGATCATGGAGGAATCGTCACTGATGGTTGCGGCATGCGAGGAGCCCGAACAAGTCAAACCGGTCATCGACGCCACGATCGAATGGATTGGCCGACTCACCGAGTGAGCTCACCCCGCGGCGTTCACCGCCTCTTCCAGCTCGGCGACCACAATCTTGTGCATGCCGAGCATCGCGGTGGTTGCGGCTGCCTCCCGTGCCGGGTCCGGATCGCTCAGCAGCTCATACAGCCGGTCGGGAACGATCTGCCAGCTCAGGCCGAACCGGTCCTTGCACCAACCGCACTGCGATTCCGTACCGCCCTGGGTTAACCGATCCCAGTAGTAGTCGACCTCATCTTGGTCCTTGCAGTTGACCGTCAACGAGACCGCCTCGGTGAACGGGAACTGTGGACCGCCGTTGATTCCAATGAACCGGACCCCGTCGAGGACGAAGGTTCCCGATATCACCGTGCCGGGTTCACCCGGCCCCGCCTCGGTATGCCGGTTGAATCCCTAGATCTGCGAGTTCGGGAACACCGACGTGTAGAACTGTGCGGCTTCCGCCAGATTGTGGTCGAACCACAGCGAGGGCGTGATAGCTGGCATTGGCGGCTCCTGGTCGTTGGGATCTCGTCATTTCAATAGACCCCGGCTGGGCGGCAAACTCATCGCGACCGCGCTATCGGCCCCGCAACAGCGGGTGCTTAAAGCAGCTAGGTAACGTCAGAACACGTGAGCGCCATGAGCAACAACCCCCGAACGGTCGAGTTTTCCGGTACTGAGGGGATTACCCTGGTCGCCGACGAATGGAACCGCGACACCGCCGCGTCCGGTCGCCCCACCATCCTGATGTTGCACGGTGGCGGCCAAAACCGGTTTTCCTGGAAGAACACCGGCCAGATTCTGGCCGATACGGGCCTCCACGTGATCGCGCTCGACACCCGCGGACACGGCGACAGCGACCGGGCGCCGGACGCGGACTACGCGATCGAAACCTTGACCTCTGACATCCTGCACGTCCTCGACGCCATCGGACGCCCGGTCGTGCTGATCGGCGCCAGCATGGGCGGGCTGACCGGCATCCTCGTCGCGGACAGGGCTGGCCCCGACCGGGTGACCGGGTTGGTGCTGGTCGACGTGGTGCCGAAATACGAAAAGGACGGCAGCGCCCGCATCCGCGACTTCATGTTCACCAACCTCCACGGGTTCGCCACGCTCGAGGAGGCCGCTGACGCCGTCGCCACCTATCTGCCGCATCGGACCAAGCCGCGCAGCCCCGAAGGGCTGAAGAAGAACCTGCGCCTGCGCGACGGCCGCTGGTACTGGCACTGGGATCCGGCGATGATGACCGCACCTGGGGACGACCCGGAGTTGCGCACCGAAAACTTCGAGCGCGCCGCGATGAACCTGACGATCCCGATCTTGCTGATTCGCGGGAAGCTCTCCGATGTGGTCAGCTCCGAGGGCAGGGCTCCGGCGTTGTTGATTAGCGGGCTTGTGAGCTGGGGGATTGTGGATTGAGGAGGTCTAGGCGGCGGTTGGCGGTCAAAGCGGTGATCCGGCAGGCTTCGGCGATGTTGTCGGCGCCGTTGAGGCGGTGCAGATTGATCGCGGTGTTGCGTAGCGTTGCTAGGACCTGTGCGCCGTTTCCGGTATGTGCCCTTTGACGGTCTTCGTCGAAGGTGACGTCGCGTATCCAGTGCAGGCTGTTCTCGATTCCCCAGTGTTGACGCATCCAGGTCATGATCGCGGTAGGGCGGGCGTGCTCGAACGGCAGGCTGCAGATGGCATAGACCACCTCCACGCTGCGCTGGTCGGTGGCGGTGATCAAGCGTTCACGAGTGATCCGGATGATTTGTTTTGCGTAGGGGAAGCCGATTCCTCGTGCAGCGGTGATGATTTGCGGGGTGCGGGTCTCGACACGGCCGTGGCCGCGGGAGTCGTCGGTAGCGGCTGCGGGCACCTCGGCCCAGGGCAGCGCGGTGATACGCGCAAGTATTTTGGCTTGGTTGGACTTGACGATCATCAGGTAGTGCGACTTCAAGGTGGCGCAGATCAACTTCGCGGTGACGACCTGGGTATGCATCGCATCCACGGTGACCAGCCACCGCAAGCTACCCGGCAGCAGCGTGAGCAGGGCACGTACGCAGGGAATTTCATTGCTTTTCTCGGCGACAGCGAGTTGACCGAGCACCAATCGGGCACGGTGGGCGAACACCGACACGAGATGCGTGGCTGTCGCTTTGGCGCGTAAAGCACCACGCAGCATCTTGCCGTCCAACGCGATCGGCACCAATCCACTGGGGTCGCGGCTGGCCACGTGTGCAGTGAAGTAACTGCCCATCCTGGCGTTGAGGTCGGCGGGGTCTAGCCGAGACAAAACAGCGCGGAAGGTCTTCTCACTGGGCCTCCGGAACCGGACCCCTAATTGGGCCAACACATCATCGGGAGCGGTGGCCGCCCATGTGGCAAAACCAGCATAGCCGCGCATCCCCGCGGCAGTGGCCAGAACCGCGATCGCCAACAAAGCCATCAGCGAATACCTCCGACCGCGTGGGTCCCTCGGGTCTGGCACCGAGGCCAACACATCGAGAAACTCCGATCCGATGAGCTCGCTGCGCTCACCAGGACTCCAGCGGTCGAACACCTCTGGAACCGACGACAGAGGCAATACTGAAACGGTAGGCACGGGCAACTCCAGACCAACGACGAACAGTAACCAACTCGATCGTTCTCCAGATAGCCCGTGCCTACACTCCGGCCCCAATAGCGCGGCACCAAAGATCATCAACCCAGCTCACAAGCCTGCTAATCAACAACGCCGGAGCCCTGGCTCCGAGGGCGTCCAGGATTTTCTGGACAAAGTGCCGCACGCCGAATTCGTCGAGCTGTCCAACGCCGGCCACACCGCGGCCGGCGATGACAACGACGCCTTCACCGAAGTGGTGGTCGACTTCGTCAAGCGGAGGGCGGCGACCGGCTAGTTGACCGGCTTTTCCGCGTGGCCACCGAACTGCTTGCGCATCGCCGATAGCGCCTTGTTGGCAAAATCATCGAGGTCACGCGAGGCAAAGCGCGACTGCAGCGCGGTGGTGAGGACCGGCGTAGGCACACCTTCGTCGATCGCCGCGATGGAAGTCCACCGCCCCTCGCCAGAGTCGGAAACCCGTCCCGAGAACTCTTGCAGCTCGGGAGATTCGTGTAGCGCGATCGCGGTCAGATCCAGCAGCCAGGAGCCGATCACGCTCCCCCGGCGCCACACCTCGGCCACCTCGGGGATGTCGATGTCGTACTGGTAGTACTCCGGGTTGGCCAGCGGCGCGGTTTCGGCGTCACCCTGCTGCACCCGGGTGCCGACATCGGCGTTGCGCAGGATGTTGAGGCCCTCCGCCAACGACGCCATCATCCCGTACTCAATTCCGTTGTGCACCATCTTGACGAAGTGCCCGGCGCCCGTCGGCCCGCAATGCAGGTAACCCTTTTCGGCCTCCGCGACCTCACCATCGCGGCCCGGCGTTCGCGGTGCCGCCTGCACCCCGGGTGCGACGGTGGCCAAGATCGGCTCGGCATGCGCAAACGCGTCCGGCTCCCCGCCGACCATCAGACAGTAGCCGCGGTCAAGTCCCCACACACCGCCGCTGGTACCACAATCCAGCATGTGAATGCCTTTGCCAGATAACAGCTTTGCGTGCTTGATGTCGTCACGGTAGTAGGTGTTGCCACCGTCGATCACGATGTCTCCCGCGTCGAGTGTGGTGGCCAGCTCCTCGATGACGCCGGTGGTGATGGTCCCGGCGGGCACCATCACCCAGATGACCCGCGGGGCGGAAAGTTTGTCACGCAACTCGCTCAGCGAGGACACCCCGGTGGTGTTGTTCTCCCCCGCCATCGCCTTGACGGCGTCGGGATTGTGGTCGTACACCACGCACTCGTGTCCGCCGTTGACCACTCGGCGCACGATGTTCGCACCCATCCGGCCCAGCCCGATCATCCCTAGCTGCATATCTGTTCGTCTCCTTACTGTCGTGCCTCGGCACTGCGGGGTAGCCACGGCTGTTGCCAATTGCGGTGGCCACGCAGCAGCGTCTGTGCTGCCTCGGGCCCCCAGGAGCCGCGATCGTACGGGTGGATTTCCCCCGGGTCGTCAAGAACCGGTTACACGATCCACCACGTCTGCTCGATAGCGTCCTCGCGAGCGAAAAGCTGGCGATCGCCGATCAATCCGGCATACAGCAGTCGTTCATAGGGCCGGATCGGTTCACCGAGGTCTTCGGCGAACGAGGAGTCCAGGTGAACGCCCTGCCACGAGTCGCCGGTTTGCGCGGATATCTGCAGGCGCATGCCCGGATCTGGGTCGATGCGCAGCACAATCTGGTTCGGCTCGGCCGGCCTGCGGTTGGGCAGGAAAGCCAACCCGGGAACATGGTGCAGGAACATCCGCACCTCAGTCACCCGCTCTGGCAGAGCTTTTCCGGCCCGCAAGAAGACCGGCACCCCGGCCCAGCGCCAGTTGTCGATCTCGGTCCTGAGTGCGACATAGGTCTCGGTCTGCGAGTCCTTGGCCACCCCCGGGGCATCGCCGTAACCCTGGTACTGGCCCCGCACGTAGTGCGCCGTCTGCAGCGCCGGCATGGCACGGAACACCTCGGCCTTCTTGTCGTTGAGGTCGTCGGCACCCGGACCCACCGGAGGCTCCATCGCCACCAGCGCCAGCACCTGCAGCAGGTGATTTTGCACGACGTCTCGCAGGGCGCCCACCGCGTCATAGAACTTGCCACGGTCCTCGACGCCGAAGTTCTCGGCCATGGTGACGTGAATCTCGGAAACGCTCTTGCGATCCCACAATTCGGCCAGGCCGCGATTGGCGAAGCGCAAATACTGCAACTCCACGACGGGTTGCTTGCCCAAGAAGTGATCGACGCGCAGGATCTGATCTTCGTTGAGCACGGCACGTAGCCGGGAGTTGAGTTCCCGCGCGGAGTCCAGGTCATGGCCAAATGGCTTCTCCACCGCAACGCGCGCGCCGCGCAGCAAGTCTGCCTTGGCAAGATTCTCGACGATTGGGGCGAACAGCGCGGGCGGCATCTCCAGGTAGTACAAGGCGTGGCGGTCATGACCGATCTGCTTGGCCAGCGCCGTGTACAGGGCGGGGTCGGTAACGTCACCGGGCAGATAGGACCACCGACTGGCGAATCGCTCGAATACCGCTTCGTCGAACGGCTCGCTGGACCCTCGAATGACCTCCCGCGCCCGATCGACCAACTGCTCTACCGACATGTCGTCACTGGCGACGCCCACGATCGGGCAATCCAGCAGTCCCCTGCGTTCCAGCCTGTACAACGCGCGAAAAGTCATCTTGCGAGCCAGATCGCCGGTAATTCCAAAGATCACCAATAGATCTGAGGCCTGACCTCCGCCGTTGGCCAATCCCCCACCTCCAGGACGTCATCTGGGCTAAAGCCGCTGGTCGGCTTACTTGAGATCTGCTTCCCCGCGGGGGCTGAACTCAACCCTAGACATTGCCCGATAGCCCGACAAGGCAGGCTTGGGCCGGTACTGAAAGGATGGGCGAGTGTCAGGCATGACCGATGCACTGCACATCGCGGTCTACGTGCTGGCCGGCGTCGCCGCCCTGGAAGCCGCCGCCCTGATCGCGCTATGGCGATTGCTGGCCCGCGCTCGTCAGGAAAACGATGAGTTGCGCCAGCGCGCCGACACCCGCAACTGGCTGCTGACCGGGGGGCGCGAGGCCGTCAAGACGGTTTGGCAAACCGCGAACCTGATGCGCAAAGAGGGCTTTGGCGCCGCGGTTCGCAGCTCGATCGAGGACCTCGCGGACTGGGCCGAGGTGGAACGGCCGGACCTGGCGCGAGTCACCCCCGACGGCCGGGTCGTGATTCTGTTCTCCGACATCGAAGAGTCCACAGCGCTCAACGAGCGGATCGGGGATCGTGCGTGGGTGAAGCTGATTGGCGCGCACGACAAGATGGTTCACGAGTTCGTGCACCGCCACGGCGGACACGTGGTCAAGAGTCAAGGCGACGGATTCATGATCGCCTTCGCTCGTGCCGAACAGGCGGTGCGATGCGGTTTGGATATCCAGCGCGCGCTAAGTCGAGAGGCAAAAAGGAAACCGCGCAACGGCATTCGGGTACGGATCGGGATCCATATGGGCCGCTCGGTGCGCCGCGGCGATGATCTGTTCGGCCGCAATGTAGCGATGGCAGCCCGGGTTGCGGGTCAGGCCGTCGGCGGCCAGATCCTGGTGAGTGAACCGGTTCGCGACGCGGTCCGCGACTGCGGAGACATCCGTGTGGACGACGGCCGCGACGTCGAGCTCAAGGGATTTTCCGGCAGCTATCAGTTGTTCGGCGTCGAAACCGCCCCCGAGTGCGAGCCGGACTAGTCGCCCTGCGTCTCAGACTCGTCCAACCGCTGATGCAACCGAGCCCGGACCTCATCGGCCGAATAGGAACGGCGTTTCCGTTGGTCGCGTACCACCAACGCGCCACCGGCGACGACGCCGGCGACACCGGCCAGTCCAAGCCACTTCCACACGCTGCGCATGACGACAGGCTATCTCTGCCTATGGTGCTGGGGTGGAATCAAACAGCCTGACCTTGGACCAAGCGCTCAATGAGACCCGCACTGGCGACCTCTGGCTGTTCCGCGGCCGCTCCCGCCCCGACCGCGCCATCCAGACCTTGACTAATAGTCCGGTGAACCACGTCGGCATGACGGTGGCCATCGATGACTTGCCGCCGCTGATCTGGCACGCCGAGCTGGGCGACAAGCTGGTCGACATGTGGACGGGCACTCACCACCGTGGCGTACAGCTCAACGATGCGCGCGACGCGGTCCGGCAATGGACCGAGCGTTACCACCAGCGCTGCTGGCTGCGGCAGCTGACCCCGTACGCCAGTCGCGAACAAGAGAACCAACTGTTGCGAGTCATCGCACGCATGGACGGCACTCCGTTTCCCGCCACCGCACGCCTCACCGGACGTTGGCTACGCGGCCGGCTTCCCACCGCCTACGACTGGACCAGAGGACTGCCGTGGGTGGACAAGAAGATCCGCGAGTCCACCCAGCGACGCAAGGAACGCCAAAAGGTCGGCCTGGAAGCGGCGTACTGCGCGGAGACGGTGGCAATCACCTATGAGGAAAGGGGTTTGATGGCCACCGAAAAGTACTCGAACTGGTTTGACCCGGGCTCCTTCTGGAGTGACGATACGCTTCCACTCACCCCGGGCTATCGATTGGGTAGCGAAATCGCGGTCACCGTCGGTCAGGCCGACTAGCCGACCGAACGGCGGCAATCGCCTCGGCCCGGCCACCGGCTACAGACTCCGGGGCCGGGAGCCACCATCGGAATAAACGGCTTTCGGTCGCGGGGCCTACGACTCGTCGACCGACATCTCCCCCATGGCCGACCACCCGGTCGCGTCGAGGGTCTGACTGATGATCTTGGGCGTAGCCGCGAGGGCCTGGGGCAACTCCTGCATCGCCCGCTTGAAGTGATCGCTGTTGACGTGGACACTTCCGGCATCACCGTCGCGAAAGGCCTCGACCAAGACGTACTCGGCCGGGTTGTCCAGACTGCGCGACCACTCGAACCAGAGGTTGCCGTCCTCGGCGCGCGTGGCCGCGGTGAACGACGCGACGAACTCCGGCCAGCGCTCGCTCCACTCGGGTTTGGTTTCGAACTTGACGACGATGAAGATCATTTGCGGTCCCCGCCCCTCTCGCTGACTTGATCATCGAACTCGGAGAACAGGGTCAGGATACCCAGCACGCGTGGGTCAGGCGATCTCCACCCGGGTGTGCACCGGAGTTGGGTTACGCGTCAGATCGAGCACTGGGCAGTGCGCGTCGACCGCCACCTGCAATTGGCGGTAGCGCTCCGCCGGTTCCGGCCCGGTCACCGTGATCACCACCCGCACCTGCTGGAATCCGCAGCGAACGTCGTCGGCGAATCCGAAGAAGCCCTGCACGTCGAGATCGCCCTCTGCGGTCGCGGAGATGTCATCGACCGAGATTCCCAGCTTCGCGGCCCAGAAACGCCATGTCACGATCTGGCACGAAAGCAGCGAGGCCAAGTAGTACTCGACGGGGTTCGGAGCCTTGGCATCCCCACCGAGGGGCGCCGGCTCATCGACCTCGACCCGGTAGCGGCCGAGGCTGACCGTGCTGGCAACAGCGTCATGCCCGGTGCCCGAAGCCTGGAACACCACGCGCGCCTGGGCCGGATCCGTGGTTACCGCGCGCCGATTTGCCGCGATGATGCCGCTCAGGTGATTCGTCGACTCGGTAGTTGTCAAGGCAAAGCTCCTTCCATCGGGAGAAATGGTATGGAGCGCCGTCCTGCAGAATCGACCTTCTAGCTCAGCGTGAACCGAATGCGAATCGCATCCGCGTATACCACGACATACCGCCTGCAATGGCGTCCGGGAACGGTCCGGATGAATAGTCCAGCGCAGATTTGATGCTCAAATAGTTATTGCAGCCACACCCGAACCGAATTGTGATCCAGCACACAATGCATGGTCCGGGGTGGCCGCAAGGTATCAATGCACCCGGGAATGTGATCCAGGTCGCAGTGTCTTTCTTTGGCCGACTTACTTACCGCAAATTGTTATGTATTCGAAATTTCGAGATCGTCGAAGGGTCCCGGGTCTTCGGGCGGCGGCGGTAATTCATCCGGATTCACGACATCCTCAACCGCAGGAGGGCAGGGCTCCGGCGTTGTTGATTAGCAGGCTTGTGAGCTGGGTTGACGATCTTTGGTGCCGCGCTATTGGGGCCGGAGTGTAGGCACGGGCTATCTGGAGAACGATCGAGTTGGTTACTGTTCGTCGTTGGTCTGGAGTTGCCCGTGCCTACCGTTTCAGTATTGCCTGTGTCGTCGGTTCCAGAGGTGTTCGACCGCTGGAGTCCTGGTGAGCGCAGCGAGCTCATCGGATCGGAGTTTCTCGATGTGTTGGCCTCGGTGCCAGACCCGAGGGACCCACGCGGTCGGAGGTATTCGCTGATGGCTTTGTTGGCGATCGCGGTTCTGGCCACTGCCGCGGGGATGCGCGGCTATGCTGGTTTTGCCACATGGGCGGCCACCGCTCCCGATGATGTGTTGGCCCAATTAGGGGTCCGGTTCCGGCGGCCCAGTGAGAAGACCTTCCGCGCTGTTTTGTCTCGGCTAGACCCCGCCGACCTCAACGCCAGGATGGGCAGTTACTTCACTGCACACGTGGCCAGCAGCGACCCCAGTGGATTGGTGCCGATCGCGTTGGACGGCAAGATGCTGCGTGGTGCTTTACGCGCCAAAGCGACAGCCACGCATCTCGTGTCGGTGTTCGCCCACCGTGCCCGATTGGTGCTCGGTCAACTCGCTGTCGCCGAGAAAAGCAATGAAATTCCCTGCGCACGTGCCCTGCTCACGCTGCTGCCGGGTAGCTTGCGGTGGCTGGTCACCGTGGATGCGATGCATACCCAGGTCGTCACCGCGAAGTTGATCTGCGCCACCTTGAAGTCGCACTACCTGATGATCGTCAAGTCCAACCAAGCCAAAATACTTGCGCGTATCACCGCGCTGCCCTGGGCCGAGGTGCCCACAGCCGCTACCGACGACTCCCGCGGCCACGGCCGTGTCGAGACCCGCACCCTGCAAATCATCACCGCTGCACGAGGAATCGGCTTCCCCTACGCAAAACAAATCATCCGGATCACTCGTGAACGCTTGATCACCGCCACCGACCAGCGCAGCGTGGAGGTGGTCTATGCCATTTGCAGCCTGCCGTTCGAGCACGCCCGCCCTACCGCGATCATGACCTGAATGCGTCAACACTGAGGAATCGAGAACAGCCTGCACTGGATACGCGACGTCACCTTCGACGAAGACCGTCAAAGGGCACATACCGGAAACGGCGCACAGGCCCTAGCAACGCTACGCAACACCGCGATCAATCTGCACCGCCTCAACGGCGCCGACAACATCGCCGAAGCCTGCCGGATCACCGCTTTGACCGCCAACCGCCGCCTAGACCTCCTCAATCCACAATTCCCCAGCTCACAAGCCTGCTAATCAACAACGCCGGAGCCCTGCGCAGGAGGGTCCTCGGGCGCGGGCAGGTCAACGTCAACCATGTCCTCATCCATCGGGAGATACATGTGGTGGGTGAATTGCGCCTGGTAGGCGCCCCCGCCACCGACCCGGACGCCACCCCCTTCACCGCTGGACACCGAGGTGCCGTCAGGCAATGTGACCGCGGTATGGCGACCATTCCAACCGATTACCAAAGCATTGGGGGCGGTGCCATGTTGGAACCCGCGAGCAGCTAGCGCGGCCTCCTCATTACCCGTATTAAATCGATCTCCGAAAATGGGCCTATCCGTTGCTGCATTAGATACCCAGGAAGCCAAACCCGAGCAGTCGGTCCCGGCGGGCGAATCGCCGCCGACAATATACGGCGTACCGGAAACCTGATTGATAAGCGTCAACAGTGTTGCGAGAGCAATCATGAGGACGGACGCTACCGACAATATCCATAGGAAATCAAAATTTGTGGCACTTATCACGATTAATCGAATAATGCCCTGACCTGCATATACAGCGTCCAGGTCACGCAATAATCTACATATTGAAACAGAAGTGACTACTGAGTAATCAGCAAACAGTCAGCAATCGCTCGAACCACTTTGATGAGGTGGTTGACCTGCGAAAATGCCGACCGACGAGATTGCGTCCGATTAGCGGTGCAACTGTTCATTTGCGTATCGGAGACCGATCGGAGACCACCCGCGGTCGAATTGGGCCGCGCCAGAGGCTGATCAGCCGGTGTTTCCCGGGCCAACGCGTGGCCTGGCTCACACGAGCGCCTGGTGGTTGCGGTGTGCTCGCCAAAATGCTGGCGGGCGGCGCCCCGGTGACCGGGGCAGCCTCGGATCGGTCACTTATCGGCCGGTAGGCACCGTCGCCGGGTAGTCGCCGGTGTGACGTCGGGCAGGGCCCGAGTGGCCGCCGATTCGGCGCTGACCGCGGCCGGTCCCATCGCCACGGTGGGTTTGTCAAGCAAGCCGGCCAGCAGCGGTGTGCGCGCCGACAAGCCGCCTGCGCCGGGCAGCGAATCCGCCCGCATCAGTCCCGCCCCGGCACTGGGACCCGAGCCACCGGCCAACGGATGGTGGGACAGCGGACTGGCCCCCAACAAACCGATCTGCACGCCCTCGCCCTGGTCCAGTCCCGCGCCAGTGCCGCCGGGATGGCCAAACAGCGACGTTACCTGCGCCGGCTGCGGTATCGAGCAGCCCATACCCGAGCTCTGGGTCAGCGTTTGCCGGATCGCTTCTTTGGCGGGCAGGGCCACGTTGCGGGCAATCGTGGCGACCCGATCCAGCCCGTTGGCCAGGCCCCAGACACCAAGATTGGTCTTGATCGAGTCGGGCTCGCCGAAACGCGTGTTGACGGCCGTTTGCGCCTGGTAAGCATCCATTGCCGCGGCGGCCTGATTCCACATCCGGGTGAAATAGTCCGTTTCGCTGAGCGCTATCAGCGCCGTACTCATACCCACAAAGTTGGTAGCCGTAACGACCGCGGCCGTGATGTGGTTCATCGCGATCTCGGGCAGCGGTGGGGTGGCCGCCAGCGCGTCGGCGTGCGCGGCGGCTTGTGCCAACGCCTGCGTGGCACGCGCCTTCGCCCGCGCTGAGGCTGTGGCCAACCAACTCACCATTGGCACGGCCGCGGCAATCGCTCGGTCGCCGCTTTCCCCGCTGCACACCTCACCCGCGGATTTCAGCCGTGCCGACGCCTCGATGGCCTGCGCGTCCAGGGCCGCTGCCCAGTCCTTCCACCCCGTGGCGACTGCCAGCATCGAAGTTGACCCCGCCCCGGCCATCAACCGCGCGGTGTTGAGTTCCGGTGGCATCGCGTGCCACAGCATGATGACCCCTGTCTTCTAATGTATCTGGAACGGACAGGCCACCCCGCACTGGCCGGCAGCGCCGTCGCGCACGTTGCCGACCCGCGCCGCCGGCGCCGGGACCAGGGCTCCGGCGTTGTTGATTAGCAGGCTTGTGAGCTGGGTTGATGATCTTTGGTGCCGCGCTATTGGGGCCGGAGTGTAGGCACGGGCTATCTGGAGAACGATCGAGTTGGTTACTGTTCGTCGTTGGTCTGGAGTTGCCCGTGCCTACCGTTTCAGTATTGCCTGTGTCGTCGGTTCCAGAGGTGTTCGACCGCTGGAGTCCTGGTGAGCGCAGCGAGTTCATCGGATCGGAGTTTCTCGATGTGTTGGCCTCGGTGCCAGACCCGAGGGGCCCACGCGGTCGGAGGTATTCGCTGATGGCTTTGTTGGCGATCGCGGTTCTGGCCACTGCCGCGGGGATGCGCGGCTATGCTGGTTTTGCCACATGGGCGGCCACCGCTCCCGATGATGTGTTGGCCCAATTAGGGGTCCGGTTCCGGCGGCCCAGTGAGAAGACCTTCCGCGCTGTTTTGTCTCGGCTAGACCCCGCCGACCTCAACGCCAGGATGGGCAGTTACTTCACTGCACACGTGGCCAGCAGCGACCCCAGTGGATTGGTGCCGATCGCGTTGGACGGCAAGATGCTGCGTGGTGCTTTACGCGCCAAAGCGACAGCCACGCATCTCGTGCCGGTGTTCGCCCACCGTGCCCGATTGGTGCTCGGTCAACTCGCTGTCGCCGAGAAAAGCAATGAAATTCCCTGCGTACGTGCCCTGCTCACGCTGCTGCCGGGTAGCTTGCGGTGGCTGGTCACCGTGGATGCGATGCATACCCAGGTCGTCACCGCGAAGTTGATCTGCGCCACCTTGAAGTCGCACTACCTGATGATCGTCAAGTCCAACCAAGCCAAAATACTTGCGCGTATCACCGCGCTGCCCTGGGCCGAGGTGCCCACAGCCGCTACCGACGACTCCCGCGGCCACGGCCGTGTCGAGACCCGCACCCCGCAAATCATCACCGCTGCACGAGGAATCGGCTTCCCCTACGCAAAACAAATCATCCGGATCACTCGTGAACGCTTGATCACCGCCACCGACCAGCGCAGCGTGGAGGTGGTCTATGCCATTTGCAGCCTGCCGTTCGAGCACGCCCGCCCTACCGCGATCATGACCTGGATGCGTCAACACTGGGGAATCGAGAACAGCCTGCACTGGATACGCGACGTCACCTTCGACGAAGACCGTCAAAGGGCACATACCGGAAACGGCGCACAGGTCCTAGCAACGCTACGCAACACCGCGATCAATCTGCACCGCCTCAACGGCGCCGACAACATCGCCGAAGCCTGCCGGATCACCGCTTTGACCGCCAACCGCCGCCTAGACCTCCTCAATCCACAATTCCCCAGCTCACAAGCCTGCTAATCAACAACGCCGGAGCCCTGGGGCACATACCGGAAACGGCGCACAGGCCCTAGCAACGCTACGCAACACCGCGATCAATCTGCACCGCCTCAACGGCGCCGACAACATCGCCGAAGCCTGCCGGATCACCGCTTTGACCGCCAACCGCCGCCTAGACCTCCTCAATCCACAATTCCCCAGCTCACAAGCCTGCTAATCAACAACGCCGGAGCCCTGGGTGCCAGACCCGAGGGGCCCACGCGGTCGGAGGTATTCGCTGGTGGCTTTGTTGGCGATCGCGGTTCTGGCCACTGCCGCGGGGATGCGCGGCTATGCTGGTTTTGCCACATGGGCGGCCACCGCTCCCGATGATGTGTTGGCCCAATTAGGGGTCCGGTTCCGGCGGCCCAGTGAGAAGACCTTCCGCGCTGTTTTGTCTCGGCTAGACCCCGCCGACCTCAACGCCAGGATGGGCAGTTACTTCACTGCACACGTGGCCATCAGCGACCCCAGTGGATTGGTGCCGATCGCGTTGGACGGCAAGATGCTGCGTGGTGCTTTACGCGCCAAAGCGACAGCCACGCATCTCGTGTCGGTGTTCGCCCACCGTGCCCGATTGGTGCTCGGTCAACTCGCTGTCGCCGAGAAAAGCAATGAAATTCCCTGCGTACGTGCCCTGCTCACGCTGCTGCCGGGTAGCTTGCGGTGGCTGGTCACCGTGGATGCGATGCATACCCAGGTTGTCACCGCGAAGTTGATCTGCGCCACCTTGAAGTCGCACTACCTGATGATCGTCAAGTCCAACCAAGCCAAAATACTTGCGCGTATCACCGCGCTGCCCTGGGCCGAGGTGCCCACAGCCGCTACCGACGACTCCCGCGGCCACGGCCGTGTCGAGACCCGCACCCTGCAAATCATCACCGCTGCACGAGGAATCGGCTTCCCCTACGCAAAACAAATCATCCGGATCACTCGTGAACGCTTGATCACCGCCACCGACCAGCGCAGCGTGGAGGTGGTCTATGCCATCTGCAGCCTGCCGTTCGAGCACGCCCGCCCTACCGCGATCATGACCTGGATGCGTCAACACTGGGGAATCGAGAACAGCCTGCACTGGATACGCGACGTCACCTTCGACGAAGACCGTCAAAGGGCACATACCGGAAACGGCGCACAGGTCCTAGCAACGCTACGCAACACCGCGATCAATCTGCACCGCCTCAACGGCGCCGACAACATCGCCGAAGCCTGCCGGATCACCGCTTTGACCGCCAACCGCCGCCTAGACCTCCTCAATCCACAATCCCCCAGCTCACAAGCCTGCTAATCAACAACGCCGGAGCCCTGGTCTGGCACCGAGGCCAACACATCGAGAAACTCCGATCCGATGAGCTCGCTGCGCTCACCAGGACTCCAGCAGTCGAACACCTCTGGAACCGACGACACACGCAATACTGAAACGGTAGGCACGGGCAACTCCAGACCAACGACGAACAGTAACCAACTCGATCGTTCTCCAGATAGCCCGTGCCTACACTCCGGCCCCAATAGCGCGGCACCAAAGATCATCAACCCAGCTCACAAGCCTGCTAATCAACAACGCCGGAGCCCTGGTTCGCTACCGAGCCAATTCCGTCCAATGCGACGGCGCGCCAATCACGCCGATATTCACGACCGGGTGTGACCACTCACGGCGCAAACCGAACGGCGCTCTGATCGCAAGAATCAAAATCGAATGGCTCGGTCGATATCATCGATGTCCGCGATCATAGTAGCAGCAATAATTGAATCGACACCGCGCCAAACAATTTCAGAATCGCATTTCATAATTGCCGACGCCCGACAAATATGCGACGCTGCGCCCGCCAAGAAAAAGCATGATCGCGGCTACCTTTGGGCAAATCCCCGGTTGCGTCCGGTCACAGTGCGGTGCAGAAAATCGCGTCGACCGGACCGCACCCGTACAGTCATCCGAGCGCGCCTGTCCTGCCACGAGCACACCGACCGGCGCCGGATTCCTAACCTCGGATCTTCGGACCGAATCCGCGCTAGCGCCCTGCTGCCTTACCGCCGGAGCTGGTCTGGAAACGGAACTCGACCACGTCGCCATCGGCCATGACGTAGTCCTTGCCCTCCATCCGGACCTTGCCGGCGGCTTTGGCCGCGGCCATCGACCCGGCGGCCAACAGGTCGTCGAAGGAAACGATCTCCGCCTTGATGAAGCCCTTTTCAAAGTCGGTATGGATCACCCCGGCCGCCTTGGGCGCGGTGTCGCCACGGTGGATGGTCCAGGCCCTGGCCTCCTTGGGCCCCACCGTCAGGTAGGTCTGCAGGTTGAGGGTGTGGAAGCCGGCGCGGGCCAGCGCGTCCAGGCCACGCTCGGTTTGTCCGATCGACTCCAGCAGTTCGGCGGCTGATTCCTCGTCGAGCTCGACCAGCTCCGCCTCGATCGCCGCGTCCAGGAAGACGGCGTCCGCCGGCGCGACCAGTTCACGCAGCTGAGCGACCCGCGCGGCATCGGTGAGCACCGACTCGTCGGCGTTGAACACGTACAGGAACGGTTTGGTGGTCAGCAGGTTCAGTTCACGCAGCAAGGAGGTGTCCACCCCGGCGGCGAACAGTGTCTTTCCACTGTCGAGCACCTCCTGGGCCGCCAGCGCCGCTTCGTGGACGGGCTTGCGCTCCTTGTTGTTGCGAGCTTCCTTCTCCAGCCTGGGCACGGCACGTTCGAGGGTTTGCATGTCGGCCAGGATCAGCTCGGTCTCGACGACTTCGATATCGGAGCGGGGATCGACCCGGCCGGACACGTGGGTCACGTCGTCGTCGTGGAACACCCGCACCACCTGACAGATCGCGTCGCACTCGCGAATGTGCGCCAGGAACTTGTTGCCCAGTCCGGCGCCCTCCGACGCTCCCTTGACCAGTCCGGCGATGTCGACGAAGGTCACCGGCGCCGCGACGATACGTTCCGATCCGAAAAGCTCCGCCAACTTGTCAAGTCGCGGGTCCGGCAGCGAAACGACCCCCTCGTTGGGCTCGACGGTGGCGAACGGATAGTTGGCTGCCAACACGTCGTTGCGTGTCAGCGCGTTGAAGAGTGTCGACTTGCCCACATTTGGCAGGCCCACGATTCCCAGGCTCAAGCTCACAGGGAGCCAAGTCTAAGGTGCCGCGATCTAGGCTTATGGGCGCCCATCCCCGTAGCGGATGCCGGGGGCACGCCCGTGACTACTGTCCAGGTATTTACGGGCCTTTGGGCGCATTGCCGGTACGGTCTAGATGTGTCAGCGGACCGGGCGAGAACAGCGGTGCCACCAAGCCACCGCTCAATCGTTCCCAATATTCCAGGTGCTCCGTGGTGGGGCGCGGTTCTCATCGCCGTCAGCACGACGGCACTCGGGTACGCGTTCGACGCCGGCCACAAGGATCTGACACACGTTTTCGCCGGCTTCTACATCGTGGGCTGCATCGCCGCGGTGCTGGCGGTCCGCCAATCGGGCGTGTTCACCGCGGTCATCCAGCCGCCGTTGATCCTCTTCATCACGGTGCCCGGTGCCTACTGGTTGTTCCACTCCGCCAAGATCGGCAAGTTCAAGGACCTCCAGATCAATTGCGGCTATCCGCTGATCGAACGTTTCCCATTGATGCTGGGCACCGCCGGTACGGTGCTGCTGATCGGCCTGATCAGGTGGTACATCGGGATGGCGCAACGAACGAGCGCGCTGGCCACCGGTGACGACGGCGAACCCACCACCGCCGCACGAACGCCGATTTTGCACAGCCTCGCCGAAAAATTGAGTGCCCTGCTGGGCGGTGACTCCGACGACCCCGACGACGTGGCCGATGCGGCCCCGCCAGCACCCGAAGCGGGCAGGCGGTCATCGCGAAGCGGCCGCAGCTCCACGGGCGGTCGGTCCACCACCCGGCGCACCGACCGCACCCGTGCGCGACGCACCCGCCCACCGGTAGAAGATCAGCCGGACCCGGGTGCCGAACGTCCGCGGCGCCGCCGTCCGACACCCCCTCCCGACAACGACGCGGCCGAACCGCCCCGGCGGGCGCGTCGCCGGCCCCGCCCACCGGGTGACTCGGACTTGCGCGCCACGCCGCCGCGCCAGCCGCGGCGTGATCCGCACACGCGGCGCAACCCGTACGAGTCCTACGAGCGGCCCGCGCCCCGCACCAGTCGCTTCGATCCCTACAGCGGATACGAGCCACCCGAGGCCCCGGAGTCCTTCGATCGGTATGAACGCCGGGCCGGCCGCTACGAGCCGTATGAGCCCTATGAGCCGTTTGAACCCTTCGAGCCCCCCCGCCGGCGCGGCAGCACCGGCGGGCCCAACAACGCCAACCCGAAACACCACCCGATCTCGCAGGTCCGCTATCGCGGGGCGGCGCCCCGCGACGAGGGCCGCGATCAATACCGCGACGAGCCTCGCCCGGATCGCCGGGGTCGTCCCCGCGCACCGCGCCGGCCCCAGGCCGAATCCTGGGAGTACGACGTCTGACGCCGTAACGCGGCGGAATCGCTAGCGCGCCGGCCGGATTTCCCGGGGCAGGGCGAATACCAATGTCTCGTTGGCCGTGGTCACCGGCTGCACCATGTCGTAACCGCTCTCGGCCAGCCGTTCCAGCACACCACGTACCAGCACCTCGGGGACCGAAGCCCCCGACGTCACGCCGACCGTGGTGACACCTTGCAGCCACGACTGATCGATGTCGTCGGCCCAGTCCACCAGGTAGGCGGCTTGGGCGCCCGCACCCAACGCCACCTCGACCAGCCGTACCGAGTTCGACGAATTGCGCGAGCCGACGACCAGCACAAGGTCGCATTCGGGTGCCATCGCCTTGACCGCGACCTGGCGGTTCTGGGTCGCATAGCAGATGTCGTCGCTGGGCGGATCCTGCAGCTTGGGGAAGCGTTGGCGCAGTCGTGCGACGATCTCCATGGTCTCGTCCACCGACAACGTGGTTTGCGAGAGCCAGACCACCTTGTCTTCGTCGCGGATCGTCACCCGCTCGGCGCCGTCGAGCCCGTCGACGAGCTGTACGTGTTCGGGAGCCTCCCCGGCAGTTCCGACGACCTCCTCATGGCCCTCATGACCAATCAGCAGGATGTCGTAGTCGTTACGGGCGAACCGCCTGGCCTCGTTGTGCACCTTGGTGACCAGCGGGCAGGTGGCGTCGATGGTCTGCAGGTTGCGTTCGGCGGCGGCCGCGTAGACCGTCGGGGCGACGCCGTGGGCAGAGAACACCACGATGGCTCCCTCGGGAACCTGATCGGTCTCCTCGACGAATACCGCACCCGCCTTGGCCAGGGTGTCCACCACGTAGCGGTTGTGCACGATCTCGTGACGCACGTAGACGGGCGGACCGTGCTTTTCCAGCGCTCGCTCGACCGTCTCCACGGCGCGATCCACGCCCGCACAGTAACCTCGCGGCTCGGCCAATAGCACCCGTCTACGGGTCGGGACGTGCGCTACCGAACTCGAGGCACCGGGAATTCCCATGTCGATAGTCGGCACCATGCCATTCAGGGTACTTTCTGCCGCCACGGCTAGGCCATTCCCGACCATTTGCGCTCATGCCACCGCGGCTAGCTTGGACTTCGCCGCCGCTTGAGGCAGTCTTGGACCCATGGCAACTGCACCGTATGGGGTTCGGCTAATTGTCGGCGCGGCAACAGTCGCCGTCGAGGAGACCATGAAGCTGCCGCGGACCATCCTGATGTACCCGATGACATTGGCCAGCCAGGCGGCGCACCTGGTGATGCTGTTTCAACAGAACCTGGCCGAGTTGGTCATCAAGGGCGATTCCACCCTGGAGTCACTGTTTCCGCCGAAGGACGAACAGGCCGCGTGGGCGACCTTCGACGAGGACTTGCCGGATGATGCAAACGCCTTGGAAGGGTCCGCCACGGCATTGGCCGACAGCATGGACGCCGATCGTCGCACCGAGGGACGGTTCGCGTTGTATTCGGTGTCGGACCCCGCCGAATCCCGGGAAACCAGCTCGCCGGTCCGCAAGGCCCCGGCCAGGCAGCCGAAGTCGGCCGCCAAGCCGAGCACCGAGATACCTGCAGTCGCCGGCAAACTCGATTATGCGTCGCTGACCCTGGCCCAGCTTCGGGCCCGGCTTGCGTCGCTCAGTGTCGAGGACCTGGAGGCCCTGCTGGCCTATGAGCAGGCCACCAAGGCTCGTGCCCCGTTCCAGACGCTGCTCGCCAACAGGATCACCCGCGCGACCGCCAAGTGAGCCCAGCCGCAGCATCGAATTCGGCCGAGAACCCGTTCCCGGTACGCGCGGTGGCCATCCGGGTCGCCGGCTGGATCGACAGGTTGGGAACGGTCTGGGTTGAGGGGCAACTAGCCCAGATCACGATACGGCCCAACTCCAAGACGGTGTTCATGGTGCTGCGCGACCCCGCGGCGGACATGTCGCTGACCGTCACATGCCCGCGCGACCTGGTACTGAGCGCACCGGTGAAATTGACCGAAGGCACCCAGGTGGTGGTCTGCGGAAAGCCCTCGTTCTATACCGGGCGTGGCACATTTTCGCTGCGACTCAACGAGATTCGCGCTGTCGGGGTGGGTGAGCTGCTGGCCCGGATCGAACGGCTGCGCCGGCTGCTGGACGCCGAAGGACTCTTCGATCCGCGCCTCAAGCGGCCAATTCCCTTCTTGCCCAACACTGTCGGCCTGATCACCGGCAGAGCCAGCGCCGCCGAGCGTGACGTGACGACGGTTGCCGCGACGCGCTGGCCCGCAGTGCGATTCGCCGTCCGCAACACCGCCGTGCAGGGGCCCAATGCCGTCGCTCAGATCGTCGAAGCACTGCGTGAGCTCGATTCAGACCTGGAAGTCGATGTAATCGTGGTGGCCCGCGGTGGCGGCAGCGTCGAGGATCTCCTGCCGTTTTCCGACGAGACACTGTGCCGCGCGATCGCGGCGTGCCGCACACCCGTGATCAGTGCGGTCGGCCACGAACCCGATAATCCGCTGTGCGACCTGGTCGCCGATCTGCGCGCGGCCACCCCGACCGACGCGGCCAAGAAGGCAGTCCCCGACACTGCCGCCGAGCAACGCCTGGTCGCGGACCTGCGCCGGCGCAGTGCACAAGCGCTGCGCAATTGGGTTTCTCGGGAGCAGCGGGCGTTGACCCAGTTGCGCAGCCGCCCCGTTCTTGCCGACCCGCTCAAGGCGCTGATCACCCGCTCCGATGAAATCCAGCGGGCCCGGTCAGCGCTTCGGCGTGATGTCAGCCGGCTGATCAGCACCGAAACCGAAAACATCGGCCACCTGGGTGCGCGGCTGGCCACCTTGGGTCCGGCGGCCACACTGGCCCGCGGATACGCGGTGGTGCAGACGGTTTCGACCGCCGGTCAACCAATGGAAGTGCTGCGGTCGGTCGACGGCGCGCCCGCGGGCACCAGACTACGAGTGCGGGTAGGCGACGGTGCCGTTACCGCGGTAAGCGAGGGACGTGTTGATGGAGCTTGACGACCACAACGGGGAAACCGACTCGGTTACACCCATTAGCCAGCTCGGCTACGAGGCGTGTCGCGACGAACTGATCGAAGTCGTGCACCTCCTCGAACAGGGCGGACTGGACCTCGATACGTCGCTGAAGCTATGGGAAAGAGGCGAGGTACTCGCAAAAAGGTGCGAGGAACACTTAGCTGGCGCACGTCAGCGGGTGGCCGATGCGCTGGCCGCCAGCGAGGCCGAGCAGGACTGATCTTGGCCAGTATTGGGTATCGAACCATATTCCAAACTGGAACACGTTTTAGTTATGCTTCGGCCCATGGGTGATGCATCGCTGACAACCGAACTCGGCCGTGTCCTGGTTACCGGTGGCTCAGGATTTGTCGGGTCCAACCTGGTGACCACGCTGCTCGACCGTGGACATCACGTGCGTTCGTTCGACCGCGCGCCCTCGCCACTGCCCCCGCATCCGCAGTTGGAGGTGCTACAGGGGGACATCACCGACGCGGCCACCTGCGCCACAGCGGTCGACGGTGTCGACACGGTCTTTCACACCGCGGCCATCATCGAGCTGATGGGCGGCGCATCGGTGACCGACGAGTACCGCAAGCGCAGTTTCTCGGTCAACGTCGGCGGTACCGAGAATCTGGTGCGCGAGGGGCAGCAGGCCGGAGTGAAGCGGTTCGTCTACACCTCCTCGAACAGCGTGGTGATGGGCGGGCAAATCATCGCCGGCGGCGACGAAACGCTGCCCTATACCAATCGGTTCAATGACCTCTACACCGAAACCAAGGTGGTTGCAGAGAAATTCGTGTTGTCGCAGAACGGCAACAATGAAATGCTCACCTGCGCAATCCGTCCTAGCGGCATCTGGGGAACCGGCGATCAGCTGATGTTCCGCAAGTTGTTCGAAAGCGTGATCAAGGGCCACGTCAAGGTGCTGGTTGGGCCCAAGTCAGCACTGCTGGATAACTCCTACGTAGACAACCTGATTCACGGTTTCATTCTGGCGGCCCAGCATTTGGTGCCCGGCGGTAGCGCGCCCGGCCAGGCCTACTTCATCAACGACGCAGAGCCGATCAACATGTTCGAGTTCGCCCGGCCCGTGGTGGAAGCATGCGGGGAAAAATGGCCCCGAGTAAGGGTTTCCGGCCCGATGGTGCACCGGGCGATGACTGGTTGGCAACGACTGCACTTCCGGTTCGGATTGCCCGCGCCGCTGCTGGAGCCGCTGGCCGTCGAACGGCTGTACCTGGACAACTATTTCTCAGTCGACAAGGCCCGCCGCGACCTCGGTTATGAACCCAAGTTCACCACCGAACAGGCGCTCAAAGAATGCCTGCCCTATTACGTGGACCTGTTCCGCCAGATGAAAAGCGAAGTCAAAGCCGGCGGCCGGTGAACTAGCCGGCGGCCAGCAAGTCACGTTAACACTGGGGGGCGGCGCGACCGTGGCGATGATTCACCAGAGGCGGGGCTGACCAACCACCACGTGATCGATCGACACCAACCCGGCACAGGTTTGACCACCGCCAGGCTCGGGCATCCTGGATGGGAGTCCTGTCATGCCAAGGAGGTGATCATGCCGAACCCCTCGATCAAGAACGAGAAGCTATACCGGGATCTGCGCAAAGAAGGCAGCTCCAAGGAAAGGGCAGCGCGGATTTCCAATGCGGCAGCTGCCCAGGGCACTTCCTCGGTGGGCCGCAAAGGCGGCAAGGCCCGGTCCTATCCGGACTGGACGGTGCCAGAACTGAAGAAACGGGCCAAAGAGCTTGGCATGTCCAGGTATTCGGGCCTGACAAAAGACGAGTTGATCAGCAAGCTGCGCAACCACTGAGCCCCATCGGGGCTGTGCGCCGAGAAACGTGGCGCCGGGATGATGGCAGGTGCTCTCCGGGCGGAGGGGCACCTGCCATCGTTGAGCACCCGGATCAACCAGCCATGAATTCGTGGTAGGCCGACTCGAGATCCGGCGGCAGCGCCGCCACATCGCACTGGCGCTCGGTATCAGCGATTGGCGCCAGAATGGCACGCAGTTCCTGGTACTCCTGCGGATGCGCCGTGAAATAGCTGCGCAAGCTGGCAGCTGCTGGTGCATACGGTTGCCCATAGGCAGCCATGACTATCTGGTTGGCACCTTCGTGGGCCGCCAAATATTGACACGCCGAAGCGGTCACCGACGACACGGTGGCAGACACGCCTTGCGGACTGCAGTCAGCGGCTACGGCCGCTTGGGGCGCACCCAGGAATCCGATGGCCAGTTCCCCGAGGAGGCAACCCGCACTGATGGACACCACTTGCCGGCGCGCACGAATACCGATGATTTTCTTCATCACTTGATTCCTTCGGATTGGCGAATCAATCGTTGAAGGTTCCCGAATACCCGGGATCCAAGGTAGCGGAGGAATTTGGCCCAGGTCGGTGACCGGGTTCGCTCATTCGACCGCTTCCCGGTGATCTGCCGGGCAAGCGTGGTGACTGTGCGAAGCAAGCGACCAGAGTGACGCGCGAAGCCTGAAAGTCTCGGAAAAGACGGATCGGTTCTTATCGAATCGTGACACGGACCGTGACCAAACCGTAGTCATCAGCGCCGGCGGAAACGCATCAATCCACGACGTCTACGGACACAGGTCGACAAGTTCTGGTCGACCAGGCCCCGAGGGGATGGTCCAGGTAACGACATTGGTATCGCCTCTGTTGCCCGGCATGCCGGGTAGCTCGGTGCCGGTATCGTCAGCCAGCGCCCCCGGCCCGGTCCGAATTACCCGTACCCAACTCAACATCGGCCTGCGCCACATCGCGGTCACCCGGATTCGCCTCGGCGGCCCTGTCTCGCACGCCGCCTTGCCAACACCGTCTTCGGTCATCGGCACATCGACCGACAAAATCCGTCAAACCACTTGCCAACCGGTAGCGGCTTGGCATAGGAGAAATTCATAGTAGGAAGCAACAAGATGCGGTGTCTTTTCCGGCCGTCATTTCTGGTTGTTCCGCATGGGAGGCGCCCGGTGTCGTTTGTGATCGCTGAGCCCGAGTTGCTCGCTGCCACCGCTACCCACCTGTCCTCGCTCAGGACGACACTCGTTGCGGCCAACGCAGCTGCGGCAGTTCCGACCACGGGGCTCCTGGCTGCAGCCGATGACGAGGTGTCGGTGGCCATCGCCGCAGGTTTTCGCGCGTACGGCCAGGCATATCAAGCGCTGAGCACTCGAGCCGCGGATGTTCATGCGCGATTCGTACAAGCGTTGGCTGCTGGCGCCGATCGGTATGCCAGCGCCGAAGCCGCCAATGCCGGGCAGCAACTGCTCGACATCATCAACGCCCCCACCCAGGCATTGATTGGCCGCCCGCTGATCGGCAATGGCACCAACGGAGCACCGGGAACCGGCCAAGACGGCGGGCCGGGTGGACTATTGATCGGCAACGGCGGGTCCGGGGGCTCCGGCGCTGCGGGCACCAACGGCGGCAACGGTGGCGCCGCAGGATTGTTGGGCGCCGGTGGTGCCGGTGGTGTGGGCGGCTTCGGGCTGCCTGGGGGTGCGGGCGGCAACGGCGGAGCAGGCGGAGCCGGCGGCCTGTTCGGCAACGGCGGCACCGGCGGGGGCTCCTTGGACGGCAACGGCGGCAGCGGCGGGGCAGGCGGCGCGGGCGGCTTCTTGGATTCGGGCGGCAAAGGCGGGGTTGGAGGCGTCAGCGCGCACCAGGTCGGCGGCACGGGTGGTCCCGGTGGGACCGGTGGACTACTGGGCGCGGGCGGCGCCGGTGGTGATGGCGGGCAAGCCGATGACGCCATCGGCGGAACCGGAGGCACCGGCGGAAGCGGCGGCACGCTCTACGGATCCGGCGGGCTCGGCGGCAATGGCGGCAACGGCGGCCACCAGGGGGGCCTGGGTGGAGCGGGTGGCTCGGGCGGGCTGTTCGGCGACGGCGGCTCCGGCGGCGACGGCGGAACCGGCGGCACCAATGGCGCAGCCGGTAGAGCAGGCGGTCGTGGCGGCTTGCTCTATGGATCCGGTGGCGACGGTGGTGACGGCGGCAACGGGCAACCGGCCGATGGCGGCGCGGGCGGCGCGGGCGGCGCCGGCGGCCTGCTGGGCGCCGGCGGTAACGGTGGCGACGGCGGGGTTGGCCACGACAACGGCGGGGCAGGCGGCGCCGGCGGCCGAGCCGGCCCGCTAGTAGGAGCGGGGGACAACGGGGGCGACGGTGGCGCCGCGGGTCTCCACGGTGGCCAGGGAGGGGGCGGCGGCAACGCGGGCATCCTGCTCGGCAATGGCGGTGCCGGCGGCACCGGCGGCTGGGGCGGCTTCAGCGTGCCTGGTCAGGGCGGGACCGGTGGAGCCGGAGGACATGCTGGGCTGATCGGCAACGGCGGTAACGGTGGCGCCGGCGGGATCACCTCGGTCGCCGGTGGCACCGGCGGCGACGGGGGCAAAGGTGGCGATGCATGGGTGATCGGCAACGGCGGCAATGGCGGCAGCGGCGGCACCGGCACCCAACCGGGTGGCCCGGGTGTGGGGGGATCCGGGGGTTCACTGATCGGCCAGCATGGGTTGAACGGGTAGCGAACGACACGGGGACCCCGCACGACACCTCGACATCACCAGTCCGACCGTCCAGCGATGGCTCGACCGGTCCCGCTCGCGCGGCAGCCGCGCGGCGCCCGAGAGGACAACCGGCACGCCGACCGTCACCACCACGTCAAGATTTGTGACGCCGCATTGGGTGTCTTCGGCCCGCATTGCGCACACCGCGCGGCAAAGAACGGAGCAGCGTCCCGCCTTCGTCGTCTGCCCACCTGTGACGAACGTGAAACAGACACCCCATGGTCCGCCTACCGGCAGGGCTCCGGCGTTGTTGATTAGCAGGCTTGTGAGCTGGGTTGATGATCTTTGGTGCCGCGCTATTGGGGCCGGAGTGTAGGCACGGGCTATCTGGAGAACGATCGAGTTGGTTACTGTTCGTCGTTGGTCTGGAGTTGCCCGTGCCTACCGTTTCAGTATTGCCTGTGTCGTCGGTTCCAGAGGTGTTCGACTGCTGGAGTCCTGGTGAGCGCAGCGAGCTCATCGGATCGGAGTTTCTCGATGTGTTGGCCTCGGTGCCAGACCCGAGGGGCCCACGCGGTCGGAGGTATTCGCTGATGGCTTTGTTGGCGATCGCGGTTCTGGCCACTGCCGCGGGGATGCGCGGCTATGCTGGTTTTGCCACATGGGCGGCCACCGCTCCCGATGATGTGTTGGCCCAATTAGGGGTCCGGTTCCGGCGGCCCAGTGAGAAGACCTTCCGCGCTGTTTTGTCTCGGCTAGACCCCGCCGACCTCAACGCCAGGATGGGCAGTTACTTCACTGCACACGTGGCCAGCAGCGACCCCAGTGGATTGGTGCCGATCGCGTTGGACGGCAAGATGCTGCGTGGTGCTTTACGCGCCAAAGCGACAGCCACGCATCTCGTGTCGGTGTTCGCCCACCGTGCCCGATTGGTGCTCGGTCAACTCGCTGTCGCCGAGAAAAGCAATGAAATTCCCTGCGTACGTGCCCTGCTCACGCTGCTGCCGGGTAGCTTGCGGTGGCTGGTCACCGTGGATGCGATGCATACCCAGGTCGTCACCGCGAAGTTGATCTGCGCCACCTTGAAGTCGCACTACCTGATGATCGTCAAGTCCAACCAAGCCAAAATACTTGCGCGTATCACCGCGCTGCCCTGGGCCGAGGTGCCCACAGCCGCTACCGACGACTCCCGCGGCCACGGCCGTGTCGAGACCCGCACCCTGCAAATCATCACCGCTGCACGAGGAATCGGCTTCCCCTACGCAAAACAAATCATCCGGATCACTCGTGAACGCTTGATCACCGCCACCGACCAGCGCAGCGTGGAGGTGGTCTATGCCATCTGCAGCCTGCCGTTCGAGCACGCCCGCCCTACCGCGATCATGACCTGGATGCGTCAACACTGGGGAATCGAGAACAGCCTGCACTGGATACGCGACGTCACCTTCGACGAAGACCGTCAAAGGGCACATACCGGAAACGGCGCACAGGTCCTAGCAACGCTACGCAACACCGCGATCAATCTGCACCGCCTCAACGGCGCCGACAACATCGCCGAAGCCTGCCGGATCACCGCTTTGACCGCCAACCGCCGCCTAGACCTCCTCAATCCACAATTCCCCAGCTCACAAGCCTGCTAATCAACAACGCCGGAGCCCTGCGCCTACCGGAAACCCACGACCTCCCGGCCCCAGGCGGCGCGAATGGGTGCGTCGATATCGCGCGCAACCCTGTCGGACTTGTCGATGACCAGGCAAGCGCGGTCGCCGTCCTGGTAAGCCGGCCAGTCCGGTTCACCGGCGGGGCCCGCGGGATTGTCCTGGGTAGCAAAGTTGATCCACCGGGTCCGCATCCTCTTGGAGACGGCCTTGGCGGTTTTCGCGCCACCGAGTCGCAAGGTGGGGTCCTGCGGTCCCCCGAGATTGCCCCAGACGTAGGGCAACTCGGTCGCGTGAGCAGCCCGGACCAGCAACAGCTTCAGCAGCGGCGTGGAGTAGTCGAAGCGGTACAAGTACACCGGCGCCACCCTGCTGTGGCCCTCGGCCAGCCATACCGATGGCATCCGAAAGCCGACGTCGGTGGCGATGCTGAGCGGCCTGGCCCTGCGCCGCAGCCGGGAATAGGCCAGCCCGATCTCCTCTTCGGTCGGCAATTGCAGGTCGGGCTGCTCGGCGGCGATCTGGGTGAACATGGACGTGATCGCGCGCGGCGTGATCGGCATCAGCGGCGATCGCATCAGCCGGAACAGCGCGGCTTCATGCTTGTTGGCGCCGATCAGCAATGGGACCGGGTGCGCGCGGCCCTCCTGAGCGACCTTCACCGGATAGTCGGTGAGCACATCGCCGTCGACGATCGGGACGAACGCCAACGTGCCGGGGTTACGCACCGGCACTTCGTTGAATACTTCTGTCGAGGCGGCAACGATCGCCGCGGTGGGCAGCTGCGTCAGTTTGTCCACGTCGCTGGCGGCGATTCCCAGCTTGTCGAGCAGGTGCACCGCGACACGCTGCGCCCTTTCCCGGTCGTATACCGAGGTAGCCGGCGAGCTTTGGGCGATCGCGCGGGAGAACAAGCCCCGAGCCGCCGGGGTCACCAGCAGCGTCGTCACCAGCCCCGCACCGGCGGATTCACCGAACAGCGTGATGTTGGCGGGATCGCCGCCGAACGCCGCGATGTTCTCGCGTACCCAATGCAATGCAGCCAGCACATCACGCAGCCCGACGTTGGAATCAAAACTCCGTCCGGCATGGCTCAACGACGACAGGTCCAGGAAGCCCAGAGCACCGAGCCGATAGTTCACCGTCACCACGATGACCTCACCGCTGCTGGCCAACCTCCGGCCGTCATAGAGGGCCTGACTTGCCGAGCCCAGCATGTATGCGCCACCGTGCAGCCACACCATCACCGGTTTCGCGGCACCGGGTGCGGTGTTCGCTGGCGCCCAGATGTTCAGCCGTAGACAGTCTTCGTCCTGCGGCGCGCCGAGGTCGATGGGCATGTTGGCCAGCACCGGCTGAGGGCAGACCGACCCGAAAGCGGTGGCATCGGCGATCTCGGTCCATGGTTGGGGTGGCTGTGGGGCCCGGAACCGCAGCTCGCCCACGGGCGGCGCTCCATACCGGATGCCCTTCCACGATTTAGTCCGAACCCCGCTACCGGCCGCTGCAATGCCGTCTTCGGCGCCCCGGACCGGCCCGTAGGCGGTTTCGACCACATAGCCGTCACTCGCCATTCGTCTGATGTCACTGGTCATAATTGTGAAAACTCCTGTTCCCCTTGGCTCAGGTTAACGACTGGCAATCGCACAGCTGCCGAAAGGGCCACACCCAGCGGTCAATGGCACCGGAGTGCTCAGGGCGCACGGGACAAGCGCCCGAACAACAACACTGTCTGCGGCTAAGGTTGCGCTCAACACCGACGCGGAGGGCGGGCCCCGGTCCAGTGAACACCGAATTCACGCTCAGTCAGAAACGCGCTCTGGCGATTGTCACGCTGGCCGCCCTGCTGTTCGGCGCCTACTTCCTGCGCAGCTATTTCGTGCTGATTGTGGTGGCCGCCGTCGGCGCATATCTGTTCACACCGCTGTTCAATTGGTTCAACAAGCGGCTGAACGCGGGCCTGTCGGCGACCCTCACCCTGTTGACGGCATTGGTGGTGGTCATCGTCCCGGTTGGGCTGCTGGTCGGCCTGGCGGTCGTCCAGATTGCCCGGATGGTGGAGAACATTGCCGGCTGGGTCAAGACAACCGACCTGAGCAGTCTCGGCGACAAGGCCCTGCAGCTGGTCAATGAGCTCCTGGCCCGAGTGCCGTTCTTGCATGTCACCGTGACGGCGGAGGCACTGCGCAAAATGATGATCTCGGTGGCTCAAAACGTCGGCCAGTGGCTGCTGCACTTTCTGCAGAATGCGGCCGGCAGCCTGGCCGGCGCGGTTACCTCGGGAATCATCTTTCTGTACGTGTTCATGGCACTGCTGCTCAACCGCGAGAAACTGCGGACACTGATCGGTCAGCTCAACCCACTGGGTGAAGAAGTCACAGATTTGTACTTGCGCAAGATGGGCTCGATGGTGCGCGGCACCGTGATCGGTCAGTTCGTCATCGCGCTGTGTCAAGGCGTTGCCGGTGCCGCGTCCATCTACGTCGCCGGATTTCACCACGGGTTCTTCATTTTCGCGATCCTGCTCACCGCAATGTCCATCATTCCGCTCGGCGGCGGAATCGTGACAATTCCATTCGGTATCGGGATGGCGTTCTATGGCAATATCGGCGGGGCGTTCGTCGTCTTGTGGCACTTGCTGGTGGTCACCAATATCGACAACTTCTTGCGACCGATTCTGGTTCCACGCGATGCCCGGCTCAATTCGGCGCTCATGCTGACGTCGGTATTCGCCGGCATCGGCATGTTCGGCCCGTGGGGGATCATCATCGGTCCGGTGCTGATGATCCTCATCGTCACCACGATCGACGTCTATCTGGCCGTGTACAAGGGCGTCGAACTCAAGGACCGCAGCGCCAAGCCCGCCCGCCGCAACTGGTTGCCCCGCAGAACCGGGAATGCGCCGGCAAACGCGGCTACTGACTCAACCGCTCAGTGAGGAACTCGACCACGCGCTTACGGGCCTCATACGCCGGATGGCCATCCACCTCACGAACCTCTTCGGTGAGTACCGAATGCGCCATCCGGCCAAAGCCGTCCGGGTTGCCCGGGCCGGAATCGATCTCGATCACCTCAAACGCGTCACCCAGACGCGCCTTGAGCGTACTGAACCGCTCACGCGGCGCCGTCTTGTCCTCGCTGAAGCGCAAACCGATGGCGCACAGCCCCTCATTCGCACAACGATCGGCGACCACCTGGAGCTCGGACTCACTTAGCCCGGGGTCACTGCGCTGCGCGGACGTCAGCGGCAGCGGCACCGACGGCTGACTGAGCACCGGGGCGAGCACGCTGTCATCGACGGCGGCGGCCAACGCAAAACCGCCGGTGAAGCATTGCCCGATCACCCCCACCCCCTTGCCCGGTGTGGACGCGTTGAGATCACGCGCCAGCGCGCGCAGAAAGATCGATACCGGCCGCTCCTTGTTGGTGGCCATCGCCGCGAACTCCTTGGCCACACATCCGCGGGAGATTTCGAGCGCCACATAACCGATCGACACCGCCTTGCCCGGCTTGCCGAACAACGACGGAATGGCCACCGTGAATCCGTTGTCCACCAGGTGGTTTCCCAGCGCCAGCACGCCGGGATGGATGCCCGGCATCTCCGGGATCAGCACCACTCCGGGGCCTGAGCCTTTGCGAAAGACGTCGTGGGTGTAGCCGCCGCCGGTGAACGGTGCCGCCGACCATCCGGCCAAGTCCGCTTCGGGTCCGCTCACGATCAGTCCCTTCTGCCGGCTTGCCGGCTAATTCTTGGTCGGCAGCGGCGCCTGCGATTGCGTAGCCAGCGCCAGCGTACGGAATTCGTCGGCGCTTCCGGCGCCGGTGATTGCGACCTGGGCGGGACCCTGCGGGCTGGTAAGCCGGGTGGTCCACACCGGCTCGGTGGAGCCGTTGCTATCGGTGCCTTCGTAGACAACCCAGCTGGTGTCGACCACATCCACGGTGCCAGTCGGATACATGTCCGAATGGATCGATCGGACCAGCTTGTCCTCGTCGGTATTGCTCTGGGTCAGGCTCAGGTACATCCCCGATGGGCTGATGTATCCCACCTTCGAGGTGGTCGCGCGCAGCAGCTGACCGTTAGCCGGATCGGTGCGCCCATTCTCGATGCCGCCACGACCGCCCGAGTTGGCTTTCCATCCATCCGGCAGGACTGGCAGCCGAATCGGGAATCCCAGGGCGGCCGCGTCGGCCTTCAGAGCCGCCGCGGCGTCGTAGGACGGGACATTTCCTCGATTGGTCGCGCCCGGTTGGAAGGAACACATCCCTACCAGGCCTGCCAGCAGGATGCAGCCAACCACCAGCGGGGCAAGCGACCAGAACATGTCGCGCCCATCCTGCAGCAACCGTGGTTTGGCCGGCTTCGGGCCCGGCTGCGGCTCACCAGTCACCTGGCCAGTATCGCAGGCCAGTATCCCAGCTCCAGCCCGGTGATCTGCTTCTGGGACAATCACCAACCATGACAGCTCAGGGATCCGGTTCGTCGCCAACCGCGGTCGCGGGGCGCGACCCATCGCTGCCACGGCCGCCACGTGGCGAAGCCCCCGACCGCAACCTGGCGATGGAACTCGTGCGAGTCACCGAGGCCGGTGCCATGGCCGCGGGCCGCTGGGTGGGGCGCGGCGACAAGGAGGGTGGCGACGCCGCCGCTGTCGACGCGATTCGCGAGCTGGTGAACTCGGTGTCGATGCGTGGCGTCGTGGTCATCGGCGAGGGCGAGAAAGACGACGCCCCGATGTTGTACAACGGCGAAGACGTCGGAAATGGCGACGGGCCAGAGTGCGACTTCGCTGTCGACCCGATTGATGGCACCACACTGATGAGCAAGGGCATGCCCAACGCCATCTCGGTGCTGGCGGTAGCCGATCGCGGTGCAATGTTCGATCCGTCGGCGGTGTTCTACATGAACAAGATCGCCGTCGGCCCCGAGGCCGCGCACGTGCTCGACATCACCGCACCCATTGCCGAGAACGTTCGGGCGGTGGCCCGGGTCAAGGCATTGTCGGCGCGGGACATGACGGTATGCATCCTGGACCGGCCACGACACGCCCAGTTGATCGAAGACGTTCGGGCCACCGGCGCCCGGATCCGGCTGATCACCGATGGCGACGTCGCCGGCGCCATCTCGGCATGCCGACCGGAATCGGGCACCGACATGCTGGCCGGGATCGGCGGCACGCCGGAGGGCATCATCGCCGCCGCCGCGATTCGCTGCATGGGCGGAGCCATCCAGGCGCAACTGGCCCCCAAGGACGAGGCCGAGCGCCGCAAGGCGCTCGACGCCGGCTACGACCTCGATCAGGTGCTGACCACCGAGGACTTGGTGTCCGGGGAAAACGTCTTCTTCTGTGCCACCGGGGTCACCGACGGTGACCTGCTCAAGGGTGTTCGCTACTACCCGGGCGGCTGCACCACGCAGTCGATCGTGATGCGGTCCAAGTCGGGCACCGTGCGGATGATCGAGGCCTACCACCGACTTTCCAAACTCAACGAATACTCGGCGATCGACTTCACCGGCGACAGCACCGCCGCCTATCCCCTGCCGTAACACCCCTCCCGCAAACCCGACCAGCAAGGACCCGCCAATGGCCCACAGCGCCCGCGACGATGCCGACAACGACACCGAATACCGCATCGAGCACGACACCATGGGCGAGGTCCGGGTGCCGGCAAAGGCACTATGGCGCGCCCAAACCCAGCGGGCGGTGGAAAACTTCCCCATCTCGGGCCGCGGTCTCGAGCGCGCCCAGATCCGCGCCTTGGGCCTGCTCAAGGGCGCTTGCGCGCAGGTGAACATGGACCTCGGGCTGCTGGCACCGGAGAAGGCCCAAGCGATCATCGCTGCCGCCGCCGAGATCGCCGACGGCCAACACGACGACCAGTTCCCGATCGATGTCTTCCAGACCGGCTCGGGCACCAGCTCCAACATGAACACCAACGAGGTGATCGCCAGCATCGCCGGCGCCAATGGCGTGGCGGTACACCCCAACGACGACGTCAACATGTCGCAGTCGTCGAACGACACCTTCCCAACCGCCACTCACATCGCGGCCACCGAGGCCGCCGTCAGCCACCTCATCCCCGCCCTGGAGATCTTGCAGGACGCCCTGGCCACGAAGGCTCTCGAGTGGCAGTCGGTGGTCAAGTCGGGCCGGACCCACTTGATGGACGCGGTTCCGGTCACGCTGGGCCAGGAGTTCAGCGGGTATGCCCGCCAGATCGAGGCCGGCATCGAGCGCGTACGCGCCACGTTGCCCCGACTCGGCGAACTGGCCATCGGCGGTACCGCGGTCGGTACCGGACTCAACGCCCCCGAGGGCTTCGGCGTCAAGGTGGTGTCGGTGCTGGTGTCCCAGACCGGGCTGCCCCAATTGCGAACGGCGGCGAACTCTTTCGAAGCCCAAGCCGCACGGGACGGATTGGTCGAGGCCTCCGGGGCGCTGCGCACCATCGCGGTGTCGCTGACCAAGATTGCCAACGACATCCGCTGGATGGGCTCCGGTCCGTTGACCGGTTTGGCCGAAATCCAGCTGCCGGACCTGCAGCCCGGCAGCTCCATCATGCCGGGCAAGGTGAATCCGGTTCTCCCCGAGGCTGTTACGCAGGTCGCGGCGCAGGTGATCGGCAACGACGCGGCGGTGGCCTGGGGCGGCGCCAATGGCGCCTTCGAGCTCAACGTCTACATCCCGATGATGGCCCGCAACATCCTCGAGTCATTCACGTTGCTGACCAACGTCTCAAAGCTGTTCGCGCAGCGCTGCATTGCCGGGTTGACCGCCAACGCCGAGCACCTGCGTGAACTCGCGGAGTCCTCACCGTCGATCGTGACACCGCTGAACTCGGCGATCGGCTACGAGGAGGCGGCCGCGGTCGCCAAGCAAGCGCTCAAGGAACGCAAGACGATCCGCCAGACCGTCATCGATCGCGGCTTGATCGGCGACAAGCTCTCGCTCGAGGAACTCGACCGCCGTCTCGACGTGCTTGCGATGGCCAAGGTCGAAGCGACCGACGACTAGGCCGACCTAGGTCCGTGCCGGGCGACTGGCTACGCCCGCGCGGTTGCGCGACCCCCTCAACCGAGGCGGTTCAAGGAAACGAGGATGGTTAGGCGTATGACGACTCCTCCCGGTGGGCCCTATGGCCAGGATCCGGCCGGCTACAACCCGTATGGTCAGGCCCCCTACGGGTACGGCCAGCCCCAGGCCGGCGGCCAATACCCGTACCCACCGACCGGGCCGTACACCAACCCGCAGGGCGGTGCGCCTTCCTACGGGTCGGGCACCTATCCACCCCAGCAATTCCCCCAGGCCGGTCAGCCGTATGGCACCGGCCCCGGCTGGCCGACCGGGCCGTACTCACCCGGACCGCCGCCGAAAGGACCGGGCTCGAAGGCACCGTGGCTGATCATCGCCGGTGTCGCCGTGCTGGGCGTACTGGCGCTGGTAGTGGTGCTGGTCTTTACGCTCGGCGGCAACAAATCGAACAACGCCGGCCCCTCGGGCACCTCCGCGACCAGCGGCGCTTCGACTTCGGAGCCGGACAACTCCGAGCAGAACGCGACCGGCTGCACCCCCAACGTGTCCGCCGGTGAGCGGCCACTCGGGGAGATCATCAGTGCCGGCAAGTTGTCGTTCCCGATCAGCGCGGCACCGGGCTGGTCGGTATTCGGCGACGATCAGAGCCCCAACCTGATTGGAGCGTTGGGGGTCGGCCAGGAGGTACCCGACGCCAGCCAGTGGATGATGCAGGCCGAGGTCGCCGTCACCAACTTCGTGGCCAGCATGGATGTCAGCGAGCAGGCATCGAAGCTGATGCAATGTGTGGTCGACGGCCCCGGCTACGTGCAGTCGTCGCCCACCCTGGGCCCCACCAAGAAGTCGTCGACCACCGTCGACGGGGTCAAGGCGGCTCGAGTTGACGCCGACATCACGATCGCCGACACCTCACGCAACGTCAAGGGTGACTCCGTGGTCATCATCGCCGTCGACACCAAACCGGTCACCATCTTCCTGGGCGCCACACCCATCAGCGATGCCGCCTCGGCGGCCACGATCAGCAAGGTCATTGCGGCACTCAAGGTCGACAAGTCCTGAAAACCGACAAGTACCGAGCCGAACCCGCGCTAGCCGGCCTCGGCCGGGGCACAGACGTGCGTGGCTTCGGAGCGGCCGCGCAGCACCGTGGAATAGCACTGGATCCAGCGACGGCACTCGGCCTCATGGGCGCGGTCAAGCGCCGCCGCCGAACACAGAATCCGCCGCTCGGAGGTCTTGGCGAGGTCGGCCAGCCGTGCGGCCTCATTGACCGCGTCGCCGATGACCGTGTATTCGTAGCGGTTTTCCGCACCGATGTTGCCGGCAAAAACCCGCCCCGCCGAAACACCGACACCGAAATCCACCGCCGGTAGGCCACGCAGCTGGGTGCCCAACGCGCGCGCCGTCGCCAGCGCGGCCGACGCCGGATCACCGGTTCGCAGCGGCGCTCCGAAGACGGCCAGCGCAGCGTCACCTTCGAATTTGTTGATCAGCCCCTGATGCTCATCGACGGCGTCGACGACTATCCGGAAGAAGTCGTTGAGCACTTCGGCTACCTATTGCGGCGGGCGGTTTTCGGCCAGCTGCGTGGAGCCCACCAGGTCGATGTAGAGAACCGCCGCCTCCACCACTTCGCCCGGCGACCCGGAGCCCTCTTCGAGGGCGCGCCGTGCGACATCGGTGCCGACATGGCGGCCGAACAGGTCCCGGAGGCGTTCCCGCTCTTCCAGGCCGGCCACCATGCGGTTGAACCCCGTTTGCAGGCGCCCAATTTGGGAGCGCTCGTAGGAACCGACGTAGGTGCCGATGTGGCCGTGCTCGACCTGCCCCATGGCGTCGACGATCTCATCGAGTGGATCGGAGATGGATCGCGAGGTCAGGATCATCGTCGGCAGCCCGAGCAACAGGGCGGCCAACGATACGACCAGGATCGGCACATCCAGCGACGCGGACTGTTCAATGACCCACCCGTAGGACCGCAACACGATGAAGGTCCCGATGACCCCGATGGGCAAGGCGCTGCACAGGAACCAGAGCAGGACCAGCCGGGCGAACACGCCGGGGACCGCCAGTCGCGGCTGGCCGCCCCGGGTGGCCACCCCCACGATGGGCCGCAGGGTGCGTTGCGCCAGCAGCATGCCGGTGCCCGCGGCGGCGGGTCCCCCCAGCACCACACCGAGCAGAATCGGCAGCAGGATCTTGGTGCCGTCCGCGTGGTTGAGCAGCATCAGGACTGCCCCGGATGCGGCCCAGGCTCCGACCAGGATCAGCGACTGGCGACCACCGAGCCGCAGCGCGGCTTCTCGCTGCGCCTTGGTGGGCGGGTGCCCCGGGACGAACCACTGCAGGGTGGGGGCCAGGGTCAGTGCTCCGGCAACCGCGACGCTGATGATCCCCAGCACCACCAGGACCGACACCACCGGCAGGTTTCGTTGGGCGAAGTCGACGTAGGTGTGACCGCGCAGTGGGATCAAGATCGCCGATGCATCAACGACGGCGATGAAGTAGGCCAGGGCGAGGTCGAACGCGTATTGCAGTAAAAGCCTGCGGGCGGTCTTCGGCTGCGCTTGGCCTGCCGAAGCGCTGGTGCTAGGCACCGTTATTGGGCCCGCCTGAGTTCTGACCCGCTATGTCGGTGATCGGGAAGTTCGGCATGGGTTTGGGCGACGGGGTGTTGGGCAACGGCGGGATGTCGCTGGGCGGAATGTCGCGCAGTTCGTCGACGGGCGGGCCGTTGTCCCGGCTGCCGTAGCTGCTGCCGGGCGCCCGCGGCCCGAGCAGCTCGCTGACCGTCACCAGGCGATAGCCATTTGCCTTGAGCACCGGAATGAACTGGTAGACCAGGTCGACGGTGCTCGAGTAGGTGTCATGAAACAACACCACCGAACCCGGCTTGATCTGCCTCATCAGCATGTAGCGCGTGGCCGCGGTGTTGGAGTCGTTGGCCCAGTCGAAGGGGATGACATCCCAGAGGATTTCGGCTTGGCCGTATTTTGCGGCGGTCTGGCGCACCGCCGCGTTGGACAGTCCCCCGGCGGGACGATAGAGCGTGGGTGTGCGACCCGTCGCGGCTTTGATCGCGTCGTTGGCCCGGGAAAACTGGCCGGCGATGTCCGCTTCGGGGATGGTCGTCATGTTGGGGTGTTCCCAGGTGTGGCTGCCGATCTCCATGCCCGCTTCGGCGATGCGTTTCGCTGCCGCGGGGTTGGCCGCCACCTTGTTGCCGATCAGGAAGAACGTGGCCTTGGCGTCGTTGTCCTTCAGGATTTGCAGCAGACGATCCGTGAACGGGCTTGGACCGTCATCGAAGGTCAGCGCGACACATTTGACCACCGCGCAACTCTGGTCATCGGCACGCGTGACATGGCCGGTCAGGCTGCCGATCACCAGCACGGCCACCGCCGCAACGACCCCGACGACCATGCGCCAATACCGCCAGGCCTGGTTGTCGGGTCGTTTGCGCACCTTGGCAGCCTACCTGGCGCTGGGCACCCGATCCCGCCATCGCGGGGTCTCGCGCCCTGGTCAGGGGCCGATCAGTGCGGCCCGGCGATCTCTTCGAGCATCTCGGTGACCAGCGCGGCGATCGGGGACCGTTCACTACGCAGCAGCGTGATGTGCGCAAACAGCGGATGCCCCTTGAGTTTCTCGATCACCGCGACAATGCCGTCGTGGCGGCCGACTCGCAGGTTGTCGCGCTGCGCGATGTCGTGCGTCAACACCACCCGGGACCCGGTACCCAGCCGCGACAGCACGGTCAAGAGCACGTTGCGTTCCAGCGATTGGGCTTCGTCGACGATGACGAACGAGTCATGCAACGAGCGGCCCCGGATGTGGGTGAGCGGCAGCACCTCGAGCATGCCCCGGGAGAGAACCTCCTCGAGCACCGCCGGGCTGGCCAAACCTTCGAGCGTGTCGAAGACGGCTTGGGCCCATGGCCCCATCTTGTCGCTCTCGCTGCCGGGTAGGTAGCCCAGCTCCTGGCCGCCCACCGCATAGAGCGGGCGGAAAACGACCACCTTGCGGTGAGTGCGGCGCTCGAGCACCGCTTCCAGGCCGGCACACAGCGCCAGCGCCGACTTTCCGGTCCCGGCTTTGCCGCCCATCGACACGATGCCCACCGACTCGTCGAGCAGCAGGTCCAGCGCTACCCGCTGTTCGGCCGAGCGACCCCGCAAACCGAAAACCTCGCGGTCACCGCGGACTAGCTGCACACGTTTGGCCGCGGTGACCCGGCCCAGCGCATGTGAACTTCCGCCCAGCAGCCGGACCCCGGTGTGGCAGGGCAGATCGCGGGCTTCGGCCAGGTCGATCTCTCCGTCGGCGAATAGGGCATCGATATCCCCTGCAGCCGTTTCGATTTCGTGCATCCCGGACCAGCCGGAGGCTACGACGTCCTGCGCGTGGTACTCGTCAGCCGCCAAGCCCACCGCAGCGGCCTTGACTCGAAGCGGAATGTCCTTGCTGACCAACGTAACTCGTCTGCCCTCGGCGGCAAGGTTGGCCGCGCAACTCAAGATGCGAGAGTCGTTGCTGTCGGTACGGAATCCCGCGGGCAGCACCGAAGGGTCGGTGTGGTTGAGCTCGACGTGCAACGAACCACCTTGTTTACCAACCGGAATGGGCTGATCCAGCCGCCCGTGTTCCAGTCGAAGGTCGTCGAACAACCGCAATGCCTGCCGGGCGAACCAACCCAACTCATGGTGATGCCGCTTGGCTTCGAGCTCACTGATTACCACCAGTGGAACCACCACTTCGTGCTCGGCGAACCGGCTGCAGGCCCAGGGGTCGGACAGCAACACGGAGGTGTCCAGCACGTAAGTCCGAATATCGGTCACAGAGCGCTCCTCGAGCGATTGCCGCTCGGGCGGACCCGCACGAGCGTGTCGACGCGGGCCGCGGTACCAGGACCGGGGCCGGTCCTGCCGTTGTAGTGACGGAAGGTGCCGCCCTGGCAGCTGAGCAAGTCGCTGACCATCACCTGCGACGCTACTCCGGTGAGCACACCCACGCAGGACAGGCGCGCCGAGGCAAGCACACCTTGACGACGACGGACCGCGCGGTCGCGCCGCGCAGGAGCTGAGCGGTCAAGCCCAACAGACGAAAACGATGCACTGCGCCAGGCGCAGTGCATCGTTTTGTCGAAGTCGATCTAGCCCGTCACGAACTGCTTGAGCGCAGGCTCCTCAGCCAATCCCCATTCGGTGATGCGGCCCGAAACAACCTGCTTGAGCTGGTCCGCGCCAAAGATTCCGGCCTCGGCAACGTCGCGCAGTTTGTCCTGGTAGGCGTCGATGTCGGCACCGGGGGCCTGCAGATCGCCGGCCCGGGCGGCAATCGCGGCGATCGTCTCGTCGCGGCGGGTGGCCAGGCAGTGGTCCACAAGATTGGCAAAGAACAACTCGTGACGCGCTTCGTCACGGCCGATCCGGTCGATCATGCCGGCCAGGACGGGTTCCTCGATCTGGGCAGCCAGGTTGCGGCAGAAGGCGACCAGGGAGCGCTCGTAGAAGGCCATGTACACGAGAGTTTCGACCTGCGTGTATTTCTCGGCCCGGTACCCCTTCATCACGTACTGGACGCGGACGTCTTCGTTGAGGACCGGGTCGACCTCGCGAGTCACCACCAGGTAGTCGCGCAGAGCGATGGCGTGCAGGTGCTCCTCAGCGGTCCATCTACCCAGCCAACGACCCCACCAGTCCTCGAGAATGAAGTGCTCGACGAGTTCGCGGTGACGGCCGGCCAGGTTGTCCTTGAGGATCAACAGGATCTCGCAGGCATCGGTGATCAGCCTGGGCAGCGTCGTCTGGGAGGGATCCCAGTCACGTCCACCGAGGAAGGCGAAGTTCTCGCCCTGGTCGAAGGGGACGAAGTCGTGGGCGAACCAAATGTCCTCGGTGTCGAGGTGGCGAGCCATGTTCTGTTCGACCACGGGCTCAAGTTCGAGGGTCAGCGCATTAGCGACAGGTTTCTCTGCCATGCGGTAACTGTAACCCTCATACACAGGATAATTAAAATCGACCCCCCGTGTCGCCGTCAGCGATCTACGAGATTCCACTCCTCGAGGCCCTCGTAGAGGGGAAAGTCCCTGGCCAGACGGGTTACCCTGGCCCGCAGCGCGGCCACATCGGCCGAGCGCCCGGCCGCGAGGGCGCCCGCGATCACGTCGGCGACCTCACTGAATTCGGCATCGCCGAACCCGCGGGTGGCCAATGCGGGAGTCCCGATCCGCAAGCCCGAGGTCACCATCGGTGGCCGCGGATCGTTGGGGACAGCGTTGCGGTTGACCGTGATTCCCGCCTCGTGCAGCAGGTCTTCGGCCGCCTGGCCATCGAGCGGGGAATCACGCAAATCGACCAGTACCAGGTGCACGTCGGTGCCGCCGCTGACCACCGAGACCCCCGCCTTGGCGACGTCGGAAGCCATCAGCCGATCGGCGACAATCCGGGCACCCGCCAGCGTGCGCCGCTGCCGATCGGCGAATTCGAGCGTGCCGGCGATCTTGAGTGCCACCGCCTTGCCCGCGATGACATGCATGAGCGGACCGCCCTGCTGGCCAGGGAAAACCGCCGAATTGATGGCCTTGGCGAATTCCTGCTTGCCCAGGATCATGCCCGACCGGCCGCCACCGAGCGTCTTGTGAATTGTGGTGGAAACCACATCCGCATGCGGCACCGGGGACAGATGCAATCCGGCAGCCACCAGCCCGGCGAAGTGGGCCATGTCGACAAACAACTGGGCGCCAACCTCATCGGCGATGGAGCGGAAGGCCGCGAAGTCGAGCACCCGGGGATAGGCCGACCAGCCGGCGATGATCACCTTCGGACGGAACTCGAGCGCCTTGGCCCGCACCGCGTCCATGTCGATCAGGTGCGTCGTCGGGTCGACGCCGTAGAAGCCGTTCTCGTACAACTTGCCGGAGAAGTTCAGCCGCATGCCGTGGGTCAGGTGGCCCCCATTGGCCAGATCCAGCCCCAGCAGCCGCTCCCCCGGCGACATGAGCGCATGCAACACCGCGGCGTTGGCCTGGGCGCCCGAATGCGGCTGCACGTTGGCGAAATCGGCGCCGAACAGCGCCTTAGCCCGGTCGCGGGCAATGTTTTCCACCACATCGACGTGCTCGCAACCGCCGTAGTAACGCCGGCCCGGCAGGCCCTCGGCGTACTTGTTGGTCAAGACACTGCCCTGGGCCTGCAATACCGCTCGCGGGACGAAGTTCTCCGAGGCGATCATCTCCAGCGTGTCCCGCTGCCTACCGAGTTCCTTGCCCAGCAGCGCTGCGATGTCGGGGTCGACCTCAGCGAGCGGAGCCTCCATCACAGAAGCATTTCTCGGCGCGGATTTTGGGGCGGAAGTGCGAGCGTCAGGTGCGGCAGTCACGGCCGCCAGTGTATCCAGTGGTGCCGTTGCGGGCCCGATCCCCCAGTACCGCTGGCCCCAGGCGACAAGCATGCCCTCGCCCCTGTAAGACTTATGCCATGTCACGGCTTAGCGAGCCGAGCCCCTATGTGGAGTTCGACCGAAGGCAGTGGCGCGCGCTGCGAATGTCGACACCGCTGGCTCTCACCGAAGCCGAACTGATCGGCCTGCGCGGCCTCGGGGAACAGATCGACCTGCTCGAGGTCGAAGAGGTCTTCCTGCCCCTGGCCCGGTTGCTTCATCTTCAGGTCGCGGCCCGTCAACGACTGTTCGCCGCTACCGCGGAATTCCTGGGTGAGCCACAGCAGAACCCTGACCGGCCGGTGCCGTTCATCATCGGCGTGGCCGGCAGCGTGGCAGTCGGCAAGTCGACCACCGCCCGCGTGCTTCAGGCCCTCTTGGCGCGCTGGGATCACCATCCCCGGGTGGACCTGGTCACCACAGACGGATTTCTCTACCCCAACGCCGAGTTGGAGCGACGAAATCTGATGCACCGCAAGGGCTTTCCAGAAAGCTACAACCGCAGGGCGCTGATGCGGTTCGTCACGTCGGTGAAGTCCGGGTCCGACTATGCCTGCGCACCGGTGTATTCACACCTGCACTACAACATCATCCCCGGAGCCAAACAAGTCGTCCGCCATCCCGACATCTTGATCTTGGAGGGACTCAACGTACTTCAGACGGGCCCGACGCTGATGGTGTCGGATCTGTTCGATTTCTCGCTGTATGTGGACGCCCGAATCGAAGACATCGAGCAGTGGTACGTGTCGCGGTTCCTGGCCATGCGCAGCACCGCGTTTGCCAACCCGGAGTCACACTTCCACCACTACTCGGCGCTGCCCGACCCGGAAGCTGTGGTCGCCGCGCGCGAGATCTGGCGAACGATCAACCGACCCAACCTCGTTGAAAACATCCTGCCGACTCGGCCGCGGGCAACATTGGTGCTGCGCAAGGATGCCGACCACTCCATCAAGCGGCTGCGGCTACGCAAACTGTAGGCCGCGGCGCCGCTAGGTTGATCCGGCGCCGAGTCAGCCCGGGGCCTGACTTAAAGGCCGCTCGCCCCATTCGCACCCCACAGTGACCCGCCGGTGCCTCCGGCACCGCCGCTGCCCGCCGACCCGTCGGCAAAGCCGGACCCGCCGGTGCCGGCCGCGCCGCGCTCACCGCCGGCGCCGCCATTGCCGATGTGCTGGGCGTCGCCGCCGGCGCCGCCATCACCGCCGTCACCCCCATCGCCGCCAATGTATTGGTCGTGAGTCGTTCCGCCTGGGCCGCCGCTACCGCCGGCCCCGCCCGCACCGCCGTCGCCGTATAACCAGCCACCGGTGCCACCACCGCCGCCGTTGCCGCCGTTGCCGCCGGTGCCCCCGCTGCCGCCGAACCCGTTCGGGTATCCCGAGATGCCAGCGCCGCCGGTACCGGCAGCCCCACCGGCACCTCCAGCCCCCCACATGCCGGCGGAGCCGCCCAGGCCGCCGTCGCCCGCCTCGCCGCCATTGCCGCCGCCTCGGGGAGCATTGCCGGAGGTGACATAACCGCCACCGTCCCCGCCATTGCCGCCGGCGCCGCCGGCCCCACCGTTGCCCAACAACGCCCCGCCGGCTCCGCCGACCCCGGCGTCACCGCCGGCCCCCCCGCCCCCGCCGGTGGACTGTGTGCCACCCAGGAAGTCGGCCGTGCCTCCCGTTCCCCCGCCCCCGCCGCTGCCGCCAGAGCCGCCATTGCCGACCAGCCCAGCCGCACCGCCGCTCCCGCCGCGGCCGCCACCACCACCCGGGTCGGGGAACTCGCCACCGCCGGCCCCACACCCCCGTGCCCGCCGCTCCCGCCGGATCCACCGTCTCCGCACAACCACCCGCCGCGTCCACCGGTGCCGCCGTCACCGCCGAGCGCGCCGACGCCGCCGGTGCCACCGACACCGCCCGCCCTGCCGGCACCCAACAAGAAGGCGTTACCCCCGCCGCCCCCATTCGCCCCGACACCGCCATTGCCATATAGCCAGCCACCGACACCACCGGTGCCGCCGGGCGCCAGCGCCCCGCCGCTGCCCCGGTCCCGCCGTTGCCGAGCAGCCCCGCATCACCGCCGTTACCGCCGGCAGCCCCACCGGTGGTGCTGTTCCAGCCGTTGCCACCGTTGCCGATCAACAATCCGCCCGCGCCTCCGTTGGGATTGGCGGCGGTGCCGTTGGTGCCGTTGCCGATCAGCGGACGTCCCAACAGCGCCTGGGTAGGCGCATTGATCAACCCCAGCAGATCCTGCAGTGGCGACACGTTGGCCGCCTCGGCGGCCGCATAGGCGCCGCTGGCTCCGCGCAACCCCTCGAGGAACTGCTGGTGAAACGCCGCGACCTGCCCGCCGAGTGACTGATAGGCCTGGGCATGCCCGGCAAATAGCGAGGCCACCGCCGCCGAGACGTCATCTGCGCCGGCGGCCAGCACCCCCGTCGTCGGGACAGCGGCGGCCGCGTTGGCCGCGGTGAGGGCCGAACCGATGCTCGACAGTTCCGTTGTGGCATGCGCCATCAGGTCTGGGGCGGCTATCAAATATGACATCACTGTCCTCTAGAGGTTTACCCCCGCCGAACAGCCGGATCGTATCTCGGATCACCCATCGATCCGAGCCGATTTGAGCATTCCAACCTCATCGTCAGTCACCGCCGGCTCTCCCGGGCCGCGGAACCCGCCACCGCCCGACATGGCTGGTGCGGGGCACCCACCTCAGCTATCGGGGGCGCCCCGCACCAGCGGGAAGGGGAGTTCAGGCCGTGATACGACGCACTCCCAGGTACTGCAGCCCGGCAAATGCCGCTGTGAACACGCCGCTGGCCACTGTCGCGGCCACCCCGATGCCAGTCATCGGCACTAGTTCGGCGGCGACGATCGCGCCCACGGTGTAGACGAGGTTGCCGACGACCACCCCTATCCCGGCGCGACGCAGGTTGGGTATCGCGGCGAGGCCGAACACCAACAGGCCGTAGAGCACGAAGAAGGCACCGATGCTGTATTCCTGAGCGGATGTCAGGCCGGTCAGCGACGAGATCGGGTCGGCGGCCGCGGCGAGGGCCAGGCCCATGAGTCCGGTCAATGTGGCGTCCGCGCGCATCGCGAAACGCAGCAGTGCGTCCGTCGAATCGGAGAGGGGCCGAGTTGTCGGGCCCGAGATTGCGGTCATTGCATTACTCCTTGGGGCTGTGCGAGAAGGCGGTCGGTGGAACAGTTTTGAGACTGCCGCCTGCGCACTGCCAGATCGACGCATGGCACTGCCAACTGCTGCCATAGGCCCCGTGACCAGGTCGTTCTCCCCGCCGTCAGGCAGTTGCGGGCAGTGCCGTCAACGCCCGCCGGGCGGGGGCCGGCAAGACTAGTCGCTGGCCACCGTGATGCGCCCGCGCAAATCGGCCGCGATCAGCCGAGCAGCCGCGTTCTGCCAGTTGTGCAGTGACCGCTGCGGGACCTCGGTCACCAGCCATTGCCAGGCCTGCCGGGCGATGGGATCCAAACCCGCCGCGGTGGCATTCTGCGCGTAGGCGCGCACACCGACGACGTAGGGAAAATACAGCGAGTTGTAATAACGCCACTGTTCGGTGGTTCCGAAATCACCACCCTCACGCGGCTTGAGTCGCTTGATGCCGTCGGCCAGGACGGCCTTAAGTTCGTTGGCCCGTTCCAGCGGCTGGTCGGGAACCCCACGGGTGGCCAGCCGCTGATCGATCACGGGCAACGCGGTCAACGGGCTGGCGACGAGCTTGGCCAGGTCACCGTAGTGCCCCAGCGCTCTGCGGGTCAGCCTGACAAAGGTCTCGTCATCGATGCCGGCAAGCGGATCCGCCGACCGCAGCGGTAGCGCCGCACCGGTGTGGCGCAGTGCCGCGCGGTCGGCGCGCAGTGCCGGCGATTTCGAAAACGCCAGCCGGTCCAGTACCCCGGCCAGTGGGTCGGCCAACACCTGCACGGCGATGGCGATCGACAGGCTGGTGAACAGCAGCACCGTCAGCACGGTCGAAGCGGTGGGCTCATCGCGGATCAAGGCCAACCCGATCAGCGCCTGACCGCCCAACACACCCGCGACCGCCATCGCGCCCGCAAACGAGCGCAGCATGTCCGCGCGCAACGCCTGGCCTTCGTCGAAGGCGTCCCATACCGCCACGGCCACGCCGAGCAACAACACGTCGAATCCCGTTGAGGCCAGGGCCAGCCAGCTGGGCACCAGCCCCAGCGGAATCACCAGGATGGCATTGCCCAGCGCGAAGAACAGCGTCGCGACGATGACCACGCCGACCACCGACATCGGCTGCGCCGGCCGCACCAACACGGCCACCATGGCGCCCAGCGTTGCCGCCGAGATCACCGCAAACATCAGCCAGTGACCGGGCCGCAGTGGCCCTGCCACGCTGCCCGCGATGGTCGCACCCAGCAGGGCCAGCGCGCCGACGGCCGCGATCAGCAGCAACTCGGCTTTGCGTGCCCAAGGGCGCTCGGGCGCCACCGACAACTCGAGCAGAACGCCGAACCATGCCACGCCCGGCACGGCGACCAGGTAGATCTCCAGCTGACCGAGCAACTGGGCGTGGGCCATGCTGGTGTTGCGCACCGCATCCAACGCCAAGACAAGGGCAAACCCGCATAGCCCAATGGCGGCCAATATCAGCACCGGCTTGCGCGGGTCGCGGGCCAGCAGGTAGAGCCCCAGCCAACCGCTGAGCGTGAACACCACCGCCGACAGCGCAGCCATGCGCCCAGTGTTCCACGCCAGCGCCTCGCCGTACCGCCGATGCGGCCTCGCCGGTGCCACGCCGTCGGAGAAGGAATCGATGGTTGAACCAGATCATGAACTCCTGCTGGTTGTCCCCCGGTTCTGCCCCAATTGCAGTCGGAGGTTGGCGCCCACCGAGTCGGTCGAGCCGGTGCCGCAGCGCCAGCCCTGGTAGATCGAGGGGCATCCCAGCGGCGGGCTCAGTGCCGCACGCGATTACTTGCCGTACCGGCGATGGCGCATGCTGTAGTCGCGCAATGCGCGCAGAAAATCGACCCGCCGAAACGCTGGCCAGTGCGCCTCGGTGAACCACATCTCCGAGTAGGCGCTCTGCCATAACAGAAACCCGGACAGCCGCTGCTCGCCGGACGTGCGGATGACCAGATCAGGGTCGGGTTGCCCCGAGGTGTAGAGGTTCTCCGAAATGCCCTCAACGCTCACCGCGTCGATAAGCTCCTCGGCGGTCGCACCGTCGGCGAGTTCCTTGCTCAGCAGCGCCCGCACCGCGTCGACGATCTCGCGACGCCCGCCGTAGCCGACTGCCACGTTCACATGGAACTGCGCGGTGGCCGGCGTGGATTCCACGGCCTCGCGCAGCCGGCGCGCCGGTTCATCGCCGAGCAGCTCCAAGTCGCCGACGGTGCGCACACTCCAGCGGTTGGCCGGGGCACAGATCTCTTCGACGACGTCGGTGATGATCTCGATCAGCGCCGCCAGCTCGTCGGCGTCGCGCTGCAGGTTTTCAGTGGACAGCAGGTAGACGGTGGTCATCTCGATGCCGGCTTCCTGGCACCACCGCAACATCTCGGCGATCTTGGCGGCACCCATCCGGTAGCCGTAGCTGACGTCGTCGTAACCCGCATCGCGGGCCCAACGGCGATTGCCGTCGCACAGCACCGCGATGTGCCGCGGCAACTCGGAACTCGTGGCTGCCAGGCCTTGCCGCAGCCGCAGCTCATACAGCCGATACAACGGCTCCTTGAGCCGCGGCGGGATGATCTCCACGAGGATCCAGACTACTGTGACGCGCACCAAATTCCGGCCTTGATTCGCCGCAAGATCACGCCAAGTCGTAAGCCCACTCACGCTCGGGGCGACTACTGTGATCGGTGACCGATATCCGGCGATCACCAGACGGGGCAATGGGCGAAATGAGCAGCCAGGCCAGCATGGCCAGCACCGCAGAACCCGAACCACAGGGTCTAGCCGTTCCCAACGCTGCGCATCACCTCGTCGAAGGGGTCGCACGGGCGCTCACCAAGCCGCGCTTCCGCGGCTGGATCCACGTCTATTCGGCCGGCACCGCTGTTTTGGCGGGCGCATCGCTGGTTGCGGTCTCCTGGGCGGTGGGCTCCACTGAAGCCGGCCTGGCCACGCTGGCCTACATTGCGGCCACCGTGGTGATGTTCACCGTCAGCGCCACCTATCACCGAGTCAACTGGGCGTCCGCGACCACGCACAAGTGGATGAAGCGGGCCGATCACTCGATGATCTTCGTGTTCATCGCCGGTAGCTACACCCCGTTCGCCCTGCTGGCATTGCCGGGCCATGACGGGCGAGTGGTGTTATCGATCGTGTGGGGCGGTGCGATCGCCGGGATTCTACTCAAGATGTGCTGGCCGACCGCGCCGCGCTGGGTCGGTGTCCCGCTCTACCTGCTGCTGGGTTGGGTCGCGGTCTGGTACACCGCGACGATTCTGCACAACGCCGGGGTGACGGCGCTGGTGCTGCTGTTTGTCGGCGGCGCCTTGTACAGCATCGGCGGCATTCTCTACGCCGTGCGCTGGCCGGATCCGTGGCCCTCGACGTTCGGCTACCACGAGTTCTTCCACGCCTGCACCGCAGTCGCGGCGATCTGCCACTACATCGCGATGTGGTTCGTGGTGTTCTGAGCGCTACAGCAGCGCCTCACGTGGCTACAAATGAGTCACGTCGGCCGCTGACCAATACGCCTTCATCGCGGCCACTTTGCCGGAGCGATCGAACGCCATGACCTCGATGGGCTCCACCCGCATCTTGCTGTCGCCGCTGGTCACGGTCAGCCGGAACTGAAAAGCCGCCTCGTTGCCGCACACCCGCAGCGACACCAACTCGCACTCGCGCGTCAGGCCCGCGATCGCCGAATAGAAGCCGTGGATGGCTCGCGTACCGATGTGCACCTCTCCCCCGACCGGATCCTCGAGGGTCGCGTCGTCGGCGTAGAAGCCGACCAGATCGTCGGCGCCGCCGTCGGCCAGCACCGACATGTATCGGTTGACCGTTTCGGTAATCGCTTGGGACCTCTCAGCGGAATTCGGCATGTGACGCACGCTACTACCCGGGCACTGGCAGAGCTGCGGCCAGTTCGTCGGTACCGGTCACCGGCAGGTCGCAGACCCGTCCCCGGCAGACATAGGCGGCGTCCGCACCCGCCACCCGATCCCGTCCGATCAGCAACGGTGCCGAGTCCAGCCGACCGCCGACGACGATGGCTCCGCCCGGCGCCAGCCGGCGGGCGGCGGCCAGTAGCTCTGACTGCGGATCGTCGCAGGCAACCGCGATCTGCAGCGGTCCCCGCACCGCCGCCTCCGCGACGGACAGCCAGTGCCCGGCCAACCTCGGTGCGCGTGCCAGCAAGACCGAATGTTCGCGCAACGTTTCCGTGGCGGCTTGCAGGTAGCGCGGGGCGCGGTCGTCGGCGACCAGGTGTGCGGCGGTCAGCAGGGCTTCGGCGATCGAAGACGCACCCGAAGGCGTGGCCCCGTCGAGCGGGTCGCCCGGGCGCAGCATCAGCCGCTCGGCGTCGTCGGCGGTGTCGAACCAGCGACCGGGCCGCTGCGGATCGCCGAAGTGCGCCAATGCGGTATCCAGCAAATCGCAGGCCGAGGTCAGCCAACCCGGTTCGGAAGTCAACTGATAGAGCGCCAACAGGCCGGTGGCCAGCATGGCATGGTCCTCGAGGATGGCCGCGCTGTCGCCGACCACACCGCCCAGGCTGGCGCGGCGCAACCGGCCGTCGACCACGTGCAAGTCCAGCAACACGCGTGCGCAACGCCGCGCGGCTTGCGCCAATTCGGGCTGCTGCAGGGCAATGCTGGCCTCTACCAGCGCCGTGATTGCCAACCCGTTCCAGGAGGTGACGACCTTGTCATCGCGACCGGGTTGCGCGCGCCCGCGCCGGGCCGCCGACAGTGCGCCGCTGACCCGCTGCAGCCGCTCGGCGTCGTGCGGATCCGAGGGCAGCTGCAACACCGACGCGCCGTGTTCGAAGGTGCCGGCCGCGGTCACCGCGTAAACCTCTGCGGCCCAACGGCCGTCGTCCTCACCTAGGAGCTCGATCAGCTGTTCGGGAGTCCAGACATAGGTCGAACCCTCGCGGCCGTCGGTGTCGGCATCCAGCGAGGAGGTGAACATGCCGCCAGCGGCCAGCCCGTCCAGCAGAAACCCCGCGGTCTGGGCCGCGACGCGGCGCGCCAACTCATCGCCGGTCCGCCGGGCCCAGTGCGCATAAGCCCGCAACAGCAGCGCGTTATCGTACAACATCTTCTCGAAATGCGGTACCACCCAGGCCTTGTCGACGCTGTATCGGGCGAAGCCGCCGGCAAGTTGGTCATAGATGCCGCCGCGGGCCATCGCGGCGCCGGTGCGCGACACCGCAGCCAGTGCGGCCGGGGAGCCGGTGCGCTCGTAGTGCCGCAGCAACGCTTCCAGCAGCGCCGACGGCGGGAACTTGGGCGCGGTGCCCCAGCCACCATGAACCGTGTCCTGCTCACCCAAGACGACCGCGACGGCATGGTCACACAGCTCCGGCGCCACGTCGGGACCGCCGCCGGGCGGTCCGGACGCCATCGAACGCAACTCACCGGCAATGTGGTCGGAGGCCTCCTCCACCTCGCCGCGACGTTCCCGCCAGGTCTCCGATACGGCCGAAAGCAGCTGCAGAAAACCCGCTTTCGGGTAGTAGGTACCGCAGTAGAAGGGCCGCCCATCAGCGGTCAGGAAGCACGTCATCGGCCAGCCGCCCTGCCCGGTGAGGGCAACGGTGGCGTTCATGTAGACCGCGTCGATATCGGGCCGTTCCTCGCGATCCACCTTGATGTTGACGAAGCCCGCGTTCATCACCGCCGCCACCTCGTCGTCCTCGAACGATTCGTGGGCCATGACGTGACACCAGTGACACGCGGCGTATCCGATCGACAACAGAATCGGCACGTCGCGCGCGGCGGCGTCAGCCAGCGCCTGCGGTGTCCATTGCTGCCAATGCACGGGGTTGTCGGCGTGCTGGCGCAAGTACGGACTGGTGGCCTGCGCGAGGGTATTGGTTCCGGAGAAACCGGCCGATGAATCAGCCGGGGTCATCGGCCGGCCCCGGCGATCGCGTGGTGGCGCCACCGTCCGCGGCGGGCGGTTCCTCGACGTCCACCACATCCGTGCCCTCGTCGGCCGCCTGATCCGGCTCGGGGTGCGCACGATCGAAGGATTCCGGGACCTTCCTGAGTTGCCGGTTCATCGATCGCAGCAGAAACAACGTGGCGATGACCAAGACCACGACGACGAGCAGCCCCAACGGACTGGCCTTGCCGAAATCGGGTCCGGTATTGCGCGGTGCATCGTCTGCAATCACAGTGAGCAGAAACTGGTTCATTGGCTCGACTCGATTCCGGCGAACAACTCGGTCTCAGGCAGACCGATGGGGATGCGCGAGCGGGCCAACTCGAATTCCTCGGTCGGCCAGAGTTCACGCTGCCACGACAGCGGCGCCGCGAAGAATTCGGCGTTGGGGTCGATCTGGGTCGCATGCGCTCGCAAGGCGTCGTCGCGTTGGGCGAAATAGCCCGAGCACTCAACGCGGGTGGTGACTCGGTTGGCAAACGGATCGTGGTCGGGATGCCAGTGCTCGAGCCACTTGCCGAACGGACCTTCCTGGCCGCGCTTGATGAACTCGTCTTGCAGAATCCGCATGCGCTCCCGCAGGAAGCCGTGGATGTAGTAGAGCTTGGACACCGTCCAGGGCTCACCGGCATCCGGGAACCGCAGATAGTCGGCAGCGGCCTCGTAGGCGCCGATGGAGACCTGGTGGCAGCGGATGTGGTCGGGGTGCGGGTAGCCGCCGTTCTCGTCGTAGGTCGTCATCACGTGGGGCCGGAACTCCCGCACCACACGTACCAGCGCTTCGATGGAATCTTCCAAGGGCACCAGGGCGAAACACCCCTCGGGCAGCGGGGGCGGCGGATCCCCCTTCGGCAGTCCGGAGTCGACGAACCCAAGCCAGGTGTGCTCCACACCGAGAATCTCGGCCGCCTTCGCCATCTCGTCGCGGCGAATTTCGGAGATGTGCCCGTGCACGTCGGGCAGATCCATCGCCGGGTTGAGAATCTCGCCGCGCTCGCCCCCGGTCAACGTCACCACCAGCACGCGATGACCCTCGTCCGCGTACCGGGCAAGAGTGGCGGCGCCCTTACTGGACTCGTCGTCGGGGTGGGCATGCACCGCCATCAACCGCAGTTTGCTCACGTGCTCCCTTGTCCGTCTGCTGGTCGGGCCGTCTGCTCGCCGGCCGATTGCGCCACTATAATTTCAGTTCTCAATCGTTCCATCTTGTCGTCCGGCGCCTGACGCCCGCCTACAGCCCTTCCCCGATCCGCCAAGCCAGGCATGAATCCAGCACCCATATCCCGTCCCGAAGCCCGCTATGGGCGGTCTCGACTCTCCGGTAGGTCGCGGCGCTACATCCTCATCGCTCTGGCGGTGTTGGTGGTGGTGGCCGGGACCGTGCTTGCCGTGATCGGCTACCAGCGGATCGTCACCAACGCCGTCACCGGCAAATTGACCGGCTACCGCGTGATCGATGAGCAGACGGCATCGGTGACGATCAGCGTGACGCGGTCAGACCCGTCACGGCCGGTCGATTGCATCGTGCGCGTCCGGGCCAAGGACGGTAGCGAGACCGGCCGGCGAGAGGTCCTGGTGCCGCCCTCGGACCAAACCACCGTGCAGGTGACGACGACCCTGAAATCGAGCAAGCCGCCGTTGATGGCGGACGTATACGGTTGCGGCACAGATGTGCCCGCTTACTTGCGCTCACCTTGACCGCGCAACAAACCCCGAACTGCGCATATGCAGTCACCGACTGTTAGCGCGGTGGTAACATGGCTAGATACACGGTCCTGACCGGGACCGTGTATTGCTGCATTAATGGCCGTGAGCAGAAGCGGAGTGGCAGCGACCGGGGTGGGGGCCCGCGTACGCCCGATACCGGGTTGATGCGGGATCAGCAACTTGCGCGCATGCGCCAAAAGACAACACAAGGAGCGCCACGAGATGACGGATACTCAGGTGACCTGGTTAACCCAGGAGTCACATGACCGACTCAAGGCCGAGCTCGATCACTTGATCGCCAATCGTCCGATCATCGCCGCCGAAATCAATGACCGCCGCGAAGAGGGCGACCTGCGCGAGAACGGCGGCTACCACGCCGCCCGCGAAGAGCAGGGCCAGCAAGAGGCCCGCATCCGCCAGCTGCAGGACCTGCTCAACAACGCCAAGGTCGGCGAAGCGCCCAAGCAGTCCGGTATCGCCCTGCCCGGTTCCGTGGTGAAGGTCTACTACAACGGCGACCAGTCCGATAGCGAGACATTCCTCATCGCCACCCGCCAAGAAGGCGTCAACGACGGCAAGCTCGAGGTGTACTCGCCGAATTCCCCGCTCGGTGGCGCCCTGATCGACGCCAAGGTCGGTGAGACCCGTAGCTACACCGTGCCCAACGGCAGCGTCATCGAGGTCACGCTGATCAGCGCCGAGCCCTACCACTCCTGACCTGACGAGCAGACACAGAATCGCACCCAGCGCGCGCTGCGCGTGCGATTCTGTGTCTGCTCGCGGGCTGCTCGCGCCGGGGTTAGCCCAGCGCCTGTTTGAGGTCGTCGAGGAGATCGGCAACGTCTTCGATACCGACCGACAGCCGCACCAGGTCATCGGGCACTTCCAGCTGCGAACCCGCGGTCGACGCGTGAGTCATCGCGCTGGGATGCTCGATCAGCGACTCCACACCGCCTAGTGATTCGGCCAGGATGAAGATGTTCGTCTTGGCGCACAGCTGTTCGGCGGCGGTGCGGCCGGCTCGCATCCGCACCGAAACCATGCCGCCAAACCCGCGCATCTGCCGCGCCGCCACGGCATGGCCGGGGTGACTGGGCAGCCCTGGGTACAACACGGTGCTGATCGCGGGATGTTCGGCGAGGAATTCCGCCACGGCAGCGGCATTTTCACTATGCCGCTGCATGCGCAGGACCAGGGTTTTCAGGCCGCGCATGGTCAGGTACACGTCGAACGGGCCCGGCACCGCGCCCGCCCCGTTCTGCAAGAAGGCAAAAGACTGGTCCAGCTCTTCGTCATTGGTCACCAGTGCGCCACCCACCACATCGGAGTGACCACCGATGTATTTGGTGGTGGAATGCAGCACCACGTCGGCGCCCAGCGATAGCGGCTGCTGCAGCGCCGGAGATGCGAAGGTGTTGTCCACCAGAACTTTCGCCGAGCTGTCCGCACCCAGCTGGGCGATGCCGGCGATGTCGGCGATCGACAGCAGCGGATTGGTCGGTGTTTCCACCCAAATCAGTCGGGTGGTTGGCCTTATCGCCGCACGCACCGCATCCAGATCCGCCAGGGCTACCGGTGTGTACTCGACGTTCCACCCGGTGAAGACCTTGTCAATCAACCGGAAGGTGCCGCCGTAGGCGTCGTCGGGGATGACGACATGGTCACCCGGTCGCAGCATTGCCCGCAGCGCGCAGTCGGCGGCGGCCATGCCGGAACTGAACGCACGCCCGAACGCCGCGTCTTCAACCGCGGCAAGCGCGGCTTCCAAGGCGGTGCGAGTCGGATTGCCGGTTCGCGCATACTCATAGCCGCCCCGAAGCCCGCCGACACCATCCTGGGCGAAGGTGCTGCTGGCATAGATCGGAGCGTTGACGGCTCCGGTCGCCGGGTCCGGGCGATAGCCGGAATGAATGGCTCGTGTTGCGAGTCCGGCGAACCGGTGCTGCGCCTTGTGATCGTCCTTCATCGATGACCAGCCTAATAGCGAACGCCACCCCGGCCGTAATCGCACGGCCGGGGTGGCGCTTTGCTAATCACTCACTGACACAAGTGAGTTGCGTTGCACTCAGAGCGGTAGGCAAACCGTCGTCATGATCTTGTCGGCAAGCGTCTGCCGCTTGGCGTCCCACAGCGGGAACAGGAACCCGATGTAGCAGATGATCGCGTCGACGATGTGCGCAAGCTGGCGCACCACCGACATTCCGAAGCCCAACGGCTCCCCCGTGGTTTCGCTGACCACCTTGAACTTCATGATCGACTTACCGATGCTCGAACCGGTGGTGCCTTGGCGGTAGCCGTAGTCCCATACCAGGTAGGCCAACCCCACCAGGGACAACAACCACTGCGCCAGCTGACCGATCATCGACGGCTGGGATACGCAGTACTGGCCAATGTCGTACTGACTGATGTCGGTCACGCACGACGAGGTCGTGGTCACCATCATGATCAGCCAGCCGATGCCGGTAACCACAACGTAGGGCGCGAAGTCGATGAGCGCGGCCAGCACGCGAGTGATCCACGGCGTGTAGGACTCCGCCGGCAGTGCACGAATCGCCGGCCCCGGTGGGGGCGGTGCGTATCCACCCGCCGACGGTGGTGGCGGCGGCGGGTAGCCACCTTCCAGCGGTGGTGGTGGCGGAGGCGGCGGATAAGCGCTGCCGCCGGGCGCCGACGGCGGCGGCGGGGGCGGCGGATAACCGCTGGTGCTGGGCGACGGGGGCGGTGGCGGCGGCGGGTAGCCGCCCCCGCTGGGCGCCGAGGGAGGCGGTGGTGCTTGGTACCCACCAGCGGGCGGCTCCGACCCACCGGAGGATCCGGGAGGCGGAGGCAGTGGGGGGTAAGACCCGCCGGGAGGCGGCTGATCGGTCATGGGCAACCTTCCACTCGGAATTAGCTGAAGTAGGCAGCCTTACAGTACCTGAGGTTGGCGGTCTGCGGAGAGATCAGGCTAGAGCTGCGCCCGAGCCGCGATTCGCGCCATTACCAGCATGGTTGGGCACCGTCGGGGAGGTAGCTACCAGCCGATTTTGTTCCTAGCCGACCTAAGTTGTGGCGCCACGGCGGACTAGCGCCGCAACGCCCCTTCGGAAAGGAATCCCAACAAGTCATACCGGGTGATGACCCCGACCGGCTTGCCCTCCTCGACGACCATCAAGGCATCCCAGTCCCGCAATGCCTTGCCTGCCACACCGACCAATTCACCGGCGCCGATCAGCTTCAGCGGCGGGCTCATGTGCTGGGAGACGGCGTCGGCCAGCTTGGCCTTGCCCGAGAATACAGCCGAGAGCAGTTCGCGTTCGGAAACGCTGCCGGCAACTTCACCGGCCATCACCGGCGGCTCGGCGCCGACCACCGGCATCTGCGACACGCCATATTCCCGCAGGATTCCGATGGCATCGCGCACCGTCTCGGAGGGGTGGGTGTGTACCAGAGCCGGCAACGCACCGGACTTGCGCCGCAGCACATCACCAACCGTGGACGCATCGGTCCTGCCGTCGAGGCGGCTGCGCAAGAAGCCGTACGACGACATCCACGCGTCGTTGAAGATCTTCGACATGTAACCGCGCCCGCCGTCGGGCAGCAGCACGACAACCAGCGCGTCGGGCCCTGCTTGTTCGGCGACCCGCAGGGCGGCCACCACCGCCATCCCGCAGGATCCGCCCACCAGCATCGCCTCTTCTCGGGCCAGCCGCCGGGTCATGTCAAAGGAGTCGGAGTCCGACACCGCGATGATCTCGTCGGGCACCGCGTGGTCGTAGGCCGCCGGCCAGAAGTCCTCGCCCACCCCCTCGACCAGGTAGGGCCGCCCGGTCCCGCCGGAATACACCGACCCCTCCGGGTCGGCGCCGATGACGCGGACTTTGCCGCCCGACACCTCCTTGAGGTAGCACCCCGCGCCGGTGATCGTTCCACCGGTGCCGATGCCGGCAACGAAATGCGTGATCTTGCCATCGGTATCGGCCCAGATCTCCGGGCCGGTGGTCGCGTAGTGGCTGGCCGGGCCTTCGGGGTTGGCGTACTGGTCGGGCTTCCACGCACCGTCGATTTCTCTGACCAGCCGGTCAGAGACGCTGTAGTAGCTGTCCGGATCCTCCGGCGGCACCGCCGTCGGGCACACCACCACCTCAGCGCCGTAGGCCCGCAAGACGTTTCGTTTGTCCTCGCTGACCTTGTCGGGGCAGACGAATACGCACTTGTAGCCCCGGTGCTGGGCGACCAGGGCCAAACCCACCCCGGTATTGCCCGACGTCGGCTCGACGATGGTGCCGCCGGGTCGCAGCGCTCCACTGGCCTCGGCCGCGTCGATCATCTTGATCGCGATCCGGTCCTTGGAGCTGCCGCCAGGGTTGAGATATTCGACCTTCGCCGCCACCGTGCCGATCCCGGCCGGAACGACCGCGTTCAGGCGAACCAGTGGTGTGCCGCCGATGAGATCACTGATGTGCTGGGCGATCCGCATGGGCTTCATCGTGTCAGGCCGGTCCCGGCGAACCACACTCCGGGTACGGCGCGACCCCCTAGCCGGTTGCCTCGCGGATGTAGTCGCCGATCTGACGCAGGGAGCGGGTCGCCTCGGGCAACAACGGCCCGGCGACCTGAAAGTCGTGCACCTGTCCCGGCCAGACACGCACCTCGGCGGGCACCCCGACCGCCGCCAACTTGCGCGCCGCCAGCTGGGCGTCGTGCAACAGCACCTCGGATCCCGACACGTGAATCAGGGTCCGCGGGAGACCCGGGCGGATGTGCTCGAGCGGCTCGTAGAGTTCCTCGGGTTTGCCGTCGACTTTGTTTTTAGCGGCCGCGCTAGCAACCAATTCACCAAGCGCGTCGAAAGCCTTCGGCGGGAACATCGCATCCCGCTTAATGTTGGGATGAGCCTTTTTCTGCTCCTTTGCTAGCTGCAGCAGTGGCGAGATCGCGACAAGGGCGGCCGGCTCCTCGCCTTCCTCCTGCAGCCGCTGCGCGAGAGTCAGCGCGAGATAGCCGCCGGCGGAGTCTCCGACCAACACGATCTGTTCCGGGTCGTAGCCCAACAACCTCAGCCAGCGGTAGCCGTCGTGGCAGTCATCGAGCGCCATACCGATCGAGTGTTTGGGCATCAGCCGATAGTTGACGATCAGAACGGGCGCGTCAGCAATCTTTGAAAACAGCTCGACCAACCGCCCGTGCGAGTTTGCTCCACAGGTCAGGAAGGCGCCGCCGTGGAGATAGAGGACCACGCGCCGGGTCCCGTCGGCGGGCAGCACGCCCGGCGCCCGAACCAGTTGCGCTGCCGCATTTGGCAAGCTCACCGCGGCCCTCACGGTGGCAGACGCCGGGACCAAAGCCTTCGCGGCGTGATCGATGAGGCCCCATGGCCAAGGTAGATTCGGCACGTGGCTACCGACCGCCAACACCGGCCGAATGGTCAGCCGCGAGGCAAGCGTCGCGACCCGCGCAGCAACGCTCGGGACCGACTCGACAACCTCGACCGGAGCGCCATCACTGATGGCGAATCTGCGTGCCTCAAGTCTACGTGTCTTGAGTACGTCTCGTGGGCGAATGGCATGGATAGGGTTACTGGGGACCCTGCTAGGTGCGGTCATGCGCAACACTTCCTACGTCGTTGTAGTCCGATAAGGCATGTGATGGAGCGGCCAAGCGTTCGGATTGAACCTGCTCCCCCGAGCGATTTGCCAACTCCTCCGACTTAGCTTGACAGCTTACTTCTTAAACAACGCTTAATGAGTCTGATTCGATACCACAATTGATCCACAACGTAATTCACCTGTTTTGTCAGGTAGACCCGCAAACAGAGAAGCCGATCTAAACTGATCGCGTGGGCATACGCGTGCCGCGGCGTTCGACGATCGCTCTGGCCACAGCGGGTGCACTCGCCTCGACAGGTACGGCCTATCTGGGCGCACGCAACTTGCTGGTCGGTCAGGCTACGCACGCGCGCACCATCATCCCCAAAGCCTGGGACGTACCTCCCCGTGCCGATGGGGTCTACTCCCGCGGCGGTGGGCCGGTGCAGCGCTGGCGCCGCGGAACCCCCTTTGACCTTCACCTGATGATGTTCGGCGACTCCACGGCGTGCGGATACGGCTGTGGCAGCCCCGAGGAAGTGCCGGGCGTGGTGATGGCACGCAAGCTCGCCGAGCAGACCGGCAAGCGGGTGCGGTTGAGCACCAAAGCCCTGGTCGGCGCCACCTCAAAAGGCGTGTGCGGTCAGGTCGACGCGATGTTTGTGGCCGGACCGCCACCGGACGCCGCGATCATCATCATCGGCGCCAACGACATAACAGCACTCAACGGGATCGGCCCCTCCGCGGAACGGCTTGGCTCGGTGGTACGCAAGCTGCGCCCGCGGCGCAATCGTGGTGGTCGGCACGTGCCCGGACTTCAGTGTCATCACCGCAATACCGCAACCGTTGCGGTCCCTGGCTCACACGCGGGGAAGCCAGCTCGCCCGCGCTCAGACCGCCGCCGTCAAGGCGGCCGGCGGGGTGCCGGTTCCGCTCGCCAATCTGCTGGCACGCCAATTCCGGGCCGAACCCGAACGGATGTTCTCCGCCGACCGATATCACCCATCCGCAACGGCGTACGCCCTGGCGGCCGATCAGCTGCTCCTCAGTCTGCGCGATGCGTTACGCGAAAAGATCGGGAGCGCAATGCTTCCCGTGCCGTCGCGGCCTAGCTTCCGCACCAGCAGCCAGGAGCGTTCCCGGGGCGCCATCGTCACCCGGCTGTGGCGGCGCCCGGTCCCGGTGGTTGGTGGACCCGTCGCGATCCCGGCTAGCGGCTAGTCGGGCAACGGGCCGCTGCACGACCCGAATCGTCACCAGGCTCGTCGTCAGGCTAGATTCGGCTTCGCCACACCCCAATGGAGGGAGCTGTTATGCCAGAAGCCGTCATCGTCTCAACAGCCCGCTCGCCGATCGGCCGCGCCATGAAAGGGTCGCTGGTCAGCATGCGCCCCGACGACTTGGCCGTGCAGATGGTGCGCGCCGCGTTGGACAAAGTGCCCGCGCTGAACCCGCACCAGATCGACGATCTGATCATGGGCTGCGGCCTCCCGGGAGGTGAGTCCGGCTTCAATATCGGGCGCGTCGTCGCCGTGGCGCTGGGCTACGACTTTCTGCCGGGGACCACGGTCAACCGGTACTGCTCGTCTTCACTGCAGACCACCCGGATGGCGTTTCATGCGATCAAGGCCGGCGAGGGCGACGCGTTCATCTCCGCGGGCGTAGAGACCGTGTCCCGGTTCGGCAAAGGCAACTCCGACTCGCTGCCCGACACCAAGAACCCCCTCTTCGATGAGGCCCAGGAACGCACCGCCGCCGCGGCCGCGGGTGCCGAGGAATGGCATGACCCGCGCGCTGACGGAAATCTGCCTGACGTCTACATCGCCATGGGTCAGACCGCTGAAAACGTCGCGATCATTTCGGGCATCAGCCGCGAAGACCAAGACCACTGGGGTGTGCGCAGCCAAAACCGTGCCGAAGAGGCGATCAAGAGCGGCTTTTTCGAACGGGAGATCTCCCCGGTGACGCTTCCCGACGGCACCACGGTCAGCACCGATGATGGCCCGCGCGCGGGTACCACCTACGAAAAGGTCAGCCAACTCAAGCCGGTGTTTCGGCCCAACGGCACAGTGACCGCCGGCAACGCCTGTCCACTCAACGACGGCGCCGCGGCAGTGGTGATCACCAGCGACACCAAGGCCAAGGAGCTGGGCCTGACGCCGTTGGCGCGCATCGTGTCCACCGGCGTGAGCGGTCTGTCCCCGGAGATCATGGGCCTTGGCCCCATCGAGGCTTGCAAGAAGGCGCTACAGCGGGCGGGTATGTCCATCAGCGACATCGACTTGGTCGAGATCAATGAAGCGTTCGCGGTGCAGGTGCTGGGCTCGGCCCGGGAGTTGGGCATCGACGAGGACAAGCTGAACGTCTCTGGCGGAGCGATCGCCCTGGGACACCCGTTCGGCATGACCGGCGCCCGCATCACCACCACCTTGCTCAACAATCTGCAGACCCACGACAAGACGTTCGGCCTGGAGACCATGTGCGTCGGTGGCGGCCAGGGCATGGCCATGGTGATCGAGCGGCTGAGCTAGCGCCTCAGGCACCGACGTCGAGCGTGCGCCCAGGGCGGTGAGTGTGCGCCCTGGGCTGCGAAACTCGGGTCAGCCCGCCACCAGCACACGCTCGGGGCCACCACCGCACACTCAAGAGACCAAGCGGACACACGAAAAAGCCGACACATATGTGCCGGCTTTTCTCGTCGAGCCGAGACTAGTCGTTCTGCAGATAACTCAGCAGACGCAGGATCTCGATGTAGAGCCAGACCAGCGTCACGGTCAGGCCCAGCGCGATACCCCACGCCGCCTTCTCCGGCGCTCCGGCCCGGATCATCTGGTCAGCGGCGTCGAAGTCGATCAGGAAGCTGAACGCCGCGATACCGATGACCACCAGTGAGAACAGGATCGCCAGCGGTCCACCGCTGCGCAGGCCCAGGCCCTCGCCGCCGCCGAACATCCCCAGCAGGAAGTTGCCGAGCATGAGGGCCAGCGCCCCGAACATGACGGCCACGATCATGCGAGTGAACCGAGGCGTGACTCGGATAGCCCCGGTCTTGTAGACGACCAGCATACCGAAGAACACGCCGAGCGTGCCCAGGACCGCCTCCCCGATGAGCACTCCCGCGTTGGCGGACCCCACCGTGTAGGCGGCCAAAACGAACGAAACGGCGCCAAGGAACAGACCCTCCAGCGCGGCGTAGCTGAGCACGATCGCCGGGTTGTCTTGTTTGCGACCGAAGGTCGCGACCAGCACCAGCGCCAGCCCGCCGAGCGCGCCGACCAGGGTCAGCGGCATCGCCAGCGCGATGTTCTGGGCAACCAGGAAGTAGGAAACGACTGCCGTCGCGGACAGCATGGCCAGCGTCAGGCCAGTCTTGGTCACGACGTCGTCGATGGTCAGTGGCCGGGTCGTCCCAGCGTCACGAGTCTCCTGGTAGGGGGCCATGTAGGGGTCGCCGGCATATCCCGCCCCTGCTCCCGTACCGAATTGCGCGTATCCGCCCCGCTGCTTCGGCAGCGAGCGGAATACCGGGTTACTTGTCTCCCGCACCGTCGGATCCTCTCTTATGGCTATGGGTTCGAGCTGTGCGAACAACTGCTCAACGATCAGTGGCCCGCGCGGGTTCCCAACGCACCTGCCGGTTTTCTGTTTTCCGGACTCGTGCCCAACCGCGCCGCTGTCGTCCGGCTAACGATAAACCTTAGCCCCGGGGCCACCCAGGAGCGAGTCACGATCTAGATTGCTGGTCAAACTCTTGGACGATTCCCTGGAGGGGAGATCTAGCGTGACCGAAGCCGTGACCGGCGAGTCCGACGAAGTTCTGACCCGCGTCGACGGCGGTGTCGGCTTTATTACCCTCAACCGCCCCAAAGCGATCAACTCGCTGAACCAGACAATGGTGGACCTGCTGAGCACGGTGCTCACCCGCTGGGAGCGCGACGGCGAGGTACGCGCGGTGGTGGTCTCCGGAGCCGGCGAACGCGGATTGTGTGCCGGCGGTGATGTGGTGGCCGTCTATCACAGTGCCCGCAAGGACGGGGCCGAAGCGCGGCGGTTCTGGCGCGACGAGTATCTGATGAACGGCCAGATCGGCCGGTTCAGCAAGCCGTATGTGGCCTTGATGGACGGCATCGTGATGGGCGGCGGCGTGGGCGTGAGCGCCCACGGCGACATCCGGGTGGTGACCGATACCTCCAAGGTCGCGATGCCCGAGGTCGGTATCGGGTTCATTCCCGACGTCGGCGGGGCGTACCTGCTGTCGCGGGCCCCCGGCGCCCTGGGGTTGCACGCGGCACTCACCGGAGCACCCTTCTCCGGTGCCGACGCCATCGCACTGGGGTTCGCCGACCACTTCGTGCCGCACGCCGAACTCGGCGCCTTCAGCGCGGCCATCGCCTCCGACGGAATCGAGAGCGCGCTGGCCCACCACGCCGTCGAACCGCCACCCAGCGGTCTCGCCGCCCAACGCGGCTGGATCGACGAGTGCTATGCGGGTGATATGGTCGCCGACATCATCGCCGCACTGCGCGGCCACGATGCCGGCCCGGCCAACGACGCCGCCAATGTGATTGCCAGCCGCTCCCCCATCGCACTGTCGGTGACGTTGGAGGCGGTGCGCCGTGCAGCCAAGCTGGAAACGCTCGAAGACGTCTTGGTCCAGGACTATCGGGTGTCCTCGGCGTCGTTGCGCTCGCACGACCTGGTGGAGGGCATCCGCGCACAGTTGATCGATAAGGACCGCAATCCGAAATGGTCGCCGGCGACGTTCGCCGAGATCACCGAGTCCGACGTCGCAGCGTATTTCGCGCCGGTCGACGACGACTTGAGTTTCTAGAAAGGCAGGTCATGAGCTACGAAACCATCCTGGTCGAGCGCGACCAGCGAGTCGGCATCATCACCCTGAACCGGCCACAGGCCCTCAACGCGCTCAACAGCCAGGTGATGAACGAAGTCACCAGCGCTGCGGCCGAGCTGGACAACGATCCCGGCATCGGGGCGATCATCATCACCGGCTCAGCCAAGGCATTTGCCGCCGGAGCCGACATCAAGGAAATGGCGGACCTGACGTTCTCCGAAGCGTTCGACGCCGACTTCTTCGCCGCCTGGGGCAAACTGGCCGCCGTCCGCACCCCGACCATCGCCGCGGTGGCCGGGTACGCGCTCGGTGGCGGTTGCGAGGTAGCCATGATGTGCGACCTGATCATCGCCGCCGATACCGCGAAGTTCGGCCAACCCGAGATCAAACTCGGCGTCCTGCCGGGGATGGGCGGCTCACAGCGGTTGACCCGGGCGATCGGCAAGGCCAAAGCCATGGATCTGATCCTGACCGGGCGCACCATCGACGCCGCCGAAGCGGAGCGCAGTGGTCTGGTGTCACGGGTGGTGCCGGCCGACGACCTGCTCACCGAGGCAAAGGCGGTGGCCACCACCATTTCGCAGATGTCGCGGTCAGCGGCCCGAATGGCCAAGGAAGCCGTGAACCGCACGTTCGAAGCAACCCTGGCCGAGGGACTTCTCTACGAACGTCGCCTCATCCACTCCGCCTTCGGGACAGCCGATCAGTCCGAAGGGATGGCGGCGTTCATCGAGAAGCGCCCGCCCAATTTCACCCACCGATAGGTGACGCACCGATGAGCGACATGGATTCCGCAACCAGTACCGACGCCAGCGACGAAGCGGCACCGGCGGCCGACGAGTCGGTTGAGACTTCCGGCAGCGGGGAAACCGCCGCGCCGAAGACGACTCGCAACGCCTGGTGGGTTCGCCACTACACCTTTACCGGCAGCGCGGTCGGCTTGATTTTTCTGTGGTTTTCCATGACGCCATCGCTGCTGCCCCGCGGCCCACTGTTTCAGGGTCTGGTCAGCGGCATCTCCGGGGCAATCGGATACGGCCTGGGTGTTTTCGCCGTCTGGCTGGTCCGATACATGCGCTCGCAAGACGACAGCCCACCGCCGCCCCGCTGGGTGTGGCCGCCGCTCATCGCGGTCGGCGGGGTTGGCATCGTGCTCATGGCGATCTGGTTCCACTTCTGGCAGGACGATGTGCGCGACCTGATGGGCGTTGTACACCTGAAGTGGTACGACTACCCGTTGACCGCGGTGGTATCGCTGATCGTGCTGTTCGCGTTCGTCGAAGTCGGTCAGTTCATCCGCCGGCTGTTCAGTTTTCTGGTTCGCCAGCTCGACCGGATCGCACCATTTCGCCTGTCGGCGACCATCGTGGTGGTGCTGCTGGTAACTCTGACGATCACGGTGCTCAACGGTGTGGTGCTCAAGTTCGCGATGCATTCCATGAACAGCACCTTCGCCTCGGTCAACGACGAGTTGGATCCCAATAGCGCACCGCCGAATACCGCACTGCGATCCGGAGGACCGCAGTCATTGGTTTCGTGGGAATCCCTGGGGCATCAGGGCCGGGTCTTCGTCGAGGGTGGGCCAAGCCGGGCCGATCTCACCGCGTTCAACGGTTCCCCCGCCACCGAGCCGATCCGGGCCTATGCCGGGTTGAACTCGGCGAACGGGATCATCGCGACCGCGGAGCTGGCGGCGCGGGAGTTGCAGCGCACCGGTGGTCTGCAGCGCGCGGTGGTCGCGGTCGCGACGACCACCGGAACCGGCTGGATCAACGAGGCGGAAGCCTCCGCGCTCGAGTACATGTACAACGGCAATACCGCGATCGTGAGCATGCAGTATTCCTATCTGCCGAGCTGGCTGTCGTTCCTGGTGGACAAGGAGAACGCCCGACAGGCCGGCCAGGCCCTGTTCGAGGCCGTGGACAAGCTGATCCGGCAGATGCCGGAGTTTCAGCGCCCCAAGCTCGTCGTATTCGGTGAGAGTTTGGGTTCCTTCGGCGGCGAAGCACCGTTCATGAACCTCAACAACATCCTCGCCCGCACCGACGGGGCGTTGTTCAGCGGACCGACGTTCAACAACACCGTCTGGACCGAGCTGACCGCCAACCGCGATCCCGGTTCCCCGGAGTGGTTGCCCATCTACGACGACGGCTACAACGTGCGGTTCATCGCCCGCGCCAGTGATCTGCAGCGCCCGGACGCGCCGTGGGGCAAACCGCGGGTGGTGTATCTGCAGCACGCCTCCGACCCCATCGCGTGGTGGACGCCGGACCTGCTCTTCAGCGAGCCGGACTGGCTACGCGAGAAACGCGGCTATGACGTACTGCCCCAAACGCGGTGGATCCCGTTGGTGACCTTCCTGCAAGTGTCTGCGGACATGGCGGTGGCCGTGGACGTTCCCGACGGGCATGGACACCGCTACGTCAGCAACGTCGCCAACGGCTGGGCCGCGGTCTTGTCGCCGCCGGGCTGGACCCCCGAGAAAACCGAGCGGCTACGACCGCTGCTGCGCGCCGACTAGCGGCTGCGGCGTAGGACGCCGATCGGGCCGTCCCAGCATCGTCTCGCGGTGAGACGCGACCAGTGGCCGCAGGGTGTCGTCGCCGCTGGTCGCGCCACCCGTGGTGAGACAACCGCACGCCCGGGGTTAGAGGGTCCCCACTCAACTTTTCACGATGCCACCCATTCCGCACATACGGCCCTGACCTGCAGATTAACGTGGCCCAGTTCGTCTGGGACTTCTCCGCAATGGGTTGATTAGGTGGGTGGGCTGTGTCGTTTGTGAATGTGACTCCCGAGGCGGTCGCTGCGGCGGCGTCGGATTTGACGGGGATCGGGTCGGTACTTGGTGAGGCCAATGCGGTCGCGGCGAGGGCGACGACGACGGTGCCGGCCGCGGGCGGAGATGAGGTGTCGGCGGCGATCGCCGCGCTGTTTTCCTTCCACGGTCAGAGCTATCAGACACTCGGCGCGCAAGGCGAGGCGTTTCATGCCCAGTTTGCGCAGCTGATGGCCAACGGCGCGGGGACCTACGCCAGCGCCGAGGCCGCCAACGCCGCGCCATTTCAGGGTCTGCTCGGCGCCGTCAATGCGCCCGTGCAAACCCTGACCGGACGGCCGCTGATCGGCAACGGCGCCAACGGCGCCCCCGGTACCGGAGCCAACGGTGGCGCGGGCGGCTGGCTGATCGGTAACGGCGGGGCCGGGGGCTCGGGTGCGCCCGGGCTAAACGGCGGTGCCGGCGGGGCGGCCGGGTTGATTGGTACCGGAGGCGCCGGCGGGGCCGGCGGGAGTTCATCGACGGTCAACGGTGGAGTCGGCGGAACCGGCGGGGCCGGCGGTTGGCTGTTGGGCAATGGCGGCGCGGGCGGTGCGGGTGGCGCCAGCGCGATCCCGCTCGGCCCGGACCTCATCGGCAAGGGTGGCGCCGGAGGGGCCGGCGGGTCCGGCGGGTTGTTCGGTGCTGGCGGGCTGGGCGGGGCCGGCGGGTTCGGCGGGTTGTTCGGTGCTGGCGGGCTGGGCGGGGCCGGCGGGTTCGGCGGTAGCGCCGGTGGCGCCGGGGGTCAGGGCGGGGCTGGCGGGCTGTTGTCCGGTTTGGTTGGTGCTGGCGGCGGCCACGGCGGTACCGGCGGGTACGGCGGCGGTGCTGGCGGGGCCGGCGGCAACGCGGGCCTGCTGGCCGGTACCGGCGGCGCCGGCGGGGCCGGTGCTACCGGAGGCGGGAACACGGGTGGGATCGGCGGGGACGGCGGCAGCGCGGGCATGCTGTTCTCCAACGGCGGGGCCGGCGGCGCCGGCGGCGCCAGCGAACTTGCCGACGGGGGTGCCGGCGGCGCCGGTGGTAACGGCGGGTGGCTGCTCTCCAACGGCGGGGTCGGCGGGGCCGGCGGGGCCGGGGCGGATGCGGTAGGCCCTCCGTTCGGCATACCCGCTGGTAGCGGAGGCGGCGGTGGCGCCGGCGGTGGGGGTGGCGTGTTCTTCGGAAACGGCGGCGCTGGCGGCGCCGGCGGTACCGGCGGCGGTATCGGCGGGGCAGGTGGTGCGGCCGGCAACGGGGTGCTGATCGGTAACGGCGGCAACGGCGGTATCGGCGGGGCCGGCTTGACTCCGGGCGCCGACGGCATTGGTGGGACCAGTGGGCTGGTGCTGGGTCTGGACGGCTTCAACGCCCCAGCAAGCACCTCACCCCTGCACACCCTGCACACCCTGCAACAACAAGCACTCAACGCCATCAACGCACCCGTCGAGGCCGCGACCGGACGCCCGCTCATCGGCAACGGCACCCCCGGAGCAGCCGGCAGCGGAGCCGACGGAACCGCCGGCGGATGGCTACTCGGCGACGGCGGCGCCGGCGGATCCAGCACGGCGGGTTCCGGCCTCGACGGCGGCACCGGCGGGGCCGCCGGGCTGTGGGGCACCGGCGGGACCGGCGGGTCCGGCGGGTCCGGCGGGTCCGGCGGGTCCGGCGGAACCGACTCCATCAGCGGCATTGCCGGTGGTGACGGGGGTGCCGGAGGGGCCGGCGGGTGGCTGTCAGGCACCGGTGGGGCCGGAGGGTCCGGTGGGGCCGGCGGGCTGCTGGGCGCCGGCGGAACCGGCGGAACCGGCGCGATCGGAGGATTCAGCGGGCTATTGGCATCCGGTGACGGCGGTGCCGGCGGGGCCGGCGGGGCCGGCGGGCTGCTGGGCGGCCTGGTCGGTGCCGGTGGCGGCGACGGCGGGGCCGGCGGCACCGGCGGATTCCACGGGGATGCCGTGACTGGGACTGCCGGGGCCGGCGGGACCGGTGGGGCCGGCGGCGACGCCGGACTGCTCGGCGGTCCCGGCGGGGCGGGCGGCACCGGTGGGACCGGAGGTCCCAACATCGACGCTGGCGGGGTATTGGGTGCACCCGGAAATAGCGGCGCCGGCGGGGCCGGCGGCAACGCCGGGACGCTGTTCGGCAGTGGCGGTGTCGGTGGTGACGGCGGCAGCGACCACGGCAATGGTGGAGACGGTGGCGGGGGCGGCAACGCCGGTCTGTTGTTCTCCGACGCCGGTGGCGGCGGGTTCGGCGGGTTCGGCCTGGCCGGCGGCGGCGGGACCGGTGGGTCTGGTGGCGATGCCGGCTGGCTGGGCAGCGGCGGGGCCGGCGGAGCCGGTGGAATCAGCGTCAACGGCGACGCGGGCGCCGGTGGGGCCGGTGGTACCAGCGGCCAGTTATTGGGCGACGGCGGCGCCGGCGGCGCGGGCGGTGAGGCCGAGCTGGCCGCAGGTGGCACTGGAGGATCAGGCGGGGTTGGCGGCGACGCGGTACTGATCGGGGCGGGCGGCAACGGCGGCAACGGCGGACCGGGCACCGCCAAGGGCGACCCGGGATCCGGCGGGGCCGGCGGGCTGCTCGGCGTGGACGGGCTCAACGGCTTGTCCTGAGGCCGCGCGGCGGTACGCGCCGCAACCTGGATGCGGCGCCGAGCTCGGGCGGCTCCATACACCAACGGGCCGATGTAATCCCCCACGACCGTCACGATTCGTGCTGACCAATTCGGTGGAAACACCGCGTTCCTCATTGCCATTGTGGTCGACTTTGCCCAGCACAGGTGTTGGCGAGCGCCGGTCGGGTAGTCGGTCGACGCGGTTGGGAGGTCTCCCATGTCGTATGTGATCGCAGTGCCGGACCTGGTGGCCGGTGCGGCATCGGAGCTGGCCGGGGTGGGCTCGACACTGAGCACCGCCACCACGGCCGCGGCCGCTCAGACGACAGGGGTGCTGGCCGCCGCTGGAGATGAGGTCTCCGCGGCCATCGCGGCGGTGTTTTCCGCCCACGGCCAGAGCTATCAAACTCTCAGCGCACAAGCCGAGACGTTTCATGCCCAGTTCGTGCAGGCGCTGAGCGCCGGCGCGAGCGCCTACACCCAGGCCGAGGCCGCCAGCGCCTCACCGCTGGCGGGTCTGCTGGCCGCGATCAACGCACCGGTTCAGTCGTTGACCGGGCGCCCGCTGATCGGCAACGGCGCCAACGGGACCCCCGGGACGGGGGCCGATGGAGCCCCGGGCGGCTGGCTACTCGGTGACGGCGGCGCCGGCGGATCCGGCGCACCCGGGCTAAACGGCGGCGCCGGCGGGGCCGCGGGCCTGTTGGGTTCCGGGGGTGCCGGCGGCGCCGGCGGCAGCTCGACATCCGCCAACGGGGGTGCCGGTGGTGCCGGCGGGGCCGGCGGCTGGCTCTCGGGCAACGCCGGAGTCGGCGGGGCCGGCGGGGCCTCAACCGTCGCCAACGGTGGTGCCGGCGGCGCCGGTGGTGCCGGCGGGTTGTTGGGCGGCGGCGGGCTCGGCGGGGCCGGCGGGGCCAGCACTAGCGCTACCGCCAGCGGCGGGGCCGGCGGCCAAGGCGGGGCGGCCGGGCTGCTGTCCGGGTTCGTCGGCGCCGATGGAGGCCACGGCGGCGCCGGCGGCAACGCGGGCCTGCTGTTCGGTGATGGCGGCGTCGGCGGCACCGGCGGCACCAGCGGTCAGGGCGTAGGTGGGATCGGCGGCGATGGCGGCAGCGCGGGGTTGCTGTTCTCCAACGGCGGTGCCGGCGGCGCCGGCGGTGCCGGCACCGCCTTGATATCCGGTAACGGTGGGGCTGGCGGGAACGGCGGCAACGGTGGGTGGCTGTTCTCCAATGGGGGTGTCGGCGGGGCCGGCGGGGCTGGGGCGCCTGCGATGCCCTCGCTCGGCATTTCCGCCGGTAGCGGCGGTGTGGGTGGAGCTGGCGGCACCGGCGGCTTGCTGCTCGGAAACGGCGGCGCCAGCGGCGCCGGCGGCACCAGCGGCAATGGCGGCGGCACCGGCGGGGCAGGTGGTGCCGCCGGTAGCGGGGTGTTGATCGGCAACGGCGGCAACGGCGGTATCGGCGGGGCCGGCCCGACTCCGGGCGGCAACGGTATCGGCGGGACCAGCGGGCTGCTGCTGGGGCTGGACGGCTTCAACGCCCCGACCAGCACCTCACCAATTCACACCCTGCAACAACAGGCCCTCAATGCGATCAACGCACCCATCCAGGCCGCGACCGGACGCCCGCTGATCGGCAACGGCACCCCCGGGGACGCTGGTAGCGGAACCGACGGAACACCCGGCGGATGGCTACTCGGCGACGGCGGCGCCGGCGGATCCGGTGGCACCGGCCTCGACGGCGGCGATGGCGGGGCCGCCGGGCTGATGGGCACCGGCGGCACCGGCGGCGCAGGCGGGTGGCTCTCAGGCAGCGGCGGGATCGGCGGTGGGGGCGGCGCCGGCGGGTACGGCGGCGCCATCACCCCGGGCAACGGGGGTGCCGGCGGCTCCGCCGGCGCGGGCGGGGCCGGTGGGCTGTTCGGCGGCGGTGGAACCGGCGGGGCCGGCGGAACCGGCGGACCGGCCGGACTCGGCGTGTTCGTCGGCGTGCCCACCTTCGGCGATGGGGGCGGTGGCGGGGCCGGCGGGGCCGGAGGGGCTGGCGGCCTGCTCAGCGGCCTCGTCGGCGCTGGCGGCGGCGACGGCGGCGCCGGCGGCCAAGGTGGGATTGGGTTCGGAGGATCCGGCGGGTCCGGCGGAGGCGGCGGGGTCGGCGGCAACGCCGGACTCCTCGGCGGCCCCGGCGGGGCCGGCGGGTCAGGCGGGGCCGCAGGACCCGCGCTATTCGGGGGCGCGGTTGATGGAACTGCCGGAGTCGGCGGCGCCGGCGGCAATGCCGGGCTGCTGTTCGGCAGCGGCGGCGCCGGCGGCGACGGCGGATTCGGCCCCGGGGCCGGCGGGACCGGCGGCCGGGGCGGCAACGCCGGGCTGCTGTTCTCCAGCGCCGGAGCCGGCGGATTCGGCGGATACGGCAATACCGGCAGCGGCGGCACCGGCGGTGCCGGCGGCGACGCCGGCTGGCTGGGCTGCGGCGGGGCCGGCGGCGCCGGCGGAATCACCATCGGTGGCACTGGCGGCACCGGCGAGGCCGGCGGTCAGCTGCTGGGCGCCGGCGGGGCAGGCAGCGCCGGCGGCCAAACCGACCCGCTCGGAGGCAGCGCCGGCGGATCCGGCGGAGTTGGCGGCAACGCCGTGCTGATCGGCACCGGCGGCAACGGCGGCAACGGCGGAACCGGCACCGCCAAGGGCACCCCCGGAACCGGCGGAACCGGCGGGCTGATCGGTGTCGACGGGCTCAGCGGGGCGTCGTAACCGACCACGACCGCATTAGACCCCGCAGGCTCCTAGCCGCTCAGCGCGGTCAGCACCCCGGCGGCCACCAGCGCGTGATAGCCACCCACCACGTCAGTTGACCGGTGCAACCCGAGGTCCAGCAGTGCCGCCGCCGCGAGGCTCGAGGTGTACCCCTCCGAACACAGGATCACCCACTCGACATCGTCATCGACCGCCTGCGGCAACCGCGCGTCGCTGGTGGGATCGCAGCGCCATTCCAAGACGTTGCGTTCGATCACCAACGCCGCGGGCACCTCGCCCTCCCGGGCGCGCTGGGCCTGCGGCCGGATGTCGACCAGCACCGCACCGCGGCGCAGCGCGTCCGGCACCTGGTCGGCGGGCAGCCGCGGATAGCGGTTGCGGGCGTCGTCGAGTATCCGGTCGATTCGGCTCATCAGGGCTTCTCGGGGTGGTCGGTCAATTCGGTGCGCTTGCGGCGCAACGTATTGCGGTCGGTGACTTCGTAGTAAGACATGGCCGTCAGCGGCGGCGAATACGCGTGCACGCTCAGGGTGGGCGGCAGCGGCGCCGCGATCGGCTCGGCGGCCGGGCGCGGCGCCCAGACCACGTCGTGCACCCAGCCCAGCGGGAATCCGGCCTGATCCCCGGCGTCAAGGCGGCGGCGGCGTAACCGCGTGCCGTCCCACCGAAATTCATTGAGCGATCCGGACAGCACGGTCAGCGCCCCGAGCGAGCCGCCATGGTCGTGCAATTCCGTCGCGTGACCGGGCACCCAGCTGATCAGCCAAACGTCGAGTTCGTCGTCGCCATGGACGCGGGTGAACCAGCGCCCGTCGTCGGGCACGCCCCCCTCCGGCAACAGGTGATCGCAGCGACCGCTGAGCACGTCATCGGCGACCTGGTCGGTCGCGTGCAACAGGTCGGGCACCCGAAGCCGCGTGGGGCCCGGTGCCGGGGACGTGACGGTCTGGGGGCGAGAAGACGTGACAGAGGACTGGCGAAGAGGCATGGCCACGGAAGGAGTTCTCCAGAGTGTGAAGTGGATCGGGCAAGCGGCGGCACGTCAGCGCCGACAACACTCCAAACATCCGAGGCACTTCATCACGCCGCACAGTGTTGCATAAATTGGCACCATGCGCCCACACCGTCTCTTTTCCCGACCGCGCCACCAGTGCTGGGAGGTGTGCGCACCACTCATCGTCGCGGCGGGCGTCTCGACCCTCGCGGGCTGCTCCACCGATGCCAGCAACGGCACGGCCACCACGTCATCCGGGCCGTCCGCCAAGACCACCGCACCGCCGGTTAGTTCGCTGGCGCCCGGCGCCGTCGGCGTCTCACCGACCGGCGTGACGACTCGCGTCGACGTCCCCGCAGAGTCGACCGAAGAGGAATATTTCCAGGCCTGCCATGCCGCGAAGGTGTGGATGGACGCCCAACCAGCCACCGAGCAGCCGCGGATCGAGCCCTACCTGGCCATGGTTCAGGCATCCGAATCCGGCGTTGCCGGCACCTGGAATATGCGGTGGGCGGATCTGAGCCTGCCGCGCCAGGCGGCGGTGATCGTCGCGGCGGCGGCGGCCGCCAACAACGAATGCGGATAGCGGCCGCTACCGCCGATTCGAAGCGCTGCGCAATTGCGATCAGCGATGCACGAAACTCCCGTCCGATTCGATCCCCTCGGGTAGGCCGCGCAGAATGAAGGGATGACCGGGCCAATCGCCGTGCGCACGCACGGATCATCGTCGACCCGGGTGGCCTTGGCGCTCGGCAGCGGCGGCGCGCGCGGCTATGCGCACATCGGGGTGATCGAGGCGTTGCGCGAGCGGGGCTATGAGATCGCCGGTTCGTCGATGGGCGCCGTGGTCGGCGGACTGCAGGCGGCCGGGCGCCTCGGGGAGTTCAGCGACTGGGCCAAGTCCCTGAATCAGCGCACCATTCTGCGGCTGCTCGATCCGTCGATCACCGCGGCGGGGCTGCTGCGAGCCGAGAAGATTCTGGACGCCGTACGCGACATCCTCGGACCGGTCACCATCGAACAACTGCCGGTCCCCTACACGGCGGTGGCGACCGACATTCTGGCGGGCAAATCGGTCTGGTTTCAGCGCGGCCCGCTCGACGAAGCCATTCGCGCTTCCATCGCCATCCCGGGAATCATCGCCCCCCATGAGGTCGACGGCCGTTTGCTCGCCGACGGCGGCATCCTGGATCCGCTGCCCATGGCACCGATCGCCGGAGTCAACGCCGACCTGACCATCGCGGTGAGCCTCAACGGCAGCGAAAGCGGCCCCAGCCGAGAAAGCGAGCCCGGTGTCACCACCGAGTGGTTGAACCGCATGGTGCGCACCACCTCCTCGATATTCGACGCCACGGCCGCCCGGTCGCTGCTGGACCGGCCGACGCGGGCGGTGCTGAACCGCTTCGGCGCCGGGTCCCCGGACCAGGACTCCTGGCCGGAAGACGCCCAGATCGAGGCCCCCGTGCCGGAGCGCGATGACGGCGGCTACACACCCGGACTGCCCAAAATGGGCAGTTTTGAGGTGATGAACCGGACCATCGACATCGCCCAGTCCGCACTGGCGCGCCATACGCTGGCGGCCTACCCCGCCGATCTGTTGATCGAGGTGCCGCGCTCGACCTGCCGCAGCCTGGAATTTCATCGGGCAAGCGAGGTGATCGCGGTGGGCCGGGCGCTGGCTAACCGCGCCCTGGACGCACTCGAGTCCGCGGACCAACCCGCGACGCCGGCCATCGAGGGCTGATCACAGCCCCAGAAACGCCGCGACGGCGGACGCCTCGCGCCGGCCCTGCGCCCGCCCGGCCAGCGCCGAAGCCTTGCGGCAACACGGATCCAGCGGATTGGCCCCGAAGGCGGCCAGCGAGTCGTCGTCAGCAAAGACGCCCAGCGACGTCCCGGCGAATTCCGCCACCTCCGCGGCGGACCCGCCGCCGAACGGCGACGGCGCGTCGGCCCCCGTGGGCACCAACACCACCGCCACACCGCAATCGTCGGCCACACCGAGGTTGACCAGACTGGCCACCCCGCCATCCATGTAGCGCCGGCCCGCAATGGTCACCGGCGGCCACGCCCCCGGGACCGCGCAACTGGCCGCCACCGCATCGACGAGTTCGACCCCGGAGTCACGATCGAATGCCACCAGCTCGCCGGTGGACACATCGATCGCGGTGACCCGCAGCGCGCGGTCCGGCCAATCGTGGCAGGGCAGGCGCGCAGCGATCACCTCGCGGCGAACGGACTCGGACACGGTTTCGGTGGCCAGCGCCACCGCCCCGATTCGCTGCAGTCGCAGCCGTATCTTGTCGACGCCGGGGATTCGCGGCTCGCGCAGGGCGTCCAGGAAAAGTTCAGTGATGACGTCGATGTCGACGCCCGGATCAAGCTCGGCCGACTGCTCGGCGATCTGCCGGTCGAACAGCGCATCGAGGCTGGTGCCGCTGCTGATCTGCGCGGCCACCGCCGAACCGGCCGAGGTACCCACCAGCACGTCCGAATCCAACAGCAACCGTGCCGCCGCCGGCGACTCGTCGGCGATGCCGAGCAGAACACCTGTCTCCCAGGCGATTCCCGCCAGTCCTCCGCCAGCCAATACCAGTGCGCGTTTGGGTGCCACGCCCAGTCAGTCTGCCAGCCCAGTCAGGCCGGCGGGTGCAGCGCCTCTTGGACCTCCGGACCCAAGTCGGCGAGCCGCAGCCGATGCCGGGGTGGGTCGGGCAGCGCCAGGCTTCGGGTGATCCGCAGGTCGACGTCGACGTGTACCAACTCCCCCGGGTCCAGCAGGCGCCAGCGCGGGTCGTCGTCCATCGGCTGGCTGGCGAACACCACCGACGGCCGGGTGCGCAGGTGCTCGGAACGCGCGCGAATCCGCTTGGTGCGCAAGTGGAACTCGCGCCTGGAGGCCGGCGCACCATTACGCCGGTCCAGGATGTAGAGGTTGTGCGACTCCGGGTAACGCAGCGCCCACATCCCGGTGGCGGTGCTGAGCAAGACATTGACCGCATAGATCGGCACGTTGGCGGCCAGCCACCCCATCGCGTCGAGCAGACCGGCGGACACGCCGCCGTCATGGGTGCGGATCGCGGCCGTGATCAGCGCGAAAACCCGCTCGGAGTCGGTCTGCCCCTGCGCCAGACCGGCGGTGCCCACCTCCCGCAACCGGGTGTCGAGCAATTCGAGATCCCCCAGCGTCCCGTTGTGCGCGAAGATCCGGCCGTCCTGCAGAAACGGGTGGGTGTTGACCACCGAGTGCGATCCGGCGGTGGCGTAGCGCACGTGAGCGATGAAGGTCGTGCCCGTCATCTCGTGCGCCTCGGCGGCAAAGTCGGCGTCCTGCCACGCCGCTATCGGCTGCTTGTGCAGTTCGGGCCGGCCTCGGTCGTCGAACACGCCCAGACCCGTCCCGTCGGGGTTTCGCTTGCTTTGGGCGGCAAGGCTATCCGGGGCGTTGAGCAACCAAAACGTGGCGGTGACGCAGTCCCGTCCCGCGTGCAGGCCAAAGAGTCGGCACATGACGTCGACGGTAGCTGGAGCTAGACGCGTGCTCAGCGCGTCAGCAGCGCGGACAGGTTACGTAGCGCCCGACGGGCGTAGCCCTTCCACAACATCCCGAACACCGGTAGCGCCGGCGCGGCCACCGCAGACTTCGGATGAATGGTCCAGCGCCAGGTGATCTCGGTACCGCCGTCCGCCGGAGTGAAGATCCATGCACCCACCACCTGGCCGACCAGCAACGCCATCGGGCCTTTGATGTCGGAGAGCCGGTAGCCGAATGATCGGGGCGAGTCGAGGCTGGTCAACTCCTCGTGCACACTGCCGCCGCCGACCATGAAAAGTTTGCGAGTCTGGCCCGCGGCGTCCCAATCACCGGTTTGGTCGCGGACCTCTTTGATCGGTGGGATGGGCCCATACCAGTGGTTGAAGACTTCCGGCAGCGGCGCCGGCAGCGTGCCGCGGAACGCTTGGTCGCCGGGGACCGGGATGACCAGCGATTGCTCGACGACGATAGGTGTTGCCATTGGTAGTCGGGGTCACCGGCCCGATTGGCCGGCTTGCCCCTGCCCCCCTTCGCTGCGTCGGGTCGGCCGTGACGTGATCGATGAACTTCCGGCTCTACGCAGGGCGGCGCTGCACCGCCGATCCCGCGGCGCCGCTGTCCCTGCCCGGCTACAGCGCGCTGCTGGCGCCGGAGCCGCCGGCCTTGCCTTCGGCCCCGTGCTCACCTGGGCTGCCGCCGGAGGCGCTGGGGGCGCCGCCGCCACCGCCCTGGCCGCCGCCGCCACCACCCCCGTTGGATCCGCCGTCCCCGGCGCCTTCCCCACCGTTGCCGCCGTCACCACCGGTGCCACCGACACCGCCAGTTCCCCCGGTGCTGCCGTTGCCGCCGTTGCCGCCGCCGGTGCCGAAGAAGCCGCCTTCACCGCCGTGCCCACCGTCACCACCGGCACCGCCCTGGCCGCCGACGCCACCGGTGCCCCCGCCGGTGCCTCCGGTGCCGCCCTGGCCACCGGTGCCGGCGCTGCCGCCGTGCCCACCGCCGCCGCCGATGCCGCCCGGGCCAGACGCGCCACCGGCCCCGCCCGTACCGGCTGCGCCGCCGGCTCCGCCGACACCGCCGCTACCCCGGCACTCCCGCCTTCGCCGCCACCGCCGCCTTCGCCGCCGATGCCGCCCTTGCCGCCGCCACCCGCCGCACCACCATCGCCAACATTGCCGCCGGCCCCGCCCGTGCCGGCGGCACCACCAGCTCCCCCGGTACCGCCGACCCCGCCGCCGTCACCACCGACTCCGCCGACACCGCCCTTGCCGCCGGTGCCGCCTTGGGCGCCGACACCCCCGGTGCCGGAATCTCCATCGTCAGCACCGGCACCGCCCGTTCCGCCGCCACCACCGGCCCAGCAGGGTGCCACCGGCACCCCCGCCGACACCGAGGAAGCCATCGCCACCGTTGCCGCCGGCGCCGCCGTCGCCGCCGGTGCCACCCTGCTGGGCCGCGATGGCCGGTTCAGTGGGGCTGCCCACCTTGCCGATACTGCCGACGTTGCCGTCACCACCGGCGCCGCCTTGTCCGCCCGCACCACCAAGTCCGTTGCCGCCCGCCGCGCCGCCGTCGGTTCCGGCGCCAGCAGCACCCGCGTGTCCGCCGGTGCCCCCGGCCCCGCCGTCGGCGCCGTCGCCGCCGGTGCCGGTGTTCTGCCCGCCCGCCCCGCCCACTCCGCCGACACCGCCAGTGCCACCGTTGCCGCCTTGGCCGCCGCCCACACCGCCGATACCAGCACCGCCGGCGCCGCCCTGGCCGCCGCCGCCATCGCCACCCTTGCCACCGTCGGTGGGGGTAGCCGAGTCGGTGCCAGCTACGCCAGCACCACCGGCACCGCCCGTGCCGCCGGCACCGCCCGCTCCAGCGGAGCCACCTACCCCGCCGGCGCCGCCGCCGATACCGCCGGTACCTCCGTCGCCTCCGACATAGCCGACGCCGCTGCCCGTCGAATCGACGTCCCCGACCCCACCGCTACCCCCGACGCCACCGCCACCACCGGCCCCCGCGTGACCGGCCGTGCCCAGCAAACCGGCCGCACCACCAGCCCCCGAAGCGCCCCCGTCACCACCCAGACCGCCGTCCCCACCAGCGCTATTCCCACCCGCGCCGCCGACACCACCGGCCCCGCCGGTGCCGCCATCCCCACCGGCTCCGCCCGCGCCGAGCAGGAAGTGATGAGCTCCACCGGCACCGCCGACCCCACCAACACCGCCGGTGAAACCCATCTCACCGGCGGCGCCGGTGTCACCGGTGCCGCCGCCCCCGCCGGCGCCACCCCTTCCACCGACCCCACCGAACAAGGAGTTGTTGGCCCCGCCGACACCGCCGGCTCCGCCAGCGCCACCGTCCGTACCGAAGCCCACGCCGGTGCCACCCTCGCCGCCCGCACCACCGGCCCCGGGCCCAAACCACCAGCCCGTTGAGCTGCCACCGTTGCCGCCGATCCCCCAGTGCCCCCACCGGCACCACCGACACCACCGGCGCCGCCCACCCCGCCCGCACCGAACAACCACCCGCCGCTACCGCCGGCCCCGCCGTTGCCGCCCACGCCACCGGCCGCCCCCGCACCACCGGCTGCACCGGCACCACCGCTACCGAACAGCCCCGCCGAACCCCCGGCCCCGCCCGTACCGCCGACCGCACCCGACCCACCATTGCCGCCGTTGCCGATCAGGATCCCCCGTCCCCGCCGGCCGCCCCGGTCCCCGCCGCACCGTTGGCGCCGTTGCCGATCAGTGCCCGCCCGAACAACGCCATGGTGGGCGCGTTGATCAGACCCAGCAGATCTGTTTCCAAGGACTGCAACGATGACGCACCGGCGGCCTCGGCGGCGCCGTAGGCGCCCGCTCCCGCACGCAATGCCTGGACAAACCGCTCGTGAAATTCCGCCGCCTGCACGCCGAACGCCTGGTAGTCGCGGCCGTAAGCACCGAAAACCCGCGCGATGGCCAGCGACACCTCATCTCCCGCTGCCGCCATCAGATCGGTTGTCGAAGCCGCCGCCGCCGTGTTGGCCGACCCGACCAGCGCCCCGATGTCGTTCAACTCCCCGGCGGCCACCGCCATCAGCTCGTGCGCGGCGAATACGTACGACATCGGTGAACCTCCAAACGGCCCATGCCTGCGACATGGGTCCTGTGGTGCGGCAGGTGCCGTACGGACGATGCTCTGCAACGACGGCAATTGCAATCACAAAACGCCTGAACGCGACGTTTTAAAATCGCGTCTTTTCCCGCCAACTACACCGGAATTCAAAGGCAGTGTCAAGCCTCCCGGAATTCATTTTCGGATTAATTAGGAATTCAGTTTTCGGTGAATTGTTCACCCCGGTAGGTCGCTGCAGCGCAAGGCACACCCCATCACCATCACGTTGCGAAACCAGCCCGCTAAGCCGCCACCGTAGCGTTGTCATATTTGTAGCGCGACAACGGGATTCACCCGAGCAGCAGCATCGTTGCACCTCGGCGGCAGCACCTCGCCCCGGCCCACAAAGCGGCAAAGTCGCATTGTCATCTTTGGGCCCGAATTCCAGCCTACGCCAACCGGGGCGGCCATTCCTTCTGCCGCCACTTTGCAGGCATCATTTCCACTTTCAGAGCCGGATTCTTGCCATTTCCAACCCGCGACTGGTCGCCATTCCCAAAAGACGGTGTCGCTCAGTCGCGTCCTACGCAGCGAAATCCAATATGGCTCATGCCCGTATCGATCGGCTGTGGGCGGCGAGCGGCCGGCCGGTAGCGACGGCAATAGCTGTCGGCACACAGGAACGAGCCGCCCTTGACGACCTTGCGCGGCACCCGGAACTGGGGTTGTTGGGGGTCATAGCTATCGGCCTCGGCGGCGGGCCGGGCCGGGGGGGTGTCGGTGTACCAGTCCACGGTCCATTCCCAGACGTTGCCGGCCATATCGAATAGGCCATAGCCGTTGGGCTCGAAACTGCCCACCGGGCTGGTGCGCCCGTAGCCGGGTTCGGGTCGCCACGGGAAGTCGCCATGCCAGAAGTTCGCCAACCGCTGCCCCGGCCGCTCCGATTCTTCACCCCAGGTATAGGCCGCACCGGTCAGCCCGCCGCGGGCGGCGACTTCCCATTCGGCCTCGCTGGGCAGCGCCAGCCCCGCCCATCCGGCGTAGGCGTGCGCGTCCTCGTAGGCGACGTGCACCACCGGATGATCGGCCCGTTTGGCGATCGACGAATGCGGGCCCGCGGGATGGCGCCAAGAGGCGCCGGGAGTCCACGTCCACCACAAGCTGAGGTGGCGCAGGTCGACGGGGCCAGCGGTGCGGGTGAACACCATGGAGCCCGGTTGCAGGTTCTCCGGCGGCGCGCCCGGATAGTCCGCCGGGTCCAGCGGTCGCTCGGCGACGGTGAGATAACCTGTAGCGTCGACGAATTCGGCGAATTGAGTATTGGTCACCTGGTGCACTTGGATCCGGAAGGCGTTGACGTCGACCTGTCGCAGCGGGCTCTCCTCGGGGTAGTGCGCCTCGGACCCCAGCACAGCGGTCTGGGCGGCGATCCGGATCAGATCGTCAGTCACCGAAGACGGTCGCCCAGTCATTTTTGATGCTGGACACCACCCAGCCCGACGCGGCGGCCTGGTCGAGTGCCCGTTCGGCCCCTGCGGTGTAATCGAATTCGCGCTCCGCGTCATCGTGGCGAACCAGCAGCCGCAGCGCGGATCCGCCAGGTGTGTCGGCAAATTCGAGCATTTCGATATCCCCGTTGGAGTTGCCGGCAGCGAAAATCGGACGGCGCCCGATTCGGCTCCATAACCGCACCGGTTTCATCGGACCGTCGTCGAGGAATTCCGGCTGCGCGGTGGTGAACAGGCTGCCGTCGCGATAGATCAGCCCCACCGAGCTGCCCACCACCCGCTCCGGCGGAATGTCGTAGAGCGCACCGGTGATCGGGCGCATGAAGTCCCGGCAACCTCCGGAGACGATGTAGTTGGTGAATCCGTTGCCGGCCAGGTACTGCAGTAACTCCACCATCGGCAGGTACCTGCATTCCCGATAGGGACGGCCCAGAGTCGGGTGTGTCGCCTCGGCGAAGAATGCCCGCACCCGGCTGGCGTGTTCCTCGACAGTAATCGCCTCATGCGCGGAAAGTATTGCCCCAACAAGAGGTTTCAGGTCGGTGTCATCACCTTGGTAATGCTTGGTGAGGGCGTCACCGATCCAGCTCAGGTCATCCTCGTACACCGCCTTGTAGGGCTGGCGCTCCCGCAACGACGGGTCAGCCGCAACCTGCTCGGCGAACCGGCGGACCAGGAAGTCCAGCTGGATATACATCGGCTTCTCACACCACAGTGTCCCGTCGTTGTCGAACACCGCGATACGTGCCTCGGGCTCCACCTCAGCGACGGTCTGATCGACAAAATCGACGATCGCCGCCTTGGTGGGGCCGTCGTTCCAATGCTCGAGCATCTAGTCCTTTACGATCGCCTGCAGCTTCTCCACGGCCTGATCGATCGTGAAGCTGGCCGGTGGATGCCGCGGCGGAAACTCCTTGAATGTCTCGAGGAACTGCGTGCATATCGCGGTGCCGTAGAAGGCGATGAAATCGTGGTCGAGGAACCAGTCGTAGTAGGTGTTGGATGTAATGTCAGCCCGCTCAAAAGGATCGGTGCGAAGATTGAAGATCTTGGGCACCCGCAGCGGAACGAATGGTTCGGCCCAGACCTGCAGCGTCCCCTGGCAGCGCTGTTCTTGGAAGACGATCTTCCAGTTGTGGAAACGGATACCCAGCACATCGCAGTCTTCGGAGAAGTAGATGAACCCCTGGCGCGGACTCTCTTCGACCTCACCGGTCAGATACGGCAGCAGGTTGAAGGCATCGAGGTGGACCTTGAACTCCTTGTCGTCTCCCCTGACGCTGATCTTGTGGCCCTTCTTCAACTTTTCGATGATGTCGGACTCGCCGGCGGCCGCCAAGAAGGTGGGCAACCAGTCGTGTTGCTGGATGATCTCGTTGGAGACCACGCCCGCGGAGATCTTGCCCGGCCAGCGAATCATCTCCGGAATGCGGAATGCGCCTTCCCAGTTGGTGTTCTTCTCACTGCGGAAGGGGGTTGTTGCGCCGTCGGGCCAGGTGTTGGCGTGTGGGCCGTTGTCGGTGCTGTAGATGACGATGGTGTCCTGCGCGATGCCCAGTCCGTCCAGCGCATCAAGGAGCTGACCGACGTTTCGGTCGTGGTCGATCATGATGTCGTGGTAGGGCGACTGCCACACCCCGGCCTGGCCCACGCTTTCCGGCTTGGTGTGAGTGCGCAGGTGCATGTGGGTCATGTTCATCCACACAAAGAACGGCGTGTCCGCCGCGGCCTGCCGTTTGATGAAATCCACACAGGCCTCGGTGGTTTCGTCATCGATGGTCTCCATGCGCTGTTTGGTCAGCGGGCCGGTGTCCACGATGCGTTGCTTGCCCACCGGCCCGTATTTCGGGTCGTCGGGCTCGTCGGAAACCTCCTCGGTGGCCCAGCACCGGAGAACGCCGCGCGGCCGGTTCAACTCGGCTAGCACCGGAAATCGATCGCTTTTGGGATAGTCCGGCAGCTCTGGCTCTTCCTCGGCATTGAGGTGGTAGAGGTTTCCGAAGAATTCGTCGAACCCGTGCACGGTCGGCAGGTGCTTGTTGCGGTCGCCGAGGTGATTCTTGCCGAACTGCCCGGTGGCATAGCCAAGTGGTTTGAGCAGGTCGGCGATGGTCGGGTCCTGGCCCGACCAGCCGATGTCGGAGCCCGGCATTCCGACCTTGCTCATGCCGGTGCGGTACACGCTCTGCCCACTGATAAACGCCGCACGGCCTGCGGTGCAGCTCTGCTCCCCGTAGGCGTCGGTGAACCGCATGCCTTCGTTGGCGATCCGATCGATGTGCGGCGTGCGATATCCCATCAAACCGTCGCTGTAGCAGCTGAGATTGGTGATGCCGATGTCGTCGCCCCAAATGACAAGGATGTTGGGTTTTCCGTTGGACATGAATCGCAGCCTACGTAAATCCGTGGCGCAATGGCACCCCTCGGGGGCGTGTCGACACGGGTCGGCTCACCCGTCGTGCCCGAGGCCGACGAGCGCCCCCCGCGGCGACAGATCAGCCAGACAGCTCGGGTGCGGCCCGGCCGGTGATCAGCGGCAAGTCGAAGAAGCTTTGGATGCCCGCCGGTGCCGCGCAGGTCGCCGGGACGGCGTTGACGCAGTGCGCCGCCGTGGCGACGATTCCCGGGTTGCTCTGCAAACCCGCGGCCACACTGTCGGGCTGCCATCCCTTGATGGTGACAAAGGCGTCGGGATGTCCGCGCACCTCGATCTCGTAGCGCTCCCCGGCGGGGCCGAAAGACCATGGAGGGTCTAGGTTTTCCTCACCCATCAGCCAGTTCACGGTGATCTCGACGACCGCCGTGTCGCCAACCACGGCCTCCCAGTGGAAGCGGCGCCCCGCCACCTGGCCCGGCTCGATCACTCCGATCGGCGATTCGATCGGCGCGGTTGCCACCGCCACCTCTTGCGAGGTGCGGATCTGCGGGTCGGCGGCAAAGCCGAGGCGGTCCACGCAGAGCCGGACCGACTGCATGAAGCCGCCGTCGAGCAGCTTTTGCATCGGCCCGGTCAGCGCACTGTCCGGGGTGCCCCCGAAACCCATCACATAGCGCAGCACGTCCGGCGCACCGTAGGTGCGTAAGTCGGAAAACTCCTCGGAGCGAACGAAAGTCACGCCGGTGGACATCACCGACAGCAACAGCGGGAACAGTTCGGTGGCCGCGCCCGGGCCGATGCCGGCACCGTGCAGCGTGGCGTTGCCGGACTGCGCAGCGACTTCGATTGGGGCAGCTTCCTTTTCGGTCGGGTAGAACCAGCCCAGCGGCGTGACCACGTTCTTGCCCGAATGCAGCAGAGCCGCAACCTCATCGACGCTGGGCATCAGCGGCGCATAGATCACCGCGTCGGCGTCGAGTGCGAGAATCTCGTCGACGCTGTTGGTCGTGATCACGCCCAACGGCGGCGTCCCGATGATCTCACCGACGTCGACGCCGCTCTTGGCCTCCGAGTACACCCAGCAGCCGACGAGTTCGAGTTCGGGATGCTCGAGAACACCGTTGATTGCGGCAACACCGACCGACCCGGTTGCCCACTGCACGACTCGCAGGCCCATGACCCCACCTTCCTCGCGCTTCGTTGCGCTGGCTCGCTGCCTCTGGCGAGCAGACACAGAATCGCACGATTGGCGCCGAGGCTATGCGAGTCTGTGTCTGCTCGCGCTCAGTTGTGCACCTCGGTGACCTGGTAGACGCCCTCCGCATAACCGGCCCTGATGGTCTTCTTGTCGTACTTACCCACACTGGTGCGCGGAACCTGATCGGCAAATGCCCACCGTTCGGGCAGCCACCATCGAACAACCCGGTCCGCAAGGAACTTTCGCAACTCCGCGGCGCTGACCGTGGCCCCCTCGCGGCGAACCACGACGGCCAGCGGCCGCTCCTGCCAGCGCTCGTCGGGGACGCCCACCACCGCGGCCTCGACCACATCGGGATGAGCGATCAGACAGTTCTCCAACTCCACCGAGGAGATCCATTCCCCGCCGGACTTGATGACATCCTTGGCCCGGTCGGTCAACGTGATGAAGCCCAGCTCATCGATGCGCCCGACATCGCCGGTGCGCAGCCAGCCGGAATCGAACTTGGACTGGTCATAGCCCAGGTAGTAGGCGCCGGTGATCCACGGGCCGCGGACCTCTACCTCACCCACGGCCTGGCCGTCGTTGGGCAGCGCCTCGCCGTTGTCGTCGACGATCCTGGTTTCCACGCCGCACACCGGCTGGCCCTGCGTGGACCGGATCGCCCAGTGCCGGTCCGGCGGGGTTCCCGGCGGCGGCCAGGCCATGGTGGCCAACGGCGACGTTTCCGTCATCCCCCACAACTGCCGGATTTGGACGCCGTACTTTTCTTCGAACGTCCGCATCAGCGATTCCGGAACCGCCGAGCCACCGCAGGCCACCAGCCCCAACGAGGACACGTCGTGGCCGGGATTTTTCTCCAGGTAGTGCATGACGTCGTTCCAGATGGTCGGCACCGCGCCGGCCCGGGTGGGGCGCAGGTTCTCCACCATGTGGACCAGCGACCTGGCGTCGAGATGGCGGTCGGGTAGCACCAGATCCGCGCCGGCCATCAGTGCGGCGTAGGGCAGCCCCCAGGCGTTGGCATGAAACATCGGCACGATCGGCAGCACCCGATCGCTGGATCCCACGCCGATACCGTTTGCGGTACAGGTCGCCATCGAGTGCAAAAAGCTTGAACGATGGCTGTATACAACACCTTTCGGGTGTCCGGTGGTACCGCTGGTGTAACACATGGCGGCGGCGGAGTTCTCGTCGATGTGCGGCCAATCGAACTCGGTCGATTGGCCGTCGAGCAGCTCGTCGTAGCGCAGCACGGTCTTGCCCGACTCTTCCAGCGCCGCGGTGTCCCCCTCCCCGACCGCGATCACCGTGTGCACGGTGTCGAGGTTGGGCAGCACTGGAGCCAGCAGGTTGGTCAAGGACAGGTCGACCAGGACCACCTGGTCTTCGGCCTCGTTGGCGACGTAGGCGATCTGCTCGGCGAACAGTCGGATATTGAGGGTGTGCAGTACCGCCCCCATCGACGGCACCGCCAGGTAGGTCACCAGGTGTTCGGCGTTGTTCCACATGAACGTGGCCACCCGCTGGTCACCGGAAATGCCCAGTCCGCGCAGCGCGTTTGCCAGTTGGGCGGCACGCTGTCCGACTTCGCGATAGGTGGTCTGACGGTAGGCGTCACCGGTCGCGGTGATCACCTGCCGCGACCCGTGAACGCCACAGCCGTGGCGCATGATCGCGGTGATCGTCAGAGGAAAATCCTGCATCGTGCTGTACATCGATGTACCGCCTTACGGGTCCCGGCGCAGCACCGCCTCGTGTCGGCCTCCGGCGAATGCTATCGCCGAGCACCACCATAAGAAACGGGCTCCCCCGCAGAACCGCGTCCAGTAGGGGGCGCTAGGCCAGCGCCGCCTCGAACTGCAGCAGCTCAGGCATGACCCAATCGGCCGACAGACCCTGGCACAGGGCGTTGTCGATGGCTGACACGCCCAGATCAACCAACGTCATGGTGACCGTTCCGGAATAGTCAGCGACGTACAGGCGGTCGCCGCCCGGGCTTTCGATCGCGGCGGACGGCTGGTTGACCCGGACGGTGCCGATGACATCCTGCGAGCGCGCGCTGAGCACGGTGACACGGTCCTCGCTCACCAGGTAGGCACGCTCGCCGTTGCCGCCGATGGAAAGCCGGGTGATCAGACCGCCGATCTCCTCGATCTTGCGGGTGCCGGTGATCTTGCGGGTGCGGGTGTCGACAACGTCGATCACCGCGCCGAAGTCGGCGCCGCAACTGGCGACGTAGGCGGTGGTGCCGTCGGGGCTGATCGCGACATCACGAACCGAAGAGCCGATCTCAATCGTGTCGATGATGCGCAGATCGCGCGGGAACTGCTGCACGACAGATCCGGCCACGCCCTGGCCATTCCTGCCCCGCGAGCGTGCGCGTCCGCCCCGGACCGGATTGAGTTCGGACTCCGCATGCGTTGCCACGACGATGGGCTGACCGCCGGACGGTCCGTTGGCGCCGACGTAACCGCGGTTGCCGTCGGCGCTGACGCGGACACATTCGGTGGTGAGGCCAGGCTTGGGAGCGATGTCGACCACATCGACGCGGCCCGTTGCGGTGTCAAGAACAGCGATGTCGGCACCGCGAGCGCCGTTACGGCTGGCGTAGACGTACTTTCCATCCGAGCTGGCCGCCAGGTCACTGACGCTGAGCCCCAGCGGGTGGGTGGAGACGACGGCATTGGTAGCGACATCGATGACGGCAATGGCGTCATACGCCGTCGAAACGGTGCTCACGTAGGCGCGGTTGGCGGCTGGGCCGCCCGCGGTGACCGCGAAAGCCTCATCGAGGCCGGTGATGGTCTCCACCACCCGGCAGGTGTCGGTGTCGATCACCGACACGCTGTTGTCGCCGTAGTTGGTCACCATCAGGCGACTGCCGTCGGGACTGATGCCGATGTCACCGATGGGCCCGTTGGCCACCGCAATCTCGACGGAGGTCGGGAAATCGGGTGCGGTACCCAACTCGAAGACCTGGACATCCCCGCCATCGCGATCATTCCAGCCGGTCTGCTGGCCGTTCACGTCGCTCACGTTGGCACCGCCTTTGCTGTTTTGAAAATTCCATGCGGGCGCCGCATATCGCGACAACCCTGTGCGATCCTCGCCGCCCGATCCAAACCGGATTTCAGCACCAAAAAGGCGCTGATCGACTGCTTTCGCCCGAGTCTAGCTCCTTAATTCTGGGTAAATAGATTTCAATTTTATTGCTGTTACCTATGCCACTCGGCCGCCTCAGCCGGCGCTCAGAATGCAATTCTGAATCATTTACACAGGGAATTCGCAGCAAACGTCCAAGGATAGCTTGATCTGCCCTTTTGGCACGTGTCGCCAACAGTCCAAATGCGCTGGTCGCGGACGTCAAATAAGAATCTCTTATATTCCAACACCGGGAGAAGCAAATCTCACACCGTGCTTATGCTCAAACCTAGCCAAAGTGCGTACGGGGCCGGGATAGGTTGACACCGTCGACGCTAATGTCAAGTTTTTCGTTGTAAAACGCCACCAACCCGGCGATTGCGGCGACGGCGGGCAACGGGTAGTGGTAGGTCCACGCCAGGTCCGGATGCACGCTGTCGCCCACCCGCACCGACCAATAGCCGGTGGTCGTCCCCTTGTAGGGGCACAACGTCTGGGTCGCGCTCGGTTCCAGATGCTCGAAGGCGACGTCGGTTGGATCGATGTAGTACCTGGTGGGCAGTCCGGTCTCGAACAGCAGCACGGGAGCGCCGGTATCGGCAAGCACGACACCGTCGAGTTCGACCCGGACATGTCGTTGCGAGCGCAGCGCGTCGACGCGCGAGTAGGGATTGCGCGGATGGCCATAGATCTGTTCGTCTTCCTCGAACCACCGCAGCACGTCCCAGTCGAACCGCACGGTGCCCGCTACCGGACTCGCACCGTCGGCGTCGAACACCCGCGCGGCCGACGGGTGGGTCTGCGTCGCCCCGGAGCCCAGGGCTCCGGCGTTGTTGATTAGCAGGCTTGTGAGCTGGGTTGATGATCTTTGGTGCCGCGCTATTGGGGCCGGAGTGTAGGCACGGGCTATCTGGAGAACGATCGAGTTGGTTACTGTTCGTCGTTGGTCTGGAGTTGCCCGTGCCTACCGTTTCAGTATTGCCTGTGTCGTCGGTTCCAGAGGTGTTCGACCGCTGGAGTCCTGGTGAGCGCAGCGAGTTCATCGGATCGGAGTTTCTCGATGTGTTGGCCTCGGTGCCAGACCCGAGGGACCCACGCGGTCGGAGGTATTCGCTGATGGCTTTGTTGGCGATCGCGGTTCTGGCCACTGCCGCGGGGATGCGCGGCTATGCTGGTTTTGCCACATGGGCGGCCACCGCTCCCGATGATGTGTTGGCCCAATTAGGGGTCCGGTTCCGGCGGCCCAGTGAGAAGACCTTCCGCGCTGTTTTGTCTCGGCTAGACCCCGCCGACCTCAACGCCAGGATGGGCAGTTACTTCACTGCACACGTGGCCAGCCGCGACCCCAGTGGATTGGTGCCGATCGCGTTGGACGGCAAGATGCTGCGTGGTGCTTTACGCGCCAAAGCGACAGCCACGCATCTCGTGTCGGTGTTCGCCCACCGTGCCCGATTGGTGCTCGGTCAACTCGCTGTCGCCGAGAAAAGCAATGAAATTCCCTGCGTACGTGCCCTGCTCACGCTGCTGCCGGGTAGCTTGCGGTGGCTGGTCACCGTGGATGCGATGCATACCCAGGTCGTCACCGCGAAGTTGATCTGCGCCACCTTGAAGTCGCACTACCTGATGATCGTCAAGTCCAACCAAGCCAAAATACTTGCGCGTATCACCGCGCTGCCCTGGGCCGAGGTGCCCGCAGCCGCTACCGACGACTCCCGCGGCCACGGCCGTGTCGAGACCCGCACCCCGCAAATCATCACCGCTGCACGAGGAATCGGCTTCCCCTACGCAAAACAAATCATCCGGATCACTCGTGAACGCTTGATCACCGCCACCGACCAGCGCAGCGTGGAGGTGGTCTATGCCATCTGCAGCCTGCCGTTCGAGCACGCCCGCCCTACCGCGATCATGACCTGGATGCGTCAACACTGGGGAATCGAGAACAGCCTGCACTGGATACGCGACGTCACCTTCGACGAAGACCGTCAAAGGGCACATACCGGAAACGGCGCACAGGTCCTAGCAACGCTACGCAACACCGCGATCAATCTGCACCGCCTCAACGGCGCCGACAACATCGCCGAAGCCTGCCGGATCACCGCTTTGACCGCCAACCGCCGCCTAGACCTCCTCAATCCACAATTCCCCAGCTCACAAGCCTGCTAATCAACAACGCCGGAGCCCTGCCCCGGAGCCGACGACGGAGTACAGATGCGAGGCACCCAACTGGACCCGCTGCGCATGGTTCTCGTCCCTGAGGAACTCCGCTCGGACGTCGGCCAATGGCACGTAGTACGCGGGGTAGTACGGCACTTCCCACACGTAGCGAGCCTGTGTGGTGTCGAAGACCAGTTCGTGGCCCAGATAGCCGCGCACCCGGCGCGGCGCTGGCTCGATCCGTCCGCGGGCGGCCGCCATCTGGGGATAGTCGCGGTCTCCCATGTCGCTTGTCATGAGTTGTCCTTGATCATCGCAACGCTCCTTGCCTGCGGAGGACTCGACGCATCCGACCCATTCAACCTACGACGCCATAACCCCCGCGAACCCCCACAAACCCCAATGTGGGCTCCGCTCCGATCGATTACTGTGCTACTCGTGGCGTTTCGCAGGTACAGCCCGCGGCGCGGACGACGGTTGCGACTCGATGAGGCGCTGCTGGAGCGCGTCCTGATGACCCGGGTGGGCTACGTCGTCATGCTCCGCGTTGCCCCACCCATCGACAAGGCGCTGATCCCACGGACCGGCGGCCGGCTGAGCTTCGGGGGCTTGAACAAAGTAGGCCTGCTCACCTCGACGGGCGCCAAGTCCGGCCAGCCCCGGGTGCATCCCCTGGCGTTGATCGAGGACTCCGACGGACTGTTGGCCATCGGGTCCAACTACGGGCGTCCCAACCATCCCGCGTGGAGTGCCAACTTGCTGGCACACCCCGAGTGCACGGTGCAGTTCAAAGGGCCGCCCGGGCCGTACCGGGCCGAACTGCTCACCGGCGATGCGCGCGCGGCGGCGTGGGCCAGCGCCACGGACTTCTACGCCGGCTACGAGGGTTATCGCAGCAGCTGCGCGCCCCGCGAGATCCGGGTTTTTCGCCTTCGCCCGGTGGCGGGCTGAGCGCTCCGGTCCACCGCGCTCAACCGACCCTGATGGAGACCGTCACCGATTCGGTTTTCGCCGGCAGCTGGGTCGTGTCGACGATGAGAATCTCGCCATTGTCTTGGGAGCCGTTGGGCAACATCTTGGGCTCGAGCCGCATGGGCGGCGTGTCCGAGGCCAACCCAGCCAGCCCGAAATCGCTGTCATTTGCCATGATCAGCGTCTTGCCGCCGTCCGGGGTGATCAGGCCTTCGATCTTGTCGTGCCCGAAGAAGTCACCGTTGGGACTCAGCGTGCGCACCAGGGCTCCGAGATCGAGTTTGAGGGTCTTGGACGCCACCGTGATGCCGGCGGCCTTGAGCTTGGCGACGGCGTCGGCGTCGGTGCTGACGCCCACCGCGGTTTCGATCGGAACACCGTCGATGAGCAAGCCGCCGGCGTCCGCCTGATACACCGCACCGGGCACCGTCGAGCGGGGTCCGACGTCGGTGGCGTCGGCGGTATCCACCAGGTAGATCTTCTTGTTTCCCTGGGCGCCGGCTCGTTGTCGCGCTCGTCGACCAGGAACGTGGTGGCGCTCAGCGCGGTGATATCGGAGACAGCGACCTTCGTCTGCTGGGGATTTTCCAGCGGATACAGGTATTCGTGGACGTTTCTGGGGTCAATGAGGTTGACGGTCACGATGCGCACGATCGGGACCGACTTGGCCGGGCCGGCCAGCTCGGGCGTCTGGATGGCCGACTGCATGATCCCCACCAGCGTGGAGCCGTCCGGGGTGATGGTTAGACCCTCGATGCCGCGGTTGGGGCTGCGCAGTGACAGCTCCCGGGGCAGTGTCCCGTCAAACGGTGAAAAGCGTTCCAGCTCTTTGCCGTTGTCGTCGAAGTGGATGAGGTAGGGACCGTACTCGTCGGATACCCAGAAGCTGCCGTCGTACATGGCGACCAGACCCTCGGGGTCCACGCCGTAATCGGAAGGCGGCAGCGGCGTTGCGTTGAGGTCTACCAGGGCCTCCCCGGTATTCGCCTGCGGGGACACCAGTCCGAGCATCGGACGTCCGGCCGGACCGTGCAGCGTGATGATTCGCTCCACCGTTGCCACGCCATCGGCGAGTTTGAGCTTGGCGATGTGCGGATGGAATTCGGGTACCGGGAGCACCTTTTCATTCGGGGTACGCCCGTCGACGTTGGGACCGCGGTCGGTGATGCCATAGATTTCATCAGCACTGCCCGGCACCGCGGCGATTCCCGATCCGTGTGCGCTGGCCTTGATCGCGACGCCGCCGACGGTGGCCAGCGGCAGTTGGTCCTCGGCGAAGAGCTTGACCGCGTGGCTGACCGTGACGGCGAGTTCATCGGTACCGGTGAAGCCCGGGTCGGGGGTGTAGATCATGGCACCGTTTTCGCCGTAGGCGATGCGGCCGTGCGCGGGTTTGCCGAACGCCACCGGTGTCACGCCGTGGGTGGCCGCCAACATCCGGCCCGGTGAGATCGCCAACGCTGTGCCGGTTGCGGTACTCAAGTCCATGTTGCCCGCGTACGCGGCGGTGGGATCTGAGGTGCTCGACGAGCAGGCTGTCAGCGCAATCGACAACCCAACCGTCGCTACCCATCGTCTCGCCATAAATGCCATACGCATGATTTAGCAGGAAAAGTTGTAGTGCGGGTGTACGGAAGCCGGCGCTAGCGCCGCTTGTCACTCACTTTATAGGTTGAGGGCCAGGATTTGCGCGCCTCGTCGCCGGTCAGGGGTGTCCCCATCCCGCCGACCTTCACGTTGTAGGCCTCCTTACCCGGACCGACTTCCCGGTTGGCGTGTTCTTGGGCAAGGTAGTACAGCTCGTCGATGGTCGCTTCGTCGTAAGCGACGAACGAGGTCTCCCGGACAACGTCGTCGATGCCGGCAAGCATCCGGGTGGGCAGCAACTGAGAAGCCAGCGCCGCCAAACCCAGCAGCGACACCGGAATGACCCATTAGCACATGAACGACACCGGGGTCTTGGTGTCAAGGATGGTGGCGTCACTTTCCACGACCGGCGGAACCAGTGATGAGAGCGTCATACCGGCGAACGCGGCAACCCAGATCCAGGTCAGGATCATCGTCATTCGCTTGAACAACTCGGTGTTGACCACGTCGGAGGGCAATTCGGCGGCCGCGTATTCGCGCACAAGCGGTTTGCCCATCAGCAATCCGAGAACAGCGACCAGGAAGATGCCGAAGTTACTCACCGCCACGATCCATCGCGCCAGAAACGCCTCGCTGAGTGCGAATGTCAGCACGGTCAGCACGGAAAATGTTGCGACAGAACCTATTTCGACGGTGCGACCGGGCCTTTGAGCGGAGCGCCCTACCGCCAGCACCGCCAGGGCAATCAACAGTGCGACCGCGACCGCCGTCTCGAAAGGGACATTGCCGACCAACACCCAGTAGACCAGCCACGGCGAAAACCCGAAGAGCATACCCACGATGGCCCAGTGTATGGCCGCACGAGCGCACCACCGCGGTGCGCCGCCGCGCGCGACACGGGGAAGTTACCGGCGGCTCAGACAAACACCGACACCGCGTCGGGCGGGGACGCGACAATCGCCGGCAGCACGAAGGTCCGGACATAGCGACGGACCGTCGCAGGGTCATCCGACCCCGGTATCACGTTCATCAGCAGCGAAAGCGCTACCCCGAGGACGTATCGCCCGACATCACCGGGCTCCAAGCCCACTCGCAACCGGTCCCGGAATAGGACGAACACCTGCTCGTAGAGGCCGGCCACCTTCCCACACAACACCGGGGAGTTGGCCAGCAAACTGGCGACGCCGTGCTCGGCTCCCATGGACAGCAACTCGAGCAGGGGATCACGACTGACCACCGTGGTCACAAAAACCAATGACTCGGTGATCAGGGCGGCAACGTCGTCCGTGGGCATCAGGTCATCAACCACTCGTGCGACATAGCGATCCATCACCTGAACCGCAACCGCGACCACCAACTCATCACGCCCACCGAAATGCCGATAGAGCACAGCGCGTGAGACGCCCGCCCGCTTGGCAACCTCCGCCATGGTGATATCCAGACCATTTTCGGCAAAGCAACGCTCGGCCGTTTGCACCAGCAGACGACGCGCCTGCTCCGGGGTATTGCCGCCCCCCACGGGCCGGCCGCGTCGCCGCACGCCGGATTCTCCGGCTGGAATTTTAGTTGACATCGATTACAGTATGTCTATTATTTGGTAGATGGCTATCCCGTCCACAACGGCACGGTACGGGCAGATGCGGACCGGTGTTCGCGCACTGGGCCACGTGTTCGGCCTTCGGTTCAATCACGACCAGGTATTCGAAGCCGTGATCGCCTTCGGCTACCCGACCCTGCAGCGCGAGTTCGACAAACTCGCCCGACTCCCGCAGGGACGCCGGCTGCTCGAGACAAAGCCCGACCTGATGGCGCGACTCGGTGACGACGACTACCTGGCTACGTTGCCGCCGGGCTCACTCGGCGCCGCCTATCGCGATTTCCTGCGTCAACACCGCCTCGATGCGGGGGTACTCGATGCCCGCGACGTCATCGAGCCGGTCATCGAACGCAATGGCTGGGACCCCGACTTCGGCTACATGATCAAGCGGGGCACCGTCTTGCATGACATGTTCCACGTGCTGGGCGGCTACGGACCCGACCTGGGCGGCGAGATCGGCAACCTGGGCCTGCATCACGGCCAGCTTGGAAAGTGCCGAACCACAGCGATTTTCGGATTCATCGCGTGCGCGGTGGTACGCGGCGGCTCATGGCGGCGCAAACGCGAGTTCTGGCGCCAGGCGGTAGCACGCGGGCGGGCCGCGCAGAACCTGATGGCGGCCCCGTACGAAGAGCTCCTGGACCGACCGCTGGCCGAGGTCCGCGCGGCGCTGGGCATCGCGGCATCGGAGAGCGCACATCCGGCCGGCCACTTCTTCACCAGATGGCAGCTACCTACCGGCACCGCCTCCGCCCCCTTCGATCCCTGGGACTATCAGACCGCGGCGGTCGGCGCCGCGCGCCATTGATCGATTCGCAACCCCAACCGGTAAGCCTCCGCTAGCCGCACCGGGGTGCAAGCCCCTGCTCACCAGCATTTTTTGGACAACCCGGAGACGGCTGGGGCCAGCCAATGCCGCGGCCCCGCCCGCGCCGTTTCCGGGTCCCTTCCTGTCCGCTTGACAGCGGCCGCGCCAGACCTCATCATGTTGCGCATTACAAACCTTGTTTCGTATTACGGAACATAGTGCAAGTGGGTGGCGCTATGGGACCGAAGCTCGTCATCGTGGGTGCCGGCATCGTTGGGGCTTCGCTCGCCGACGAGCTGACCGCCCGGGGGGCATCGATGTCACGGTGGTCGACCGCGGGCCCTTGTTCACCACCGGCGGATCCACGTCGCATGCCCCCGGCCTGGTGTTTGCGACCAACCCGGCGAAAACCATGAGCGCATTCGCTCGCTACACCGTGGACAAATTCTCCGGACTGCACCATCGCGATGGGGCGGTGTTCAACCGGGTGGGCGGGCTCGAGGTCGCCACCACCGCCGAGCGCTGGGCGGACCTGCATCGCAAGGCGGGTTGGGCGCAGGCCTGGGGAGTGCCGGGGCGGCTGGTCGGCCCGGACCAGTGCGTCGAGCTGCACCCGCTGTTGGACCGCGCGGGAATCCTGGGCGGCTTTCACACCCCGAGCGACGGCCTGGCCTCGGCCCGTACGCGCGGTCGAAGCGCAAGCTCGGCGGGCGATCGCGCGGGGCGCGGTCTTCCTGGCCGAGACCGAGGTGCAGCAGGTGGCCGATCACAACGGCCGGGTCACCGGAGTCCACACGAGTCGCGGTGTCATCGAGGCCGACATCGTGGTCTGCGCGGCGGGATTCTGGGGCGCACAGCTGGCCAAACAGGTGGGCCTGGTGCTGCCGCTGGTGCCGATGGCGCACCAGTACGCCAAGACCGGCCAGGTCGCACCGCTGGTCGGGCGCAACACCGAAGACGCCCCGGCGAGCCTGCCGATCCTGCGCCACCAAGACGCCGACCTTTATTTTCGCGAACACGTCGACCGCCTTGGCATCGGCTCCTACGGGCACCAGCCGATGCCCGTGGACATGTCCACGTTGCTGGCCGACACCGCCGGTGAACCGATGCCCTCGATGCTCCCTTTCACCGAGGAGGACTTCGAACCGGCCTGGCGTGACTGCGTGCGACTGCTGCCTGCGCTCGGGGACACCAAGGTTGACGAGGGCTTCAACGGCATCTTCTCGTTCACGCCCGACGGGTATTCGCTGCTCGGCGAGCACCGGGAGTTGGGCGGGTTCTGGGTTGCCGAGGCGGTGTGGGTGACCCATTCGGCCGGGGTGGCCAAAGCGGTCGCGGAGTGGATCGTCGACGGCACCCCGTCGATCGACGTGCACGAATGCGACCTGTACCGGTTCGAGGACTTTGCGCGCAGCCCACGATTCATCGACGAGACCTGCGCGCAGGCCTTCGTCGAGGTCTACGACATCGTTCATCCCCACCAGTACCGCAGCGCGCTGCGCGGCCTGCGCACCAGCCCATTCCACCACCGCCAGCGCGAACTGGGCGCCTACTTCTACGAGGGCGGTGGCTGGGAGCGACCCGCATGGTTTCAAGCCAATGCCGAGCTGGTTCGGGAGCTCGCCGGCCGCAATGTGGCGTTTCCCGAGCGTGACGACTGGGCGGCACGCTACTGGTCGCCCATCGCGATCGCCGAGGCGCAGTGGACGCGTGAACGCGTCGCCCTCTACGACATGACACCGCTGACCCGCTACGAAGTCAGCGGTGCCGGTGCGGTCGACCTGCTGCAGCGGCTGACTACCAACGACATCGACAAGGGCGTCGGATCGGTCACCTACACCTTGATGCCCGATGAGACGGGCGGCGTCCGCAGCGATCTCACCGTCGCCCGACTCGGCACGGCCCGTTTTCAGGTCGGCGCCAATGGGCCCCAGGACTTCGACTGGCTGAGTCGTCATCTGCCCCAAGACGGCAGCGTCACGCTGCGCGATATCACCGGAGGCACCTGCTGCATCGGGGTGTGGGGGCCGGCCGCGCGGGACCTCGTGCAGCCGTTGTGCCGAGACGATCTGTCACACCAAGCGTTCCCGTACTTCCGGTTGCTACAGACCTATCTGGAGGCCATCCCGGTCACCATGCTGCGGGTGTCTTATGTCGGCGAGCTGGGCTGGGAGATCTATACCGAAGCCAGCTACGGCGGCGCCCTGTGGGACCTGTTGTGGGCGGCTGGCGCCGGCCACCAGGCCATTGCCGCCGGACGCATCGCGTTCAACAGCCTGCGCATGGAGAAGGGCTACCGCGCGTGGGGCACCGACATGACCGCCGAGCACCGCCCGGATGAGGCCGGCCTGGGCTTCGCGGTTCGGATGTCCAAAGACTTCATCGGCAAGGCCGCGCTGGTGGACGCCGCTGCGCGAAAGGTACTGCAGTGCATTGTCTTCGACGATCCCGCCGCGGCGGCACTGGGCAAGGAGCCGGTGTTTGCCGGCGATGTCTGCATTGGATTCGTGACCAGTGCCGGGTATTCGCCCACGATTGGCCGCACCATCGCCTACGCCTGGCTGCCGGCCGAATCGTCGATTGGTGACACCGTCACCGTCGACCACCGCGGCCGGCGCTACCCGGCGAGCGTCCACCAGCAACCGGCGGTCGATCCAGGGTCCACCCGGATACGGAGGTAACTCGTCATGGCGACAACGGGTTACGACGTGATTGTGATCGGACTGGGCGGCATGGGAAGCGCGGCCGCCTATCATCTGGCCGCCCGGGGCCGCCGAGTGCTCGGCCTGGAGCGTCATCAACCGGCCCACGACAAGGGATCCAGCCACGGCGGCTCCCGGATCATCCGCCAGTCCTACTTCGAGGATCCCGGTTACGTGCCACTGCTGCGGCGGTCCTATGAGCTGTGGGAGAGGCTGGCCATCGATGCCCAGAGCGACATCTACCGACTCACCGGCGGCCTGTTCATCGGACCGCCGGACTGCGCGACCGTAGCCGGCAGCCTGCGGGCCAGCCGCGAGTGGAATCTGCCGCACGAGGTGCTCGACGCCCCGCAGATCGCGGCCCGCTTCCCGAATTTCACCCCGCAGCCCACAGACATCGCGCTCTACGAAGCCAAGGCGGGTTTGGCTCGCCCTGAACTGACGGTGCGTGCACACCTGGAGCTGGCAAAGCGATCGGGGGCAACACTGCAATTCGAGGAGCCGGTGCTGAACTGGACCACGACCACCAGCGGCGTGCGGGTCACCACCGGCCGCGGCACCTACACCGCCGAACAGCTGGTGGTCTGCCCCGGCGCCTGGGCACCGGAGCTGCTGAGCCAATTGGGCATTCCGATCACGGTGCAACGCCAGGTGATGTACTGGCTGGACCCGGTTGGCGGCACGGCCGGGTTCCGGGATCACCCGATCTTCATCGCCGAGAATGATTCCGGCGCAAAGATTTACGGCTTCCCCGCCATCGACGGACCACGCGGCGGGGTCAAGGTCGCGTTCTTCCGCAAAGGGATCGCCTGCACCCCGGACACCATCGACCGGGTGGTTGGGCCGCAGGAGATCCACGAGATGATCACCCGGGTCGGCGAATTATTGCCGGCGCTCGCCGGCACCTGCCTGCAAGCGGCGACCTGCATGTACTCCAACACACCCGATCAGCATTTCGTCATCGCACGACATCCGTACTGTCCTGCGGTGACCGTGGCCTGTGGATTCTCCGGGCACGGCATCAAGTTCGTGCCGGTTGTCGGCGAGATTCTTGCCGACCTGGTGACCGAGGGCGCTACCAGCCAACCGATTTCGCTGTTCGACCCACAGAGGCTGGTGACCGTATGACCGCTGTCCGGCAACCCTCGGCCTTGCTGCCCACCCTGGGCGGGGCCTACTACACCAGTGCCGCCGTGTTTGCCGCCGAGCAACAGCACGTGTTCGAAAGCATGTGGTTTTGCGTCGTGCGCGCGGCCGACCTGAACGAGCCCGGGCAATTCAAGGCCGTACAGGTGGGACGCGAAAGCGTGCTGCTGGTGCGGGGCGGGATCGACGGCTGCGCGCCTTTCTCAACATCTGCCGGCATCGAGGTGCGCTGCTGTGCACCGAGCCCGAGGGACAGGTGCGCCGGAATCTGCGCTGCCCCTATCACTCCTGGACCTACGGATTGGACGGCACCCTGATCGCCGCCCCCAATATCGCGGAACTGACCGACACCGACGGAGCGAGCATCGACCGGCACCGCTATGGCCTGGTCGCGGTGGCATTGCGGGAGTGGCTGGGCTATGCGTGGGTCTGCCTGGCCGAGGATCCGCCGTCGTTCGAAGACGACGTCGTCGGGTCGGTCACGGCGCGACTCGGCGACGTGAGCGCCATAGACACCTACCGGATCGAGGCGTTGCAGGTCGGGCGGCGTGTCAGCTACGACGTCGCGGCGAACTGGAAGTTGATCGTCGAGAACTTCATGGAGTGCTACCACTGCGCCACCATCCACCCCGAGCTGACCAGAGTGATACCGGAATTCGCACGCGGCCAGGCGGCTCAGCGATCGGTGGGACGCGGCGCCGAATTCGGCTCGGCGGTAGCAGGTTTCACCGTGGACGGCCGGGCAGGCTTCACCGCCCTACCCGGAATCAGGCCGGAGCAGGACCGACGCTACTTCGCCATCACCGTCAAACCGACGGTGTTCATCAACCTGGTCCCCGATCACGCGATCATCCACCGGATGTTCCCGATCGCCGCCGACCGAACCATCGTCGAATGTGACTGGCTCTAAGCCCCCGAGGTGGCCGCGGGCGGCGACATTGCGCACTCGGTTGAACTGTTCCATCGCGTCAACGAGCAGGACTTCGACGCCTGCCAGCGGACCCAGCCCGCGATGTCGTCACGCGCCTACCGCACCGGCGGTGTGCGGGTTCCCGCCGAGCACCACATCGCCGAATTCCATCAGTGGGTGGTCGCACGCATCGGCATCCCCGCGGTGTCGGGGTAACCGAGGTGCCCGTGAGCAGCGGTATATCATCGATGATCATGGGGACAGGCAACGACGGCGGTGCCTCCGAGTCAGACCCTGCCCCCGCCGTTCAATCGGTCGACCGTGCCCTGCTGGTGCTCGAACTGTTGGCGGACATGGGCAAAGCGGGGGTGACCGAGGTCGCCGATGAGCTCGGGGTACACAAATCAACCGCGTCGCGGCTGATCACCGCGCTGGAAGCACGCGGCTACGTCGAACAGCTCTCCGATCGCGGCAAGTACCAGCTCGGAATCGGGGTGTCGCGACTGGCCCGCGCCCGCAGCGGTCACTCGGACCTGGTGAAGCTGAGCCAGGACGCGTGCGACAAGCTGGCGGCGGACTTGGGTGAAACGGCCAACCTGGCAATCCTCGACGAAAACCGCGCCGTCAACATCGTCGAGGCGGTAAGCAGCGCCGAAATCGCACTGCAAACCTGGGTGGGCCAGAGCTGCCCAGTGCACGCCACCTCGTCCGGCAAGGTGTTGCTGGCCGGTCTGGAGGCAGATGAGGTACGCCACCGGGTCGGCGCGACATTGGACAGCTTCACCGAGAACACCATCGTCACCATCGATGCGTTGGAGGCCCAACTCGCGGCCACCCGCGCGGCCGGCTGGGCCAGCGCACGTGAGGAGCTCGAAATCGGCCTCAATGCGGTCGCCGCGCCGGTCTACGACAGCACCGGACGGGTTGCCGCGGCGCTGAGCGTCTCCGGACCGGCCTACCGGCTACCGGCCGCCGACTTCGAAGAGGTCGCCCAACAGACCATCGCCGCGGCTGACGCGGTGAGTCGAGGGCTGGGCTGGACGGACCGCATCTCCTGACACCGAGGCCGCCGCTCACGGGCGGTGACAGGTAGCTTCCAGGGCTTTCGCGGCTTCCAAGGTTTCTTCATGAATCCCGGAAGGCCCCGGGTGGATCTTTTTCTCACGGAACCCACCGCGCCGCCGAGGCGGCCGACGAGAAGCCCACGAGGAAAGGAGCTCATCGTGTCGAAGACCTTCATGAACCGAGTCGCCACCGCAGCGCGTACCGCCACCGCGGCGGCCTTCATCGGCGCCGCCGCGGCCGGGGCGTTCGCCGCCCCCGCGCTGGCCAGCCCCGCTCCCCAGACCGAATCCACCGGCGCGCTGTACGGCCACCCAGACACGGCCGCTCAGTACTGGCAGATGCAGCACCTGCCCGACAACTGCGTGCTGATGTCGGTCGCCGACGTGGTCGGCGAAGTAACTGGAAAGCTGCCGTCCGAGGAGCAGATCGTTCGCCTGGCCGAAAGCACGCCGAGTTCGATGCATCCCGGGTCGATCTACATCCGCCCCACCCCCACCCAAACCTGGGGCACCGACCCCAGCGATGTGGTGGTCCTGCTGGCCCAGTTCGGCATCAAGGGTGCCATCACCAATGCCTCCACCGAAGAGCAAACCGGTGTTCCCACCGGACTTTCGGCGATCGAGCGCTACCTCGGCGATGGCCACAAGGTGATCGCCACCGTCAACGTCGAAACCATCTGGGACAACCCGGACGGCGACCACAGCGCCCCGGACCACTCCCTGGTCATCACCGGCGTGGACACCCGCACCGGCGTCGTGCACCTCAACGACCCCGCCTATCCGTCGGGCGCCGACAAGCAGGTGCCGATCGACACCTTCATGCAGGCCTGGCAGGCCAGCGACTACCAGATGGTGGTAACGGTCAACGACAACTAGAACGTGGTCGTGACAGGATCTCGCCAAACCGAAATCGATTTAGCTCCAGCAGCTCTGACGGCACCGTCGCGGCGCACGTCAGTCTTTGACGCAGTCCATGATGACCAGGAAAGGATTGTCGAGTAGGTAGTCCCAGTAGTCGCCCTCCTCACCCGCTTCGGGCGCAGGCTCCAGATCGGGAATGTGGACGGCGAAGTCGTGGAAACCGGCGTGCCGGAACGCGCGGGCATAGGCCTCGATCGGCAGGTAGTAGTTCCGGACTCGCAGTCTGGAATCGGCGAGATTGACCGTGATGTCGATCGGCGCGCCGTCGTAGACGTGATCGGCCAGTTGCAGCTCGAATCCATACTTACGGTAGTCGGGCCGAAACGAATACACCCCCGGATTGGTGTTCACGGTGACGAACCGGCCGCCCGGCTTGACCCGGCACGCCAGGCCGCGACACATCTGCGCGAGCTCCGCCCGGTTTTGCGCGTACACCAGCAGCCACGCACTCACAACCACGTCGTAATCCTGTTGCGCAACGGTCGAACGGGCGTCCGCCACGACGTAGTCGATGCCCAACGGCTGCTGCTTTTCCTGCGCGCGGGCCAGGGCGATCATCCGTTCGGAGATGTCGAGTCCGACCACCTGCCCGGCGCCGGCGCGGCGCAACAAGCGGGTGAAATGCCCTTCGCCGCAAGCGACGTCCAGCACCTTCTTGCCGCTGACGTCACCGATGTGCTTGAGAAAGGAGTAGGTCTCGATGCGTTCTCGCCAAGGCTGCGTCTTCGCCTGTTGATACTGCTCGGCGATGTGCCCCTGGTTGTAGTCGATTGCCACACCGGCCGCCTTTCCCCAAGCAGCAACCCGATCCCGCTATCGCGCAGCTCTACCTCCCAACCTAGCCCCGATCGGTGGATGCGGAAGGCGAGCGTAGCGAAACCTCGGCGCGGTATTCGGCGGGTGAGGACCCATGAATGGCCTTGAAGAGGCGGGAGAAATGCGATGCGTTGACCAGCCCCCAACGCGCGGCGATAGAGCTCACCGGCACCTCCCCAAGGCGGTGATCTTCCAGGTCGCGACGGCAATGTTCGATGCGGCGGTCTCGGATCCAGCCGGTGACTGTCTGACCCTGCGACTCGAACAGCTTCTGCAGGTACCGCACCGAAACATGATGCGCGGCAGCGATCGTTGAAACATCCAGACCCGGGTCACCGAGCCGACTTTCGATGAAGGCGCGAATCCGCAGCGCCAGGCCTCGCGTACCTCGAGCCACATTGCCGCCGGTCTCGTCGGAGAGTTGCGCGGCGAACGATGCCGCCAGCATGTCCAGCACCGCGTCGGCTAGATAGAGGGTGCCGGCGGTGTTCGCATCGTCGAGCCGGTTGCCCATCTCGGTCAGGAAGGCCGACACCGACGCTCCCAAGCCATCGCGCCCGTTCAGCCGCCGAGCCGTTAATCGCGTCAATTCGGCCGAGGACAGCCGCATCTGGTCGCGCGGAAACATGACGACCAGCGCCCGGTAGACACCGCTGAAAGCCAGGCTGTAGGGCCGGGTCGTGTCGTACACCGCGAAATCTCGCGGAGCCAACGTCTCTTCGTGGCCGTCCTGGGTCACAACGCACTTACCGTTCAGCGGCATCGCGACCTTGAGGTAGTCCGGGGCGCTGTGGTTTATCAGCTTGGCCGTGCGGCGCACCAGCACGTCACTTCCGACCCGGACATCGGACACTCGGACCGTGCCCAGACTCGCCGAGCGCACCTGGCCACGAAAAGTTCCGACGTCATCGACGCATAACGCAAGCGGCACGAATGTCTGGGAGATGGCGTGCTGGAAGGCTTCAAAACGTTCGTTTCGCCGTGCGGACGTGGCGGCACAGCGCTGGCCGGGTCGGCTGGGATTCACCATGGTGCCTCCAACTCGTCGGCGAGCCATCCCGGGTTTGGCCGCAACCTGCTCAGCCGACGTCATCGCGCGGTACGGCGCCCACCCCCGTGACGGATGCTGAGCACCTCATTCGACGGTACCTGCGCGGCGCCCGAAGCGGCGCTGCGCCGCGAGTTCACCCGAAGCATTCGCGCAAGCTCAAGATCCGTGCGCCGGCGTGCAAGCGCGCCCCGTCCCGCGCGACCAACACTGGGTGAGACATCGCGTCATCGTGATCGGCGCCGCCACTGATCCCCGCGACCGCAAACCAAAAGACCACCGGATACCGAACCGCCCCGATGCAGAATCGAGAAATCACATGTGCTCCGACCCCATCGCGGCGCGGTATGACTTCGTGGTCTGCGGATCCGGTTCGGCAGGGTCGGTGCTGGCGCGGCGACTATCCGAGAACAGCAACGTCGCCGTGCTGTTGCTGGAGGCCGGCGGCACCGACGACGTTGCGGAGGTGATGGATCCCGCCCAATGGCCACTCAACCTGGGCAGCGCACGCGATTGGGGCTTTGCGTCGGCTCCGAGCGCCCACCTGAACGGACGATCCATCCCGCTCTCCATGGGCAAGGTGCTCGGCGGAGGATCGAGCATCAACGTGATGGCTTGGGCGCGCGGTCACCGCAACGACTGGGCCCATTTCGCCGCGGCGGCCGGCGACCCGAGCTGGGGCTATGAATCGGTCCTGGACATTTACCGCCGCATCGAAGACTCTCACGGCCGCTGCGACGGCGATCGGCGGGGAGTCGGAGGCCCGGTGTTCGTCCAAACCGCGCCCGACCCCAATCCGATTGCCACGGCCGTCGTCGATGGTGCGGGCGCAATCGGGATTCCCGTGTATGACAGCAACAACGGCATCATGATGGAGGGACCGGGCGGCGCATCGCTATTGGACCTGCAACTGCGAAATGGACTCCGCGAGTCGGTGTTCCGCAGCTATGCGCACCCCCACCTGCAACAACGCAACCTCACCGTCCTTACCGGTGCGACGGTCCGGCGGCTGACGTTCAGCGGGAGTCGTGTCACCGGCGTGCAGTTCTCACATGCCAACGCGATCCGCACCGTCTCCGCCACCCAAGAGGTGGTCGTCTCACTCGGCGCCATCAACACCCCCAAAGTGCTCATGCAGTCTGGCATCGGGGATGCAAATGAACTGCGCGGCTTCGGCATTCCGGTCATCACGCATCTTCGCGGAGTGGGACACAACTATCAGGATCACCCTCGGATTGACTGTGTATGGGAATCGCATGAGGCGCTGGCACCGCGCAACAACGGGGCGGAGGTCACGGTCTTCTGGAAGAGCCACCCGACGCTGGCCACCCCGGACCTACAGATCTGTGTCGCGGAGTTTCCGTTGTCCAGCCCGGAGAACGCAGCACGCTACGGGCTGCCGGCACACGGCTGGACCATGTGTGTCGGCGTGGTCAGACCACAAAGTCGCGGTCGGGTGCGGCTCAGCGGGCCGCACCCCGGCGACCCTGTGCTGATCGAGGCCGAGATGCTCGCCCACCCTGACGATATGAAGGCCGCCGCGGCCGGGTTGCAACTCTGCCGCGAGATCGGAAATACGGCACCACTTCGCCCCTTCGCGAAGCGCGAGGTGATGCCGGGCGGTTTCGCGGGTGCCGAGCTCGAACGTTTCATTCGCGATGGCGCTTCGACCTATTGGCATCAGTCCGGCACCGCCAAGATGGGGCGACACGACATGTCGGTGGTTGACGCCAAGTTGAAAGTCCATGGAATGGAAAATCTTCGGGTCGCCGATAGTTCGATCATGCCGCGGATCACCACCGGCAACACCATGGCTCCTTGCGTCGTGATCGGTGAGCGTGCCGCGGAGATCGTCAAAGCAGACCATGGCCTGTGATTCAGCTCGACTGGGCGAGCCGCTGAACCGCGGCCGCGATCTCCTCTGGAAAATCCTCTTGAAGAAAGTGCTTGGCCGGTAGCGTGGTCACCCGCTGCGTCCCGGCCAGCTGCCGGGCCTCGGCGCCGTAGCGGCGCCAACTCAGCATCGTGTCTCGAACACCCCATACGATTTGCACCGGATAGCGCGTGTCCTGGACCGCCGCGATGTAGCTGTGCTGTTTTTCTGGTGTCAGTTCGAAGCCCCGCATGATCTCGAGGAATGCCCGGCCTCCGTCATCCCCGAACAAAAGCGGCTTCCAACAAGCGATCTCGGCGCTCGGGACCCGACTGCTCACGCCCACCAGACGCATTATCGACTCGAACGCACCCGGAACGCGCAACAAGGCAAGCCACATTTCGCCGACCGCTCGATGAGCGAACGGCTCCATCGGCCAGGGGCGGTGAAAGCGCTCCACCGCGATGATGGTGTTGAGCAGCGTCATCGACAGCACACGATCGGGTGCCGCGTTGGCGACGTCGAATCCGATCGGTCCACCGATGTCGTGGACGACCAGGTGAAAGCGGCCGACACCCAGCGCATCGATCGCCGCGCCCAGCCAACGTCCCAGACCGCTCCAGGTGTAGTCGGCGTCGCCGGGGCATTCGGCAAGGCCGAGACCGGGCAGATCGATCGCAATCCCCCGCAGACCACGCTGGGCCAGGGCCGCCACGACCTTGCGGTAGAGGAATGACGACGCTGGCACGCCGTGCACGCAGATCACCGGCGGTGCGTCTCGGGCGCCGCTATCCAAGACGAAGGACTCGATGCCGGCCGCGGTGAATCGGCGCCCCGATGCCCGGTGCTGTTCGAGCAGGCGCGCGACCTGCGCCCGAGTCATGGCGCCGCCCCGCGTACCGATAGCTCCACCACACCATGGTGGCCGAAAACGACGGCGAATGCTTGCACACGGCCGCACTGAGCTTGCTCTAGCCTCAACGATCGGAAAACAGCAGTTCCAAGCCCCGCGACAAACCCGAACCGGAAAAGTGACCTACGTCAGGTTGATCGACGAGTCCAGCGTCTCGGCTGTGAACGTCTCGGCCAACCGCCGCACCGCCGTCTTGTCCCCGGCTGGCGCCTGCATGGTCTTGGTCACAAGACACTCCTTCTGTCCGCCCCAACAGCGGTCCGCTAATGGACCACCCCGGACCTACGCAGATGGAATGACGCACCCTCCAAATCGAACACCAGCGAACCTGACCCACGCCACACAACTTGACTCAAAAATCCGGCTTCGCCGGATCTAGCCATCTAGCGTATGGCGCCTGTTCGCATCGGCCACCAGAACCAGCGGCCCAACTGCGCGGCTACTGCGGGCGTCATGAACGACCGGACAATCAAGGTATCGAACAGCAGGACCAGGGCAATCGTAGTTCCCACCTGGCCGATAACTCGCAAGTCGCTGACGACCATCGATGCCATGGTGACGGCAAATACCAGGCCCGCGTTCGTCACGACCTTTCCGGTACCGCCCATCGAGCGGATGATTCCGGTATTCAGTCCGGCGCCCAATTCCTGTTTGAACCGGGCCACCAACAGCAGGTTGTAGTCAGATCCCACCGCCAAGAGGGCGATAACAGACATCGTCAGCACCATGTAGTGCAAGGGAACGCCGAGAATATGCTGCCATAGCAGCACGGATAGCCCAAAGGAAGCGCCCAGCGACAGCACTACCGTCCCCACGATCACAGCGGCAGCAATAAGGGCGCGGGTGAGGATCAGCACGATGATAAAAATCAGGCACATGGCCGAAATTCCCACAATCAGAAGGTCCCAGCCGGCGCCCTCGTCGATATCTTTGACCACAGCTGCCGCGCCAGTCAGATATATCTTGGCGTCCTCCAATGGGGTCCCCTTGAGCGACTCTTCCGCCGCCGTCCGGACCGCATTAACGCTTGCCATGCCGTCGGGCGTTTGGGGGTCGCCTCGGTGCAAAATGATGAAGCGGGCCGCGTGTCCGTCCGCCGACAGAAACGAGTCCATTGCGCGCTGAAAACGCTTGTTTTGGAAAATCTCCGGCGGCAAATAGAAAGAGTCATCGTTCTTGGCGGCGTCGAACGCCTTGCCCATGGCGTTCGCATTTTCGCTCATCTCATCCATCTGGTCGAAAATGCCCACCATGGTGCTGTGCATGGTCGGCATCATGGTGCGCGCGCTTTCGATGGTCTCGATCATCGGCGGGAACGTCGCGAGCATCTGGGGTAGCAGCGCGTCCAGGGTCTGGACGTCACTCACGAGCGCGCCGATTTTCTCGTCTATCTCGTCCACACCATCCAGCGCGTCGAATACCGATCGGAACGACCAGCAGATCGGAATGTCGTAGCAGTGCTTTTCCCAGTAGAAATAGCTGCGGATTGGCCGCCAGAAGTCATCGAAGTCGGCGATGTGGTCGCGCACCTCACTGGTGATTTGCTCCATCTCGACGAAGTCATTAGCCATTCGGTGGGTATTGCCGGAAAGCTTCGCCATGGCGTCGTAAATGCGACGCATCGCAACGGCCATTTAGCCCATTTCCTCGGCTTGCGCGAGCATGTCCTTCATCGGGTCACGCTGAAATTTGAGCGTCGGCACTTGAATGGCGTTCTGCATGCTGGTCAAATACGGTATCGTCGTGTGCGCCAGTGTAGTTCCGTCGGGCCTGGTTATCGCCTGGACCCGCGAGATTCCGGGAACGCGGAAGATTCCCTTGGCCAGTTTGTCCAAAATCAAGAAGTCGGTCGGGTTTCGCATGTCGTGATCCGCCTCGATCATCAAGATCTCGGGCTTCATCCGGGCCGGGGCGAAATGGCGATCTGCCGCCGCGTACCCCTGGTTCGCAGGGATGCCGGCGGGTAGATAGATCCGGTCGTTGTAGTTGATTCGAAGTCCGGGCAGAGCCAGCAGTCCGACGAGGGCAATAGCCAGTGTTGCGGTGAGGACGGGCACAGGCCATCGCACTACCACCGTGCCGACTCGTCTCCAGCTCCGGACGTCGAGCCGCCGTTTGGGGTTGAACAGACCGTAGCGGCTGCCGACAACCAGCACGGCCGGCGTCAGCGTCAGCGCGACCGCCACAGTAACCAGCGTCCCCACCGCGCAGGGGATGGCCAGAGTCTGGAAGGAAGGCAGCCGGGCGAACAGGAGGCAGAGGGTCGCGGCGGCGATAGTCAAGCCAGTGCCCAAAATGACGTGGGTAGTGCCGCGGTACATGGTGTAAAAGGCGGTCTCTTCGTCTTCGCCGATCAGGCGCGCTTCGTGGTACCGGCCAAAGACGAAAATGCCGTAGTCCGTGCCGGCCGCGATTGTTAACGACGTGAGCAACGTGACCGCAAACGTGGTGAGTCCGATACCCCCGCTGTGCCCGATGAGGGCGACAATTCCCCGCGACGCTGTCAATGCAACGCCGACCATGGACAGCAAGGCAATAACGGTGCTGACCGAACGATAGACGAGTAGCAACATGAAAAAAATGACTGTGACAGTCGTCAGCGTGATTTTCAGCATGGACTTGTCACCGCTGCGCTGCATATCCACCATGAGCGCCGATGGTCCCGTGACGTACGTTTTTATCCCGGGCGGAGCGGGCGTCTCCGCAACGATCTTGCGGACGGCTTCGACGGATTCATTGGCCAGCGACTCACCTCGATTGCCCCCCCAAACTCAATTGGACAGTCACGGCTTTGCCGTCGTCGCTTTGCGCGCCCGCCGCCGTGAGAGGATCGCCCCAGAAGTCTTGCACGTGCTCTACGTACTTTTTATCGGCATTCAACTTGCGCAACAAAGCGGCGTAATACTTATGGACCGCGTCGTCGAGCGGTTGATCGCCCTCCAACACGATCATCGCTGAACTGTCGGAATTTCCTTCGTGGAACACCTGGCCGATGCGCTTGACCGCTTGGAAGGACGGCGCATCCTGAGGACTCAGTGAAACTGCACGCTGTTGTTCGACCTTTTCCAGCGATGGCACGAACACGGTGAGTGCGACGCAAATAGCCAGCCAGCCCAAGATGATTGGCACCGCGAACGCATGAATCTTCCTCGCGATCAGCGGCCTTTCGGTGTCGGAGTGGTTCGCGTAATTGACAGTCATGCGAATTTCACCCGGTAGTACTTGTAGGCGCTATTAGAACGTGATTGCGGTGCAGTCGACCATTGTTGCTTCGACAGCGAAATACAACGACGGACCGCGCGTTTACTGCCACTCACAGAGGCATCGATCTGAGCCCGCCTCCTCAGTGGCGAGGTCCTTCTTCCACCGCCGGAACGTGTTGTCGGTGTGTGCGCTCCGCCAGTACCAAGAGATCGACGACGTTTACTTCGCGTCCACGCCCCGTTCTTTGCGGATATACGGGCGCAGGTTGGCCGCGCCGACGCGATGCGCGCGGCCTGACGTCGGATCTGCTCGTCGGTGTTGTCACCTGAGGCAGCCAACGACGCGGCCAACGCCACTCCAAAAGCCGCCGTGACGCCAATCGCGGGCGCCCCCCTGATAAGCGAAGTCGCGATCGCCGCGATGAGTTCGTCGGCCGTCGCAATCCGCAGTTGGCGCGGCTCGTGCGGCTGCGCACGCTGGTCACCCGCTACCAACGACCCCTCCACCCAGGCGATCGAGTTGTCGGTCATGCGTGAAAATTCCCGGTCGGATTTCAAACTGATTGTGCTACAGCAGAATGCCCATCCTCAGACGCATATGCGGCGCGGGCACCAGCCGGACGGCTGCGTACCACGATGCGCCCGCCATGGCCCGGCGCGTTGGTGATACCGCGAGAACGGATCGGCTCGGCGGGAGCATCGGTCGGAACAAGTTCGAACTTGCGCAGGAGGGTTCGCAGGACGGTTGTCATCTCCATGTTCGCAAAGGCGGCGCCGATACACCGATGTATGCCGCCGCCGAAAGGTATCCACGCATAGCTCTCTGGTGGCCCATCGGCGAAACGGGTCGGGTCAAACCGTTCTGGGTCCTTGAAACTGCTCGACGCGTGTTGAGCAGCCCAAACATCGCCAACGATCATATGACCCTTCGGAAGCACCCATGGGCCCAGTCGTAGCTGCGTTTCGACTCGCCGAGCGATGAAATCCAATACCGGCCGGGTACGTTGCACCTCCCAGACCGTAGCCTGCATCAGCGCGGTTCCGCCGCTGTCGATCTCATCGACGAGTTGCGCCACGAAACTGGGGCTGCGACGTAAACGCTCGATGGCCCATGCCAGCGTGGTGGCCGTCGTTTCGTGTCCGGCCACGATCATCGTCAGCATTTCATCGCTGATGTGAGCGTCGGTGATGGGTGAGCCGTCGTCATAGCGCGCCTGCAGCATCATCGCCAGCATGTCGGTCCGTGTCTCAAAGTTCGGATCTGCCCGTGCTTCAGCGATCAGCTGGGCGACCAGTTCGTCAAATCGGCTTCGAGCCGCTTGAATCTTGCCCCATGGACTCCAGGGGCCAAGATCACGCCGCAACCACTCTGGTAAGGCAATCATGCTAGCGGCGAGCACAATTGTCCGTGGCCCCAAGTACTGGAGCTCTTCGACGATCGCCCCGTGCGCACCCAGGATCGTGCGCAAGACTATGCTGCCGGTAATATTCACCAACGCTTGCAGGGATTCGAATTCTGTTTCCTCAGGCCAGGTTTGAGCCTCACGCAGGAACTCCTCTTCGACGATCTTGACGTACGCGTCGATGCGCCTGCCGTTAAATGGTGGCACCATTAGCTTGCGACGCTGACGATGCTCGACGCCGATCATGCTGAGTATCGAGCCCGGCCCCAGCAGCTTGCCGAGAGTCGTTGGCCGAGTGACTAAATCGTTGCCGGAAGTGAAAAGTTCCTTCAACATCGCCGGATCGCTGATGACTAGCGTGGGGCCGTATTTTGGTAGATTGAGGGAGTACCCAGAGCCATACCGGTTGGTCAACCGCGTCCGGGCGCGCGCCTTGGCGAAAACGTATACCAATGTCTGAGTCAGCTTCGACGCATTCGGCCCCGGCGGCAGCCGAATCGGGTCAGTTGTGGCTTCCGCCATTGCAATGTCCTCTCTTGACAGGTGATAGAGATGTCAGATCTCTGCGGTGTTGACGGTCCATCGCGGCGCGGCGGCCAGCCTCGTGCCGTAGATCGTCGCCGGGGCCACCACCGTTTGCGGGATGTCCAGATGCGCCAGGAACGCGTCGGTATCCGAAGCCGGGACGGCGACAAACAGCGCCGGGTTGCCATGCTTAGCGGCCAACGGCAGCGCGGACTGCAGCAGTGCGGCTCCACACGCCGGGTTGCGGTAGGCGAAGTCGGACAGATGCGCGCTGCGCAGCTCACCGTCCTCAGTGAGCAAGCGTTTGGCCTGGCGGGTGTCTTCCAGCAGCCCGCACGCCGAGTCGTCGGGCAGCAGGAGTGTGGTTGGGGTTAGCTCGGAGCGTAACGTCGCGTCGCCCGCGGGCACCGCGTAGTGGCCCTGCGTCCAGCGCCGGTAGGCCTGCGCGGCCGCTGCCGGGGGCACCAGGTAGGCGGTGTGTGCCGCGGTGGCATCGGAGCCTTGGCAGGTGGGGATGCGCAGCACGCTGATGTGGCCGACCTCGGTACCGTTGGGAAATCCCAGCCTCCCGGAATACTCCGACGGCGTTTTGGCGGTGCCATCCATCACCACGCCGAACCCTCTGCTCTCGGCGTGGCTATGCTTTCTTGCTTCTTTCAGAAAGGCGATGCCAAGCCTCAAAATGGTCCGTCCGCCCTGCTCGGCCGGCAGGATCTTCAAGTCCCCGATGTAGGCGCTGTGCTGCTCGCGCCCCTCGGGGGTCCGCAGTGGTCGCACTGCAGCCGCCACTGTGCCCATCACCTGGCCGTCGCGCTCGGCCACGAACACCCTGGCCACCTCGCCCATCGCCCGGTAGAACCGCGTGTAGTCGGCGCCATGGGAGATGCGGAAGCTACGGCCGGGCCCCAGCGGGTAGGTGAACTGCTGCTCGAAAGTCTCCAAGGCTCGCGCCAGGCCGGAAGGCGGCGGGCCCTGAAGCATGTGGACGGTTGTCACTCCTGGCTCAGCCGCCGAGCTGATACAGGTCGGTGTACAGGCGGTTAAACACGTATCCGCCGAGTCGCAGGCCGCGGTCTACCGCACAGCTGGTGCGCGAGTCGTCGCAGGTGTCCTCGACGAGGACGAAGAAGTCCTCAGCATGTTGCTCGTCGATCTCGGCATGCAACGCGTAGTGCACCAGATCGTCTTGGGCGACCCAACCCCGCTCCACCACCGCGGAACCGATCGTTGCCGAGATGCCGGCGAAAGCATGCTCGATGATGCCCAGACAACTGATCCCCACCGCCATGTCCTCCATCGTGCAGACGGAGGTCAGAACGCTGTTGAAGGCATCCACCTGGGGGGCTGGCGCCAGGGCGTCCAGTCGCTCGGCATCGCTGCCGATGCTGGCTAGGAACTGCCGGAAGGTCGCGTGGTGGAAGAAATGAGGTTTGAAGTCGCCATGCTCCTCGACGATGTTGCTCAAGATGCCGAGCCGCTGGCCGGGTAGATCCATCCGGGAAATCAGTGAGGCCATCGGCCGGGCGAAGTAGGTGACGGCGAAGCCGAACTGCTCCTGGCTGGCGCGGAAGCGCTCCAGCGGCATGCTGCCGTCGGTCAGTGTGGTGAGGTACGGGTTAGCCATGATCCCGATGCCGTCAAGAATCTGCTCGGCCCTTTTCGTGACACGCGCGGCCTTGGTGAGGCATACGGTAGTAGACATCGTGCTCCAATCGGGGTGGTGGATGAAGAGAAGTTGATTCGGTAGCGATCAGGGCTTGACACCGACGTGCAAGGCTCGATAGAAGAAGCTGCGGTCCCGCCTATGTAGTTCGTCCGCAGCCGGATCCCATCGGAAATCCGGGCCGCAGCCGCGCACATCCAACGTTGAGTTCAGCTGGCGCACAACGACAATGCCGCCCGGCCGCAGGGCGTGGTAAGCACGCGCCAGCGTGATAAGAGCCTCCTCGGGAGTGAGCCAATCAAGGATGTTCGACAGGTGAACGATGTCGAACCCGCCGCGCGGCAGGACTCCGAGGGCCGCGTCCATTGTGTTTTGCGTGAATGTGATCTCCGGTAAGTCGACTACTGGCGCCTTGTGGGCAAGCCAAGGCACCGTGACGCCGGGGTATCGCCCGGCCAATAGTTGCCACAGGTAGGGATTGTCGGCCGCGGGTTGGGTCGCGAGCACGTGTCGGGTCCGGCGGGCGAAGTGCCGGGCGAACGGTTCGACACGGTTGGCCGTCGCCCCCTCACCGAACAAATTCACCAGGATGTCCAGGTCGAAGGCCGCATCGAAGGCGCGATCCAACGCCGCACCGAGAGCCGTGCCACGAGCAACCCTTCGCGACTGCTCTGCCGGATTCCGCAGCCCTAGGACACCATTCAATTCGTATTGCCAGTCCGCAAGCTCATGACGCAACGCGGCGAACAGCCACTCGTAGCGACCGCAGAAATCCGGGCCCCAGGTAGCAACCTCCGGTACCGGGCCCACTGCGTCCGGTGCGATGTTCAATGCCGCAAAGACCGGCTCCAATGCGCAGGGCTCCGGCGTTGTTGATTAGCGGGCTTGTGAGCTGGGGAATTGTGGATTGAGGAGGTCTAGGCGGCGGTTGGCGGTCAAAGCGGTGATCCGGCAGGCTTCGGCGATGTTGTCGGCGCCGTTGAGGCGGTGCAGATTGATCGCGGTGTTGCGTAGCGTTGCTAGGACCTGTGCGCCGTTTCCGGTATGTGCCCTTTGACGGTCTTCGTCGAAGGTGACGTCGCGTATCCAGTGCAGGCTGTTCTCGATTCCCCAGTGTTGACGCATCCAGGTCATGATCGCGGTAGGGCGGGCGTGCTCGAACGGCAGGCTGCAAATGGCATAGACCACCTCCACGCTGCGCTGGTCGGTGGCGGTGATCAAGCGTTCACGAGTGATCCGGATGATTTGTTTTGCGTAGGGGAAGCCGATTCCTCGTGCAGCGGTGATGATTTGCAGGGTGCGGGTCTCGACACGGCCGTGGCCGCGGGAGTCGTCGGTAGCGGCTGCGGGCACCTCGGCCCAGGGCAGCGCGGTGATACGCGCAAATATTTTGGCTTGGTTGGACTTGACGATCATCAGGTAGTGCGACTTCAAGGTGGCGCAGATCAACTTCGCGGTGACGACCTGGGTATGCATCGCATCCACGGTGACCAGCCACCGCAAGCTACCCGGCAGCAGCGTGAGCAGGGCACGTACGCAGGGAATTTCATTGCTTTTCTCGGCGACAGCGAGTTGACCGAGCACCAATCGGGCACGGTGGGCGAACACCGACACGAGATGCGTGGCTGTCGCTTTGGCGCGTAAAGCACCACGCAGCATCTTGCCGTCCAACGCGATCGGCACCAATCCACTGGGGTCGCTGCTAGCCACGTGTGCAGTGAAGTAACTGCCCATCCTGGCGTTGAGGTCGGCGGGGTCTAGCCGAGACAAAACAGCGCGGAAGGTCTTCTCACTGGGCCGCCGGAACCGGACCCCTAATTGGGCCAACACATCATCGGGAGCGGTGGCCGCCCATGTGGCAAAACCAGCATAGCCGCGCATCCCCGCGGCAGTGGCCAGAACCGCGATCGCCAACAAAGCCACCAGCGAATACCTCCGACCGCGTGGGCCCCTCAGGTCTGGCACCGAGGCCAACACATCGAGAAACTCCGATCCGATGAACTCGCTGCGCTCACCAGGACTCCAGCGGTCGAACACCTCTGGAACCGACGACACAGGCAATACTGAAACGGTAGGCACGGGCAACTCCAGACCAACGACGAACAGTAACCAACTCGATCGTTCTCCAGATAGCCCGTGCCTACACTCCGGCCCCAATAGCGCGGCACCAAAGATCATCAACCCAGCTCACAAGCCTGCTAATCAACAACGCCGGAGCCCTGCTCCAATGCGGCGTGACGTTCCGACGCAGGCATCCACTCGTGTCCCAGCAAACACATCCGCTCTGGGCTACCGACCGTCTCCAGCAGGTGCAACTTGAGCCGCGTCAACGCCAGTTGCGCCGGATTGGCGTCGATCAGATGCAGCAAACCCACACCCGCAGTCGCCGCCAAGGCAGCGACGGTACACCCACCGGAGGCCGTCAACGCGACGCGCAACGGCCTACCCCGCGTCCGGTATTGCCGCGACGCAAGCCACACGTCCTGCAACGCGTCCTCACGGACCTGAGCAAATCCCACCGACAAATGGTGCGCCTGCGCCAACAATTCCAGCCGCGGCGCCGCCACCTCAGAAATGATGAATTCCTCAATCGCAGAAATAATTGATTCCTCAATCTCAATTCTTGCTAGCACGTAACACCCATGTCGGCTCCAAACCACCTCGACTCCGAGGGGGGAGTTCGAACATATCGTCTACCACAAGGGGTTTGAGCTGTGCAAATTTAGAATCATAAAGAAAGTTTAACGGTCAATAACCCATATCTATGATTGCATGCTGCGTCGTTGTAGGGGTGCTATTCGTACGTCCGCTGTCCCGTCACGAAGATCTCTTTTCCCCCGATTAGGGGACAAGAGATGTCCCCTAGCCATCGGATTCACTTAGATTTCCCATTGCCATAAGTTGACGCGGATGCTTCCGATGAGACTAATACGCAACAGCGCCGACTTTCGGTGGCTACGGACCAATGCACGGCCAGCATTGCTCGCAATGTGGGCGGCCATGAGCTACGGATGTTCGGCTGCCGTCACGCACTATCGCTCCGGCGTGATCGTCGCCCTGCACGCCGGCTTGACCCAAGCGGCACTCAGCCTGTCTGCGACTCTCGTGCTGGCACTGACGCTCGAACGATTAGTCCGCTGGCCAGCAAACCCCCGACGGGGCTTTTGGATGGCCGCGGTGGTGAATTCCATGCTCACGGCATCCTGGCTGGTCATCGGCCACCTGATAGCGGGCACATCGAATATCCTGGCGACAATCGCACCGAGTCTTATCATTGGCATCGCAAGCAACTTCGCCTACAGCCGCATATTGTTCGTCGAGGCCAGGCGCAACGGTACTAGCCGCCCGCGTGGGGATGACCCCGCTTCGAAGAACTGTGTCGAAGTATCGACCTAATCGAATGTTTCGTCATACCAACGTATTAGGAGTGTCAGCAACTAGCCCCAATTTCGGTTTCATTGCCAATGTTGCCAATGCTTCAATGGGGCCCAGCCGGGGGCCGAAATGAGATCGGGCACGGCCAATACGGCTCTTCAGGCACTAGCCTCGATTCTTCGCGGGATGCCGATGCATCTGGGTGTTGAAGCGCGAAAGTGCCTGTCCTGTAAAGAATGATTGGACTTCTCTACGGTTCAACCATCTCGACTGGAAGGCGCCTCGCGGGCGAAAGTATCGGCGGACGGCCATGGTGTGGTGTCGCATTCCGGGATGGGGCTGTTGCGCGAGCTCGCCGATCAGACCGGGTTGTCTGAGCAGTTCACCGCGGCATTGGCCGACACCTACAAGGGGCCGTGAGCGTATGCCCCGGGTGCGGTGTTCACCGATCTGGCCGCGGCGGTAGCCGACGGAGCGGACTGCCCACCGACCCCGGGAAAGCCCGCCCAACCCGGGCGCCACGGGGCAGTCAAACACACCCCAAACCCAAAATCGCTATCACTGAGCGATTTTCATGATCCAACACCACCGAACCCCGCCAGCACGAAGAATCGAGGCTAGTACGTATTCCCCAAACTGCCTGACGCAGACTCTTGGCCCGCCAGTTCACGGGCTTTATTCGCACCCAATTCCATTGCCGTCTCGATCAAGGCCGTAGATGTCGCGTCCGATGACAATTACCGGGCCCTCCACATAGGCCGGACCATTTCCGCTACCGCCAGCGCAGTCGACATCACTGGCGATCGGGACGCAGGCACCGGAGTAGTTCGGGTCACACGATGAGCTTGGTTGTCGCGGGATCGGCGCAACGCCCGGTTCGGCGTTTACTGCTGGCGCGAAGAGAAGCCCCATTACACACGTAATTGCCAGCACCCGAAACTGAACCACGCCCGCGTTAGACAACACTTCGCACACCGCCAGCCACTCCAAGCACGGCACCAAATCGCGCGTCAGGTAGACATCGCGTAGTAAAAAGATGTACTCCTCAAGTGGCACGTTCGGTAGGAATCTCCGATATTCCCGCTAGGCCGTTCGCGATTTCACCGCTCCTGTCCCGCACCATTCGATTCGGTAAAAGGAATGCGCGGTGTCGTCATCGTCGAAAGAGGGTGCTTGGCGCTACCCGCCTCGGGTATCGCCCCCGCGGATCGACGGGCATCGGGCCGGGCTGTTTCGGCGCAGACCACCGTCGGCCGTTGTGTCACGATGAGCAACATGGCCGAAGGTGCTTCCGCGAGGGCGAAAAGCGGCGAGGACGCCGCCGAACTGCGCAAGGAGAGCTACACGATGGCCCTGTATGTGGCCGTCTGCCTGCTTGCCGCGCTGTTGGCGCTGCCCGAGGCCGCCCGCCACCACCTGATCGGTCTCATCTGGGGCATCACCATCGGGCTGGCTGCCGCCCACTTCTTCGCCTTCAAAATCTCGGCGCGCCTCATCGGGGCCGGCAAAGTCCAGGCTCGCGACATCGAGGCGGCCGGCGCACAATTGGTCGGCGCCGCCGTGGTCGCCGCCCTGGCGTCGGTCACCATCCTCGTGTTGCCAGCTCATCTGGAGTACCACGCCGCCGAGTTCGGCCTGTCCGGGTTCATCGCGGTCAGCGGCTACGCGGTAGCGCGCCGCGGCGGCGCGGGCCGCCTCCGGGCAACCGTCTACGGACTGGTGGTGCTCATTCTCGCGACCGCCATCGCGGTGGTGAAGAACGTTCTGGCCGGACACTGAAAGCGCGAACCCACCCCTGCCCGACTTGGCGTCGCGTTCACACTGCGACAGCCTGCCGTAGCTTCGCGCTGGTGGTGTTCGCTCAACAGGACGGGGCTGGAAGAAGATCTGGACGGGCCGGATCACCTCCCCCGAATCACAGACCACTCAGGCCACAATGGCCCCATGGCCCAACCCTCCGAGACCCCGCCACCCGCTGACGAAGCGCGCCCCGAGTCGGTGCCCGCGGCCGATGCGCCAGCGGCAACACCGGCGACATCGCGCCCGAAACAACAGTGGGGCCACACCCTGGCCCAGCAGGCGGCGACGGTGTCGGCCAAGCTCAGCCCAGTCGTGCGCCGAGCCGGAGATCGGGTGGCCGCAGCATCTCCCACCACGCTGCTGCTCGCGCTGCTCTCGGTGTTGTTGGCATCGAGCATCGTCGCCGCGCTGACCTTCAAGGGCTCGCTCGGCGTGGCGTCCATAGTGGTGTTCATCCCGATGCTGTCGGCCGCGATCGGCGCCACCACCATGCGGTTCCTGGCTGATCGTCGCAAGTCCCAGGCGCAGCGCGAAAATGCCCGCGAGGAGACGAGAGCGCTGCACCAGATCGAGTACACGCTGGATTACGTCGACGCCAAGCTCACCACCGCGTTGACACAGTTCGGCACGGACCGACACAACGAGGCCGTCATCGGAATGTTTCAGGCCAAGGCCGCCACGGAGCTCTACCTCGGACAGGCCCCCCGGTCCGAGCGGCGCTCATCGCCCGAAGCCGCGCCGGAGCACATCGATCTGGTGAGCCAGTACGGGCTGGACGAACTACTCACCCCCCGCGGCATCGGCAGTCAGTCGGCCCCGGCGGCAACATCAAACCGCTCCTGCGCGTAAGCGTTGGTGCGATTGTGCGAGTTACGGAGACTTGTGCACACATCCGCTTTCCGTATCGACGTGGCCGATAATACGTTCTGCAGTAACGGAATTGGCGGACCTCGATGGTGAGGCGACAGACCCTGATATGCCCGCTGCTCAGTGGGTGAGGTCAGCCCGCATGTCGCTCTCTTGGTGAAGGCCGAACACCTGGATGGCGGCCGATTTTCCTTTCAGCACATGCAGTCCACGGTCGATGAGTCCAGCGGGGCGTGACCCCTGCGCATCGACGCACTGCTGGGTGAGAAGGATCGCGTCACCGGTGGCCTTGGTCAGTTGCTCGACCCGAGCTGCGACGTTGACGGTGTCACCGATGAGGGTGAACTCGAGTTTGCCGCCGCCGCCGATGGTTCCGGCGATCACAACCCCGGTATTGATTCCGATGCCGATGCGAAACTCCTCGCCGAATCGCTCAACGACACGGCGGTGAATCAGAACAGCGGCGGCGACAGCGGCATCGGCGTGGTCCGCAAGGTCGTTGGGGGCGCCAAAGACGGCCAGCGCCCCGTCACCGAGGAACTTGTTGACGTGCCCCCCAGCGTCCACGACGGTGGGCACCACGATCTCGAACAACTCGTTGAGGCGCGAGACGGTGTCCTCGGCGGTGTGGGCTTCGGCGAACGGGGTGAAGTCACGCACATCGACGAACATCACGGTGACCTGGCGACGCTCACCGGTGAAGACATCGTCGCCTTGCTCCAGTAGCCGCGCCGCCAGACCGGGATCGACATACGTCCCGAATGCTGCCTGAAGTCGTTGCCGCTCAACCAAACCGGCCTGCATGTGGTTGAACGACGCGGCCAGCGCGCCGAGGTCATCGTCTTGAACCACCGGGAGGCGCCGGCTGTAGTCACCGGCCGCGACACGTTCGGTCCCGGCGGCAAGATCCCTAATCGGCTGCATCGACGGCGAGAACGACGGAGCAACGATGACCGGCACTCCAAAGACAACCGCCATACCGGCACCGATCACCAGAGAAACGAGCGGCACCGTATGCGCCTGGCTGATCAGACCCGCCAACATGGCGCCCACAATGGCGAAATTGAACGCGACTCCAAACACGGACAGGTTCGACCACGCCGCGAAAGTGGGGCGAGAACGAGGCAGCGAGTCGCCGATCGCCGTATCGCCGTATCGCCGTATCGCCGTATCGCCGTATCGCCACCCGGACGGGGCGCAGCGCCGCCTCTACGAAACTGTGAATAGCGATCAGCTGGATTCCAATCCCGGTGGCGGCGCCCACGATCCCGTACTGAACCAGCCGCGACCCACTTGCTCCGGCGACGGCGCCGACAGCGACCAGGTTGAATGCTCCCAAGACAACATTGCTGCCCAGCCCCCGGACCACCGCACCCCGGCCGTACACATAGGTCGCTTCCAATGCGCTGAGCCGATCGACGTCATGATCGGCGGCCCACTTCTCTGGGAGGCGGCGCCGCACGACGCTGGGAAGAAAGATCACCCACAATCCGAGCGATACGACGGCAACGGTGACCACCGCCGCCTCAATGTAGTGACCCGAGTTCTCGAAGGCGACGACCCAAAAAGACAGCAAAAGATAAACCGGCAGCACCACGGCGAACGTGACTACACAAATCGCCCACGAATATCTTGCCCCGCACCGATCCCAGGCGCACTGCCAAACGCGTTCCATAGCGGGACAGTAGACGCAACGCCCACCGACCTGCGGATATTTGCCCGATCGGAGCCATCGCTAGCGGGTAAGGGCAGGCAGCGTTGCGCCTAGGCGAGCCGCAATCCTGATCAACGCAGTGTCAATCGCAAAAATGGCCGCCACTGGCCATACGGGCCTGTGCCCCCAGTCGGACTCGAACCGACACTTGACGGATTTTAAGTCCGCTGCCTCTGCCAATTGGGCTATGGGGGCCCGCCGGCGAATCTATCGCGTACCCGCCGGGCTCGAGACGCCCCTCCCCTGTGGAAATCGCCCCCAACACCGACGTGCGTCCCAGCCGTGATGCGCGTAACATCCGCGCGCCGCGCGCCAGACTACTGTGTCGCCCGTCTGTGGCCATATGACACGACTATGTCGGCCGACAAGAGCTTGTAAAAACTGTCGGCGCCTTCGTTAAAAAGCCGTAACGAGCTATCACCTTACGTCATTCAATCGCGAATGTGGACACGTGGGTGGCTAGCGTTACGCCAACACACAGGGGCCCTTATGCCTACCCACAGATTCAGCTCGGGTGGCCAGGGGCGGGGAGCTCATAAGCAAGGAGCATTGGATGTCATTCCTTAAAACAGTGCCTGAAGAGTTGACGGCCGCGGCCGCGCAGCTGGGTACCATCGGTAGCTCTATGTCGGCGCAAAATGCCGCCGCGGCAGCTCCGACCACCGTAATCGCTCCGGCCGCCCTCGATGAAGTATCGGCACTGCAGGCCGCACTCTTCACCGCGTATGGCACCTACTACCAGCAGGTCAGCGCGGATGCAGGGGCCATGCACGACATGTTCGTGAACACCCTGGGGGCCAGCGCCGGGACATACGGCGCAACCGAAAACCTCAACTCCGCAGCGGCCGCTTCACCTCTGGACGGCATTACCTCGGGAATCATCGGCTTCATCCAAAACACCGGCTCGATAATTCCCGACTCCTGGTCGAGCAACATCGGCAACCTCACCAACATCGGCGTTGGGAACTGGGCCTCGGCCTCATCCACTCTGATCGGTCTGGCGGGTGGCGGTCTGCTTCCCGCCGAGGAAGCCGCCGAAGCCGACGTCAGCCTGGGAGCAGAAGCCGGGCTGGGTGCGCTCAGTGAGCTCGGAGGAGCCGAGGCCGCCCTGGGTGCGCCCATCGCCGCTGGCATTGGCGGGGCATCCGCGGTCGGCATGCTCTCGGTGCCCCCGACCTGGGCCGGATCGGCCACCTTGGTATCGAGCACGACCCCGCTGGCCGGCGCCGGCTGGACAGCCGCCGCGCCGACGGCCGCCCCGGGAACGTTCATGGGCGTGCCGGCCGGATTGGGTTCGGCCGCACGCAACAGCGCCGGATTTGGTGCGCCACGCTACGGCGTCAAGCCAATCGTCATGCCAAAGCCGGCCGCGGTCTAGGCGCCATTGGGCAACACGTCTCCCACATCGATAAAACACCACAACTTTCACTAAAAGAGGGATACAGCAATGGATTTTGGCGCCTTACCTCCTGAAATCAACTCCGCACGCATGTACGCCGGTGCCGGGGCAGGCCCCATGATGGCCGCCTCCGCCGCATGGAATGGCCTAGCCGTCGAGTTGGGCACAACGGCCGCCTCCTACGAATCGGTGATCACCCGATTGACCACCGAGTCTTGGATGGGCCCGGCGTCGATGGCGATGATCGCCGCCGCTCAGCCGTATCTGGCGTGGTTGACCTACACCTCGGAAGCGGCGATGCACGCCGGGGCGCAAGCCGCGGCATCGGCGGCCGCCTACGAGGCAGCGTTCGCGATGACGGTGCCGCCGCCGGTGGTCGCCGCCAACCGATCGCTGCTGGCGGCACTGGTTGCGACGAACTTCCTGGGCATCAACACCCCGGCGATCATGGCAACCGAGGCGCTCTACGCCGAGATGTGGGCGCAGGACGCCGGGGCGATGTACGGCTACGCGGCCGCTTCCTCGACCTCGGGATCCCTGCAGCCGCTGAGTACACCGCAGCAGACCAGCAACCCGGGCGGGCTCGCCGCACAGTCGGCGGCGGTTAGTCAGGCCGCCGCATCCGCCGCGGCAACCGACGGCATCACCAGCCTGCTGAGCAACCTGCCCAACACCATCATGGGACTCGCCTCGCCGATAACGTCGGCTATCGACGCGACGGGACTGGGCGGAATCATTCAGGACATCGAAGACTTCCTCGGCATTCCGTTTGTCGCCAACGTCATCAACGGTGCGGTTAACACCGCGGCTTGGTACACCACGGCCACTATTCCCGCCGCGATTTTCCTGGCAAACGCTCTCGATACCGGTGCACCGGTAATTGCTGCCGAAGGCGCCATCGAGACTGCCGAAGGTGCGGCTGCCGCCACCGCAGGGCTGGCGAACACGGTGACGCCCACCGGCGTTGGCGCGGCTTTGGGCGAGGCGACCCTGGTCGGCAAGCTGGCCGTACCCACCAGCTGGTCGAGTGCCCTTCCGGAGACAGCTGCGACCACCGGTGCGCTGGGCGGAAGCGGCTGGACGGTTCCCGAGGAAGCTGCCCCGGTTTCCGGAGTGGCCGGGGTGCCGGGCATGGCCGCAGCCGCCAAGGGCGCCGGTGCGTATGCGGGACCGCGTTACGGCTTCAAGCCGATCGTCATGCCCAAACAGGTCGTCGTGTGACGCCGGAAAAAAGGGGGAACATGTCACTCGTTTGAGGCCAGCAATTAACCGGCGGGTCGTAATCTATCCGCGATTCGGCTACCACCGAAGCAGTCCAGGTGCTGGAAATCATACAAATGCGGACTTCAACATAAGGAGACAAGAATCATGGCCACACGCTTTATGACCGACCCGCACGCGATGCGGGACATGGCGGGCCGTTTCGAAATGCACGCCCAGACCGTCGAGGACGAGGCCCGCCGGATGTGGGCGTCCTCGCAGAACATCGCCGGCGCGGGCTGGAGCGGTATGGCCTCGGCAACCTCACTGGACACCATGGGCCAGATGAACACCGCCTTCCGCAACATCGTCAACATGCTGCACGGGGTGCGCGACTGGCTCGTTCGCGACGCGAACAACTACGAGCAGCAAGAGCAGGCCTCCCAGCAGATCCTCAGCAGCTAGCACCGGCCCGACACTTTCGACTCAGGAGGACAAAACCAATGACCATCAATTACCAGTTCGGCGATGTCGACGCCCACGGCGCGCTCATCCGCGCCCAGGCCGCCTCCTTGGAGGCCGAGCACCAGGCCATCGTTCGCGATGTGCTGGCTGCCGGTGACTTCTGGGGCGGCGCCGGTTCGGTGGCTTGCCAGGAGTTCATCGCCCAGTTGGGTCGCAACTTCCAGGTGATCTACGAGCAGGCCAACTCGCACGGCCAGAAGGTTCAGGCCGCCGGCAACAACATGGCGCAGACCGACAGCGCCGTCGGCTCCAGCTGGGCCTGATACAAGAGCAGGACAACAGTGGCCGCGCACCGCAAGGTGCGCGGCCACTGCGCTTTGCGCCGGTCCGTGCTGTGCACCAATAGCGGGGCAGCGACCTCTGCCCCCTAATCGCTTGCGGACCAAAACAACTCAATCGTGCGCGGTCAGCCCACAGCCCCCAGCAACAAGCGGTCATAGCCGGGGCCGCACTTCACGGTTACATTTGAGGTTGATATGAGGTCCCTGACGACTGCATATGCGCCGGGAGGTGTGTAGGACCATTGAAAGCAATGACCGGATCCACGCGCACTCAACGTCCACGGCAGGCGATTTTGGGGCAGCTGCCCCGAATTCACCGTGCCGACGGATCACCCATTCGGGTGCTCCTTGTCGACGACGAACCTGCGCTGACCAATCTGGTCAAAATGGCCCTGCACTACGAAGGCTGGGACGTCGAGATCGCCCACAACGGGCGCGAGGCCATATCCAAGTTCGACAAGATCAGTCCTGACGTGTTGGTCCTCGACATCATGCTGCCCGACGTCGACGGCCTGCAGATCCTGCAGCGGGTGCGCGACTCCGACGCATACACACCCACGCTGTTCCTCACGGCACGCGATTCGGTGATGGACCGTGTCACCGGACTGACGGCCGGCGCCGACGACTACATGACCAAGCCGTTCAGCCTCGAAGAGCTGGTGGCGCGGCTGCGCGGACTGTTGCGCCGCTCCAGTCATCTGGCGCCGCCCGCCGACGAGTCCCTGAAGGTTGGTGACCTCAAGCTCGACGCAGCCAGCCGGGAAGTCACTCGCGGCGGCACCCCGATCTCGCTTTCCTCGACCGAGTTCGAGCTACTTCGATTCCTGATGCGCAACCCGCGCCGCGCGCTGAGCCGCACCGAGATCCTCGACCGGGTCTGGAACTACGACTTCGCCGGGCGCACCAGCATCGTCGACCTCTACATCTCGTACTTGAGAAAGAAAATCGACGCGGACCGAGAGCCGATGATTCACACGGTCCGCGGGATTGGATACATGCTACGACCAGCGGAATGAGCCCGAAATGACGGGCCACCGGAACACCCCTCGCTGGCTTCCTCGTTCGTTGCGCTGGCAGCTGCTGCTTGGCGTGCTGGCCGTGGTGACGATCGTGCTGGTCGCGGTGGGCGGGGTCTCGGTGCTCAGCCTGCGCGGCTACGTGACCGCGATGAACGACGCCGAAGTCGTCGAGTCCATGCATGCGTTCAGCCACGCCTATGCCCGCTACCGCAACGGCGAACACACCTCGATCCACACCGGCACTCCCCCGGTGTCCCAAGCCCTGCTCGAGTTCACCGGCCAGACGCCCGGGAACCTCATCGCGGTGATGCGCGATGGTGTCGTCATCGGTTCGGCGGTCTTTTCCGAAGACGCGCCCCGCCCGGCACCACCGAATGTCATCCACGCCATCGAGACCCAACACTGGACCGACGAACCGTCACGTGTCGAAACGCTGGGCAGCCTGGGTTCCTATCAAGTCGACAGCCGCGCCGCCGGATCCGACCGCCTGATCGTCGGGGTTTCGCTGAGCATCGCGGACCGCATCATCACCCGAAAACAAATCACGACCAGCGTGCTTGTCGCGACCGCACTGGTGATCACGGCGGCCCTGACCGTGTGGGTGGTCGGTATTACCCTGCGCCCGCTGCGGCGGGTCGCCGCAACCGCCGCGACCGTCGCCGCGATGCCACTCGCCGGCGACGACCACCAGATCAGCGTGCGGGTTCGCCCCGAGGACACCGACCCCGACAACGAAGTCGGCATCGTGGGGCACACGCTGAACCGGTTGCTGGACAACGTCGACAGCGCGCTGCAACATCGGGTGGCTTCCGATCTGCGGATGCGGCAATTCATCACCGACGCCAGCCATGAGCTGCGCACCCCGCTTGCGGCCATTCAGGGGTATGCCGAACTCACCCGCCAGGACAGCTCGGACCTACCGCCGACTACCGAATACGCGCTCGCCCGCATCGAGTCAGAAGCGCGGCGGATGGCCTCCCTGGTTGACGAATTGTTGCTGCTGTCACGCCTGGGTGAAGGCGAGGACCTGGAGACCGAACACCTCGACTTGACCGACCTGGTGATGAACGCCGTGAACGACGCCGCCGTGGCAGCGCCCACCCACCGTTGGATCAAGGACCTGCCCGACGAACCGGTGTGGGTCAACGGTGACCACGCCCGTCTGCACCAGCTGGTCAGCAACCTGCTCACCAATGCCTGGGTGCACACGCCGCCCGGCGTCACGGTGAAGACCGGGATCACCAACTACCCCGACGACCCCAACGGTCCCTACACCGAGCTGACGGTCAGCAACGACGGCCCCGACATCGACCCCGAGGTCTTGCCTCATTTGTTCGAGCGATTTGTCCGTTCCAGCAAGTCGCGATCCAGCGCGCCGGGCCACGGATTGGGCCTGGCCATCGTCAATTCGATCGTGAAAGCTCATGACGGCTCGGTGACCGCCGAATCCGCCGCTGGCCAAACCGTATTCCGGATCAGGCTGCCGCTGATCGACGCGCCGCTCAATGCATCCGCCCCCGGCCGGCCGAGGCAGCCGAGCGACTACTGAACGCACAGCTAGGGCGGCTCGCCCCGATAGGTCCGGGATGCGCATCACCCCTATCCGGTGCCTTGGTGCAAGATTGGCTGTGCTCCGTATCTGGGTGATCAACCCGAACACCACCGAATTAATGACCACCGCGATCGGCCGCTGCGCGCGGGCGGTGGCCGGCCCCGGCACCGAAATCACGGCGGTGACCTCCCCGATTGGTCCGCCGTCGATTGAAAGTCACTACGACGAGGCCATGAGCGTCCCCGGCCTACTGCAGGCCATCGAGCAAGGTGAGCATTCGGGAGCTGACGGCTACGTGATCGCCTGCTTCGGCGACCCCGGCCTCGACGCCGCTCGGGAGCTGGCTCGGGGGCCTGTGATTGGGATCGCCGAAGCGGCCATGCATACCGCCAGCCATCTCGGCCGGGGATTCTCGGTGGTCACCACCCTGGCTCGCACCACGGGACGCGCCGCGGAGCTCGCCGAACGCTACGGCATGGACCGGTTCTGCCTGGGCGTCCACGCCTGCGAAATCCCGGTGCTCGACCTCGAGACGGACTCACGGGCGCGCGCGATCGTCACCGACGCGTGTCGCACCGCCATCAAGGTGGATCGCTCCGACAGCATCGTGCTGGGCTGCGCGGGAATGGCCGACATATGCCACTCGATCTCCGAGGAGATCGGCGTTCCCGTGGTGGACGGGGTCAGCGCCGCCACGGTGCTGGTGCAGTCACTCGTGACATTGGGTTTGCGTACGGCCAAGCACGGTGAATACGCAAGCCCGCCAAAGAAATAACCAGAGCCGACGTGGCTACCGCCTGCAGGCGTACGCCACTTCTGCCACAGGAGTCACCGCTTGAGGCAACACAATTTTTGCCCGCCTCACAGCGACAGCCTGGCTGCCGCGCGCAAAGCCAGCACCCGCCGGTGGATCCGGTGTTCGGTCCCCCGCGGAATTTCGGCCGGGCCATAGCGACCGCGTCCGAGTCGGCGCACCCTGCCGCGTCCGATTTCCCAGCGCAACGCATCTGACAGCGCCTTGGATGCCCTGCCGCGGACCGAAAAGTGGTGCCAGTCCAGCGCGTCGATCATTTCGGCGATGGTCGCTGGCCCGTGTTGGGACAACTGCATAGTCAGCACGTATCGAAGCTCGATGCCGGCAAGTAGGTAGCTCATTGCCGAACGGTCGCACGCGGGTATGACATCAACCGAGCTTGTCGCTGCGAGGCGGGCAAAAAGAGTGCCACTCGCCCGCCGGGACCGGTGTGGCAGATGTGACCTAGTCGCAGAGCGCCAGGGCGATGCCGTCCAGGATGTCGTGCTCGCTGACGGTCAGCTCGTCGATGCCGGCGCGGCTGCGCAACTCGCGAGCCAGTTCTTCGACCACGATCGCGCCGCCGCCGATCACGTCGACCCGGCCCTCATGCATCGGTGGGAGTGCGGCACGCTGCTCGCGCGTCATCGCTATCAGCCGGTCACACACCGCGTGCAGATCAGCGCCGGCGACTCGCGAAAGATGAATGGCCGCAGAATCGTAGGTAGTCATGTTGTGGGCCAGGGCGGACAACGTGGTCATCGTTCCGGCCAGGCCGACCCAAGTCCGGGCCTCCTCGACGGGGACCGCACGCAACGCGGGTTCCAGCTCTTCGCGCACCACCAGGCGGGCGGCGGCCACCTCATCGGGCGTCGGCGGATCGGAGTGCAGGCAGCGTTCGGTCAGCCGAACACAGCCGATGTTGGCCGAGTAACTCGCGGTGACTTCGTTGCCCGCCTTGCCGAGCACGATCTCGGTGGATCCGCCGCCGAGATCGACGACCACGAAAGGCGCTCCGGCGCTGTCCAGTTCGCCGACCGCGCCGGAAAACGACAGCTCCGCCTCTTCGGCCCCGGTGATCACCTCGGCGATCGCGCCGGGCAGCACTGCACCGAGCACCTCGGCGGTCATGGCAAAGAAGCTGTCCCGGTTGGCGGCGTCACGGGTGGCCGACGTGGCGACCATCCGTACCCGTTCGACGCCGTGCACCTTCAGCAGGGCCGCGTAATCAGTCAACGCGGCCCGGGTCCGGGCAATCGCTTCCGGCGCAAACTGACCGGTCGCGTCGACACCCTGGCCCAACCTGACTATCCGCGTTTCTCGGTGCACGTCATTGAGCTGCCCACCGCCGGCGTCGGCGATGAGCAACCGAATCGAATTGGTACCGCAGTCGATCGCGGCGACCCGGCTCATCACGTCCCCATCGTCCCCTTCAAAGCCACTGTCCCGCCACCAGGTTCGCCGCCGCGCCCGGCTCGGCGGCCAGCAACGCCACCGCCTCATCGCCAAACGGGTTAACCCCGGGCCCCTTGGCCAATGAATGCGCGATCAACACATGCAGGCACTTGACCCGATCGGGCATGCCGCCAGCCGAAACCTTGGTTCCCAGTGGATCGATCGCGTCACGCTCGGCCAGATAGGACTCGTGCGCCCGCCGATACGCCGCGGCCAGTTCGGGATCGTCGCCCAGCCGCTCGGTCATCTCGCGCATCAGACCGGTGGTCTCGAGCCTGCTGGCGGCCGCCGTGAGCTCCGGATGCGTCAGGTAGTAGAGCGTGGGAAACGGTGTGCCGTCGGGCAGTCTGGGCGCGGTCTTGACCACGCCGGGTTCGCCGTCGGGGCATCGGTAGGCGATCTCCAGCACCCCACGCGGCTCGCGGCCGAGCTGACGCGCCACCGCCTCCAGGTCCGCGGGATCAACCACCGGGGGCCGTCGGCTCGGGCGGTACGGGTGCGGGCAGTCCGGGCTCAGGTTCGGGCTCCGGGGCGGGAGGTTCAGCGGCGGCGGGCGGAAGGTGCGGCGCGTCGGCAATGGTGTGCCAAAGCGACGTATACCAAGGGTCACCCTTCGTGGGCATGGCGGCATCGGTGCCCGGTTGCGGGGCCACCACCGCCCCGGGCGGCAGCTGGACCTGAAATGGAATGTCCCCCGGCATCACAAAGCCAAGGCGCTCACGGGCCTGCGCCGCAATGTAGGCCGGGTCGGCCAGTTGGCCCTTGCGCTGCTCGAGATCGGCGATCTGGCGGCGCAGCGCCGCTTCGGTTGCGGACAATTGCTCCATTTCGGTGCGCTGGGCGAAGTAGGTCCGAACCGGCCCGGCGATGGTCAGAGTCAACACGCAGACGACCGCGGCCAGCACGGCCGCACGCCGGGCGGTGAAACCCAAACGTTGGTCGGATCGCTGCTCCACCGATTCGGTGAATGAGCGCTTGATGGGTTCGACGACATGTTCACGCAGCGTTCGGGCGGTGTTGCGACTGGCGGCCGGCCCGGTGTTGGCCGCTTGTGTGGGCCTGGACACCGAAGTGGTGCGACGCCCGCGCGCCGACTCGCCGGCTTTACCCGGGCGCGATGCCGGGGATCGGCGCTTCGGATCGGGACGTTTCGCGTCGGCCATGAAGCTTCAGCCACGTTTCCGTCGGCCGTCGGCCTATTTCGGGTCCGCAACGAATCGGGGGAAGGCCAGATCGCCGGCGTAGCGGGCCGCGTCACCGAGAGCCTCTTCGATCCGAAGCAGCTGGTTGTACTTGGCCACACGCTCGCTGCGGGCGGGTGCGCCCGTCTTGATCTGGCCGCTGCCGACGGCCACCGCCAGGTCGGCAATGATGGTGTCCTCCGTCTCACCGCTGCGGTGGCTGATCATCGTGCGGTAGCCGCTGTGGTGCGCCAGCGCGACCGCGTCGAGCGTCTCGGTCAGCGTCCCGATCTGATTCACCTTGACCAGCAGCGCATTGGCCACGCCCCGGTCGATGCCCTCTTCGAGCCGCTCGGGATTGGTGACGAACACGTCGTCGCCGACGATCTGTACCCGGTCACCGATCTCGGCCGTCAGTGCGGCCCACCCGTCCCAATCGTTCTCGTAGAGCGGATCTTCGATGGAGACCAGCGGATAGGAGCCGAGCAGCCCGGCGTAGAACTCCGTCATCTGCGCGGCGGTGCGGGGCGTGCCCTCGAAGGTGTAGCTGCCGTCGGCGTGGAATTCGTTGGCGGCCGCATCGAGCGCCAAAGCCACGTCCACACCGGGCTTGAAGCCCGCCGCCTCGATGGCCTGGCTGATCAGATCGAGTGCCGCGGTGGTGCTGGCCACATCGGGAGCAAAACCACCCTCGTCGCCCAAACCGGTGGACAGCCCGGCCTTCTTGAGCACCGCCTTGAGCGCGTGGTACACCTCCGCGCCCCAGCGCAATGCCTCACTGAAGCTGGGCGCACCGATCGGGGCCACCATGAACTCCTGAATGTCCACGCCCGTGTCCGCGTGTGCGCCGCCGTTGAGGATGTTCATCATCGGCACCGGAAGGATGTGGGCGTTGGGCCCGCCGATGTAGCGGAACAGCGGCAGTTCGGCCGATTCCGAAGCCGCCTTGGCCACCGCCAGCGAGACGCCGAGGATCGAGTTGCCCCCCAACCGGGACTTGTCGGGCGTGCCATCGAGATCAACCAGGGCCTGATCGACCAAGCGCTGGTCGTCGGCGTTGAGTCCGATGACCGCCGGGCCGATCTCATCGAGCACGGCTTCCACTGCCTTCTTGACGCCCTTGCCGCCGTAGCGATCGCCACCGTCGCGCAGTTCGACGGCCTCATGCTCACCGGTCGACGCGCCCGACGGCACCGCGGCCCGGGCAAAGGTTCCGTCGATCAGAGCCACCTCGACCTCGACGGTCGGGTTGCCGCGGGAATCGAGGATCTCGCGGGCCCCGACCTGCTCGATTATCGGCACTGGGTTCTCCTTTGTGTCCTGGCGTTCGTTGAGGTCCCCGGCAGCCTTTAGCGTAAAGCCTGGGTCAGCGTTCCATCTTTCTACAGCGGGTGGCCCGCCGCGTAAGCGGTCGCCCAGTCGCGCACCGCCCGAGCGTAGACGCCGGAGTTGTTGTAGGCGCGCAAAGCGGTGATCCATCCCCGCGCAGTCGCGAGATCTTTACCGCGCCAGCATAAATACCCGGCCGCCGAAAGCGCGGCGTCGTCGATGTTGTCCGGACTGACGATGCCGTCATTGTTGGCATCCACCCCGTAGAGCCGCCAGGTTTCGGAGATGAACTGCATCGGCCCCATCGCACGCTCCACGCCGTCGTCACCGTCGAGGTTGGCACGCTCGCTATCGACGATGCGCAGGGTGCCGCCGGTTCCGTCCAGGCGCACGCCGCGAATGGGAGGCCGCACGTCCCCGTTGGGCGCTATGGTCGCGCCCCGATAGGTGCCGTTGTGACTTTCCACCTGCCCGATGCCCGCCAGCGTGGTCCACGCGATATGGCACTTCGGGTTCTCGACCTCCGCAACCCGAGCGGCGTAGGCGTAGGCCTCCAGCGCAATCACCGGCATCTCCAGCGCCGGGGCGCGTTGCTCGACCCATTCCCGCAGCTGATCGGCGGGCCGACCGCTGGCGTAGGTGTCCACCGGCGGCACCGGATCACCCGGTGGCGGCGGCACCCCTTCGGGGATGAACAAGCTGAGCTGCCAGGTGCAACTTGACGCCAAGAGCATCGCGGTCGCGCCAATAACGGCGGCCGCGCGCAACCAACGTCTTGGCGACACAATCCTCCCTTTGGCTACTGCTGGCGCTCTACGCGTCCGTTGGGCCACTTCGCCGTCCGCGCGCTCACGTTCCGACTTGGCGGCCGCTACGACCTAAATCATCGTCCCATGGGTTTGAGAGTTACCCCGTCGCAGTTCTCATCCAGCACACGGCCAGGAGTGCATCCTGGTACTGGAATTGGTTAGCCGAAGATCAGGCCAGCAAGCGCAATTTTTAGCTTCTATCTGGAAAACAGCTATTTCAGCAAACCTCATAAAGGTCGCTTGATATGGAGCGGCTCTGAGTCCCCGCAAAGTTGGCGAGAACCGGCTCAAGCGCCTCCGAAGTCCCCGCTAGTGCGCGGACGACTCGTCCTAGCGCCTGCCCTTCCGCTTCTTGCTGCCGCCGCGGGATTCCCGGGATTCTTTGGGGGTCTCGCCTTCGGCAGGCGCCTCGACTTGTTCTTCGGGCTCTGCTGGTTCTTGCGGCGGTTCTTCGTCGACCACGGGCTCCGGCGCCACATCGGCCCCCGCGCTGCCAGACGGCCAGTGCACCAGCCACTCCTGCTCGGTGATCGTCCCGACCGGCGCCATGTCGAGTTCCTCTGCCACGGCGTCGCCGCGCCGGGCGGCCACAATCGCCCGCTCGGCGCGGCGAACGTTATCCGAGAAGTCCAAAACCGCGGCGCGCAAGCAGTTTTCCGCGTCGATATCCGCCGACACGGCAATCGAGGTGATTTCGGCGGGGATCAGCTGCACCGGCAGGCCGGCATTGCAGACCCGCGCAATCACCTTCTGCGCCAACGCTAACGCGGGCTGACCGGTGGGAACGTCGTCCAATACCGACTCGCGTGGATTGCGCGCCTTTTCCGCCGCCTTGCCTTCCTCCCACTGGGCCATCTGCTCTTGCAGCGAAATCGATTCGCCGGCAAGTACTCCCGGTGCCCGGTTGCCGAGCTTGCGCATCAGCGTGTCGGCGACGTCATCGATGGTGAACGGAAGCAATGCCGCATCTTCAGCGATGCGGGCATGGAAAAGCACCTGAAGCAGCAGGTCCCCAAGCTCCTCGCGCAACTGGTCGGCGCTGCCACTGTGTACCGCGTCGAGCAGCTCGTAGGTCTCTTCGAGCAGGTAGCGCCGCAACGAGTCGTGGGTCTGCTCACTTTCCCACGGCCCGTCGGTGCGCAGTTTGTCCATCATCGCCACGGCATCGAGCAGGCGTTCCCCGCGCCGGCGATCCGGCGCCGCGATCAGCCTGGCCCCTGCCGCCAGCCTCGCCACCACCGCGGGGTGGTTCGGGTCGGACGACAACAGCACCGGCGCCTCCTCGCCCACGTGCACCGGATGCGCGTCGGGCAGTGACCAGGGCACGGCGATCGGCATCTCCTCGGTGTATTGCACGGTGCCCCCGAGCAGCTCGATGGCTTCGACAGGCACCAGCGACGGACGGCGGGGGTCGACCAGGACGACAATCATCGCGCTTGCCGCTCCTTACCCGACGCGGTGGCGCCCGCATCGTCTTCGGACAAACTGGTTCTACCAATATCTTGTTGCGGCTTGCCTGCCAATGCCGTCACCAGATTGGCCGCCATCTGCACCAATTCCACATCCCGGATGCGCGGCGCACCGACGCCACCGTCACGCGGGATGGGTACCTGCACGGTGGACGTCGTAGCCCGGTAGTGGCCTCCCGGATACATCCGCTTGAGCCGCACCTGGGCGGAATCGGGCAGATCCATCGGTGCCAGCCGAACTGTCGCCGAAGACGGCGCCGACACGTCGGTGATGCCCGAGGCCCGGCACAGCAGCCGCAACCGCGCCACCGCGACCAGCCGCAGTGCCGGCTCCGGCAAAGCCCCGTAGCGGTCGATGAGTTCGTCCACCACGGCCGCGACGCCACTGTCGGAGGTGGCGGTGGCGAGCCGCCGGTAGGCCTCCAACCGCAGGCGATCGCTGCCGATGTAGTCCGGTGGCAGGTGGGCGTCGACCGGCAGGTCGATCCGCACATCCTTGGGCTCCTCGGGAGTGGTCACCATCTTGCCGTCGGCGGCGGCCCGATACGCCTCGACGGCCTCGCCCACCAAACGCACATAGAGGTCGAAGCCGACTCCGGCGACGTGCCCCGACTGCTCGACGCCGAGCACGTTGCCCGCGCCGCGGATCTCCAGGTCCTTGAGCGCGACCGCCATGCCCGCGCCAAGCTCGTTGTTTTGCGCGATGGTCGCCAACCGGTCGTAGGCGGTCTCGGTCAGCGGCGCCTGCGGCGGGTACAAGAAGTAGGCGTAACCGCGCTCACGGCTACGGCCCACTCGGCCGCGCAGCTGGTGCAGCTGAGACAACCCGAAGGTGTCGGCCCGTTCGACGATCAGCGTGTTGGCGTTGGAGATGTCCAAGCCGGTCTCCACGATCGTGGTGCAGACCAAGATGTCGAATTCACGCTGCCAGAATCCCTGGACGGTGCGTTCCAGCAGATCCTCGGGCATCTGCCCATGCGCGACGACCACCCGCGCCTCGGGCACGAGTTTGCGAATCCGCGCGGCGGTGTCGTCGATGGAACTGACCCGGTTGTGCACATAGAACGCCTGCCCGTCGCGCAGCAGCTCGCGCCGCAGCGCCGCGGCGACCTGCTTGTCGTCATGGGGTCCCACGTAGGTCAGCACCGGGTAGCGCTCCTCGGGGGGCGTCAGGATGGTCGACATCTCCCGAATACCGGCCAGGCTCATCTCCAGCGTGCGCGGAATGGGGGTGGCGCTCATCGTCAAGACGTCGACGTGGCTGCGCAACGACTTGATGTGCTCCTTGTGCTCGACACCGAACCGCTGTTCCTCGTCGACCACGACCAAGCCCAGGTCTTTCCAGCGCACGCCGGTCTGCAGCAGCCGGTGCGTGCCGATCACCACGTCGACCGATCCGTCGGCCATGCCCTCGATCACCGTGCGTGACTCGGCGGGGTCGGTGAAGCGGGACAGACCCTTGACCGTGACCGGGAACCCGGCCATCCGGTCGGTGAAGGTTTGCAGATGCTGGTCGGCCAACAGCGTGGTGGGCACCAGCACGGCAACCTGTTTGCCGTCCTGAACGGCCTTGAACGCCGCCCGCACCGCGATTTCGGTCTTGCCGTAGCCGACATCACCGCAGATCACCCGGTCCATCGGGATGGACTTTTCCATGTCGCCCTTGACCTCGGTGATCGCGGTGAGCTGGTCGACGGTTTCGGTGAAACCGAACGCGTCCTCCATCTCGGCCTGCCACGGTGTGTCAGGGGCGAACGCATGCCCGGGGCTGGCCTGCCGCTTGGCGTAGAGCGCCACCAGTTCGCCGGCGATTTCCCGCACCGCCTTGCGCGCCTTGGTCTTGGTGTTGGTCCAGTCACTGCCGCCGAGCCGGCTCAGTGCTGGCGCCTGCCCACCGACATATCGCGACAACTGGTCCAGCGAATCCATCGGGACATACAGCTTGTCGGAACCACCGCCCCGCTTGGCGGAGGCGTATTCGAGCACCAGGTACTCGCGCCGGGCACCCCCGACGGTGCGCTCGACCATCTCCACGAACCGGCCGATGCCGTGCTGATCGTGCACCACCAGATCGCCGGCCGTCAGGGCCAGTGGATCGACGGTGTTTCGCCGCTTGGCCGCCAGGCGCTTGCCCTCGACCGCCGTGGCCCGGTTGCCGGTCAGATTCGTCTCGGTGACCACGACCAAGTTGGCGCCGGGGACGATGACGCCGTCGCGCAGCGGCCCCTTGAGCACGCCCACCACGCCCAACTTGGGTGCGGCGCCGGGTTCCAGCATGGCGGCGGGAATGTCGGATTCGGCCAGCCGCTCCACCATGCGATGGGCGGTGCCGGTCCCGGGCTCCACCATCACCGCGTACCCGCCGGTCGAGACATGCGCGCGCAGTATCGCAAAGATGTCGTCGATATCCTTCTGGTGCCCACGAGCCGAGGGCGCCGCGCGGACCTCCAGCTCCGTCGCCGATTCCTCGGACAGCTGGCTCAACGTCCACCACGGGTGCCCGGAACTGCTCGCCGCGGTCTGCACCTGCTCCAGCTCGGCAAAGCCGGACCCACCCAGGGCTTCGACGTCGACGGGCGCGTCGGTTCCCATCGCCGCGACCGACCATGAGGCCTCGAGGAACTCGCGGCCCGTCTTGATCAAATCGGCGGCCCGGGTGCGCACCTTCTCCGGGTCGCACACCAGCACCGGAGTGCCCTCGGCAAGCTGATCGGTCAACAGCGCATGGTCATCGGGGCGCAACACCGGCAGCAGCGCTTCCATCCCATCGGTCGGGATGCCCTCGGCCAGTTTGGCCAGCATGTCGATGACGCTGCCGGTCACGGTGTTCTCCGAAGCCGGGTGCTGGGCGGCCAGCGCCGCGGCTCGCGCCCGTACGTCTTCAGTCAGAAGCAGCTCCCGGCAGGCCACCGCGACCAGCGTGCTGACCTCGATCTCGGGAATGGAGCGCTGGTCGGCGACCGAGAACATGCGCATTTCGGTGATCTCGTCGCCCCAGAATTCGACCCGCACCGGGTGCTCGGCGGTCGGCGCGAAGAGGTCCAGAATGCCCCCGCGGACGGCGAACTCGCCCCGCCGGCCCACCATGTCGACCCGGGTGTAGGCCAGCTCGACCAGCCGGGCGATGACTTCATCGAATCCGATTTCTTGTCCGACACTCAGACTGACCGGTTCCTGCCGGCCCAGTTGCGGCGTCATCGGCTGCAACAGCGAGCGCACCGCGGTCACCACCACGCGCAACGGCGGGCCCAGCCGGGTGTCGTCGGGATGAGCCAGCCGGCGCAGCAGCAGCAGCCGGGCGCCGACCGTGTCGACACCGGGTGAGAGCCGCTCGTGCGGAAGGGTCTCCCAGGACGGGAACAACGCCACGGCTTCGCCGAAGACTCCCCGCAGTTCCGCGGTTACGTCGTCGGCCTCACGCCCGGTGGCGGTGACCACGAGCAGCGGTCCCTGTTGGGCCAGTGCGCTGGCGACGAAGGAGCGCGCGCTGGCCGGGCCGACCAACGTCAATTCATCAGGGCGATCGGAGGCACGCGCGATGAGTTGCTGGAAAGTCGGCGCGGTAAGCGCCAAGTCGACGAGCCCCGCGATCGGGGTATCTGGGCTAGCAGCCCCCGGTGCGGTCATGATGCGGCCATTCTAGGGCGCGGTCGTTTCTCGATATCGAGCCCGGCGGCCGATGGGCGGATCGGACTACTCGTCTTGCAGCTGCGGATCGGCTTCCAAGTGGGTCAGCCCATTCCAGACCAGGTTGACCAGGTGCGCGGCGACGACTTCCTTTTTGGGTTCGCGGGCGTCGAGCCACCACTGCGCGGTCATCGACACCGAACCCACCAAGGCCTGGGCATACAGCGGGGCCAGCTCGGAGTCCAGACCCCTGCGGGCGAAGTCGCCGGCCAAGATCGAGCTGACCTGGCTGACGGCGTCGTTGAGCAGGCTGGAATAGGTTCCGGAGCTGATCGACGCCGGTGAGTCGCGGATCATGATGCGAAAGCCGTCGGTGCGTTCTTCGACATAGGTGAGCAACGCCAGGGCGACCCGCTCGACGCGCACTCGCGATCGGTTGTTGGTCAACGACGAGGTGATGCCGTCCAGCAGGGCCGACATTTCGCGGTCGACCACCACCGCGTACAGGCCCTCTTTGCCGCCAAAATGCTCGTAGACCACCGGCTTGGAGACGTTGGCACGCTGGGCGATCTCCTCGATCGAGGTCCCGTCGTAGCCGCGTTCGGCGAACAACGATCGCGCGATGCCGATCAGCTGATGCCGGCGTTCGCTGCCCGTCATCCGGGCGCGCGGCGCCTTTGCCTCTTTTTCCGGCATTTTCTCCGGCCCTGCCACGCCAACAGGGTATCTGTTTTCCGGCCCGCGGCGCCCAGCGTGTGGGCCGGGCGCCGACTGTGTCTCCAGTGCGCTTCGGTGGCGATATTCGCGCCCCACACGCACGCTGGGCGCCCGGATTGCACCGTGGATGGGGCGCCGACGATGTCGGCGGGATATGGCGGGCTCGGGAATCGGCCCACCCACCCGTTAGAGTTTCATAGTGGCGAGCGGGCGAAATGCTCGCCGTCGACCGGCAGTCCGTCGTGGTGTAATCGGCAGCACCTCTGATTTTGGTTCAGATAGTTCAGGTTCGAGTCCTGGCGACGGAGCTTGTTTGGGTGGCACCATCTAGCCCACCTCCACGTGAAATGACACCCTGGAGGGCGTGTCATCACGCCGACCCCTAGCTTGCGTGAGAAAAAGCCAATAAAGGAGAGTCGATGACGTTTCGTGGTGACACTGCGGTCGTGGTCTTGGCGGCTGGGGCTGGCACCCGGATGCGATCAGACACCCCCAAGGTGCTGCACACCCTGGCCGGGCGCAGCATGCTGTCCCACTCACTGCACGCGATGGCCAAGCTCGCACCGCAGCACCTGGTGGTGGTGCTCGGCCACTGCCACGAACGTATCTCCCCGCTGGTCGACGAGCTGGCCGAATCCCTCGGTCGCACCATCAACGTGACGTTGCAGGATCGGCCGCTGGGCACCGGGGACGCGGTGCGCTGCGGCCTGTCGGCGCTTCCCGCCGACTACTCCGGCATCGTGGTCGTCACCGCGGGCGACACCCCGCTGTTGGACGCCGAAACGCTGGCCGACCTGATCGAGACCCACAGCGCGACGTCGTCCGCCGTCACGGTGCTGACCACCACGTTGAGCGACCCGCACGGCTACGGCCGCATCCTGCGCACCCAGGACAACGCCGTGATGGCCATTGTCGAGCAGACCGATGCGACGCCCTCACAGCGCGAAATCCGCGAGGTCAACGCCGGCGTCTACGCCTTCGAAATCACCGCACTGCAATCCGCGTTGAGCAGGCTGAGCTCGGAAAACGCCCAGCAGGAGCTCTACCTGCCCGATGTCATCGCCATCCTGCGCCGCGACGGGCAAACCGTCAGCGCCCGCCACATCGACGACAGCGCGCTGGTGGCCGGCGTCAACGATCGGGTCCAGCTGGCCCAGCTGGGCGCCGAGCTGAACCGCCGGATAGTGGCCGCCCACCAGATGGCCGGCGTCACCGTGATCGACCCGGCAACCACCTGGATCGACGTGGACGTGGCGATCGGACGCGACACCGTTATCCAGCCGGGGACCCAGTTGCTGGGCCATACCCAGATCGGCGACCGCTGCGAAATCGGGCCCGACACGACGCTGACCGACGTCACCGTCGGGGACAACGCCTCGGTGGTACGCACCCACGGCAGCTCGTCATCGATCGGCGCAGCGGCCGCGGTCGGCCCCTTCACCTACTTGCGGCCCGGCACGGTGCTGGGCACCGGCGGCAAGCTGGGCGCCTTCGTGGAGACCAAGAACTCGACCATTGGCGCCGGCACCAAGGTGCCGCACCTGACCTACGTCGGCGACGCCGACATCGGCGACGACAGCAACATCGGTGCGGGCAGCGTGTTCGTCAACTACGACGGCATGACCAAGAACCGCGCCACCATCGGCTCGCACGTGCGCAGCGGGGCCGGCACCAGGTTCGTGGCACCGGTGAATGTCGGCGACGGCGCATACACCGGGGCCGGCACCGTGATCCGCGACGATGTTCCACCGGGCGCGCTCGCGGTGTCCGGCGGACCGCAGCGCAATATCGAAGACTGGGTGCAGCAGAAGCGTCCGGGAACCCCGTCCGCTGAGGCCGCCCGCAAGGCCTCGGCCGAACAATCCACACCGCCGCCCGACGCCGATCAGACACCGTGAATTCGCTTCTCGGCTACCCGGCGACATGTGCAGGCCCTTCGCTACGTACGATGAGGCGTTCGATTTCCCATTCAGATCCCACTTTTGATCCCGAAACGGCGAGGGCAGCGCGTTGAGCCACGACTGGACCGATAACCGCAAGAACCTGATGCTCTTCAGCGGGCGCGCCCATCCGGAGCTGGCCGAACAGGTGGCCAAAGAACTCGACGTTCACGTGACCGCGCAGACCGCGCGTGAGTTTGCCAACGGCGAGATCTTCGTGCGCTTCCAGGAGTCGGTGCGTGGATGTGACGCCTTTGTTCTGCAGTCCTGCCCGGCACCGGTGAACACCTGGCTGATGGAACAGCTGATCATGATCGACGCGCTCAAGCGCGGCAGCGCCAAGCGGATCACCGCGGTCATGCCGTTCTACCCCTATGCCCGGCAGGACAAGAAGCACCGCGGCCGCGAACCGATCTCGGCGCGGCTGATGGCCGATCTACTCAAGACCGCCGGTGCCGACCGAATCGTGACCGTCGACCTGCACACCGATCAGATCCAGGGCTTCTTCGACGGACCCGTCGACCACATGCGCGGGCAGAACCTGCTGACCGGCTACATCAGGGACAACTACTCCGACAACAACATGGTCGTGGTCTCCCCCGACTCGGGCCGGGTGCGCATCGCCGAGAAATGGGCCGACGCGCTGGGCGGCGTTCCGCTGGCCTTCATCCACAAGACCCGCGACCCGCGAGTGCCCAACCAGGTGGTCTCCAACCGCGTGGTGGGCGACGTCGCCGGCCGGACCTGCGTGCTGATCGACGACATGATTGACACCGGCCGCACGATTGCGGGTGCGGTGCAGTTGCTGCGCAACGACGGCGCCGGCGACGTGATCATCGCGGCGACCCACGGTGTGTTGTCTGACCCCGCCGCCGAGCGGCTGGCCGCATGCGGTGCCCGCGAGGTGATCGTCACCAACACCCTCCCGATTACCGAGGCCAAGCGCTTTCCGCAGCTCACGGTCTTGTCCATCGCTCCGCTGCTGGCCAGCACCATCCGCGCCGTATTCGAAAACGGCTCAGTCACAGGACTATTCGACGGAGACGCGTAGATGGCCGCCGGAACCGCGGGGACCACACCCGAGGCCGTCATCTACCACAATCCCAAGTGCAGCACGTCGCGCAAGACCCTGGAATTGCTGCGTGAGCAGGGCCTGGAGCCGACCGTCGTCCAGTATCTGAAGACACCACCGACGCGGGACGAGTTGGTGCGCATGATCGGCGATGCCGGCATCGAGGTGCGCACCGCCGTGCGCAAACGCGACCGGCTGTACGAGGAGCTGAACCTCGCCGACGCGACCGATGCGCAACTGCTCGACGCGATGGCCGAGCACCCCGTGCTCATCGAACGGCCGTTTGTGGTCACCCCGAAGGGCACCCGGCTGGCTCGGCCGGTCGAGGCCGTTCGCGAGATCCTGTGACAGCTCGCCGGATCGCAGCGGCCGTCGTTTCACTCGCGGTCACGATGCCGGCGGTTGCCTGCAGCACACCCGAGCCCCCTGACTACAAATCCATCTGGACCACGAGCGCAACAACCAGCACCACCGCCACCACCGCCCCGCCCGTGCCGCTGTCGCAGTACCTGGAAAGCATCGGGGTCAGCGGAAAGCAGATCGCGCCGAGCGACCTCAAAGGCCTTACCGTGTCGATCCCGACACCACCGGGCTGGTCCCCCTACGAGGGCCCGAAGATCAACCCGGAAACGGTGATCATCTCCAAGGGCGGCCACTACCCCACGGCCAGACTGGTCGTGTTCTTGCTGCGCGGGAACTTCGACCCCGCCGACGTCGCCAGGCGCGGCAACGACGACGCGCAACTGTTCGAGAACTTCAAACAGCTGGACGCCTCATCGGCAGACTTTCACGGTTTTCCCTCGTCGATGATGCAGGGCAGCTACGACCTCGAGGGTGCCCGCATGCACAGCTGGAATCGGATCGTCATTCCCACCGGGCCGCCGCCGGACAACCAGCGGTATCTGGTCCAACTGACCATCACCAGCCTGGCCAGTCAGGCCGCCGGCAGCGCATCCGACATCGAGTCGATCATCAACGGATTCGTGGTTGCGGTGAAGTGATGGCCGACTGGACCGCCGCGGATCTACCGTCGTTCACCGGGCGCACGGTCATCGTGACCGGCGCAAACAGCGGGCTGGGCGCCGTCACCGCGCGCGAGCTGGCCCGCCATGGCACCAGGGTCATCCTGGCCGTGCGCAACACGAGCAAGGGCGAGGCCGCCGCACAACAGATGACCGGCCCCAATGCCGGCCCGGTCGAGGTCCGCCGCCTCGATCTGCAAGATCTGTCATCGGTTCGCGAATTCGCGGCCGGCGTCGACAAGTCCGACCTGCTGATCAACAACGCCGGCATCATGGCCACGCCCTACTCGCTGACCGCGGACGGCTTCGAGAGCCAGATCGGCACCAACCACCTCGGCCATTTCGCGCTCACCAACCTGTTGCTGCCCAAACTCACCGACCGGGTGGTCACGGTGTCGTCCATGGCGCACTGGACGGGCCGGATCAACTTGGCCGACCTGAACTACCAGTCCCGGCGGTACTCCCCCTGGCTGGCCTACGGCCAGTCCAAACTCGCCAACCTGCTGTTCACCAGCGAGCTGCAAAAGCGCCTGGACGCGGCCGGCTCGCCGCTGCGTGCGCTGGCCGCCCATCCGGGGTTCTCCCACACCAACCTGCAGGGGGCCTCGGGCCGCAAGCTCGGCGATGCGGTCGTGTCGTTCGGCACCAGGCTGATCGCCACCGACGCCGATTTCGGGGCCCGCCAGACTTTGTACGCCGCCTCTCAGGATCTGCCGGGCAACACCTATGTCGGGCCCAGATTCGGCTACGTCGGTCCCACCCGATCGGTGGGCCGCAGCCGGCGCGCCAAGAACGCAGTCACGGCCGCCGCGCTGTGGGAGCTGTCCGAGCAGCTCACGGGGGCCGAATTTCCGTTCTGAGCGCCACCACACCGGCCCAGCCCCACCAGTCGCTGGGGTAGCCGGCGGGCACCCCCGCCCGCCGCGAATTTCCACTCCGAGGTGCGGATGCGCTAACCTTGCCGGGTGTCACGGCGAGGGTGGCTGACGGGTATGTGCCGATCAGAGCACCGTTATCGACGGAGACCGACGGTTGTCGCGATCCTCGCCCGTGCCATGAACCAGGCACCAAGCCCAGAGGAGCGACACAATGGCCAAAGCTGCAGTCAACCAACTAGTGGTTACCGTACGCACCGAGACCGGCAAGGGCGCCTCCCGGCGAGCCCGCCGTGAGGGCAAGGTTCCGGCCGTGATGTACGGCCACGGCGCCGAGCCGCAGCACTTGGAGCTACCCGCCCACGACTACGCGGCGGTCCTTCGAAACTCCGGCACCAATGCGGTGTTCACCCTCGACATCGCGGGCGAGGAGCAGCTGGCGCTGACCAAGGCGCTGGACATCCACCCGATCCGCCGCACCATCCAGCACGCCGACTTGGTGGTGGTGCGCCGCGGCGAGAAGGTCGTCGTCGAGGTCTCGGTTGCCGTCGAAGGCGACGCCGCGCCCGGCACCCTGGTTACCCAGGAGGCCAACACCATCGAAATCGAGGCCGAGGCCATGTCGATTCCCGAGCAGCTGACGGTGTCGATCGAAGGCGCGGAGCCTGGCACCCAGTTCACCGCGGGGCAGATCGAGCTGCCTGCCGGCGTCGGTCTGATTTCCGACCCCGAGATGCTGGTCGTGAACGTGGTGACCGCACCGACCGCCGAGGACCTCGAGCAAGCGGGTGGCGAAGAAAGCGCCGAGTCCGCGGCAGCCGAGGGCGAGGGCGGTCAAGCCGAAGCCGAGTCCGAGTAAGCGGTTCGCAGTATGGCCGAGCCGTTATTGGTCGTCGGCCTGGGCAACCCGGGGGAAAACTACGCCCGTACCCGGCACAACCTCGGGTTCATGGTTGCCGACCTCCTTGCTGCCAGGCTGGGCGCAAAGTTCAAGGTGCACAAACGCTCCGGCGCCGAAGTGGTGACGGGTCGATTGGCGCAGCGCTCGGTGGTCCTGGCCAAACCGCGCTGCTACATGAACGAGTCGGGCCGCCAGGTGGCACCTCTGGCGAAGTTTTACTCGGTGCCACCGGCGGACCTTATCGTCATTCACGACGAGCTCGACCTCGATTTCGGCCGCATCAGGCTCAAATTCGGGGGCGGCGAAGGCGGGCACAACGGATTGCGCTCGGTGGCCGCGGCGCTGGGCACCAAGGACTTCCAGCGGGTGCGCATCGGCATTGGCCGCCCGCCCGGCCGCAAGGATCCGGCGACATTCGTGCTGGAGAATTTCAGCTCACCGGAGCGTCCGGAAGTACCCACGATCTGCGAACAGGCCGCTGACGCCACCGAGTTGCTCGTCGAAATGGGCCTGGAGCCGGCCCAAAACCGGGTCCACGCCTGGTGAGGCCGGTGTGGGTTTAGCGCTTGGCCGCCGCGGCTTCGGCGATGGCGTGGATGGCCTGCGATAGCTGCTGTCCCACCTCAGCGCGACCGGGGTCGATGGCGGTGAGCAGCGGAGCTGGATCGAAGTAGCTGATGTGCGCCGGACCGCGGGCGTCCGCCCAAACATGGACCCGCACCGGAACCACCGCACCGATCGCTTGAGTGGTACCGAACAGCGTCTTGCCGATCTGTGGATCACCCACGAAGAAGCTGTGTGAACGCTGTAGCTGCATTCCGATCGCTTCCAGCCTGGAAGCTTGATTCACATCACCGAGAATCACCATCCCGTTCTGGTCGGCCGCCGAGTGCAACGCATCAATGCTCGCCTCGAAAGCGGTCGATGTGTCGACCGTGACGAACCTGGTCTCCACCTTGGTTTCCTGAGGTGTGCCGCCGCCCGCGGCCGCGGCCGCGGCGATGGTGCGGATTGCTTGCGAGATCTTCTGACCGGCGTCGGCCAGGCCCGGATCGACGGCGGTGAACTCCGGCGCCGGGTCGATGTAGCTGATATGCGCCGGGCCATCGCCATCCACCCAGACGTGCACCCGTACCGGAACCACCGTGCCGATCGCTTGAGTCGCATCGAAAAACGTCTTACCGATCTGCGGGTTACCAACAAAAAAGCTATGCGCGCCCGGCAACCGCAGGCCGTTGGCCGCCAGCTCAGCATCCTGGTTGATGTCACCGACGATGAGCATCCCGTTGTCGGCGGCGGCGGCGCGCAGCGCATCGGCGGTGGCTTCGAACGGCTGGCTCGAGGTGTAGGTGATGTAGGTCGTCGAAACGGTTCGCTGCCCGTTTGCTGCACCGGTGGTCACCGAAGCGCTGGGCGATTCGGTAGCGATCTTGTTGCCGCCGCTACAGCCGGTCACGGAAAAGGCCACGACAACGGCAACGACAGAAAGGCGTGCGGCGACTCGCGCCGCTAGGGATCGTGATCCGCGAAACATCAGGTACTGCTCCCTTCGACACCGCGATGGGGCCGGCTGTTCGGCTAGCAAAGCCGTGGCAGCGGTCACTTTGGCAAGAACATTCCACCATTGCTTCGCTGCCCAGAGAACACCGTGATCAGTCGGCCAGGCGTGCATGTCCTGGCAGCAGCCAACGCGCCAGCATAAGCGCGCGCCAGTAGGGGCCGGATGCCCTTGTGGTACCGACGATGTCGCCCGGGGCGGCAGTCCGACGGGTCTCCACAATGCGGCTCTGTACAAGAGAGGGAATCGCCATGTCGTTTGTGCTCGTAACGCCCGAAGCATTGTCCGCGGCGGCCGCGGACACGGCCCGAATTGGGTCGGCCATCAACGCGGCCACCACGGCAGCGGCGGCCCAGACCACATCCGTGGTGGCGGCCGCGGGCGATGAGGTATCGGCGGCGGTCGCGACGTTGTTCGGCACCTATGGTCAGACATATCAGGCGCTGGCGGCTCAGGCCTCGGGGCTTCACCAGCAGTTCGAAAACGCCCTGGCAGCGGCCGGCAGCTCATATGCGGGCGCGGAGGCCGCCAGCGCCGCACCCCTGCAACAGACGCAGGCCGCGTTCAGCGCCGTCGAGCAGAACGTGTTGTCCGCGGTCAACGCGCCCTCTCTCGCGCTCACCGGGCGCCCGCTCATCGGCAACGGGGCCGACGGCGGACCGGGCCAACCGGCGGCAACGGCGGCAACGGCGGGCTGCTGTTTGGCAATGGTGGAGCCGGCGGCAACGGCGGAGACGCCTACGTGTTCGGCAATGGCCAACCCGGTGGTAGTGGCGGCGCCGGCGGCGACGCCTACCTGTTGGGTACCGGCGGCGCCGGCGGACACGGGGGTCTCGGCTCTGTCGGCGCGGCCGGTACCAACCCCTCCGCGCCCTACCTTCAGGCCGCGAGCGGCACCGATGGCCTCAGCGGCCCCGCAGCCCAGACCGGTGGAGCTGGTGCCGACGGCAACCCCGGCCAACAAGGGGGCACGGGCGGCACCGGCGGCGCCAGCAGCGTCGGCACCGGCGGCATCGGTGCCCCAGGCGGCGCCGGCGGCAACGGCGGCAACGGCGGCGCCGGGGGCGCCGGGGGCCTGTTTGGTCAGTCCGGGGCCGCGGGTGCCGGGGGCACCGCGGGGGCGGGCGGTGCCGGCGGCACCGGCGGCACCGGCGGCACCGGCGGGGTTGGTGGCACCGGGGTACGGGTGCTGGTGGAGGGGGCAGGACCGGAGGGGTTGGTGGCGACGGCGTAACCGGTGCTACCGGTGCGTCCGGGCAACCCGGCGCATCCGGCTGACCTGGCTGCGCGCGCAACAGGTAGAGGCCCCCGCCAGCGGCGGGGGCCTCTACCTGTTTCTTGCCTTTATCCGTCTCTTCGCGGCGGCTACGTGACCAGAGTCAGTGAGTTGGACCGACGCAGCTTGCCCGACGGGGTCTTCGGGATGGTGCCCGGACCCAGCACCACAACATTGCGCGGACGCACGTCGACCTCGGCGACCACCTCATGGGCCACCTGGTGCTCGATGCGGCGCACTTCGGCGGGATCCTCGTAGGCATTCGACTCGACGGCCACGGCGAAGGTCTCGCGCGAGTGCCCGGCGTCGAGGCGCACCGCTACCGCGCAACCCGGACGCACCCCTTCGACGCGGCCCGCGGCCCGTTCGATGTCGGTGGGATAGATGTTGCGACCCGCCATGATGATGACGTCCTTGACCCGCCCGCACACGACGACGTGGCCGTTTTCCATCTGGTAGCCCAGGTCGCCGGTGTCATACCAGCCGAGCTGGTCCTGAGCCGGGATGAATCCGCCCATGGTGAGGTAACCGGGCGTGACGGACTCGCCGCGCAACTCGATCACTCCGACACCCCGGGAGGGCAACACGTTGCCGTCCGCATCGACGATGCGGGCCTCGATGCCCTGCAATAGCGGGCCCAGCGAGGCCAGCCGGCGGGTGTTGCCCTTGGCGGCAGGAACCGCCCGCCGCAACGCAGCCATCAGGTCGGCGTCAACCTCGTCGACCACCAGACCGGCGCCGCACTCGGAGAAGGCCACCGCGAGGGTGATTTCGGCCATCCCGTAGGCCGGCAGGATCGCCTGCGGCCGCAGACCGAACGGTGCGCCGGCTTCACACAGGTCTTCGACATCGGACGGCTCTACCGGCTCGGCACCGGAGAGCGCGAAACGCAGACTGGACAGGTCGAACTGGCCCGGCTTGGCTTGTTTGCGCAGCCGCTTGGCGAACAGCGAGTAGGCGAAGTTGGGGGCGGCCGTCATCGTGCCCTTGTACTTGTCGATCAGCTTGGCCCACAGCAGCGTGTCCCGCATGAAGTCCATCGGGGTGACCTTGACCAGCTCACCGGCGAAGTACATCGGCACGGTCAGGAACCCGATCATGCCCATGTCATGGAACAGCGGCAGCCAGCTGACCATCACGTCGGTTTCCGCGTCGTACTCGGCGCTGATGTACATCGCCTCGAGGTTTGCGAACAGGTTGCGGTGGGTGATCTGCACGGCTTTGGGCGAACCCGTGGATCCCGATGTCAGCTGCATCAGCGCCAGCTCGTCTTCGCCGACTTCGACGGGGTCGATGGGCTCGGATGCCAGCAGCTGCTCGAAGGTGAGCACCCTGATGCCGCGCTCCTCGAGCACCGGAGCCGCGGCCATGAACGGGTCGGAGATGACGACGGCCTTGGCCTCGATCATGTCGACGACGGTCGTGGTGTCCTCGGCCCACAGCGCCAGGTCGGTGCGCGGGGTGGGCTGGTGCAGCATGGTCAGGCTGGCGCCGCGGATCCACAGCCCTTGGGCGGTGGGAGCGATCTCCACCGGGGCTCCGGCCAGCACGCCGACCGCGTCGCCGGGGCCGACGCCCGCGGCGGCAAGCCCTCCGGCGATCTGACGGGCCCGCTCGTGCACCTCGCCCCAGGTGTGCCGAACCGGGGTGTGCGGCTCACCGGTCACCATGCCCTTGGTGGTCTCGCGAGCGTTGCGGAACATCTTTTCGGTAAACCTGCTCAAAGCAACCTCCTCGGTTCGGGCCCCAGGGTCCGGGTTTTCATGTTCCGCCTGCTTGATGTCACATTGCGACAGGCGCGCGCACACAATTGGGGAGCGGTTAGGTCTCGAATCAGTGATGAATCCTCGACCCGATACCGGGTCGCGTGATGGGCAAGGGCAAGGCTCGGCGAGCCGAGCCGGCGGTGACTAGGCGTCCGCCCAGCGCTGCGCTGGGCGGACAAAAATCTCGCGCCATCTTGCTCATCACTACTCGTCACCGCGGATTATCTTAAGCAGTTCTTAAAGAACTGCCAAACCCTCACGCGTATTGAGGCAGATTTCACAATCCGCTTCTCAGACGGTGCTCTGCGAACTATCGTGCCCGGCTACTCCGGGGTTCCCGGCGTCGGCACCACCCGGGCTCCCGGCACCGGTCCGGTGGCGATTCGAACGGTACGACAGACGCCCGCTCCCGACAGCTGCGCGCTGACATCCAGCGCGGACTCGGCCGTGCGGCACAGGAAGGCACACGTCGGACCGGAGCCCGAGACGATGCCGGCGAGGGCGCCGGCCTCCACCCCGGCACGCAGCGCCCGGCGCAGCGCCGGGTCCAGGCTCACCGCGGCGGCCTGCATCTCGTTACCCAGCAGGGGCGCCAGCTGCTCGGGATCGCCGGCCGCCAGAGCCGCCAGCACCGGCCCGGGCTCGGCGAGCCGAGGTGGACTCCCCACGTCCCTGAGCCGGTCCAGCTCGGTGAACACCGCCGGGGTGGACAGGCCACTGCGTGCGAACGCCAGCACCCAGTGGAAGGTATTCCGGGACAAGACCGTCGCCAGTTCCTCGCCGCGGCCCGTGCCCAGCGCGGTACCGCCGTGCAGCGCAAAGGGCACATCACTGCCCAGCTGCGCGGCCAGCATGCGCAGGTTACGCCGGGGCAGGTTGAGCTCCCACAGCGAATTCATCGCCACCAGTACCGCGGCCGCGTCGGCGCTGCCCCCGGCCATGCCGCCGGCCACCGGAATCGACTTGTCGATGAAGATCGACACGTCCGGTGCGCGGCCGACGTGTTCGGCCATCAGCTCGGCCGCCTGCCAGGCGAGGTTGCGTTTGTCGGTGGGCAGTTTGTCGGCGCCCTCGCCGACGACCTCCAGCGACAGCAGGTCGGCGTTGCGCACCGTCACCTCGTCGACCAGGGAGACCGCGTGAAACACCGTGGTCAACTCGTGATAGCCGTCATCGCGGCGATCGCCGACCGCCAGGTACAGGTTGACCTTGCCGGGGACCCTTACGGTCGCCGACCCGGTAGGCACCCACAACTCAGCGGTGTTTCCGTCCGACGTCCTCGACACCGCAGCAGACTATCGCTGCAACCTGCGAACACACCTACCGGCGTGCGTCCACCACCGATCAGGTCGCCGAAACCGGCCCCGGCACCTGCCCCTCATCGCCTGCCACACCGGCGTCGGGCGGCCCACCGGAGGTGTCGGCAGAGCGGGTGAGCAATCGCACGAAGTCCTCGATGGACAGCGTCTCACCACGACGAGCTGGGTCGATGCTGGCCGCGAGCAACCGATTGGCCGATTCGTTGCCCGAGCCCGCCCACTCCAGGAACGCGTTTCGCGATGTCTTGCGCCGTTGCGCGAAGGCGATGTCCACCAATTCGAACACCTGCCGGCGGAAGTTCTCGTCGGTGGGCCAGGGCGTGGTCTCGTGGCGGTCGATGCGGACCAAGCCGGAGTAGACGCGCGGGATCGGCCAGAACACCGTGGGCGACACCATGCCGCAGCGGCGCACCCGTCCGTAGAAGCCGACCTTGACGCTGGGCACGCCGTATTCCTTGCCACCTGGTTCGGCGGCAAGCCGTTCGGCGACCTCAGCCTGGACCATCACGGTCACGACCCGGATGGACGGGAACTCGGCGAGTAGATGCAGCAACGCGGGAACCGCGACGTTGTAGGGCAGATTGGCGACCACCGCGGTCGGCTGGTCGGCCACGTCCTGCCTGCGCAGCGTCAAGATGTCGTGATGGACGACGGTCAAGCGCCCGATCTCGCTATCGGAGTGCTCGGCCACGGTTTGGGGTAGCCGAGCCGCAAGCACCGGGTCGATCTCGACGGCCGTCACGGCGGCGCCGCGCTCCAGCAGGGCCAGCGTCAGCGAGCCCAGCCCGGGACCAACTTCGAGCACCTGGTCAGACCGGGTGATACCGGAGACAGCAACGACCTTGCGCACGGTGTTGGCGTCGTGGACGAAGTTCTGTCCAAGGGATTTGCGTGGCCGGATATCGAGTTCTTTGGCCAGCCGCCGGATCTCGGTACGCCCGAGCAGCCGGATGGTCAGTGTGCCCCCGCTCGCCCACTACACACGGGCCAGGCGCCCCAGCCCTGCCGTTGGCGGGTCACCTCGGCCACCGCGATCTGTTCTTCGCGGGTGGCCAGGTCAGCCCGCTCGGCGTACCGCAGCCCGCCGTTAGCCACCCAGGTGCCCTGATCGAACTGCACGCCGCCGTAGTAGCCGTTCCCGGTGTTGATCGCCCAGTTGCCGCCGGCCTCACAAGCCGCGATGGCATCCCAGACGGATCCGTCGATCACCACGGGCACTTCGGTGCCCGGCTTGGTGCCCACCCGGACCACCGCTTCGCGCGCCGGAGTGATCACCACGTTGGCGACCGGCAGCTTGCCGGTCACCACGCCGTTGACCTCGGCGACCGCGAAGGTCACGTCCTGGGTTCCCGGCGCACCCGGGTCCTCCACCACTTCCCGGCTGATGTTCATCTCGGGGTCCTCGATGCGCCGCGCCGGCGGGGGCAGCTCCACCCGCTCGGTGACCCGCTCGATGCGGTTACGCGTCACCTCGATCTGCATGCCGTCGACGATCGGAGTCGCCGCACTGGGCGCCACCTGGTCGTTGCCCTGCAACGGGGCGCCGGCCGCGCTCAGCAACGCCGCGACGTTGGCGGCCGGCAAGTGCACGCTGCGCACCACACCGCCGTCGTTGATCTGCACGTTCTTGGCGCTGACGACGGGCAATGCCATCCCCGCCAGCGGCACCCGGCTGCCACGAGAGGCCGTGGCCGGAGCCGTGTCGGTCATCGCGAGTTGGGCCAGCGCCTCATCCACGGTGGAGGCCGTGGTCCACACCTTCTTGACCTGGTGGCCGTCCAGCGAGATCTCCAGCGGGCGGCTGCGCCGCAGCACGATGGTCTCCGCGTTGTGCACCGCCACTTCGGCGGCCGGATACAGGTCGTCACCGTCTCCGACGGAGTAGCCGTTCTCCTGAACGATGTCGATCACCCGCGACTTCATCGTCGTCACCCGCATCGCGGTTCCATCGACGGTCAATGTCACGGTCTTGGACGCAGAAACTGCGTAGCCGCCGGCCAGGGCCAGTCCCACCAGCAGAGCGCCAACCACAGCGCGCAACATGGGCGATTCAGTTTGATGAAGTTTCGTAATCAGATTCAACGTCCGTCTATCCCCGACCTCAGCAACAACCCAGCGACCTTTTCAGCAGAAAATGACAAAATGGACCCAGAGGCCCACCTGTTCGATAACAAGACGGTAACGAACCGTCCAATGTTGAGCAACTCCGGCGGCGGGGTGTTACAACCGCGGACCGGGAATCGCCTGTTGGCCTAGCCTAGTCCATACACTCGCCGAGCATTGCTGGCCGTTACCCGGGCCAATTCCTCAGCACTACCATTGAGCAGCTCAGCGAGCGCCCGAACGGTGTAGGGCAGGCAATACGGTTCGTTCGCTGCACCGCGGTAGGGGTGCGGGGTCAAAAAAGGTGCATCGGTTTCGACCAGAAGCTGGTCCAGCGGTATCAGCGGGACCGCTTCGCGCAGCTCGCGGGCGTTGCGGAAGCTCACCGTCCCGGACAGGCTCAGCAACCATCCGGCCGCCACACACTCGCGAGCCATCGCAGCGTCCGACGAGAAGCAGTGGAAGATCACGGTGTCGGGAGCGCCCTCGGCGCGCAGCACGTCGAGCACCTCGCGATCGGCCTGCCGGTTGTGGATCATCAGCGGCTTGCCGGTCCGCTTGGCCAGGTCGATGTGCCAGGCAAAAGCCTCCCGCTGCACGTCGGGGTCCGCACATCCTTCCAGTCGGCCCGGCCAATACATGTCCATACCGGTCTCCCCCACCGCCACTACCCGCCGATGAGCTACCAGTTCTTCGATTTCACGGCGCGCGGCCTCGGTCAGCGCGTCGGTCCGGGTCGGGTGCAGCGCCACCGCGGCGTAGACCCGCGGATCCCACTCGGCCGCACGGGTCACCCATCGCGCCGATTCCAGATCGTCAGCGATGGTCACCACCGCCTCCACCCCGACCGCCGCGGCACGGTCGACGATGGCGATCACTCCCGCGGCATCGGCGGCGCCGCAGGCATCGAGATGGGTATGCGCGTCGATCAACGGTGCCAGGGGCTGCGGGGCGGGCGGTGCTTCTCGTTTGGCGGCGCGGTTGGAGCTCACGCGCACACAATAGGACTAACCAATAGGGTGGGTTCTGAGATGAAGCCCTATTACGTCACCACTGCGATCGCGTATCCCAACGCCGCACCGCACGTGGGTCATGCATACGAATACATCGCCACCGACGCGATTGCCCGGTTCAAGCGGCTCGACGGCTTCGACGTCCGCTTCTTGACCGGGACCGACGAGCACGGGCTGAAGGTGGCGCAAGCCGCCGCGGCCGCGGACATCCCGACCGCGCAGCTGGCCCGGCGCAATTCCGATGTGTTCCAGCGCATGCAGGAAGCGTTGAACATCTCCTTCGACCGGTTCATTCGCACCACCGATTCCGACCACTACGAGGCCTCCCAGGAGATCTGGCGGCGCATGGATGCTGCCGGCGACATATATCTGGACAGCTATTCCGGCTGGTACTCGGTGCGCGATGAAAGGTTCTTCGTCGAGTCGGAGACCCAAGTTGTCGACGGCACCCGGATAGCCACCGAAACCGGAACCCCGGTGACCTGGACCGAGGAGCAGACCTACTTCTTCCGGCTGTCGGCCTACGCCGACAAACTGCTGGCGCACTACGAAGCCAACCCGGATTTCATCGCGCCCGAGGTGCGGCGCAACGAGGTGGTCAGCTTCGTCTCCGGTGGGCTCAAAGACCTATCGGTCTCCCGCACGTCGTTCAACTGGGGCGTTCCGGTACCCGGACATCCCGACCACGTCATGTACGTGTGGGTCGACGCGCTGACCAACTATCTGACCGGGGCCGGCTACCCGGATACCGGCTCGGAGGCCTTCCTGCGCTACTGGCCGGCTGATCTGCACATGATCGGCAAGGACATCATCCGGTTCCACGCCGTCTACTGGCCGGCATTCTTGATGTCGGCCGGCATCGAGCTGCCGCGCCGGGTTTTCGCGCACGGGTTCTTGCACAACCGCGGCGAAAAGATGAGCAAGTCGCTGGGCAACACCATCGACCCGATGGGCCTGATCGAAACGTATGGAGTGGACCAGGTTCGCTACTTCTTACTGCGCGAGGTCCCATTCGGGCAGGACGGCAGCTACAGCGAAGAAGCCATCATCAACCGGATCAACACCGATCTGGCCAACGAGCTGGGAAACCTGGCCCAGCGGTCGTTGTCGATGATCGCCAAGAACCTGGGCGGGGCGGTACCCGAGCCCGGCGAATTCTCCGCCGCCGACAGGGAGCTGCTGGCGATCGCCGACGGGCTGCTGGAACGGGTGCGCGAACACTTCGACAATCAGTCGATGCACCTTGCTCTGGAAGCGATTTGGCTGATGCTCGGCCATGCGAACAAATACTTTTCCGACCAGCAGCCGTGGGTGCTGCGCAAGAGCGAGTCCGAGACCGACCAAGCCCGGTTCCGCACGACGCTCTACACCACATGTGAGGCCGTGCGCATCGCGGCGCTACTGGTTGCGCCGGTCATGCCGGAGTCGGCCGCCAAGTTGTTGGACCTGCTGGGCCAGCGGCCAGATCAGCGGTCGTTCAACGCCATCGGCGCCCGCCTGGTCCCGGGCACCGCGATGCCGTCGCCCACCGGTGTATTCCCGCGCTACCAGCCGCCGCCTTCCGAAACCGGGTAAGCGTTACCAGCGCGGCCGATCGCCTGTACCGCTGCGGCAGTAGTGCGGTTGAGCGAACCACTTTTGGGAGCCCACCCCACTGCCGCACTTTCGGCTTGGCCGGTCGACGCCGTGGCGCCAAGGACGCTTCCCGCGCAACGGTTTTGCCGGGCATGCTTTCAAGGTGAGCAGGGGGTTTCAACGCCAAGACTCCGGATTTGTCCAGACTCCCGGGCTCGCAGAGCGAACGGCCAGGCGCCAGGCTAGATCCCGGCATCAAGCGGACCAATAGGATGTTTCCGCAGTGATCGAGAATCGCAAGAACCTGGAGTCATACCTGGCCGCGGATCTACACGCCTACGGCCTGGATCGCTGGCGACTCCGGCCCCCAGGGCTCCGGCGTTGTTGATTAGCAGGCTTGTGAGCTGGGGAATTGTGGATTGAGGAGGTCTAGGCGGCGGTTGGCGGTCAAAGCGGTGATCCGGCAGGCTTCGGCGATGTTGTCGGCGCCGTTGAGGCGGTGCAGATTGATCGCGGTGTTGCGTAGCGTTGCTAGGACCTGTGCGCCGTTTCCGGTATGTGCCCTTTGACGGTCTTCGTCGAAGGTGACGTCGCGTATCCAGTGCAGGCTGTTCTCGATTCCCCAGTGTTGACGCATCCAGGCCATGATCGCGGTAGGGCGGGCGTGCTCGAACGGCAGGCTGCAAATGGCATAGACCACCTCCACGCTGCGCTGGTCGGTGGCGGTGATCAAGCGTTCACGAGTGATCCGAATGATTTGTTTTGCGTAGGGGAAGCCGATTCCTCGTGCAGCGGCGATGATTTGCAGGGTGCGGGTCTCGACACGGCCGTGGCCGCGGGAGTCGTCGGTAGCGGCTGCGGGCACCTCGGCCCAGGGCAGCGCGGTGATACGCGCAAGTATTTTGGCTTGGTTGGACTTGACGATCATCAGGTAGTGCGACTTCAAGGTGGCGCAGATCAACTTCGCGGTGACAACCTGGGTATGCATCGCATCCACGGTGACCAGCCACCGCAAGCTACCCGGCAGCAGCGTGAGCAGGGCACGTACGCAGGGAATTTCATTGCTTTTCTCGGCGACAGCGAGTTGACCGAGCACCAATCGGGCACGGTGGGCGAACACCGACACGAGATGCGTGGCTGTCGCTTTGGCGCGTAAAGCACCACGCAGCATCTTGCCGTCCAACGCGATCGGCACCAATCCACTGGGGTCGCTGCTGGCCACGTGTGCAGTGAAGTAACTGCCCATCCTGGCGTTGAGGTCGGCGGGGTCTAGCCGAGACAAAACAGCGCGGAAGGTCTTCTCACTGGGCCGCCGGAACCGGACCCCTAATTGGGCCAACACATCATCGGGAGCGGTGGCCGCCCATGTGGCAAAACCAGCATAGCCGCGCATCCCCGCGGCAGTGGCCAGAACCGCGATCGCCAACAAAGCCATCAGCGAATACCTCCGACCGCGTGGGCCCCTCGGGTCTGGCACCGAGGCCAACACATCGAGAAACTCCGATCCGATGAGCTCGCTGCGCTCACCAGGACTCCAGCAGTCGAACACCTCTGGAACCGACGACACAGGCAATACTGAAACGGTAGGCACGGGCAACTCCAGACCAACGACGAACAGTAACCAACTCGATCGTTCTCCAGATAGCCCGTGCCTACACTCCGGCCCCAATAGCGCGGCACCAAAGATCATCAACCCAGCTCACAAGCCTGCTAATCAACAACGCCGGAGCCCTGCTCCGGCACCGGATCTTGCAGCGCCCCGCGCATTTTCAGCGTTTGCTACGCAAGTCCGAGTATTGGACGAATTCGGCTCGGACGCCGGCCGGCCGACTCCTTGCCGGGTATCTTCGGCTACGAACCAAGTTCCTCGGCGAACGCCTCGGCTTCGACATCCCGCGCAACGTATTCGGCCCGGGCCTCTCGATCGCCCATATCGGCTCGATTGTCGTGAACTGCAACGCCAAAGTCGGCTCGAATTGCCGAATCCACCATGGCGTGACAATAGGTGAAGGACGCGCCGGCGAATACCCGACGATCGGCGATGACGTTTTCATCTCGGTCGGAGCCACGGTGCTCGGCGCCGATGTCGGCAGCCGTGTGGTCATCTACGCGAGCGCGGTCGTCATCAAGCCGGTACCTGACGATGTCGAGGTCGCCGGCATTCCCGCCCGAGTCGTCAGGGACCGTCGTCCGGGCGGCCTGCGCCCCCAGAGGCCGGGCTCCTAGGTCCGGCACCCAGATCGCCGACCGGCACAGGAAACTCGTTCAGCACAACGTCAGCAAACCTACGGTGTCATTGATCGCTGACCGAGGTCTGCGCGTCGCGGGGCACATCGAGTGCTGCAATGGCGTAAAAGCCGGAATCGTCGCGGCCGTCCCGAGCCAGCAGCATGGGCGGATAGTCCACCAGGTGCGAACCATTCGGTTTGTGCTGTTGCCAATCGATCGCAGCCCGTAGCGTGTAGTGACCGGCCGGCAGGCCAGTCAGATCGATACGTACCGTCTCGGTTGCCGACGCCGGTATCGGCGCAATGGCATTGCGATCGCCGGGCGCCTCGGGAACCAGAGATTTGAGGTCCACGCTCGATGGCAGCGTGCGAATCGTCTGTCCGGTGAAGTCCACCAACCGGAAGCCGGGTACCCATTTCTCGGTCGCAGCGGCGGAGCCGGAGTTGGTCCAGACCACCGAGATGGTCGCCGCCTTGCCGTCCATCCCTTGGGATCCGGGTTTGGCTTCGACCGAATAGCGATATCCCGCGGTCGCATTGGCCTGGGCCCACAGCAAGTACAGCTTGGGATCCATCGGTGAGCGCGAGTCCTCGTCGGGGAAGTTGATGCTCGATGTCATCGAGACGTGGTATCTCATGACGTCGCGCAGGCCCTTCTCGTAGTAGGCCTGCCGCGTGGTGCCCTCGGGCAATTGGCACCATTCGGTGATCACCGGCGCCGTGGCCAGTCGTTGCCGCAGCTGCCCGACCACGGGATCTTGGGTCTGCACGTAGTGAGCGCCATTGCCGTCCGCCCAGGCCGGCATTGGCGCATAGACCCCAAGGCAGTCCGACCGGATACCGACCGGCGCGGAAAGCTTCTTGGTGACGTCGTCGGCAAGGAGTTCGCGAACGATCTCCGGGTTGGCCGGACTGGTCACCAATTGGGTTCGGGGGAAGGCGCTGACGTTCGCCCCGACCAGCTGCCGAATGGAATCGGTGGTGATGTTCTGGTCGCGGAACTGGCTGTAGTAACCAAGGGCGGCGGCGCTGGCATCGGGGGCCGGACCGGGCGCACCTAGCGAGTCACGCAGATAGGCGATGTGGTTTTCGCTGAAGTCTCCGTATCCGGAGAACTCGAACACGCTGAGCCGTTCGTCGCCGTCGTAGCGGCGGCCCAGCGCCGCCAGCAACTCGCCGAAGCTGCGCAGATAGGTGGGATCGTTGAAGTTCGGCACCACCTGCGTCACTCCGGCACCCACGCCGTGGGCCGGCCCCGGATAGCTGGTGGTGGTTCCCGGAATCGCGCGCAACCAGTCGGGCACGGCGATGTTGGTGTTGTTCGGGTAGGAGTCGTTGCAGCAGGAGTTGTAGGCGTAGATGCGCAGGGTCAAGCGCATGCGACGATCGGCCAGCTTGCTCAGCGCGTCGTCGATCAGGCCGAAGTCGTACTTGAGTTCATCGGGAGGGTTGGGCCCCAGCGTGGCCGGATCCACCGGCTGCAGCTGGCGCCACGGGAGACGCAAGCTGGCGTCGAACGACGCCGGCCAAGCCGGGTACCGCTGCTGGGCGGGATCGCGTTGCGGGAACAGCGGTTCCAAGAGGTCTTCGTACTGGCCGCGCAGCGGGTTGGGGAGCTCCTGGGAAGCTGCCGGAATCGCGGGACTGACTATCGCGGCCAGTGGGCTGTTGTTTTCGTGGCTTCTGCTGCAGCCGTCGAGTGCCCCGCCCAGTAGAAGAACCACGCACGCAACAACGATCGATGTGTGTTTCTTAATTGTCCGAACCATTCTCACATTCGAGCCAGATCGCGCCGAGCATCGACGCCTCGCGGTCGGCGAGCAACGGCATCGGCATCCAACGAGCGGATAACAACGCCGCCAACGCGTTGCTGACTACCTTCAGTTGACGAGCGGCCTGTTCGAGCCCAGATTTTCGAATGCACGCCAGTGCGCATTGATAAACCCCAGTTCGCCTGGTTTTCCGCCGGGTCTACCGGGAAAGTCACGGCTCGATTCTAGTTAAGCGAGCCTAACACGCACGCCCGGTCCAGCCGCGCCGCCGAGCCGGCGCGCGACGGCCCAATGCGGTGACGATGCGCCCGGTCAGCTAACCGGAGGTGGTTGGCGCAAGCAGGCCCGGCCGTGGGACCGGGCGTGCCGAAAGTGAGACAGCTCACAATCGGGGCCCTTACTGTCACGGCAGGCCGGTCTGCGGTGTCTTGAGGGCACAAGTCCGTTGCGTTCCCCAAGAGTCCGCAACAACGGCAACAACACGGAGGCAGCAGATGAGCGAGATGACCGAGGACCGCAACCATGTCGTCGTGATCGGCGGCGGCTACGCCGGAATCATGGCCGCCAACCACTTGAGGTCGCGTGCGGACCTGGAGATCACCGTGGTGAACCCGCGTCCTGTCTTTGTCGAGCGGATTCGGTTGCACCAGTTGGCCGCGGGCAGCGGCACCGCCACCGTCGACTACGACTCGATGCTCGGCGACGGCATTCACCTGGTGGTCGACGCCGTCGACCGGATCGACGCCGATGAACACCGGTTGCTACTGACATCGGGATCCGAGCTGGGCTACGACTACCTGATCTACGCCGTCGGCAGCACCGCGGCGATGCCCGCCGTGGCAGGCGCCGCCGAGTTCGCATTTTCGGTGGCCGACCTCGACGGCGCGACACGGCTGCGGCACGCGATGGCCGATCTGCCCGCCGACGCCGCCATCACCGTGGTCGGCGGCGGATTGACCGGCATCGAGGCCGCGGCCGAGCTTGCCGAGCGTGGCCGCCGCGTCACGTTGGTCTGCGGCGGCAGGCTGGGGCCGTCATTGAGCAACCGCGGCCGCCGCTCGGTGGCCAGGCAACTGGGCAAACTCGGGGTGAACGTGCTGGAATCGGCGGCCGTCAGCGAAGTCCGGTGGAATGCGGTGGTGCTGGCCGATGACACGGTGCTCGCCAGCGCCGCCACCGTGTGGACGGCGGGATTCGGTGTCCCGGATCTGGCCGCCCGCAGCGGGCTCCGCACCGACGATCTGGGCCGATTGCTCACCGATGAGACGCTGACCAGCGTCAGCGATGACCGCATCGTTGCCGCCGGCGACGCCGTCGCGCCGTCGGGCCAGCCCTTGCGGATGAGCTGCCAAGCCGCCGGGCCGCTGGGGGCCCAGGCGGCAAACACGGTGCTGAGCCGGATCGCTGGAGATCAACCCGTCGCGCTGAACCAGGCGTTCGTCGGACAATGCATCAGCGTGGGCCGCAGCTACGGCACGATTCAACTCGCGCACACCGACGACACCCCGGTGAACGTGATCATCGGCGGCCGTGCCGGCGCGGCAGTCAAGGAAGCCATCTGCAAGGGCACCCTGTGGGCGCTGCGGCGCGAGGCCGCCAAACCCGGCTCGTACTTCTGGCTGAAGGGCGGCAGCCGACCCGTCCAACCGTCGGCCGAGCAACCGGTTGTGCTCCCATGACACCACCGTCGCACAGTGACGAGCATGCCGAACGGTTCACCCTGCTGCGCCCGCTGTTGTTCACCATTGCCTACGAAATCCTGGGCTCAGCAACCGAATCCGACGACGTGCTGCAGGAGAGCTATTTGCGGTGGGCGGCGGTCGACTTGTCGGCCGTCCGCGACACCAAGTCCTACCTGGCCCAACTGGTAACTCGCCAGTCGCTTAACGCATTGCGGGCCGGCGCTCGCCGCCGCGAGGAGTACGTGGGGCCGTGGCTCCCCGAGCCGCTGCTACTCGACGAGAGCGACCCGTCGGCTGATCTGGTACTCGCGGAATCGGTGTCGATGGCCATGCTGGTCCTGCTGGAGACCCTGACCCCCGACGAGCGCGCGGTGTTCGTACTGCGCGAGGTGTTCGGATTCGACTATGAGGAGATCGCCGACGCGGTGGGAAAGCCCGCTCCGACGGTGCGCCAGGTCGCTCACCGGGCCCGCGCGCACATCCAGGCGCGGCGCAAGAAGTACGGCGATGTCGACCCGCAACGCAATGCGCAGCTCACCGCCCAGTTTCTGCAGACCGCTGCCAGCGGCGACGTGGAAGCGTTGATGGCGATGCTGGCACCGGATGCGACCTGGCTGGCCGACAGTGGCGGCAAGGTGTCTGCGGCCCGCAAGCCGGTGGTCGGCGCCGAACGGGTGGCCAGGGCCATCACCGGGCTCATCCGCAAAGCAGCAACCGAACTGCAGGTCGAGCTGGTGACGTGCAACAGTGCTCCCGCGGTCCTGTTCTATCTCGGCGGGCAGTTGGAGGGAGTGATCACGCTGGAAATCGTCGGCGACAAGATCACCAACTTCTATGTGATGCGTAATCCGGACAAGCTGACGGCGGTGGCGCGGGCCCACGAAATCAGCCGCGGCTAGGCGTCGCGGCCCGGCCGCTCACCGGCACCGCCGCACCGCCTGCCGTCGCCGGGCTGGACTCGTGGCGTGCGAAAACCCATCGTTCTGTCAAGCTAAAGCGGTGTTAATCGACCGGCTCGGCGATCTTGGCAGCGCCCCCCAGGTGCTGCGCGCCGTCGGCCATGCCACCCGGCAACTGGATCTGCCGCCGCCGGCCGCCCTCACTGGCGAATGGTTCGGCGCGCTGGCAGTCATCGCCCCCAGTGTGTCGGTGCGGCCGGTGACCAGCACAGATACCTTCCCGATCCGGCGCGGCGCCGATACCGCGGCGGCGTCGGTGCCGGGCGCGGTCGGTGGCGGCTGGGTGGGCTACCTGTCCTATCCAGACCCTGGCGCCGACGGACACGGTGGCCGAATCCCGGAAGCGGCCGGCGGCTGGACCGACAGCGTGCTGCGCCGGGACCGCGACGGGCGGTGGTGGTACGAAAACCTGTCCGGTGCGCCCATGCCGGACTGGCTGGGCAACGCGCTATCAGCAACCCCGGGGCTATCCGCCCGCCCGGCGGCGACCTGCCTGATCGACTGGGGAACGGCCGACCGGCACGCACACCGCGAAGGCGTGCTGGCCTGCTTGGATGCGATCGCGGCCGGCGAGGTCTACCAGGCGTGCGTATGCACCCAGTTCACCGGAACGGTGGCCGGGGACCCACTGGATTTCTTCATCGACGGAGTCGCGCGCACTTCCCCGGCCCGGGCCGCCTATGTCGCCGGCGATTGGGGCGCGATCGCATCGCTGTCCCCCGAGCTTTTCCTGCAGCGTCGCGGCGACACGGTGACATCCAGCCCGATCAAGGGGACCCTGCCCCTGGACGCCTGGCCGTCGGCGTTGCGGGCATCGCCCAAAGAGGTGGCCGAAAACATCATGATCGTGGACTTGGTCCGCAACGACCTTGGCCGGGTTGCGATTACCGGCACCGTGACGGTGCCCGAACTGCTGGTGGTGCGGCGCGCCCCTGGGGTGTGGCACCTGGTGTCCACGGTGTCGGCCCAGGTCCCGGTCGAGTTGCCGACCTCGGCGCTCCTGGACGCCACCTTCCCACCCGCCTCGGTCACCGGAACACCCAAACTCCGTGCCCGCCAATTGATTTCGCAATGGGAACAGCGCCGTCGTGGAATTTACTGCGGCACAGTTGGTTTGGCCTCTCCAATCGCCGGTTGCGAGCTCAACGTCGCCATCCGCACCGTGGAATTCGACACGATAGGCAACGCGGTACTGGGCGCGGGAGGCGGCATCACCGCCGACTCCGATCCCGGCGCCGAATGGGAAGAATGCCTGCATAAGGCCGCGCCCGTCGTTGGCTTGCCGGCGCCCACAACCGCCACCAGGGTGGGCTAGTCAGCAAACCAGGCCCCGATAACCAACGAATTTCGGCCAACGCCCACGCAATGGGCCGCTGACGCCTAAGCCCCTAAGCATCGACCCGTGTGCGCGCCGCGGTCGAATGCGAGAGGGGACCTTCATGAGAGTCGGTGTCGTTGGCGTTGCCGCCGCGGCCATGGTGGGCGGGACGGTGGCGGTTTCGCCACTGACCATGTCCGGGCCGATGCACGCGCCTAACCAGGGGGCATGCACCGCGGGGCAGCAATGCGACCGGCTGGCATCGGTCCTGATACCGAAGCCGCCCGGAGAGGCAGCACAGCCCGCCGGACCGGCGGAGATAACCCCCGCCGAGGCACCGCAGGCCATGCTGCCGGGCTTGGAGCAGCCACCCGCGGTCCCTGCAGCAGCTCGCATTCCCGGCGGATCGGGCCTACCGGGCGGCCTGGACGCGGGCGGCTCGGCCCTGACCGCGTTGCCGCCCCCTGCCGGCGTCCCTGACGTCGGCATTCCCGGCGTTGGCATCCCCGGTGTCGGTCTTCCCAGCGTGGGTGTTCCGACGGTTGGTTTCCCCACGATCGGTGTGCCCTCGGTGCCGAACGTGGTCGGCTCGGTGCTGGGCATCACCGGCTCAGTGACGAGCGCCGTGACTTCCGGCGCACTGGCAGTCACCTACGTCATGCTCGCCTACAACACCCTGCGCTCGGCAGGAATCCTGCCGGACCTCAGCGTACCGATCAGCTCCGTGACCAATATGCTGCTGCCCTCCACGGCGACGGCATCATCGCTGCTGCCCACCTTGGCCGCGCCGGGCCTGGCCGCCTTGCCCGGCCTGACCCCCGCAGGTCTGGTCACGCTGGCGTCAATGGGCGGAATACCGGGTCTTAGCCTGCCCGCCCTGTCGGGAGTGTCTCCAGCAACTCTGCTGACCGAGGCGGCCAATGCCTTGCCGGGTCTGGCGAGCGTGTCAACCACCGACCTGCTGGCGGTGGCCGTGATGGGCGGAGCGCCGCAGCTGGCCTCCATGCTGCCCATGCTTCAGGCCGCGCTGCCGGGCATGTCGGCCACCGATGTGATGGCGATGGTGACGGGCGGACTGCCGCAGCTGCCGGGCGGCCTGCCAAACCTTCAGGCCATTCTGCCCGGGGGCGATCCGACGATGCTGGCAGCGGCGCTGCCGGCACTGGCAGCGGGCGGTCTGCCGGCACTGGCAGCGGGCGGTCTGCCGGCCCTGGCAGCGGGCGGTCTGCCGGCCCTGCCGGCCGCGGGCCTCCCCGCGCTCCCGGCCGCGGGCCTACCCGCCCTGCCGGCCGGTTTGCCCGCGCCCAAGGTCGGTCTACCGTCATTGGGCGGTCCACCGGCGCCGCCACAGCTGCCACAGCTGCCGGCGCTGCCGGCACCGGCCCTCCGAAGATCTCGCCTCCGAAGATCTCGCCCCCGCGCCTGTGTACGCCGACAATCGGCCCCATCGGGAGCACCTGCACACCCAACTGATCGGCAGCTACGGCGCCGCATCCGTTTCGCGGCGCGCCAGCTGGACCGCATCGTAGAGTTCGCGCGTACGGATGCCCTGGTGCCCCGTAGCCACCTCACTGCAGGCGTCTTTGACCCGAATGCCGCCCGCGACGAGGTTCTCCACCTCCGCCACCAGCGACTGCAGGTCGACGTGCAACGGGGCAGCACCGGCCAGTACCACGGTGATTTCGCCGAGCACGCCGTCGGCCGCCCAGTCGGCAAGTTCGCCGAGCGATCCGCGTCGCACCTCCTCGTGCACCTTCGTCAGTTCCCGGCAGACCGCGGCGGGACGCGAACCCCCGAGCTGCTCGACGGCATCACGCAGGCACGCCGCCAGCCTGCGCGGTGACTCGAAGAACACGCAGGTGCGCGGCTCTTCGGCCAGCGAGGCCAGCCAGGCCCGGCGCGCCCCGCTCTTGCGTGGCGCAAACCCCTCGAAGCAGAACTTGTCCGACGCCAAACCGGATACCACCAGTGCCGTCGTTACCGCGGACGGCCCGGGCAGGCAAGTCACCGAGATCCCGGCCTCGATACACGCCGCCACCAATCGATAGCCGGGGTCGTTGATGATCGGCATTCCGGCGTCGCTGACCACCAACACCGTCGCGCCGGCTTCAATCGCCTCGACCAGGGTGCCCACCCGCAAGGCCTCAACCCGATCGAACAGGCTGACCACGCGGCCGCCAATCGAGATGTCGAGCGCCTTGGCCAGGGTTCGCACGCGGCGCGTGTCCTCGGCCGCCACCACATCGGCACTGGTGAGCGCATCGATCAGGCGCGCGGACGCATCCGAGGGCTGGCCCAATGGGGTTGCCCCGAGCAGCAGACGACCAACGGTCATGACCGACAGCCTACGATCGACACCGATGACCGCACCGCCTCAAGAAACCTCCGTCGTCGCCGGGGAACGCGCGGTACCCGTTGTCAGTCCCGGACCGCTGGTGCCGATCGCGGATTTCGGGCCGGTCGACCGGTTGCGCGGCTGGGTGGTGACCGGCGTAATCACGCTGCTCGCCGCGGTGACCCGGTTCCTGAACCTGGGTTCGCCGACCGATGCCGGCACGCCGATCTTCGACGAGAAACACTACGCACCGCAAGCCTGGCAGGTGCTCAACAACCACGGCATCGAAGACAACCCGGGGTTCGGCCTGGTCGTTCATCCTCCCGTCGGCAAACAGATGATTGCGATCGGTGAGGCCCTGTTCGGGTACACCGGATTGGGGTGGCGATTCAGCGGCGCGCTGCTGGGCGTGGTCATGGTGGCGCTGGTGGTGCGGATAGTGCGCCGCATCACCCGGTCAACCCTGGTCGGAGCCATTGCCGGACTACTGCTCATCTGTGACGGCGTCAGCTTCGTGGCCGCCCGCACCGCGCTGCTCGACGGCTTCCTGACGTTTTTCGTGGCGGCCGCCTTCGGCGCGCTCATCGTCGATCGCGATCAGGTGCGGGCGCGCATGCACGTCGCCATGCTGCAGGGACGTATCGGCGAGACGGCCTGGGGCCCGCGGCTGGGGGTGCGGTGGTGGCGCTTCGGTGCCGGGGTGCTGCTGGGCCTGGCCTTCGCCACCAAGTGGTCTGGTCTGTATTTCATCGCGTTCTTCGGCGCCATGTCGCTGGCGTTCGACGTGGCGGCGCGGCGTCAGTATCGGGTGCCCCGGCCATGGCTGGGGATGTTGCGTCGCGACCTCATCCCCACCGGATATGCGCTGGCGCTCATCCCGTTCGGGGTCTACCTGGCCTCCTATGCGGGGTGGTTCGCGTCGGAGACTGCGATTGACCGCCACCAGGTGGGCCTGACCATCGGTCCCGATAGCGTGGTTCCGCTGCCCGACGCCATTCGGTCGCTCTGGTACTACACCGCCAAGGCGTTTCACTTCCACGCCACCCTGACGAATTCCGCCGGCAATCACCACCCATGGGAGTCCAAGCCGTGGAGCTGGCCGATGTCGTTGCGCCCGGTGCTTTATGCCATCGATCAGCAGAACGTTCCCGGCTGCGGTCCACAGTCCTGTGTCAAGGCCGAGATGCTGGTCGGCACGCCCGCAATGTGGTGGCTGGCCGTGCCGGTGTTGCTCTACGCGGCGTGGCGAATGTTTGTGCGCCGGGACTGGCGTTACGCGGTCGTCCTGGTTGGCTACTGCGCCGGGTGGTTGCCCTGGTTCGCCGACATCGATCGACAGATGTACTTCTTCTATGCGGCGACCATGGCCCCATTTTTGGTGATGGCCATCGCGTTGATTCTCGGTGACATCCTCCACCAGCCCGGCCAGGGCAAGGAGCGGCACACCTTGGGGCTGATCTTCGTCTGCTGCTACATCGCGTTGGTGGCGACAAACTTCGCGTGGTTGTTTCCGGTGCTCACCGGCCTGCCGATCTCACAGCAGACCTGGGACATGCAGATGTGGCTCCCCAGCTGGCGCTAGGGCAAGGGGTCTCGGGCGACCGGGCATGACATGCACCGCGGCCCGCCCCGGCCGGTACCCAACTCGGATCCGCCGATGGTGAGCACTTCGATGCCCGCCGCCTCGAGGCGCGCGTTGGTCTGGGCATTGCGCTCGTAGGCGACGACGACACCCGGCGCCAACGCCAGTGCGTTGTTTCCGTCGTCCCACTGCTCACGTTCGGCGACAACGGGATCGATACCGGTCCCGATGACCTGCAGCTTTTCGATGCCCATCGCACGGGCGGCCGCCTCCACGAACGGAACCGCATCGCTGATGGTGACGCCATCGGGCTGGCGCTCGATGGTGAAGGCCGTGAGCTCATCGACGACGTTCGCGTACATCACCACCTTGTCGACGTCGACCATCGTGCACACGGTATCCAAATGCATTTGGGCACGCCGCTGAGCGATCGGCACGGCCAGCACCGTGTGGGCGAGGTCGTCATCAAAAAGGCTCCGCGCCAATGCTTCCGCACCGGCCGGCGTGGTTCGCTCCCCCACCCCGACGGCAACCACGCCGGGAGCCAGTAGCAGCACGTCACCGCCCTCGACGGGAGCGGTGCGCGACTCGTAGGCGCGGCGTATTCCGGTGAAGCGCGGGTGATGGGCGTAGATGATGTCGGTCAGCGACGCCTCGCGTACGCGCGCCCGCATCGCCAGCGACGGGATGACAAACCGCGGCCCGATCCATATCGACGAGTCGCGGGTGAACAGCAGATTCGGCAGGGGCTCGATGACAAAGTCCGCGTCGTGGTGCATCCGAACCACCAGCGACACGTCGGTGCGGGCATCGGCCGGAAGCTCGTTGAACGTCATCCCGGCGGTCAGGACATGCGACAGCCGAACCGGGTCCAGACCACGCAGGTAAGCGGAAAGCTCTTGCGCCAAGGGTATTCCAAGCCGACGCGAATCCACGGCGGCCGCGACCCCCTGCATGCGGGCGGCGCCGCTGTGCAGCGCCTCGGTCAGCAGCTCGGAAAGCAACAGCACTTCCACACCACGAGAGCGCAGCAGCTCGGCGAATTGGTCATGCTCCTCCTGCGCCCGCGATACCCACGGCAGCCCATCAAAGAGCAGCTGGTCGCTGTTGCGCGGGGTGAGCCTGCGCAATTCGGTTCCCGGGCGGTGCAGGATGACGACCTTCAGCGTTCCCACTTCGGAATTGGAGCCCAACTCATCAACCACAACTCAAACCGTAGCGGTGCCGGCTTCACCGGTCGCGCCGTACGTCGCCATCGAACTGATGTGCGATAAGCTCGGTGCCGTGGCGTTCGCGGTACAGGGCTCGCTATTCGAGCACAACGAGCGAAGACAACTCGGCGACGGCGCCTTCATCGATATCCGCGCGAACTGGCTCAGAGCCGGCGATGACCTGCTGGAGGCGTTGATATCGCGCGTTCCTTGGCGATCCGAGCGGCGCCAGATGTATGACCGGGTGGTGGAGGTGCCCCGGCTGGTCAGTTTTCATGACCTGATGATCGAAAAGCCGCCGCACCCCGAGCTCGCCCGGATGCGGCGGCGGCTCAACGACATCTACGGTGGCGAACTGGGCGAGCCCTTCACCACCGTCGGACTGTGTTGCTATCGAGACGGTTCCGACAGCGTCGCCTGGCACGGCGACACGATCGGCCGCAGCAGCACCGAGGACACCATGGTCGCGATCGTCAGCCTTGGCGCCACCCGCATCTTCGCGCTGCGCCCGCGCGGCGGCGGAGCGTCGTTGCGGCTTCCACTGGCGCATGGGGATCTGCTGGTGATGGGCGGATCATGTCAGCGCACCTGGGAGCATTCGGTACCCAAGACATCAACCCCGGCGGGCCCGCGGGTCAGCATCCAGTTTCGGCCGCGCGGCGTGTGCTAGCGGCGCCGGCGAAACCTCAACAACCTCAACGACGCACCGCTTGCACCGCTTTGACGAGTAGGTCGCGGGCGCGGTGGGTGTCTACCGGCGCCACGTTCTGGCCCGGGACGACGAGCGGATTGGCGATGACGTTGAGCTGATAGTCACCGAATTGCGCGGAGAAATCGTAAAGCTCGCCGGTGTGCGCCGATCCGTCCACCAGGGCCTGAAGCACGCGATGCACACCGAGTGTGTGCACCCCCTCGATGTGCGGGGCTTCGACCACCTCAATGCCGCCGCGTACCCCGGCACCGGAGAAAGCGATCTTGGCGCACTCCTTACCCGGGTCATTGGTCGGCAGGGTCTGCGAGGTCTCCACCGCGATGACGACGAATCGATTGCCATTGCCTTCGGCGGTGACAGCGGCCATATTGCCCTGCAAACCGGGTGGCAGCGGTGGCCCCACGGCCGCTGTCGCGCAGATGGCCGGATCGAAGGTCAGTCCGTCGGGCAATTTGCGGGCGGCAAAGAACTGCGGATCGATAGCCCGGGGCGGGATCTCGCTGACTTTGAAGTCCGGTCCGAAACTCGATTTGAGTTCCGTAACTCGGGAGATGTCGGCGGTCATCGAAGGCGCGGCTCCGTGCGAACACCCGACAAGCAAGCACACCAATCCGAGCGCCAGCGCCACCTTCGACATCGTGGCTACCCTACCCAACGCGAAAGGTCAGCTTCGTAACATTGCCACCGTTTTGACCAGCAGATCCGCGGCGAACTGCGGCGGCAGCGGCGGCAGCGGCGGCAGCACCGAACCCGGGTCGGTGGTCACTGCGGTGAACGCAATAGTAGTCGCCCAGATAGGCGGTGAACGTGTATGTCTGCGAGTCGATTTCGGTGCCGGCTTCCACCGGTGTCCGAACCCTGGCAACCATGCCCAGCGTTCGGGCGCCCTCGATGCGGGGAGCTTCGACCAGCTCGACGTTGGCCCGGGTGCTCCCGTCGGACATGGTCCATTGCGCACACTCAGCGACCACGCTGTCGTCCACGATCACCGGGCCCGACGGCACCGAGACCACCACCGCATTGACGATGCCGCCGGCGCCCGAACCGGACACCCCCTGGGCGAACTGGTCGCGCCCATCGCCCGGATCGGCAAGCGTCGCGCATCGCGCCGGCGTGGCGGTCGCACCGGCCCCCAGATGCCAGAGCGCGCGCGGTGGCGCGCCTTCGGGGACATCACTGCCCACTTCGTAGCCGGGCGGCAGTTCGCGGGCGACCCGCTTGATGTTGGCCGGGTTGATGACGGCGGAGCGCGCCGCCGGGGAGGATCGCACCGGCACGATCACCGGCGCCGGGGACCGCGCGCATGAGCCCACCAGCAGGATGGCCAGCAGACCGATCCAGAGCGGGCGCATGACCGTTCATATCACGCCGCGTGGGCCCCGTCAGGGGGTTCGCCGGTGCTTGAGTCCGCACCGGCCCCCGATCAGCTCACCGCCTCGATCACCTGGCGCGCGACGCGCCTGATCTGGCCGGCCATCTCGCGCCCGAAGCCCAGATCGCGCGGGCCGGGCACATCGATGACCGTGGTGATGACCCCGACGTCCTCGCGCTGCCAGACCGCGCCGTGGCGGTCCATGATGGTTCGCATCGGCAGGTTGTCGGCGAGCATCCGCGCGGAGAACCTGGCCACACCGTCGACGCGGGCGGCCACCGCTAGGGCGCCGATCAGAAAGCTGCCAATGCCCTTGCCCTGGTAGGCGTCGGCGACGGTGAAGGCGATCTCGGCAACGGCCGGATCGACGCTGTCGCGGATGAAGCGTGCGTCGGCCACCGGATCACTGCCGTCGACCATCACCCAGACGAAGTGGTCCACGTAGTCGACCTCGGATAGGTAGTGCATCATCGCCAAATCGGGCACCCGGGCCGACATGAATCGCCGGTAGATCGTCTCGCTGGAGAAATGAACGTGCCCGTGCACGGTGCGTTCACTGTCGCCGGGCAGGACTGGGCGCAACATCAGCTGCGTGCCATCGCGCAATGGCACCGGGATCGGGGTGATGAAGGCGGCCAATCGCTGGCGGACGGTGCGCACCAACCGATCCATGATGCCGGGTATGTGAACCATCAGGTCAAAGGCGTCGGTGCCGCCGATCCAGCCGGTCAGCGGCTCGACCGTGGTGACGGTCGCGGTGCGCGGGACGTTACGCAACAGCGCGATTTCGCCGACGATCATGCCTGGCAACGCCTGCTCGACGATCACCACGCCGTCGTCGCCAACGTGGATGACCTCGGCGCTGCCCGACGAGATGAGCAGGAATGAGACCGCCTGCTCACCCTGGCGCATCAGGATCTGCCCGGCCGCCGCCCGCAGCGGCGCAAGGCGGGCCGCCAAGGGCATGAGATCCTGCGCTGCGCATCCGGCAAAGATGTCCATGCCCGCGAGTTCTCCTACCCACGCGCCGGTCACTTCGGCCATCCCGTCCAATCCGCCACAGCGCCAAGCAGGGCTCGCCGTCCGCTCCGACCCAGGTTATGGCGTTGCGTGCCACCGCGGCAATACGCCACCGGCGCCCTTTGGCCCGGCACCGGCGAGTCGGGCCGGACTCGGCATCAGAATGGGCAGATGGACCAGACACCAGGGCACCGGCTATGAGTGCCACCCCAGATCCGCGCGAGGTGACCCGCGGCCTGCTCACCGAGCCCGGCGATCTACGGCACGGCTTCCTCGACGTGCTGGGTGAATCCACCAGTTCACCCGTTCCCACGGTTGCCCAACGGGCCATGAACAGTCGCTTCGTCGCGACCGTGTACGAGCGGTTGTGGCGTCCGGCGGCCTTCTACCTCGCCAGCGGCGTCACCACACGAGCCGAGCAACACCGGGCGGCGGCAGCGTTGCATCTGTCGACCGCCCACCGCCTACTCGACGTCGCCTGCGGCCCAGGAAATTTCACCGCCCCGTTGGTCAAGCAGCTGCCGGCCGGAAGCCTGGCGGTGGGGCTCGATATTTCCGAGCCGATGTTGACTCGGGCGGTGCTGGACAACAGCGGACCACAGACCTGTTACGTGCGCGGCGACGCCCGCCTGTTGCCGTTCGACGACGAAACGTTTGACGCTGTTTGCTGTTTCGGCGCGCTGTACCTGATGCCCGAGCCGTTCCGGATCGCCCGCGAGATGGTCCGGGTGCTAGGCCCCGGCGGCCGCATCGCGATTCTCACCACCTACTCCGGGCAGCGGGCACCGATCCGCCATGCGCTCGATGCCGCGGCCGGCGCCATCGGGCTCACCATGTTCGACCAGGACAGCTTCGTCGACCTGTTCTCCTCAGCCGGTCTGGTCGACATCGACCAGCAGACCCAACGTGGGCTGCAGTTCGTGGTCGCCGCGAAACCGAAGTAGGCCCGACGCACGGTGGCGGACCAGGCCGGCCCGCACTACGAGGCGACCTGGCAAACACCGAGCAGCCGCGCCACCGGGGCGCCGGCCTCGTATTCCAGAATCCAGGGATCGCTGCCACCTGGCCGCTCGGAGGTGAGCTTGATCATCACGGGCTGCCCGGTGCGCCGGGACATCTGGGTGCAATCGACCTGGAACAAGCGGTAGTCGCCGCGGTGCTCGACGGCCAGCGAAAAACCCGGCTCCACGGATTCAACGGGCACCATCTGCAGGTAGTACTTCGTGCTCATGCCAGCGACCCTAGGACCGATGCGATCCTGAGCCGCCCGGCAAAACACCGTCTTAGCAAATGCTCAGCTGAATTTTGGATCATCATCAGACTTGGCGCCCGGGCCGTGTCGTGACTACGACGAGGGCGGCGACAGCACGTGGATGACGTCGCGCAGCGGCTCAGGGGAAGTCGCCAACGCGCCGGTGAACGGATGGCCGAGCTCCAGTAGCAAGAACAGGTTCACCGCCACCAGGACCCCCACGGTAGCGACCAAGGTGTAGTGAATGCGGGGCTGTTCGACGCCGAAGACGATCGAGCAGCCCAACACCAACCCACTGGTCAACAGGATGACCGACCACAACAGCCAGGACGGCCCCTCGTCGGTGCAAGCTTGAATCACCCGTTCCACCCGGGCCTGGTACATCTTTTCCAGGTTTCTGAAAGATGCGGCGAGAAAAATCTTTTGGGTGTCATCGCGCGGTTGCACCTGCTGGTAGGCGGCGTAGAGATCCTGCAGAGTGGAGTCCGCCTGCGGGTAGTCGGATCCGCTTGCGGCGATGGGCCATTCCGCCACGGCGGCGCGCTCGTACTGCAGTAGGGCGAGCCGGATCCGGTCGCGGTCGGCGGTGTCGAAAACGGTGAGGTCTCGCGCCAGCTGGATCGCCGCCGCCCCCTCGCTGCGGGCCTGAGAATCCTCGTTGTTGATCTGGCTCCAGAGCGCAGACACCATGAATCCCACAAAGAAGGCGTAGACGAATCCGATTACGCCGTAAGCGAATCGGGTGGCATCATTGTGTGCGTCCTGGGTTAGTTTCGGGAACCGGCGCCGCACGATCATCTGGATCAGCACCGCCCCGCCCGCCACCAGGATGACCAAGGCGACCAGCAGCAGCCATGCCGGGATGTTGATCACTACCCAACGACTCACCATCGCAGGCCTCCGAGAACGACACAGGGTGGACACGCAGGCAGGCATTTCGACTTCATGCGCGGATCACCAGTAGCGTTCATCATCATGCTCGACATCTTGGACATTCGGTGACAGTCGCCGCGTTTGTCCTCGGCATCGTCGCGACCGTACTGGCGGTGGCGTCGATTACCTGGCAGGCGATGTTGCTACGGGGCGCACGACCGAGGTTGACGCCGATAGTCGGCCTGCTGACACCCGACGGTTTGGTGACCAACGATGCCGGCTGCGACGTCCGCGAATCCCTGGCGTCCGCCGCGGAGAAACTGCACTCCGGCCCGTTTTTCATCGGCGTCAAGGTGGTCAACAGCGCGCGAACACCATGCCTGGTAACCGGCTGGGCGATACGCGCCGATCCTAGCGGCACATCATTGGTGCCGGTCGATCCACCGATCGGCGGTACCGAAGTGCCGCACGAGATTCCACCCGGCGCCAGCGCCATCTTCCTCACCGAGCTGCACCGCGCACACCGCTTCGCGGCGGCCACCGAACGTGTCGAGGATCAACCCCCGCGCATCGCGCTTACCGTGTCGGCCGGTGGACGTACCTATGCGACCCGGCCGGTCGCGCCCGCCTTGTTATCGCTCAGCGCGCAGACAACGCCTTGACCGCCCCGACCCGTTCCCGCGCCGGCCGCTCGAACAGCCTGGCGGTGACATAGCACACACAGCGGGTTTCGCAAAAACTAGTTAAGTTTTTGGTTGATTCGATATTCTGAGCGCAGAAATTTAAGGGCGTGACTAACAGACCGTACCTGGACGCCGACGGCCAGACTGGATCATACACCGCGCCCGCCTCGCGGCGGAAGGGATGGGCAGGGGGTCACGCCATCACGACCATCACAAATCCAGCTGCGCCGCCAGCGCCGCTGCTAGCAGCCTCACGATTCGAATCGCACCCAGCGGCCACGAGCTGAGGCATGAAGTGATTGACTTTGGCGCCCTGCCGCCGGAGATCAACTCCGCGCGGATCTACACCGGGCCCGGCCCCGGATCGCTGTCGGCGGCCGCGGCGAGCTGGGCGAGCCTGGCCGCCGAATTGCAGACCGCCGCGGGCTACTACCAATCGGTGGTCTCGGGACTCACCAGTGGCGGCTGGCTGGGACCGGCATCGCTCTCCATGGCATCTGCCTTCTGGCCGTATGTGACGTGGACGTCCATGGTGGCCACCCAGGCCGGCGAGGCCGCCAGCCAGGCCACGCTGGCCGTGGGAGCCTACGAGACCGCCCTGGCAATGACCGTGCCACCACCGGTGGTGGCCGCCAACCGGGTCCAGCTGGCAACACTGACCGCCACCAACTTCTTCGGTCAGAATTCGCCGGCAATCGCGGCCACCGAGGCCACATACAGCGAGATGTGGGCGCAAGACGCGTTGGCGATGTATGACTACGCGGCAAACTCGGCAAGCGCGTGCGCGCTGACGGTGCTGAACTCGCCACCGGAGGTCGTCAATCCGGCTGGGGCGGCCACCCAAACCACCGCGGTCACCCACGCAACCGCCGCCTCGGGAGCCCAGGCCGCCGCGGTCACGGGAACAGACCAGTTATCGCTGGCCGGACTGGTTTCCGCGGTTCCCACCATGCTCGGCGGGCTCGCATCACCCACCTCCGCGCTTACCGCGGCGACGTCGTCGCTACTCCCCGAACTCGGCACCACCCCGATCTACGCCCTGCCGAGCTATTTCATGGCGGCCGGCACCCCGCTGTATGCGATGTCGTCCATCCTGGGAATGGCACAGACCGCACAGGGCTTGGCGAACGGAGCTGCCGCGGCCGTGCAGGGGGCGGCGGCGGGGGCGGCCAGCTCGGGGGCGAGCGCGCTCGGATCGTTGGGATCGGGCGTGGTGGGCGGCCTGGGCAACGCCGCCTCACTGGGCCCGTTGTCGGTACCGGCCAACTGGACCAGCGTCATCCCAACGCTGAACGGGGGCGCGATTTCCGGGCTACCCAACGCCGGGCTCGACGCCGCCAACGCGGCGCCAACAGTCCTTGGTGCGGCGCCGCGGGGAGCGTTGGCCGGCGCGCCCAGATCACCCGGGCCCCGATACGGCGTGGTCCCCACGATCATGTCGCGGCCGCCCTCTGGCGGATACGCGTAAGCCCCGCCATGAGCAGCGAGCGGCTGACTTCCCGGATTCCGTCGGGGATGGTGCACGCGGTGACCGCAATCGCACGGTGCCGGTCGCCGCACCCCGTTCCGGAAGGAGCGGCGAGTGACACTCGATGCCACCGCGGGCGCGGTCGCAATAGCCGCACCCCTGCCGGGCGAGACAGGAAGCGCGAGAACATGAACCAGGGCATCCAGTCTGCGCCCGCGGTGCGAATGGCCGTCAGCGGCACCATCGTCGAGCGCCACGAGTTCGATGAGGTGCTGTCGATCATCGCGTCACGCCTGCAATCCACCTCCCAGGGGTGCCTCTCGGTGGGCTCGGTGAATCTCGACCACCTCTTCCATTTCCGCAAAATCGCGGCCGCGCCCCGCGGCCGGCTGGAATGGCTGCTGCTGGCCGACGGCATGCCGATCGCATGGCGGGGCAAGCTGCTCACGGGCGAGCCATGGCCCCGGATCACCGGGGCCGACCTACTCCCCAGCCTGTTGGAGTTGGCCGAGCGCTCGGGTCAGCGCGTCGGCTTTTTTGGCGGCAGCGCCGGGACCCATCGGCTGCTCGCCGAGTCCTTGGCGACGCGACACCCGACACTGGCAATTTCGGGCATGTGGGCGCCGACCCCCGACGACATCGAATCATCGTCAGAACACCTGGCGGCCGCTATCCGCAACGCAAGCACCGACATCCTGATCGTCAGCTTGGGCAAACCTCGCCAGGAACGGTGGGTCGACCAGCACGGCTGCGCGACCGGGGCCCGGGTTTTCCTGCCGTGCGGCGGTGCCATCGACTTCCTGGCCGGCGCCACCAACCGAGCCCCCGGTTGGATGCAGAAGGCCGGCCTGGAATGGCTGTACCGGTTGGCCAGCGAGCCCCGCCGGTTGGCCCGCCGTTATCTGTTGCAGGGCCCCATTGCCTTGCTCCGCGCGGCGCGCGCAGTTGATCTACTACCCCCACACCTACTGCGGGGGCCCGCCATCGAGTGATCATGTCGACATCCCAGCCTCCGTCCGCGACACCACCCAGCCCGAACCTGCGACTGCGTAAGGGAAAGCGGGCCAGCGTGACCTCGTTGCTGCACGGGCGAACCGGTGATTGTCCGGCAACTCCGGATCCCATGGGCTCGCCCAATCGCGACACGGTGCGGCGCTGGCGGCTGCAGTATTCACGCCGTCTGCGCATCACCGACTCGGCGATCGTCTTCGCGGCGGTCATGCTCGCGCAATACGTGCGCTTCGGCGATTCACCGAACAGATCGGGCTACCCGGGCCCGGTTATGACGCTGTTCTCGGTTCTGTTCGCGGCGCTGTGGCTGTCGTGTCTGGCGATCTTCAACACGAGATCACAGCACGTCATCGGGGTGGGAATCGACGAATACCGCCGAATCAGCAGCGCATCATTCTGGACATTCGGGGCCATCGCAATGGTCACCCTGCTCGCCAAGATCGACCTGGCCCGCGGCTATCTGGCGGTCGCCCTGCCGGTCGGCACCATCGCATTGCTGGCGAGTCGCAACGGGTGGCGCAAGTATGTCGGCCGCAAACGCGCTCGGGGCCAATGCCAGACGATCGCACTGGCTATCGTTGACCGGCAAGGGGTTTCGCGCCTCATCCAGGAACTGGTCCGCAATCCGCGCGACGGCTACTCCGTGGTCGGGGTCTGCATACCGGGCTACGGGTCCCCGCGCGGCGACGTGCTGCAGGTCGAAGGCCGCCAAGTCCCGATCCTGGGCGACGAATCGCACGCGATGGCGGCGATCGACGAGTGCGGCGCGGACACGGTGGTGGTGACCCAGACCGAGCAGTTCGGCGTGCACGCGATCAGGAACCTGATCTGGCGGCTGGAGACGCTGGATGTGGACCTGGTGGTGTCGCCGGGGGTGATGGACATCGCGCAGGCCCGACTGACCCTGCGCCCCGTGGCCGGCTTCCCACTGCTGCATGTCGAAAAGCCGCAGTATTCAGGGGCGCAACGGTTTCAGAAGCGGGCCTTCGACTTCTGCTTCGCACTGACAGCTCTGATCGCCGCATCGCCACTGCTCATCGCCGCCGCCGTCGCTATCAAGCTGACCAGCAAGGGGCCGGTCTGCTACCGCGCCGAACGCATAGGCATCAACGGCCAACCCTTCACCATGCTGAAACTTCGAACGATGGTGGTGGGTGCCGACAGCCAAATCGACCACCTGGTTTCCCGGAATGAGGGCGCCGGCGGCATTCTGTTCAAGATGCGCGACGATCCGCGGGTGACACCGATCGGCCGAATCCTTCGCAGATTCAGCGTCGATGAGATTCCGCAGTTCATCAACGTGGTCAAGCGGGACATGAGCGTGGTCGGGCCCCGGCCGCCGCTGAGTCGAGAAGTCGACAGCTACGACGGGGATGTCCGGCGGCGGCTGCTGGTGAAGCCGGGCGTTACCGGGATATGGCAAGTCAGCGGCCGGTCCCAACTTTCCTGGGAAGAATCGGTCCGGCTGGATCTTTACTATGTCGACAACTGGTCGATGGCAGGTGATCTCATGATCATCGCCAAAACCGTGAAGGCCGTTCTGGCCAGCCGCGGCGCCTACTAGGTGGCCCGCGAACCATGACCGAACCGACGGCGCCCAGCCCGGTTGTGCCATCGGTGCCGGTAGCACGGTTGGCGCAGGCGTTCTCGATCCAGCTCATCTGCCGGATACTCGGGATGCTGGCCTCGGTGGTCTCGGTGATGCTGACCGCGCGCTATCTCGGGCCCGGCCGTTACGGCCAGCTCACCATTGCGGTGGCGTTCATCGGAATGTGGGCGAGCCTGGTGGATCTCGGTATCGGCCGGGTCATCGTGCGCCGCGTCACCTCATCCCCCGACGATCTGGAACGCCTGGTCCGGATCTACAACGGCCTGTCCCTGGTCTATTGCATTCCGCTGACCCTGGTGGCGGCGGGATCTGGATTGCTGGTGTATCACGACCACGAGGTGCGAGCCATGCTCGTGGTGCTCTCGTGCCAGCTGCTCATCGTGACGATGCTGACGCGACTGGAACCGGTGTTCCTGGTCACCGTGCGGTTCACCGCCGTGGCCGTCTCCGACGTCGTCGGCCGGTTGGCGACGCTGGGCGTGATCAGCTTTCTGGTGGCCAGCCGAGCCGATGTCATCTGGTTCGCGGTACCGCAACTCATTCAGACGGCGCTGCAGTTGCTGATCCAGAGCCGCGCGGCGTCCCAGCGGGTCCGGCTGCGCCCCATCCTCGCGCTGCGCGAGGCCGCAGATCTCTTGCGGGAGAGCCTTTTTCCAATGGGCGTCACGGTCATCACCGTGCTGTACTGGCGCGTGGACGGGGTGATCCTGTCCCTGCTGAACACCCATTCCGAGGTCGGCGTTTACGGGTTGGCCTCCTCGATCGCACTCAACACCCTGGTCTTGTCGGTGTTCTTCCTCAAGTCCACGCTCTCCACCGCGACCGAACTGTATTCCCGCGACCTGGCGGCATTCGCCGGTTTCATCCGCCGCAGCGTCGAGCTGATGTATTTCCTTGCCGTGCCGATCGCCGTGGTCGGCGTGCTGGTGGCGCAACCCCTGATCCGGCTCCTGAGCAGCCAGGCGTTCGTCAGCCGCGGTACGCCCACGCTGGCCTTGCTGTTCATCGCGGTGGGGCTACGCTTCATCGCTACCACCCTCGGCGAGGGTCTGTTCGCCAGCCACAGTCAGCGGTTCTGGTTCTGGCTGTCGGTCGCCACCCTCACACTCAACATCGTCCTCAATCTCGCCCTGGATGGGCGCTTGGGCGCCGCGGGAGCCGGGATCGCGCTGGTGTGTACCGAGTTGTTCAACATGACGATCGCCAGTTGGTGGCTGCATCGTCAGTGCGGCTACCACACACCGGTGCTGTTCTTGCTGCGGTTATCGGTCCCGACGGCGGCCAGCGTCGCGGTGGTCCTACTCCTGGCCGGTCACCACGTCATCGTCGTGCTGGCCGCCGCCGCGGTCGCCTATCTGGCGATCAACGCGGCCATCGGCCCGCTCACCTGGTCGACTATGGCCTCGTTACGGCCCAATGCGCAGCCCGAGCAGCTCACGCCATGACCGACGAGATGGACCGCGCGTATCTGCGGCGCCCGGTCGGCGACCCGGCCCCGCTACCCGCCGAGCGCTCGCTGGCGGTCCTGATCGTGATCGAGAACGGCCACGACCCGGTGCAGAGCTGCCTGCACAGCGTCGCGGAGCAGCTGCCCGGGCTCCCGGTCTACGTGTACGACAACAATGCTCAGGGATATCCCGGCCGGCAAGAACTAGCCGCCGGCCACCCAGCGGTGCACTGGATCTCGGGTCCGGCCGACGTCGGCTTCGCCGCGGCCTGCAACGCGTTGGCGCGGCAGTCGCCCGGCGATAGCGATCTCCTGTTACTCAAGGCCGATGCCCGGCTGCGGGGGCCGTTGACCCGCACCAGACAGTTGCTGCGCCAACCGGGAGTGGCAGCGGTCTCGCCGCTGGTGCGCGACGAGGCGGCACCGGATCGGCCGCCATGGGACATCGCGACCCAGCGGTTGACACTGGTCCGGGGCGTGGTCGAAGCGACCGGACTGTCTAGCTCGCTGCGGGCCACCCCCATCTCGCCCCTCTACCCCAACGGCCCCGCGAATCACAAAGCGTCAGCGGCTATTTGAAGGCGACCTGCCTGGCCATCAGCCGTGCCGCGTGGAACGCCGTCGGCGGCTTCGACGAGGAGTACTTCAGCCACGGCGCCCCGGCCGATTGGCAAGCGCGTGCCCGCGCGGCGGGCTGGCGGGTGCTGCTGGCCGACGAACTCGGCGCCCAGCAGGGCGGCGCGCCGCCGACCGGCGCCGAAAACGGCCCGACCGTGACGGCCGGCGAACGCCGCCGCACTCGAGACGTGATCCGCGCCAACGACGCGCTACTGCTCGAGCATCAGTGCAGCCTGCATCACGCGAACGCGTACTTGGCCACCACCAAGGTGCTGCAGCGGCTGCGCCGGGCCCAGCGCCGCGCGATCCGCAATACGGATGCCGGCAAGCGCCGCCCGGCGATCGTGATCGCCACCAACCGATTGGTCTACGGCGGCGCCGAGCGGCAAAAGGCATTGCTGGCAGCGGAATTGGACCGCCGCGGCTACCCCGTCACCATCGTGTGCGTGCAGCGGTTCGGCCCGCTGATCAAGGAGATCCCGGACACCGTCCGCGTGGTGCGCCAACCCTGGTGGGCACCGATCGTCGACGTTGGGCCGGGTCCGGCCGTGCTGATCAGCGGTGACACCAACACCGAGACCGGCTTCGCCACGCTGTGGCGCGCGGCCGGCCGCCGGCGGCGCTGGCTGGTCGCGGCCCACATCCCGCCACTCGAGGATGGGCCCATCTATTCCCGGCCGCTGACCGCCGCGATGCGCCGTGCGGACGGTTTCATCGTGCTGGCACAACGCCATTGGGACATGTTGACCCCCTACCATCGCCTTGGCGGACCACGGTTCGTCGCACCCAACGGCGTCGCGGTGACCGACCGCCCGGCCGGTCGCAGCAGGCCGGCCGGCGCACCGCCGCATCTGGTCATGCTTTCGCGCATCGTCGAGCACAAGAACCCGCATCTGCTGATCGAAGCGCTCAGCGGGATTACCGAACTACCTTGGACTCTTTCCATTTTCGGTGACGGACCGGACCGCGAGCGGTTGCAGGCCCGCACTCCCGAACGGCTGCGTGATCGCGTCCATTGGCGCGGCTGGTCACCCGGGCCCGGGCCGGCTCTTGCCGATGCCGACCTGCTCTGCGTACCGAGCCGCTCAGAGGCGTTCCCACTGGTAATTCTCGAAGCGATGGCACGGGCGGTACCGGTCGCGGCGTCCGCGATTTGCGCCGTCCCGGAGATGCTGGATTTCGGCGGGGCGGGCTTTGTCGTCGAGCCGGTGACGGTGTCGGCCTGGCAAGAGCGGCTGGCCCAGATCCTGGCTGACCCCGGCGGGCTGCCCGCCGTCGGACAACGCGGTTTCGCGCGCATGCGCAAGCACTACACGGTGGCCGCGATGACCGACGCCTACCTGGACGCCATCCACGCGGTGCTATGAACTCGGCTCGTCTGCTTTGGCTTTCACCGTGGATGCGGCCGCTGGCACGAATCCAGGCGGAGGCGCTGCGCAGCCGCGGGATCGACGTACTGCTGGTGACCACCGACCAACATCCCGAGTCGGACGCGGCCCGCGACTACGAGGTGGTGCTTGATCCGCGGTTGCGTGCGGCCGCCAGCTGGCCCGCGGGCGTCGCGGCCGGGCGCCGAGTGCGCGGGTACCGCCCGCACGTGGTGATCGCCGAGTTGGTTCGCGATCCGCGCTGGATCGCACTGGCCGGGCCGGCTCCTCGCATTCAGCTGGTGCACGACGACCGCCCGCACGACACGGCCGAACACCGGCGCGCCTACGAAAGGGCGATATTCGACCGCTGGGGCGCCCGTTCGGCGGCAACCATCACCTACAGCGACTATGTCGCCGGAGCGGTCGCCACGCGCCGTGATGTCGCCGGCACGCCGGTGCACGTGGTGCCCCTCACCAGTGACCTGGACCCCACACTGGTTCCGCCACTCGTGGGACCCGAGGACCGTCACGACTTCGTCATGATCGGCCGGCTGCACCCCTACAAGAACGCCGATGTGGTGCTCGAGGCTTGGCAACGCCATGTCGGCGGAAACGGCTGGCGCGGCGACGATCTGCTGCTCATCGGTGGACCATTCGATGCCCGCGCCCTGCCCGAGCACACCCGCTGCCTGCCCGGCGACTACCGCTACTGCGACGTTGTCGCGACCCTGGCCGCCGCGAAGGCCTCGGTTGCCCACTACCGTCGCGCGTCGCAAAGCGGCGTACAGGTGCTTTCAATGCAGCTGGGCGTCACACCCATCGTGTCGAACGCCGGCGGCCTGCCCGAATACCAGCCGCCCGGCTGCCCGCCAGTCGGCATCGACGATGTCCGCGGCCTCGCCGCCGCCTTCGACACGCTCGCCGAGCCGCTCACCGCGGCGCGCCACGGTGCCACCGCGGCGCGCTACTACCAGCAGCGCTTCGCCGTCGACCGGGCCGCGCAAGCGTTGCTGGCCGTCATCGAGGAAGTGGCCACCCGGCGGCCCTAGAGCGGGCCGCGATCTCATTTCTCGGCCACCACCGAAATGGTGCCCGAGAAAACACCCAGCTTGCAGAGCATGTTTGCACAAAGACGGCGCAGCCAGTGGGCGCGCAACCCGCACAACACCTTCTCCACGAATAGCACCATCCGCAGAAACAGGACTCCCACCCGCTCGGGTTCGGCGAGCTTCCTTGCCCCCACAGCGACGAGCAGAAGCCGGAACCTTCGAGGCACAAATCCGTAGCGCACCGCGCTGAAGCCGGCCCGCTTCGTGACCTCAACGATTTCGCGGCAGTCATATTCTTTGAGGTGCATTCCCTCCGGCTCAGCGCGTTTGAACACGCGCGAGACGTCGTGCGGCCCGGTGTATTTACTGGGCGTGTTGAATATGTAGCGCCCACCCGTCTTCAATATGCGATGGACGCTGCGCAGGTGGGTCTGCAGGTCATCGGGATGTAGGTGCTCGATCACCTGATCCGAGACCACCACATCGTAGGTCTGCGCGGGCTCGAACCGATCCAGATGGACTCCGTCGGATACTCCCCAGGACAGGTTCTCGTGCGAGTCCGAGAGCAGCGCGGGTCCACGTTCGCGGGTGATCTCCGTGGCCTTGCAGTCATAGCCGTTGAGGGCCAGGAACGAGATGAGACCGGCTTTGCCCGAACCGATTTCGTATATCGACTGCGGCGGTGGCCCGATGAGTTCCAGCCATCTTCCGAATCGCTCTTGTGCAGATGCTGATGACGCGGTGTGGGAGAACTCGTTGAGCCACGTCAACTCGGTGTATAGACGCGTGTAGCACCGGTCGAACGTTTCCCATCGGGTTTCGGGATCCGATTGCAGCAGCTCGCGCGTGAGCCGCTTCTCCAAGTTCCAATGCTCCAGGATCATGAGTTCGGTGATATCCGCCTCGGCCGCAATGCCGTACGTTTGCTTGTAGCGCGCGATTAACTTGTCGCCCCGCGGTTCCACAAAAGCTATTCCCTTGCTATCTGAGCTATCTGGGCTATCCGGGCTATCCGGGCTATCTGCGCCGCAGGGGGCCGAGCCGGCTACGGAACAGGATCACCCCGGCGCCGACGACGGCCGCAACAAGCCAGGCGCCACCAAACCACCAAATCCATCCCGAGCCGGAACGCTGCTCGGATGTCGCGTCGTCCACCGAACCCGCGTTCGGACGTTCCACCACAACCGGGTCTTGCCCGGGCATGGCCACCAGCGCCACGCCCCTGATCCCGGGCCAGCGGGCGCTGTCGCCATCGAGCCACCCGAGAAGCCCGTCGAGCTGTTCGGGGGCGCCATTAGACGTCGCCACCAGCAGCGACCGGCCGTGCTGGAAAACCGTTTGCAGAGAAGCAAATCGCAGTGCGGGGTCCAGGGTCAAGGTGGCCGGTTTGCCGTCCGACTTGACCGCGTTGATGGTGATCGGCCCGCCGGGTCCGGCCGAGACCGGAAGCACGATATCGGCGTGGTTCCATCCGTCGGCCGCAATCAATATCGCCGACTTCGACGAATCGATCGCTTGCTGCACGCTGGTCACGGTGGTCTGCAGCGGCACCGAACTGGTTCGCTGCAGACCAACCACAATCCTGACGGCGCGAGCGGTGTCGTCAAAGGAGTGCTCTTCGATGCCCACCTGGATCTGCGGCATCAGCGCTTGGGGCACCGATCGCAGTCCGTCGGGCACCGGCGGCGCCGCCGGGCTGCTCTGCACGGCGGTGTCGCCGTCGATGGTCAGGGTAAGTACGTGATCTCCCGCCCCGGCGGTGTAGAAATCTCCGCAGCGCCCAACGTTGCCCGACACATCCAGCATCAGGTCAACGCCGGTCCACCGTTGCAGGAGCCGATCCGGAACGTCCACCCAGCGGTCGATGACACCACTGCTTTCGGTTGGCCAGCGGTCGATGGTCTCCGCGCCGATCGTTGCGACGATCTGACCGGCCATACTCGGCGGTATCGGCGAGTATGAGCCTTGTAGATGCACCCGCATCGAGTGCACCGATCTCGCGAACCGAGTCTGGTCCAGCCCGATGGTCACCCGCGGCTGCAGTCCAACGGAGTTCAGGCCGGGCTGCCCGAGTTCGCGCAGCGTGGTGGTGTCACCGGGCAGGTGCAGGCTGGGCTTGAACGATCCCACCACGGCCTTGGAAGCCAGAGCCAGCTGGGACAGGCTGCTGAACAGCAACGTTATCGATGATTCCGCGGCCGAACCCAGCGGCCCGGAGATCGGCAGCCAGGGCACACCGGTGGCCCCCCCGAAGGGAAAGCCCCTCGTCCTGCCCCTCTTTGATGACGACTTGGCGTTCCAGCGGTCGCGGCGGCGCCGGCGGGGCGAGCTCCCCCTCGGGCAACCGGACCACCGCGATTTCCGGGGCTTGTTTGCCGTAGTGGGCCGCCGCGGCGGCGACCAACTGGACCACCGCGTCGGACTCGGCCACCGACGGCGATGGCGGCACGAAGATGCTCAGCCGCCGCAGCACCGGCGGCAGGAAATGGGCCACCGTGACGGGCGGCCGCTCCACGCCGACGAAGCTTACCGAGCCGTTGACCAGGCTAAACGGACTCCACGGGTAGACGCACAAGTCCTCCAATGGCACCAGGTAGGCCCGCAAGATCACGGTCACCGCGTCATCGACCACCGTTGCGTCGGCCAGCGAAATGACAATGGGCGATTGGTCCGCCGCGGGCAGGTTCACCCTCGCGATTTCGCGGTCGTTTTGGGTGACCGTGATCAAGCCGGAGCGCAGATTGACCGGCAGTACGGCGGTCGCGTTCAACGCAGTCGGTTTGAGCCCGTGCGGAGCGGGAATGGTCAGCTGCTGGGTGCCCTGCAGACCATAGAACGACAAGACGGAGTTGTATCCGAGACTGCTCAACGTCATGGTCGGCGCGTCCACGAGCGTGGTATCGGTCTCCTCGGGCGCACCCCAGGACGCCGGCGCGCTCAAGGCCAGGAATCCGACCACGCTGGCCAGCGCCAGAGCCATGCGAGCTATGCGCACAGAATTGCGGTACATCAATATGCCTCAATACGTTCCAGGAAATCCGGCCTGATCAACTTCCGCAGACACCAAAGATGTTCTGCCTCAAGGAAAATCGACGTCGCACAGCAAGCCGAAATGGTAATAGAGCACCCCTCACAGGTGCACACTACTACAGATCGGCGCCGAACCTGTGGGTAACGTTCGACCTGGTCACGCGGCCGGCGAGGCACTCACGCGGTGTCGCTGACCCGCCTGAGCCAACCAACAAGCCGCGCCGCTGTTTGGTTGGCGCCACCGCGGATGGTTAAGGTGACGGCGTGGCCAAGCGCAGCGATCAACGGCCAACGCCGCGCGGCCACCGCCGTCGCTGCCAATACCGTCGCGACAAGCCCCAATTCACGAGGGCGCAGCAAACATACAGACATTCGGCGGTGCTCGAGTGACCGGCGGGTTGCGAGACATCCTGTCCCCGTCGCGGCTCACCCACATCGTTGATGTCGGGGCCAGCCGAAGCTGCGGCGACTGGCCGTACACGGCCATGCTCAACGCAGGCCTGTGCCACCTCACCGGCTTCGAGCCGGGGCCCGAAGCGTTGCTCGAGTTGCAGCGCACGCGCGGCCCCAACGAGTCCTACCTGCCCTACACCCTCGGCGACGGCACGCCACAGACTTTGCAGGTCTGCCCGCCACCGGGGGGAATGACCAGCCTGCTCGAACCCGACCCGACAACGCAGGGGTTGTTCACGCTCTTCGATCCGTTCGGCAAGGTGATCGAGCGCCTCCCGATCCAGACTCATCGCCTCGACGACATCGGTGAAATCGAACATCTTGATCTCTTGAAAATCGATATCCAAGGCGGCAAACTGGCTGTTTTTCAGAACGGCCGGGAAAAACTGGCCGAAGCGGTGGCAGTTCAGACCGAGGTCTCATTCATCACCTTGTATCGGGATCAGCCGCGCTTCGGGGATGTCGACCTGGAACTACGCAGTCAGGGGTTTGTCCCGCACTGCATCCCCAACGCGGTGAAGAGATGGGTGATCGGCAGGTGATCGGCGACTTTGTCGTCGGCGGGAGTCCAAGCCGCCCACTGAACCAGATCCTGGAAACCGACATCGTCTACGTCCGGGACTTCTTTGACCCCGACGCGATGACCGCCGAACAGCTCAAGCACCTGGCAATGATTTCGCATCATTGCTCTGGCTCGTTCGACCTGTCCTTCCGGTGCGTGCAGCTGCTGCAGGCCAGGGGCGCGGTGGGCCCCGCAAGCGCGCAACGCTACCCGGATATTTACCGGCGCGCGGTTCGCCACAAATCAGCGCTCTGGCGCGCGCAAAACGCCGCTAGCCGGCTAAAGCATCGACTGCGGGCGAGCGCCGCGAAGTGGACCCGTTCACCCGGTCGGGGTCGTTGAACTCTGGCCGAACCCGGCGGCGCGGTGCACGGCGTTGGCGGACTTGACCGGCTCCGCCTTGCGGATCACGTAGGTGAGGTTATTGTGCCGCCAGGCCAGAACACCAAAGGACAAGGCCCACAGCGCTTTTGCGTATGCCCGAACGATCCGGACCCGTAAGCCTTTGCCCCGGACGTAATAGGTGTGCCCGCGCTCTTCGACAATCGTGCACTCGTTGTTGTCGCAGAACGCCCGTATGCCGTGCCGGGAGATGACCGGCGCATGGTAGGTGCGAAACGGCGGATGGCCGGGCTTCCCGGCGTCGGGGTAACCCACGAAGTAGCGGTAGTAGGCCAGATGAGCCGAAAACGGTGTGTGCCGCGTGGTCCAGCCGTAGACCGCGTCGCGGTCCGGGATACGCAGCAGCAGCAGCCCGCCAGGTTTGAGCCCGTCGAGCATCAACGCGAGCGCGGCCTCGGCGTCGTAGATGTGCTCGAGCACGAACGAGCTGTAGATGACGTCGTAGCGCCCGGGCGGGATCGTTCCCTTGACGGTCAAATCACCCAGAATCGCCTCGTCGAGGTCTCCGACCTTCTCAACACGCCTTTGCAGCGCATCAGCATTGAGGTCGATACCGGTCAACCGATAATCGATGCCATCCAGATTGATTGGCCATTCGAGCCCACATCCGGCTTCGAGTATCTCCAGCGGACCGCCGAGACTTTTGATGACCGAGGAACACAGCGCCACTTCGTCGCTCCAGCTGTCGACGGTCTTCAAGTCCGTTCGACTGCTCATCTAGTCCCCTTAACGCTGGCCCGGTGCGACGGTAAACGCACAATTTCAGTATGTCGGCTCCGCCCGGTTGGGGCCCCGCCGGTGCCGCGGCCGCCGTTACCTATCCGTCGTGGTCGGTTTTGATGGCGACCAGCGATTTGATCAGCCGGCGAATCGTTCGTACCAAATCAACGATGACGGGAAGTATCGGCGCATCTGTGCAATACCGATCAAGTCGATCTCATCGACCTGCTCTTGTGCCTCTTCGCGAGTATGCGTCCGAATGTAACCGCGATTCCAGCGCATCGATATCTGCACCCGCGCCTCGTAAGGCAACCACTGGATGCCCGGGAACAACCAGTGCGGCTCGATCGGAAAATAGCGGTAGGGGGTTTGCACCCAGTGCCGGTCGGCCAGCCGGTGCACATTGTCGGCCAAGCGTTGCCGCCGCACATGGCCGCCGACATGTTCCAGTAGCGAATTGGAGAACACCAGGTCGAAGTGGTCGTTCGCGATCGTGCTGGGCAGCTCACATGCGTCGCCTTGGATCGCGGTGATGCCCGTGATCTGCGATTCGATGGGCAGCAGGTTGACCGTGGTGACCGCGGTGGGCCGCACTGGGGCCAACCGCCACGACTCCGGTGTTCCGCCCAGATCGAGCACTCGCATTTCGGCGAACGACGGAAAAACCTCGATGAGGTGCCGCCATCGTCTCGCGCGGGCGCGCCCCGAAAGGGATAGCCGCGAATTGATGTCCGTGGCGGTGTCGCGCAACCAGTTCGACATTTATCCCTAGTCTTTGACGTCGGCCCGATGACATCGGAATCTCCGGTGTGGCGTTTCGAGCCGGATCCTGCCAGCGACCGCCGCATAACGAAACTAATGGCTGCCGGTGAGCACCGCAAGAAAACGCCCCGCTGCGGAAAACGCGGCGTTCGGCGAGAATGCACCAGGTGAAGACGGAGTTGGTGGTTGCCGTCGCACAGCCACCAGGGCTCCGGCGTTGTTGATTAGCAGGCTTGTGAGCTGGGGAATTGTGGATTGAGGAGGTCTAGGCGGCGGTTGGCGGTCAAAGCGGTGATCCGGCAGGCTTCGGCGATGTTGTCGGCGCCGTTGAGGCGGTGCAGATTGATCGCGGTGTTGCGTAGCGTTGCTAGGACCTGTGCGCCGTTTCCGGTATGTGCCCTTTGACGGTCTTCGTCGAAGGTGACGTCGCGTATCCAGTGCAGGCTGTTCTCGATTCCCCAGTGTTGACGCATCCAGGTCATGATCGCGGTAGGGCGGGCGTGCTCGAACGGCAGGCTGCAGATGGCATAGACCACCTCCACGCTGCGCTGGTCGGTGGCGGTGATCAAGCGTTCACGAGTGATCCGGATGATTTGTTTTGCGTAGGGGAAGCCGATTCCTCGTGCAGCGGTGATGATTTGCAGGGTGCGGGTCTCGACACGGCCGTGGCCGCGGGAGTCGTCGGTAGCGGCTGCGGGCACCTCGGCCCAGGGCAGCGCGGTGATACGCGCAAGTATTTTGGCTTGGTTGGACTTGACGATCATCAGGTAGTGCGACTTCAAGGTGGCGCAGATCAACTTCGCGGTGACGACCTGGGTATGCATCGCATCCACGGTGACCAGCCACCGCAAGCTACCCGGCAGCAGCGTGAGCAGGGCACGTACGCAGGGAATTTCATTGCTTTTCTCGGCGACAGCGAGTTGACCGAGCACCAATCGGGCACGGTGGGCGAACACCGGCACGAGATGCGTGGCTGTCGCTTTGGCGCGTAAAGCACCACGCAGCATCTTGCCGTCCAACGCGATCGGCACCAATCCACTGGGGTCGCTGCTGGCCACGTGTGCAGTGAAGTAACTGCCCATCCTGGCGTTGAGGTCGGCGGGGTCTAGCCGAGACAAAACAGCGCGGAAGGTCTTCTCACTGGGCCGCCGGAACCGGACCCCTAATTGGGCCAACACATCATCGGGAGCGGTGGCCGCCCATGCGGCAAAACCAGCATAGCCGCGCATCCCCGCGGCAGTGGCCAGAACCGCGATCGCCAACAAAGCCATCAGCGAATACCTCCGACCGCGTGGGCCCCTCGGGTCTGGCACCGAGGCCAACACATCGAGAAACTCCGATCCGATGAACTCGCTGCGCTCACCAGGACTCCAGCGGTCGAACACCTCTGGAACCGACGACACAGGCAATACTGAAACGGTAGGCACGGGCAACTCCAGACCAACGACGAACAGTAACCAACTCGATCGTTCTCCAGATAGCCCGTGCCTACACTCCGGCCCCAATAGCGCGGCACCAAAGATCATCAACCCAGCTCACAAGCCTGCTAATCAACAACGCCGGAGCCCTGGCACAGCCACGAACCGTGATGGGCGCGGTGGCCGCGAATGTCGATGCCCACGCGGCCCTGATCCAACGGGCCAACGCACGCCTGGTGGTGTTTCCGGAGCTTTCGCTCACGGGCTACCAGCTAGAGGTGGCACCGGTCGATGTCGCCGGCCCAGTCGTTGATCGGTTCGTATTGGCATGTGCGGCAACGGGTTGCAGTGCCTTGGTCGGCGCACCCGTCGAAGACCGCGGGCGGCGCTACATCGCGATGGTGCTGGTCGACTCCTCGGGCGCTGAGGTAGTCTACCGCAAGACGCACCTGGGCGCCGCCGAAAAGGCGCGGTTCCGGCCAGGTCCCGCCCCCCAACGATCGACCTTGACGGGTGGCGCATTGGGTTGGGGATATGTCGTGACACTGGTGTGCCCGAGCACGTGCGGGGCACCGCGCGGCTCGGGGTGGACCTGTATGCCTGCGGTGTCGTTCATCATGACGGGGAACTCGGCGAGCAACGGCACCGTGCTCGCGCCATTGCCGCGACGTGTACCGCGCCGGTTGCCATGGCAAGCTTCGCCGGGCCCACCGGAGGTGGCTACCTACACACAGCGGGCCATTCGGCTATCTGGTCGGCGACGTCGACGCTGGTAGCCGAGGCCGGCGCCGGACGGGACCAGATCGCACACGCCACGATCGGCCGGACCCCGCCGGGTCGGGCCGGCGACGATCACACCCCGAAGACGGCATAGATGCTGACGGTGGTGAACCTGTCGAAGCGCCGCCAGTGCCGGCGCGCCCTCTCCAATGCGGGCAGCAACCGCTTGGCGCCCCGGTTGTAGCCGATGTCGAGCTGTAGCAGTCCGCTGTTGTCGAACGCCGCCCGGAACTGATCGGGGGTGTTGCCGTTGAGGCCGATGTCCAACAGCGAGCCCACCGGATGGCCGTATTTGCGTGCTGCGGCCGCAAACACCAGCCGTTTCGGCAGGATCGCGTGCGCCCAGGGCACCTTCAAACCGGTGCGCCCATGGTCGCCGAAGGGGCTGTAATACAGCGGGCTGAATCCCGCGTAGATGCGCCCGCCGGGCCGGGTCAACCGTTCGCCGAGGGCCAAAAGCAACGACGCCACGTCGGCAACATGCTCGAAGGTGTCCTTGGAAACGATCACGTCGAACGGTTCGTCCACCGGAAGCGACCGCACATCGACCGCCCGAAACCTCACCCGATCGGCCAGCTCGGGAAATCGCTGCGCCAGGTTGCGATTGGCGAACGCGACGCGCCCTTCATCCAGATCCACGCCGAGCACGCTGGCGCCGGCTTGGGCGATGTCGATCGACAACGCGCCATGGCCGCAGCCGACGTCGAGGACCCGCTTGCCCGCCCAGTCGGGGACAACCCCGAACCGACGCCAATACTCGTTGTTGGACTCCGCCTGCTCATCGAAGTACTGCCGGGCGTACTCTTCGCTCTCGGTCAACGCCACCCGACCCATCCGTGTGTCGGCATGGCATCGCCGCCGGCCACCGTGCCTGTCGTCATCGTCGTACCTTATGAGAACACCGTCGGGGATGGTTGGTTGACATCGTCATCGCCGGGACGGGTGCGGATCGCTGGCCAGGCTTGCCCACAACCGCGTCAGCTGCTGATACCAGCGGTCGAGCCCGAACTCACCGGCCCGCTCTCGGGCGGCCCCGCCCAGGCGGGCGCGCAGGTTCTCATCGGTCACCAGGGCGCCGAGCGCGTGCGCGAGCTGATCGGCGTGGGCGGGCCCAACGAGCAGGCCGTTGACGCCATCGGTGACCACTTCGCCGATGCTGCCCGCCGTTGTCGTCACCGGGGCCAGCCCGTTCGCCATCGCCTCGAGCAACGCCATGGGCAGGCCCTCGTTGCGGCTGGGCAACACGAAAATTATTGCACGGCACAGCAACTCGTCGCGCGCCATCGGATCGAGCCAGCCCACCACGTCGATCGTCGCGCCCAGACCGGCCTTGGCGACCGCCGCACGCACCTGGGCGACGTCGCCGTCCCCGGCGAGCGTGGCCAGCAGCCGGTTGCGCACCGTCTCATCGAGCGCCGCTACCGCGTCGATCAGGTCATAGCTGCCCTTGCGCACGCCCAGCCGCCCCAGGGCCACCGCATGCACCCGCTGGACCCCCAGCTGATTCACCGGGGTGTTCGGAATTCGAACCGCGTTGGGTAGCACGCTGATCCGGTTGGTGGGCAACCGCAGCCGGCTGGCGTACTCCTGGACATGGCGCTCCCCCAGCACCACCCAGTGATCGGCGGCCAGCATCCGGCGCACCGCCGCCCGAGCTGGCGGCGCGAGCTGATCGAACCAGCCGCCGAAGTCGTAGCTGTGGGCATGCACAATCGCCGGTGTACCGGTCAGTCGCGCCGCTAACAGCGGCAGGGCTTTGCGAATCACGCTGCCGCCGTGGGCCAGATGAACATGCAGGACATCGGTGCGCTTGCGCAGCACCAGCCAGGTGGCGCGCAGCATTCCGCGGACACCGAGCATCAGCCGCGGCCATAGCGGGCCGTCGATGAACGTGGGCACCGCCGTGATGTGGATGTGTGGGTCAGGATGGGCCGCCATCAGCGCGATCACCGTGGCCATACCGCCCCGGCTGGTCGCCGCGGCCGGGGCCGGGCCGACCACCAGCACGCGCAGCCGGCCCTGCGGCGTCGGCACCCCGACCGAGTTCACTCGGGCGTGCCCGCCGACGCCAGCGCCGCGTCGGTATCCGCGGCCTGGGCATCGGCGCCGCCGCGTCGCTGCGTGGCAAATCCCATCGTCAACCCCAAGACCAGACCCAAGCCCAGGGCGTCCACCGGCATCTCCGGCAATGGCCAGACGGCGGAGATGGCCAGCAAGCCGATGCTGGTGGCCGCAGCGATCTTGGCGCGGTCCGACCCGCGGCGCAGCGCCCCGAACAGCGGGGTGAGGGCGAAGATCGCAAACACCGCCATGCCCACCGCCCCGGCCTTGGCCAGCCACCAGAGATAGAAGTTGTGCGAGAAGGTCGGGTAGAGCTTCATCGTGAAGTCGTCGGGGTCGTCTCCGTACGGTTGCTGATAGGCGTAGCCCAGGCCGTGGCCGAACACCGGGGCTTCCGCGATCGCGCGGTCGAGGCTGTCGATTTCGCGCAGCCGATCTTGCGTCGATTCGTCGACGGCGAGCGCGCCGCCCGAAAGGCCATGCAGCACACGCTGGTTGAATGCGGTGAACTGATCGGCGAGCCACGCCCCGGCCCTGGACTGCTGCAGCAGAAACAATGAGGTCGGCACCACAAACGCGACAACCGCGGTGCCGACCAGGAAAAGCGTGGCGGTCCGGCGCAGCGCCGGCCAGCTGAAGGTGGCCAGCAACGCGACGACGGCGGCCACCGCCAGCGAGATCAGCACATGGCGGGCGAAGGCCAGCAACACGATGATCAACGCGGGCAGGCCCAGCGCGAAAAAGAAGGCCGGCCTGACCCGCCCGACGATCACCGCGGCGACCAATGCGCTCAGCACGGCGGTGGCCGGTGTTTGCGCGGACAAGATGATCCGCAGGGCCTGGTCGGCTCCCGTCGTCTCGGCAAGGCTTTCCGCCCGGCCGGCCAGCCGGATCGCATGCACCGAACCGACAATGGCCATGCCCGCCGAGAACCACAGCGTCACGACCATCGTGACAATCGCCATCCGCAGGTAATTGCCGTACACCACCAACAGCGCCAAGACGAACCCGCCGGCCATCTCCAACAGGTTTTGCGCCGACCGCATCACCACCCAGTCGGGGTGTCCAAGCACCAGCCCGACCACCGCATACAGCAGCACCGCCACCGCGAAGATGCCGGGCAGCACGAAATCGGAGACCCGCGGTCGCACCAGTGGAATCAGGTAGCAGATCGCCAGCACCAACGCCACCTGATAGGCGTAGATCACGCCCGGGCCGACGACCTTGCCCACGTGCAGGCTTGCCGGCAGCGCCGCGAACGCCAAGAACAACGCGATCCCTACCATCGCTTCGGGTTTCGCCCAATACACGACCAGGCTGAACATCCCGGCGATCAGCATCACACCTTGGCCGGTGTGACGCACCGACAGCACGCCGAAAACGAAACATCCGAACAAGAACGCCGCGAGCAGTGCCGCACCCATCGCCAAGCGATATCGGCGCGGCAGGTAGAGGATCACGACAGCCCGCTTAGCTTTCCGCGGTAGATCCGGGCGGCGGCGCTGGTGTGGCGCGAAATTCGGGCGTCGGTCAATACGGTGCCGACGACGTTCGCCCCGGCCGCGCGCAGCGCCGACAGCGCGTCGTCGACTTCATCGACGGTGGTGCGTCCCGCGCGCACCACCAGCACCGTGGCTTGCACGGCCCCGGCCAGCAAGCCGGTATCGGCGGTGGCCAGCACCGGCGGGCCGTCGATCACCAATCGGGAAAAGCGTGCCGAAAGATCCATCAGCACGCTGTCAATCACTTCCGGCAGGTAAGCGTTGGCCGACGCGGTCTCGCGGCGGACACTTCGCGACGCCAGAATGAACAGCTTCGAGATCCGGGTGGGGTTGACGACTTCCAGCGCGATCTCGGGGTTGGCCAGCGCGTTGGCCAACCCTTCTCGGGATTCCACCTTCAGCAAGCCGGCAATCACGGGCCGACGGGTGTCACCCTCGACCAAAAGTACGTCTTCACCGAGTTCGGCCAAGGACAGTGAGAGATTCAGCGCGGTGGTCGTGGTTCCCTCGCCGGCGAACGGCGCCGCCACCACCAGGCGCCGGGCCTGCGGCCCCATCGCCCGCAGCAGGCGGGTACGCAGGCCGCGCACCGCGTCGTCGATGGCGACGTCGGTACCGAACTGCGGCACGCCGCCGCGCCGGCCGGGAAGCTCGGCCAACGTCGGCAGACCCGAAAGCTGGTCGAGTTGCCGGCGGCTATGCACGGTGCGATCACTGGCCTCACGGGCCAGCGCCACCTCGATCCCGAGCAGCAACCCGGCCGCAAGCCCCATCACCAAGTTGCGCTTGGGCAGCGGCCGGCTGGGACTAACGGGCACCTCGGCCCGCTTGACCACCGTCACCCTGGCCATCGGGGCGGTGGGCGGCGCCTGCTGCTGCGGTTCGGCGCCGAGTGCGCGCGGGGCCGAACCGAGCGTCCCAACCAGCGTGGCGAACGAATCGGCCATGCCCCCGGCGAGCAACGCGGCACGCTTTGGATCGGTGTCGGAAACCGCGATGGTGAACAGCATTGATTTCGGCGTGTATTTCACCTGGGTCTGCTGCACCAGAGCTTCGGGGCTGATCGGCAGCTGCAGCTGACTGATGGCGCGTTGCGCCACCTCACGGCCCTCGGCGATCTCGGCATATGACGACAACAGGTCTTGTGCGGCCTACCCGCCCCAGTACACGTCGTTGACGTCGGTCTGCCCGGATACCGAGATGAAGATGGTGGCCGAGGATTGATAGACCTTGGTCTGAAATGCGGTGACGGCTGTCGCGCCGGCCAGACACGCGAGCAGCGCGCCGACCACAAGTTTCCAGCGCTTGGCGAGGGTCTGAACAAAGGTGCGGAAATCCATCCATTACCCCCTCTGAGCCGGCGCCACACAAAGAGGGCCGATCGCGTTCCCTGGGCACCCGCACTGGGAATTCCTCTGGAATTATGCAGCATTCTCGCCGTCGCGCAGGAGATACGGCGGTCCTTGCCCCCGGACCCGGCACCGACATCCGGACCAGCCCCGACCAGCCCCGACACCGCGCGGTGGCCCCCAAGCGCGCAGCGCTGACCACGCCGGTTCGCGTAGCGTGTCACCGACAAGCCGCGGCGCAAACGCGTTCTAACCCGGCAATGGCTTGGCCGTAGGAGATGCCGATGCGACGCCAGGCTCACGATCGCGAGGGAAGACTGCCGCCGATGACAGCCGCGGCCCGGATCAAACGGTGGCTCGCTCCGGTGGTCCGAACCGTCGCGCCGGGTCTTTTCTGGCAACGCAAGTACCGGGTGCTGCAACGCCTCGGGGAATCCCGCGCCGATGTCCGGCTGGCCGCGTCGCTGTGCGATCCGGATCGCATCTCGGTGGACATCGGGGCCGACGTCGGCGAGTTCACCATCGCGATGCTGGCCTCGTCACGCTCGGTCGTCGCGTTCGAGCCCCGGCCCGCCCAGGCGCGCGAGCTGGCCTCGATGTTCGACGCGGTCGGCGCCGCGGCGCGGGTGGAAGCGGTGGCGCTATCCGACAAGCCCGGTTGCCTGTCCATGCGCGTCGTGGAGTCCGAACCGGGCCGCAGCACGATAGACACCGGCAACGCCCTGGGCGATGTGGCTGGCCGAATCCGAAGCATCGACGTAGCGGTCAAGCGCCTCGACGATCTGCAATTGAGCGACGTCGGCCTGATCAAGGTCGACGTGGAAGGCCACGAACTGGCGGTGTTGCGGGGCGCCACCGACACTCTCATGCGCAACCGGCCGACGATTCTGGTGGAAGCCGAGGAACGCCATCGCCCCAACGCCGTGGCCGAGATCACCACCCTGTTGGGCGGACTCGGGTACCGGGGCTTCTTCGAACTCGGCGACGAGCGGCGCCCGATCGCCGAGTTCGACGTCGCCCGGCATCAGAACCCGGCGAACATCGGCGGCCAGCGGGATGGCTGGGCGCCCCGGGGCGTCTACGTCAACAATTTCGTCTTCGTCCCCTAGACCGGGCCATCACCCGGCAACCGCCGGCCGAACGAAAAAACCCCAGCCAACGGCCGGGGCATCCGCCACGCGACTCAGCGCTCACTTGTGAACCGAGTCTGCGAATCTGTGGAGCTAGGGAGAATCGAACTCCCGACCTACTCGATGCGAACGAGTCGCGCTACCAACTGCGCCATAGCCCCTGAACGCTATGCAGGCTACCAGCCGCGGCCGCAACGGCCGAACCGCCTGCCCCTACTGGCCCACGGCGCGCGGCAAGTCCCGCGGCCAGCCGTAGCCGCGCACCGGGCCGGCGTAGTCCAGATGCTCGAAGATCGGGTCCTCGTCGTCGATCTCGAGCACCACCGCGCCGGGACGCCGCAGCCGCGACGGCACCACGTCGTAGTCGCGGTCGTGGGTGTTTTCCACCCCGAGCCGCGCCCGGGCCTGTCGTTGCATCCGGTGCCGCCGCACCTTGGCCTCAATGCGGGTCTGGCGGCGCAAATACGCCAGGTAGAGCATCGTCACCACGGTGGCTGCCGAGCAGAGCCACCACGCGGCAGCCGTCACTTCGAAGGCGGCAATGGCCGAGCCGACCAGCACCACTGCCATCGCCACCAGCATGCGTTTACGGAACGCGTACTTGCGAGCGCTGACCGCTGCGGCGGTCTTGGTGTCGTATCGGCGCCGCCGCGAGGCACCGGAGGTGTACCTCGGCGTCGGCTCGTAGCCCTCTTCGTCGTCGGCTTGCGCCTCCAAACCGGAAGTGTCGTCCATGTATTCGTAGTCGTCTTCGGCGTGCTCGTGGTTGGCCGCGCGCGCTGCGAAGAGCTCCGCGGTGTCGAGTTCGGAGTCGTCGGCCAATTCCGGCTCATCACCTAGCTGCGACTCGTCAACGGGCTCTTCTTCACCGTCGAGTTCGGCCTCCGGCACCGCCGTGCCGGCCGCCCGCGCCATCGGCTGCTCCTGCGCCGATCGAGCGCCGGGGCCCAGGCAGAGCACACCCGAGTCTTCCTCGACGACATCGACATCGAGGTAGTCGGGCTCGTCGACCGCGGTGTCGCGAGTGGCCGCCACCTTCATGATGACCGCACCCTGGCTGCCCGTGTCCTGGGCTACCTCGTCATCGCCGTGCGCCAACTCCGGGATTTGGTCGGTTTCCGGCTCGGCGTCGTCCTCGGCGTCTTCATCGTCGTGGGCCTCGTGGTCCCACTCTCGCTGGCGTTTCCAGTCGGGGTCGCTGCGATGACCGGCGGCCGGACCGCCGCGCTTGACCAGTCGCGAGCTCGCGCCCCCGTTGAGCACCCTGGTAGCCAAGGCGACGTCGCTGGTGCGACGGACCGCTTCGCGTTTGCTGATCAGCATGGGTACCAGCACAAACAGCCACAGCACCACCAGCGATATCCACAACAACGACTGCGGGATGCTTGGCATAGTGACCTGCTCTCTTCGGTTCCGATCCCCGCGAGGCACATCAGTGGCCAACGCGGCCGGGTCAAAAGCGCCCAAGGGCAATTACACACCTGTAATTTGCCTCCCACAAGCACCACACGCCACACGTGTCGCGATAGCCCCAATTTTCCCTAGGGCTCCCGCCAGCGGGATTTCGCCATTCGCACCGGCCGGTTTGCCGCCGGCGCTCAGAGCCGGCTGGCTTGCCCCGCACGAACCAGCGTCGAGACCACCGACCCTTCGACCTCTTCCACGGTGAGGCCAACCAGCAGGTGATCGCGCCATGCCCGGTCCACCTCGAGGTAGCGGCGCAACAGCCCCTCCTCGCGGAACCCGACCTTCGCCAGCACCGCTCGGCTGGCCGCGTTCTCCGGGCGCACCGTGGCTTCCACCCGGTGCAGCCCCACCGGCCCGAAGCAGTGGTCCAGCCCCAGTGCCACCGCACCGGTGGCGATTCCCCCACCGGTCTGCGAGCTGGCGACCCAATAGCCGATCCAGGCCGAACGCAGCGCCCCGTGCACCACGTTGCCGACGGTCAGCTGGCCACAGAACCTGCCGTCCAGCTCGATCACATACGGCAGCATCCGGCCCTTACGCGCCTCCGAACGCAGCCCCGAACACACCGCCGGCCAGGCCGCGACCGAATGCCGGATGGTCCAGTCGCCCTCCGCGCTGGGCTCCCACGGTTCCAGGTGAGCGCGGTCGGCCAGCCGGGTCCGGCTCCACTGCGCGCCGTCGCGCATTCGAACCGGGCGCAGCCGGATCACGCCGGCACGAACCCGCAGCGGACCGACATCCATCGGCCAACCGGGATGGCGCTGCCCAGCGCGCATGAGGTTCACGAAGATCTTGCCGTGGGTCGCTCTACCCGTGCTGCGCCAGGAAGGCGACGTCAACGATCTCGCCGGTACGGATCTGTTCGGCTCCGGTGGGTACCACAACCAGACAGTTTGCCTCGGCCAGCGTGGCCAGCAAGTGCGAGGATGCCCCCGGAGCCCCGCCCAGCGCCTGAACCAGGTATTCGCCGCTCTCCTGATCCCGCATGAGCTGGCCGCGCAGGTAGCCCTTGCGGCCGGCCACCGAGGTGATCGGCGACAGCGTGCGGGCCTGCACGATCCTGCGCATCGGTTGGCGTTTGCCCAGGGAGAGCCGGATGAGCGGACGAACCATCACCTCGAACACCACCAAGGCGCTGACCGGGTTGGCGGGCAGCAGAAACGTCGGGACCCGATCGCGGCCGAGTTGGCCGAACCCCTGAACGGATCCCGGATGCATCGCGATGCGAACCACTTCCATATCGCCGAGCTCGGAAAGCACCGAGCGGACCGCCTCGGCGGCCGCGCCGCCCACCCCGCCGGCGATCACCACCACCTCAGCCCGGTTGATCTGGCCCTCGACGATCTCGCCGAGTTGCTTGGGGTCGTTGCTGACGATGCCGACCCGGTTCACCTCGGCGCCGGCGTCCCGGCCGGCGGCCGCCAGCGCGTAGGAGTTGACGTCGTACACCTGCCCATTGCCCGGCGTGCGGGAGATGTCCACCAGCTCCCCGCCCAGCGCCATGACCGACAGCCGCGGCCGCGGGTGCACCAGCACCCGTTCGCGCCCCACCGCGGCCAGCAGCCCCACCTGGGCGGCCCCGATGATGGTGCCGGAGCGCACCGCGACGTCACCGGGCTGCACATCGTCACCGGCATGGCGCACATAGGCGCCCGACGGCGCCCCGCGCAGCACCCGAACCCGATTCATTCCGCCATCGGTCCACCGCAGCGGCAGGACCGCGTCGGCCAGCGTCGGTAGCGGGGCCCCGGTCTGCACCCGAACCGCCTGCTTGGGCTGCAACCTGGTGGGTGTGCGAGCACCGGCTTCGATGGTGCCCATCACCGGCAGCGTGACCGCATCACGGCTGGTAGCGCTGCCGTCGTCGACAAAGAACTCGGCGGCGCCGGAGGCGAGGTCTTGCCCGACCCCCACCACGTCGACGCTGCGCACCGCATACCCGTCGATGGCGGCCTGATCAAAACCCGGAAGGGGACGTTCGGTGACCACTTCTTCGGCGCACATCAGGCCCTGCGCCTCGGCGATGGCAACACGGATCGGCCTCGGGGCCACCGCGGCGGCCGATATTCGGGCCTGCTGCTCCTCTACAGAACGCACAGCGCGCCTTTCCGTCGAGCCAAGTGGGCGAGCTGGGCCCAACCCGCTCGGCTACTGCTCGGTCAGGCCCAATCGCGCCACCAACCATCGCCGCAAATCCGGGCCGTAGTCGTCACGATCCAATGCAAAGTCAACCGCAGCCTTGAGGTAGCCGCCGGGATTTCCCAAGTCGTGTCGGGATCCGCGGTGCACCACGACATGGACCGGATGCCCCTCGGCGATCAGCAGCGCGATCGCGTCGGTGAGCTGAACTTCACCCCCGGCGCCGCGCTCGATCCGGCGCAGCGCATCGAAGATGGCGCGGTCGAGCACATAGCGCCCCGCGGCCGCGAACATCGACGGCGCGTCTTGGGTCTTGGGCTTTTCGACCATGCCCTTGACCTTGAGAACATCGGGATTTGCCGCCCATTCCCCGCCCGGCACCGGCTCGACATCGAACACGCCGTAGGCGCTGATCTCGTCGGGGGATACCTCGATGGCACACAACACCGTGCCGCCCAGCCGGGCCCGCACCTTCGACATCGTCTCCAGCACGCCGGTCGGCAGCACCAGGTCGTCGGGCAAGAGCACCGATACGGCGTCCTCATCATCGGACAGCGTCGGCTCGACACAGCTGATGGCATGCCCCAGTCCGAGCGGCTCGGCCTGCACCACGGACTCGACCTTGATCAGTGCCGGGGCCCGGCGAACCTTGGCCAGCATGGCCGTCTTGCCGCGGGCCTCCAACGTGCCCTCGAGCACCAAGTCCTCGACAAAGTGCGCGACAACCCCGTCCTTGCCCTCCGAAGTGACGATCACCAGCCGCTCGGCACCGGCGGTGGCCGCCTCGGCGGCCACCAGCTCGATACCGGGCGTGTCGACGACCGGCAGCAGCTCCTTGGGCACCGTCTTAGTCGCAGGTAGGAACCGCGTACCCAGGCCGGCAGCGGGAACGATCGCCGTAAAGGGGATCGCAACTTCTTGTGACATCGTTCAAACGATAACCTCGCCAGGAATCGCCGAGTCGGTCCGGCCGGTAGAAATCGTGACCTGTCATCGTTGAGGCCATGACGTCGGTGAACAAGGCGGCGATGCGGGCGCGGCTGCGGCAGGCCCGGCGCGTGGTCCCCGACGACGTTCACGCCGCCGAAGCCCTGCTCCTCGATGCGCACTTGGCGCAGGTCATCGACGGTGGCGCCACCGTCTGCGGATACGTTCCGGTCGGCACCGAGCCGGGCTCGATCACCATGCTCGACGTGTTGTTGCAGCATGGGGCGCGGGTGCTGCTGCCGGTCGCCCGCACCACCGACGGCGACGGCCCATTGCCGCTGATGTGGGGCGAGTATCGGCCCGGTGAGCTGGTGCGCGGCCGCTGGGGACTGCTGGAACCGCCGGCGCCCTGGCTGCCGGAGTCAGCCGTGGGCCAGGCCAGCCTGGTGCTGCTGCCCGCCCTGGCCGTCGACCTCGAGGGTGTCCGGCTCGGCAAGGGGCTGGGCTTTTACGACCGGTCCCTGACCAACCGCAACCCGCAAGCCCGCTTGCTGGCGATCGTGCGCGACGAGGAGGTGGTCGACCGGTTGCCCTCGGAGCCGCACGACGTGCGGATGACGCACGCGATTACCCCCCAGCGCGGGATCATTTCCTTTCCACACCGGGAATGATCGAGCTCACGTGGCGGCTCTAGCACTTGAAACGGTAGAGTGCTAACCCAGACTGACCAAATCCGGAGGTTTCTGTGCCGACCTACAGCTACGAGTGCACTGAGTGCAGCAACCGCTTCGACGTTGTGCAGTCGTTCACCGACGACTCGCTCACCACGTGCGAGGAATGCTCCGGTCGGCTGCGCAAGCTGTTCCACGCAGTTGGCGTCCTGTTCAAGGGCAGCGGTTTCTACCGCACCGATAGCCGCGAAGCGACAAAGAAATCGAAGAGCTCCAGCGGCGGGTCGTCGTCGAGCGAATCTTCCAGCAGCTCCGGGTCGAGCGACGCCAAGACGTCGAGCACGTCGTCGAGCTCCAAGGAGAAGTCGACAAGCAGCGCCACCCCGGCCGCAGCCAGCACCTCGAGCTAGCGGGTCATCCACAGGGAGCCGTCTGACCGGCACCCGGCCGCCCCGCCACCCGCCTACCGTTTGCACCGTGGCGGATCCCTCGCTGAACCCAACCCTGCTCAGCCGCATAGCGGTGTCGGTGCGTCCCGAGTGGACCCGGACCGTCCTGGCCCGCCGCGTTGTCGCGGGCGTTCTGGTCGTGCTGGCCGCCGTCGCCGCCCTGTGGCCCAGCCCTGACACCAACCTCTGCGAGGTGGTGGTTGCCGCGCGTGACCTGTCGCCGGGCACACCGTTGACCATCGCGGACGTCCGCCTGGAAACGCGTTCGGCCGCAACCCTTCCCGACGGATCCCAAACCGATGTGGGCGCATTGGTCGGGGCGACACTGGCCAGCCCCACCCGGCGCGGCGAGGTGCTCACCGACGTCCGAATCCTGGGCAGCCGGCTGGCCGAGTCCACCGCCGGCCCCGGCGCCCGGGTCGTGCCGCTGCATCTGGCCGACAGTGCGCTGATCGATCTGATCCGGGTCGGCGACGTCGTGGACGTCCTGGCCGCGCCGCCCACCGACGCGCCGGCGGCCAATCAGCTCTCCCCACCGGCCGCGAAGGTCGTGGCCACCGACGCCGTCGTCGTGCTGGTGTCGGCCAAGCAGGAGCTACAAACGCACGCTCACCGCGTAGTGTTGGTTGCGCTGCCGGCTCGCCTGGCGAACATGGTGGCGGGCTCTGCGCTTGGGCAGACTCTCACCCTGACCCTGCACTGAGCAGCTCGCCGCCGTTGGACAGGTGATCGACAGCAAACGCGGTCCAGTCTCGGTCCATTCCTGAAGGGACATCCCAATGCTCAAAGGGTTCAAGGAGTTTCTCTCGCGGGGCAATATCGTCGACCTGGCCGTCGCCGTGGTCATCGGTACGGCATTCACGGCGCTGGTCACCAGGTTCACCGACAGCATCATCACGCCGCTGATCAACCGGGTGGGCGTCAACGAGCAGTCCGATCTGGGCATCTTGAAGATCGGCATCGGCCGCGGCCAGAGCATCGACTTGAACGTATTGCTGTCGGCCACCATCAACTTCATCCTGGTCGCCGGGGTGGTCTATTTCCTGGTGGTGGTGCCCTACAACACGTTGCGCAAGAAGGGTGAGGTCGAGCAGGCCGACGACGCCCAAATCGTCCTGCTCACCGAAATCCGCGACTTGCTCGCACAGACGAACTCCAACTCGTCCGGCCGGCACGAGGCCCCGGGGACAGCCGGGACGCCCCCGCCGAACTACGGACCCCGCGCGGACACCTGACCCGTCACCGGGCCCGGGCCTAGATCTCCAGACTCGACAGTTGGCCGATGATGTGGGCGGCCAACGGATTCAGCGTCGCCATCCCATCCCGCACGGCATAGCGGGACCCGGCCAGGTTGATCACCAACGTGCTCCCGGATACCCCGGCCAAGCCACGTGAGAGCCCGGCGTCGGTGATTCCGGCGGACAATCCCGAGGCCCGGATGGCCTCGGCAATACCCAGAATTTCGCGGTCCAGAATCTCGCGGGTGGCCTCCGGGGTGACGTCACGCGGCGTCACACCGGTGCCGCCCACCGATACCACCAGGTCCACCCCGCCAATCACCGCGGTGTTCAACGCGTTTCGGATGTCGACCTCGTCGGCCTCAACCGCAACCACCCCGTCGACGACGAAACCGGCCTCGGTGAGCAGCTCGGTGACCAGCGGCCCGCTGTGATCCTCATCGCCGTGCGCGGTGCGGTCGTCCACGACGACGACGAGTGCCCGGCCGACTACTAACTCCGCACCCTGTTCCATGGGTGCAACGCTATATCCGAGGTCGGACAGCTGTGCATCGGCGTTCACTGTTCCGCCTTGCCGAGGGTGACTTGCACGGTACGAGTACTGCCGTCGGGATCCTGGAAGGTCAGCGACACCTTGTCACCCGGCGCCTTGGACCGCACCGCGGCGACCAGCGCGTCGGCGCTGGTGATCGCCCGGTCATCGACCTTGGTGACGACAACGCCCTTGGGCAACCCGGCGGTCGCGGCCGCACCGCCCTGCACCACCTCGACAACCTTGGCGCCGGGTACCCCCTTGTCGGTGGTCACCTGCACACCCAGCGAGGCGTGTGATGCCTTGCCGGTGCTGATCAACTCGTCGGCGATGCGCTTGGCCTGGTCGACCGGAATCGCGAAGCCCAGGCCGATGGAACCACTTTGGGCATCGCCGGAGTCCGCGCCCAGCGTGGCGATGGCCGAGTTGATGCCCACCAGTTGAGCGTTCATGTTGACCAGCGCGCCACCGGAGTTACCCGGGTTGATCGCGGCGTCGGTCTGGATGGCATCCAGCACGGTGTTCTGGTTACCCGACTCACCGGTGGTGGACACCGGACGGTTGAGGGCGCTGACGATTCCCGTGGTCACGGTGCCGGCCAGGCCCAGCGGGGATCCGATCGCCAGCAACGGCTGGCCGACCCGCAGGTCCGCCGACGATCCCAGCGCAATCGGGGTCAGGCCACTGACCCCGGACACCCGGACGACGGCGATATCGCTGGTGGGGTCGGCCCCGACCACGGTGAACGACGCGGTACGCCCGTCATAGAGCGTGACCGTGGTCTTGGGCTCCGGCGCACCGGCGGGCGGCTTGGCGGCGGCGGCCACCACGTGGTTGTTGGTCATGACCAATCCGTCGGCCGACAAGATGATGCCCGAACCCTCTTCGGACTGGCGGCCCACGTCGGTTTCCAGCATCACGACGCTGGGCAGCACTTTGGCGGCCACCTGCTCCACCGAACCCGGCGGCATGTTTGCTGCGGGGACACTCGGAGCCCCGCTGGCAACCATTTCACGACCGCTGCTCGTTGCCGGCGAGCGGTTGAGTTCGATGATCGATGCGGCCGCACCGCCGATACCGGCGGACACCACCGCGATCACCACCGCACCCATGACCAACATTCCGGCCCGGGGTCGACGTTCGCGAATTACGTTGGGAGGGGGCGCCATCGGTGGCAGCATGCCGGGAATCGGCCCCGGCCCCGTGCCGCCGGGGATCGGGCCCGGCCCGGTGTCGGGCGGGATCGGTCCCGGACCGGTGGCGGGCGGCAGTAGGCCCGGCCCGATACCGCTCACACCCTCGTAGGGCGGGCGCGGCTGCGGGCGGGACTGGTGATAGCGCCAGTCGAACTGCGGGTTGTAATTTTGCTGCGGCCCCTGGGCATAAGCGGGCGGCACTGGCTGGTTAGGCGCGGTACGATATCCCGGCTGCTGCGGCGGTGGCGAATACCTCGGGTGATTCGTCATGTCGCTAAGTCGCTCTTCCTCTGCTCGGGCTTTGTTTGGCCCTCGATTTTCCAGCCATGCGCTGCTTGCATGGGCTTGATGGTCAACAGTAACTGCACAACTACCTTGCGCGCGCGGACTGAGAATCCACTGAGATAACGTTCGCCGAACCCCGAGAGTTCGCGCCATTGGCGCCGCGGGTGTCTACGGGCTCGGTTTTTTTGTCATCGGGGGCCGCCGGGTAGGCCGAATCCGGCATCGGGCGCCCAGGCAACAGCATGCAGATTGCTGTTCCGGGCGGCTGACCGCCCGGGACGGTGTCTTCGATGCGCAGCGATCCCCCGTGATTGAGCACCACCTGCTTGACGATGGCCAGCCCCAGGCCCGAGCCCGGCATCGCCCGCGCCGAAGTGGACCGGTAGAACCTCTCGAAGACCAGACGACGCTCCTGCGGGGAAATGCCCGGCCCGTTGTCGGACACCACCAGCTCCGCGTGCGATGGATCAAGCTGGCGCAGCCGGATGCCCACCCGGCCGCCCGGCGGACTCCATTTGGCGGCGTTATCCATCAAATTCAGTGCCGCCCGCGACAACCCGGCCGCATCGCCGTAGACCTGCCAACCGACGACATCGACGTCGAAGTGGATGTCGTTGCGACGGCGCCGGACTCGCTCCAGGCTGCGGTCGACCACCTCGGCCATGTCGACGGGTTCGTGCACCACGACACCGGCATCGCCACGGGTCAGGTCGACTAGGTCGCCCACCAGAGTGGACAATTCCTCGATCTGGGCGACCACATCCTCGCGCAAGCCAACCATCTCCTGCTCCGGCAGGCGTGGCGCGCCGGGCTCCATCGACGCCATCAGCAGCTCGACATTGGTGCGCAGCGAAGTCAGCGGGGTACGCAACTCGTGGCCGGCGTCGGAGACCAGCCGCGCCTGCCGTTCCCGGGACTCGGCCAGCGCTCGCAGCATCAAGTTGAATGCCTCGGTAAGCCTGGCCAACTCGTCGCTGCCGAAAACCGGGATGGGCCGCAGGTCGTCGGTGCGGGCGACCCGCTCGGCCGCTTCGGTAAGCCGACCCACCGGGCGCAACCCGGCCCTGGTCACCATTCCACCGGCCACGGCGGCGACCGCGACGCCAACGCCACCAACGATCAGCAGCACGGCGCGCAGCTTTGTCATGACCGCTTCGGTCGGTTTCAAACTCTTGGAGATCAGCAGCGAGCTGCCGTTGGGCAGATGGATCGCAAGCACGCGCTGATCGGACACGGTGCGCCGGGACAAGAACAGATCCCCGTGGATCACCGCTTTCTCCGGCGCCCCGACCGGCAGGGTCTGCCCCGGCTGGTTGGCCGTGTAGATCGACCGGCCCGGGTTCACCAGCATCGCGTTCACATCCGAGTAGGCGGTGCCCTCGATGGCTTTGCCCGGATCGGCGGCCAGCGAGCCGCTGGCGATCAACAACTGCGCCCGGCTCTGCAGCTGGTTGTCGATGTCGCTGTAAAGGGCGGCGGAGATCACCGCATAGACGGCGAAGGACATCAGCACCACGACCATCGCCACCATGGACATCGCCAGCAGCATCACCCGCCAGCGCAGCGACAGCGAGCTGGTGGCACGCAGCGGTGCGCGCGGTCCGCGACGGAATCCCGCCATCAGGGTGGCGTTTCGCGTAGCACGTAACCCACCCCGCGCACGGTGTGGATCAGCCGCGGCTCGCCCTCGGCCTCGGTTTTACGCCGCAGGTAGCCCACGTAGACCTCGAGCGCGTTGCCGGACGTGGGAAAGTCGAAGCCCCACACCTCTTCGAGGATGCGGCTGCGGGTCAGCACCCGTCGCGGGTTGGCGATCAGCATCTCCAGCAGGGCGAACTCGGTTCGGGTGAGGCTGATGCGCCGCGCCCCGCGGGTCACCTCCCGGGTCACCGGGTCCAGGCTCAGGTCGGAGAACGTCATGGCTACCGAATCGGCGGCTTCGTCGTCTTCGGGCTTGGTGCGGCGCAGCAACGCGCGCATCCGCGCCAACAGCTCTTCCAGCGCGAACGGCTTCGGCAGGTAGTCATCCGCGCCGGCATCGAGCCCCGCGACCCGTTCGGAGACGGAATCCCGGGCGGTCAGCACGAGAATGGGCAGATCATCACCGGTGCTGCGAAGTTGACGGCATACCTCCAAGCCATCCAGTCGCGGCATCATGACGTCCAGCACCAACGCGTCAGGCCGATCACTGGCAATCATCTCGAGAGCTTCCACACCATCGTGTGCCAGCTCAACCGTGTAGCCATTGAAGGAAAGCGACCTGCGCAGCGACTCGCGCACCGCGCGATCGTCGTCGACGACAAGTATCCGCACGGACATTAGTTTCGTCCTAACGCCTGAGAGCGGCCTGAGAGGCGCGCCGAAATGACGACAGCGTCACAATTTGATCGGGATCAATAACCAACGGTTTGCCAGCGCCGCCAGGCAGCCGGCATCGATGCACCGCGCGGCCGTCATGCCGCGCCGTATCACAACCGCCACATTGGCCCCACTAGGAAGGGGCCGGGTTGCGCCCACTCAGCAGCGACGGCAGTCGCCGCTAAGAGGACAGAGACACCCAGGCGCGATGGCCCAGGGTAATCGGGCTATCGACGGTCGAGATCGATGAGACCGAGCCGGGCCGCCTTGAGCAGCCGGCGAGGCACCTTGTGCTTCTGACCGCCAACGGTGACGCCGACGAGTTCGGCCTTGGTGGCCTTCCACTGCGAGCGCCGGCTTCGAGTATTCGCGCGCGACATCCTGCGCTTTGGTGTGGCCATGGTCGGACCTAACTCCTCGGTCGGGGTTTCGGGTTCAACATGTCGCACGGCATGGCCAATCGGCACAGCGGCGACGAATGACGTCAACGATAGTCGGTGACCTGCTGGTTGCCAAAACCGGGCACCGCCGGATCCGCCGTGTTCGCGCACCGAGTGAGGCGGGTATCACACCGTGGCAGGAGTCCCGCTATGCTGACCCACCGGTTGGTTGGTTCACGCACCGGCAAACCCTGCCCACCGGTAACCCCGATGAAGGAGGACGCGGATGGCGTCTCGTTCTGATGCGTCCGGCGCCGTACGCATCGCGAACTGTTCCGGTTTCTACGGGGACCGTCTCTCGGCGATGCGCGAAATGCTCACCGGCGGCGAGGTGGACTACCTCACCGGCGACTACCTGGCCGAACTGACCATGCTGATCCTGGGCCGCGACCGGATGAAGAACCCCGAGCGCGGCTACGCCAAGACCTTCCTGGCCCAGCTCGAAGACTGCCTGGGACTGGCCCACGATCGCGGAGTGCGCATCGTCGCCAACGCCGGCGGCCTCAATCCCGCCGGGCTGGCCGATGCGATCAGGGCCCTAGCCGAGCGCCTGGGCATCGGCGCCCGCATCGCCCACGTGGAAGGCGACGATCTGGCGCCCCGCGCGGCCGAACTCGGCCTGGGCACACCGCTGACAGCCAACGCCTACCTGGGCGCGTGGGGCATCGTCGATTGCCTCAACAGCGGGGCCGACGTCGTGGTCACCGGCCGGGTCACCGACGCCTCGGTGATCGTCGGATCCGCGGCGGCGCACTTCGGCTGGGGCCGCACCGACTACAACCAGCTGGCCGGCGCCGTGGTGGCCGGCCATGTCATCGAATGCGGGGTCCAGGCCACCGGCGGCAACTACGCCTTCTTCACCGAGGTCCCCGATCTGACCTACGCCGGCTTCCCGCTGGCCGAGGTCAGCGCCGACGGCACCTCGGTGATCACCAAACACCCCGGCACCGGTGGGCTGGTCAGCCCAGACACCGTCACCGCACAACTGCTCTACGAGATATCCGGCGCCCGCTACGCCAATCCGGACGTGACGGCCCGGATGGACACCATCCAGCTGTCCAGCGATGGCCCGGATCGGGTGCGCATCGGCGGCGTGATCGGCGAAGCGCCCCCACAGGCCCTGAAGGTGTCGCTGAACAGCATCGGCGGGTTCCGCAACGCCATGACGTTCGTCTTGACGGGTCTGAACATCGAGGCCAAGGCCGAGCTCGTGCAACGCCAGCTCGAGGCCACCCTGACCGTCAAACCCGCCGAACTGGAATGGACCCTGGCCCGCACCGACCACGTCGACGCCGACACCGAGGAAGCCGCCGGCGCCCTGCTGCACTGCGTGGTCCGTGACCCCGACCCCGCCAATGTGGGCCGCAAATTCTCCTCGGCCGCGGTGGAATTGGCGTTGGCCAGCTACCCCGGATTCACCTCGACCGCGCCCCCGGGCGACGGCCAGGTGTATGGGGTGTTCGTGCCCGGCTACGTGGACGCCAAGCTGGTGCCACACATCGCCGTGCACGCCGACGGCACGCGCACCGATATCCCCTGCGCCACCGAGACCCTGGAACTGGAATCGGTCGATCCCCCGGCCTTGCCCGATCCGCTGCCCACCGGCCCGACCCGACGGGTACCGCTGGGCCTGATTGCCGGCGCCCGCAGCGGGGACAAGGGCGGGTCGGCCAACGTCGGACTATGGGTGCGCACCGACGAGCAGTGGCGCTGGCTGGCCAACACGCTGACCGTGGAACTGCTCAAGGAACTGCTGCCCGAGGCGGCCAATCTGCAAGTCACCCGCTACGCGTTGCCCAACCTGCGGGCGCTGAACTTCGTCATCGAGGGGATTCTCGGTCAAGGCGTGGCCTATCAGGCGCGATTCGACCCGCAAGCCAAAGGGCTGGGCGAATGGCTGCGCAGCCGCCACCTCGATATCCCGGAGAGCCTCCTATGAGCATCTGGAACACCCCCGAGCGCGAAGAGTTGCGCAAGTCGGTGCGCTCATTCGCCGAGCGGGAAGTGCTACCGCACATCGACGAATGGGAACGCACCGGCGAGTTGCCCCGTGACCTGCATCGCCGCGCCGGGGCGGCCGGCCTGTTGGGCGCCGGACTGCCCGAATCCGCTGGCGGGGGCGGCGGCGACGGCGCCGACTCGGTGATCATCTGCGAACAGATGCACCAATCGGGTGCCCCGGGTGGGGTTTTCGCATCGCTGTTCACCTGCGGTATCGCGGTGCCGCACATGATTGCCTCGGGCGATGAGCGACTGATCGAGGAGTTCGTTCGGCCCACGCTGGCCGGGAACAAAATCGGCGCGCTTGCCATCACCGAACCCGGCGGCGGCTCGGATGTGAGGCATCTGCGGACCAGCGCGGTGCGCGAAGGTGACCACTTCATCGTCAACGGCGCCAAGACCTACATCACCTCCGGAGTACGCGCCGACTTCGTGGTCACCGCGGTCCGCACCGGAGGCCCCGGAGCCGGTGGGGTTTCGCTGTTGGTCGTGGAAAAGGGCATCCCGGGGTTCGTTGTCAGCCGCAAGCTGGACAAGATGGGCTGGCGCTCCTCGGACACCGCCGAGCTGTCCTACACCGATGCGCGGGTTCCCGCGGCCAACCTCGTCGGCGCCGAGAACAGCGGCTTCGCCCAGATCGCGCAGGCGTTTGTCTCCGAGCGCATCGCGCTTGCCGCACAGGCGTATTCGAGCGCGCAGCGATGCCTGGACATCACCGTGCAATGGTGCCGCGACCGGGAAACATTCGGCCGCCCACTGATCTCGCGCCAATCGGTGCAGAACACGCTGGCCGAGATGGCCCGCCGCATCGACGTCGCCCGGGTCTACTCGCGCAGCGTGGTGGAGCGCCAACTCGCCGGCGAGCACGACCTGATCCCGCAGGTCTGCTTCGCCAAGAACACCGCCGTCGAGGCCGGCGAATGGGTAGCCAATCAAGCCGTTCAGCTGTTCGGCGGCATGGGCTATATGGCCGAATCCGAAATCGAACGCCAATACCGGGACATGCAAATCCTGGGCATTGGCGGTGGCACCACCGAAATCCTGACCGCACTGGCCGCCAAACTCCTGGGGTATCAATCATGATTGCAACACCAGTTCGCCACCGGTTCGCCCGCCACCGCAGGCGGTGCGCGTGACCGTATTGCGCTCCACACTCGACCCGAACGGGGCCGCCTTCAGCGAGGCGGCTTCGGCCGCAACCACGAAGCTCGATGAGATCGACGCCGAACTCGCCAACGCGCTGGCGGGCGGCGGGCCCAAGTACGTTGACCGCCACCATGCCCGCGGCAAGCTGACTCCCCGGGAACGCATCGAGTTGCTCGTCGACCCGGATTCCCCTTTTCTGGAGCTTAGCCCCCTGGCCGCCTGGGGCAGCGCGTTCAAGGTCGGCGCCAGCACCGTTACCGGCATCGGGGTGGTGGCGGGGGTCGAGTGCATGATCGTCGCCAACGACCCGACGGTCAAAGGCGGCACCAGCAATCCGTGGACGTTGAAGAAGATCCTGCGGGCCAACCAGATCGCCTTCGAGAACCGGCTTCCCGTCGTCTCGCTGGTGGAATCCGGCGGGGCGGACCTGCCCACCCAGAAGGAGATCTTCATCCCCGGCGGGCGGATGTTCCGCGATCTGACCCGGCTGTCCGCGGCCGGGATTCCCACGATTGCACTGGTATTCGGAAACTCGACGGCTGGTGGCGCCTACGTGCCCGGGATGTCCGATCACGTGGTGATGATCAAGGAGCGGTCCAAGGTGTTCTTGGCCGGTCCCCCGCTGGTGAAGATGGCCACCGGCGAGGAGTCCGATGATGAGTCGCTCGGTGGCGCCGAAATGCACGCCCGCATATCTGGTTTGGCCGATTACTTTGCCGTCGACGAGCTCGACGCGATCCGCATTGGGCGCCGCATCGTGGCTCGGCTGAACTGGGTCAAACAGGGCCCAGCCCCCGCGCCGGTGACCGAGCCGCTCTTCGATGCCGAGGAGCTGATCGGCATCGTGCCCTCGGATCTGCGCGTCCCCTTCGATCCCCGTGAAGTGATCGCCCGCATCGTCGACGGCTCCGAATTCGACGAATTCAAGCCGCTGTACGGGTCGTCGCTGATCACCGGCTGGGCCCGGCTGCACGGCTACCCGGTGGGCATCCTGGCCAACGCCCGCGGCGTGCTGTTCAGCGAGGAGTCACAGAAGGCCACCCAGTTCATCCAGCTGGCCAACCGCGCCGACACGCCACTGCTGTTCTTGCACAACACCACCGGCTACATGGTGGGCAAGGACTACGAAGAAGGCGGCATGATCAAGCACGGCTCGATGATGATCAACGCCGTGTCCAACTCGAAGGTCCCGCACATCTCCCTGCTACTCGGCGCCTCCTACGGTGCCGGTCACTACGGCATGTGTGGGCGCGCCTATGACCCGCGCTTCCTGTTCGCCTGGCCCAGTGCCAAATCCGCGGTCATGGGCGGTGCGCAGCTCTCGGGCGTGCTGTCGATCGTGGCGCGAGCGGCCGCGGAGGCTCGCGGCCAGCAGGTCGACGAGGCCGCCGACGCCGCGATGCGCGCGGCCGTCGAGGGCCAGATCGAAGCGGAGTCGCTGCCGCTAGTGCTGTCCGGAATGCTTTATGACGATGGGGTGATCGACCCGCGCGACACCCGCACCGTACTGGGAATGTGTTTGTCCGCCATTGCCAATGGCCCGATCAAGGGGACGTCGAACTTCGGCGTCTTCCGGATGTGATGCCGATGTCTATCACTCGAGTGCTAGTTGCCAACCGCGGCGAGATCGCTCGGCGGGTGTTCGCCACCTGCCGCCGGCTCGGCCTGGGCACCGTCGCCGTCTATACCGACCCGGATGCGGCCGCGCCGCATGTCGCCGAGTCCGACGCCCGGGTGCGGCTGGCGCAGACCAACGACTATCTCAACGCCGAGGCCATCATCGCCGCCGCCCGTGCGGCGGGCGCCGACGCGATCCACCCCGGCTACGGATTCCTTTCGGAGAATCCCGAGTTCGCCGCCGCCGTCACCGCGGCGGGCCTGACCTGGATCGGGCCGCCGGTGGACGCGGTGCGCGCGATGGGCTCCAAGATCGAGTCCAAGAAGCTGATGGCCGCCGCCGGTGTGCCGGTGCTCGACGAACTCGACCCCGAGACCGTCACCGCGGCACAGCTGCCGGTGCTCGTCAAGGCTTCAGCCGGCGGCGGTGGTCGCGGCATGCGTGTGGTCCGCGAATTGTCGGCCCTGCCCGCCGAAGTCGAGGCCGCCCGCCGCGAGGCGCAGTCCGCATTCGGTGACCCGACCGTGTTCTGCGAGCGTTACCTACCCACCGGGCACCACATCGAGGTTCAGGTGATGGCCGACACCCACGGCACCGTGTGGGCCGTCGGGGAACGCGAATGCTCCATTCAGCGTCGCCACCAGAAGATCATCGAAGAGGCACCCTCCCCCTTGGTGCAGCGCATCCCGGGGATGCGGGCCAAGCTGTTCGACGCGGCCCGGCTGGCCGCGGAAGCCATCGGCTACACCGGCGCCGGCACCGTGGAGTTCCTCGCCGACGATGCGGGCGAGTTCTACTTCCTGGAGATGAACACCCGACTGCAGGTCGAGCATCCGGTCACCGAGGAGACCACCGGCCTGGATCTGGTTGAACTGCAGCTCGCGGTGGCCGACGGTGGCCGTCTCGAGGCGGAACCTCCGCCCGCCCATGGTCATTCCATCGAGGCCCGCCTCTACGCCGAGGATCCCGCGCAGGGCTGGCAGCCGCAGGCGGGCGCGATGCACACCATCGAGGTGCCGTCGGTCCGAGCCGAATTCGCCACGCTGGGACAGCGCACCGGAATTCGGCTGGATTCCGGGATTGTCGACGGCTCGGTGGTGTCCATCCATTACGACCCCATGCTGGCCAAGGTCATCTCCTACGCCCCCACGCGCCGGCAGTCCGCACTGGTACTCGCCGATGCGCTGGCCCGCGCCCACCTGCATGGGCTGCGCACCAACCGTGAGCTGTTGGTGAACGTGCTGCGGCATCCGGCGTTTCTCGACAGCGCTACTGACACAGCATTCTTCGACACCCACGGGTTGGCCGAACTGGCCGCGCCGCTGGCCGACGCGGACAACATCCGCTTGTCGGCGATCGCCGCGGCCCTCGCCGACGCCGCCCACAACCGGGCAACCGCGACGGTGTTCGGATCCATTCCCAGCGGCTGGCGCAACGTGGCGTCGGGCTATCAGGTCAAGACCTACCGCGACGGCGGTGACGTCGAGTACCGCATCGAATACCGATTCACCAGAACGGGACTCCAGATTGCCGGTGACGACTCGGTGCGGCTGGTATCGGCGACACCCAACGAGGTGGTGCTGGCCGGCGAAAACGGGGTGGCCCGACGCTTCACGGTCGCGAGCTACGGCCAGGACGTCTTCGTCGATTCCCCCAGCGGCCCGGTGCACCTGGTTGCGCTGCCCCGCTTCCCGGAGCCGGGTTCGGCCGTCGAACAAGGATCGCTGGTGGCACCCATGCCGGGCAACGTCATCCGGTTGGGCGCCGATGTTGGCGATACCGTCACCGCCGGTCAGCCACTGATCTGGTTGGAAGCGATGAAGATGGAGCACACCATCAGCGCCCCGACCGATGGCGTACTTACCCAGCTCAACGTCCAAACCGGCCAACAAGTCGACGTCGGCGCCGTCCTAGCCAGAGTGGAAGCGCCTGAAGCAGAAGGAGATTCGTGATGACCGACACCAGCTTCATCGAGAATGAGGACCGCCGGGCGCTACGCAAGGCGGTATCGGAATGGGCGTCCAACTACGGCCACGAGTACTACCTGAAGAAGGCTCGTGCTCACGAGCACACCACCGAGCTGTGGTCGGAAGCCGGCAAACTCGGCTTCATCGGGGTGAACCTGCCCGAGGAGTACGGCGGCGGCGCCGGCATGTACGAGCTGTCGATGGTGATGGAGGAAATGGCCGCGGCCGGCTCCGCCCTGTTGCTGATGGTGGTCTCGCCGGCCATCAACGGCACCATCATCAGCAAGTTCGGCACCGACGAGCAGAAGCAGCGCTGGCTTCCCGGCATCGCGGACGGGACCCTGACGATGGCCTTCGCCATCACCGAGCCCGCAGCCGGATCCAACTCGCACAAGATCACCACCACCGCCCGCCGTGACGGCAGCGACTGGATCATCAAGGGGCAGAAGGTCTAAATCTCCGGTATTGACCAAGCCCAGGCGGTGCTGGTGGTGGGACGCACCGAGGAAGCCAAGACCGGGAAGCTGCGTCCGGCGCTGTTCGTGGTCCCCACCGACACCCCCGGCTTCACCTACACGGCGATCGACATGGAACTGGTCAGCCCCGAACGGCAGTTCCAGGTTTTCCTCGATGATGTGCGGCTGCCCGCCGACGCGCTGGTCGGAGCCCAGGACGCGGCCATCGCCCAGCTTTTCGCCGGGCTGAATCCCGAGCGCATCATGGGTGCGGCCAGCGCGGTCGGCATGGGACGGTTCGCACTGAACCGGGCCGTCGACTACGTCAAGACGCGCCAGGTGTGGTCCACCCCGATCGGCGCCCACCAGGGGTTGGCGCATCCCTTGGCGCAATGCCACATCGAAGTCGAGCTCGCCAAGCTGATGATGCAAAAGGCCGCGACGCTGTATGACCACGGCGATGACGGCGGAGCGGCCGAGGCCGCCAACATGGCCAAGTACGCGGCGGCGGAGGCGTCGGCCCGCTCGGTCGATCAGGCCGTGCAGTCGATGGGCGGCAACGGGCTGACCCAGGAGTACGGCGGCGCGGCCATGCTGACCTCGTCGCGCTTGGCCCGGATTCCCCCGATCAGCCGTGAAATGGTGCTCAACTTCGTCGCGCAGACGTCGCTGGGCCTGCCCCGAAGCTACTGAGGCCCCACCGATGGCTGATCGTCTCGTCGAGTACGCGCGTGACGGCGTGGTTGCCCGTCTGACGCTGAACTCCCCGCACAACCGCAACGCCCTGTCCACCACCCTGGTCACCCAGCTGCATGAGGGGCTGCGGGATGCCGCGGCCGATCCGGGCGTTCGGGTCGTCGTGCTCGGGCACACCGGCGGCACCTTCTGCGCTGGCGCGGATTTGAGCGAGGCCGGCTCCGGCGACCCCTATGACCTGGCTGTCGCGCGGGCCCGGGAAATGACCACGGTGCTGCGCGCCATTGTGGAGTCGCCACGACCGGTGATCGGCGCCATCAACGGGCACGTGCGCGCCGGAGGCTTCGGCCTGGTCGGTGCCTGCGACATCGTGGTCGCCGGCCCGGCGTGCACCTTTGCGCTGACCGAAGCCCGGATCGGGGTCGCCCCGGCAATCATCTCGCTGACATTGCTGCCGAAGCTGTCGGCGCGGGCGGCCGCCCGCTACTACCTGACCGGAGCGAAGTTCGGCGCCGACGAGGCGGCGGAGATGGGTTTGGTCACCATCGCCGCCGACGACATGGAGGCCGCGGTGGCCGCGCTGATCGCCGATGTCGGGCGCGGTTCGCCGCAGGGCCTTGCGGCGTCGAAGGCACTGACCACCGCGGCCGTCCTGGCCGGTTTCGACCGTGATGCGGAACGCCTCACCGAGGAATCGGCGCGGCTGTTCGTCTCGGAGGAAGCCCGCGAAGGCATGCTCGCGTTCTTGCAGAAACGCCAACCCAGCTGGGCCTCCGACTGAACCTCCGGCAGCCGAAGCCGCCGGACAGGCTGCCGCCCCGGGCCCGGGGCTGGTGACGCACAGCGAACTAACATACATTGACCAAACTCCATGTATGCCCGCTCGAATCTCGATAGCCGGAACCCACCGCGACCGACTCGAGCTGGCCCGCGCTGAGCTCGAACCAGCTTTAGCGGCAGCGGCGGCAACGGTGGAGCCGGCGGCACCGGCGCATCCGCCGGAACCGGTGGTACCCCGGGCAACGGCGGCCTACTCTTCGGCGCATCCGCCACACTGGGGTAGCCGGCGTGCCCCGCCGTTGCCATCACAAATCACCATCCCCGCGCGGCCCGGTCGCCGGATCTCAGGCCCCGTAGAAACGCGCACTTCGCACCGGGTCACCAGAGCCCACCGGCCGCGCGAACGTTGCAGTTTAGCCAACACCTCTTGCAGCAAAATCGCGAAGTCGTAGGCTCGTGGGTGATGAGCAATCCAGCCCGACGTGACGCACAGGACACGCGCGACGATTCGTCGCTCGCTGCGGATACCGATCGGATCCAGATCGCACAGCTGCTGGCATACGCAGCCGAGCAGGGACGACTGCAGCTCAACGAGTATGAAGACCGATTGACCAGGGCCTACGCCGCAACCACGTATCAGGAGCTGGACCAGCTGAGCGCCGATCTGCCCGGCGCCGCGGTAAGTCCGCGCCGCGGCGGCAACTGCAACCCGGCACCTTCGACTCTGCTGCTGGCCTTGCTGAGCGGGTTCGAGCGTCGCGGCCGGTGGAACGTGCCCAAGAAGCTGACCACCTTGACCCTGTGGGGCAGCGGAGTATTGGATCTGCGCTACGCCGACTTCACCTCAACCGAAGTCGAAATTCACGCCTACTCGATCATGGGCGTGCAGACCATCCTGTTGCCGCCCGAGATCAACGTCGAGATCGACGGCCGCGGAATCATGGGCAACTTTGACCGGGAAGTCGCGGGCGAGGGCAGTCGCGGGGCCCCCAACGTCAAGATTCAGGGCTTCTCGTTCTGGGGCGGGGTGGGCATCAAACGCAAACCACGCAAGGCGCGCAAGTAGACCCATCAGTCGGTCAAACGCACGGCCCTAGCGCCTGCGCCGAGACCTCAGGTAGTCGCCGACCACGGCCGCACCGAGTCCGTCGAGATCGGGTTCGACGACACGTCCCTCGACCCGACGCGCGACTTGATCAATGAACCGGGCCAGGCCCCGGTCACTGCCCAACCGGAAGATGGTGATTTGGGCGCCCAGCCGCGCCATGTCATCGAACCCGCGCACGGTGTGGGCAATGGTGCGCGGATGCGGCGGGTAGTCGAAGAACACCGCAGAACCCGCTCCCTCGCCGGAAAAGTCCTCGAGATGGGCGGTGGGTTCCCCATCGGTCACCACCAAGACGACCGGCTGCGCGTTCGGGTGGCGTCTGAGATGTCGCCCGGCCAGCGCCAGCGCGTGGTGCAGGTTGGTGCCCTGCTCGTAGACGCCCTCCAAACCGGTCAGCTCCGCGGCCGTCACGGTCCGCGCATAGCGGCCGAACGCGATGATCTGCAGCGCATCCGAGCGGAACCGCGTGCACACGAGGTGGTTGAGCGCCAGCGCCGTGCGCTTCATCGGCAGCCACCGATTCTCCACCACCATCGAAAACGAAGTGTCCACCAGGAGCGCAACCGCGGCCTGAGTTCGGGTCTCAGTCTCGGAGACTTCGACGTCATCGACGGTGATCCGGATCGGGCCGGCGCCGCCGCCAGGAGGCGCCGTACCGGCCTGGCGCAGCACCGCGTTGGTCAGCGTGCGCGAGATGTGCCACGGTTCGGTGTCACCGAACTGCCAGGGCCGGGTCGCGCCGGTCAGCTCACCGGCCGCCCCCGCACGCCGGTGATCCCGCTCACCGCGGCGTCCGGAAAGTTGTTGCACCACATCGCGCAATGCGGTCTCACCCAGCCTGCGCATGGCCTTGGGTGACAGCCGCCATTGGCCGTCGGATCCTCGGTCGAAGAAACCCTGATTCACCAAGGCCCGTTCCAGTTCGGCGAGCGTGCGGGCATCGATGGCGGCCTGGTCGCCGAGTTGACGGGCCAGCGCGTCGAGGTCGACGTCATCCATGGTGGCGCCCGGATAAGCCTGCGAGAGCTGCTCGGCCAGCTGCTCGAGTTCGGCGATGTCGGCCAGCGCCTGGGTGCCTTCACCCATGCCGAACGGGTTGTCGCCGGAGAACTGCTGCTGGCCGGTCCAGTCCTCGCCCGGACGCGCCTCCTGCAGATGGGCGTCGAGGCGGTTGAGTGCCTGCATCAGCGAAGGCGATCTGAAAGCCTGCTGCGCCAACGCATCCAGCTCATCACGCTGCTCCTGGGACAGGCTGTTGCGGAACCGCTGCGCGGCGGCGGCCCGCTTGGCCAGCGAGTCCAGCAGCTCCTCGACATTGCTCGGGTTCTCCGGGAAGAACTCGCCGTGCTTGTCCATGAAGTCTTGGAAGTCTTGCTGGGTGTCCTGTCCCCTGGCGTGCTTGTCCAGCAGGTTGTTGAGGTCGTCGAGCATCTCGTTCACGCGCTGGCGATCCTCGTCGGTGGCGCCTTCCAACGCCTGCTTCATGCCGGCGAAGCGTTGGTCGAGTAGCTCGCGGCCCAGCAGATCCTTGATCTGGTCGTACTTTTCGCGGGCCTCGCCACTGCGCCAGTCGTACTCGGAGAGTTCCTGTACGGCTTTGGCCGGCGACGGCGGCAATGCCTCCAACTGCAATTCGGAGAATCGAGCGTCATCGTCTAGCGCCCGGGCCAATTCTTTGCGCTCGGCCAGCACCGCCTCGTCCAGCAGCTTCTTGATCTCCTGCAGGGTGCCGTCCAAGTTGTTGCGGCGCAGTAGCTCGCGGCGGCGGCGGTTCGCCTCGGACGCCAACCTGTCGGCGCCGGGCATGGACTTGGTGCCGCGCCGCAGCAGCTCGGACAGTGCCCGGCGCGGTGAGGTGCCCGCCATGACGTCCTGACCGATCTGCTCCAGCGCCTCGCGCAGGTCTACCGGCGGAGCCAGCGGATCAGGTCCGCCGGTGTACGCCGAGTACCGCGTCGAGTGCCCCTTCGCCCGGTCAGCCATAAACGGTTTGGCCCTCCCCGGACACTTTGTCGACTCGCTTGGCCAGGTACAGCGCCTCCAGGGCCAGCTCCAGGGCTGCGGCGCGCTCCCCTTCGGATTCGGCGTTGAGTTTGCGTGCGATGGTCTCCACCACCGGCAGTCCCGGAACGGCCGCCAGCACATCCTTGGCCGATACCCGCTCACCGGTCGTCACCGCCGAACCTCCCTCGACGGCTGACACCAGTGTGCCGACGTCGATGCCACCCAGCGCCCGGGACGCGGTATCCGCGGTGGCCCGGCGCAATAGGTGTTCGAGCACCGCCTGCTCGCGCCCCTCCTCACCGGACTCAAACTCGAGCTTGCCGCGCAGCACGTCGATCACGGTGCCCAGATCGACCACCCGGGCGACCGGGTCGGTCTCGCCCAGCACCGCCCCGCGGTGGCGGGCGGCGGCCGCCGCGGTCTCCGCCGCCGCGATGGCGAAGCGCGCCGACACCCCGGAGCGCTGGTCGACCGAACTGGACTCGCGCAGGTAGCGGGCGAACCGCGCGATCACCTGCAACAGATAATCGGGCACCTGAGCGCTCAGATGCGCCTCCTGCGCGATGACACCCATCTCCGCCTCCAGCTCCAGCGGGTAGTGAGTGCGGATCTCGGCGCCGAACCTGTCTTTGAGCGGGGTGATGATGCGCCCCCGGTTGGTGTAGTCCTCGGGGTTGGCACTGGCGACCACCAACACGTCCAGCGGCAGGCGCAGGGTGTAGCCGCGGACCTGGATGTCGCGCTCCTCCATCACATTGAGCATGGACACTTGGATCCGCTCGGCCAGGTCGGGCAGCTCGTTGACGGCCACGATGCCGCGGTGTGCGCGCGGAATCAGCCCGTAGGCGATGGTTTCGGGGTCTCCGAGACTGCGGCCCTCGGCCACCTTGATCGGGTCGATGTCACCGACCAGGTCGGCAACACTGGTGTCGGGGGTGGCCAGTTTTTCGGTGTAACGCTCGCTGCGATGCTTCCATGCCACCGGCAGATCGTCTTTTAGCTGCGCGGCCCGGCGGATCGACTCCGGCGTGATCGGCCGGTAAGGATGCTCGGGAAGTTCGGCACCGGCGATCACCGGTGTCCACTCGTCGAGCAATCCGGTCAGCGCGCGCAGCAGCCGAGTCTTGCCTTGGCCGCGCTCGCCCAGCAGCACAAACTCGTGGCCCGCGATCAGGGCCCGCTCGAGCTGGGGAATCACGGTGTCGTCGAAGCCCACGATGCCCGGCCAGACGGCCGCGTTATCCGGCCCATCAGCCAGCGCGGTCAACAGATTCTCCCGGATTTCCTGCTTAACCCCCCGCTCGCGATGACCGGAGGCACGCAGCTCGCCGACGGTGCGAGGCAGATTGCTCGGTGAAGTCACCACTCCACGCTACGACGAGTCAGGGACAGGCGCCTGGGAACGGGGCCTAGCCAGGCACAAATGCACCCACACCGGCCGCCTAATGCGCGAAGTGGCGCGAACCGGTGAGGTACAAGGTGATGCCCGCCTTGGCAGCCGCCGCGGTGACTTCCTCGTCGCGCACCGACCCTCCCGGGTGCACGATCGCCTTGACCCCGGCGGCCGTCAACGTCTCGAGGCCGTCGGGGAACGGGAAGAACGCATCGGAGGCAGCGACGGCGCCGTTGACGCGTTCGCCGCCGCGCTCCACCGCCAACCGTGCGGCATCGACGCGGTTGACTTGGCCCATCCCGACGCCGATGGTGGCGCCGTCGGCCACGATGACGATCGCGTTGGACTTGACCGCACGACAGCTGCGCCAAGCGAAGACCAGGTCGGTCAGCGTCGCCGGATCGGCGGGCGAGCCGGTGGCCAGGGTCCAGTTGGCCGGGTTGTCACCGGCGGCATCGAGCTGGTCACGCTGCTGCATGAGCAGTCCCCCGCTGATCGGACGCAGCTCGGCGCCGCCGTCTTGGGGCTCGGATGCCACCAACACCCGAATGTTCTTCTTCTTCGTCAACTGATCAAGGGCGGCGGGAGCGTAGGCCGGTGCGACGATCACCTCGGTGAAGATGGTGCTGACGTACTCCGCCATCTCTGGGCTGACCTCGGTGTTGCAGGCAATCACGCCGCCGTAGGCACTGAGTGGGTCGCAGGCGTGGGCCTTGCGATGCGCGTCGGCGACCGAAACCTCCGAGATGGCAATGCCGCACGGGTTGGCGTGCTTGATGATTGCCACGCATTTCTGCTCGTGGTCAAAGGCGGCCCGCCAGGCCGCGTCGGCATCGGTGAAGTTGTTGTAGGACATCTCTTTTCCGTGCAGCTGCTCGGCCTGAGCCAATCCCGGCCAAGCGCCGGGGTCGGCGTAGAGCGCGGCCTGCTGATGCGGGTTCTCGCCGTAGCGCAGCATCGCCTGACGCCGCCAATTTCTGCCGAACCAGCGCGGAAAGTCGGTTTCGGGCTGCTCGGGCGCCACCGTGGACTGCATCCAGCTCGCGACCGCGATGTCGTATTCGGCGGTGTGCTGAAAGGCCAGCGAGGCCAGCTTCTTGCGTTCGGCGAAGGTGAATCCGCCGCTACGCACCGCGGCCAGCACGCCGTCGTATCCCTGCGGGTCGGTGACCACGGCCACACTGGGATGGTTCTTGGCCGCCGCCCGCACCATGGAGGGGCCGCCGATGTCGATCTGTTCGACGCATTCGTCGACGCTGGCACCGGATTCCACGGTCTGGCTGAACGGGTACAGGTTGACCACGACCAGCTCGAATGCCTCGACTCCGAGCTCGGCCAGCGCCGCCTCGTGCTCGGGGTTTCGCAGATCGGCCAGCAGGCCGGCATGCACGCGCGGATGCAGCGTCTTGACCCGCCCGTCGAGTACCTCGGGGAATCCCGTCAGCTCCTCCACCCGGGTCACCGGAATCCCTTTGCTGGCAATGGTCTTCGCGGTTGATCCGGTCGAGACGATCTCGACACCGGCCGCGGTCAGCCCCTGCGCCAGGTCAACCAGCCCGGTCTTGTCATACACACTGATCAACGCGCGGCGGATCGGCCGTCTTATGTGGTCGGTGCTCATCCTATGGTCGCCTTTCGTCCAATCATCGCTTTTCGTCCGATCACCGTCACGCCGCCGGTGGCAATCCCGGCCACCACGTCCACCAGAAGCTTGCGCTCCACTACCTTGATCCGTTCGTGCAAGGTTGCTTCGTCGTCGCCGTCGAGCACCGCAATGGCTTGCTGCGCCAGTATCGGTCCCGTGTCCATCCCGGCGTCCACCAGGTGCACCGTACAACCGGTGACCTTCACGCCGTAGGCCAGCGCATCTGCTACCCCATGGGCACCGGGAAACGCCGGCAGGAGTGCCGGATGGGTGTTGAGGATCCGTTGGTGGAATTTCGAAAGGAATTGCGGCCCAAGAATTCTCATGAATCCGGCGGATACCACCAGGTCAGGCGAGTGGGCGGCGGTGGCGGCGGTGATGGCGGCGTCCCAAGCATCGCGGCTGGGGTGATCGGAGACGCGGACGGTGAAGGCGGGCACCGACGCCTGCGCGGCGACCTCAGTGGCCCGGCAATCCCGATCGACCCCAACGGCGACGATTCGCGCCGGGTAGTCGGCCACGGCGGCGTCCAGCAATGAGTTCAGCAATGACCCCGTGCCCGACGCGAGCACCACAAGCCGCGCCGGTGCACTCGGGGGTACCCGGACCGGTTCCTGCACACGGCGAGCCTAGTCGGGCTACCCGGCCGCAGCGGCGGGCGGGCATCCGCTGTCAGGTCAAATGTTCGGGCGGATGGCTGGTGTCAGGCCCGTCCTGCCGGTCTGGCCCATCTGACCAATCGACCTCGTCGGGTGCGGCAGGGGGGACGTCGGCGTCGTCGCCACCGGGCGCAACGGGTTCGCGCGAAGTCACATCATCCAGCGGGGCGTCCTGATCGAAAAGTGGGACAAAGGGCTCATCAACGGGCTCATGAATGGGCTCGTCAACGTCTGCTTCAGCGGGTGGGACCGGCCGCGGTTTGGGCCGCCTGGGACGCCGTCTGATTCCACCCGCCATCACCAGCGTGGCGCCCCCGACCACGGCGAACCAGAAGAACACGCCGACCAGCAGTGCTCCCTCGTCGACGCCAACGGCGCCGAAGTTGCCTAGCTTCCCGCTCCCCCCGTAACCGAGCAGCGCCATCGCCAATGCCCCCAACAGGGCCGCGGCCAACAGTTTGCCCATAGCCGGCAGGGGCGGCAGCGGACGGCGCGCACACTGTTGCCCGACCGCCACTCCGGAGGACGCCCCGATGATCAGCAGGGCTACCCACACCGGCCCCAGCGGCGGGGTGGGAGCCGCGGCCAGGATCGGCACAGCGGGGATGTCGCCGCCAAAGACCGTGAACGCACTGAACGTCGCGAAGCCGATGTGCGCACTGGCCCCGACAGCGATCGCCGCGGCGCCAACGACGACGTTAGGCACATAGAGCACCGACAGCACGGTGAGACTGAACTGGCCGAACGCGGAATCGGTGATGCCGTATAGCTCCTGCATCGTCGCCCAGTGCACGACCAGCGACCCCGCGGTCACCAGGCCGGAGAGCCCGAGCAGTGCCAGCACCCCGGCGGCGGCGGCCCGCAGCGAGTCGCCCAGCCAGTTCGGCAGCGGTGAAACCGCCAGAGCCCGTCTACCCACCCGCGACCAGACCCCCAGGCCCGCACCGATGGCATGAACCGCCAGCACGCTGACAAACGCACGCAACGCACTGGGCGTCTGCAACTCGGTGATGACCGACGACGCATCGTGGATCACCGCCAGGCAGATCGCCGCGATCAGCAGCGGCCCGCCCAACGCCGATGCGATAACCCACCGAACAACCAGCCACGACGAGTACGGCGAGGTCGCCAGCGCCGTCGTGCGGGCCGTGCCCCACACCATCAACATGGCCGGGAACAGGGGCATTACGCCCAGTTCACGGCCACCGATCGAGATCGGCACCTGGTGCACACCCAGCCACATGCTGGCGATCGCACCCAGCGCGCCCGTCATGTCGCTGTTTGCGATCACCAGCTGAATCAGCGTGACCGCCGCGATGATGACCAGCGCCACCACAGCCGGGGCGAACGCGACCTTGACCAGGTCGCGAGCCTGGCGAGCACCCGCTGCTCGACTGTCCTCCACCCGTGTCACTCTCCGCGCACGTGTCCTACTAGGCGCGAGAGCGCCCGGTTAGACCGGCGCCGACCCGGGTGACGAAGATTGCTGGCCCTGGCCGTAGTTCTGCTGCGCACCGCCGGGATTGGCGTAGTTGACCGGAGCCGAACCACCCTGGGATCCCGTCCCGGCACTAACGGACGGCGGCGGGCTGAAGCTGGGGAATCCAGTGGGCGGAGTGGACGGGGTCTGGTGCATCGGCTGGGGGGCCGACTGTGCTTGCGGGGCGCTGAATCCACCGCTGGACGGGTTGGAACCCTGGCTGGAGGTAAAGCCGCCGTACTGCGACCCGTACCCGGACGGCTGCTGCGGCGACTGCTGCGGATTGGGCGCGGACTGCTGTGCACCCGGTTGACCGTAGTACCCGCCCGGCTGGCCGCCGTACTGCCCGTACTGGCCGTACTGGCCATAGGGATCGAATTTCGGCCTCGGCGCCGGCGCCGACACCACGCCGGTCTCCAGCAACAGCGCGCCGACTGCGGCGACAGCCTGAAACACAATGCACACCAGGACAATCCACAGTGCCCAACCGGTCGAAAAGGCGCTCGGCTTGTTGAAGGTCGACGAAATCATCAGGAATACGCCCAGTATCGAGACGACCGCGACGACGGCCCCGTAGCTCTTGACCTTGGGGAGCAGGCTCACTCCGGCAAGCAGCCCGGCCAGCAACGCCATCCCGACGGCCAGCACGGTGTCGCCGGAAGCTTCGCTGCTGCCGCCGCCGAGTTCCGAGCTGATCGTGAACATCGGCCCGAAGCTGGCGAGATATGCGAGAAAACCGAGCACCGCCACCGCAACGTTCAGGTACATCGGGAGCTTGCTCGCCGCGTCGTCGGCTTGAGCGAAAGACGGTGTGGCGCCTCCGTAGGAGCCGCCCGACTGCGCGGGCGGATATCCGGGGCTACCCGGCGTGTAGGTCATGGCTCCTCCTGTTACTTGCGCGCCGTCGCGGCGCCACTGCTGCATTGCGACGCTTGGTCCCTGCGACGCGATTCGACAACCACGCTAGCGCACGTTCCGGTGCTCGCGCCGCGGCGACCTGCCCCGCTCGACCAGCGCCATCACCTCCGTCGATCCCGCCAAGCCGATTGGCGCGGGGGGCGCTTGCCCGGCCGAGGTAGAACACGTTCTAATTCTGTTATGGACTATGGGCTTGTGCTTTTCACCAGCGACCGCGGCATCGCTCCGGCGGCGGCGGCGAGACTCGCTGACGACCACGGCTTTCACACCTTCTATGTGCCTGAGCACACCCATATCCCAATCAAGCGAGAAGCCGCTCATCCAACGACGGGCGATTCCTCGCTTCCCGACGATCGTTATATGCGCACGCTGGACCCCTGGGTGAGTTTGGGCGCGGCATCGGCGGTGACCTCGCGGGTACGGCTGTCGGCTGCGGTGGCGCTGCCCGTCGAGCATGACCCGATCACCCTGGCCAAGAGCATTGCCACGCTGGATCATCTGTCCGGCGGACGGGTCAGCCTCGGCGTGGGGTTCGGTTGGAACACCGACGAACTCGCCGACCATGGCGTTCCACCCGGACGGCGCCGCACGATGTTGCGTGAATACCTCGAGGCGATGCGGGCGCTGTGGACGCAGGAGGAAGCCGCCTACGACGGCGAGTTCGTCAAGTTCGGCCCCAGCTGGGCCTGGCCCAAGCCGGTGCAGTCCCACATTCCGGTGCTCGTGGGCGCCGCTGGCACCGAGAAGAACTTCAAATGGATAGCGCGTAGCGCCGATGGCTGGATCACCACACCGCGTGACTTCGACATCGACGCGCCGGTCAAGTTGTTACAGGACACCTGGGCGGCCGCCGGCCGCGACGGGGCCCCACAGATCGTGGCGCTGGACTTCAAGCCGGTCCCCGAGAAGCTGGCCCGCTGGGCCGAGCTTGGGGTCACCGAGGTGCTGTTCGGACTACCGGATCGCCCCGAGGATGAGATCGCCGCGTACGTAGAGCGGCTGGCCGGCAAGCTGGCCGCCATGGTCTAGGCGCGAGCTAGAGAACGCAGCGGTTGCCGTAGTCGAACGAGCGCACCCGGATCGCTTGCCCCAGCGGGTCGCCGTCGGTCAGCAACCCGATCAGCTCGTCGTCTTCGGTGCTCGCCAGGAAGCGGCGGCCGTCGGCGGCCAGCCGGCCGATGACGATCCCGGTGAGACGCCCACCGTCATGGCGGACCGTGTACGTCTCGATCGTGGCGGGGCCGTCGGCCTGCTCGGTAACTGGTCGGCTGGCCCCGCTGTCGATTTGTGTTTGCAGCTCGGCGCTGCGGTCCGGCTGCCATTGCGCCGGGGCAGTGGAATAGACCCCGACCGAGTACTTGCTCATGATCCCGCCGTTGGCGCCGACGAGCCCGAACCGTCCCGGCTCGCTACGCATTCGGGCTACGGTCTCGGCCACCGCATGCATCGAGTAGTTGTTTCCCGCCCCGCCGAAGAACGGCAGCCCACCGGTGAGCGTCAGACCGCGCGGGTCATCGGTCGCAATCCCCAGACCGTCGCAGATGTTGAACACCGGCACCGGAAAGCAGCTGTACAGGTCGAAGGTGGCGATGTCGTCGACACCGACACCGGCCACCCGGAGCGCCTCGCGCGCCGCCAGCACGGCTGACGGGGCGTGCCCAAGATCGGGGCGCTGCAGCAGGGCCTGCTCTTGCAGGTCGGCATGCCCGCGAAGGTAGACCCACTTTTCCTCGGGAACCCCGAGCCGGCGTGCGGCCGCAACCGACATCACCAGCGCGGCCGCGCCCTGGTTCACCTGATCGCGCGCGACCAGCAGCCGGGGGTAGGGCTCGGCGATCATCCGATTACGGTCGGTGACCGTGATCAGCTCCTCGACGGTGCGCTCGATTGGCGCCGCGGCAAAAGGATTGCCGGCCGCGATCTTGGTGAACGGCGCGAACAGCTCGCCCATCCGCCGCAGGTAGTCGGCCGGGCCGAGGCCCGTTGCGGCCCGGCGGGCATTCTCCAGCAAGCCGTATTGGGTGGGCGCATCCACCAGGCCGTGAATGATCGTGTAGCGCGTGATCAGGCCGTCGATGCCAGGGCCGCGGTCTTGCAGCTCCCCGTCGACGATTTCGGTGAAGTCCGGTTTGTCGGCACGCCCAGCGAAGTGACGACTGGTCGACGTCGCATCAGAGCCGAACACCATCGCGACTTCGGAGCTGCCTGCCGCGATCGCGCCGGCCAGCTCGGTGATCAGGTGCTGGGGCCCCTGGCCGCCGACGATCTCGAGGATCGCGCGGGCCGGATCCGCCCCGATCCGCTGGGCCACCGAGCGCGGATAGTTGTTGGACCGGCCTAACGGGGCCTTGGGGACGGGCCCGGAGATCTCGAACTGTCGGACGCCCGCGACGGTGTCGATGGCCGCGGCCACGTCGGCCGCACAGTCTTCGAGAGCGGCCTGGGCAGCGGCGGCGGCCAGCTCAACGGCCGACATCCCCTGGTAGTCGGGGTCATCGATGCGTTCGACAGCCTGTCCGACACCGACAATGACCGGCGTACCCGGATCAAGATCCATAGCATCACTATCTACCTAGCCGAATCACACGTCTGCGCCGGGGCGTCGCGGGGGCACATTCACGCCCGAGATATCGCCCGGAACTGGGATAACACCGCCGGTGGGCGCGTACGATTAGCAGTCCGGAATGCATCTGTCATTCCCTGCGCCGTGGAGGTCGCAGATGTCTTTTCTCACCACAGCGCCCGAGTTTGTCAACGCGGCAGCGTCGGATCTGGCGAGCATCGGCACGGCAGTCAGTCAGGCCAACGCGGCCGCCCTTGCCCCGACGACGGGGGTGCTGGCCGCCGGCGCCGACGAGGTGTCGGCCGCCATCACGGCACTGTTCGGGGCACACGCGCAGACCTATCAGGCCCTGAGCGCTCAGGCGGCGACTTTTCATGCCCAGTTCGCACAGCTCATGGCGGCAAGCGCCGGACGGTATGCGACCGCGGAAGCCGCCGCCGCGTCGCCTCTGCAAACCCTGGAGCAGCAGCTTCTCGGTGTGATCAATGCCCCCACCAACGCCCTGCTGGGACGCCCGCTGATCGGCAACGGGGCTGACGGGGCACCCGGGGCAGACGGCCAAGCGGGCGGGCTGCTGATCGGAAATGGCGGCGCCGGCGGCGGGGGCACCGCCGCACATCCCGCCGGCGGCAACGGCGGCGCGGCGGGGTTGTTTGGCAACGGCGGAGCCGGCGGACCCGCCAAGCCCAGCAGCAACCAGGCCGCTGGCGGCAACGGCGGGGCCGGCGGGTTGCTGTTCGGCAACGGCGGAGCCGGCGGCACCGGAGGGTCCGGCCTCGGCGGTGTCGGCGGTAACGGCGGGTCTGCCGGGCTGTTTTTCGGCACCGGCGGAGCCGGCGGCGACGGCGGAGCGACGCTGATCTCCGGCGACGGCGGGGCCGGCGGCGCCGGCGGTGCGGGCGGATTGATCGGTACCGGCGGCGCCGGCGGCCATGGCGGCACGACTCCGGCCGCCGGCGCGGGCGGCGCGGGTGGCGCCGGCGGGGCAGGCGGGATCCTGCTCGGCCCCGGCGGAGGCGGCGGTGGCGGCGGTAACGGGACCGGGACCACCACCACCGGTGGCACCGGCGGGATCGGTGGCCACGGCGGTTTCTTCAACGGCAATGGCGGTACCGGCGGCGCCGGCGGATTCGGCCCCACCGGAGGGGCTGGCGGGGCCGGCGGGGCCGGCGGCACACTGTCCGGCTCCGGTGGGGACGGCGGCATCGGCGGGTACGGCGCCGGTGGAGACGGCGGCGGTGCCGGCGGGGCCGGCGGTGACGCGGGCTTGTTGATCGGCGACGGCGGGGCCGGCGGCTCGGGAGGACCCAACGGCGGCACTGATCCCGGCGGCAACGGCGGCAACGGCGGGCGTGCCGCGTTGCTCATCGGTTTCGGCGGGAACGGCGGCAACGGCGGGGTGGGGACGGCGACCACCGGCACCGGCGGCCAGGGCGGCGACGGCGGCCAGCTGATTGGCGTGCCAGGCAACCCCGGCCTGCCGTAGCCGCCGAACACGGGGCGCGACAAGTGCCCGAGCAGACGCAAAATGGCACGCTTCCAGACGGAAGCGTGCCATTTTGCGTCTGCTCGGCGTCTAGAGACCCTTCAGGATCTCCCGGGCCAGCACCGCGGTCTCCGACGGGGTCTTGCCGACCTGTACCCCGGCGGCCTCCAGGGCTTCTTTCTTGGCCGCCGCGGTGCCCGAGGAGCCGGACACGATGGCACCCGCGTGCCCCATGGTCTTGCCCTCCGGCGCGGTGAATCCCGCCACGTAACCGACAACCGGCTTGGACACGTTGGCCTTGATGAAGTCGGCCGCTCGCTCCTCGGCGTCCCCACCGATCTCACCGATCATCACGATCAGCTTGGTGTCGGGATCCTTCTCGAACGCCTCGATGGCATCGATGTGGGTGGTGCCGATCACTGGGTCGCCACCGATACCGATCGAGGTGGTGAAACCGAAATCGCGCAGCTCGAACATCATCTGGTAGGTCAGCGTGCCGGACTTGGAGACCAGCCCGACCGGGCCGGCGCCGGTGATGTTGGCCGGGGTGATGCCAACCAGCGCCTGCCCCGGGGTGATGATGCCCGGGCAGTTGGGCCCGATGATGCGGGTCTTGCCGCCCTTGCCCAGGTTGTAGGCCCAGGCATAGGCGGTGTCTTGCACCGGGATCCCCTCGGTGATGACCACCAGCAGCGGAATCTCGGCGTCAATGGCCTCGATGATCGCGTCCTTGGCGAACTTCGGCGGCACGAAGATGATCGAGACGTCGGCGCCGGTCTTTTCCATCGCCTCGGCGACACCGCCGAATACCGGCAGCTTGATTACCCGGCCACCCTTGTCCTCGTGCGTCACGGTGGTGCCCGCCTTGCGCGCGTTCACCCCGCCGACGATTTGGGTGCCGGCCTTGAGCATGCGCGCAGTGTGGACGGTCGCCTCGCTGCCGGTGATGCCCTGGACGATGACCTTGTTGTCCTTGTTCAAGAAGATCGACATTGTTCAAAGTCCTTTCAGGCGCTGGCCAGCTCAGCGGCCTTGTCGGCAGCCTCGTCCATCGTCGGCACCAGCGTCACCAGCGGGTGGTTGGCGTCGGTCAGGATGCGACGGCCCTCTTCCACGTTGTTGCCGTCGAGCCGGACCACCAGCGGCTTGTTCGCCTCGGCACCGAGGATTTCCAGCGCCTTGACGATCCCGGTGGCCACCGCATCGCATGAGGTGATGCCGCCGAACACGTTCACGAACACGCTCTTGACCTGTGAATCGCCCAGCACGACATCCAGGCCGGCGGCCATCACCTCGGCCGAGGCGCCGCCACCGATGTCGAGGAAGTTGGCGGGCTTGACCCCACCGTGCTTCTCACCGGCGTAGGCAACCACGTCCAGGGTCGACATCACCAGGCCAGCACCGTTACCGATGATGCCGACCTGGCCGTCGAGCTTGACGTAGTTGAGGTCGTGTTCCTTGGCCTTGAGTTCCAGCGGATCGGTGGCCGCACGGTCTTCGAACTCGACGTGATCGGGGTGCCGGAAGTCGGCGTTGGCATCCAGGGTGACCTTGCCGTCCAACGCCAGGATCTGGTCGTCGGGGGTACGCACCAGCGGGTTGACCTCAACCAGGGTGGCGTCCTCGCCGACGAACAGGTCCCACAGCTTGGAGATGGTTACCGCGGCAGCGTCGAGCACCTCGGCCGGCAGGTGGCCCTGTTCGGCGATGGAGCGGGCGAATGCCAGGCCAACCCCCTTGGCCGCATCCACCGGGACCTTGGCCAACCGATCGGGCTTGGTGGCGGCCACCTCCTCGATCTCCATGCCGCCCTCTACCGAGCACATCGCCAGGTAGGTGCGGTTGGCACGATCGAGCAAGAACGAGATGTAGTACTCCTCGGCGATGTCGCTAGCCTCAGCGACCAGCAACTTCTTGACCACGTGGCCCTTGATGTCCAAGCCGAGGATGTTGTTGGCGTGTTCGTAGGCGTCGTCGGGCGTGGCAGCGTACTTGACGCCACCGGCTTTGCCGCGACCACCGATCTTGACCTGCGCTTTGACCATTACTGGATGACCGATTTCGGTGGCAATAGCCCGCGCGCCCTCGGCGGTGTCAGTCACCCGCCCCGGCGTAGTAGGTACATTGTGCTTGGCGAACAGTTCCTTCGCTTGATACTCGAATAGATCCATGGGCTCACTGTCTTCGCTCGACTTGCTAGACCAATAGGGAGGCGATACCAAGATTCGGCAACTCGCACGGTTGCAAACTGTATCTAGGCGCCAAATGAGCCCGGCGATCGCATCCACCGGTGTGGCGCAGGTCACCGAAAATCCGCGGATCTAAACGTGATCCAACTCACATTTTGAGGCAGGTTCCCAAACTGAGGTTGCCAGCTACCTCCGAGAGCGGATACCGTCTCAGGGTTCAGATAACGTTATGGTCACAATACGAGGACATTTCAGCATTGTCCCAGCACCGATACGCCCGCACTGCCGTCGTTGGCGACCCTCGCACATCCCGCCATCGTTGGCTCCAGCACCATCGCAACGAAGTCACCGAGATCATCCCACTGGATGGTTTCGACGAGCTTGACGAGCTAGAGCTCGCCGATCTCGACGACTTGGACTTTGGTTATCCCGAGTTCGACACCGGTCGACAGCTCCTTCAAGCGCCCGAGCTTGACGATCTCGACGAGATCGACAATCTGATTCCGGCGTGGTTGGCAACCCCCAGCCCGGTACTGGTCGGCACGACCAGCGAGGCTCTCCCCGAGCCAAGCGCTGCTGTCCCCCGGGCCGCGAACGTCGCCCCTGCACCCCGCCGTGGTGGCCAGCACCGCAAGCAGTCCACCAGCGCGGCAAAGGGTCGACTCCTGATTGGGTCCATGGCCGCCGGTGCAGCCGCCGCCGCAGCGCATACCGTGACCCACCAATCCGACGTCACCAGCATGGACACCGTGCTGACCGCGAACGCATCGGCCCTTATCGGAGGCTCGGACAGCAACGAGGCCCGCGGGGTTCAGGTCATCGCCGCACAACCGGCGACCAATGTCGAGGCACACAAGGCCGAGTTCGCTCGCGGTGTGGCCTTTGCCCAGGAACGCGCCCAGCGCGAGGCTCGACTGCAACAGCCTCTGTACGTCATGCCCACCAAAGGCATTTTCACCTCCAACTTCGGCTACCGCTGGGGTGTGCTGCACGCCGGGATCGACCTCGCCAACTCCATCGGAACCCCGATCTACGCGGTATCGGACGGCCTGGTGATCGACGCGGGCCCCACCGCCGGCTACGGCATGTGGGTGAAAATCCGCCACGCTGACGGCACCGTGACGCTCTACGGGCACGTCAACACCACGCTGGTCAATGTTGGACAGCGGGTGATGGCCGGCGATCAGATCGCGACGATGGGCAACCGGGGCTTCTCCACGGGCCCGCATCTGCACTTCGAAGTGCTCCAGGGCGGCACTGAGCGGATAGACCCGGTGCCCTGGCTCGCCAAGCGCGGCCTGAATGTCGGCAACTACGCCGGCTGACCGTTGACCGCACCGGGCGACCCCGCTGCGAGCGAGACCCCACCCGATCCGTCCCCGTCCGCCGACGAGCCACGGACCCGCATCATTCGGCGCGCGCCGACGGGACCACAACCGGTGACGACGGACTCCGCGACCGCCAAGATTTCGCACCGCCCAACCTCCCTTGACGAGACTGCGCGGGCAGACCGGCTACCGCCGTTGCCCGACGGGCTGCCCGTCGAGCCAAGTTCGCGGACGGCGGTCGCAACCGCGGCCGTCAGCATCGTCAACGGATGGGCCACCTCGGTGGTTGCCACCGACCTGATCACCGGCTGGTGGCGCAGCGACCGCCTGTTCTGCATCGCGGTGGGATTTCTGGCGCTGGTCTTCGCGAGCTCCACCACCGCCGGGGTGATCATGCTGTTGCTACGCCGCCCTTTCGGGCGCTACCTGATCGTGGTGGGCGCCGTGGTTGCGGTATTGACATACGGTGGCGTGTTCATCGCCGGCGCTCTCGTCGCTTGGATCGTGCACGCCTTTCCGGTGTTGCCGATCGCGAGCGCGGTGCTGGCGCTGCATCCCCAGACCAGGCGCTGGCTTTTCGACTAGCCGGCTCCGGCCGAATGTGTTCTCACTGCGACGATTTCGCAACTTTTTCGCAACGAGTTCAGGTTCGGCGAGTAGCCGCTAAAGCTTGGCGACCGGGGCGTGGTTATGCATCAGCTTCACCCGTCCCGAGCTACCGAAGTCGATCAGCGACATCGCCGATTCGCCGACACCGGATACTTCCTCGACGCGGCCCAGACCGTACTTGTCGTGTGTGACGCGATCGCCGGGCTGCAGCACCAACAGCGGCCGCTTGCTCGTGCTCGTGCGGACGGGTGCTGACCGCGCAGTGCCAAACCGGCCGGCTCCACTCACAGGCGCGCTGAACGACGGCTTGGGCGCAAGGCGGCGCCAGTTGAGGAGTTCCTGAGGTATCTCCCGCAGGAACCGGGATTCGGGGTTGAGCATCGGCTGCCCCCAGGAAGACCGGACGATGGCCCTACTCAGGTAGAGCCGTTGCCGGGCCCGGGTGATGCCGACGTAGGCCAGTCGCCGTTCTTCGGAGAGTTCGGTCGGATCATCCAGTGCCCGCATGTGCGGGAACATCCCGTCCTCCCACCCGGTCACGAACACCACCGGGAACTCCAGACCTTTGGCGGTGTGCAGGGTCATCAGGGTGACCACGCCCGCGCCATGCTCGGGAATATCGTCGGTGTCGGCGACCAGCGACACCCGTTCCAGAAAGGCCGCCAGCATGCCGGTGTCCGGCACATCCTCGGCATCCGGTTCGGGCTCGGCGGCATTTGCCAGGTCGGTGCTGAATTCGTGGGCAACGCTGACGAGTTCGTTGAGGTTGTCCAGCCGGGCCAGCTCCTGCGGATCGGTGGAGGACTCCAGTTCGCGGCGGTATCCGGTGCGTTCCAGCACCGCCTCCACCAACTCACCGAGATCCCCCTCGGATGAGTCGAGGCGTCCTCGCAACTCGTCGAGCAACTCGACAAAGCCCGCGATCGCCTTCTCCGCACGGCTATTGAGCATCGGCACCTTGCCCTCGGCGGCGGCCACCAGAGCGTCGGAGAAGCCGGCGCCGGTGTTCTCCGCGTACACCGCCACACAGGCCTCGGCACGATCGCCGATGCCGCGGCGCGGCGTGTTGAGGATGCGCCGCATGCTGACCGCATCGCCGGGGTTGTCCAGCACCCGCAGGTAGGCGACGATGTCACGAATCTCCTTGCGCTCGTAGAAGCGCACGCCGCCGACGACCTTGTAGGGAATGCCGGCGCGGATGAACACCTCTTCCAGCGACCGCGACGAATTGTTGGTGCGATAGAAGACCGCGACGTCGTTGTAGGTGATCTCGTCCCGCTCGGCCAGTGCGTCGATCTCTTCGGCGACGAACCTCGCCTCGTCGTGTTCGTTGTCGGCGACGTAGCCGACGATCAACTCCCCCGCGCCAGCATCGGTCCACAGCCGCTTCTCGCGACGTCCGGAGTTGCGCGAGATCACCGAGTTGGCCGCCGACAGGATGTTCTGTGTCGAGCGGTAATTCTGTTCCAGCAGCATCGTTGTGGCATCGGGATAGTCGCGTTCGAAGTCTTCGATGTTGCGAATGGTGGCGCCGCGAAACGCATAGATCGACTGATCGGCGTCGCCGACTACGCACAACTGCGCCGGGGGCACGTCCCCGGGCTCGTCTTCGCTGCCGCGACCAACCAGTTCCCGCACCAGGACGTATTGCGCGTGGTTGGTGTCTTGGTATTCGTCGACCAGAACGTGCCGAAACCGGCGCCGATAGTGCCCGGCGATGTCGGGAAAAGCTTGCAGAATGCCCACCGTCTCGCCGATGAGATCGTCAAAGTCCAGCGCATTGGCGGCCCGCAGGCGGCGCTGATATTCCGCGTAGACCGATGCGACGGTGCGCGCCAAGTCATCGGAATCCTCCGACAGATCCGACACCGCCCGATCCGGGTCGATCAATTCGTTTTTCAGATTGGAGATGGCATTGGCCAGCAAGCGCGGCGAGTATCGCTTGATGTCCAAGCCCATATCGCGCCCGATCATCTGCAGCAGCCGCCGTGAATCGTCTGCGTCATAGATCGAGAAGTTCGAGTTGAGGCCCTTGATCAGCGCCGCCTGGTTGCGCAGGATGCGCACGCAGGTCGAGTGGAAGGTGGACACCCACATGTACTTGGCCCGGCCGCCGACCAGGCTCACCACCCGCTCCCGCATCTCGGCGGCGGCCTTGTTGGTGAAGGTGATGGCCAGGATCTGACCGGCCCCAACACCGCGGGCCGCGATCAGGTAGGCGATCCGCCTGGTCAGCACCGCCGTCTTGCCCGAGCCCGCGCCCGCGACAATCAGCAGCGGCGAGCCTTCGTGCACCACGGCCTGGCGCTGTTGTGCGTTGAGACCTTCCAGCAGTTGGTCGGCATCGGTCGCTTGAACAGTCATGTCCGCCCAAACTTACCGCCGCCCGCCGACGACTTGGCGCCGACGGGGTCCAACACCCAGGCGAGCGTCTGGATTCGGGGTCAGTTCCCGAAGCCCGATTGCTGGTCACCCTTGTTGAGGCCGCCGGAGCTGCTGGTGCCCGAGTTGGCGAAGCCCGAGTTGGCGGTTCCGGTCTGGATGAAACCGGAGTTGTCCGTGCCGGTGTTCATGACGCCCACGTTTCCGGCCCCGGTGCTATTCCAGAATCCGATGTTGAGGTTGGCCGAATTCCCGACTCCCACATCATTGGTGCCCGTGTTGAAGAAGCCGGTATTGGTGCCGCCGGTGTTCTGGAAACCCGTTTGGTTATTGCCCACATTTCCGAAACCCTCGCTCGAGGTGCCGGTGTTCTGGAAGCCCGAGTTGTCGTTGCCGTCGTTGTTGAACCCCGAGTTTCCGCTGCCGGTATTCCCGAAGCCGGAGTTGGTCGCACCACTGTCGGTTGCGATACCGAAGCCGGTATTGACCTCACCGGAATTGCCGGCGCCGGTGTTCGTGCTGCCCGAGTTGAGGAACCCGGTGTTGTCCGAACCCGAGTTGCCGAAGCCCACATTGGCACCGCCGGCGTTCTCATAGCCGACGTTTCCGGATCCCGCGTTGCCGAAGCCCATGTTGAAGCTGCCGGCGTTGCCGAGCCCGACATTGTCGTGGCCGGCGTTCATGAAGCCGACGTCGCCGGCGCCGGAGTTGCCGACGCCCAAGCAGGTGTTGGCCGAGTTCGCCATGCCGGTGTTGAGCGAGGCGGCGTTGACGAACCCGGTGTTGAAACTGCCGGAGTTGCCAATGCCGGTGTTGGTGTCACCCGAGTTCCCTATGCCCCAGTTTCCGTCACCGGAGTTGAAGAAGCCGACGTTGTTGTTGCCCGAGTTGAACACGCCGATGTTTCCGCTTCCGCCATTGAGTCCGTTGAAGTTGATGCCAACCTGATCGTTGCCGCTCAGCCCGATCCCAAAGTTGTTGTTGCCGGTGTTTCCGAAGCCCACGTTGCCACTGCCAAGGTTTCCGAAGCCCACGTTGTTGGCGCCCAGGTTGCCGAAACCCACGTTGCCGCTATTGGTGTTGCCGAAACCGAAGTTGTTGCTGCCGCGGTTCCCGTCACCAAAGTTGAAGCTCCCGAAATTTCCGCTACCGATGTTGTAGTTTCCGGTGTTACCGAATCCCTTGTTGCCACTGCCACTGTTCCCGCCGCCGATATTTGCGCCGCCGGTGCTTTGGTAGTTCCCGAAGCCGATATTTCCGTTTCCGCGGTTACCGCTGCCGAAGTTGTTCGACCCGATGTTCCCGCCGCCCAGATTGAAAAGCCGTTATTGCCGTTGCCGAAGTTGACGTTGCCGCCCCGGTTTCCGCTGCCGAAGTTGAAGTTTCCGATGTTGCCGCCGCCGAAGTTGAGGTTGCCCGTGTTCCCGTTGCCCAGGTTCGCGATTCCGATGTTGCCGAATCCGAGATTCCCGGCGCCGAGGTTGCCGATTGCCGCCAGCGGGCTCAGGGCAGGGACATTCTGCAGCAGCTGTTCCCACGGTGACAGCGCCGCCGCCACCGCCGACGCCCCGGAGTGGTAGCCGAACATGGCCGCGACGTCCTGCGCCCACATTTCCTCATAGGCGGCTTCGGCGGCCGCAATGGCCGGCGCGTTTTGACCGAAGATGTTCGACATCACCATCTGCACCAACGCATTTCGATTGGCCACCACCGCGGCCGGCAGCACCGTCGCCGCCCGCGCCGCCTCGAACGCGCTCGCCACCATCTTGGCCGCACCGGCCGCACCGACCGCCTGCGCCGCCGCCGCACTCAGCCAACTCGTGTAGGGCGCGACCGCAGCCGCCATTGCCGCCGATGCCGGGCCCTGCCACGCCTGCCCAACCAGCCCGGAGGTCACCGATGCGAACGAGTCCGCCGCCGACCCCAGCTCGCCGGCCAGGCCTTCCCACGCCGCCGCGGCCTGAAGCATCGGGGCAGAACCGGCGCCGGTAAACATTCGCAGGGAGTTGATCTCGGGAGGAAAAATCGAAAAGTTCATTGCCGCAGCCCTTCCCAATAGCGGTCTTAGCCAGGCTTCGAAGCTGAGCCGCCGACTCCCGGCCGCACCGAATTCGGAGCCTGCGAATATCCAAGCTCCTGGATCCAGGGCTCCGGCGTTGTTGATTAGCAGGCTTGTGAGCTGGGGAATTGTGGATTGAGGAGGTCTAGGCGGCGGTTGGCGGTCAAAGCGGTGATCCGGCAGGCTTCGGCGATGTTGTCGGCGCCGTTGAGGCGGTGCAGATTGATCGCGGTGTTGCGTAGCGTTGCTAGGACCTGTGCGCCGTTTCCGGTATGTGCCCTTTGACGGTCTTCGTCGAAGGTGACGTCGCGTATCCAGTGCAGGCTGTTCTCGATTCCCCAGTGTTGACGCATCCAGGTCATGATCGCGGTAGGGCGGGCGTGCTCGAACGGCAGGCTGCAGATGGCATAGACCACCTCCACGCTGCGCTGGTCGGTGGCGGTGATCAAGCGTTCACGAGTGATCCGGATGATTTGTTTTGCGTAGGGGAAGCCGATTCCTCGTGCAGCGGTGATGATTTGCAGGGTGCGGGTCTCGACACGGCCGTGGCCGCGGGAGTCGTCGGTAGCGGCTGCGGGCACCTCGGCCCAGGGCAGCGCGGTGATACGCGCAAATATTTTGGCTTGGTTGGACTTGACGATCATCAGGTAGTGCGACTTCAAGGTGGCGCAGATCAACTTCGCGGTGACGACCTGGGTATGCATCGCATCCACGGTGACCAGCCACCGCAAGCTACCCGGCAGCAGCGTGAGCAGGGCACGTACGCAGGGAATTTCATTGCTTTTCTCGGCGACAGCGAGTTGACCGAGCACCAATCGGGCACGGTGGGCGAACACCGACACGAGATGCGTGGCTGTCGCTTTGGCGCGTAAAGCACCACGCAGCATCTTGCCGTCCAACGCGATCGGCACCAATCCACTGGGGTCGCTGCTGGCCACGTGTGCAGTGAAGTAACTGCCCATCCTGGCGTTGAGGTCGGCGGGGTCTAGCCGAGACAAAACAGCGCGGAAGGTCTTCTCACTGGGCCGCCGGAACCGGACCCCTAATTGGGCCAACACATCATCGGGAGCGGTGGCCGCCCATGTGGCAAAACCAGCATAGCCGCGCATCCCCGCGGCAGTGGCCAGAACCGCGATCGCCAACAAAGCCACCAGCGAATACCTCCGACCGCGTGGGCCCCTCGGGTCTGGCACCGAGGCCAACACATCGAGAAACTCCGATCCGATGAACTCGCTGCGCTCACCAGGACTCCAGCAGTCGAACACCTCTGGAACCGACGACACACGCAATACTGAAACGGTAGGCACGGGCAACTCCAGACCAACGACGAACAGTAACCAACTCGATCGTTCTCCAGATAGCCCGTGCCTACACTCCGGCCCCAATAGCGCGGCACCAAAGATCATCAACCCAGCTCACAAGCCTGCTAATCAACAACGCCGGAGCCCTGCTCCTGGATCCGGGATCCGTGCGCTTTCCAGCAACCGGGCCATGATTCACAGGCGGTTCCCAGCGAGCGCGATCGCCGCAAACCGCGTGCGATTCGGCCACCGCCCCGGGCTCACATCCCATACCCCTTTTGCGCAGGTGCGGCCGTTAATGGCACACTCTCCTGGTGCTCAACACGCAGCGTCGATTTTTCTACGGGTACCAGCCAGCGGTACCCGAGGCGTAGCTGCTTTCGCAGAGCCCCGTGGTCCGCTTCGGCGATCGGGGCTCGTCTCTCGCGTGAGGCCTGATGCCGGATGAGATCAGAACCCCCACCTCACGAGAACGCGGAGTTAGAAATGAACACCGAAACTATCGACACTGAAGATCTCCCCAGCATTGACGAGCTGCGCGAAGAGATCGACCGGTTGGACCGCGAGATCCTGGCCGCGGTCAAGCGGCGCGCCGAGGTGTCTCAGGCGATCGGCAAGGCCCGGATGGCCTCCGGCGGCACCCGACTGGTGCACAACCGCGAGATGAAGGTCATCGAGCGCTACAGCGAGCTGGGACCCGAGGGTAAAGACCTGGCAATTCTGCTTTTGCGGTTGGGTAGAGGTCGACTCGGCCACTAAACGGTCACTAACGCGGCTCTTTGCCGCAGATTGCGGCAATGCTGCGGTACATTTCCGCCGAAATGGATGCAGCAAAGCCGGCTGGGATTTCACGGGCGCGCCGTCTGACGTGGATGTCCGCGGCCGCCCTGCTAGTCCTGCTCGTCGCGCTGTCCTCGACTTCGGCAACCTCATCCGCGTGGTCACGCCACGGCCAACCCATCGAGTATCTGACCGTCCCGTCGCCGGCGATGCACCGCCAGGTGAAGGTGGAGTTCCAGCGCGGCGGCCCACACGCGGTGTACTTGCTCGACGGCATGCTCGCCCGCGACGACTACAACGGCTGGGACATCAACACCCCGGTGTTCGACTGGTTCGATCAGTCGGGATTGTCCGTCGTGATGCCCACGGGTGGAATGGCCAGCTTCTACTCCAACTGGTACCGGCCTGCGGTCGGCAACGGCGGCACCTGGACCTACAAGTGGGAAACGTTCCTCACCGAGGAACTGCCCGCCTGGCTGGAGAACAACAAGGGCGTCAGCCAGATGGCCAACGCGGTGGTGGGCGCGTCGATGGCCGGATCCGCGTCGCTGATCCTGGCGGCCCGCCACCCCAGCAACTTCGTCTACGCCTCGTCCATGTCGGGCTTTCTGAACTTGTCCGCGGGCAAGTGGCCGTCGCTGGTCAGTGTCGCGCAACTGGGTGCGGGTGGCTTTCACTCCGATGCCATGTGGGGCCCTGCGGAGGATCCCGCATGCGCGCAAAACGATCCGACGGTCAATGCCGCAAAGCTGGTCGCCAACAACACCCGCATCTGGGTCTATTCCGGCAACGGCACCCCCTCGGCAGAACTGGGCGGGGACAAGCCCGGGGCCAGTCTGCTGGAAAACGCCACCCGAGTGAGCAACAAGGCATTCCAGAGCAAATACAAAGCGGCCGGCGGCTACAACGGCGTATCCAATTTTCCAGACAACGGGCTACACACGTGGCAGTACTGGGGCGCGCAGTTACAGGCCATGCTACCGGATCTACGACGTGTGCTGGGCGCGGGCTAGACGCCCCTACTAGCGCGAATCCGACCGCATTAGGGTCGAACCATGACCTCCGAGCAATCAATCCCTGACATCACCGCCACCCCGGCGTGGGAAGCCCTGCGCAAGCATCACGATCAGATCGGAGAAACCCACCTTCGGCAGATCTTCGCCGACGATCCCAATCGCGGCCACGATCTCACGGTCACCGTCGGCGACCTCTACATCGACTACAGCAAGCACCGGATCACTCGCGACACAATAAGTTTGCTGGTCGATCTGGCGCGTACGGCAAATCTGGAAGCACACCGTGACCAGATGTTCGCGGGTGCCCACATCAACACCTCAGAGGACCGGGCGGTTCTGCACACGGCGCTGCGGCTGCCCCGCGACGCCGAGTTGATCGTGGATGGCCGCAACGTGGTTGAGGACGTGCACGCGGTGCTGGACGCGATGGGCGACTTCACCGACCGGTTGCGCAGTGGGGAGTGGACCGGCGCCACCGGGAAGCGGATCAGCACCGTCGTCAACATCGGCATCGGCGGATCAGATCTGGGCCCGGTCATGGTCTACCAAGCGCTGCGCCACTACGCCGACGCCGGGATTTCAGCCCGTTTCGTCTCCAACGTAGACCCGGCCGACCTCATCGCCACGCTGGCCGACTTGGACCCGGCCACAACACTTTTCATTGTCGCGTCGAAGACGTTTTCCACCCTCGAGACGCTGACCAACGCGACCGCCGCACGGCGTTGGCTAACCGACGCACTCGGCGATGCGGCGGTGTCGCAACACTTCGTTGCGGTCTCCACCAACCGGCGTCTGGTCGACGACTTCGGGATCAACACCGACAATATGTTCGGATTCTGGGACTGGGTCGGTGGACGCTATTCGGTCGACTCCGCGATCGGACTCTCGGTGATGGCCGCGATCGGCCGGGAGGCCTTCGCCGACTTCCTATCCGGATTCCACATCGTCGACGAGCACTTCAGGACCGCTCCGCCGGAGTCCAACGCGCCTGCGCTGCTTGGGCTTATCGGGCTGTGGTACTCCAACTTCCTGGGTGCGCAGTCGCGCGCCGTGTTGCCCTACTCCAATGACCTGGCGCGATTCGCCGCCTATCTGCAGCAGTTGACCATGGAGTCCAACGGAAAATCGACCGGTGCCGACGGTACAGCAGTCACCACCGATACTGGTGAAATCTATTGGGGCGAGCCAGGAACCAACGGTCAACACGCCTTCTACCAGTTGCTGCATCAAGGCACCCGGCTGGTGCCGGCAGACTTCATCGGTTTCAGTCAGCCCATCGATGACCTGCCGACCGTCGAGGGCACCGGCAGCATGCACGACCTGTTGATGAGCAACTTCTTCGCCCAGACCCAGGTGCTGGCGTTCGGCAAGACCGCCGAGGAGATCGCCGCCGAGGGCACCCCCGCCGCGGTGGTGCCGCACAAGGTGATGCCCGGCAACCGGCCGTCGACTTCCATTCTGGCCAAACGGCTTACGCCGTCGGTGTTGGGACAGCTGATCGCCCTCTACGAACATCAGGTGTTCACCGAAGGCGTGGTGTGGGGTATCGACTCGTTCGATCAGTGGGGCGTGGAACTGGGCAAGACTCAGGCAAAGGCGTTGCTTCCGGTGATCACCAGCGATGGCTCACCGCAGCGGCAGTCGGACAGCTCCACCGACGCGTTGGTACGTCGATACCGAACCCAACGCGGACGCACCGGCTAGAGCGGTGGCGCGAGCGTGCGCAATTGTGCACAAGCGAACGGCGTGTCGCGCACAGACACGCACGCTAGGCGAACTTCTTGGCTAGCGGCGGCGGCAGCACCCGCATCAACTGCACCAGCGGCGCCCACGGCCACCAGGGCACCGCGGCCCGGCCAGGTTCGCGTTCAATGGCGGAGACCAGCGCGTTGACACCGGTTTCGTTGTCCACCATCAACATTGTGCTGCCCGATTTCGCCGTCATCTCGGACTCAATGTAGCCCGGTTCCATCACCGAGACGGTGATCGGGCCCTTGTCGTACTCGGCGCGCAAGGACTCGCCCAACGAGCTCAGGCCGGCTTTGCTCGCTGCGTAGGCGGCTTTCACGCCCGGCACTCCCTTGCTGGCGAGCACCGAGGAGATGAGCACCAGGTGGCCAGAACCGCTCTTGTGAAACATCTCCAGCGCCGTTTCGATCTGCACCAGCGCCGCCACCAGGTTGGTCTCGATCGTCGCCTTGTTCGCCCACAGTTTGCCCGAGCCCAACGGTGCACCCTTGCCGATGCCGGCGTTGACGATGACGCGATCGATGCCGCCCAGTTCATCGCGCAACTCGGCAAATACCTTGGGCACTTGGTCGTGGTCGTTGACGTCCAGCTCGGCTATCGCGATCGTGATTTCTGGATGTTTTTGCGCAAGTTCGCTTTTCAATTCTTCGAGACGATCGGTGCGTCGCGCGCACAACGCTAGGTCGCGGCCTCGGGCAGCGAAAGCGCGGGCCATGCCCGCACCCAGCCCGGAACTGGCGCCGGTGATGAGAATTTTCTGGCGGGTCATTCGCGCAGCATATCGGCTGCCCGCCCAGCGTCGAGTTGTCGGGCCGACGGGCGGTTACCCTGCGCAGCGCCGCGATGCTCGAGCGCCACTACTTGAGTAGCCGCGACATGCGCCGGTCGGCCAGCACTTTGCCGCCGGTCTGGCAGGTCGCGCAATATTGAAATGACTTGTCCGCGAACGAAACCTCTCGCACGGTGTCCCCGCACACCCGGCACGGCAGGCCGGTGCGCGCGTGTACCCGCAGGCCGGAACGCTTCTCCCCTTTGAGCGTGGCGGCGCCCTGGCCGACGGAACGGCTGACCGCGTCGGTGAGAACGGAAACCACCGCGTCGTGCAAGGCGGCAAGTTGTTCTTCGGACAGTTTTGCGGCCGTGGCGAACGGCGAGATCTTCGCGACGTGCAGGATTTCGTCGCTGTAGGCGTTGCCGATGCCCGCGATCACCTTCTGATCGGTGATGACCGTCTTGATCCGGCCGGTGTGGGGGCCCAAGACGCCGGCCAGCTCCTCGGGCCCGAGTTCGAGCGCATCCGGTCCGAGCGTGGCGATGCCGGGCACCTGCCGCGGATCCTCGACCAGCCAGACTGCCAGGCGCTTCTGGGTCCCGGCTTCGGTGAGATCGAAGCCGGGTGCCACCCCGGGGGTGCCGAGATGGACGCGCAACGCGATCGGGCCTTTGCCTGGGCGCAATGGGGCCGCCGCCAGCTTGTCCGACCAGCGCAACCAGCCCGCCCGCGAGAGGTGCGCGATCAACCACAGCGGCCCCGCCTGCACCCCCAGGTATTTTCCCCACCGGCCCGCACCGGTCACGGTCTGGCCGTGCAGGGCATTGATCGGCGGGTCGAAGGTTTTCAGCACCGACAGCGCGGCCACATCGACGCGGCCGATGGTGGTCCCGACGGCGTGCCGGCGCAGGTGGTCGACCAGCGCTTCGATCTCCGGGAGTTCGGGCACCTGTTCAGTGTGCCGATGGTCGCAACGGGGTGTCCATCCGCGCCAGGTTACCTACCCGGACCGTCGGCCCCGGCCTTGCCGAACAGCAATCCACCGTTGCCGCCAAAACCAGGGAAGCCGAATGCGGCCGCGGCACCACCGTTGCCCCCGTTGCCGATCAGAAACGCATTCCCGCCATCGCCGCCATCACCCTCGCCCGCGATGCCGAGCGAGCCGAATGACGACTGACCTGCGCCGGGGCTACCGGCGTCGGCACCGTTGCCACCGTCGCCGTAGAAAAATCCTCCGTTGCCGCCGTCGCCACCGCTACCGGCGCCGCCGCCGCTCCCGTCACTACCCACGCCATTTCCGCCGTCGCCACCGAGCGCCCCAGCACCGCCGCCGCCGAACAGCCCCGCGGAGCCGCCGGAACCGCCATCGCCCCCGGCCCCGCCGTTGGTGCTCTGACCCGTACCCACCGTGCCGCCGTTGCCGCCCAACCCTCCAGCCGCGCCGTTTCCGGCAACCCCTTGCAGCAAGCCGGCGTTGCCACCGTTACCGCCGTTACCGCCGGCCTGGCCGGGGTGGCCCGGCCCGCCTTGGACACCTTCACCACCGAGGCCTCCGTTACCGCCGTCGCCCCAGAGGCCGGCGGAGCCGCCATTGCCGCCCTTCTGGCCGACGCCGCCGGAACCGCCCCTGCCGCCGCTGCCGATCAACCAGCCGCCGTCGCCGCCGTTCTGCCCGGTTCCCGCCGCGCCGTCGGCGCCGTTGCCGATCAGCGGACGCCCGGTCAGCGCCTGCGACGGCGCATTCACCGCGTCCAGTACCGGTTGCAGCGGGGAAGCATTTGCCGCCTCGGCGCCGGTGTAGGCGCTGGCGCCGGAGTTCAGCAGCTGCACGAACTGTGCGTGAAACAGGTCCGCCTGGGTGCTCAGCGCCTGATATGCCTGAGCGTGTGCGGCGAACATTCCGGCAATGGCCGTAGACACCTCGTCGCTGCCGGCGGCCAGTATCCTCGTCGTCGGCGCGGCCGCGGCAACGCTGGCCGCATTGATCGACGAACCGATACTGGCCAAATCGGTGGCCGCAGCGGCCACGAAATCGGGTGCGGCGTAGAGAAAGGACACTTAAAGACCTCCTGTGAGATCCCGACATATCCGCGGGATTTTTCGCATTGCAGCCCGAGTCAGACGCTGCGGGCTGGGCCCGACATCGGGCTCGGCAAATACTCGTGTGTGTGGCGGGCTATGCGGGCCCCTCCAACCCGGGCAGGCCCAAGAGCAATCCGCCCGTTCCACCGGTGCCGCCGGTGCCACCCTGGTCGCTACCGGCACCGGCACCGCCGTTGCCACCGTTGCCGATCAGGAAGGCGTCGCCGCCGTCACCACCGATACCGTTGAGCGAAGGCGCCATGAAGCCGGCGGGCACATTCCCGGCCGCACCACCGTTGGCGCCGTTGCCCAAGAAGATGCCTCCCTGACCGCCGTCGCCGCCATTGCTGGTCAGGTACACGGTCCCGGTGCCGCCGCCGCTGAGCGTCCCGGGGGCCCCGGTGTTTCCACCGTTGGCGCCGTTGCCGCCGTTGCCGAACAGCAGCGCGTCGCCGCCATGGCCGCCGAACCCGCCGGGACCGGCGTCGCCGTTTTCGGTGCCGCCGCTCCCGCCGGCACCACCGCTGCCGCCGGCTCCCCCGGTGCCGCCGTTGCCGATCAGACCCGCCTGGCCGCCGGCGCCGCCCCAGCCGCCCATGCCGCCGGCACCGTTGACGGCAGATGACGTGCCGGAGTTGTCTCCGCCATTGGCGCCGTTTCCGCCGAAGCCGCCATTGCCGCCGTTGCCGTAGAAGAAGCCCGCCTTGCCACCGTTGCCGCCCTGCGCGCCATCGCCACCTATGCCGCCCTGGCTATCGTCGCCGCTCGCGGCCTGGCCGAGTCCGCCGTTGCCGCCGTTGCCGCCGCTGCCTCCGTTGCCGAACAGCCCGGAATTGCCGCCGTTACCGGCAGAGGCGGCGAAACCACCGCCTTGCGCGCCGCTGAGGACGGAGCCCCCGGCGCTCTCGAAGGTGCCACCGCTACCGCTGTTTCCGCCGTCCCCACCATTGCCGTACAGCCACCCGCTCTGACCGCCATTGCCGCCGTTGCCACCCGAGCCCGCGAGGCCGCCACTGAATGTGGCGGTGCCGCCGGTGGCGTCGCCACCGTCGCCTCCCTGACCACCAACTCCACCGTTGCCGAAGAGCAGTCCGCCCGCGCCGGCCAGGCCGCCGTTACCACCATTGCCGCCGTCGGTGCCGGTTCCGATGGCCGCGCCGCCGTCGCCGCCGTGGCCACCGATCCCGCCATTGCCGCCGAGGCCGTACAGAAATCCTCCCGCGCCCCCGATTCCCCCGTTGCCGCCGGTCAGGCCACTGTCGCCGGCGGCCCCGGACGCACCGGCGCCACCGGCACCGCCGTTGCCCAACAGCCCGGCCGACCCGCCGTTCCCGCCGGCCTGACCCGCCGCGCCGGACCCGCCGTTGCCGCCGTTGCCGAGTAGCCAGCCGCCATCACCGCCGCTTTGCCCCGTCCCGTTGATCCCGTCGGCGCCGTTGCCGATCAGCGGGCGGCCGGTCAGTTGTTGTACCGGCGCATTGACAGCGTCAAGGGCTTGTTGCAGCGGCGACACATTCGCCGCCTCGGCGCCGGTGTAGGCGCTGGCGCCGGAGTTCAGCAGCTGCACGAACTGTGCGTGAAATGTGTCCGCCTGCTGGCTGAGGGCCTGATAGGCCTGCGCGTGTGCGGCGAACATTCCCGCCACGGCTGCAGAAATCTCATCCGCCCCGGCGGCCAGTACCCCCGTCGTCGGTGCCGCCGCGGCAACGCTGGCCGCGTTGATCGACGAACCGATGCCCGCCAAATCCGTTGCTGCAGAAGCAACTAACTCGGGCGCAGCGAAGAGGTAAGACATCGATGGCTCCTCTGACGGCTACCAAGGGTTTCAATCGCGATCCGGATGGGGCGGCACCCGCCTGGCAATCGGCGGCTACGCCGGTCCGGGCGCCCCAGCCGTGCCGAACAGCTTTCCGCCGGAACCGCCCAAGCCACCGATACCGCCCTGGGCGGCGGGGGCACCGGCCCCTGCGTCCCCACCGTTGCCGATAAGCCCGGCGTCACCGCCAGTACCGCCGATGCCGTTCTCGCTGGGAGCCATGAAGCCTGCCGGGATGCTGCCCGCCGCGCCACCCTTGCTTCCGTTACCGAAGAAGAAGCCGCCGTCACCGCCACCACCGCCGTCACTGGTCTGGTAGACGCTGCCGGTACCGGTGCCATCGCTGTAGGTGCCGGGCGTCCCGGTAGCACCGCCATCTCCGCCGGCGCCGCCGTTGCCGAACAGCAGCGCGCTGCCACCTTGGCCGCCGAGCGCGCCCGGACCGGCATCGGCACCATTGCGCGCACCCCCGCCGCCGTCGCCGCCCTTACCGCCGCTGCCACCGTTACCGCCGTTACCGCCGTTACCGCCGTTACCGCCGTTACCGCCGTTACCGCCGTTACCGCCGTTACCGAACAGACCGCCTTGGCCGCCGGTACCGCCGAAGCCGCCGAAGCCGCCAGCGCCGGCATACGACTGGAAGTTGTTGGTGCCCGCTCCGCCGGCCGCACCGTCCCCGGCGTCGCCGCCGACGCCCCCGTTGCCCCAGATGAACCCGCCTTTGCCGCCGTTACCGCCGAAGGCGCCGTCACCACCAGCGCCGGCAAAGGTCAGGTCGCCGGCGGCGGCCTGACCTGCCCCACCGTTGCCGCCGTTACCACCGGCGCCGCCCATGCCGAACAGCCCGGAGTCGCCGCCATTACCGCCGGTTACCGCAAAGTTTCCACCTCCGGCACCGGACAAGATGGTGTCGGCGCTGGCCTGGAATGTCCCACCGTTGCCGGTATTGCCGCCGTTACCGCCGTTGCCGTACAACCATCCGCTGTGGCCGCCGTCGCCGCCGTTGCCGGCGGAGCCCGCGGTGCCGCCGGTACCTGATGCGTTGGTGGAGCCGGTGGCGTCGCCACCGTCGCCGCCCTGACCCCCTAGCCCGCCATCACCAAATAAGAATCCGCCGCGCTCGCCCAGGCCGCCGTCGCCGCCGGCGCCACCATTGGTGCCGGCCGTGGTGGCGGCGCCACCGTTGCCGCCAAGGCCACCCAGACCGCCGGTGCCGCCCAGGCCGTACAGCAACCCACCGCTGCCACCCATACCGCCGCTACCACCGGCCTGGCCGGATACCCCCGAGGCACCCGCGGCGCCCGCTCCGCCGGCGCCGCCGTTTCCGCCATTGCCCAACAGCCCGGCCGACCCACCGTTACCACCGGCCTGGCCCGCCGCGCCCGAGCCGCCGTTGCCGCCGTTGCCGTACAGCCAGCCGCCATCACCCCCGGCCGCCCCGGTGCCCGCGGCTCCGTTGGCACCATTGCCGATCAACGGACGCCCGGTCAGACCCAGCACCGGTGCATTTACCAGTTTCTCGACCTGTTGCATCGGCGTCACGTTGGCCGCCCCGGCGGCGGCATACTCCGTGGCACCGCCGCTCATCAGCTGGACGAACTGCTGGTGGAACGACGCAGCCTGCGCACTGAGCGCCTGGTAGGCCTGGGCGTGCGCACCGAACAAGAACGAAATCGCAGCCGACACCTCGTCGGCGCCTGCGGGCAACACCGTGGTGATCGGTGCCAACGCGGCCGCGTTGGCCTGAGCAAGAGTCGAACCGATACCCCCAAGATCGTTGGCCGCTGCTGCCACATACTCGGGCGCTGCGATCACCCACGACATTGAAAAACCTCCCGACCCCACGACAGCGCAACTGCCAAAACGTGACCTTCGACACAAGTTGAGTAGGACGCCGATGCTAGCGCGATCTAGCGCCCGATACTGGCGCTTAAACCCAGGGCTCCGGCGTTGTTGATTAGCAGGCTTGTGAGCTGGGGAATTGTGGATTGAGGAGGTCTAGGCGGCGGTTGGCGGTCAAAGCGGTGATCCGGCAGGCTTCGGCGATGTTGTCGGCGCCGTTGAGGCGGTGCAGATTGATCGCGGTGTTGCGTAGCGTTGCTAGGACCTGTGCGCCGTTTCCGGTATGTGCCCTTTGACGGTCTTCGTCGAAGGTGACGTCGCGTATCCAGTGCAGGCTGTTCTCGATTCCCCAGTGTTGACGCATCCAGGTCATGATCGCGGTAGGGCGGGCGTGCTCGAACGGCAGGCTGCAGATGGCATAGACCACCTCCACGCTGCGCTGGTCGGTGGCGGTGATCAAGCGTTCACGAGTGATCCGGATGATTTGTTTTGCGTAGGGGAAGCCGATTCCTCGTGCAGCGGTGATGATTTGCAGGGTGCGGGTCTCGACACGGCCGTGGCCGCGGGAGTCGTCGGTAGCGGCTGCGGGCACCTCGGCCCAGGGCAGCGCGGTGATACGCGCAAGTATTTTGGCTTGGTTGGACTTGACGATCATCAGGTAGTGCGACTTCAAGGTGGCGCAGATCAACTTCGCGGTGACGACCTGGGTATGCATCGCATCCACGGTGACCAGCCACCGCAAGCTACCCGGCAGCAGCGTGAGCAGGGCACGTACGCAGGGAATTTCATTGCTTTTCTCGGCGACAGCGAGTTGACCGAGCACCAATCGGGCACGGTGGGCGAACACCGACACGAGATGCGTGGCTGTCGCTTTGGCGCGTAAAGCACCACGCAGCATCTTGCCGTCCAACGCGATCGGCACCAATCCACTGGGGTCGCTGCTGGCCACGTGTGCAGTGAAGTAACTGCCCATCCTGGCGTTGAGGTCGGCGGGGTCTAGCCGAGACAAAACAGCGCGGAAGGTCTTCTCACTGGGCCGCCGGAACCGGACCCCTAATTGGGCCAACACATCATCGGGAGCGGTGGCCGCCCATGTGGCAAAACCAGCATAGCCGCGCATCCCCGCGGCAGTGGCCAGAACCGCGATCGCCAACAAAGCCACCAGCGAATACCTCCGACCGCGTGGGTCCCTCAGGTCTGGCACCGAGGCCAACACATCGAGAAACTCCGATCCGATGAACTCGCTGCGCTCACCAGGACTCCAGCAGTCGAACACCTCTGGAACCGACGACACAGGCAATACTGAAACGGTAGGCACGGGCAACTCCAGACCAACGACGAACAGTAACCAACTCGATCGTTCTCCAGATAGCCCGTGCCTACACTCCGGCCCCAATAGCGCGGCACCAAAGATCATCAACCCAGCTCACAAGCCTGCTAATCAACAACGCCGGAGCCCTGCGCTTAAACCAAATCCTTAATTCATCATTGAGCCAGTGCAGTTCAGCGCGCTCGCCTACGCAAGCCCTTAATAAGTTCGAATTAGATAGGTATCCATGATCCAGCCGTGGCGCGCTCGAGCCTCGGCACGCAATGCCGCGATGCGCTCGCCGACTTCGCCGACCGTGCCCGCAACGAGCAGTTCGTCTTCGGTGCCCAGATAGGCGCCCCACCAAATGCGAGTCTGCGGCGGGCAGGCCCGAAACGAGCAATCGGCGTCGAGCATGACTACCGCCGTGCCGGCGACTTGGCGGGCGCGCAATTGCCGGCCCGTGGTGATGACGACGGGCGCGCCCACGTCGTTGAGCGGAATTCGATGCCGGGCCGTTAACGCCTGAACTGCCGTGATGCCCGGGATGACGTCGTAGCTGAAGTCCACCTCGGCGGACACCGCATCCAGGATGCGCAGGGTGCTGTCATAGAGCGAGGGGTCGCCCCAGGCCAGAAAAGCCCCCACCCCACCGGGCCCCAGTTCGGTGCTGATGGCCCTCGCCCAGATCCGCGCCCGCTGCGCGCGCCACTGCGAAACCGCGTCCTCGTAATGGGCATCCACCGCACGCTTGGGGTCGGGCAACTCGACGAAGCGATATCTCGGCTCGCGGATAAATCGTGCGCATATCGCACGGCGCAACTCCACTAGCTCACTTTTGGCCTCGCCTTTGTCCATCGCGAAAAACACTTGCGTGTCATTGAGCGCGTTGATCGCCTGGACGGTCACATAGTCGGGATCACCGGCGCCGATACCGATGACGTGAATATGCCGACTCACCATGGCCTCCTTCCGGGAGGTCGTCGGGGTCTTGCAACACAACGTAATTGAGATCGCGAAATACCTATCCGTTACCAGCGGTACCCAGTACCATGAGTATTGATTATCGAGTGTGATCTCCCTAACGTCTGAAGCACCTGATGAAGGGACGCCAAGCGATGACCACTGCGGTGAAACCAAGTGGGCCGGGTCGTGAAGAGTTCTCCGAACGCCTACTCAGAGGCTCGGTCAAAAAGTCCTACGAACCCATCGTCGACATCGACTGGGATGCCCCGCTGGACCCGGACAAGTTCTACCTGCCCCCCCAGGCTGGTGTCGCTGTACGGCACCGAGATGTGGGACGAAATGACCCGCGAGCAGCAGATCGAGCTGTCCCGCCAAGAGCTGGTCAATACGCTCTCGGCCGGGATCTGGTTCGAGAACATGCTCAACCAATCGCTGTTGCGCACCATCCTGCACGAGGACCCGACCAGCCGCTCGACGCATTACAAGCTGACCGAGCTGGGCGACGAGACCCGCCACATGGTCATGTTCGGCAAAGCCATCGAGCGCATCGGCGCCAAGCCGGTACGCCCACGGCGATTGCATCGGATGGTCATCAACACCCTTCCGCTGGCCTTTCAGCGGGGTTCGATGCTGTGGGTGGCCGCGCTGATCGGCGAGGAGATCTTCGATTCGCTGCAGCGCCAGATGATGGACGATCCGGAACTGCAGCCAATCATCCAGCGGCTCATGCGGATTCACGTGACCGAGGAGGCGCGCCACATCCAATTCGCGCGGGATGGCGCACGCAAGCGGGTGGGCGAGATGCCTCGGGTTAACCGGTGGTTCATGGCCAACATCAACGGGCTCGGCGGGTACTTCTTCAACTATCTGTTCAGCAATCCGATCCCGTACGCACGGGCGGGCCTGGACCCCAAGCGGGCCCGCCGGATCGCGCGCAGCAGCCCACATCGGCGCGAAATACAGATCGCCGGCTTCGCACCGCTGGCCACTTTTCTGACCGAGGTGGGCCTGCTCGAACCGATCGCGCGGCGCGGCTGGAAGCGCAGCAGGTTCTTGTGACCCACACCCCCGGTGTCGCGCGGGCCCCCCGCGACTGCCACGACTGTCACGACGTAGTCATCATCGGGGCGGGGTTCCGTGGCAGGGCTCCGGCGTTGTTGATTAGCAGGCTTGTGAGCTGGGGAATTGTGGATTGAGGAGGTCTAGGCGGCGGTTGGCGGTCAAAGCGGTGATCCGGCAGGCTTCGGCGATGTTGTCGGCGCCGTTGAGGCGGTGCAGATTGATCGCGGTGTTGCGTAGCGTTGCTAGGACCTGTGCGCCGTTTCCGGTATGTGCCCTTTGACGGTCTTCGTCGAAGGTGACGTCGCGTATCCAGTGCAGGCTGTTCTCGATTCCCCAGTGTTGACGCATCCAGGTCATGATCGCGGTAGGGCGGGCGTGCTCGAACGGCAGGCTGCAGATGGCATAGACCACCTCCACGCTGCGCTGGTCGGTGGCGGTGATCAAGCGTTCACGAGTGATCCGGATGATTTGTTTTGCGTAGGGGAAGCCGATTCCTCGTGCAGCGGTGATGATTTGCAGGGTGCGGGTCTCGACACGGCCGTGGCCGCGGGAGTCGTCGGTAGCGGCTGTGGGCACCTCGGCCCAGGGCAGCGCGGTGATACGCGCAAGTATTTTGGCTTGGTTGGACTTGACGATCATCAGGTAGTGCGACTTCAAGGTGGCGCAGATCAACTTCGCGGTGACGACCTGGGTATGCATCGCATCCACGGTGACCAGCCACCGCAAGCTACCCGGCAGCAGCGTGAGCAGGGCACGTACGCAGGGAATTTCATTGCTTTTCTCGGCGACAGCGAGTTGACCGAGCACCAATCGGGCACGGTGGGCGAACACCGACACGAGATGCGTGGCTGTCGCTTTGGCGCGTAAAGCACCACGCAGCATCTTGCCGTCCAACGCGATCGGCACCAATCCACTGGGGTCGCTGCTGGCCACGTGTGCAGTGAAGTAACTGCCCATCCTGGCGTTGAGGTCGGCGGGGTCTAGCCGAGACAAAACAGCGCGGAAGGTCTTCTCACTGGGCCGCCGGAACCGGACCCCTAATTGGGCCAACACATCATCGGGAGCGGTGGCCGCCCATGTGGCAAAACCAGCATAGCCGCGCATCCCCGCGGCAGTGGCCAGAACCGCGATCGCCAACAAAGCCATCAGCGAATACCTCCGACCGCGTGGGTCCCTCAGGTCTGGCACCGAGGCCAACACATCGAGAAACTCCGATCCGATGAACTCGCTGCGCTCACCAGGACTCCAGCGGTCGAACACCTCTGGAACCGACGACACACGCAATACTGAAACGGTAGGCACGGGCAACTCCAGACCAACGACGAACAGTAACCAACTCGATCGTTCTCCAGATAGCCCGTGCCTACACTCCGGCCCCAATAGCGCGGCACCAAAGATCATCAACCCAGCTCACAAGCCTGCTAATCAACAACGCCGGAGCCCTGGGGTATTGCGCCCACCGCGGGTGGCCAGGGCGGCCAGGGCGGTCAAGGCGGTCAGGGCGGTGACGGCGGGTCCGGCATCGGCGGGGTCGGCGGTGGCGCCGGCGGCCACGGTGGTACCGGCGGAGCCGGTGGCGCCGGTAGCAACGGCGGCAACAACACCGGTAGCACCGGCGGGGTCGGCGCTGACGGAGGTAAGGGTGGCACGGGTGGCACCGCGGGTGCGGCCGGTGTGGGGGTCGACGGCGGCGCGGCGGGCAGCATCGGCACCGGCGGCGTCGGCGGCCAGGGCGGCGACGGTGGGTCCGGCGGCACCGGCACCCTCGGCGCCGACGGCACCAACCCGACCGGCGATGGCCGAGGCGGCCAGGGCGGTCAAGGCGGTCAGGGCGGTGACGGCGGGTCCGGCATCGGCGGGGTCGGCGGTGGTGCTGGAGGCCACGGCGGCGTCGGCGGATCCGGTGGCACCGGTGGTAGCAATACCGCCAGCACCGGCGGGGTCGGCGCTGACGGAGGTAAGGGTGGCACGGGTGGCACCGCGGGTGCGGCCGGTGTGGGGGTCGATGGTGGCGCGGCGGGCAGTATCGACACCGGCGGGGTTGGCGGCACCGGAGGCGAGGGTGGGTCCGGCGGCACCGGCGTTGCCGGCGCATCCGGGATAACGCCTGCCGTTGGTGGACCAGGCGGCCAGGGTGGTGCGGGCGGCACCGGTGGCGACGGTGGTGCCGGCATTGGTGGGGTCGGTGGTGGTGCCGGCGGCCAGGGCGGCCAGGGTGGTGCTGGCGGCACCGGAGGCATAGGCGGCGCGTACACCGGTACCGGACCCGGGAGCAGCGCGGCCGGTGGCCTCGGCGGTACCGGCGGAGCTGGCGGCGACGGTGGGACACCCGGTGCCGGCAGCACCACGGGTGGCATGGGAGGTAATGGCGGCAAGGGTGGCAACGGCGGCTCCGGCGGCACGAACAGCTCCGGCACCAGCACGTCACCCGGATTCGGCGGTGGCGGTGGGGGTGGTGGTGCCGGGGGCCACGGCGGCAACGGCGTCGGTGGCGGTGCCTCCGGTGGCCAGGGTGGCACCGGAGGCGACGACGGGTTCGGAGGAACCGCGGTAAGTCCCACCACCGGAAGCATTGGCGGTGGCGGCACCGGCGGCGGTGGCGGTGGTGGTGGTGCCGGCGGCGCCGCCGCTAGTTTCGCAGTAGGCGGTGGTGGTGGTGGCGGTGGTGCCGCCGGCGGCCCAGGCGGTACGGCCGGAAACGGCGGGGTTGGCGGTAACGCCTTCGCCGCGGGCTTCAGCGGGACCGGCGGTGCCGCCGGGGTCGGGGCCGGGGCGCCCGGGGGCGTCGGTGGTGGTGGCGGCGGCGGATTTGCACAACCAAATCTCTCGAACGATGGAACTCCCGGTGAAGATGGCTTCAAAGGCGGCCACGGCGGACTCGGCGGCGACTTCGGATTAGGGGCGAACGGCGGCCCAGGCGGCGATGCTGCCGGCGTGGGTGGGCATGGCGCCACTGCCTACGAATTCAGCGCCACCGCACAAGGCGGCCAGGGCCAGTCCGGTTAGCGCCGAGCCACTCCGCGGCTGCGGCTGTGGGGGGCGATATCCACGGAATGGTGGCGCCCACAACGGCAACCGGGTGTCGTGATCACGGCGGTATCGGTGATACCGCGATGCCGGCGGGGAAGCGTCCGGGACGCGCTGGCCATCCGCGACGTAGTTGTGACGCCGGCTGGGCGGAAGCGAAGGCGACACGCTGCGTAGGTGCTGAGGGATCGGGCGGCTTAGTCTGGACGGCGCGGAGGTAACACGGTGAAATTGGAGTCACGATCGGATCGATCTGCTGAACACCCCTACCGCGTGGCCGGTGGTCCTGGCGGCCCAAATCGCCTGCACCAGAAGCTGTCCCGTCGCCAGCCGGCCACCGGTGGATGGCCTTCGTAGGATTCGATACCGCGCAGGAAAACAGATGACCGATCATGCCCGCCAGCACAGACCCACTCACCCAGAATCGGAATGCAGCCGAAACCATGAGCAGTAGCCGACCCTTCACCGACCTCACCACCGCCCATGACCTCGGTGACGGAGCGTATAGCGCCACCATCGATCCCATCTGGACCATCGGCCCCAAGGTGCACGGTGGCTGCATGATGGCGGTCTGCGCAGCGGCCGCGCATCGGACGATCGGCGATGCGGTCGACCTGGCGCCAGTTGCCCTGAGCGCCAACTACATCAGCGCTCCAAACCCGGGCGAGGTGCAGCTCACCACGAAGGTCCGCCGGCGCGGACGGCAGGTATGTCTCGTCGATGTGGAACTGTCGCAGGACAGCCGCACCGCGGTAACCTGCTCGGTCACCCTGGGGTCCGTCGACACAAAGCCGCCACGACACAGCGCACCACTGCCCGTGTCGCAGATGCCGGTCCAGCCCCCTGCTGATGCCATACCCGTCTCAGCCGAACATCCCCTGGCCCAGATCCTCCATGTGAGCCAAGGATGCGAGCTCGCGATGGATTCCGCCACCACCGGCTTCCTCGTCGGGCAACGCGGAGCACCGATCAGCCGGATGTGGGTCCGCCCGTTCGCCTCTGACGAAGCCGACCCCGCCGCCGCAACGCTGTTTGCGATCATGGCCGGCGACATCGCCCCGCGCGTCACCGTGAACTGCGGCATCTTCGGCTGGACCCCCACCGTCCAACTCACCACCTACCTGCGGCGCCGCCCCGCCCCCGGCTGGATGCGCGTCATGGCCAGCTCGACCGTCATCGGTGATAGCTGGTTCGAGCAGGACCACGTCATCCTCGACGCCACCGGTCAGGTCGTGGTCCAAAGCCGCCAACTAGCCATGCTTCCGGAGGCCGCCGGGGCCTCGCGACGAACCGCCGTTGACGGCTGATCACGCCCGAGAGGCGCGGGCCTCCCCGACACGTGCGCCTGATTCAAATCAGCAGTTGCCATGCCACCGTGCGCGTGGCCGTTTGACGTCAACCGGATGCTGGGTGCCAGCGATTCCGCTGCGTCGGCGCCTTGCTGATTCCGCGAGCAAGTTGCTGCGGCGGCAAGCCACCCGCCGATGAAGCGAGCGCAGCAGCTCGCCATCGAGGTGGACATCGCAGCGCGCACCGGCATGATGGGCGCCTACGCAGACCTGCTGCCAGCCCACACAGACCACATCGGTGGTCGCCACCCGACGGCTAGCTCAGCCATGCTCAACTCCCTCGTCTAGGGAGTGCCAAAGATCAACCGAAACACCGTCAGGCATCAACCGGAACAGAAACGTCAGCAATCACCCGACGCAATACAAACCACATGGTGCCCCCGGCAGGATTCGAACCTGCGACACCGGCTTTAGGAGAGCCGTGCTCTATCCCCTGAGCTACGGGGGCGGCTTCGCTGAGCTTACCGGGGGGCGACTCAGCGCAGCTCGGCGATCACCTTTGCGAAGTTATCCAGGTGATTGTCCTGCACGGTGAACGACGTCACCCCATAGATATCGCGGTAGCCGGCCAAGGTGTCGGCAATCTCGCGCGGTGACCCGCCGAGCACCGAGTGCAGCGCCAGTATCTGTTCGTCGGACAGCTCTGGCGCGTACCGGCGGGTCATCGCCAGGTCGGGCGCGGTTTCGCCTTCGTTGGGCAGGGCGGTGATCGCCAGGTTGAGCTCGAGCGCGTCAAACCGGTCTCCGGCGGCCCGGCGGACAAAGTCCACACGTTCGGCCAGCGGATCGTCTGCCCCGTGGACGTTGGACCCGGTCAGCCCGACGATGTTGGCCTGCTGGGCCGCCAACGTCATCACCCGGTTGCCGTTGCCGGCGATCAGGATCGGCACCGTCGGGTGATGCTGCTTCAGGTAGGCCGTCATGTGTTCGAGATAGTCGACGCGGGCTCCGGCGCTGGGGTAGGGCAGCTCGGCGGCATCGAACTCTTCCCGGACGTAGCCGGTGCCCAGGCCGAGCTCGAGACGACCTTCGCTGAGCAGATCCAGGGCCTCGGCGTCGCGGCTCAGCAGGGCCGGCTTGTAGAAGGCGGCGTTGAGCACATACATGCTCAACCGCATCTTCGTGGTGACCATCGCGGCGGCGGTCAGGGTGGGAAACGGCGCCGCGGCACCGAGATGATCGGGCACACAGAGAATGTCGAACCCGAGATCTTCGGCCCGTTTGGCCAGCTCTTGCAGCGCTGCGCGCGATTTGATGAAGCGGACGCTCAACCCGAAGCGAAAATCTTTGGCCACCAACAATCTCCGTTCCACCATCGACACTTACCAAGCACGCGCGGCAGCCACCAGGCCTTGTACCAGGGAGGCGGTGACCGGCGACAAACCGTCGTCGCCGGGCAGGGGGCTGCGGGGGCTGAGCCCTCGCACCCGGATGGACAGTTCCAATTGCGCCCCACCGCCGCGGACCCGGTTGACCGGGTTGTCCGGATGCAGCCCGCGTAGCTCCGCCGGGATGGCGTCCAGATCGGTGACCACCTGGTAACCAGGCAGTTCAAGGTGGCGCGCCAGGTGGTCGGCCAGCTCGCGGTTGCGGCCGCCGGCCAGCAGCTGGGTGCCACGGCCGATGCGGCCGTAGCCGTGCAGTGAGACCGCGACGTCGACGTGGTCGAGGAACTCCGCGAGCCGCCGCGACTCGCCGGGGTCGAACCGCGACGATGGCAGGTGGTGGGGGTAGCGGTCGGGATGTCGCAGCACGTACACCGATGCGCCAGCGGCATCGGCGGCTCGCTCGGCGATGACGTCGGTCATCTTCTCCAGGCCGCCGCCGTGGATGGCGAGGAAGCCGAAGCGCGACCGTAGCTGGCTGATCTCGCTCAGGCCGGGCTCGCTCAACAATGCCGAAAGCGATTGTGACCCAGCGCCGGAAGCCGCCGCGGATACAGGCTGGAGTCAATGCACCGGATCCCAGCGGTGCAGAAAGTCGATCCAGCGTTGCGGTAGCCCGTGATGCAGCGCGCCGTCGATGACGCGATTGAGGTATTCCGGCCGGGGCGGACCCGGGGTGATCCGGTGGTCGATGTACACCCAGGCCGTCGTCGGTCCGTCGTGGGTGCGCACGCACAGCAGGTCACGCCGATAGCGGACCGGAACCCCCTCGGCGCTGTCCAGCGTGGCCAGGTCCCGATCGGAGATCTGCCAGAGCACACCGTGCACCTGGCCGCCGGTGAGCGGCTCAACGGTGGCCACCCCACGTTCGTTGATCAACCAGTCGTGATCGGACAGGACCGCCGGACGCGGGTCGCTCGCGTCGGGGCATCGCACCGACATCTGCCGTACGCACAGGTTGGAACCGTATGCGAAGTACAGATGCCGGCCGGTGAGCATTTAGCGGGTCACCATCGGCTCGGCAGATTTCGACGCGGTGTTTTTTGACGCAAACCAACTCCCCGCGGGCCAGCACGGACGACGACGCAATCCATCCTGCCGTATCGTCGCCGCGCTCACAGCCCGGGCAGGCACAGCAGCGGGATACAGCCCAGATCCGACGGGGGCGTGTCGCCTTCATAGACAAATCCGCCGCGATTGGCCTGGAATCCGTAGTCCACCCAATACCAGGTGTGGCAGACGTTCATGTCCCAGTTGACACCGCCCGCCGGCACCGGTTCCCCGGGGCACCATTGGTAGGGGCCTCGCGGCGCTTGCGGCACGGGTCCATGGGCTCCGGGCCCGGCGTGTGCGGTGCCCGCGGTCAACCCGAACCCGGCTACCGCGACACCCCCGGACACCAGCGCGGCGGCGATCATCCGCTTCAGGTTTGCGGTGGTGTTCATGGTGAGCTTCCTCTGGTCATGCCCCGCCTGGCCAGGCGTAGTCGCGGCAAGTACACAAGCTCGGATTCGCTACCGATCCCAACCGGGAGGCCGGGCACCGGCGGTTTGCGAGTCCTGGCCCGTCAAGCACCCATTGTTCGCGGTTTGGCGGGTGTCGGGAAGCCGTCAGCCGGTCAGCGTCAGGTAGATCAGCGCCACGTTGAGCACGCTGATCAGCACCGCCACCCCCCAGCCGATCCAGGTGGTCAAGCGATGGTTGGTGTCGCTACCCATCACCTCGGGATTGCTGGTGAGCCTGACCAGCGGAAGTACCGCGAACGGTATGCCGAAGGACAGCACGACCTGTGAGAGCACCAGGGTGCGGGTCGGGTCCAGGCCCAGCGCCAAGATCGCCACGGCGGGGCACAACGTGACCAAACGCCGCACCGCCATGGGGACCGACCAATGCAGCAATCCCTGCATGATCATGGCGCCGGCGTAGGCGCCCACCGACGTCGACGCCAAACCGGAGGCCAGCAATCCGATCGCGAACAGGACCGCGATGGTCGCGCCCAGCGTGTCGTGCACGGCAGCGTAGGCGCCTTCGATCGAGGCGGTGTCCTCTCGGCCCTGCAAGTTGAGGGCGGCAACCAGCAACATCGCGGCGTTGACCCCGCCCGCGACGATCATTGCCAGACCCACGTCCCAGCGGGTGACGCGCAACAGCCTGCGCCGGTATGGCCCGGGCTCGGGATGGCCGTGGCGGTCACGGGCCAGGCCCGAGTGCAGATACACCGCGTGCGGCATCACCGTGGCCCCCAGGATCGCGGCGGCCAGCAGCACGCTTTCGGTGCCCTGAAAGTGCGGCACCAGTCCGGTGAACATCGCATCAGGGGGAGGTGTTGCGACGAAGAAGCTGGCCGTGAAGCCGACGGCAATGATCAGCAGCAGTCCGGTGATGACTCGCTCGAACAGGAGTTGGCCGCGGCGGTCCTGGATGAGCAGCAGCAGCAGCGAAATCACCCCGGTGATGATCCCGCCGATCGGTAGTGGCAGGCCGAACAGGATGCGCAGGGCGATGGCGCCGCCCACGACTTCGGCCACGTCTGTAGCGATTGCGACGATCTCGGCCTGCACCCAATAGGTCAGCCGGGCCGGGCGCCCCATTCGCTTGCCGATTTGTTCCGGCAGCGAATGTCCGGTGACCAGCCCCAGCTTTGCCGAAAGGTACTGCACCAGGCCGGCCATGACATTGGCCACCACGATGACCCACAACAGCAGGTAGCCGAACTGGGCGCCGGAGCTGACATTGGCCGCGACATTGCCGGGATCGACGTAGGCGATCGCCGCTACGAAAGCCGGTCCGAGCAGATACCAACTCGTCTTGAACGAGGTCTGCGTGTCTTGCGCCAATTCACCGGCCTTCGATCAGTACCACCGAACAACAAAGTGAGGCTAGCCGAAACAACTCGGCGCGCCGCCGGCAGGCCGCTTAGCGGTAATCGGGATTGGCGAAGTCCGGGCGGCACCCGGCGTCCCACTCGGTGCGTTGGTTCCCGTATGCCGGGACACCACCGGCGCGCTGCAACATCTGCGCCAGGTGCATCAAGTTGAAGGTCATAAACGTGGTGTTGCGGTTGGTGAAGTCATTTTGCGGCCCGCCCGAACCGGGGTCGAGATACGACGGACCGGGGCCGGCCTCGCCGATCCAGCCCGCATCGGCCTGCGGGGGGATAGTGTAACCCAGATGCTGCAGGCTGTAAAGTACGTTCATCGCGCGGTGCTTGACCCCGTCCTCGTTGCCCGTGAAGAGACAACCGCCCACCCGGCCGTAGTACGCGTACTGTCCGTTCTCGTTGAGCAGGCCTGAGCACGAGTAGAGACGCTCGATCACCAGCTTCATCACCGAACTGTTGTCGCCCAGCCAGATCGGTCCGCACAGCACCAGGATGTTCGCCCGCAGGACCCGCTGATACAGGTCGGGCCACTCGTCGGCCTCCCAGCCGTGTTCGGTCATGTCCGGCCACACGCCGGTCGCGATGTTGTGGTCGATGGCACGGAAGCTGTCCACCTCGACACCGTGCTCGCGCATGATCTGCGAACTACGCGCGATCAGCCCCTCGGTGTGGCTGAGGTCCGGGGAGCGCTTCAGGGTTGTGTTGATGAACAGGGCGCGCAGGCCGTCGAATCGTGGAACCGCAGCACTGTCCTCGGAAGTCGCCGTCATGCCAACCTGCCTATCGTCGTCGTCGCAGTCCGGCGTCGGTTGTCGCCGACGGCCGTGATCGTAGTCCAGGCAGGAGTCGATTCCGCGGCTTGGCGCGTTGGAAAATGCGGGCTAGGCGGCCCCTGCCGGCGGTAGGTACAGGCCCTTGCCGGTAACCAGCGGCAGCTCGAGGGTCGTGCGGATGCCGGGCGGGGCGGCCACCACCGCAGGGATCGCGTTGACCACCCGCATCGCGGTGGCGACCAATCCGGCATGGTTGTGGTCGCCGCGACGGCTGCTCAGGCAGAGGTCCATGGCGTAGGACGGTTCGCCGGTGATCTCGATCCGGTAGGACCCGCCGGGCTGGGCGGGCTGGGGCCAATCGGGGCACAGATCCTCGCGTAGCCGGGTGACGTGTTCGAGCACCACGACAGGAGCTCCGTCGACCAATCCGAGGACTTCGAAGCGCAGCGCGGCGGCGCTGCCCTGGGGAATGTGACCGGAGGCGATGTCGAAGGCGTGCGGGGCGGGTTCGCGCACGTACATCTCCTCGACCACGTCGAGGGAAAGGCCAAGACCCGCCGCAAGCTGGCGGACCACCGAACCCCAGGCCAAACTGAGCACCCCGGGCTGTAGCAGCACGGGGATCTCGTCGAGCGGCTTGCCGAATCCCATGACGTCGAACATGACGACGGCGCTGTCGTAGGTGGCGTAGTCGACGATCTCCATGCAGCGGATCTGCTCGATGCTCTGACAGGTACCCGCGAGTACCATCGGAAGCAGGTCGTTGGCGAAGCCCGGATCGATACCGCTGACATAGAGGCTCGAGTTGCCTTTGCGGGCAGCATCTTCGAGCGGCTTGACGAGTTCGTCGGGCAGTACCTGCCACGGATACTGCAGAAAGACCGGGCCGCTGCCGACGATATTGACGCCGGCCGCCAAGACGCGCCGATAGTCATCGAGTGCCTCGGGCAGCCGGTTGTCGGCCATCGCGTTGTAGACGGCGCACTGCGGCCCGCTGGCCAGTACGGCATCCAGATCGGTGCTGGCCTTCACTCCGGTGGATTCGGCGAATCCGGCCAGCTCGGCGGCGTCTTTGCCGGCTTTGGCGTCCGATGACACCCACACTCCGGTGAGCTCGAACTCGGGGTTGGTGATGAGCGCACGCAGCGAGTGAAGGCCGACGTTGCCGGTGCCGAGCTGCACGACGGGTATTGCCATGGCTGGTTCCTTAAGGAGTGCGGATTCACAGGTCGGGGACTGGTATGTCGAGGTTCGGATGGGTGAGGCCGCCGTCGACCTCCAATGTCTTGCCGGTCAGGAAACTGCCCGCCGGGGACGCCAAATACACTGCGGCGGCGGCAATGTCGACGGGATCGCCGAGGCGGCGCAGCGGTGTCGCCTGCTCCATCGGTGCGCGCAGTTCGTCGTTGGCGGCCACCACTTCCAGTGCGGAGGTGAGGATGGATCCGGGAGCGATCGCATTGACCCGGATCCGTGGGCACAAGTCCAGTGCGGCCAGCCGCGTGTAGTGCGCCAGGGCGGCTTTTGCGGTGCCGTAGGCGGCGAACCCTCGTCCCGTCACCCGGCCCATGGTCGAGGTGATGTTGATGATGCCGCCGCCGCCGGAGTGCTCGAGCATCAACGGAACCGCCGCGACGGTCAACGCGTGGGCGGTTGCCACGTTGAAGGTGAATGCGTCCTTGAGGTCCTTCGTCGAGGTGGTCAGCAGCGTATTGGGCATCGTTCCGCCGACGTTGTTGACAACGATGTCTAGTCTTCCGAACGCCTCGACGGCCTGCCCGGCCAGCTCCGCGGTGGCCTCCGGATGGGCCAGATCGGCGGCGACGACGTGCGCGCGACGCCCGATTGAGCGGACCGTGTCGGCGACCTCGTCCAGTTGGGACTGCGTTCGGGAGGCGATCACCACATCCGCACCAGCCTCGGCAAAGGCCAGCGCAATAGCCGCACCGAGGCCGCGGCCACCCCCGGTGATAACGGCAACTTGGTCGTCGAGACGGAACCTGTCGAGGATCACTGCGGCCTCGCTTCAATTGTCGACCGAGACGGCAGCAACCCTCGCCGTTTCGGGTGGGGCAGTTTCTGGAACAGGTTCTAGTTTGGCATAGCGGCGCCGAATTGTAACGACCCCCGCGAAGTGGAACCTCCGCGACAACCTCGCCTACCGCAGCCCCGGCCGTGGCTGAAATCGCGACGAAATGCTGCCTGCCCAGGGGCGAGTGTTCAACGTCCTGTAATCGAAGGTTCCCTGTTGCTAATGTAGCCTGCAGGCTGCGAAGAAAGCTGGTTGACGTGTCGCGCCCGAGGGTTGCGGCGGGAGTGTGTTTCATCTCTACCGTTAGGAACTGAATTGAAACTCAACCGAGTTGGCGCCGCGCTGAGTGTCCTGGCCTCGGGCGCTTTGGTTTTATCAGCGTGCGGTAGCGACAACAACGCAAGCGGGGGAAGTTCGCCGGCCGGCCAATCGAGCAACGTGAGCTGCGGGGGGAAGAAGACCCTCAAGGCCAGCGGATCGACCGCCCAGGCCAATGCCATGACCCGCTTCGTCAAAGCCTTCGAGGAAGCCTGCCCAGGACAGACCCTCAACTACACGGGCAACGGCTCCGGCGCCGGCATTAGCGAATTCAACGGCAACCAAACCGATTTCGGTGGTTCCGATTCACCGCTTAGCAATGATGAGGCGGCGACGGCCGAGCAGCGCTGCGGCGGTTCGCCGGCGTGGAACCTGCCGGTGGTGTTCGGCCCGATCGCCGTCACCTACAACATCAGCGGCGTCAGTTCGCTCAACCTGGACGGCACCACGCTGGCCAAGATCTTCAACGGCACCATCACCACGTGGAACGATCCCGCGGTCGCCGCGCTCAACTCGGGTACCAGCCTGCCCGACACCCCGATTCACGTGGTGTTCCGCAGCGACGAGTCCGGAACCACCGACAACTTCCAGCGTTACCTTGACGCGGCTTCCGACGGCGCCTGGGGCAAGGGCGCCGGCAAGTCGTTCAAGGGCGGTGTCGGCGAGGGCGCGAAGGGCAACGACGGCACGTCGGCGGCGATCAAGAACACCGAGGGGTCGATCACCTACAACGAATGGTCGTTCGCGCAGGCGCAGCACCTGAACATGGCGAAGGTCATCACCTCTGCCGGCCCGGAACCCGTGGCGATCAGCACCGAATCGGTCGGAAAGACGATCGCCGGCGCTGCGATCATGGGCCAGGGCAACGACCTGGTGCTGGACACGGTTTCGTTCTACAAGCCCACCAAGCCCGGTTCCTACCCCATCGTGCTCGCGACCTACGAGATCGTGTGCTCGAAGTATCCCGATTCTCAAGTGGGTACCGCGGTGCGGGCGTTCCTGCAGTCCACCATCGGTGCTGGGCAGAATGGCTTGGCGGACAACGGGTATATCCCGATTCCGGACGAGTTCAAGTCAAGGTTGTCGACCGCAGTCAACGCCATCGCCTGATCTGAGGTCGACGTGGTCCAAGGCCGGCCGGCCAAGCCTGAGCTAGCGGCGGTCGACGCGAGTTCATCGCGACGAGCCGACCGGCTGTTCAAGCTCTTCGCGTCCACGGCGGGGATGACCATCGTCGTCTCCATCGCGCTGATCGCGGTATTCCTGTTGATCCGCGCCATCCCGTCGTTGCGCGCGAATCACGCCAATTTCTTCACCAGTTCGGTGTTCGACACCTCCGACGACGAGAAGTTGGCGTTCGGCATCCGCGATCTATTCATGGTCACGATGCTGAGTTCGATCTGCGCACTGGCACTGGCGGTGCCGATTGCCGTGGGAATCGCGGTGTTTCTCACCCAGTACGCGCCCAAGCGGCTCTCGCGTCCGTTGGGCGCGATCGTGGACCTGCTGGCCGCGGTGCCGTCGATCATTTTCGGCTTGTGGGGCATCTTCGTGCTGGCCCCCAAGCTCGAGCCCATCGCCGAATTCCTCAATCGCAACCTGGGATGGCTGTTCTTGTTCAAGACGGGCAACGTCTCGTTAGCCGGCGGCGGCACGATCTTCACCGCGGGCATCGTGCTCTCGGTGATGATCCTGCCGATCATCACCTCGGTATCGCGCGAGGTGTTCCGCCAGACCCCACAGATTCAGATCGAAGCAGCCCAAGCGCTCGGGGCGACGAAATGGGAAGTGGTGCGGATGACCGTGCTGCCCTTCGGTCGCAGCGGTGTCATTGCGGCGTCGATGCTGGGCCTGGGGCGTGCCCTGGGTGAAACCGTGGCGGTGTTGATCATCCTGCGTTCGGCGGCCAAACCGGGGAACTGGTCACTGTTCGACGGCGGGTACACGTTCGCCTCCAAAATTGCTTCTGCGGCTTCCGAGTTCAGCGAACCGCTGCCGACCGGTGCCTATATTTCCGCGGGGTTCGCGTTGTTCGTCCTGACCTTCGTGGTCAACGCCCTCGCCCGCGCCGTCGCCGGCGGGAAGGTCAACGGATGACCACCAACGCGCTCGATCAACCGGTCAAAGTGGTGGTGTTTCGGCCACTGAGCCTGGTGCGGCGGATCAAGAACAGCGTGGCGACGGTGCTGCTCTTCGCCTCGTTCGCCGTCGCGTTGGTGCCGCTGGTGTGGCTGCTGTGGGTGGTGATCGAACGCGGCTGGTACGCCGTCGTCCAGCCGGACTGGTGGACGCACTCCCTTCGCGGGGTGTTGCCCGAGGAGTTTGCCGGCGGCGTCTATCACGCGTTGTACGGAACATTGGTGCAGGCCGGAATCGCGGCCCTGCTGGCCGTACCGCTGGGCTTGATGACCGCGATCTATCTGGTCGAATACGGCTCGGGACGATTGGCCCGGCTGACCACGTTCATGGTCGACGTGCTCGCCGGGGTGCCCTCCATCGTGGCGGCGCTGTTCATCTTCAGCCTGTGGATCGCCACCCTGGGATTCCAGCAGAGCGCCCTGGCGGTGTCGTTGGCATTGGTTCTGCTGATGCTGCCGGTAGTGGTGCGCTCCACCGAGGAGATGCTCAGGCTGGTGCCCGACGAACTGCGCGAGGCCAGCTTCGCGTTGGGCGTACCCAAGTGGAAGACGATCGTGCGCATCGTCGTCCCGATCGCCATGCCCGGCATCGTGTCCGGTGTGCTGTTGTCGGTGGCGCGTGTCATCGGCGAAACCGCACCGGTGCTGGTGTTGGTCGGCTACAGCCGTTCGATCAACTTCGACGTGTTGCACGGCAACATGGCGTCCTTGCCGCTGCTGATCTACACCGAGCTCACCAACCCCGAGCATGCCGGTTTCTTGCGCGTGTGGGGAGCGGCGCTGACGTTGATCATCATCGTGGCCGCGATCAACCTCATCGCCGGGGGGATCCGGTTCCTGGCCACTCGAAGGCGATAGCCCCCGCTCAGGATCCTTGGGCCAGTTTCAGCACCCTGCCGTTACCGCGATCGGCGACGTAGACGTTGCCCTTCTTGTCCACCGCCACCGACAGGGGGTGTTGAGGCCGGTGAAGGGTAACTCGGTGGAGGTGGTGGCCCCGGCCGCCAGCTTGGCCACCGCATTGTTGTCGTGTTCGGTGACGTAGACATTGCCGGCGCTGTCCACGGTGATTCCCCACGGCGCGGTCAGGTTGGAGAACGGCAACACCGACTGGTTGCTGGTGCCGGCGTCGAGCTGCAGCACCCGGTTGTTGTCGGTGTCGGTGTCGGTGACGTAGACGTTGCCGTCGCTGTCCACTGCCACCCCGTCGGGGTTCTTGAGCCCGTTGAACGGCAGCACGACCTGGCTGGTGGAGCCGGCCGGCATCTTCACCACCCGGTTGTTGCCCCGGTCAGCGACGTACACATTGCCCTGGGCGTCCACGGCGATTCCCTCGGGGTAATTGAGGCCGTTGAACGGCAGCTCAACCTGGTTGTTCGACCCGGCGGCCAGGGCCACCACCCGGTTGTTGAAGTCGGTGACGTAGATCTTGCCGGAGGTGTCCACGGCCACGCCCTGGGGTTCGTAGAGTCCGTTGAACGGCTTCACCGTCGGCGTGCTGGACCCCGCGGGCAAGGCCACCACCCGCCCGTACATGGTCTGGTTGGTGACATACACGGTGCCGTTGGCGTCCACGGCAACCCCGCCGGGGGCGAAGCGGAAGTTGAGACCGGTAAACGGCAGCACTACTTGCCCTCGCGGCTCGGTTGAGCCTTTGGGTTTGGCGAGCACGAATGCGGTGGCGCCGGCGACGACGAGCAGCACCGCCACCACGGCGGCGCCGATTATCCAGTTCTTCCGGCTCTTTTTCGGGCTCGCCGGCGGCGCGGTGGCCGGCTGACTGGCCGGCGGTGTCGCGCTCGGACTGGATCCGGTGCCGACGGCGGGCCGGATCCCGGACTGGCTGGGCCAGCTTGTGCCGGTGATGACGGGCGCGGCCTGCGTGCGCTGGTCGGATACGTCTGGGCGGGAGCGCCATCCGGTGGTGCTTGCCGGCACCGGCCGAGCCACCGTCTCATCGCCCGTCGGATATTGCGGCGGCGGCGCAACGGGCTGCGGCGCCGGTGGCTGGGCGCCCGATCCGCTGTAGTTGGTCCAGCTTCCTCCCGCGCCAGGGTCAACGGCTGGAGTCATGAGGGCCATGTTGTCGCCCTGACGCAGGATGGTTGCTTCCTGGCGCTGCTCGGGGGTGGTGAGCGCCTCGTGCGCGGCGATGGCCAGGTCCCCGGCGCTCATGTAGCGCTCGTCGGGATTCTTGGCCATGCCTTTGGCGATCACCTCATCCAACGCGGCTGGAACCCGTCCGGGACGGAGCTGACTGGGCCGCGGGGGAGGTTCCATCAGGTGCGCGGCAATCAATCGCTCCACGCTGTCTGCGCGATAGGGCGGTGCACCGGTCAAACATTCCCCCAGCACGCACGCCAGCGCATAGATGTCGGCACGGTAGGTGACGTCGTTGCCGGTGAATCGTTTCGGGGCCATGTAGTTGTAGGTCCCCACGGCCATCCCGCCCTGGGTCAGTCCGGGATCGGCGGCGGCCCTGGCGATACCGAAATCCACCAGATACGCGAAGTCATTGTCGGCGACCAGAATGTTCTCCGGCTTCACGTCGCGGTGGGTGACGCCGTTGGAATGCGCGGCGTCCAGCGCCGCGGCGATCTGGCGCACAATGGCCACCGCCCGGGCCGGGGTCAGTGGGCCGAACTGCGTCAGCATGGCGCGCAGCGAGACACCGTCGATCAGTCTCATCTCCACGAAGAACTGGTCGTCGATCTCGCCGTAGTCGTGGATCGGCACGATGTGGGGCTCGGTCAGCCGTCCCGCGGTGTCGGCTTCGCGTTGCATCCGCGCGCAAAACGTGGGATTGCCGGAGTACTGCGTCGAAATCAGCTTGAGCGCCACCACCCGGCGTTTGCGGGTGTCTTCGGCTTCTTAGACCTCGCCCATGCCGCCACGGCCGATCAACCGCACCAACTCGTAGGGCCCAAAGCGCGACCCAACCCGTGAACCCGGCCCGGTCTCGCTCACGGTCAACGCTCCCTTCGCGTGGGCGCCCATTCCACCGGGGCCGACCCTACATATTCACGCTACCGACGCCCGTGGTGCTGGTGCGCCGAAACCGGTGGTTAACACACGGTAAATCGTCGGAGAGTGAGCAGACAACAAAAACCGGTTACTCACAGCGATTTCTGTATCCTGAGACGAAGATGTGAGCGGACCGATTCGTGCGCGAGAGAGCCCCGCAACGGGCCCGAAACGGCCCGAAGGGGGCTGAGCCAGTAGCGCTGAGGCCGGTGAAACTAGATCGGACTCTTGAGGATTCGAATGGTCCGCGGCGCCGGAGACGGTTACGCGATGGCGTTGACCACCGGGATCAATTTCGAGCGAAACGACTCCGGAAGCGGGATGTATCCGTACTCATCCAAACCAACCTGGCCGTCACCAATTGTCGCTTGCATGAAGGCTTTAACGGCGGTGCCGGTCGGCGCGTCCGGGTACTTCGAGCAGACGATCTCGTAGGTCACCAGCACTATCGGATAGCCGCCGTCCTGGGTGGGCCGGTAGAACGACGAGGTGTCCACCACCAGGTCGTTGCCCTTCCCCTTGAAGGTGGCTCCGGCGATCGTCTTGCCCACCGACTCGGCGGTGATGGTCACCGGCTCCGGGCCCGCTGACGTGATGATCTGGGCCATGTTCAATTGATGACCCACCGCGTACGACCATTCGTTGTAGGTGATCGATCCGTCGGTTCGCTTCAGCGCCTGCGACGTGCCGTCATTGCCGGCAGCACCCTCGCCGACGCCACCGTTGAAGGTCTGGCCGGCCCCCTTGCCCCACGCTCCGTCCGACGCCGCGTCGAGATACTGCTGGAAGTTGGCCGTGGTTCCGGACTGGTCGCTGCGAAAGACCACGTGGATGGGCGTCGGCGGCAGGTTGATGCTGGTGTTGAGCGCCTTGATCGCCGGATCGTCCCACTTGGCGATGGTGCCGTTGAAGATCTTGGCCAGCGTCGGGCCGTCCAGGCTGAGTGCGCTCACGCCTTTGAGGTTGTAGGTGACCGCAATCGGACCGAACACGACCGGCAGGTCCCAGGCTTCCGATCCGCAACGCTCGGAGGCCTTCTGGGGCTCGTTCTTCGCCGGGTTCATCGGCGTGTCCGACCCCGCGAAGTCGGTCTGATTCCCCAGGAACAGCTTTATTCCGGCGCCGGATCCATTTGCGTTGTAGTCCAGCGTGTGGCCCGGGCAGGCATGGATATAGGCGTAGACGAACTGTTCCATCGCATTCTTTTGTGCGGTGGAGCCCGCGGCCAGCAGCTTCTTCTTACCGCCGCAATCCACCGGCACCAATGGCGTGCTGGATCCGGTCGACGACGAGGTATTGCTGGAATGGCCTCCGTATGCCGACAACGCCAATGTGCTGGCGAGCAGCAGGCTGAGCACGACGCCAGATCGGTTGGACTTCACGCAAAAACTCCTCTCGGCGGCACGACGAGCATATGTGAACAAGTCGGGCGCTGGTCAGGACTTGGCAGCTTGTTTGGCCCGGGCCTTCTTGGCCGGCGCCTTTTCGGCGGTGCTCTTCTTCGCCGCTGACTTCCCGTCACCCGAACGCGCTTTCACGCTCGCCTCCAGCTTGGCCAGCAGGTCGGAGACATCTTCGGTCTCGTCCAGCTCTGCGGGTTGTTCTTCGGCGGTAAATGCTTCCCCGCCTTCGAGTTTGGCGTCGATCAGCTCCTGCAGTTGCTCCTGATAGGTGTCGCGGTAGCGGTCCGGGTTGAAGTCGTCTGCCATCGACTCCACCACTTGGCCGGCCATCTTGAGCTCCGCGGGTTTGATCTCCACCTCCTTGTCCAGCACCGGGAAATCCGGGTCGCGGATCTCGTCTGGCCACAACAGGGTATGCACCACCATGACCTCGCGCTTGCCGAAGTCCTTGACCCGCAACGCCGCCAGCCGCGTCTTGCTGCGCAGCGTGAAATGCACGATCGCCATCCGCTCCGTCTCGGCGAGCGTCTTGGCCAGCAGCACATACGATTTAGAGGACTTCGAGTCGGGCTCCAGGAAGTAGCTGCGGTCAATCATCATCGGATCGACTTCTTCGGCTGGGACGAATTCCAGCACCTCGATTTCGCGGCTGCGATCTTCGGGCAACGTGGCGAGGTCGTCGTCGTTGATGATCACCATCTGGCCATCGTCGGATTCGAAGGCGCGGGCCAGGTCGGAGTATTCGACCACCTCGCCACAGACCTCGCATACCCGCTTGTACCGGATGCGTCCGTTGTCCTTGGCGTGCACCTGATGGAACTTGATGTCGTGGTCCTGAGTGGCGCTGTACACCTTGACCGGCACATTCACCAGCCCGAAAGCGATTGAACCCTTCCAGATGGAGCGCATGGAGTCAGTATGCCCAGAACCCGGGTCGGTTAACAGTGCGCCGCGGCACCGGAGTCCTGCTGCCTGCCCCAGCCCCGGTCAGCTCGCGAGCGTGCGTGTCGGCACGGCGACACGCCGCATCACGCGGCATTTCGTGCACCCTCGCCGGGCCCGATTGTGGGCGTGCGGTGGTCATCGCGACTGCCGCAGGTCGGCCCGATAGGGCAGGTCGGCGCCGGCACGGGCAACGGTCAACGCCGAGGTCAGGGCCGCGACTTCGAGTGCAGAGGTCAGCGCCGACACCCCGATCTTGCGCAACTCGGTGCGCCGGTCGGCACCTAACAATCCCTGCTCCCACAGCGTGTCGAGCAGACCGGCCATGAACGCGTCTCCGGCGCCGACGGTATCGACCACGCGAACCGGCTGGGCGGGCATACTTGCCGGGCCGGCCGCGCAGAACGCCACTGCGCCCTGATCGCCCAACGTCAGCGCGACAATCGCCGGGCCGCAGGCCAGCCAGGCCCGCGCGGTCTGCTCCGGAGGCTGGGTGGGGTCGATCCAGTGCAAGTCTTCGGCACTGGCCTTGATGATGTCGCTGCGCTCGACGAGGCGTTGGATGCGTTCCCGAGTCAGGTCCGGGTCAGCCCTCAGCGACGGACGCACATTGGGATCGAAGCTCGCCGTGGCCGCGGCCCGATAGGCGTCGAGCAGCGCCGCGACCGCCAAGCATCCTGGTTCCCGCGCGGCGGCGATGGAACCGGTGTGCACGAGAAGCGGCGGCGCCACGGGGGGTGTGTCGGGTATCTGCCATTCCAGGTCGAACGCGTAGGTGGCCGAGCCGTCGGGGCCGATCCTGGCCGTCGCGGTGGGCGTCCGATCAGCCGTCTGGCTTCCCGAAACAAGTTGTACACCTGAGGATTCAATGTACTCGGCGATCCGTCGTCCGCGGGCGTCGCGGCCGATGTGGGTCAGCAGATCGACGTCGCGGCCCAATCTGGCCAGTCCGACCGCGACGTTGAGGGGGCTGCCCCCGACGTACTCGGCCGGGTCCGGCCCATCGACGATGTCGATCAGGGCTTCACCGATCACCAGCCCACGTGCCATGGCGACAGGTTACGTTGGCCATATGGGTTCGACGCAGGCCTGGCCTCCTGGACAGGCGAATGGTCCGCAGGTGACGCTGACCAACGCGGACAAGGTGCTGTACCCGGCTACCGGAACCACCAAGTCTGACGTCTTCGGTTACTACACCGGCATCGCCGAGGTGATGATCCCGCATATCGCCGGGCGCCCGGCGACTCGCAAGCGCTGGTCCAACGGCGTCGATCAGGCGTCCTTTTTCGAAAAGCAGCTAGCGTCGTCGGCGCCGGACTGGCTGCCGCGTGCCAGCGTGGTGCACCGGTCGGGAACGACGACCTATCCGATCATCGACAGCGCCACCGGGCTGGCCTGGATCGCACAACAGGCCGCCCTCGAGGTGCACGTCCCGCAGTGGCGGTTCGTTGCCGAGTGGACGTCCAAAGGCGAAATCCTCACGCCCGGGCCGGCCACCCGATTGGTGTTCGACCTGGACCCGGGCGAGGGCGTGACGATGGCCCAACTCGCGCAGGTGGCGCGGGCGGTGCGCGATCTGCTCGCCGACATCGGCCTGAGTACCCTCCCGCTCACCAGCGGTAGCAAGGGCCTGCACCTCTACACCCCGCTCGACGAGCCGGTGAGCAGCAAGGGCGCCACGGTGTTGGCCAAACGGGTCGCGCAGCAACTGGAAACGGTGATGCCGGCGTTGGTCACCGCGACCATGACCAAGAGTCTGCGGGCCGGGAAAGTGTTCCTGGACTGGAGCCAAAACAGCGGTTCGAAGACCACCATCGCGCCGTATTCGCTGCGTGGGCGCGAACAACCGACAGTCGCCGCACCACGCAGCTGGGAGGAGCTCGACGACCCGGGGCTGCGCCAACTGACCTACGACGAGGTGCTTGCCCGCCTCACCCGCGATGGCGATCTGATTGCGGCGCTGGACGCGGACCTCCCCGGCGACGACCGGCTGCTCAAATATCGCAGCATGCGCAACGCGTCGAAAACGCCGGAGCCGGTGCCCCGAGCCAGACCCGTTGTCGGGAAGGGTAATACCTTCGTGATCCAAGAGCATCACGCGCGCCGTCTGCATTACGACTTCAGGCTGGAGCGTGATGGGGTACTGGTGTCATGGGCGGTGCCGAAAAACCTGCCGGAAACCACGTCGGTGAACCACCTGGCCGTGCACACCGAAGATCATCCGCTGGAATACGCGACGTTCGAGGGCAACATCCCGAAAGGGGAGTACGGCGCCGGCAAGGTGATCATCTGGGATTCCGGCACCTATGACACCGAGAAGTTCCGCGACGACTCGAGAAACGGTGCGGAAAAGGGGGAGGTGATTGTCAACCTGCACGGCAGTCGAATCTCGGGGCGGTACGCGCTGATTCAGACCAACGGGGACCAATGGCTGGCGCATCGCATGAAGGACCAGACGGCCTTCGATTTCGACACCCTCGCGCCCATGCTCACCTCCCACGGTTCGGTGGCAGGTCTCGAGTCGGGTCAGTGGGCGTTCGAAGGCAAGTGGGACGGCTACCGGCTGCTGGTCGAAGCCGACCATGGCGCGCTGCGACTGCGCTCCCGCAGCGGACGTGACGTCACCGCGGAATACCCCCAATTACGTTCATTGGCCGCCGATCTCGCTGATCACCACGTGGTGCTCGACGGTGAATTGGTGGCCCTCGACTCCTCCGGAGTGCCCAGCTTCAACGAGATGCAGAACCGGGTGCGCGCCACCCGCATCGAGTTCTGGGCGTTCGACTTGCTCTTTCTGGACGGTCGCTCGCTACTGCGGGCCAGATACCGCGACCGGCGCAAGCTACTGGAAACCCTGGGCAGTGCGGGCAATCTGATCGTTCCGGAGTTGTTGCCCGGTGACGGCGCCGAGGCGCTGGCCTACTCGCACAAGCGCGGTTGGGAGGGAGTCATTGCCAAGCGCCGCGACTCCGGCTATCAACCCGGGCGGCGCTCGTCGGCGTGGATCAAGGACAAACACTGGAACACCCAGGAAGTCGTCATCGGCGGTTGGCGAGTTGGGGAGGGTGGGCGCAGCAGCGGGATTGGATCGTTGCCCATGGGCATTCCCGGCCCGAGCGGTTTGCACTTCGCCGGCCGTGTTGGAACCGGCTTCACCGAACGTGACCTGGCCAACCTCAAGAAGACGCTGGCGCCGCTGCATACCGACGAATCCCCATTCGACGCTGCGCTTCCGGCGCGCGAGGCCAAGGGTGTTACGTTCGTCGCGCCGACACTGGTCGGGGAGGTGCGCTATAGCGAGTGGACCCCCGATGGCCGATTGCGGCAATCCAGCTGGCGTGGGTTGCGCCCGGACAAAAACCCGAGTGAGGTGGTGCGCGAATGAAATGGGTGACGTATCGAAGTGCGGACGGTGAGCGTGTCGGGGTGTTGTCCGACGGTTCGATCTACGCGATGGCGCCGGGAGTCGCCCTGCTCGATCTGATCAAGCGCGGCGCCGACGGATTACGCGAAGCCGGTGAAAACGTCTTGCGCTCACCGAGTGAGGTGGTGGCTCTCGACGAGGTGACGTTGGCGGCGCCGATACCGCGCCCGCCATCGATCCGCGACTCACTGTGCTTCTTGGACCACATGCGCAACTGTCAGGAAACGGTGGGAGGCGGCCGGGTGCTGATGGATACCTGGTATCGCATCCCGGCGTTCTACTTTGCCTGTCCGGCCACCGTGCTCGGGCCCTACGACGACGCGCCCATGGCCCCCGGAAGCGCCTGGCAGGACTTCGAATTGGAGATCGCGGCGGTGATCGGAACCGGCGGCCAGGATCTGTCCGTCGAGCAGGCCGAGCAGTCCATCATCGGCTACACGATCTTCAACGACTGGTCGGCACGTGACTTGCAGCAACTGGAAGGCCAGCTGCGCATCGGGCAGGCCAAGGGCAAAGACAGCGGAGTCACCTTGGGCCCGTATCTGGTTACCGCCGATGAGCTGCAGGCCTATCGCCGCGACGGGAAGCTGAGTCTGCAGGTGAGCGCGCTGGTCAATGACACGGTCATCGGCTCGGGATCCACCGCGACGATGGATTGGACCTTCGGGGAAGTCATCTCCTATGTCTCGCGCGGGGTGATGCTGGCGCCGGGCGATGTGATCGGCTCCGGCACCGTGCCCACCTGCACCCTCGTCGAGCACCTGACCAACCCCGACTCGTTTCCCGGCTGGCTACATGACGGCGACGTCGTCACCCTCGAGGTCGAGGGGTTGGGGCAGACGCGGCAGCGGGTATGTGCGACCCCGCCACCGCAGCCTTTGGCACCTCGCGTTGATCCCAACGCCGCGCCAGAGGCCGCCCGGGTCAACCCGGCGCCGCCGCTGGTGCCCTACACCCGTGGGCTGCACCAGGTCGCCGATCGGGTGTGGGCGTGGACATTGCCGGACGGCGGATTTGGCTGGAGCAACGCCGGGCTGGTCGCCGGAGACGGTGCCTCGCTGTTGGTCGACACGCTGTTCGATCTGGCGCTCACGCGCGAGATGCTGGACGCGATGCGGCCGATCACCGATGCGGCGCCCATCACCGATGCGCTGATCACCCATTCCAACGGTGACCACACCCATGGCAACCAATTGTTGAGCCCTTCGGTGCGCATCATCGCGGCCAAAGGCACCGCCGAGGAGATTGCCGAAGACACCGGTCCCACCTTGCTGACGGCGATGCAGACCATCGACCTCGGGCCGGTCGCGACGAGATTCATGCGGGATCGCTTCGGGCACTTCGATTTCAGCGGAATAAGGCTGCGCAACGCGGATCAGACATTCGACCACGAGCTGACGATCGATGTTGGTGGCAGGCGGGTCGATCTGATCAACCTCGGTCCCGCGCACACCGCCGCGGACTCGGTGGTGCATGTGCCCGATGCCGGCGTGCTGTTCGCCGGGGATCTGCTGTTCATCGGCTGCACGCCGATCGTCTGGAACGGGCCGATCGCGAACTGGATAGCGGCCTGCGACGCGATGATCGCGCTGGACGCGCCCATCGTGGTCCCCGGCCATGGCCCAGTCACCGACCCGGATGGAATCCGGGCCGTCCGCGGCTATTTCGAGCACGTCAACGAACAGGCCGAGGCTGCCTACCGCAAGGGTCTGTCCTTCGCCGAGGCAATCGAGACCGTCGAGCTTGGAGAGTATGCGGCGTGGCTGGACTCCGAGCGGATCGTGGTCAACATCTATCAGCGCTACCGCGAACTCGATCCCCACACCCCGGAGGTAGAGCGATTGGCGCTGCTGGTCATGCAGGCCGAGTGGGCGGCCAAGCGCGTCTAGCGGGCTAGCCGGGTAACCCGAGTGCGCCGAATATCCGGCCGCCGGCGCCACCGGCACCCGGGATCGCGCCGGCGCCGCCGGCACCGCCGGCACCGCCGTCCCCGATCAGACCGGCGTTGCCGCCGTTGCCGCCATTGCCCGTGGTGGCACTGACGCCGCCCGCGCCCCCTCCACCGCCCGTACCGTAGAACCATCCGCCGGCTCCGCCGGTGCCACCGCTGCCGCCCACTCCCGCGTCGGAGAACAGCAGGCCATCGCCCCCGGCGCCCCCGGAGCCGCCGACGCCGATCAACCCGGCGGCGCCCCCGGTACCTCCGGTGCCTCCGGTACCGCCGGTGCCGCCGGTGCCGAACAACCCGGCCGCCCCGCCGGCCCCACCCATGCCGCCGACTCCGCCAGTCCGGTCGGCCTCGCCGCCCTGTCCGCCATCGCCGCCGTTGCCGGCGATACCGGAAAACAATCCGGCGTTGCCGCCGTTACCGCCGTTGCCTCCCGAGGCGGAATTATCAGAGCCTTGGGTTCCAGGACCACCGCCGGCCCCGCCGGTGCCGCCGTTGCCCCAGAGCCCGGCGGAGCCCCCGTTGCCGCCCGGCCCGCCATTACTGTTGAAACTTGCCGGTGGACCGGCACCGCCGGCTCCGCCATCACCGCCGTCGCCGCGTAGCAGACCGCCCTGCCCGCCGGCGCCCCCGTTTGCGGCCACACCGCCGTCGCCGCCGATACCGCCGTTGCCGATCAATCCGGCGTTTCCGCCACGACCGCCGACCTGGCTGCCTGTGGGTACTGCGGGGTCGTTGAGGTCGCCGCCAGCCCCGCCGTTACCGCCATTGCCGCTCAGCATGCCGCCGTCACCGCCGGCACCGCCGGCCGCGCCATTGGCGCCGTCGCCACCGGCACCGCCATTGCCGATCAGACCCACGCTCCCGCCGTCTCCGCCGGCCCCACCATTGAAAAAGAACTGCTGTCCCGCGCCGCCGGCACCACCCGCGCCGGCATTGCCGAACAGCCCCGCGCTGCCGCCGTTGCCGCCGGCACCGCCGCCGATCACGAACGACGGGCTATCCCCGCCGCCTCCACCGGCGCCGCCGTCGCCGAACAGCATTCCGCCGTGCCCGCCGGCCCCGCCGGCGCCGCCCGGCCCGCCAAGCCCGCCGGCCCCGCCGTTGCCGATCAGCCCGGCGCTTCCGCCGTTACCGCCGGCCACACCCTGGTTCGTGCCGGGCGCGCCGTTGCCGTCGTTGCCGAACAGCAGCCCGCCGTCGTCGCCGCTTTGCCCAGGCGCGGCACCGTCAGCACCGTTACCGATCAGCGGGCGCCCCAGCAAGGCCGTGCTCTGCTGGTTGATCACGTTCAGCAGTTCCTGCAGCGGGGATGCGTTGGCGGCTTCGGCGCTGGAATAGGAGGCCGCCGCACCGCTCAACGATCGCCAGAACTGCTGGTGAAATGCGTTGGCTTCTAAACTGATTGTTCGATAGTCCTGGGCATGGTCGGCAAATAGCGACGCCACCGCGGTCGATATCTCGTCGGTACCCGCGGCCAGGATCTCGCTGGTCGAGGGCAGTGCCAAAGCATTGGCGGTGCTCAGGGCCGAGCCAATTCCTTCCAGGTCAGCCGCCGCGGAAGCCAACAGTTCCGGCACTGCCATCACATACGACATGTTTGTCCCTTGTGTTCTGGTGAGTAGGCGGGAAAGTGCAGCGTATCGCGATACCGAACTGCGTCGTCGTGTTCTGCGAGTATCGTTGTCGGACTTGCTTTCTGGATGCCGTGCTGTTGCTAGTCGGTGGAGCGGACCGCGGTCACGAAGCCGATCGTGCTGGCCGGGCTCTGCCGGTCGGCCGCGGTCAGTTCCGCAAGCCCGGCGGCCAGGACCAGATCGCCATGGTCGGCGGTGGCCGTCTTCCAGCCGTGTGATCGCAGATAGGCCGCGACGTCGGTGTGCTCACCGGGATAGGTCAAACCGGCGATATCCATGTCGAGTCCATGGGCTCGCCATCCCTCGGTCATCTGCTGCGCCAGTTGCTGGGACTCCGCCGATGACCCATTGATGGTTCCGTAGTCGGCGGCTAGCCGGCTGCCGACGGCGCTGAGCTCAATGACATTGTCCAGCAATCGAATTTCGGCCTCCGGAGGAAGGAAACCGATGAGCACCCCTTCGGCCAGCCAGGCGGTCGGGCGGGCGGCGTCGAAACCCGCTGCCCGCAGCGCGGACGGCCAGTCGTCGCGCAGGTCGATGCCCACCGGATGGTGGTCGGCGGTTGGGGATGCACCGAGTCGAGCCAGCGTGGTGGTCTTGAATTCGATCACCTCCGGCTGGTCGATTTCGTACACCCTCATTCCGGTCGGCCAGGGCAGCCGGTAGGGTCGCGCGTCAAGGCCGGAGGCCACGATCACCACCTGGCGCAGTCCCGCGGCGATCGCATCGGCAAAGAACTTGTCGAAAAACAGTGCACGGGCGGCGAACGTGTCCACCATGCGCGCAAATCCGAGACCGGCTGCAACCTCGTCGAGATCAACCTCGCCGGAGGCCGCCCGGGTGAACAAGTCCAGCCCCACGGCGCGGACCAGCGGCTCGGCAAACGGGTCGGCGATGATCGGCCGTGACCGCCGGGTTGCGGCGGCCCGCGCCGCGGCGACCATGGTGGCGGTGGCGCCCACACTGTTGGCCAGGTCCCAGCTATCGCCCTCGGTTCGTGCCATCTTCTTCTCCTTCGACTTGGGCAGGCGTCAATCCACCGTAGGCCGTGTCGGTAAACGGTCACGTCGCCTACCGTTCGGGTATGGCTGCAGTGGAATTGCAAACTCTTCAGCACAACATTGCTTGCGTCACCTTGAACCGGCCGACCCGGTTGAACGCCATCGACGGATCGCTGCTCGACGCGATGGACGACGCCCTCGACGCGCTGAGCGGGGGCGAGTTTCGGGCCGCGATCCTGACCGGCGCCGGGCGCGGGTTTTGTGCCGGAGCGGATTTGAGCGGCACCGGACAGCCTTGGACGAAGGCCACACCCACCACCCCGCCGTTCAAGGCCACCTACGATGCCCAGGTCAGACTGGCCGACCAATTGACCCGGCTCTACGAGCTGCCCATTCCCGTGATCGCGGCGGTCAACGGCGTCGCGGTCGGCGGCGGGCTGGCCTTTGCGCTGCATTGCGATATCCGGATCGCTGCCGAAGACGCCAGGTTCGGATCGGTGTTCATCAAGGCCGGGTTCTCGTCGATGGACATGGGCACCAGTTATCTGCTGCCCAGAATCGTCGGTGCCGGGGTGGCGCGCGAACTCATGCTGACCGGCCGCATCATCGACGCTGTGGAGGCCTATCGGATCAGGCTGGTGCACGAGGTGGTGGTAGCGGACGAATTGTTGACTGCGGCGCAGAAGCTGGCCGGATCGATCGCCGAGAACAATGCGTATGGCGTGTGGCAGACCAAGATTGGGCTCAACGCGGCGCTGGATGCCCCCAGCCTGCGGCATGCCAAGGAAATCGAGAACCGTACCCAGATTATCAGCGGCTTCACCAACAACCCGGCCGAGGCCGCCCGCGCGCATCAGGAGAAGCGTCCGCCGGCATGGGATTCGCTGTAGCGTCTAAACTTTCGAGATAATCTTCTCGGCGAACTTTTCCAGGTGGGCGATCTTGGTCTGTAGCGGCTCGGTGTCGGGACCCTTGATGTAGGGCATCCGGAAGCCCACGATGACGTCGGTGACTCCTTTGTCCTGCAGCCGCTTGATGCCGTCGACGGTGTAGGCATCCATTGAGATCACATGGATTTCGAACGGGCCGGTGTGCCCCTCTTCCTCGCGAAAGTGCTGAAGTTTGCTGATCAGGCGGTCGAGTTCGTCGGGATCGGTGCCGCCGCCATGCATCCAGCCATCCAGGCGCGCCGCGCGCCGAAGTGCGGCATCGGCATGGCCGCCGACCAGGATCGGGATTGGCGCGGTCGGGGCCGGGCTCATCTTCGTCTCGGGAATGTCGTAGAACTCGCCGTGGAACTCGAAGTATTCACCGGTGGTGAGTCCTTTGACGATTTCGATGCATTCGTCAATCCTCTTGCCGCGCTTGGCAAAGGGCACACCCATCAGCTCGTAGTCTTCCGGCCATGGACTGGTGCCCACGCCCAGCCCTACCCGATTGCCGATCAGCGCGGCCAGTGAACCGGCTTGCTTGGCGACCAGGGCGGGGGGCCGGACGGGGAGTTTGAGGACGAAGAAGTTGAACCGCAGTGTCTTGGTGACCGCGCCCAATGCCGCGGTCAGGACGAAGGTTTCAATGATCTCCTTGCCGTCGAGAAACTCGCGATTGCCGTCGGGTGTGTACGGATACTTCGAGTCGGACTCGTAGGGATAGGCGAGGCTGTCGGCGATCGTCATGCTGTGGTAGCCGGCCGCCTCGGCGGCCTGTGCCAGCGGGACATAAAACGACGGGTCGGTCATCGCCTCGGCGTAGCTGAACCGCACGTCATCCCTCCCTTCTGTGAGCGGGCATCCAGATCGATACTAGAACGTGTTCTAGTGCAATCGCGGCGAGTCCGGACAACCGCGGCTACTCGGCCGGCGCCCAGCAAGCACGCGGGATGAGGGCCCGGCTCACACCGTCGCCGGCTAGAGCTGGTTCTCCGGGCCGATGATCGCCCACACCGTTTTGCCGGTCGCGGTGGGAGTGCTGCCCCACGCGCGGCACAGCGCTTCCACGATGGCCAGGCCGGACACGTCGATGCCTTTTGGCGGAGTCTGCAACCGGACAGCCGGGGCATTGCTGCCGTCGGAGACGGCGATGGTGGCCGCGGTGCCGTCGCACTGGACCTTGATCACTGGGTCGCTTCCGGTGTGCTCCAGCACGTTCTCGACGAACACGTTGACGATCACCAAGGCGACCGGTATCAGCCCGGGTTTCGACCACGACGTGAGCCACTCGCGGACCAGCTTGCGGGACTCGCGAAGGCTGCCCAGGTTGGCGGGCAATTGCACCTTGGGCATACCGCACCTTGCGTCGCGCGAGCCGGCCGACGGCCTTGATGGCGCCTTTCTCGGTGGGGTACACCGGCATGAAACGGGTAACTCCGGTTCGGGTGATCAGTTCCCGGCCGGCGCGACTCGCGCACACCAGCAAGATGGGGACATGCTGCGGGGTATCGACCTGCCAGCGTGCGCTGACAAAGATGGACCAGGACGCTTCGTCGGGTACCTGCAGGGCGCTGACGTTGACGACGACGGCGGACGGCTCGTCGAGCGTGGCCTTGATGATGGCATCGCGCAGCGCCGCGCAGTTGGTGGAGTCGATGGCGCCCTCGACCGAAAGGACCACCAGCGAGTCTTCGCTGCGCGTGTCGATGGCCAAGGCGTTGGGAGACTTCGCCGTCGCGTTCACTGGACCCGCTCCCGCTTCCGCGAGCTGATCATCGCCCCGACCGGCGGCCGGTGCCTGGCTAGCCGATCTGCAGACATCCCGAACCGGTATGCCAGCTGCATCCTGTCCTCCGGTTCCATGTCGTGCTCCTCGAACTCCCGCCCGTGAATCGTTAGAGGACACCGACTACATCGGTGGCGCAAACTTCCATTTTCGGCCAACGCGGACGCTTTGGGTACATCGGGTGCCATCTGTCTCGCCCATGGCCAAGAGACGGGAAATTTTGTCGGCTATCGATGGTTCGTACCCGGACCGGGTAGATCGGCGCGGCCGGCAAATCCGTGCAGCATGCCAAGGGCGGGCCGGGCGGATCCTGCCACCGCGCCCGCCCGAACTGCCGACCGCTATCGCAGACCATGCCGTTCTCGCTTGTGTCGTCGTCCGTCACCGCACGAGCCACCCAGGATGGTTACCCACACACGTGCGCGGCCAACCCAAGGCTGGGATGGGTCAAGCCTATCGGGCTTGGATCGGACAAGCGCGACGACTACGCGCCCGACGGCCGACGGCCGACGGCCGACGCAGCGACGCCTACCGGCCGCTGTCCGCATAGGGGGGTGCGCCCAGTCCCGCGACCGAATGGGTGCCCCGCGGCGTTTGCTCGATGACACGTACCGCGGCGCTTCGTTCACCTACGGTCAGGGTGCCCGCCCTGGCCTGCTTGAGCGTGTCCCGCGGAAGCCGATCAAGGACCGTTCCCTGCCAGTGGTAATTGCCGTCGATCGGGTCGAGGTGGCCGGCAAGGCGCACATGCACCGCATGGCGGACGCCGCCAATCTCCAACGTGGCCGCCCCGTCATAAATGTTGGGGATATTGGGAATGCCAGTGTCTTCGGGCGCCCCGGCGGACAGGTCGAACGCCCGAAGCGGCTGGTATGGCTGCACCGGCCTTAGCTGGGCGCGCTCGTTGAACACTTGCTGGCTGCTGCGCAGCACCTCGATGCGGGTGCTGGCGGTGCGTTGCAGCAGGTCCACGCACTCGGCGACGTAGCTGATCTGCGCGGCGACGTCGGGACCGCAGATGAAGAAATAGTTGGGAAACCCGTGCACGGCAACACCCAGGAAGGCCTCCATGCCCGGGTACCAGGCCTGTTGGATGGTCAGTCCGCGCGTGCCCACCAGTGTCGGTTCAACGGTCTGCTCAGGGATGCTGAATCCGGTGCCGTAGATGACGGCGTCGACGGGGTGCTCGATGCCATCGTTGGTCCGGATGCCCGACGGGGTGAGCGCCGCGATGGCTGATGCTGCGATCGTGGGCGCCCGCCGCGGTCGCTTGGCGCCGATGCGGCCGAGTAGCCATCCCTTGGCCTGGGGTGGGTGGCGTGCCAGGTCAGTGACCACGCGCCGTGGTCCCTGGGCGAACACGGTGACCGATGCCGCGGAGTCCGCCCACTCATCGATCCAATGAGCGACGTTGGAGTCGGTGCCCAGCACCGCAATGCGTTTGCCCGCCGGACGGAAAGCCGGGTCGGGTGCGCCCGCGTGAAACGACTCGCCCCGGAAATCGTTACGCCCGGCAAAGTCGGGTGTCCAGCGGACGTACACCGGCGGACAGGCTGCCACGACCACGCGGCCGCACACGGTGGCGCCATCGGCCGTGCGCAGCGCCCAGGTGTCGGTGTCGTCGTCGAAGGCCGCGCCGATGACCCGGCCGGGTCGCAGCTGCGAGTTGGCGGGCAGGCCGGGGGCGTGGTCGAGGATGACGACGTCGCAGACGCCGGCCGCCAGCAGTGCCGCATGCACACTCCGGCCACGGAACCCAGGGCTCCGGCGTTGTTGATTAGCAGGCTTGTGAGCTGGGTTGATGATCTTTGGTGCCGCGCTATTGGGGCCGGAGTGTAGGCACGGGCTATCTGGAGAACGATCGAGTTGGTTACTGTTCGTCGTTGGTCTGGAGTTGCCCGTGCCTACCGTTTCAGTATTGCCTGTGTCGTCGGTTCCAGAGGTGTTCGACCGCTGGAGTCCTGGTGAGCGCAGCGAGCTCATCGGATCGGAGTTTCTCGATGTGTTGGCCTCGGTGCCAGACCCGAGGGACCCACGCGGTCGGAGGTATTCGCTGATGGCTTTGTTGGCGATCGCGGTTCTGGCCACTGCCGCGGGGATGCGCGGCTATGCTGGTTTTGCCACATGGGCGGCCACCGCTCCCGATGATGTGTTGGCCCAATTAGGGGTCCGGTTCCGGCGGCCCAGTGAGAAGACCTTCCGCGCTGTTTTGTCTCGGCTAGACCCCGCCGACCTCAACGCCAGGATGGGCAGTTACTTCACTGCACACGTGGCCAGCAGCGACCCCAGTGGATTGGTGCCGATCGCGTTGGACGGCAAGATGCTGCGTGGTGCTTTACGCGCCAAAGCGACAGCCACGCATCTCGTGTCGGTGTTCGCCCACCGTGCCCGATTGGTGCTCGGTCAACTCGCTGTCGCCGAGAAAAGCAATGAAATTCCCTGCGTACGTGCCCTGCTCACGCTGCTGCCGGGTAGCTTGCGGTGGCTGGTCACCGTGGATGCGATGCATACCCAGGTCGTCACCGCGAAGTTGATCTGCGCCACCTTGAAGTCGCACTACCTGATGATCGTCAAGTCCAACCAAGCCAAAATACTTGCGCGTATCACCGCGCTGCCCTGGGCCGAGGTGCCCGCAGCCGCTACCGACGACTCCCGCGGCCACGGCCGTGTCGAGACCCGCACCCTGCAAATCATCACCGCTGCACGAGGAATCGGCTTCCCCTACGCAAAACAAATCATCCGGATCACTCGTGAACGCTTGATCACCGCCACCGACCAGCGCAGCGTGGAGGTGGTCTATGCCATCTGCAGCCTGCCCTTCGAGCACGCCCGCCCTACCGCGATCATGACCTGGATGCGTCAACACTGGGGAATCGAGAACAGCCTGCACTGGATACGCGACGTCACCTTCGACGAAGACCGTCAAAGGGCACATACCGGAAACGGCGCACAGGCCCTAGCAACGCTACGCAACACCGCGATCAATCTGCACCGCCTCAACGGCGCCGACAACATCGCCGAAGCCTGCCGGATCACCGCTTTGACCGCCAACCGCCGCCTAGACCTCCTCAATCCACAATCCCCCAGCTCACAAGCCTGCTAATCAACAACGCCGGAGCCCTGCGCAATACCCGAGGTGCCATTGACGTCATTGTCGGCGCCGGCGCCGCCATTGCCGCCCGTGCCGCCAACTCCGCCGGTGCCGATGCTGCCCGCCGCGCCGCCGTCGACCCCCACACCGGCCGCACCCGCGGTGCCACCCGTGCCGCCCTTACCACCGTCGGCACCGGGCACCCCGGTGGTGCTGGGGACCCCGCCGCCCTGAGCGCCGGCGCCGCTGTCTAGCGCACTGGCGATACCGCCCGTGCCGCCCGGACCACCGCCCTGGCCGCCGGTGCCGCCGGCACCGCCCTTGCCGCCGGTGCCACCACCGACCCCGCCGATGCCCGCCCATACCGCCCTGCCCACCCTGATGACCCGCGGTCGGACTGACCTGGTCGTCGCCGCCGGCACCACCACCGACCCCGCCGATGCCCGCCCCGCCGTCACCGCCCTTGCCGCCCATACCGCCCTGCCCACCCTGATAGCCCGCGGTCGGACTGACCAGGTCGCCGGTGCCCGCAATGCCGGTTCCGCCGGCACCGCCCGTACCACCGACCCCGCCGGTGCCATTGGCCCCGTGCGCGCCGGCATTCCCCAAATGATTGATTGAGCCAGTCACCGCCCCGCCCGCGCCGCCGGCTCCCGCCTGACCGCCGACCCCGCCGGCACCGCCGTCACCGCCGGTCGCGCCCAAGCCTGCACCAGCGCTGCCGGTGCCGCCCAGACCGCCAGCACCGCCGGATCCACCGACCCCGCCTGCCCCACCTGACCACCCGATCAGCGCCCGGTCGACCCCGCCGACCCCGCCGGCACCACCGGCCCCGCCGTCACCGCCGACCCCGCCGGTGGTGCCGGTCGCACCGTCACCGCCGACCCCGCCGGCACCACCGGCGCCGCCGTTACCGCCGCCGAGAAGCCCATTGGCGCCGCCGGTTCCACCGGCACCGCCTGCCCCACCCGGGGTAGCACCGGCCCCACCGGCGCCCCCTGCCCCACCGGCACCCCAGAGGCCCGCCGAGCCGCCAGCCCCACCGTTCGCCCCGGCGCCACCGGCCCCGCCCGCTTGGCCGACGGCACTTGGCGCCCCGTTACCGCCGTTGCCGATTAGCAGCCCGCCCGCCCCGCCAGCCTGCCCGGGCGCAGTGCCGTTGGCACCATCGCCGATCAACCCGCGTCCGAACAACACCTGTGTCGGTGCATTCACCGCGCCGAGCAGGTCTTGCTCGATGGTCTGCAATGGCGTGACGTTGGCGGCCTCGGCACTCGCATACGACCCGCTGGCACCCGCCAGGGCGTTCATGAACCGATCGTGAAATGCCGCCATCTGTGCGCTGAGTGCCTGATAGCTCTGCGCGTGTTCCGAGAACAATGTCGCGATCGCGGTGGACACCTCGTCACCGGCCGCCGCAACAAGGCTCGTCGTCGAGGGCGCCGCCGCCGCGGTGGCCGCCCGCAGCGCTTCCCCGATCCCCGTCAAATCTCCCGCCGCGGCGGCCAACGCCTCAGGCGCTGCGGTCACGTAAGACAACATCTGGGACCCCTTAACTCGTAAACGATTTCTTCTCGGAGACCAAGCGGGTGCCCGCAGACGCGCCGCGCGGCCGAGCAAGACGCCCGCACAAACTCTTCGTGGAACACCGGCACCCGCGCACTGAGCGCCGGATATTCAGCCCGTAGCTCCCGAAGGTCCCGGTGATCGCCACGTTGCAGCACAACGACTTTCGCGGCTATTGCGGCCTTCGCGTCATGAACGACGCCCCTTGCCCTCGGCGCCTCAGGTCGCCAGTGGCCATAGCGGTGTTGGTCGCCCATCAGCGCCCCAAAGCCCGGCGTTGCGATGAGAAACGACATGCGCTGTCCCCAATTGGCCATCGAATAGCAGACAGCCCGAGCAGCTTGAAGCAGCTCGCGCCGACGGTAGGTAAAGTCTCGTCGCCGAAACTCCTGCTGGGATGAGTCATATGACCTAACCGGTCCGGCGAGCTCGCGCCAGCTCCCCATCTGCACCAACTGGCCGCCGACAGCCACCCACGGCCACGGCGATCATTGCGTTGCTGGCAAATCTGAACGCGATCCAGGAAGCGGCCGCAGCGCGCGGCGCGTGAATCCGATTAGCGCACTGGATGCGGTACTAATCGAAAACATGGCGGTTGGGCAATTGATTGCATCCGTTGAGCTGCGCGAAGTGGTGTCATTTTCTATTCCACTGCGGTGGATCGGGTCACTCGCAGGTGGCGAGAACACCATGGGGCAGGTCTGCGCCGAGCTCGGTACCGAGTTGATCGAGTTCAACGGCGAAGCCGACCACATGCACCCACTCGTCGGCTACCCACCCAACTTGGCGATCTCCACACCGGTCCAGCGAGTCGAGGGCCGCACCGCCGACGCCGTGCGCCGCGAATACACCGAAGCCGATGTGCCCGCCGCTCGGACGCCTCTGGTCGCCGTCCTACTTCGCCGGCTGCTGCGGAGGCGTACCACTGCACACAGCCCAGCCGAACGACGTGTCGCGTTTGCTCCGCTCGTTATCGTGTATCGAATATCTCTGCCGGTGCCGCGTACCGCACGGCCCAATCGCTCCAGGCCAAAGCAGTCGGCCCAATGGCGCTATCGACACGAGTCCAGCGTTGATTGGCATCGCCGCCGCTGGCCTGGAATAGGCCCGCATAGGTATCGGTCTTGAGCCCGTTGGCGGCCGCATCCGCGAATGGGGTAGCGCTGTAGTCCAGTTTGCCCGCATCGCCAGCGACGATCTGGCCATACAGGAACGCCCACGTTCCGGAAGCGTTCAGGCGCCTGACGTTGAGACCGACTGGAATGCCAAGCTGCGTTGAGATGTCCGAAATTGCAAGCTCAACGATTCGGTGCTCTACGGGAGAGGAAATATCCTGCGCTGGAGAGGTGCTGATTGGCTTGGTGGCGTGTTCATGTCGATCGCACGCTGCTGTGCCGATAGCCAGCGACAATGAGACTGCGACGATGAAGCGAGGTATCCACACATTTGCGTCACGCACCTCCTCACCGTACACGCAACTATGGTCGCGGCGGACAAGGGGATCTGGACGAAAGACGCTACAAGGCAACGGGTTCCAGTAGGAACCTTGGCAGGACGGCCGAGCGATGATGGCTACTGGTTGGACCGTGCCCGAGGTTGTGCCACTGGGGAGTCATTACTAGGTCCAGGACAAGTAGGCGGGTGGGTGCTGGATGGGTCGGCGTTGTGGCCGCGCCAGTCACACTGAGACGGTGACGAAGCAGTGGCCGTAGCACGGCCAACAAGCCGCCATCAAAGCCGATCACTTCGACCAACTCAGATCCCACGACGACGGCAACACCGGCACCCGCAGGCCCCCGGACTCAGCACCCAACATCGACAAGCCCGATGGCTCCCCTCTCACTGAACCCGACGTCCCGACAAACCCCCACGACTGCACATCCCCCACACCCACCGATCCTGCCAACCCATGCCTCACAGAATCTTGATCGATACCCGCCACGGCATCATTCGGCCCAGGCACCGACTGAACACCGGCAAGACCTCCCAGTTGCGTTGGAGTGTCAATGTTTTGCGTTTGCGACGACACACTCACACTCCGCAAACCAGCGTCTGCCACGCCCACACCGAGGTCCGATGAACCCCGGACATACGCGTCAATGCCCAACGGCAATGCGATCGGCAATGCGATTGGCACAGCGATCGCGGCGGCAAGTGGCACGGCAACGGCGCTTAGCACCATCGCGGTCACTGCAAAATCCAGCGCGAGCACGCTGGCGAGAGCTAGCGAGATCGCCACGGCCTCGGACACGCTGTGCGCCACGAGAAGCCCAGCCACCGCGTCAGACACAGCTCCATACGCGAAGCCCCCAAAAAAGCCGATGACCCCCGCTATCAAGAAGCCGATGGGGTCACCCAGGTACTCGCCGATATCCATGCCGAGCAATGCTATGGAATCCCAGGCATAAGTGAAGATATCGAAGAAATTGTACACGAATTCTTCCCAAAAATCCGACCAGCTGCCCAGCACGTTTGCAGCCTGTGGCAACACATTCGGGGCGTCGTCGCCAAGGGAGCGGATCGGTCGTGGAGCAGGGGTCGTTTGTGGCGCTCGCGCCGCAAACACGGTTGAGGCCGCGTCATAAGCGGACATGGTAGTTGCGGCTTGGACCCACATGCGCGCGTAGTCGGCCTCGTTGACGGCGATCGGAACGGTATTGATGCCAAAGAAGTTAGTCCCGAGCAACACACCGTGAGTGAGGTGATTCTCGGCCAACTCGCCCATCGTGGGCATCGCCGCCAGCGCTGCACAGTACGCGGCGGCCATCGCCTCATGCTCGGCGGCCATCGCCTCATGCTCGGCGGCCATCGCCTCGGCTTCGGCTCCGTTTCTCATCAACCATGCCACATACGGCTGGTGCGCAGCCGCATAATTCGCGGCACCCATCCCCTCCCACGTCTCGGTTTCACCAACGACCACCACGGCGGTGAGTTCGTCAGCCGCCGAGGAATACGCGGCGCCGAGCGGCGTCCACGCCGACGCCGACACCTGCAACGACGCCGCACCCGGACCCGAACTCAGCAACGCCGAATGCACCTCTGGCGGTGAACCCATCCATACCGGCGATGTCATGATCGATCACCTGAGAGCTGGACGTCGCGGCCACCACGAGGGACGCCGACCGATCGCAGGCGACCACGTAGACCCACCAGCCGCTGACCAGCCACAACGTCGACCGTTACTCGGCTGGATGTGCGCGCGGGTGGCATGTGACGAAAACTGCTACACAACAGACGCTTACCTTTCTCTCAAGGAAGTCGCGGGCGGCCGAGGCGTCCCACTCGGGAGCTTCGGCGGTGCCGCGGGCGACCATGGTCATGGCGTTCGATTCATGGATGTCGACCGCCGACTGAAAAGCCCAGATGACACGGGCACGTCAACCCGGGGTCACCCTTGTCCAAGCCTTGGACAAGCACGGCCTATGCACTACAAGCTATCATCCACCAACACACTTAGGTGTTTCACCATGCCCGGGACTGGCTGTGCGGCAACCATTGTGGGGCGCCTCACAGCCCTCGATCGCAGCCGGGGCCACGCTCGTTGCGGATCCCGAAATCGAACGCCGATCTGCGCTCGGTGCTCGGCGGGTGAACCTGCAAACCGGCATGGTTTCCCGCGGTACCGATTGGCGCATATCTCCGGTTCAGGACCTCATTCGCGACCAATACCAGGTGAGCTTGCAGGCTCCCCCAAAGCCGGTGTCGCAGGGGTGATCTTTGACACTCCTTAGATGAAGGGGGTGGGCATGGCCGCGCGGCGGTATCAGTCCGTTATTGCCAGTGGTTTGTCGATTCGTTCGAGTCGACCTGAAAAGTTCGACCGTCCGATGCCGGGCACGGGCCCGGCCGGAGACGGACATGGCCCGCTTGTCCGCGGGCAGGCTGGCGTTCCGGTCTGCGATACTGTCGCCGATACGGGGCAGGCCACGACAGCAAACCGATCATCCACTGCATCCATGCCTGGCGAGAGGAACTTGCGGCTGGGTGCGAGTCGGGGAGCAGCTTCCGCGCATGCAATCCTGTCGGCATGGATGACGTGTCACAACGTCCGATGGCCGCCAGTTGGCGCAGCCTGAATCTGGCGAATTGGGAGTCGCGCGTGCCGCTGCACACCGGGCCCAATGGATACGACCTCGACAGCTTCGACGATCCCGATTTTCTGTCTGCAGAAGTTCGATATGACCTGCCGAGGCTCGGACGACTCGATGGCCTCGATATCGCCCATCTGCAGTGTCACATTGGCACCGATACGGTCTCGCTGTCTCGGCTGGGGCCACGATCAACGGTGGGCTTGGACTTCTCCCCTGCCGCGCTGCAAGCCGCCCGGGACCTGGCGATGCGCGCCCGGGCCGATGTCGGTTTCGTCGAGGCCGACGTCTATGACGCGGTCCAAGCACTCGGTGGTTAGCGTTTCGATCTCGTCTACACCGGCCTTGGGGCGTTGTGCTGGATTCCTAGCATCAGCCGCTGGGCCGATGTTGTCGCAAGCCTGCTCCGGCCCGGTGGAAGGCTGTTCATGCGCGAGGGCCATCCGTTCTTGTGGTCGCTCAGCGATCCGCGGCCCGACGGGCTTGTCGTCGTTGAATACCCATACTTTGAAACTAGTGGCATCCCGTTCGTCGAGCATGAAACCTATGCCGGTAACGGAACTGTCGCCTCACCCCAGATCATCCATTTCAATCATGGGCTCGGCGAGATCTTCACCGCGCTCACCGCCGCCGGGCTGATGGTTACCGGCCTCGAAGAGCATCGCGAAGTCCCATGGAATCCGTTGGGAGATGCGATGATCCCCAGCCCAGATTACGACGGCGAATTCATCCTCGCCGAAGATCGCGACCGGATTCCGATGACCTACACCGTTCAAGCAATCAAGCGTTAACCACTTCGACGCAAGACCCTCGGCTCCGCGACGACCTGTCTCAACACCTGCACAATGGGTCATGCACTGCTGCCAGCCGGTTCGCCTTGGCGCTATGTCGACGCCCACGACTGTACTCACGCTTCCAGCGTCGGGGTCGTGACCACAACCCGTACTGGTGGAACCCGCGCCGAAACCGCCGCGATCGGTCAAATCACCGCTGGCCCGACTGCGGCCGCTGCCGGGCTGGACGCAACCGACCACGCCGAGAGCACGCGGACTCGCATGCAACGATGACTGGCGTACCCAATCCCAGCCGCGCCAACGACGACCAGGATGCGCGCGGGACGAGGAAACCCCAGTACAGCGCGACGTTCTACGCAGCGATGTCCGGGCTAACGCTGGTCCTGTTCGTGATCAATGTGTGCAGTCACGGCTCGGCCCTAGGTCTGATCAGTACCGGAGGACTCGCGGTCTTGATGGTCTGCCGAGCCTGGTCCGCCAAGCGCCACAGGAACCACCAATAGGGCCGGCATTGCAGTCTGGCGCCCGCCTTACCCGGCCCGCGCGACCAACGAACCGTCGACACCCACTCGAACAACCCGCTATAGCCCACCCCTTTAGCGCCGCCCCGGCGGACAGCCCAGCGATTCTCCCCCGCGCTCTCATAACGATTTCGACAATGTCTTGGCGCACTGCCTTTTCGGAGTCCGCGACCTCCAGCATGTGATCTAACGCACAGTTCGTGCCCGTTAGTGGCCAGATCAATGCGGCATACCTAACTTCGAAGGCACGAGGAGCCCACAAACCTTCGACATGATTGACGACCGCGACGAATCAACGGCGGTGCAGACACTGCCGGACTGGGCTCGAAGTCTGGACTTATCCCCCCACCCCGAGGGCGGCTGGTTCCGCGAAACTTGGCGTAGTGCACTGACACTCGGCCAGTCCTCGTTGCCAGCCGAATACGACGGCCCACGCAGCGCCGGCACCGCGATCCTGTTCCTGCTGATGCCAAACCAGCACTCCGCTTGGCACCGCGTGACCAGCGCCGAGCTGTGGTTCTTCCATCGCGGCAGCCCACTGGCGGTGGACATGGGAGACGAAAAATCAACTGCGACAAGACATGTAATTGGCCAAGACATCGGAGCCGGACAACGTCCGCAGCTTCTCATTCCACCCGGACATTGGCAACGCGCCTGGCCCCTCGGCGACGAACCTACCCTGGTCAGTTGTGTGGTGGTGCCGGGCTTTGACTTTGCCGACTTCACGCTAGACCCATCGTGATACGCATCAGCCAGTCCGATCACGACCACTAGAGGACGGAGCCACTGCGAGGTCCGGCTCGATGCCCCGCTCCGCCAGGGGCACCTCCAGTAGGTCGATGAGCTGGACCGACTGGCGGTGGAAAATCTTCGGATGCGGTCGGATACAGGCCACGGCGCCCGTCCACGGCGCGGTCCTGCAATGTTGCCGATAGCGAAAATGCCCACCGACAACTGTCATTCATCCCCATCGATGCCGGAGTCGTGCCAGCTGCCGCAAAAGAGCGCTGAGCAGCGTGATCCACATCTAGAAAGGCAGCCTTTCAACAGTACGCGACGCATGCCACGAATTAGGTTGCAAGCCAGTCAAGTTCAGCCATCACGCACTCCATGCGCGCGCAACCTACCCGGACCGTTCTTGCTTCGCGCCCACGGTACCCGGATTGGTTGCGCTTTGCGGACGCAAGATCCGCCACGTCGCGGCGCTGTTGCCGAAGGAGCATCAGAGCAGGAGCTAGCCATCGCGGCCGCGCGGCCCGGCTCGTCACCCGGAGATTTGCTTGGTCGACGGCGTTGTGTACGATCCAGATGTCGAACGCCCACACGCAAGCGATAACGAATCATTGAATCTTTTTGCAGCGCTTCCGATCCCAGCACGCCTTGCATCTCGGGCTGCCCGAATGTCGCAACTGTTGAGCGCCGCAATCACGATCGCGCTGCCCGCTGCGGGCCTGGTTGGGTGTGCCCCCCAGACCGCCTCACCGCCGACGACAGCCGCCTCCTCCTCGACGAGCGAGACGGCGACGACGTCGCCAACCACCGCCGCGGCCGCCGGCGCGAAGTCCGGGGTGTCCAACGGCGAGACCTACGAGGTGACAATGGTCTCGGTTACCGGCGCCACCCCCGACAATCTGGGCCGATGGGATGTGAACATCGGTCAGCTCGCCGGCGGCGATGCCGGCGTCAGAGACGCCTTCAACCAGGCCAGCGACGCGTCGGGGCATCAGCAACTCGATCAGATGCGCGCCGAGACGGGCCCCGATACCCAGTGGGACTTCGAATCACATTCGGCGGTCACATTCCGCCCCGTCGCCATCGCAGAAGTCATCACCGGCGTTCACTCGGCCAAAGAGGCCGCGCACCCGAACAACTACGTCAACACCATCGTTATCGATAGCCGAAGCGCCAAGCCCATCACCCTTGCCGACCTGTTCGCAAACGAACAGGCGGGATTGGAGCGGCTTTCCGAGCAAACAAGGCTGATCTTTCCGAAGGTGTGGGGCGGCGGCCCGAGCCCAATGCTCGACGAGCCCGGCAACAGGCCCATCGCGGAGAACTTCGCCAACTGGATTCCGACATCGCAGGGCATCGAGCTGCATTTCTTCGACTACCAGTTTGGCCACGGGCTTCCGGTGATCACGGTGCCCTGGTCGGCGCTCACCGATGTGCTGGCGCCCGACATGGTGGCACTGGAGCACGACTAGGGGCCCAATCCACCGCCGCGGGGGCTTTGCTGTGGACGCACCTCGCGTGCCCAACCCAGCGTGCGACGACGCCACATCGACCTGTGCCGGACGCACCGAGAGCAGAATTCTTCGAATCCAATAACGATCGAGGCCAAACCCGGGCCCGGCGCGCACCAGAGCAAGTACCCTGCAGCCAGGGAGTTGCTTTGCTGTCCGGGTTCTCAACCATGGAAGATGGCGTGGCTTCAGACCAGCGGCTTTGGCGCTTCTGATGGGACCGGTGGGAACTGGCGGCTGGTCGGAGATGGGCGATGGGAGTTGGGAGGACCTGGTGAGCTTTGTCGTCACCCAACCGGAGCGGCTAGCGGCGGCGGCTGGGAGTTTGCAGGAGGTCGGTTCGGCGGTCAGCGCGCAGAGCGCGGCCGCCGTCGCTCCCACCACCAGCGTGGCGCCAGCGGCGGCCGACCAGGTGTCCGCGTTGACCGCCGCGCGGTTCAGCGCACATGCCCAGCTCTATCAAATGGTGAGCGCCCAGGCCGTGGCGATTCACGACAGGTTTGTCGCCGCGCTGGCCGCCGGCGCCCAGTCCTACGAGGCCGCCGAGGCCGCGAACGTGATTGCGGCTGGCTAAGGAAGGTGTTGGCAACGGACTTCGGGGCTTTACCACCTGAGGTTAACTCGGGCCTGTTGTATGCGGGCCCGGGGGCAGCGCCCATGCTGACCGCGGCCACCGCCTGGGATGGGCTTGCCACGGTATTGAATTCCGCCGCCGCGTCCTATGCCTCGGTGGTCTCGGGACTCACGCTCGAATCGTGGATGGGTCCGGCATCGGCGTCGATGGCGGCCGCGGCCGCACCGTATGCGACCTGGTTAGCCGTTGCCAACGAGCAGGCTCGCCAAACCGCCGCTCAGGCCCGGGCGGCGGCGACGGCATTTGAGACGGCGTTTGCGGTCGTTGTGCCACCGCCGCTGATCGCGGCCAATCGCAGCCAGGTGGCGTCATTGGTGGTTGCCAACGTCCTCGGACAGAACACTCCGGCAATCGAGACGCTGCAGGCCGAGTACGCCGAGATGTGGGCCCAGGACGCCGCGGTCATGTACCAGTACTCGGCGGCATCGGAGGCCGCGTCGACGTTGGCCGCGTTCACCTCCCCCGTACAGTCGACCGACCCAAGCGGCGCGCAGGCGAGCACGGCAGCGGGCGCCGCGGCCGCCGGCACAACCGCGCAAACCACCGCGAGTCAGCCGACGACCGCGGCTACCGATACGGCCCAGGGACTCGCGGCGGAGGTACCCACAATCCCGGCCGGTTCGGACCTGGCGGCACCGGCCGCGATCTCCATCCCCACCCCGGTCGGCGAACTGGACCTGTTGGCCGCCTACATCGCGGTCGCCGCGACAGCCAGCTTGAGCCTTTCCGCCGTGAACACCGCCAGGCCCTGGAGCTACAGCACCAACAATGACCACGCCCAACCGAACGGCGGTGGGGTGGCACCGACACAGGGCAACACCCTGGGTACGGAGCGGCCCGACGCCGAGGTGTTGGTGTCCGCGCCCAACGTCGTGCCCACCTCGGCGTTCGTGGGACATGCGGCATTGGTCGGTGCCCTGTCGGTGCCGCACAGCTGGGCCATGGCCGCCCCCGAGATCAGGTTGGCCGCCGAGTCGCTGCCCAGCGCGGGCGGGCTGAGCGCGCCTGCCGGTCCCGACATGGGCGGCGTGGCTCCGACCGGCCTGCTCAGTGGGATGGCGTTGGCGAGTCTGGCCGGACGCGGCGCGACCGGCGCGGGCAGTCGTAGCCCCAGCGAGTCGGCGACCAACGAAGACGAACAGCCACAGCGCAAGCCGACGGTGGTGGTTATCCAGAAACCGCCGCCGGCCGGGGGGCCACCGGCCGCCCGCCCCTGACCGATCCCAGCCATCGATTCCCCCCAATCCAAGCCGGGTTCGCCGAACATGTTTGTCATCGGCCGCGGATGGCAATGTTTCCCCGAAGGGGGGCGTATCGGCCGGCCTATACGCCTACCTAGGTCCCGTCGGTTCAGCCCGAGAGCCGACGGGACCGACTTTTTCCGGCCTATTCCCGACGCTTTTGCGGTCCTCGACACGGCTCTCGGGATATGAAGGAGCACGCACGCCGACCAGGAGTACCGTGCCGCTTATGGACGGCACAACGGGTGTGTGGATTCTGGGCGGCTATCAAAGCGACTTCGCCCGCAACCTCACCAAGGAAAACCGCGACTTTGCGGACCTAACCGCTGAGGTGGTCCCGAGCACGCTGGCCGCGGCCCAGATTGAGGCCGCCGACATCGGGGTCGTACATGTCGCCAATGCCTTCGGCGAGATGTTTGCTGGGCAGGGCCATCTGGGTGCGATGCCCGCGACGGAGTCCGATGGCCTCTGGGATACCCCGGCCTCCCGTCATGAAGCGGCATGCGCGTCGGGCAGCGTGGCAACGTTGGCCGCGATCGCCGATCTGCGATCGGGTTTCTACAACAGCGCGCTCGTCGTCGGGCTCGAGCTGGAGAAGACGGTGCCCGGCGATACCGCGGCACAGTATCTGGGCGCGGCGGGCTGGACCGGACACGAGGGTGCCGAGGCGCGTTACCTGTGGCCGTCGGTGTTCACGCAGGTTGCCGACGAATATGACCGACGCTACGGCCTGGACGACACGCACCTGCGCAGCATCGCCCAACTCAACTACGCCAACGCGCGCCGCAACCCCAACGCCCAAACTCGGGGATGGACGATCCCGGATCCAATCACCGACGACGATGCCACCAATCCCATCACCGAAGGCCGGCTGCGGCGGTTGGATTGCAGTCAAATGACCGACGGTGGCGCGGGTTTGGTCCTGGTCAACGATGCCTATCTGCGCGACCATCCGGGTGCGCGCCCGATCGGCCGCATCGACGGCTGGGGGCATTGCACCGTGGGGCTGGGTCTGCAACAGAAACTCGACCGCCCGGCCCAAGGTGAGTCGGGTCAATACGTGCTGCCGCATGTGCGGAAAGCGGCGCTCGACGCCTTGCGCCGCGCACACGTGAGGCTCGATGACCTCAACGGGTTCGAGGTGCATGACTGCTTTACCCCCAGCGAGTACCTCGCCATCGACCACATCGGGCTGACCGGCCCGGGGGAATCGTGGAAGGCCATCGAAAACGGTGAGATCGAGATCGGCGGACGTCTGCCAATCAACCCGAGCGGAGGACTGATCGGTGGCGGCCACCCGGTCGGAGCTTCCGGCGTACGAATGCTGCTCGATGCGGCCAAGCAGGTCAGCGGCGCGGCCGGCGACTATCAGGTTGAGAACGCGACCAAGTTCGGCACGCTGAACTTCGGCGGCAGCACCGCCACCACCGTCAGTTTCGTTGTCAGCACAACCAAGGACGCATGACATGGATGTCGAGATCGTCGGTAAGTATCTGTCCACTCTTCCCGAAGACGACGACCACCCATATCGCACCGGGCCGTGGCGGCCGCAAACCACCGAATGGAACGCTGACGACCTGACCGTGGTCGAGGGCGAGATCCCCCATGACCTCGACGGCGTCTACCTGCGCAACACCGAGAATCCACTGCATCCGGCATTCAAGACCTATCACCCGTTTGACGGAGACGGCATGCTGCACGTGGTCGGCTTCCGTGACGGAAAGGCCTTCTACCGCAACCGTTTTATCCAGACGGACGGTTTCCGGGCGGAAAACGAGGCCGGCGAACCGCGGTGGCCCGGACTGGCCGAGCCGATACAACTGGCCAAGCGTGACCAGGGCTGGGGTGCTCGCACGCTGATGAAGGACGCGTCCAGTACCGACGTCATCGTGCACCGGGGCATCGCACTAACCAGCTTCTACCAGTGTGGGGACCTCTACCGGGTGGATCCGTCGTCGGCCACCACGCTGGGCAAAGAGACCTGGAGCGGACACTTCCCGTTCGACTGGGGCGTATCCGCGCATCCCAAGGTCGACGGCAAGACCGGCGAGCTGCTTTTCTTCAACTACAGCAAGCAAGAACCGTACATGCGCTACGGCGTTGTCGACCAGGACAACGAGCTGGCGCACTACGTCGACATCCCGCTGCCCGGGCCCAGGCTGCCGCATGACATGGCCTTCACCGAGAACTACGCCATCCTCAACGACTTCCCCCTTTTCTGGGATCCGCAGCTGCTCGAACACAACCTTCATCTGCCGCGCTTCTACCCGGACATGCCGTCGCGCTTCGCGGTGATCCCCCGCCGGGGCAGCACTGCCGACATCCGGTGGTTCGAGGCGGATCCGACCTTCGTCCTGCATTTCACCAACGCTTACGAGGAAGGCGACGCGATCGTGCTCGACGGCTTCTTCGAGGGCGCGCCCCACCCCCTCGAAACCAGCGCCAGCAGCACCAAGTGGGAAAAGCTCTTCCGCTTCCTGGCGCTGGATCGCCTGCACACCCGATTGCACCGATGGCGGCTCAACCTGGTCACCGGCGCGGTCAAGGAAGAACGGCTGTCCGAGTCCATCACCGAGTTCGGGACCATCAATTCCGACTATGCCGCCCGCCAATATCGCTACGCCTACGCGGCCACCGGCAAACCGGGCTGGTTCCTGTTCGACGGTTTGGTCAAACATGACCTGTTGACCGGCAATCAGGAAGGCATTTCGTTTGGGGAAGGTGTCTATGGCAGTGAGACCCAGATGGCTCCACGGGTGGGCAGTTCGGCCGAAGATGACGGCTACCTGGTAACCCTGACCACCGACATGAACGACGACGCCTCGTATTGCCTGGTCTTCGACGCCGCCCGAATCGCCGACGGCCCGGTGTGCAAACTGGAATTGCCGGAACGCATTTCCAGCGGAACCCATTCAACATGGGTGCCGGGTAATGAATTGCGCCGCTGGCACCATGCCGACTCGGCGCCCAGCGCTATCGGGCTCTAACCGCCAAGGAACGGACATGAAGCGACGCCGGCACACCCATTGGCCCCATGAACTTGCCTCGATCGGCGCCATGCGGTTTGCTCGCCGCTCGTCGAACTTCGAAGAGACCGTCCGGTTTTACCGCGAACTGGTGGGCCTTCCGCTCTTCGAGACGTTCGGGGACAGTTTCGGCAGCAACGGCGCGATATTCGGGCTACCCAGCTGGAATCTGACGCTCGAGATCGTCGAGTCGGTCGACACCGTCGCGGTCGATCACCACGAACAGCTATGCCTGTACTTCCCCGACCAGCCCGCACAGCAAGCGGCTATCGCACGCCTCAGGGAGGCGGCGATCGAACCAGTCCAGCAGCACCCGTACTGGGAAGCCGTGGGAGCGGTCACCTTCCGTGATCCGGATGGACGCGAGGTGGTGTTCGCGCCCTTCGTGTACGGAGTCAACGAACCCGGTGAAAGCGCCGCGTCGGGAACTCACGAATTCCCTTCCGGCTGAGGCCTTCAGCGCGTCGATCGACCGCCGAACGCGGCGGCGGCCACCGCCCACAGCGAGCATGCCACCGCGCACACCGCACTGCCGATACCAACATAGAGCCCGTACTCCGCCGACACCGGTGGATTGACGTTGAGTTTGTAGTACCACACCGCGAGCGCCACGATGAGCAAGGAAATAACCAGGGCAGCAATCGAAGAGAGCCTGACCGACAGACCGCGGCCCACCATGGCGCCGGCCACCAGTAGCGTCGAGGACAGCAACACGATCAGCTGGCCGGCGCCGAAGCCGGTCGGTAGTTCCAGGTTGCCGTGCGCAACGCCGATGGCATTCGCCCAACCCCCGCCACCAACCGCCGTGGTTAGCCACGGCATCCAGGCGCTGGCTCCCATGACCGCGGCAAACAGGACGACCAGCCAACCAGGGCGCAAGCGGCGAGTCATGATTGCGAGATTAGCCGAATGCCACCCGGGCCCGGGCAACCGACCGCCGGGCCAGCGTGGTGTCGTCGGGCTAGGCCCGCAGTGACGAGAGGTTGAAGTTCGCCCCGGTCGGATCGCTGGCCGCGGCCAGCCGGCCGTAGGGCGTGTCTTCGGCGCCGCGCACCACCGCTCCACCGTTGTCGGCGATCATCTGCAGCGTTTTGTCGACATCCTCGGCACCGAAGAAGATACTCCACTGCGATGGCACCCCCTCGGGCAGCAGCCTGGCGCCGTCCATGAACCCGAGGAGCTGTTCACCGTCGAAGGACGCGGTGGTGTAGCGGAATTCGTCGGTGTCACCGACTTGTTCGGTTTGCCACCCGAAAAGTCGGCGGTAAAAGCCGATCGCGGGGTGGTAGTCACGGGTCGTCAATTGATGCCAGACCGCAGCGCCCGCCTCACCGATGATCTCGAATCCACGGTGCCCAAGCGGCTGCCACAGCCCAAAGAACGCGCCGGCCGGGTCGGTCGCCATGCACATGAAGCCCTTGGCGGGTATCTCCATGGGGTCCACGCATCTGGAGCCGCCCGCTGCGGTCACCGCGGCGGCCGCCGCGTTGATGTCAGCGGTGTGGAAGTAGGTGGTCCAATTGTCCGGCGCCTGCCATTCGGGATTGTTGGCCATCAGGCCGGCGACCGGATGGCCGTTGCGGGCGGCATTGACGTAGCCCCGTATTCGGGTCCCGCCGACTCGAACGTCCAGCCGAAAACCGTGCCGTAGAAGTCTTGGGCGCGGTCGATGTCTGATGTCGTCAGGTCGATCCAGCAGGGGGCGCCTAGCGGCGCGGCGTTACGGATGGGCACGATGACCTCCCTAGTGTGTGGGCCCGGATGCGGGTTCACAGATATGGACCACGACCGATCCAGAAACTCATCGGCAGTCGCGAAGTTTAACCCGATCCGCCATCGATGAGGGGCCGTCATCACCCACCCCTGATCACCGAATGACGTTCTAGTACTTACGCATCCGTGCTGACCAGCTTGACCCAGGCCACCCTGACGAGCATTCTCTTCGATAACGCGCCGCGGTGGTCCTATCCCCCTGGCAGGCGACCGGAAGGGCAACCCGTGGACATTTGGCAGATCTTGTGCGATCTGGCGCAGGAAACGTGGCTGGAGCATTCGCGGGAGTTGGCTGAGTGGCTACTCGAACGAGAAAAGTCGGTAGCAAGCTCCGCGGAGGGCCGGCGCGGATCCAGCGTTTGCGGTTGGACTATGCGATTGATGACCGCTCTGGAGCTATCGCTTGGCGACGGGACCCCGGACAACGGCGATCGCTTGGCGGCCAGCGGCGCCAAGTTCGATGAACTCAGTGCCCAAATCGCCGCTCTTGGCCCCGACGACGGCTGGCAGGGCCTGGCGGCGCAGGCCTACCTAGCCCAAAACCTCGCACAGTCACAGCGCGTGAAGCTGATGGGCGATCTCGACCATGAAACCAGCCAGCTGGTTTCCGCCCAAGCCAAAGCGATTGAAAGGGTTCGCGATGTCCTGATCGTAGAGAGAATCGCGCTCATCGGTACGTTCGCGCTTTGCCTTTGGTATGAACTGATGGATGGCCCCGAAGGCCAAGCTCTTTCGATGGAAGTCGCGATAGCCGCATGCGCGGTTGCGTTGATCGTCCTGAGCGGCTTCCTGGTCGATCTGTGCAACACCACATCCCAGGACCACAGTGAATTGCATTCCGCGACAAAAAATTGACCGACATGCTGGCGACCTTGCCAACTCTGTCCGACCCGGGTCCCGGGCTGGCGGGTGCGCCCCTCCCGCCGTCACAATCCGATCCGGAATTCAACGTCGCCGGTCTGTTTGACCGCACCGGGCAGCTCCCCGAGGCAGCTGAGATCTCGGTGGCTTTGGCCGACTTGCCCGGCTCTGTTGAATTCAGCGTGCCCACGCTGCCGGGCCCCGGCTTTCCCGACTTCGGTGCACCCGACTTGCCCGTCCCCGGCTTGGCCGGATTGCCGACACTGCCCGAACCGGCCGCCTTGGCCACGCCACCCGCGATGGCTCAGCTAGCCGCACCCTTGCGCCGGCTCACCGGGCTCTCGGGGACAACCGGAGCGCTCGCCAAACTCACCAACACAGCCAGCCAACAGGCACAGTTGATCGCCGCACTGACCCACGACAAACCCGGCACCGCGGAGGGCCCCACCGACGCACCGCGCGCTCCGGTGGGCGCCAGGGCCGGGCACCCAGGAGGGCCCCAGCAGCGCGTCCAATAACGCACCTGAGCACTCGAAGTTGCCTTCCGCCGGCCCCGACGGAACGGATTTCGGCCTCCGCGTCAACAAGGTGGCTACGAGCCAGCCACGTGCGGCCGGAGCCGCCTCGGGTTAGCCGGCAGCCGGCGGGGCGAATACGGTGACGAAGTTCCGCAGCGATGCGTTGATATCGCTGCGCAGCGCCGCGGCGACGACCATGCCGATCGGACCGAACAGAGCCGGCCCACCAAGGTGCACGTCGAAGCTGACGATCGAGCCTTCTTCTCCGGCTGCAACCTTGGCCATCAGCTTGACCTTGACGCCGCCGACCCCGTCACCGTTGAGGGTCATGCCTTCCGGCGGCTGGTAGCGCACGATGGTCCATTTGATGCGGTTGTGCATGCCCTTGACCTGCACGATTGATTCGACGACCGCACCCTTTTCGAGGGTTTCGGGCAACGTGCTGCGCCACACTCGGTGGATCGTCAGCCACTCCTTGAAGCGGGAGAGATCGGATGCGTGCATCCATGCCTCGTCCGGAGACAGCGGCACGTCGATCGACCCGGAAAGTTTCGCCATGTGATCAGTTCTGCTGCTCGCCCGCGGCGCCGGGACCAGCGACTTTCTTGGCCCCCTCTTGCACCTTGTGGATGGTGTCGGAGTACTTCCCTTCGGTCTTCTCGTCGACGAATTCGCCGGCCTTGTCGATCACCGTCTCGACCTTGTCGGCGTTCTGCGCCAGCAGGTCTTTCGCCTTGTCCAGGATTCCCATGTGCAACCGTCCGTTTCTCTCGGGGATGGTCAGCGTCTGCCCGGAAACCCTACTTGTCAGAGTCAGCGATGTGACCGTTGACTACCGCACTCGACAGCCGGCTAGGGCACGGAGCCCTCGAGGAAAAGACCGGACAGTTGACTGCCGACATTCCCGATACCGGAGATAACGCCTGCTATCGCCAGGCCAAGGTCGCTGGTGTTGCCGACGCCAGAGGTTGCGCCACCCAGGTTGGTGATACCCGAGAGGAGGCTGCCGCCATAGTTCTGCAGTCCGGAGGCATAGGAGCCGAAGTTCCACACTCCGGAGAGGGTGTCGCCGACGTTGCCGAAGCCCGATACACCCCCGGGACCCGAGTTGAAGAATCCCGACGACGGGCTATCGGTCGCGTTGCCGAAGCCAGGCGCCGTCGGCAGATCGAGAATCGGAATGGAGATGGGGCCGATGCCCGCGCCGATCGCGGTATTGAGCGAGGTGGAGTCGCCGCCCAGCGAAAGAACGATGGGGATTCGGCTGATGGGGATGTCCGGAACCACGATGGGACGCACCTCGGAGTCAAGCGGCAGATCCAACGTGATCGGTAGCCCGTCCACGTGGACGTCGAAGCTGACATCCGTATTCGGGATGTGGACGCTGACCGTCGCCCCTCCGGACTCTCCATCGACATTGAGGTGCAAATTCACCGGTATCGGTGTGGCGGCGCTCCCGACCCCGTGCACTGTGAAGGACTACACGGTGAGGCCGGTGATGGCGCCGGTGATGGGGATGTTGAGAATTCCGCCTCCACCGATGGTCAGCGGGATCTGCGGGATGGTGATGGTGTAGTCGGCGCCGAGCAGGCCTTGGCCGGTGCCGCGCCAGAAGAAGCCGTTGTTCATGTCCCCGGAGACAAACGCCCCGGTATTGATGTTGCCGCTGTTACCCAGCCCGGTGTTGGTGTCCCCGGTGTTAAACCAGCCGGTGTTCACATGACCCGGGTTAAACGAACCCGTGTTGTAGGCACCGGCGTTGAACCCACCAGAGTTGTAGGCACCCGCATTACCCCACCCCGTGTTGGCCAGCCCCGAGTTGAACCAGCCCGTGTTGGTCAAACCCGCATTCGCGATCCCGGTGTTGAAACTGCCCGAGTTAGCAATCCCGAAGTTGCCCGACCCAGAGTTGAAGAACCCGATATTGCCGTCACCGGAGTTGAACAACCCCACATTCCCGCTCCCGGAGTTCCACCCACCAAACCCAACCTGATGATCCCCGCTCAGCCCAATCCCAATGTTGCCCGACCCCTGATTCCCAAACCCGAAATTACCCACACCCGTGTTACCCCACCCGATGTTCCCCCACCGGTATTCCCCCACCCCCAGTTACCATCCCCGGTATTCGCCCCACCCACATTGGCACCACCCACATTGGCGCCACCCACATTGCCATCACCCACATTGGCCACACCCACATTGCCATCACCCACATTGCCGCCACCCACATTGGCGCTACCCACATTCGCACTACCCAGGTTCGCATCACCCACATTGGCGCTACCCACATTCAGCCCACCATGGTTAGCCACACCGAGACCAAACACACTGATCTTGTCGGTCCCCTGCGAGAACAACCCCGCCAAACCATCACCCACATTGCCCACACCCGAACCCATACTCGGAATCGTGTTCACCCACCCCGACACCCCAGCACCAAGGTTGAACACCCCCGAACCCAACGCCCCCACATTGCCCACACCCGAATACCCCACACCCCCAGACGCAAAGTTCCACCACCCCGAACCACCACCCACATTCCCAAAACCAGACGAACTACCCGTACCGCTATTGAAGAACCCCGACGACGGCGCACTAGTCGTATTCCCAAACCCCGCCACCGCCGGCACATGCGCCACCGGAATCACCACCGGACCCACACCCGGACCCGACAACGCCAACTGCAACGACTCCCCCGGACCCCCCACCATCAAATCCACCTGCGGACCCGTAATCGTGATCGGATCCACCACAATCGGCCCAATCGTCCCAGTCAGGCTGTTTCCGTCGACCGGATTGAGGTGTATCGGGGGCAGCATGAATTCGCTCAGTCTGATCTCGCCAAGATGGCCGGATAGCGGGATGTCCAGCGGCACTTGGACGTTAAAGCCCACTGCGATCTCGGGGATGGTGATGGTGTAGTCGAAGCCGATTTGGCCTTGAGCGTCCCCGCGCCAGAAGAACCCGTTGTTCTGACTGCCCTGGTTGAACCCGCCGGTATTGAGGTGACCGCTATTGCCGAACCCGGTATTGAGGTTCCCGGTGTTGGCCCACCCCGTGTTGGTATCACCCGCATTGAGATCCCCGGTATTGGAGGCACCCGTGTTGAAACTGCCCGAGTTGTAATCACCCGCATTACCCACCCCGGTGTTCAGCACACCCGAGTTGAACACCCCGGTGTTGTAGCGCCCCGCGTTGAACAACCCCGTATCAAACTCACCCGAGTTACCCACACCCCAGTTACCGGTCCCGGAGTTGAACACCCCCACATTCCCACTCCCGGAGTTCCAGCCCCCAAACCCCACCTGACCACTACCGGTCAGCCCGATCCCCAGATTATTGCTCCCACTATTCCCAAACCCGATATTCCCCAACCCACTATTACCCAAACCAACGTTATAGTCACCCGCATTACCAATGCCCAATATTGTACGAACCCAAGTTCCCCGGCCCGAAATTATACGAACCAATATTCCCCGAACCCAGGTTGAAACCACCCCAATTCCCAGAACCAAAGTTCAGGCCACCAACATTCCCAAACCCAACATTCCCATCACCCACACTCGCAAACCCAACATTCCCCACACCCAAATTCCCCAACCCAGCATTAAAAATGTTGGTCCGCCCGGGGAAATCGATGATGGCCGTCTGCACCGCCGCCGCCGCCGCGGCGGGGCTCTGCAGCACCTGGGTGAACGGTGTCAGCGCCGCCACTGCCGCTGACGCCCCGGTGTGGTAGCCGAACATGGCGGCCACATCCTGGGCCCACATCTGCTCGTATTCGGCCTCGACCGTCGCGATCGCGGGAGCGTTGAAGCCCAGCAGGTTGGATGTCACCAATGACACCAACTGCGTCCGGTTGGCCAACACCGCCACCGGATGCACCGTCGCCGCTACGGTGGCCTCAAAGGCCGCCGCCGCGATCCGGGCCTGGCTGGCCGCCTGCCCTGCTTGCACTCCGGTCGATGCCAGCCAACCCAGATAGCCGCTGGCGACGTTTGCCATCGCGGCAGAGGCCGGCCCCTGCCAGGAAGAACCGGTGAGCGCGGAGGTCACCGAGGAGAAAGCGGCAGCCGCCGATCCCAACTCGCCAGCCAGTCCATCCCAGGCCGCTGCCGCGGACAACAGCGGGCCCGACCCGGCACCGCTGAATATCCGAGCCGAGTTTATTTCTGGTGGCGACACCGAAAAACTCATCGCCGCAGCCCTTCTCAGGCGGCCGCCAAGCCGGAGGCCACCTGCCCCACCCGACAACCCGACGATCCACGGGATCCACCCGGTCGTCGCCCATTGGCTGGTATCGCATCAGCATACGGCGGTTACCACGGGGACACGGGAACTTTAACAAAAAACTGTGACCAGTGGTCATAAACCGGGTTATTCAATCGCAATGTAAACTCTTTGTACAAAATCGTCGCTTTGGCCGCCCGGACACCATTTTGTCCACATCACCAATTTGTCGCACGGCCGCGCGACTCGAGCTAGCGCGAGTCGAGAAGAAGAATCAGATTCGCAGCTACCAGCGAATCGAGGCCGGCGTCGCCCTAGCCAGCTATCGCCATACCCGCGGACGCAACCCCAGGGCTCTGGCCCGCAGCCACCACATGGCCTCGATCAGCGCGGCCCCGAGCAGACCGATCCCCAAAGCGATCGAAGTCGTGGCCAGATTGGAGGGATCCAGAAAGAACTTCCGCTGCGCCAGCGGGAGGCTGAAGATCGCCACATAGGCTAGGCCACAAGCGATTACGAGACCCAGTCGCCACCAGCGATAGGGCCGGGCCACCACCGCCAGTACCCACAACGCGGTTACCAGCAGAGTTATCAGGGCGGCGGTTGAGGCTTGCGTCTGCTCCTGCCACGTCGAATGTCGCCCGGGATAGGCGGTCAGGTAGGAGACGAAGGTCGCGACGCCGACCACCAGTCCAGATGGCAGCGCAGAGGTGAGGACCCGCCGTACGAAGCCTGGATAGGCCCGCTCGTCGTTGGGCGCCAGCGACAAAATAAAGGACGGAATTCCGATCGTGAACCACGCCGCGATCGTGACGTGTATTGGCTGAAACGGATACAGCAATGGATCTGCGCCCAATGGCTTGGCGAACAAGCATTCGATACCCACCAGCAACGCCAACAACGCCGAATACACGGTCTTGGTCAGAAATAGATTAGCGACGCGCTCGATATTGCCGATAACCCGCCGACCCTCGCCGACGACGTAAGGCAACGTGGCAAACCTGTTGTCAAGCAGGACTATCTGCGCCACCGCGCGCGACGCGGGACTACCGGTTCCCATCGCCACGCCGATATCGGCATCCTTGAGGGCCAGTACATCGTTGACCCCGTCGCCGGTCATCGCCACCGTGTGCCCATGGGACTGCAGCGCATGCACTATGGCGCGCTTCTGGTCCGGCCGCACCCGCCCAAAAGTGGTGTAGGTATCCAGGACGTCGGCCAACTCGGGCTGCTCCGATGGCAGCTGTCGCGCATCCATGGTTTGGCCCTGCAACCCGAGCTTGGCGGCGACCGCGCCGACCGATACCGCGTTGTCCCCAGAGATGACCTTCACCGAAACATTCTGAGCGGCAAAGTACTCCATCGTTTCGCGCGCATCGGGCCGTACTTTCTGCTCCAGAATCACCAAGGCGGCCGGAGTTACCTGGCCCGGTGCGCAGGGATCGTCCACCGCCACGTCTGCGACCCCCAGAAGCAGGATTCGCAGCCCCTGTGCCCCAATCCGTTCCGCCTCCCGGGCGGCCTCGGACGCCGAATCCAGCAGCACATCGGGTGCACCGATCACCCAATTTCCGTGGTCGCGAAATGATATGCCGCTCCACTTGGTTGCCGATTTGAACGGCGCCGTTGCGGTGGGGGTCCAGTCCGGTGGTGACGGAAAGGCCTGCGCAATGGCCTGCATGCTGGCGTTGGGCCGAGCATCGGCGGCAGCCAGGAAGGCCAGCACGTCGGCGACGGCCCCATGCTGGTCGGCGATGAGTTCGTCGACATCGGACACGCGCATACCGGTTTCGGTCAGCGTGCCGGTCTTGTCGGCGCACACCACGTCGACCCGGGCCAGTCCTTCGATGGCGGGCAATTCCTGTACCAGGCACTGGCGTTGCCCCAACCTGACGACGCCGACAGCGAACGCTATCGAGGTCATCAGCACCAGGCCCTCTGGGACCATCGGCACCAACGCGCCCACCGTTCGCAGCACCGAGTCTCGCCAACCCGCGTGGGTGGTGAACAGCTGGGTATAGATGGTCAGCAACCCGGCAGGTATCAACAGATAGGTGATGAATTGCAGAATCTTGTTGATGCCGCTGCGCAATTCGGATTTCACCAGGGTGAACTTGCTCGCCTCTGCGGCAAGCTTGGCAGCGTATGCCTCGTGCCCCACCTTGGTCGCACGGCATGCCCCGCTACCTGCAACCACGAAGCTGCCTGACATGACTTGTTCGCCCACGTGTTTGGCGATCGAATCGACCTCACCGGTGAGCAGGGATTCGTCGATCTCGAGGTTGTCCTGCTCGAGGACTTCGCCATCAACGACGACCTGATCGCCAGGTCCGAGTTCGATGACGTCGTCGAGCACCACCTCGCTGGGCGACATTGTGCGGGTGCCGGATTGCCGCCGAACCAACGGTTTCGCCTGGCCGAGGATTGCCAGGTTGTCCAGTGTCTGTTTTGCCCGCAGCTCCTGGATCATTCCGATGATGCTGTTGGCGATGATCAGCAGGCCGAACATCCCGTTGATCACCGAACCGGTCGCCAGGACGATCAGCAGCAGCACGCCCAGAATCGCATTGATCCTGGTGAATACGTTGGCCCGAACGATTTGGGCCACACTGCGAGTCGCCCGCTCGGGAATGTCATTGCTCTTACCTTCGGCTAACCGAGCCGCCACTTCGGCATCGGTCAAGCCGATGGCAGTCATCGCGTGAACGTTCCGAGCTTGTTCGAATCGAAATACTCGAGATTGAGCGTGTCACCGGCGAAGGTCGCCTTCGAAATCAAACCGGGCAAAGCGTTCTCCGTTGACAGGGGGAACGTGAAAGTGTCGCCGTCCCAATGCGTCAGGTCAAACGTCTGGTTCTTTGGCCCCATCGACAACTGCAGCTGGCCATCGCGCTCCGTCACGGTGGCGGGGCCCCAATAGTCGTTGGCGTATACCCCGACGTAGTCGCTTGGCGGCCGGGCCGGTTCAGGGTTGACCGGGGGCTGCTTGCCGACCAGAGATCCTTCCGGGGTATTGATGGGGCTCATTTGCTGTCGGTATAGGTTCGTCCAGTCTTCGCGGACTTCGCCGTATTGCACCAGATCCATGAATTGGGCGGTGAGCGCTTCGGGTATGCCGTAGGGCGCGGCATTGGTCAGCGCGGCGATGGCGATGTCTTCGGAGGGTAGGACCACAAAGTTGGTAGCGGCCCCGAGCCCGAACGCCCCGGAGTGGCCGTACTGGGTGCGGCCCGCGGAACTCACCGACACGGTGAACCCATGGCCGTAGAAGCCGGCGCGAGCTTTCGGTGAGCGCGCCGCCGACGAGATGACCTGCGGTGTGATGGCGGGGAGCAACGCCTCCGGTGACACGATTTGCTGACCGTTGTACTCGCCGTTGGCCAGCACCATGGTCAGCCAGTGGGCCATGTCATTGAGCGACGAACTCACCCCGCCCGCCGGCGTTTGAGCATCCGGGTCCCGTTGGAACCGGGCCTCCCACCGGTCCCCCACCTTGATGTGGTTGACCGCGTGATTGGGCCGGGCCAGGAAGTCGGCGAATCGGGAACTGGTAGAGGTCATCCCCAGCGGGCGATAGAGCACCTCCTCGGACAGGTCCGGCCAGGCCTTGCCGGCTGCTGCCGCGACCGCATCGGCCGCGGCGGTCACACCGAAGTTGGTGTATGCATAGCTGATTCGAAAGGGGTCCAACGGCAGGTATTTCAACCGTTCGAGCACCTGCGTTGTGTCGTAGCCCAGATCTTCGAGCGCATCCCCGGCGTGGTCGGGCAACCCGGACCGGTGCGAATACAGGTCAGCGATCGTGGCGTGGTCGGTGACGTAGGGATCGCTGAGGGCAAACTCCGGTAGCTTCGAAACGACGGGCGTGTCCCAAGAAACGACATTGGTGCTGACCTCGTGCGCGACCACGGTCGCCCCGATGGGCTTGGACATCGAGGCCAGCTGAAAGACCGTGTCAGTGTCGACCTTGTTGTCCTGACCGTCGCCCTTGCTGACGTCCCGCACCCCGAATCCCTTGGCATACAGCGTCTTTCCACCGTGGACAATCGCAACCGCCATGCCGGGTATACCAGTGCTTTTCATCAGCTCGGCCACTAAGCCGTCAACCTTTGCGACCGCTTCGTCGATCCGGCCCGGGGGAATGTCGATACCGGAGACCTCATTGGGCGGGAGCTGCGACGGCGTCGATGGCGGGTTGGAATTTGATTGTTTGGGAGCACATCCCACCAACGCCAGGAACATCATCACCACTGCTGTCGTCGCCGCGCGTTTGGTCATTGCCGCACTCTAGCCGGGCAACGTCGCCCTCCCGGGTAGGCCCCATGCCACGCGCCGCCAGCACCGCTGGTGACCAGCGGGCATGCGGTCATGACAGTTCGCTGCGGCGTTCATGTCCCCGATGTCCGACGAGGATATCCCCTTGCCGTCCCTTACTGCGGTGGGACGCAAACATCACCACCGCCACGGTTGCGGCGCCGATACCGCTGGCATGAAGCCGGTTTCGGCATCGCCTCGATCAGAGCCGCCACCAGGGGTTGAATCGCAACGGCCCGGCAGGATCGACGCGCTGACCGGGCAGCGGCACGGCCACCTGGACCTGGTCTGATTCAGCGGCTTTGAGCAGTCGCTCTACCGGTTCCGCCCACGGGTGCGGCGCCAACCGGAAAGTCCCCCAGTGAATCGGCACCAACAGCCCCGAACCCGTGTCACTGACATCCAGGTGCGCCCGGACCGCCTCCTCGGGATTCATATGGATGTCCGGCCACCCAGTGTTGTAGGCGCCGATGGGCATCAAGGTCAGGTCGAACGGACCATGATCGGCCCCGATCTCGGCAAAACTCTTTGTGTAGCCGGTGTCCCCGCCTAAGTAGGCGCGATGCGTCGGTCCTACGAAGGCCCACGACGCCCACAGGGTGTTGTTGCGGCTCATGAAGCGCCCGGAAAAGTGCCGTGCCGGCATGCAGATCACGCTGAGCTCGCCGACCTGGGCGCTCTGGTGCCAGTCGAGTTCGATGATGCGATCCTCGGGGACGCCCCACGACCGCAGATGTGCCCCCACCCCCAACGGCACAAAAAACGGCGCCCGCTGACTACGGACCAGCGCGATCACGGTGTCGATGTCGAGATGGTCGTAGTGGTCATGGCTGATCACCACCGCGTCTACGGCGGGCAACCCGTCGAGCTGGACCGGCGGCGGATGCAGCCGCTGTGGGCCGACCAGATCCGAGGGCGAGCACCGGTCGCTCCACACCGGGTCGGTCAACACCCGGTAGCCGTCGATCTCGACCATCGCCGTGGAGTGGCCGAACCAGCTCACCGCCAACCGGCTCGCGTCGCCCTGGTACACCTGCGGAGCAGCCAGCGGGATCGGCTTGGCCGGGCGGCTCCCACCTCGATTCGCGAGTAGCTCCCAAGCAAGGAGCCGCATTTCTTCACGATTCAGGGTGAACACCGAGGCGGGGTCGAGGTTGACGAATACACCGTCGCGATAGTTCGGCGATCCATCCGAGGCGGCCTCGATCGCCGCAGGATCGGCACCCAACGCAGCTGGCGCTCCGCGCAGCGCCCGCATCAGCTATCCGCCGGCCGCTAGCGAAGCGGTGCCGGCGGCCAGTCTTAGTGCCCGGCCGACCATGTTGGATTACGCCCCCTGGAACTTCGGTGGCCGCTTCTCCACCCGAGCGACCTGCGCCTCGATGACGTCCTGGCTTCCCCAGGCCTTGTCGAACAGCTCCTTGTGCTCCGGCCACGGTTGCTCGATGGAACCGTCGTCATTGAGCACCCGCTTGGCATGCTGGATCGCCAACGGCGCCAGACCGGCGATCTCGGCGGCCCAGGACTGTGCATCGGCCAACGTGCCGATGCGGTTGGCCATCCCGGTGTGCAGTGCCGTCTCGGCGGTCAACTTCTCCGCGGTCAGCAGCATCGCGCGCGCCCGTCCGTACCCTACCAGCGACGACAGTCGGCGGATGCTCCAGTTATCCAGGGCCAGGCCATATTTAGACGTAGGGAACTGGAAAAACGCTTCGGGAGCCACGACCCGCAGGTCACACTGCATGGCCAGCTGCAAACCGGCGCCGATGGCAGGTCCATTCACGGCACCGATAACCGGCATCGGGGCTGCGTCCATCACGCGGTGTAGCTCGATGAGCCGATCGGGATAGTCAGCGGCAAACGCATCACCGGATAGATCCGCTCCCGCGCAGAACGCGGTGCCCTGGCCCGTGAGTACGACCGCGCGAACCGACCCGTCGCCGGCTTTCTGGATGGCCTCCCGCAGCTCCTCGACCAGCTGCGAGTTCAGGGCGTTGCGACGCTCCGGGCGCTGCAACTCGATGGTCATAACGGCTTCGACCTGGGAGATACCGATCATGGGGCAAGCCTATATAGCCTCATCGAGTGAGTCGTATCACCACCGACCAACTGCGCGACGCCGTCCTGGACGAGGACTCTTTCATCAGCTGGGATACGCCCCCGCTAGAGGTCCCGATATCGGAGTCCTACGCGCGCGATCTGGCCGACGCCCGAGCCGCCACCGGCCGTGACGAATCGGTGCTGACCGGCGAGGGCCGCGTGTTGGGGCGCCGGGTCGCGGTGGTGGTGTGCGAATTCGACTTTCTCGCCGGCTCGATCGGCGTGGCGGCCGCGGAGCGAATCACCGCGGCCGTGGAACGCGCCACCAGCCAGCGGTTGCCGCTGCTGGCCTCGCCCAGCTCCGGGGGCACGCGCATGCAGGAGGGCACGGTCGCGTTCCTGCAGATGGTGAAGATCGCCGCGGCTGTCCGGCTGCACAAGCAGGCCCACCTTCCCTACCTGGTCTATTTGCGCCATCCGACCACGGGCGGGGTGTTCGCGTCATGGGGTTCGCTGGGCCACGTGACGGTGGCCGAACCGGGGGCCCTGATCGGCTTCCTGGGTCCCCGGGTCTACGAGCTGCTCTACGACGAACCGTTTCCCGCTGGCGTCCAGACCGCGGAGAACCTGCAGCGCCATGGTGTCATCGACGGCGTGGTCACGCTAGACGAGCTACGACGCACACTGGATCGCGCATTGACGGTACTCACCGACGCGCCAGCGCCAGCGTCAGCGGCGCCAGCTCCCACTGCGATACCGGATGTTGCGGCGTGGACTTCGGTGCTGGCATCGCGACGACCCGACCGGCCGGGGGTGGAACACCTGCTGCATTACGGGGCCACCGACCGAGTGCTGCTCTCCGGGACCGGTTACGGCGACGCGGCGACCACGCTGCTCGCGCTGGCCCGCATGGCTGGTCAGCCAATGGTGGTGCTTGGCCAGCAAGGGATCGGTGGCGGGATCATCGGACCGGCGTCGCTGCGCGAGGCTCGCCGCGGCATGGCACTGGCCGCCGAGCTGCGGCTGCCGCTGGTCCTGGTCATCGACACCGCCGGCCCCGCATTGTCCGCCGATGCCGAGCAGGGTGGGCTGGCCGGCCAGATCGCCCAATGTCTGGCCGAGTTGGTGACGCTGGGCACCCCGACGGTGTCGGTGCTGTTAGGGCAGGGCAGCGGCGGGCCGGCGCTGGCGATGGTGCCCGCAGACCGGGTATTGGCCGCCCAACACGGCTGGCTAGCTCCACTTCCGCCGGAGGGCGCCAGCGCGATCGTCTTCCGCGACACCACCCACGCCGCCGAGCTCGCCGCAGCGCAAGGCATTCGATCGGCGGACCTGCTGGCCGCCGGGATCGTCGACGTCATAGTTCCCGAACTCCCCGACGCCGCAGCTGAGCCGGTCGAGTTCGCCCAACGACTTTCGATCGCCATCGCGACCGAGGTAGCCGCGCTGCGTGAGATACCCGACGCCCAACGCATGACGGCTCGACTCGCGCGGTACCGCAGCATCGGGCTCCCGCGCGACCGCTGACCTGCGGCGGTGCCGTTTAGCGGTCGGGCTTCGGCCCCACTGGGGCGATTTTGGTGTGGCAGGTTAGCCAGGATCGAATGCGTGGCGGAGGGACGGGAGAATCAGCAAGGCCGGTTCGGTAATGTGATGCTGGGTCTGCGCAGCTCGCTCGATTCTCCCGTCAGCACCGCCTGCCCCGCACGGCAGGAATCATTCTGAGCTGCCGCGAGAGTCCAATTCGAATTCAATTTCTCTTACAACAGCCTCTTTTTACCGACCAGGATCTGGCTAGCACCCGTGAGAGAGCTCGGTGATCGATTTTTAGACCCACGGCCGTTACCGCAGAGATTGCACCATTCCGCCAACGTGCGCAGGCCACTACGGAGGCGCAGCCGCATCGCCGCCGCCCGGCGAGAGACCGGCTCCATGAGACAAACTTGTCCAATCCTGTTCCTTTACATCTCTTTTGAGACATGCATGTTAAATCTCAGACTGAGGATCGTAAGGAAAATTCCCTTTTGAATAAGAAGCGAACGCCTAATATGGACACCGTCAAGTTTCAGCAGTACGGTCAGCTACGTGCCCCACGACCATCCAGCGAGCCCGCTCTCGCATCGGCTTGCCGAAGCGGGATCGGTTGCCGCCGTTGCCAATCGGGGCCGCCACCCAGAACGGCACCGCGTTCACTGCAAGCTGCGCAGCTGGCCACCATCGGATTCCCCACAACGAGCGGATGTCATGACGGCGCGCCGGCAACATTGCGCACACCGGCCCTTACGGATGGCATGGTGCAGCAACACCGTTCACCTCCACACCGCCATCGCCGGCAAACCCATTGGCACCCGCACCCATCCTGAGCTGGTGTTTCATGCAGTTCGATGGCGATCCCATACACCAAATCGCGCTATTGCGACCGTCTCGAGACGAGAGTCGGCGCCGCAGCCCATGGAAGCGGCAACGCGCTCGATCCCGAGAAATTTTTGCGAGTTTGTAGTTAGATCAACTACGCAGGGGTCTGTGATGGCTTCAGCCGGCGGGTGCGGTTGAGGATCGTTGGTTCGGGTTGAATGGGCGCGCGGGTGCGGGGAGTGGTATTGGTTACGGGTAGAGTGCGGGCGTTGGCGGTGGAGCTTACCGCGGGATTTATTGTTTACCTGGATACAACGGTATTACTTGTAGCTTTTGGTGCTATTTCGGCAAGTTTTCCGGAGGCATCCTCGTCCGCCCGGTCGTGGGTGCTTGACGCGTATTTCATTGTGTTTGCCGCGTTGATGGTGCCGGGCGGGCGTTGGGCAGATCAGTTCGGTAGCCGCAACGTCTTCGCCATCGGTGTAAGCACGTTCATTCTGTCGTCTGCGGGTTGCGCGGTCGCGCCCACGTTGGGCGCGCTGGTTGCGGCTCGAGCGGCACAAGCGGTGGGTGCCGCGCTGATGGGGCCGGCTTCGCTTGCGCTGATTCTTCCTTATTTTGGTCAGGGTTCTCGGGCCACTGCGGTGTCGCTATGGGGTACCTCGGCGGCGTTGGCGGCGGCACTGGGGCCACCCCTCGGGGGGGTTTCTCGCCGATACCGTGGGCTGGCGCGGGATTTTCCTCATCAACGTGCCGATCGGGTTGGCCGTGCTTGCCGGGTTGCGCAATGTCGACAACCGCGGCGATGCCGTGGCGGGGCAGCTGGTGAACACGAGCGCGATCGTGCTGATCGCTTCGGGTGTGGGGGCGCTGACGGCGGGCATCCTTGAAGGCCCGTCCTGGGGCTGGGGCCAGCGCCGGACACTGCTGTTGCTGATTGCGGGTGCCATCCTGCTGGCCGCGGCGATGGTGGGGGTGGCACGCCACCACCGCCGCGCGGAGCCGATACACGATTTCGACAAGGGCCGCTTCTTCGCCGCCAATGCGGCGACCGCGATCTTCGGGGCCGGCTTCTATGGGTTGTTACTTGCCGTCGTGTTCTTTCTGACGTCGCACTGGCACTATTCCACTTTCGAGGCGGGACTGGCCATGATGCCGATCTTTGTTGCGGCCGCGCTTGCGGCTATCCCGGCCGGAAGGATCGCAGATGCGCGGGGACACCGATGGGCGGTGATCCCCGGTTGCTGGGTTTTCGCTCTCGGCGTTTTCCTGTTCTGGTTACTGACAACGAGCCGAGCCGACTATGCGTCACGGTGGCTGCCCGGATCGATCCTCTGCGGGATTGGCATCGGGTGTGTCATGCCGGTTCTCGCAAGCGCTGCGATCGATGCGATGCCCGGCCAGCTCCTCGGCACCGCCAATGCACTCAATCCCATGTTGCGGCAATTCGGCGCGGCCCTGGGCACCGCCGCGGTGGGCACGTTGCTTGTTGAGCGTTCCGGGCACTCGCCCATCGACGTGGGCAGCTTCCGGGTCGTATGGGCATTTCTGGGGACTTTGGCCATCGCCACGATTCCGTTTGCGCTGCGCCTGATACGACCGGCGTGGCAACGACCGGTCGAGGAGCCCCAACCGGCAGCCGCAGAATGCGCATCACCACCCTAGCCGTCTCACGGAGCACTTTCAGGAAGAAACACCTCAGGGCAAACGATCAATGACAGGGATTAGGGGCACAAATCATGGATCTCTTCGATAAATTTGTTGCGGTAGACGAGCCGCTGCTACACATTTCTCGTGCCACACATGGCATAGCGACATATCCCAAGCTGGATGGGCCCGTCGGCGCCCACATGAGGTGGCAAGACCGCGAGCAGATCGTATGGAGCATCAACAACTATCTCGGAATCGCCAATCTTCCTGAAGTACGGGAAGCCGATGTCGAGTTCGCTCGACTCTACGGATTCGCAAGACCCATGGGCTCACGAATGATGTGCGGCGAGACGGACATCCTCGAGCAGTTGGAAGAGGAGCTGGCCAATTATGTGAAGAAGCCGGCGGCGCTCTTTCTCAACTATGGGTATCAAGGCATGGCCTCACTCATCGACTCACTCACCACCTCCTCAGACTGGATCGTCCTGGACTCGCAATGCCACGCGTGCATCATCGACGGGGTCCGGCTGAAGAAGAAGGGCGGCCTCGACCAGACACGTACGTTCTCGCACAACAACATTGACGAACTCCAAGCATGCCTGGCCGAGATCGATCGGGTGCGCAGTGCCGACGCCGGCGTATTGGTGATCACCGAAGGGGTTTTCGGCATGTCCGGCGACCAGGGTGCACTACGTGAGATCGTCGAACTCAAGAAGACCTACGATTTCCGATTGCTCGTTGACGACGCACACGGGTTCGGCGCCCTGGGCGCAACCGGCAGCGGAGCCGGGGAAGAACAGGGCGTCCAAGATGGTATCGACCTATATTTCAGCACCTTCGCCAAAGCGGCCGCCGGCACTGGGGCATTCGTCGCATCAGAGGCCAACGTAATTTGGAAACTGCGCTACACAATGCGCTCGCAGATCTTCAGCAGAGGCCTACCCCTGCCGATCATCGCCGGAAACCTGTTCCGCTTCGAGTTGCTGCGCACCCGCCACGATCTGCGCCAGCGAGCTCATGCCATCGCGCATGAGCTTCAAACATCGTCGACCGACAAGGGATTTGACATCGGCAACACCCAGAGTCTGGTCACACCGGTATTCCTGCAGATGGACCCGTTGCTAACCCTCGAATTTCTGAACCGAATGCGCCACGAGCACAACGTATTCTGCTCGGGCGTGATGTACCCGGTGGTCCCCCCGGGGGTTGTCCAGCTACGACTGGTGTCCACCGCATCACACGACACCGCCGACGTGGAACCGACAGTAAACGCCATCGCGTCGCTCTACGACGAGCTAGTCCCCAACCGGGATCGTGACCTATCACCGGCACCTGAGCTCGGCGCGGTCTAACACCAGAATCCTATTGGGCGGACACGATGACAACTCACAGCCTCGCCGAATCACCATCTCGCCATCACAACCACTGGCCCCCAACCACACGATGTAGTAACGGGCCAGCTGTGATCGTCGACCTTCGCACCCGAAGAAGACCCGCACCCGCAGCGCCGACCAGCGAGCGCACCCGATGACCCGCTACGACTCACTGCTGACCACCTTGGGCGATACGCCCCTGGTTGGCTTACCACGACTCTCACCAGGCTGGGACAACAGTCCGCACGTGCGGTTGTGGGCCAAACTCGAAGACCGCAACCCCACCGGGTCGATCAAAGATCGCCCAGCGCTGCGGATGATCGAGCAAGCCGAGGCCGACAGTTGGCTGCGGCCGGGCGCGACGATCCTGGAGGCCACCAGCGGCAACACCGGCATCTCCCTGGCGATGGCCGCCAAACTGAAGGGGTATCGGCTCATCTGCGTGATACCGGAAAACACCTCGATCGAGCGCCGTCGGTTGCTCGAGCTCTACGGGACCGAGATCATATTTTCCCCCGCCGAGGGCGGATCCAACACCGCGGTAGCGCTCGCCAAACAACTGGCCGCCGAACACCCCGAATGGGTCCTGCTCTACCAGTACGGCAACCCCGCCAACTCCGACTCCCACTACCGCGGCACCGGCCCGGAACTGCTCGCCGACCTGCCCGAGATCACCCACTTCGTCGCCGGCCTGGGCTCCTCGGGCACTCTGATGGGCGCCGGCCGATTCCTGCGCGAACACGTCGCCAACATCAAGATCGTGGCCGTCGAACCCCGCCACAACGAAAAACTCTGTGGGATGCGCAATCTCGACGAAGGATTTGTGCCCGAACTGTATGACCCCACGCTGGGGGCCGTGCGCTACCCGGTCGCCACCGCCGATGCCGAGCACCGCATCCGCGAACTCGCACACACCGAGGGCGTCCTGGCAGGCCTGTCCACGGGCGCGGCCCTACACGCCGCATTGGAGATCGGCACTCAAGCTCTGCGAGCAGGCGAGCGTGCCGATATCGCGTTCGTCGTCGCCGACGCCGCGTGGAAATACCTCTCCTCCGGCGTCTATGAACACCCGGCACCTAGCAAGTTGCTGGCCCCATGACGCCACGATGCGAGCCCGCAAGTACGACGCGAACACCCAGAACCGCACCATCGGATTTCTTCCTCATATCGAATCAAACGAAATTCGGCAGGAGGGTGAACCCGTCTCCCAAATACTAAAAACAACGCCACGGCTCGCACCGGCCACGATCGGCACAACCCCGGCCGCACAGCATGAACACCGCGAATTAATCCGGAAGTCCGCCAACCCCCGACACCACGCCTACAGCTAAGGCATCACTGACATGACTACTGCGATGAGCGTCTTCGACGCACTGCCAGCCAGACTGCAGGACCCGGTGGTACTGACCGCCCCATTCCTGATACTCCTGATCGTTCTCGAATGGATAGCCGCACGCAAACTGCTAACCACCAGTGCGCCCGCTGCCGACGACTCGAGAAACGCACCCGGGGCCCACTTCGGCCCCGACACCATCGCAAGCCTGTCCACCGGGTTGGTCTCACTGGTCACCGGCGCCACCTGGAAGACCATCGCCGCAATCGGCTACGCCGCCATCTACACCTACGTCGCGCCCTGGCATCTTTCCCCACACCAGTGGTACACGTGGGTTATCGCGGTCCTGGGCCTAGACCTCATCTACTGCGTCGATCACCGCATCGCCCACCGAGTCCGGCTGATCTGGGCCGCACATCAGCCACACCACTCCAGCGAATACTTCAACCTGGCCACCGCGGTACGCGTGGAATGGAACAAGAGTGGCGAGATCATCATGTTCGCCATACTGCCGCTGTTGGGAGTTCCTCCGTGGGTGGTGTTCTTCAGCTGGTCAATAAACCTGACCTACCAGTTCTGGGTCCACACCGAACGGATCGGCAAACTACCGCGCTGGTACGAATACCTCTTCAACACACCGTCACACCACCGGGTGCACCACGGTATGGATCAAATGTATCTAGACAAGAATTTCGGCGGAATTCTCATCATCTAGGATCGCATGCTGGGCACATTCCAGGCCGAAGAATCCCGCCCACACTACGGACTCACAAAACCGGTCCACACCTTCAACATCTGGAAGCTACAAACCAACGAATACGCGGCGATAGTCCGAGACTGGCGCTCAGCAACTCGGCTACGCGATCGACTCGGCTACGTCTTCGGACCGCCGGGCTGGAAACCACAGACACCCGCCAACCAGGAAACCGGCAGGCTGGCCAAGTCCGCTTGACCCCCAAGCCATCGAGTTGGCAATCCGCCTCAGCCGACCCGCGCAGCACCGCCAGGCCTCAGCGGATCAACACCACGCCAAGAAGTTGACTGAGCCAAGCTCGTGCCGCGTCCTGGTCGCCGTCCAGTAGAAGTTGAATGCTGACCCCGTCATAGGCGGCGACCACGGCGCGGGCGGCGTCGGCAACGCTGCCGATCGCTGCGGGTAGTTCGACATCGCTGCCAGCAAGCCGGTCTTCCACTGCGGCACGCAGCTGCGCCCGGTGGGCCGCCAGGCGTTGGGCGAGATCCGGGTGGCGGGCGGCGTGCATCAGGAAGTCAGTCTTGATGAGCAGCCAGTCGCGGTCGAGCAACAAGGTGCTGGCGATCCGATCCACTGTCCCGGGCACGTCGGTGGGATCGTCGACGCTTGCCATGGCGGTGCCGACCTGTTCGGAGATCAAGGTGGCGCGCTGGTCATAGAGGGTGAAGAAGAGTTCCTCAAGGCTGTCGAACTGCGAGTAGAACGCCCCCCGGGTGTAGCCGGCCGCCGCACACACATCCTCGATGCGCACGTGCCCGAACCCTTTGTCTGCGAACACCCTGAACGCCGCATCGACCAGCCGGGCCCGAGTCTCGGCGCGCCGCTTGGTCACGCGCGCCGGCGTGGCAGTGTTGGCTGGCGGTGTCATCTACATCACACTCCGATACATCAACGCATCCGATGCATTAATATATCAGATGCGTGGGCGTAGGGCATACCCACACATAACTCTAGGAAGGCTGTCGGATGGACGCTGATGTCATCGTCGTCGGTGCAGGTTTGGCCGGGCTGGTCGCCACTCACGAACTCACCCGCCGGGGTAAGAAGGTCGCGGTGGTCGATCAGGAGAACGAGAAGAACCTCGGCGGTCAGGCCTTTTGGTCGTTCGGCGGACTCTTCCTGGTAGACAGCCCCGAACAGCGCCACCTCGGAATCAAAGATTCCCTGGAGTTGGCGTGGAACGACTGGTCCGGCAGCGCGGCGTTCGACCGGCCCGAAGATGAAGACTTCTGGGCCACCAAGTGGGCGCGCGCCTACGTGGAGTTCGCCGCCGGCGAGAAGCGCTCTTATCTGACCGACCTCGGAATCCGGTTCATGCCCACCGTGGGATGGGCCGAGCGCGGCGACCTGCGCGCCGAGGGCCACGGCAACTCCGTTCCCCGTTTCCACATCGCCTGGGGCACCGGCACTGGCGTCGTGGAACCGTTTGTCGACTCCGCTCTACAGAGCGCCAAGGCCAAGCTGGTGACCTTCTACCATCGGCACCGCGTTGACGAGTTGGTCATCACCGACGGCGTTGCCACCGGGATCAAAGGCACCGTGTTGGCGCCCGATGACGCGGAGCGCGCCACTCCGTCCAACCGCGACGAGGTAGGCAAGTTCGAACTGTCGGCGCAGGCGGTCATCATCACCACCGGCGGGATCGGCGGCAACCACGACATGGTGCGGCGATACTGGCCGGACCGGATGGGCACCCCGCCGGCCTCGATGATCGCCGGCGTGCCCGCCTATGTCGATGGCCGGATGCTCGACATCGCCAACGACAGCGGGGTACGCCTGGTCAACCGCGACCGGATGTGGCACTACACCGAAGGCGTCAACAACTGGGACCCCATCTGGCCCAAGCACGCCATCCGCATCATCCCCGGCCCGTCGTCGATGTGGTTCGACGCACTGGGGCGCCGGCTACCGGTCCCCTACCTGCCCGGCTACGACACCTTGGGCACCCTGCGCCACCTGCGCACCACCCCCGAGATCGCCAAGTACGACCACTCCTGGTTCATCTTGAACCAGAAGATCATCAAGAAAGAGTTCGCCCTCTCGGGTTCCGAGCAGAACCCCGACATCACCGGCAAGAGCCGCAAAGCCGTTCTGCAAGAACGGTTTTTAAACAAGGACGCGACCGGTCCGGTCGAGGCGTTCAAGCGCCACGGCGCCGACTTCGTGGTCGCCAACAGCCTGGAAGAACTCGTCGAGAAGATGAACGGCTTGACCGACGAACCGCTGCTGGATCCGGCCGCGATCCGCAGGCAGATCGAAGCGCGGGATCTGCAGGTCGCCAACCCATTCTGCAAGGACGTTCAAGTTCAGGGGATCCGCAATGCGCGACGCGCCCTTGGCGACCGGCTCGGCCGCGTCGCGGCGCCACACCGCATCCTCGACCCCAAGGCGGGGCCGCTGATCGCGACGAAACTGCACATCCTGACCCGAAAAACATTGGGCGGCATCCAAACCGATCTGTCGTCGCGGGCGATAGGCGGCAACGGCGAACCGATCGCGGGCCTGTATGCGGCGGGAGAGGTCGCGGGGTTCGGCGGCGGCGGCGTGCACGGTTATAACGCGCTGGAAGGCACGTTCCTGGGCGGCTGCATTTTCTCCGGGCGCGCCGCTGGCCGTGCTGCCGCCGACGCCGTCTGAGCGGGTCGCTGACCCTCGCGAGCAGACGTGGCTCCCAAATAGCTAGCCGCGACCCGGTGCCTACCCTCCCACCGCCATAGCCGGCAATCAGGCAAAATGGGCGGCATGGACACTGGTGCGAACTCACCTCGGGTCTTGGTGGTCGACGACGATTCCGATGTGCTCGCCTCGCTGGAGCGCGGTCTGCGGCTGTCCGGATTCGAAGTATCGACCGCCGTCGACGGTGCCGAGGCCTTGCGCAGCGCCACCGAGACCCGGCCGGACGCGATCGTGCTCGACATCAACATGCCCGTGCTGGACGGCGTCAGTGTCGTTACCGCACTGCGTGCCATGGACAACGACGTCCCGGTCTGCGTGCTGTCCGCGCGCAGCTCGGTCGATGACCGAGTGGCCGGTCTGGAGGCCGGCGCCGATGACTATCTGGTCAAGCCATTCGTGCTGGCCGAATTGGTGGCCCGGGTCAAAGCGCTGCTGCGCCGCCGCGGGGCCACCGCGACATCTTCATCGGAAACCATCACGGTGGGCCCGCTGGAAGTAGACATCCCCGGCCGACGGGCCCGGGTCAACGGTGTCGACGTCGACCTCACGAAGCGCGAGTTCGACCTGCTCGCGGTCCTGGCCGAGCACAAGACGGCGGTGCTGTCGCGGGCACAACTACTCGAACTGGTGTGGGGCTATGACTTCGCCGCCGACACCAACGTCGTGGACGTATTCATCGGCTACCTACGCCGCAAGTTGGAGGCCAACGGCGGCCCGCGGCTACTGCACACGGTCCGCGGGGTCGGATTCGTACTCAGGATGCAATGAGTGCAATGACAGTGATGAACATCTTGTCGCGAATTTTCGCCCGTACGCCCTCGCTGCGCACCCGGGTGGTGGTCGCGACGGCCATCGGCGCCGCGATTCCGGTGCTCATCGTCGGAACCGTGGTCTGGGTCGGGATCACCAACGACCGCAAGGAACGGCTGGACCGCCGGCTGGACGAGGCCGCGGGTTTCGCCATCCCGTTCGTGCCGCGTGGCCTCGACGAGATACCGCGCTCCCCCAATGACCAGGACGCACTGATCACGGTCCGCCGCGGCGACCTGGTCAAGTCGAACTCCGACATCACACTGCCCAAGCTGCAAAAGGACTACGCCGACACCTACATCCGGGGGGTGCGTTACCGGGTGCGGACGGTCGAGATCCCCGGACCGGAGCCAACATCGGTCGCGGTGGGCGCGACCTACGACGCGACCATCGCCGAGACCAACAACCTGCACCGCCGGGTGCTGTTGATCTGTACGTTCGCCATCGGCGCGGCAACGGTATTCGCCTGGCTGCTGGCCGTATTCGCGGTGCGGCCCTTCAAACAGCTCGCCGAGCAAACCCGCTCGATCGATGCCGGAGACGAGGCTCCGCGGGTCGAAGTGCACGGCGCCAGCGAGGCCATCGAGATCGCCGAGGCTATGCGAGGCATGCTGCAGCGCATCTGGAATGAGCAGATTCGAACCAAGGAGGCGCTGGCCTCGGCGCGCGACTTCGCCGCGGTGTCCTCCCACGAACTGCGCACTCCCCTGACCGCCATGCGAACAAACCTCGAGGTGCTTTCCACCCTGGATCTTCCCGACGACCAGCGCAAAGAAGTGCTCAACGACGTGATTCGGACGCAATCGCGAATCGAGGCCACCCTGGGTGCCCTGGAGCGGTTGGCCCAGGGCGAACTGTCGACATCCGAAGACCATGTGCCGGTTGACATCACCGAGTTGCTCGACCGTGCCGCCCACGACGCGATGCGCATTTACCCCGACCTCGATGTGTCGCTGGTGCCCTCGCCGACCTGCATCATCGTCGGCTTGCCGGCGGGGTTGCGGCTGGCCGTGGACAACGCCATCGCCAATGCGGTCAAACATGGCGGGTCCACCCGGGTCCAGCTGTCCGCGGTCAGTTCACGGGCCGGGGTCGAGATCGCCGTCGACGACAACGGCAGCGGTGTCCCCGAAGCCGAGCGCCAGATGGTGTTCGAGCGGTTCTCCCGAGGGTCGACGGCGTCGCATTCGGGCTCCGGCCTCGGGTTGGCCCTGGTGGCCCAGCAGGCCCACTTGCATGGCGGGACCGCGTCACTGCAGAACAGCCCACTCGGCGGCGCGCGACTGCTACTGAAACTTCCCGGCCCCAGCTAGTCCGATAGCGCGAACAGCGTCACTTCCGGTGCGTGCTCTTGCTCCACGCGGTGAAGAATGCCCGCGCGGCGGCCGCTTCGTCCTGAAACCAGACCTGAGCACACGTCGTCTCGTACGACGAGTCCTCGGGGGTGTAGTAGTGGCGGGTGTCGGTGCGCCCCTTCACGACCCAGCCCTGGGGCCCAGTGCCGTCGGCATCGGCTCGGGCCGAACCCGGGCCGTACGGGGCAAACCGCCCCGGCGCCAGCTGGGCAGCCGAGGACTCCTCGGTAACAGCGGTCTTTTCGGTCGGTGCCCTCTTGGCCCGCGCAACCTTTTTCTTCGGAACCCGCTTGGCCCCCACCATGCGCTTCACTGGGCGCTTCCTGGCCCCAGCAATCTTGCGCGCGGCGGCCTTTTTCGCGGCGGCGGTCTTCTTCTTCGCGCCGGGAACCTTCTTCTTGGGCGCGTCCTCGCCTGCGGCAGCCTTCTTTTCGCGTGGCTCGGCGGTCGCCGTCTTCATCGCCGGGGGCTTGGTCTCGGCGTCTGCGGCGTCGGCTCCGGCCCCCGAAGCAGCGGCTGCCACTTGGTATTTGGTGGATCGGACCATCAGGGCGCAGGTCAATACCAGTCCGAGTAGGAACGACAGGATTATCAACCACCAGTGCACATGGGCCATCACTGCGCCACCTCGGTCTGGTGGGACGCGGCTGGATCCGGCTCCTCGGCCTGCACGGTTTGCTCGGTTTGCTCGGTCTGCTCGGTCTGCTCGGCCTCTACCGCCTCCGCTGTGGTGGCGACCGGTTTGATCGACACCGTGACAATCCCCCAGGCAACGGCCGAGCCCACAACGAAGGCAGCCAGGTAGTACAACCACTGGATCACGAAATCCACGCTGGATTCTCCTTAGCTGACCACGATTTCGACACGGCGGTTCTTGATGCGGCCCTCGGCCGTGTCATTGCTGGCGATCGGGTTCGCCGAGCCGAGACCCTTGGCGGTGATGTGATCGGTGGCAACGCCGTGGGCCACGAGGAAGTCGGCCACCGTCTGGGCACGCTGAGCGCTCAACGGAATGTTGAGGCCTTCGCTGCCGCTGTTGTCCGTGTAGCCGTTGACCGTCACCTTGGCATCCGGACACGCCCTCAACTTGTCCACCACCTGAGTCAGGACCTTATTGCTGTCCGGGGTCAGGCTCACCCCATCGTTCCCGAAGGCGATCGCCCCACCGGTCAGCGCCGTGACGGCCGCCTGCAGGTCGGCACATGCGCCGGTGGCCGCGGGACCCGTCGGAGGGGTGCTGCCAGCAGGCTGCCCCTTGACCTCGATCTGGTTTTCCACGTTCACGTCGGGCCAAACGCTCGTTGCCGCGCTTCCGACCGCATCCTTCTGGTCCGGCGATGCGGCGGTTCCGGTCAAGGTGATGGTGTCCCGTTCCACCTTGAGGGTGAAATCCGGAATCGGCCCGCTGGCGGAGAAAACAGGTTCGGCGTTGGAGAAATCAAGCGCGCGGACCTTGGGATCGATCTGGATCTGATCGACCACGGTGACATTTTGACTCAGCAGACCCTTGAGCGACGTCATCAGCGCCGCTTTGGCATCTTCATTGGGAAAATCGCCGATTAGCGTCAGGGTATTGCCACTGCGGCTCACCGACAGCAATGACAACGACAACTCGGGCCGATCTGGCTTAGCGGAACTCGCCGTAACGGTCGGCAGCTCACCGGTCGGCCCGTTGACCGACGTCGGACGCTGGTAGGCGCCGTAACCGAGCGCCGCCAACAGCAATGGAATAACCACCACGCCGATTAGCCAGGAAACGCCCAGCGGGCGCCGTTCGAATTTCGGTTCCTTCGGCGCCTCGGTGGGTGCGGGCGCCTCGTCCAAGCCCGCGTCGGTACCCACCCGTACTTCTCCTTAACGTCAGTTGGTTGCACAGCCCTCGCGGTGCCCCTGGCGATATGCAGCCTACCGACTCCCCGCCAGAGCAATTACCGATGTCAGGCACACTGGAGCAATGGCTAATGGGAGGAAACCGACGGACAGTGAAACCCTGGCCCATATCCGCGACCTTGTCGCCGAGGAGAAGGCATTGCGTGAGCGGCTTGTGCACCGCGAAATCTCCGAGTCAGAGGAGCATGAACGACTGCGCCTCATCGAAATCGAACTCGACCAGTGCTGGGATCTGCTGCGCCAGCGCCGGGCGCTGCGGGAGACCGGCGGCGACCCGCGGGAGGCAAGCGTGCGTCCCGCCGGCCAGGTCGAGGGATACTCCGGCTGACACGACCCCGCACTGACACCAGAATGAAAGAATTCGATGTCGTCGTTGTCGGCGGCGGCCACAATGGCCTGGTCGCGGCCGCGTACCTGGCACGGGCGGGTCTGCGCGTGCGGGTGCTCGAGCGCCTGGGACACGTCGGCGGGGCAGCAGTCTCGATCCAGGCGTTCGACGGCGTCGAGGTTCGTCTATCCCGGTATTCCTACCTGGTCAGCCTGCTGCCGCCGCAGATCATCAAAGACCTGGGTGCCCCGGTCCGGCTAGCCCGGCGCCAGTTTTCGTCCTATACCCCCCAACCTGACACGCACGGACGCTCCGGCCTGCTGATCGGGACCGCCGGCGACGACACCTTTGCCGCGGTCGGCGCGGCCGGCGATGAGCCCGGGTTTGCCGCGTTCTATCGGCGCTGCCGGCTGGTGACCGAACGCCTGTGGCCGACGCTGCTCGAGCCGCTACGCACCCGCGACCAGGCCCGCCGCACCGTGGTGGACTGTGGCGCCCCCGAGGCACTCGGCGCCTGGCACGCCATGATCGAGGAACCGATCGGACGCGCCATCACCGCCGCGGTGCACGATGACCTGGTTCGTGGCGTGATCGCTACCGACGCGCTGATCGGCACCTTCGCCGGGCTCGACGAGCCGTCTTTGACCCAGAACATCTGCTTCCTCTATCACCTGCTCGGCGGCGGCACCGGTGACTGGGACGTCCCGATCGGTGGCATGGGTTCGGTGACCGCGGGGCTGGCCGCCGCCGCCACCGGATACGGCGCCGAAATAGTGACCGGCGCGGAAGCTGTCGCGGTCACCCCGAACGGTGACGTGCGCTATCGCGCTGGCGACGACGAACACCTGGTTCGCGGGCGCTTTGTGCTGGCCGGCGTCACCCCAGCGGTCCTGGCAAAGCTGCTCGGCGATACCGAACCATCCTTGGCCCCGGGCGCACAGGTCAAGGTGAACATGGTGCTGCGGCGACTACCCCGGTTGCGTGATGCCGTCGTCACACCCGAACAAGCATTCGCCGGGACATTCCACGCCAACGAAACCTGGACCCAGCTGGAAGCCGCGCACCAGCGCGCGGCCGCCGGGCATCTGCCGGATCCGTTGCCGTGCGAGGCGTACTGCCATTCGCTGAGCGATCCGAGCATCCTGTCGCCCGCGTTACGTGACGTCGGCGCGCAGACCATGACGGTGTTCGGCCTGCACACGCCGCACTCGGTGTTCGGAAACGCCGACCCCGACGTGCTGCGCGACCAACTCACCGCAGCGGTGCTGGCCTCACTGAACTCGGTCCTGGCCGAGCCGATTCAGGACGTGCTGCTGACCGACGCGGATGGTCGGCCGTGCATCGAGACCACGACCACCGCAGACCTACAGCACACGCTGCACATGACCGCCGGAAACATTTTCCATGGCGCGCTATCGTGGCCATTCGCCGAAAACGACGACACCCTGGCCACCCCCGCCCAGCAATGGGGGGTGGCCACCAACCACGACCGCATCATGCTGTGCGGCTCGGGCGCCCGGCGGGGCGGCGCGGTGTCGGGTATTGGCGGGCACAACGCCGCTATGGCGGTGTTGGCCTACCTGCGGCAAGACCGCTGACCGACTACCGCCCGTCCATCGCGACGTAGTCGCGCTCGGTGTAACCGGTGTAGATCTGGCGCGGACGCCCGATCTTGCTGTCGCCCTCGTCGTGCATTTCGCGCCAGTGCGCGATCCAGCCCGGCAGCCGGCCCAGCGCAAACAGCACGGTGAACATCCGGGTGGGGAAGCCGAGGGCACGGTAGATCAGGCCGGTGTAGAAGTCGACGTTGGGGTAGAGCTTGCGCTCGATGAAGTAGTCGTCGGTCAACGCCGCCTCTTCGAGCTCCTTCGCGATACCCAGCAGGGAGTCATCGCCGCCGAGCTTGGACAGGATCTTGTCGGCCTGCTCCTTGACGATCCTGGCGCGGGGGTCGTAGTTCTTGTAGACGCGGTGGCCAAAGCCCATCAGCTTGACGCCGGCTTCGCGGTTCTTCACCTTGCGGACGAACTCGCTCACGTCGTCGCCGCTGTCGCGGATCTGCTCGAGCATCTCGAGCACCGCCTGGTTGGCACCGCCGTGCAGCGGGCCCCAGAGGGCGTTGATGCCGCCCGAGATCGAGGTGAACAGGTTGGCCCGGGAGGAACCCACCAGCCGCACCGTGGAGGTCGAGCAGTTCTGCTCGTGGTCGGCGTGCAGGATGAACAGCATGTCCAGCGCCCGCACCACCTCAGGGTCGGGGTGGTAGGGCTCGGCGGGGAAGCCGAACGTCATCCGCAAGAAGTTCTCGACCAGCGTCAGGGAGTTCTCCGGGTAGAGGAACGGCTGGCCAACCGACTTCTTGTAGGCGTAGGCGGCGATGGTCGGCAGCTTGGCCAGCAACCGGATCGCCGAGAGCTCAACCTGCTCGCTGTCCATCGGGTCCAGCGCGTCCTGGTAGTACGCCGAGAGCGCATTGACCACGCTGGACAGCACCGGCATCGGGTGGGCGTTGCGGGGGAAACCGTCGAAGAACCGCTTGAGGTCCTCGTGCAGCATGGTGTGGCGCTGGATCCGGCCGGTGAACTGGGCGAGCTGGTCGGTGTTGGGCAACTCGCCGTAGATCAGCAGGTAGCAGACCTCGATGAAGGTCGACTTCTCCGCCAGCTGGTCGATCGGGTATCCGCGGTAGCGCAGAATGCCGGCGTCACCGTCGATGTAGGTGATTGAGCTTTTGCACGACGCGGTATTGACGAAGCCGTTGTCGAACGTGGTGTGTCCGGTCTTGGACAGCAGCGGGCCGAGCGCAATGCCGTCAGCACCCTCGGTGGCATGGGCGATCTGCAGGTCGATCTCGCCCCCCGGGTACTTCAGAGTTGCGGTGTCGTCGGTGTCGGACACGAGACCCCTTTGCGTTCTGGCTGATATGACTGCCCCACTCGGTGCGTATAGCTGAAGGTAGTCGTTGACACGATGGCGCGCCTGCCCGGGGTCGTATCTGCTGGTCCAGTCGATCTCCGCGACCCTGCTGCCCGGTGGCCATGACGGGCCACCGTGGCATGCCCCGACAAACCCTTTGCATATTCCGTGCGGAAGCCGGATGAACGGTCAGAAAAGCGAATGCGCGCGATCGAGCGGATTGCCGACCGTGCCACACCCCGCTCATCCGCCCCTCGCGAGTCATTGATATTCAGCGACAAATATTTCCGCAGGAACTATTTCACAGACTTAAATCACGCGGTCCACCGGTGCACCGATCGAAGCGCCGGAAATCGCGCGTGACCCGGCTACCAGGCCAGGACCTCGGGCCGGCGACGCAAGTGATACTGATCGAGGTCGGGATTGGCGAGCATGGCCCGATGCTCGGCCGGCGCGAATGGCCACACCTCCGGCACCCAATCATCGTTCAGATACCAGCTGCTGCAACCCGTCGTCCACACCGTCTTGGGCATCGCAGCCCGCAGCTTGGCATTGAATTCATCGGTTGCCCACGACGTCGGCTCGACCGTGTCGAACTCGCCGCTGCGCCACCGCTGTATCCAGCGCAATGTGTGATCGGCCTGCGATTCGGCAATGCCGGTCAACGGGTAATTCCCCACCGGACTATGCGGACCCAGCATCATGAAAAAGTTCGGAAAGCCCGGCATTGCCACCGTCTGATACGCATATGGGCCGCCGCGCCATAGCTCGTCGATCTCGACACCGTCGCGACCGATCAGCTTCATCGGCCGGAAGAACGCGTGCGAGTCGAATCCGGTGGCGAGCACGATGACGTCCACCTCGCGCAGCACCCCGTCGTCGGTCACGATGCCCGCGTTTTCAATGCGGTCGATGCCCGTGGTGACCAGCTCGACATCGTCACGCTGGATGGCACGGTAGAACCCCGAGGACATCACCAGCCGCTTACACATCGGCTGGTAGTCCGGAGTCAAAGCCTGGCGCAGGTGTGGATCCCGGACCAGGCGCAGGCTGGCACGGCACGTCATCCCCGTTACGCGGCGATGCCAGCCCGGCCTGGTCAGCGCCGCGGTGAATTGCTCGAAGGCCCGGCCCCATATCTTGTAGGCCAACGATTCGAGCCACGGCGCCCCGCGGTAGCAGGCACGACTCACCTTTGAGTACTGCCTGTTAGGCCACGGCAGGATCCACTGCGGGGTGCGCTGGAACATGGTGACCTTGGCCGCCACACCCGCCAGGGCGGAGACGAGTTGCACGCCGGTTGATCCGCTACCGATCACCGCCACGCGCCGCCCCTGCACCGCGACCCGTTGATCCCACCGGGCCGAGTGAAAGGCGCTGCCTCCGAAGTCGTCCAAACCTGCGATCGCCGGCACCCGCGGGTGGTGCAGCAAGCCGGTGGCCACGATCAAGAAGTCGACCGCCGTCTCTTCGCCGCTATCCGTCACCACCGACCAGTGATCGTCTTCAAATCGCGCGCTGACGATTTCGGTCCCGAAACGAATCCGGTCCCGCAATCGATAACGGTCGGCAATCCCACAGAAGTAGGATTGAATTTCGCCGCCCGGCGAGAATAAGTTCGACCAATCCGGATTCTTGGCAAACGAGTACTGATAAAGCCGCGAAGGCACATCACAGACCAGGCCCGGATATGTGTTCTCACGCCATGTCCCACCGACCTCGTCGGCCTTCTCGTAGATGGTGACATCGGTAATTCCACTGTTGAGCAACTTAATTGCCATGCAGATTCCGGCCATACCTGCGCCAACGATGGCGACGGAAGGATCACGCCTTGTCATTGATCAGTTGCTCCCAATAGACGCGCACTACCAAAACTTCCTTCTAAAACTTCCTTCTAAAATGCCGTTCGATAATGCGACATGCAAAAAGGCTGCGTTGACACAACAAGATAAGGGCCCAGTACCCGCCGCTGTCAAATTAAGCCGAAAGCGCTACATAGATCAGAATCCGATTCTGATTAATGCAGCGCGCGGAAATTGAATGCACTATGCACCCGGCGCGATAATCACCGGCCGCAATTAGTGCGAAAGGTTTGCCGATCTCAGGGTTGCAGACGTTCGATCTGTGTGCCGCTGACCCGAATCCGATTGTGCACCCGGTTCTCCCGGCCCTGCCAGAACTCGACCACCTCAGCTGCGATGAGATAGCCGCCCCAATTCGGCGGCACCGGGATGCGCTCGACGTCGGCAAAGCGCGCCGTCACCTGCGCCAATTTGTCGAGCAATGCCGCGCGCGACGCGATCGGCTGCGACTGGTGCGACGCCCATGCGCCCAGCTGAGACCCACGCGGCCGCAAAGACCAGTAGTCCTCGGTCACCTGCGCAGCGACCCGGCTCACCGGGCCACGGACGTGAACTTGGCGCCCCAGCTGGTACCACGGAAACGTCACGGACGCGTACGGAGTCTCGGCCAGGTCGGCGCCCTTGGCCGAGTCATAGCTGGTGAAAAACGTAATTCCGGCCTCATCGACCGCCTTGCACAGCACCGACCTGCTAACCGGGCGCCCCTCCGAAACGGTGGCCAGCACCATCGCGTTGGGTTCGGCGATCCCGGCATGTTCCGCGTCGTCTATCCACTTACGAACCAGCGCAAGCCATCCGTGGCCGAGCCAGTCCGCATCCAGGTCGGGACTGGCATCCTTTTCGGGTGACCCATATTCCACCCGCATCGCGGCCAGGCGCTGCTCGTTTGGCCCTGTCATTGCGCCAACGCTACCGGTGGGGCTACTAGGCGGTAGTTTCCGCCCCGAGGTGGAGTGCAAGAATTTGGCTATGACTGTGGTCCCGGAAGATTTTGTCCCTGGCCTCAATGGCGTAGTCGCCTTCACCACCGAGATCGCGAAGCCGGATAAAGACGGTGGCGCGCTGCGCTATCGCGGCGTCGATATCGAAGATCTCGTTAGTCTGCGGGTGACTTTCGGCGATGTGTGGGCGCTGCTGGTCGACGGGGAATTCGGCCGCGGGCTGCCGCCCGCCGAGCCATTCCCGCTGCCGATCCACACCGGCGATGTACGAGTCGATGTTCAGGCTGGGCTGGCGATGCTGGCGCCCATCTGGGGCTACGCCCCACTGCTGGACATCGATGACGCCACGGCCCGCGAACAGTTGGCGCGTGCGTCGGTGATGGCGCTGTCGTACGTCGCTCAATCGGCACGCGGCATCTATCAGCCGGCCGTGCCTCAACGAGTTATCGACGAATGTTCAACGGTAACAGCGCGTTTCATGACCCGATGGCAAGGCGAACCGGACCCCAGGCACATCGAAGCCATTGACGCCTACTGGGTGTCGGCCGCCGAACACGGCATGAACGCCTCGACGTTCACCGCCCGCGTCATCGCCTCTACCGGCGCGGACGTCGCAGCGGCACTCTCGGGCGCGATCGGTGCGATGAGCGGGCCGCTGCACGGCGGTGCACCGGCCCGAGTCCTCCCCATGATCGAGCAGGTCGAGCGCACCGGAGACGCCCGCGGCCTGGTCAAGGGCATTCTGGACCGCGGCGAGAAGCTGATGGGCTTCGGGCATCGGGTCTACCGCGCGGAGGACCCGCGGGCGCGGGTGCTGCGCGCCACCGCCGAGCGGCTGGCGGCACCCCGGTACGAAGTCGCGGCGGCCTTGGAACAGGCGGCCCTGGCCGAGTTGCGTGAGCGCCGTCCCGACCGAGCCATCGAGACTAATGTCGAGTTCTGGGCCGCGGTCATTCTGGACTTCGCCGGCGTCCCGGCCAACATGATGCCGGCGATGTTCACCTGCGGGCGGACCGCCGGCTGGTGTGCCCACATTCTCGAGCAGAAGCGGCTGGGCAAGCTGGTCCGCCCCTCCGCGATCTACGTGGGGCCGGCGCCACGCACCCCGGAGTCGGTCGCGGGCTGGGACCGGGTGCTGACCACCGCATAGCATGCGCCCGGACAGGTCGAATCGAGCACCAAATGCCAAGCGCTACAAACTAGTTCGGGTAAGAGACGTTGTTGGTCTCGTAGTGGAAGGCAACCGCCGGAGGGCTGGGGTCCGACAACGGTTGCCCGTTGGAATTGTTGAAGTTGGGCGCCTCATTGCTGTAGGCGGTGGCCTGCAGCGTCACTCCCGTGCCACTGCGATAGAAGATCTTGTCGAGCAATTCGCATTCGTTGCCGACCATGCAGTCCGGCGCGAACGGCGGCGTGGTGGGGCCGTGCTCGACCTCCACCCAGGCGTCGGTGAGCCCGGTGGAACCGGCGAAGTCGAGCAGGCCGGCTTGGTCCTCGGAGTACAGCGCGTTGAAGTCGCCGGTGACGATCACCGCGCGGCCCGCGGAGTTCTGCAGGATGTAGTTGGCAAGCTGCCTGAGGTTGGCGTTGGTAAGCACCCCACCACCGGTGTTGGCATGCAGGTTGTAGAGGTCCATGGTGTTTCCGCCCGGCAGTTGCAGCTGGGAGTAGCTAAAACCCTTCGGGGTGAGGCAGTTGTCGGCATCGCATTGAAACCACGTCTGCCGGTCGAGTCTTTTCACCTTGAACACGGCGAGGCTATTGAGCCCGTCGGAGAAGGGCACACCGATCGGCCACAGCAAGGTGGGCGGGCTGGGCGGTGTCTGGCTGGGCATCCTGGACTTCTTGATCAGGAATTCGTGGTAGCTGAAATCCTCCTGGACGTTGGACACCGAGAAGTTGTTGAGCCGCTTCCCGATCTCCTTGGTGTAGAGAAAGCGCGGCAGCATCGCGCTGGAGAGCGGGAACGGCAGCCCGGCGATGTTGTACGTCAACATGCTGAAGTCGCCGCTGATCGTGTCGGTCGGGATGTTGCCAACGAAGATCGTCACGGTGGCGACGTCGTCGTGGCCGTGAAACGGGCCCAAGTATCCGGCTAGCCCGTGCACGTGCAGGCTGGTGTCATCGCTGACCGCAACGGTGAACGTGTCGATGCCAACGAAATTCGGCTCGGGTGTGTAGACGAAGGCGGCCCTGCTCTCGTCGATGTTCACCATGCCGTGCTGAGGCCCACCAGGGGGTGCCGCGGGGATTGACCTTGAAGGTCATCCTGTTGCCATCCGGGTCGTAGGCCGAAAACGGAACCAGGCCCGTCGAGCCGTTGACGTCGATCTTGAGTTGTTGGGGCGTGGCCACCGGCGTGCGGTTTTCGAGGATCGGCACCACTCCATTGCGGATTGAGGCCAGGAAATTGATCACGGCGTTGAGCAAGTCATCGGGGATGTTGCTGGGATCAAGCTGTGGCGTACCCACCCCTGGCGATGCCGCACCCGGCAGAGCCGTACCGGGCAGTGCCGCTCCCGGCTGCGCCGCACCGGGCACCGCACCCGGCTGTGCCGCCCCCGGCAGCAGAGACGCTGCGGTGTTCTCGCCGCCCGGCGGCGCGGGGACGTCGGCCCACGATTCACCATTGGAGGCGTCCGAATCAGTTGGTGCGGCATGGCCGATCGCCTGATCGGTTGCCACCGCAGCACCCACCACCAGAACGAACACCAGCGCCCCGACCCGGACCGCATGGCTGGCGTAACCCATAAATTCTCCTTGTGCCTCCACCGGGAAAGTGGATTCGTCGGATGACGCTTTGCCGGTCGATGAGCAAGCTCGCGGTGGCTCGCCGGGCAAGCTCGATGCGAGCCAGGCCCAGCAAAGCCAACGGCCCGTCCGACGGCATCGACTGACAAAGTGGCGGTATTGAGGTGTCGCGCTGCTCACCAGGATGTTCGAGGTGTGCAACCGGGAGGTCCGTAACGTGCAGCGAAGTCTGCTGCCCCACCAGAGCTATTGTCAATACCGATCTTTGGAGCCGGAAGCCGCGGTCGAGCCCGCCCGAGTAACCCGCGTCCGGACATGCAGGACCGCCTCACCCAACGCATCATTAGCGCCCGCCCTGGCTCGACCGAATGCTCAAACACCCTGAATTCCAATTAAATTCATCCAGATCACCAGCCCATACCCTGGCCATCCCGATGATCCGCCGAGGGGAGCAAAAAGGCAGCAAGAAGGCACTGCCAGTGGCGACCGTTGCAGCGACGTTCTGTCGTGAGTGAATTGATCTTGCCAGCCGGATAGCGCACAAGAAACGCGATCAAAGTGGCCATAGTCATTGCAAGACAGCACTTATCACCTATACGCAGCCATCTCGAGTCAGCGCAGTTCAAGGTTTCTCCGCTGCTGACCAACGCTTTTCGATGAGACAATCGGTGAGCGATGCCATCAGCATCCTCGTTTCGCCCAGGCTTCTGACTTCGGCGGATTTTCGGGTCGACCTATATGCCAACATATTTCGTACATGACGAACCTGCGCGTCAGTCGCTTTCACCCTCTCGGCCAACATTCGCATCCGACGCCGGAGCTCGGACACCAAAGCGACGCCAGTCCGCGATCGTGGATGTTCGGCCACCAAGGGTTGACATATCGCCAGGAAGTGCTAGAGGGGCACAATTCCCTCGCAAATCCCGTCAAAATCAGCGTGTTTCGTGACGTAATAGTACCCGTGTCGCGATCCAATCGTATTCGCGCCGTTACCGAAAAGTGCTCTCGCAGAATTGAAATCGTAGTCAACGGCGCCGTGTCTAGCGCTTTGGCGTCCACCAGGTCACTTGACGATCACTCGCCCATCACGGTCAGACAGTCACGGTGGACGCATCACAACATCGGCCCGCGGCCGGGAGCCGGCCGCAGCCAGCAACCGGGGGGCGAACCAGGGGCGGTCGGGAACCAAGGCGAACCGCACCGAGCGACGGCCACCGTCCGTCGCCTCATCCGCGCCTCATCCGCGCCTGACCTGCGCCTGATACAAGAGTCCCGCACAGGCGGCCAGCGCCCGTCCGGCCACAAGCCACCGGGGCTTGTCGGTGCCCCGCGGTTAAATGACGAACGCAGCGATGAGTTTGTGTCGCGGCTTGGGTCAGTACCGGTGAGCCCATTCGGGAAGCCAACAGCAAGGAGACTTTCATGGCAATCAACGTCGAACCCGCCCTGTCCCCCCACCTCGTCGTTCACGACGCCGCGGCCGCCATCGACTTCTACGTCAAGGCCTTCGGGGCCGAGGAGTTGGGCCGGGTGCCCGGTCCGGACGGCAGGCTGGTCCACGCCGCGCTTCGGATCAACGGCTCTACCGTGATGCTCAACGACGACTTTCCCGAGATGTGCGGGGGCAAGTCGATGACACCGGTATCCCTGGACGGAACACCGGTCACTATCCATCTGACCGTCACCGATGTGGACGCGAAGTTCCAGCGGGCACTGGATGCCGGAGCCACGGTTGTGGCGCCGTTGGACGACCAATTCTGGGGAGACCGCTACGGAGTTGTCGCCGATCCTTTTGGCCACCACTGGTCGCTGGGCCAGCCGGTACGCGAGGTCAGCATGGAGGAGATCCAAGCGGCCATGTCCGCACAGGCGAGCAACTAACGCAGATCAACCCTGCCGTTGCGCAGGCGTCGCCGTACCGCGGCGCCTGCGCAACGGCGCGGCCTGACGACTTCGCTTACCTGCCGAGGATCGCCGCGAGCAAGCCACGAGACGGGCGCACCGGTGCCCCCGAGGCGGCGGCACCCAGCATGTCGGCCACATCGGTGAATTTGTTGCGCGGACGCCCCTCGGCGTTACCGCGTGCAATCTCGGCCGCGTCGATGGCAAACCATCCCGCGGAGTCGATGACGTCGGGTTCGCGGGTATGCACCAGCTTGGCCAACGCGGCCGGTTTGCACACCGGATCGCCAAGCTTGCCCGCGTTGAAGTCGGCGACCAGCGCCGCAACCGTCTGCAGCGAGCAGGACTTGTTGGTACCGATGAACCCGGAGGGCCCGCGCTTGATCCAGCCCGCGACATAGACACCTGGCACCGGGGCGCCGCGAACCGGGTCCACGACTCGGCCACCGTCATTGGGGACAACCGCCGCATTGTCGTCAAACGGCAGATCGCCAATCTTCGTGCCGCGATACCCGATCGACGTCAGCACCAGCCCCGCATCGAGGGTGCGCATTTCGTCGGTACCGGTCACCGAAAACTCCACGCCGCTGGCTCGCTGCTCACCACGCACCGATCGGGGGGTGAGTTGGTATGCCAGCCGGATGCGCGGGCCCGATGCCGCCGAGCCCTCCCCCAGCGTTGCCAAGATCTCCAGCTTGCGCTTGGTCAGTTGGTCAGAGACGGTTGCCAAATCGTCAAGGACCCGCTGACGATGGGCCGCGTCGAGAACCACCTCGGCGCAACCCGTGAGCCCGATCAGCTCGGGCAGAGTGAACGCCGAGTGGGCGGGTCCGCGGCGGGCGGCGATCACCACCTCGCGAACCGCCGAGTTGCGCAGTGCGCGCAGCGCCGGGTCAGCGATATCGGTGCGAGCCAGGTCGTCCGGATTCGCGGTGAGCATGCGTGCCACGTCGAGGGCGACATTTCCGTTGCCGATGATCACCGCGCGCTCGTGGCTCAGGTCGACAGGTAGGTCAGTGAAGTCTGGATGCCCGTTTATCCATGCGACCAACTCGGTCGCGGTACCGGTGCCCGGCAAGCCCATCCCATCGATGTGCAGACGACGATCATCGGGCGCGCCGACCGCATACACCACAGCGTGATGGTGGGCCAACAAATCCGCGTGACTCAGCTGCCTGCCGATCTCCACGTTGAGGTAGAACCGAAACCGGCGATGGCGTGCCACCCGGTCGAACAATCGGGTGACCCGCTTGGTGTTCTGATGATCCGGCGCCACACCGGCGCGCACCAAGCCGTAGGGCGTGGGCAGCTTCTCAAAGACGTTGACGCGCACGCCATGCTGAACCAGCAACTCGTCGGCGGCATACATCGCCGCGGGCCCGGACCCGACGATGGCGACGGTGAGGGGCTGGCTGCGCGGCCGAACCTGGGCAGCGGGGATCACCGGTGCCAGCTTTGACGTTGGCGGTAGCTTCTCGCCGCCCTGACGCTGCGGATAGTACGACGCATTGATTTCCACGAACGGCAGTTGCTTGGAGTCCAGCCGCGAGTCGGGCGCAATCGCACCCACCGGGCAGGCGCTCACACATACACCACAGTCCACGCAGGCCACCGGATCGATATAGAGCATTTCCGACGTCGCGAAGCCGGGCTCGTCAGGTGTCGGGTGGATGCAATTGACCGGGCAGGCGAACACACAGGACCCGTCGTTGCAGCACGACTGGGTAATAACGTGCGGCATAGAACAGCTCGTAACGGCCTATGCGGCGGGCGAAGCGGCCAAGTGCTGGCGCTGCGGCTCGCTGCGATACCGAGACGGCTCCCCATCGATCTTGCAGATACGCCACATCAACCGCGCCGAGCGAGTCTGCATCAGACCGGTGTCGTGGGCCAGCATCCGCACGTCGGCGAACATGTCGCGCAACCACTTTCGCGACTCTGGCGATCTGAAGAACAGCTCCTTTTTGACCTCACGCGGGATGTCGAACTCCGCCCAGAACTCCTTCGGCGGCACCAGGATCGCATTGGCCAGCGACCGCATCGTCAGCGGCAAGTACAGCGAGATCCAGAACCGCTGCCGCTTGGTGAGCTTCGGCAAGCGTTTGCGGAGGAATTCGTGCGCAAACGAGATGTGCCGGGCTTCCTCGGCGACATGGATGGCCATCACCCGTTCCATGACCGGATGGAGCAACTTACCTTCGCGCAACACGTTCTTTTGGGTGTGGTCGATGGGCTCCTCGCCGGCGAGCACACCAATGAAGAACGCCACCGGCAGCGGGCCGGCCACCAATGGAACCAACGGCGAAATCCAACGCAACCGCCGGGGCATCCCGGGCACGTCGGCGCCGACACGGTTGACCATCTCCTGGAACATCATGGTGTGGTTGCACTCTTCGACCGATTCGTGCAGGCAGTACCGATACTCCGGTGATCCGTTGGGCATCCAGAAGGTGTAGTTCATCAGGCCCCTGACCAGGATGGACTCAAAATGCAGCCCAACCTTGGCCACGTTGGCCTGCCGCCACATCCCGATCTTGATCTTGCGTTCTTCGGATTGAGCCTGGTACCAGGGATGGCGCCCCAACGGGTCCGTTGCCGGGAGGATCCACCGGGGATCGTTGTCAGTGACAGCGAACTCCGGTGACTCCCAATCGATATCGGTGTACGGGTTGAAATTCCGCCGCACAGACCCCTCGGACAGTGTGGCGAGCATTTCCACGTACTCGGCGTCGTCGCGCACTTCCATATTGCGGCGCCACCGCCGAACCATTCGCGTCCTGGCCATTACAGCCCTCCTCGATGAGGTTTACATTCGGACGTGTGATGAACACGGTACCGCTGGTACCGGGAATTATCCAGACCCTCGAAAGGGAGAGTGGCCCAAGCCCCAGCGGGCGGTCAACTGTGGGCTCGCTCACATCGGATCGCGCTGCCAGGCATTTTTCGGCCCGCTTGGTCCCCACCGCGCCACCTCTCATTACCCTGATTACCATGGCTGACCAGCTCGCGACTTCCCTCGACATTCCCGCCAACCTCAAGCCCAGCGACGGGCGCTTCGGATGCGGCCCGTCCAAGGTCCGGCCCGCCCAATTGCAGGCCCTGACCAGCACCGCAGCCGAGCTGTTCGGCACCTCCCACCGTCAGGCACCGATCAAGAATCTGGTCGGCCAGGTGCGGTCGGGGCTGACCGACCTCTTTTCGTTGCCCGACGGCTACGAGGTCATTCTGGGCAACGGCGGCGCGACGGCGTTCTGGGACGCCGCGGCCTTCGGCTTGATCGACAAACGGTCGTTGCACCTGACCTACGGTGAGTTCAGCTCGAAGTTCGCCTCGGCCGTCGCCAAGAACCCGTTCATCGGCGACCCGATCATCATCAAGGCCGACCCGGGCAGCGCACCCGAACCGCAGGCCGACCCCTCCGTGGATGTCGTTGCCTGGGCCCACAACGAGACATCGACCGGTGTGGCGGTGCCGGTGCATCGTCCGGCCGGCTCAGGCGAAGCGTTGGTTGTCATCGACGCCACCTCGGGCGCCGGCGGCCTGCCGGTGGACATCACCGAGGTCGACGCCTACTACTTCGCGCCACAGAAGAACTTCGCCAGCGACGGCGGCCTCTGGCTGGCCATCATGAGCCCGGCCGCGCTGGCGCGCGTCGAGGCCATCGCCGCGTCCGGCCGGTGGGTCCCCGACTTCTTGTCGCTGCCGATAGCGATCGAGAACAGCCTGAAGAACCAGACCTACAACACTCCGGCGATCGCCACCCTGGTGCTGCTGGCCGAACAGCTCGACTGGCTGCTCGGCAATGGCGGGCTGGACTGGGCCGTCAAGCGCACCGCCGACTCGTCGCAGCGGTTGTACTCGTGGGCGCAGGAACGTCCCTACACCACCCCGTTCGTCAGCGATCCCGCCCTGCGCTCACAGGTGGTGGGCACGATCGACTTCGTTGACGACGTGGATGCCGCCGCCGTGGCCAAGACCCTGCGGGCAAACGGCATCGTCGACACCGAGCCGTACCGCAAGCTGGGCCGCAACCAGCTGCGGGTCGCGATGTTCCCCGCGGTGGAACCCGACGACATCAGCGCACTCACCCAGTGCATCGATTGGGTTGTCGAGCGTCTTTAACCTCGCCGTTATCAACCGGCAACCGTCCAGCGTGTCAGCGCGACGGCAGCCTTTCGCTGCCGTAAAGTTCGCAACGTAACAGGTCCGGTGCCGACCTGCACGGAGCCTGCGAGGAGAAGCCATGCGGGAACTGAGAGTGGTTGGGCTCGACGCCGACGGCAAATACATTCTCTGCGAGGGTGTCGACTCAACCGAGAAATACAAGCTGCCCGCCGATGACCGGCTGCGGGCCGCGTTGAAGCGCCAACCGATACCGCCCGAGCAACCACAACTCGACATAGAAGTCACCAACATGCTCAGTCCCAAGGAAATTCAGGCTCGCATCCGCGCCGGGGCATCTGTCGAACAGGTCGCCACCGCGTCAGGCTCAGACATCGCGCGCATCCAACGCTTCGCCCACCCGGTGTTGCTGGAACGCTCGCGCGCCGCCGAACTGGCGACGGCCGCGCACCCCATGCTCGCCGACGGCCCCGCGGTTCTGACGCTGCTTGAAACCATCACCGCAGCGCTGGTGACCCGTGGCCTCAACCCCGAACGGCTCGACTGGGACGCCTGGCGCAACGAAGACGGCCGCTGGACGGTACAGCTGGCCTGGAAGGCCGGCCGCTCGGACAACCTCGCGCATTTCCGTTTCGCCCCGGGAGCCCACGGCGGCACGGTCACCGCGATCGACGACGCGGCCAGCGAACTAATCGACCCGGAGTACAAGGCACCGCTACGGCCCCTGGCACCGGTCTCGCACCTGGCCTTCGACGAACCCGCAAAGCCGGCCAAGCAGGCAAAGCCCGCCAAACCGGCGAAGCAGACCCCGCCCGCTCCGGCCGAACAACCGGCCAGCAGCCGCCGTGGCAAGCCGGCCATCCCGGCCTGGGAGGACGTGCTGCTCGGGGTGCGTTCGAGCGGCCAGCGCTAGCGGCTGCCCAATCCGGCGAGGCCGATCAGCGCCAACCACGCCACGGCCACACCCACCCCCGCTCCCAGCACAAACCAGCGCAGCACCGGGGTGTTCCGCCAGCCCCAGAGCGACGGTGCCAGCCCGCCGACCGCCACGATGTTGAGACCGACCGCCAGCAGCGGATGCACGCGAATGAGCCCGATGCTGAGCACCGCATCGCCAACCCCTACCACCGCTGCGACAAAGGCGGCCACCGCCAAACCCGCAGCCCAGGGGGCAGATTCACCGCGTTCGTCAGTCACTGGCCGAGCCTAGCCCGCTCATAGAAGGCCAAAGCGGCCGCCGTCGCCACGTTGAGCGAGTCGGTGCCCCGCGACATGGGGATGCGCACCCGCAGGTCGCTGATCCGCAGCGCAGCCGCCGTCAGTCCCAGTCCCTCCGCGCCCACCAGAGAGGCAACCGGTTGATCGCCCACGGCGTCCATCGCCTCGGGCAGCGCACGAGCGTCGCCCTTGGGTGTCAGCGCCAAGAGCCGAAATCCGCGTTCTTTCAGTGCGACAAGCTCCGCGGGCCAATCGGTTGCGCGCGCGTAGGGCACCAGCAACGCGTGCCCCATGGAGACACGCACCGCGCGGCGGTACAGCGGATCGGCGCAGCCGCTGCCGAAAATCACCGCGTGCACGCCCAGGCCGGCCGCGTTGCGAAAGATCGAGCTCAGATTCTCGTGGTCATTGACACCTTCGAGAACAGCGATGGTGCGGGCGCCATCCACGACTTGCCCAACGCTGGGCTCGACCACCCGGCTCGCGGCGGCCAACACGCCACGATTGAGGTGAAACCCGACCACCTGCGCCATGACGTCCGGGGAGACCCGGTAGTAAGGTGCCCCAACGCCGGACAGGTCTTCTTTCAGCTCGAGCAATCTGCGATCGGTCCCCAGCAACGCGCGCGGCGAAAACCGCGACGCCAGCATGCGCTGGACGACCAACACGCCCTCGGCGATCACCAGCCCTTTGCCCGACGGCAGGTCGGGCCGGCGGTCGATGCTGTTGAGGTCGCGGAAATCATCGAGGCACGGGTCGTAGGGATCGCTGACATCTCGCACATCGACGTCGCGAACATGGCTGTGCGCGGTCACGGGCTTTCGTCGACCAGCGCCATCATGATGTCGGCGGCGTTGCGCAGAATGTCGCGCTTGTCGCCGTCCAGCGTCGCCAAGCGCTCGGCCAGCCATTCCTGGCGGGCCCGCCGCGCCGCTTTGACCAGCTCCGCACCCGCTTCGGACACCGAGACCAGCACCTGGCGGCCGTCAACGGGGTGCGGCGTGCGATCCACCAGACCCATGTCGGCCAGGGAAGCGATCACCCGAGTCATCGACGGTGGGCGGACTCGCTCGCGGATCGCCAACGCGCCGGGTGTCATCGCGCCCTCATTGGCCAACGTGGTCAATGCCGACAACTGAGACAACGACACCGGCGACGAGGGGTTCCGAAATCGAAGTTGGCGGGCCAACCGCATAACTGCCAACGACAAGTCGCTAGCCAGCCGCCCATCGCTGTCAGGCACAGCGCGAGGTTACATCGGAACGCAATGGCGCGGGTTCAGAACGGCAAACCCATGCCCGCCGTGTCCGACGGCCAGGATTCGGCGCGACCGCCCGCGACCGCTTTGGCACACCGCTTACCGAAGCCTGGCCGCGCCCGGGGCGGCCTGGGCCGATGGGGCGCTCGCGGACACGAGAACGACCCCGCCGTCGGCGCGAGGGCAAACCCACCTGCATCCGCACGGCCGTCTGGATGGCGACTTGGCTATCTTGGAGACACGATGAGTATCGAGCCCGACCAAAGCCCCGAACCGCCTCCGCTACCGGCGGTCCTGCTCGAGGTGTGGCCGGTCATCTTGGTCGGAGCGCTCGCCTGGTTGGGCGCGGCCATGGCGGCGTTCCTGGTCCCCAGTCTGCAGGGCTGGCGTCCAGTGACGGTTGCCGGACTGGTGGTGGGATTGTTCGGTACCTGCCTTTTCGTCTGGCAGCTTGCCGCTGCCCGCCGCGGTGCGCGCGGCGCTCAGGCCGGACTCGAGACCTACCTCGACCAGCAAATCGACTAGTAATTGCCTACCCGGGAGGACCCATGGCATCTCCGCTGTTGCAAACGCACATTGATATCGACGCGCCACCCTCGAAGGTCTGGGCGTTGATATCCGATCTGCGACGGATGCCCGAGTGGAGCCCGCAGTGCCGCTGGATGCACCAATTCGGCCCGTTGCGCCAGGGCACCCGCACCCTGAACTTCAACCGCCGCAACCGCCTGTTCTGGCCCACCAGCTCCCGAATCGTGGAGGTCATCCCCGAGCAGAAGCTGGCATTCCGGGTCGATACCAACCGCACGATCTGGAGCTATGAGCTGGCGCCGCACGGCGCGGGAACCCGGCTGACCGAGAGCCGTCACGCCGAAAACGGCGTCAGCGCATTCTCGAGCATGTCGGTGAATGCCCTGCTCGGCGGCAACACGAACTTTGAACGTGAGCTGGTCGAAGGCATGAACACCTCGCTGGCCAGGATCAAGGCTGCCGCCGAAGCAGGCTAGTCCGACGACTCGGCCGGCTTCTCCACGACATCGAGCACTCCGTCGTCATACGGCTCGTACATCGGTGAGCCGGTGCCCGCCGGAGCGGGGGTATCCGAGTGCGCGCCGCAACCGTACTGCTTGTCGACAACGCGTCCGTCGGCCGCCAGTTCGTTACCGCATACCCCGAACATCACGCCCAGCGATCCGGCCAGCGGTAGGAAGAACCCACAGTCTCGACACACTCGCTTGGTCGATCGCGCCATCGGCGAGTCGGGGCCGCAGTCTCCGTCGTGCCATCGTTGCGCCGCCTCGGCACGGCCCCAACCGCTCATCACCCAGCGCCGGCCGAGCCCGACCTCTGCCGCGGTCTCATCGACCTGAGCGTCACCGCTGGCGGCGTAACCCGGCACCAGCCGTGGATCGTCCTTCGCCGGCGCCAGCAGGTCTCCCGGGCTTAGATCCCCCGGCCGTACCCGCTGCTCCCACGGCACCCAGGCCGGCGCCAGCAGCGCGGTTGGGCCCGGGACCAGCACCACCTCACTGACGGTGACCCGATCGGCACCGACGTAGCTGGCCACCACTGCGGCCCACTGCCAGCCCTGGTAGCCGGGCAGATGCGCCAGGAATCGGTGGGTGGCGGCATTGGGATCTTCGTAGCTGACGCCCAGGTAATCTCCGACAGCCTCGGCGCCGCTGAACTCCTCGACAGCCTCCCTGGCCAGCGCAACCGCACCCGTGAGCGTCGGCGCCAGCTCTTCGGGCCACTCGGCCACGGCCGTCGCGGAGGATTCCGTCGAGTCCTCAAAGGGTCCGGTCACATTCCCTTTCCTTTCTGCAAGCGACTCCCATACTGCCGGAAGACACGGGAGGCGAGCCACACCCGGTTGCCTACACGGGGCGGCGAGATAGGACAGAATTGACTTGTGTCTGGATGGCGGCGTGATCACCAGGGCCGAATGGCCGCGTCCCCGGGCCGCCGCACCCGAAACGGATCGGTCAGTGAGCACCCGGGGATGGCGAACTACCCCACCGGCGGCCCCGGCAACCGTCGCACGCGCCGTCCACCGCCCATGCCAAGCGCCAACCGCTACCTCCCGCCGCTGGACCGGGAGCCGGAATCCGAAGACGACGCGGAGGGGAACGAGGCGCCCCCACCACCCCCGCGCGGTCTCAGCAGCGGTGAACGGATCACCGTCACCCGCGCCGCGGCAATGCGCAGCCGGGAGATGGGTTCGCGGATGTACTGGATGGTCCAGCGCGCCGCGACCGCCGACGGCGCCGACAAGTCGGGGTTGACCGCGCTGACGTGGCCGACGATGGCTAACTTCGCGGTCGACTCCTCGATGGCTGTGGCACTGGCCAACACCTTGTTCTTCGCGGCGGCCAGCGGCGAGAGCAAATCCAAGGTGGCCCTCTACCTGCTGATCACGATTGCTCCGTTCGCCGTGGTCGCCCCGTTGATCGGTCCCGCGCTGGACAAACTGCAGCACGGCCGGCGCGTCGCGTTGGCGCTCTCGTTCGGACTTCGCACGGTGTTGGCCTTGGTGCTGATCATGAACTACGACGGGGCCAGCGGAAGCTTCCCGTCCTGGGTGCTCTATCCCTGCGCACTGGCCATGATGGTGTTGTCGAAGTCCTTCAGCGTGCTGCGCAGTGCCATGACGCCCCGGGTGATGCCGCCGTCCATCGACTTGGTGCGAGTCAACTCCCGCCTGACGGTATTCGGCCTGCTCGGCGGGACCATGGCCGGCGGTGCCGTCGCGGCGGGGGTCGAGTTCGCCTGCACCCGCCTGTTCGAGTTGCCGGGAGCGCTGTTCGTCGTTGTCGCGGTCACCGTGGCCGGTGCGCTGCTGTCCATGCGCATTCCGCGCTGGGTCGAGGTGACCGCGGGCGAGGTTCCCGCGACACTGAGCTACCACCGCGACCGTGGCAGGCAACGCCGAAGCTGGCCCGAAGAAGTCAAGAATCTCAGCGGAGCATTGCGACAACCCTTGGGCCGCAACATCATTACCTCGCTGTGGGGTAACTGCACCATCAAGGTGATGGTCGGCTTCCTGTTCTTGTACCCGGCGTTTGTCGCCAAGGCCCACGATGCCAACGGGTGGGTTCAGCTGGGGATGCTGGGCTTGATCGGCGCGGCGGCCGCAATCGGCAATTTCGCCGGAAACTTCGCCAGCGCTCGCCTACAGCTGGGTAGGCCGGCGGTGCTGGTAGTGCGCTGCACCGTGGTGGTCACCGCTTTCGCGCTGGCGGCCGCGGTGGCCGGCAACCTCGTGACTGCCGCCATCGCCACCTTGGTCACGTCGGGCTCGAGTGCGATCGCCAAGGCCTCACTGGATGCGTCGTTGCAACACGACCTCCCGGAGGAATCGCGGGCATCGGGCTTTGGCCGCTCGGAGTCGACCCTGCAGCTGGCATGGGTCCTGGGCGGGGCGGTCGGCGTGCTGATCTACACCGACCTGTGGATCGGCTTCACCACGGTCAGCGCGCTGCTGATCCTGGGTCTGGCACAAACAATTGTCAGCTTTCGGGGCGACTCGCTGATACCCGGCCTCGGGGGCAACCGTCCCGTCATGGCCGAGCAGGAGACCACGCGCCGGGGGACCGCAACGGCGGGAGTGGGACCGCAGTGAAACGCTGGATGACTGCGCTGATCGCAGTCGTGGTGCTGGGGTTGTCGGCGAGCGCGGGCGTCGGCGCCTGGCTACTGGCACGCAATTCCGGTCCACAACGGCCCGAGATCAGCCTGTACTCACACGGGCACCTGACCCGGGTAGGTCCATACATGTACTGCGACGTGCTCAGGCTCGACGAGTGCCAGACGCCGCAGACTCAGGGCGAACTGCCGGTGACCGAACGCTATCCGGTCCAGCTGTCGGTCCCGCAGGCCATTTCCCGGGCACCGTGGCGGCTGCTGCAGCTCTACGACGACCCGCCCAATACCACCGCCGTCATCTTCCGGCCGAACAGTCGGTTGGCTGTCACCATCCCCACCGTCGACCCGCAACGCGGGCGGCTCACCGGGGTGGTCGTGCAGTTGCTGACGTTGGTGGTCGATCCCTCCGGTGAACTGCGGGAGGCACCGCACGCGGAATGGTCGGTGCGCGTGGTCTTCTAGCCACCTCATCGGCTCACCGGGCGGCGCGCCGTCGGCAGATCTTCGCGGGACCCCCAACAACTCGACATTCGCTCGGACGTGTCGGTACGGCCAGGCACCGTGTCGGCATGGAGATTTTGGACTGGCCGTTCCGGGGCACTGAAGCACTAGCCGCCGGAGCCGTCACACCACACCGGTTGCGGACCCACTTCGAGATGGTTCACCGCAACGTGTACATCCCCCGCGGGAAGAAGCTGACGGCGGTGACGCGGGCCATCGCCGCGTGGTTGTGGTCGGGGCGGTCCGCAACGGCGGTGGGCCTGTCCGCCGCGGCGCTGCACCGCACGGGATGGATCGACGATTGGCTACCGGCCGAACTCAACCGACGGGGCCGGGACAAGGCGCGCGGCATCATTTCCCACAGCGCCTGCCTCGATGAGGACGAGGTATGCGTGCGCGACGGCATCGCCCTGACCACTCCGGCGCGCACGGCATTCGACCTCGGAAGGCGAAAAGGACTGACCACAGCGGTGATTCGACTCGATGCACTGACGCGTGCCACCGAGCTGAAGGTGGCCGACGTCGAGATGCTCGCCGAGCGACATCGCGGTGCTCGCGGGTTGATCCAGCTACGTCAGGCACTACCGCTGGTCGACGCCGGCGCCGATTCGCCCTATGAGACGCGAATTCGCTTGCTAATCATTCGATCTGGCCTGCCAGCGCCCCAAACCGAGATCAAGGTACTCGACGATTGGGGCGCGGTGGCGGCCCGGATCGGCATGGGCTGGCCGGAATGCAAAGTCGGCGTCGAATTTGACAGCGCAGGTCAGTGGAATAACGCGGCGCGCAGCGACGCTTTCGATCGATCGGCCGAACTCGAAGCGCGCGGGTGGACGATTGTTCGAGTCAACGCGCAGACACTGAAAAACCGGCCTGACATCGTCGTGGCGCAGGTTCGACACGCGCTCGTGCGCAGAACCTAGGCTCCGTGACCGGCCGGGACCCGCTCCCCTGCGACCGGCGGCCCGGGCGGCGTGCCATCACCGAAGGGCCTGCCGCCCAGCGCTTCCCGTCCGTGCGGCGCCAACCAGCCAGCCAGATCGGGGCCTTTGGGAACAATCCCGGGGGGGTTGATGTCGGCGTGCACGATGTAGTAGTGCTGCTTGATTTGAACAAAGTCCACGGTATCGCCGAATCCCGGGGTCTGGAACAGATCACGAGCGTACGCCCACAACACGGGCATCTCGCTGAGCTTGTACCAATTGCACTTGAAATGACCGTGGTACACCGGATCGAAACGGGCCAGCGTGGTGAACAGCCGCACGTCGGCCTCGGTGATGGTGTCCCCCACCAGATAGCGTCGACTCGCCAGACGATCGCTCAACCAGTCCAATGCGCCGAACAGCCGATCGAAAGCGGCCTCGTACGCCTGCTGTGAGCCGGCAAAGCCACAGCGGTACACGCCGTTGTTCACTTCGGTGTAGATCCGCTGACTCACCTCGTCGATCTCGAGTCGCAACCGTGACGGGTACAGCTGCGGGGCGCCGTCGCGATGGTAGGCGGCCCACTGCGTGGACAAGTCCAAGGTCATCTGCGCGAAGTCGTTGGTGACCACCGCGCCGGTCGGTACATCGACGATCGCCGGAACGGTGATGCCCTTGGGGTACTCCGGGAAGCGCTTGAAGTAGGCGTCCTGTAGTCGCGGGATCTGCAACACCGGGTCCAGACCTTCGGGATCAAGGTCGAAGGTCCAGCTGCGCGCGTCATGGGTGGGTCCGCAAAAGCCTATGGAAAGAACGGGTTCCAAACCCAGCAGGCGGCGCACGATGATGGCGCGGTTGGCCCACGGACAAGCCCGGGCAACGATGAGGCGATAGCGACCGGGCTGCACCGCATAGCCGTCGCGCCCGTCGGCGGTGATGCGGGTGGTGATGTAGTTGGTGTCGCGGCTGAATTCACCGGCGCCGGCAACATATGAGCCCATGGGTGGACAGCCTTACGGCTTCGCCTCGGCTGACGTCGAGTCAGGCAGGAAGCGCCGAGCCACATTCGGCTGCGTGGACGGCCCGGGCTCCCAATGCGCAATCCAGGGTCCGGTGCCCTCGGAAGGATCGATGATTCCATCCTCCAGCCAGGCATACCGACCCTCCAACACGTCGTTGGTCAGGCGGACATCGCCGACATCGGTGTTGGTCCACAACCCGTGGAACAGCGCTTCCACCCGCAGAGTCGCCTGCCCGCAGAATGCCTCCGCCAGCTCGTAGGCCTGCCGTCCGACGATCGAATCAGCGACCCGTTGGGCTTCGGCCCGCACGCATACCGCGGACATGGCGAACAATTCCGCACCGATGTCGACGATGCGACCGAGAAAGCCCTGCTTTTGTTCCAGCTTGGCCTGCCAGCGGGCCATCCCGTAGAAGGTGTTTCGGGCCAGCTTGCGAGTCGAGCGTTCGATGAATCGCAGATGAGCGGCCAGCGGGCCGAACTCGTGATACGCCTTGGGCCGCTGTCCCTCACCAAATACCAGCTGCGGCAACCATTTTGCATAGAACCCGCTGGCGCCAACCGCGGCTGCCGCCTTCTTCCGAAGATCGGTGTTGGGTTTGGCCAGATCCCCAGCGGCGGCCAGGTGCGCGTCTACCGCTTCGCGGGCAATGAGCAACCGCATGATCTCGCTGGATCCCTCGAAGATCCGGTTGATCCGAACATCACGCAACGACTGCTCCACCGGTGCCGCACGCTCACCCCGCGCAGCCAGTGACTCGGCGGTCTCATAGCCACGCCCGCCCCGGATCTGCAACAGCTCATCGGCGACCTGGCACGCCATCTCACTGGACCACAGCTTGGCCAGCGCCGCCTCGATGCGGATATCGTTGCGGCCCTCATCAGCCATCTGACCCGATATCTCCACCACCGCTTCAAGCGCGTACGTGGTGGCGGCGATGAACGAGATCTTGCCGGCGACCGCCTCGTGCTTGCCCAGCGGCTTGCCCCATTGCACTCGCTCGCCGGACCACTCACGCGCAATTTTCAGCGACCATTTGGCCGCCCCCGTCACCATCGCGGGTATCGCCAGCCGCCCGGCGTTGAGGGTGGTCAGCGCGATCCGCAGACCGTCCCCCTCCCGACCGATCAGATTCTCCTTGGGCACCCGCACGCGGTGCAGCCTGGTTACGCCGTTCTCGATGCCGCGCAGTCCCATGAATTTGTTGCGCCGTTCGACGGTGATTCCGGGTGAATCGGCCTCGACCACGAATGCGCTGATTCCACCCCGGTGCCCCTCACTCTTGGGCACCCGGGCCATCACCACCAGCAATTCGGCAACCACACCGTTGGTGGTCCACAGTTTGATCCCCTCGAGTTCGTAGGCCTGACCGTCGTCGATCGGTGTGGCCGTCGAGGCCAGCCGGGCCGGATCGGATCCGACGTCGGGCTCGGTGAGCAGGAAGGCCGCGATGGCACCGGCGGCGCACCGCGGCAAGAATTTCTTCTTCTGCTCGGGGCTTCCGGCGAGTTTCAGTGGCTCAGGCACACCGATCGATTGGTGCGCCGACAGCAGCGCGCCCAGGCTGGTGTGGACCGTCCATGCCAGCATCAGCGCGCGGTTGTAGGCAACCTGCGACATGCTCAATCCGCCATATTCGGACGGAATTTTCATGCCGAAGCAACCCAGTTCGGCCAGGCCCTTGACGTATTCATCGGGAATCTGGGCGTCTCGCTCGATGACGCTGCCGTCAATGGCGCCGAGAAACTCCTGCAGCCGGCACAGAAACGCCGCGGTGCGCGCCTCCTCGGCGTCCGACGGCCGGGGGAAGGGATTTATCAGCTCCAGCGGAAAGCGTCCGAGGAATAGCTCCTTCGCGAAAGATGGCTTATTCCAGCCACTTTCACGGGATTCCTCGGCAAGAGCTCGCGCTTGCTCCTCGGTGACCTGCGCCTGCTGTGCCATCGTTGCCTCCGCGCTACGACTTCACCGCGATAGGAAAAACCTGGTGCCGTACGCAGGCAATACTACGGCGCACAACGGCAAGCGGAAGTGCCCGACGATGACGAACGCGGCCAGCGGGCCAGCCACTTTGAAAAAGCCCTGACGTCAACCCGATTCGATGCCCGAGCGGACGTATTGCGCCAACGGTTAAGCGTCGAGCTCCCGCGCCACGGCCTTGACCACCTCGGAGACCCGCCGGGCGGTCTTGCGGTCCGGGTAGCGCCCCTTGCGCAGCTCTGGCTGCACGGTGCTCTCCAGCAGCGTGATCATGTCCTCGACCATGCCGTGTAGCTCGTCGGGGCTGTGCTTGTGCTCAACGGCCTCGCGGCGGGTGCGGGTGAGGCTCGGTGGCGGGTCGAGCAATTTGAGGCTCAACGCCTGCGGTCCGCGCCGCCCGGACGCGATACCGAATTCCACCCGCTGCCCCGCTTTAAGCCCCTCGACGCCTGCCGGCAACGCAGAGGAACGAACGTAGACGTCCTCGCCCTCCTCCTGCGACAGGAAGCCGAACCCCTTGTCGGAGTCGTACCACTTCACCTTGCCGGTCGGCACTGCTCTCACCTGCTTGTCTGACGGATCACTGGGTTTACAACAAAAAGATGCGTCCCGCATGCGCAGGACGCGAGGACGATCACAGATCCTACTCGGATGCTGGCCCGCCAAGCATCCCTGTTTATCCGGCACTCGGTAGGCTGGCACCACTGCTGGAGGAGATATGCGCCTAATACTGAACGTTATCTGGCTGGTGTTCGGCGGCCTTTGGCTGGCCCTGGGTTACCTGGTCGCGGCGCTGATCTGCTTTCTGCTCATCGTGACCATTCCGTTCGGCTTCGCGGCGTTGCGGATCGCGTCCTACGCGTTGTGGCCGTTCGGCAGAACGATCGTCGAAAAGCCCAGCGCTGGAACCGGCGCCCTGATCGGCAACGTCATCTGGATCCTGCTGTTCGGGCTTTGGCTGGCCATCGGGCACCTGGTCAGCGCAGTGGCGATGGCGATAACGATCATCGGGATCCCGCTGGCGCTGGCCAACCTCAAGCTGATCCCGGTGTCACTGGTTCCGCTGGGCAAGGAGATTGTTTCCGCCGACTGGCCGACCCGATACGAGCGGGTGGCCCGATGACGGTGACCGCGCTGGGCGTCCCGACGGTGCGTGGCCGGTCGGAAGGCTCGGCGATCGCATCCGACGCACCGGGCGATGGTCCGCTTCTGGATCGCTTTGGCCGGTCCGCCACCGACTTGCGGGTGTCACTAACCGACCGCTGCAATCTGCGCTGCGGTTACTGCATGCCCGCGGAAGGCCTGAACTGGCTGCCCGGCGAGCAGCTGCTTGGACCGGCGGAGCTGGCCAGGCTGCTCCGCATCGCGGTTACCCGGCTCGGGATCACCAGCGTGCGGTTCACCGGCGGCGAGCCGCTGTTGGCCCGGCATCTCGAAGAGGTGGTCGCGGCAGCGGCCCAACTGCGGCCCCGCCCGAAAATCTCGTTGACGACCAATGGTGTGGGTCTGGCGAAGCGGGCAGCGGCATTGGCGGAGGCGGGTTTGGACCGGGTCAACGTGTCGCTGGACACCGTGGACCGCGCCCACTTCGCGGCCGTCACCCGCCGGGACCGGTTGACCGATGTGCTGGACGGCCTGGCCGGCGCCAGGGCTGCCGGTTTGACTCCGGTCAAGGTCAACGCCGTGCTGGACCCCGAGACGGGCCGCCAAGACGTCGTCGAGTTGCTGAGATTCTGTTTGGAGCAGGGCTACCAGCTGCGGGTCATCGAGCAGATGCCACTCGACGCCGGACATCAGTGGCGGCGCAACGCGCTGCTGGGCTCCGACGATGTGTTGGCGGCGCTGCAACCCCATTTCCGGCTTCGGCCTGATCCAGCGCCACGCGGTTCGGCTCCTGCCGAGCTCTGGCTGGTCGACGCCGGTCCTGACACGCCCGCCGGTAAGTTCGGGGTCATCGCCTCGGTTTCGCACGCGTTCTGCTCGACGTGTGACCGCACCCGGCTGACCGCCGACGGTCAGGTCCGCAGCTGCCTGTTCTCCACCGAGGAAACCGACCTTCGCGGGTTGCTGCGCGCCGGCGCCGGCGACGAGGCGATCGAAGCGGCGTGGCGCGGCGCGATGTGGGCCAAACCGGCCGGCCACGGGATCAACAACCCGGATTTCGTCCAGCCCCAGCGCCCCATGAGCGCGATCGGTGGCTAGCCCGAAGGCGCCCGTGCCCGATCAGCCCGCCGGGATCGAGGTCACCGTTCGTTACTTCGCGGCCGCACGGGCGGCGGCGGGGATCGAGTGCGAAACGGTCGGGTTGCGGCCTGACGCCACCGTTGCCGAGTTGGTCGACACGCTGGCCGGCCGGAGCACGCGGCTGGCGACGGTGTTGGGCCGATGCTCTTACCTCAGGGACGGAATTGCTGTCCGAAATGACGCCACCGCGTTATCCACCGGCGACACGGTTGACGTACTCCCGCCATTCGCCGGCGGCTAAGCCCTGTGAATTGCCTCACGTAACGGAACGATAACGACCGGGACACGAGGTGATGTCGGGACGCTATGAACTGCGGAAACAGTGGTCGTTCCTGGCCTTTTAGCCCACGGTTGCGCGGAAAACACCTCATTACTTCGTGCGTGACGAGAACGCCTGAAACCGCTATCGTCTCTCAGGGCTGGTCAACCGAACCCAACTGACTTGCCTGCCCTCCCTACAACGCGCCGAGCTCCATCCGGTAGGCGGGGGATTCCGACCCACGGATGGAGGCGGGGGACCCGCCAGGTCCACCGAGATCGGACCGGGCCCTTCACGGCCCTTGGGGTGAAGCCGACGTCGTCCCACAGATGTAGTACGACGCTGGCCGGGTAACCTCTCCAACCCGAACCCGACAGCTGACCTCGCAGGCGTGTACCGAGAGGAATTACTGAACGTATGAGTGGACGTCACCGTAAGCCCACTACCTCGAACGTCAGCGTCGCCAAGATCGCCTTCACCGGCGCGGTGCTCGGCGGCGGTGGTATCGCCCTTGCCGGCCACGCGGCCGCGGCCACCGACGGCGAATGGGACCAGGTGGCCCGTTGCGAGTCTGGCGGCAACTGGGCGATCAACACCGGCAACGGCTACTACGGCGGCGTCCAATTCGCGCAGAGCACCTGGGCCTCCCACGGTGGCGGCGAATATGCGCCATCCGCGCAGCTGGCCAGTCGCGAAGAGCAGATCGCGGTCGCCGAGCGCGTCCTGGCCACTCAGGGCCGCGGAGCCTGGCCGGTATGCGGACACGGCCTGTCGGCCGCCACTCCCCGCGACGTCCCCGCTCCGGCCGCGCTGGATGCCCCGCTCGACGCCCCCGGAATCAACGGCGAGCCGGCACCGCTGGCCCCGCCCCCCGGAGATGACGTCCCGCCCCCGGCTGACCCGGCACCCCCGGTAGAGTTGGCGGCCAACGACGTGCCCGCGCCGGCCGACCTGCCGCCGGCCCCCGAAGACCTGGCACCCCCGGCCCCGGCCGACCTGCCCCCCGCCCCAGAAGACCTGCCGCCCGCGCCGCAGGACCTCCCCCCTGCGCCTGAGGATGTGGCCGCGCCCGCGCCGGCCGACTTTCCGCCGGCGCCGGAGGACGTGGCGGCCCCGGTGGAGCTGGTGGGCAACGACGTGCCCGCCCCGGCCGACCTGCCGCCGGCCCCCGAAGACCTGGCACCGCCGGTGGACGTCCACGAGGCTTCGACCGTCGCCTACACTAAGAAGTTGTGGCAGGCGATCGTGGGACAGAACATCAGCGGCAACGACGCGCTCGACGCGCTCGCGCAGCCGGCCGTCTTCGCCTGAGACAGGGTCACCCCTAAACCGACCGGCGCGAAAAGCCGAGCGGGTTAGGCCGAACCCACCCATTCTTCGGAACCATCACCGAAGAACTGGTGCTTCCACACCGGAAGCCGCGCCTTGATCGTGTCGACCAACTTCGCGCACGTGGTGAACGCGGCCTCGCGATGATCGGCAGCCACGGCGGCCACCAAGGCTGCATCGCCCACGTGCAGGACCCCGATTCGGTGGCTGGCCGCGACCGCGCGCACACCGGCGGCGTGTTGGGCGACATCGGCCACCACCTCAGCTAGCACCTGGCCGGCCGACGGGTGCGCGGAGTACTCCAGCCGCAACACTTCCCGGCCACCATCGTGGTTGCGCACCACCCCGACGAAACCGACGACAGCTCCCGCCGACGGCCGGCCCACCAGTTCCTCGTGTTCGGCCAGAGAGATCGGCTGGTCGGTCAGCAGGGCCCGCACAACCTGCGTCATCGCCGGTGGTCTTGGCCAGCGATTTGATCGAGCGCGTGGTGCACGACGTCGGCGAGCACATCCAACCCGTCCCGAACGCCGCCAGGTGAACCAGGCAGGTTGACGATCAAGGTTTGGCCGGCCACACCACACACCCCTCGGGACAACACCGAAGTCGGAACCTTCGGCAGGCCGGCGCGCCGGATGGCGTCGGCCAATCCCGGGATCACAAAGTCCAGCACCGCCACGGTCTGCTCCGGGGTCGAGTCGGTAGGCGAAATCCCCGTGCCGCCCGAGGTGATGATCAGGTCCACCTGGGCCTCGACCGCGTCCTGCAGCGCCTCGCCGACCGGGTTACCGTCGGCGGCCACCTTGGATTCCAGCGGCGAAAAGCCGCGTTGCTCAAGCCATTCAGCGATAATCGGCCCGCATTCATCGGTGTACACACCGGATGCCGCACGCGTTGAAGCGATGATGATTTGGGCCGAGCGAGCCGTGCTCACCTCGACCAGCTTCCGCTGCGCCCGCCCTGTTTGCTGAGCACCCGGACATCGTCGATACGAGCGGCTGGGTCGACCGCTTTGATCATGTCGTAGAGCGTAAGGGCCGCGACGCTGACAGCGGTCAGTGCCTCCATCTCGACACCGGTTCGGTCGGTGCTGCGCACCGTCGCGGTGATCTCGACATCCGCCTCAGCCATGGTGAAATCAACGTCGACACCGGTCAGGGCGAGCTGATGACACAGCGGGATCAAGTCACTGGTGCGTTTGGCCGCCAGAATTCCCGCCACCCGCGCGGTGGCCAGCGCATCCCCCTTGGGCAGGCCGCCGCTCGAGATCAGCGCCACCACCTCCGTCGAGGTGCGCAGAAAGCCCGCAGCAACAGCCGTGCGTCTGGTGGCCCCCTTCTCGGTGACGTCGACCATGTGCGCGGCTCCCCGCTCATCCAGATGCGATAGCCCACCTGAGGGATAAGAGCCTGCCCCGGGTGTCGCCGATGCCGCGGGGGCCTCGGATGCGTTGGGGGGCTCGGCCATCCCAACGACTACCTGTTGACGACTGTCACCGGGTGCAAGTAGGGCAGATCGTCTGCGGCCAGCGGAAACACCACCTCACCGAACGGAGACAGCGCCCCTGTTCGGTCGGTCACCAGCTCGCTCACGGCGTGGTCATCCGGATCCGTGGTCGGCCAGCCGTTGTCCACGTACTTGCTCTTACCCGCCTTGCCTTCAGCAATGTCAGCCACGGCGTCCATTCTGACAGGTTTACCTGCCGTCCGCGGCGCAAGGTCACCGGTCGGGCCTACGCTGATCAGCAATGACCGAACACACCCCGGAAATCCCGCTGGGGTCCTGGCTGGCCGAATTGCCCGACGAGCGGCTGATCACGCTACTCGAGCTGCGGCCGGACCTTGCCCAGCCGCCACCTGGCAGCATCGCCGCGCTGGCCGCGCGGGCCCAGGCCCGTCAATCGGTCAAGGCTGCGACCGAACAACTCGACTTCCTGCGGTTGGCGGTGCTCGATGCGTTGCTGGTGCTGCTGGCCAACACCGAGCCGGTGCCGATCGCAAAGCTGGTGTCGCTGATCGGTGAGCGCGCCACCCAGGCCGAACTGACCGAGGCGCTCACCGACCTCAAGCTGCGCGCCCTGGCCTGGGGCGACACCACCGTTCGGATCGCCGCCGATGCCGGCACCGCGCTGCCCTGGCACCCGGGGCAGGCAACTCTCGAGGACAACTCACGAACCGGCGAGCAAATTGCCGAACTGATCGCCGGGCGGGACCAGCCGCAACGCGACGTGCTGGACAAACTGCGCGAGGGGTCGCCGATGGGCCGCACCCGCGACGCCGCACCCGGTGCCGCCCCGGACCGCCCGGTGCCGCAGCTCTTGACGATGGGACTGCTGCGGCGCATCGACGCCGACACCGTGATCTTGCCCCGCCACGTCGGCCAGGTGCTCCGCGGCGAACGGCCCGGTCCGATGCAGCTCAGTGCACCCGACCCGGTGGTTTCCACCACCACCCCCGAGGACGTCGACGCGACGGCCGCCGGAGCGGTGATCGACCTGCTGCGTGAGGTGGAAGCACTGCTGGAGAACCTCGGCACCATGCCGGTTGTCGAGCTGCGCAGCGGTGGACTCGGGGTGCGTGAGATCAAGCGGATCGCCAAGGCGGTCGGAATCGACGAGGCGCGCCTAGGCCTGATCCTCGAGGTGGCGGCGGCGGCCGGACTGATCGCCAGCGGCATGCCCGATCCGCTGCCCGACCACGGTGACGGACCGTACTGGGCGCCGACGGCCACCGCCGACCGGTTCACCACGATGTCACCGGCCGAGCGGTGGCAGCTACTGGCCACCGCGTGGCTCGATCTGCCCGGCCGCCCGGCGTTGATCGGCAGCCGGGGCCCCGACGCCAAGCCCTATAGCGCCTTGTCTGATTCGCTGTTCTCGACTGCAGCGCCATTGGATCGCCGGCTGCTGCTGGGCATGCTCGCTGAGCTACCCGCCGGCGCCGGTGTCGATCCGGTGACGGCTTCGGCCGCTTTGATCTGGCAGCGCCCGCGATGGAGCCGAAGACTGCAGCCGGAGCCGATCTCGGATCTGTTGGCCGAGAGCGAGGCCCTGGGGCTGGTCGGGCGCGGCGCGATCAGCAAGCCCGGGCGCACCCTGCTGGAACACGGCGGCGACCCCGCCGCCGTGATTGCCGCAATGGCCGCGGCGCTGCCGAAGCCGATCGACCATTTTCTCGTCCAAGCGGACCTGACCGTCGTGGTACCCGGTCCGCTGCAGCGCGACCTCGCCGATGAACTGGCAACCGTGGCGACCATCGAATCGGCCGGTGCGGCGATGGTGTACCGGCTCAGCGAACAATCCATCCGGCATGCGCTCGACATCGGCAAGACCCGCGGCTGGATGCACACGTTTTTCGCGGACCACTCCAAGACACCGGCCCCGCAGGGGCTCACCTACCTCATCGACGACGTGGCGCGCCGGCACGGCCAACTCCGCATCGGCATGGCCACCTCGTTCGTGCGCTGCGAAGACCCCGCGTTGCTAGCCCAAGCCGTAGCGGCACCCGCCGCCGAGGCGGTGCAGCTGCGCGCCCTGGCCCCGACCGTGGCGGTCTCACCCGCCCCGATCGGCGAGGTCCTCGTCGCCCTGCGCAGTGCGGGCTTCGCCCCCGCTGCCGAGGACTCCACCGGCGCGATTGTCGACGTCCGGCCCCGCGGCGCCCGGGTTCCCGCGCCCAACCAACGCCGGCCCTATCGGCCCCCGGCGCGGCCCAGCGGTGAGACGCTGAACGGCATCATCGAGGTGCTGCGCACGGTGACCTCGGCACCGTTCGGCAATATCCGCATCGATCCGGCCGTCGCGATGTCGCTGCTGCAGCGCGCCGCAAAGGACCAGGCCACCCTGGTAATCGGCTACCTCGACGCCGCGGGCGTGGCCACCCAGCGAGTGGTGTCCCCCGTCGTCATCCGGGGCGGTCAGTTGACCGCCATCGATTCCACCTCGGGAAAGCTGCGTGACTTCGCTGTGCACCGCATCACGTCGGTCGTCTCGGCCGACGGCCAATAATGGATCCCATGATCCACTTCGGTGACCACCCAGATGGCGATGCGGTGCGGCTAGCACCCTGCTGTGACGAAGGGCGGCACGCATGACCGACGGACCCCTGATCGTGCAATCCGACAAGACGGTTCTGCTCGAGGTCGACCACGAGCAGGCCGGCGCCGCACGCGCGGCCATCGCGCCGTTCGCCGAGCTCGAGCGCGCACCGGAACACGTGCACACCTACCGGATCACACCGCTGGCCCTATGGAACGCCCGGGCGGCCGGCCACGACGCCGAGCAGGTGGTCGACGCGCTGGTCACCCACTCGCGCTACGCGGTACCCCAGCCACTACTCGTCGACATCGTCGACACCATGGCCCGCTATGGCCGGCTGCAACTGGTCAAGCACCCCGCGCATGGGTTGACGCTGATCAGCCTGGATCGGGCCGTGCTCGAAGAAGTGCTGCGCAACAAGAAGATTGCGCCGATGCTGGGCGCCCGCATCGACGACGACACCGTAATCGTCCACCCCAGCGAGCGAGGCCGGGTCAAGCAGCTGCTGCTCAAGATCGGTTGGCCCGCAGAAGATCTCGCCGGCTACGTGAACGGCGAGGCACATCCGATCAGCCTGCAGCCCGACGGGTGGGAGCTGCGCGACTACCAACAGCTGGCCACCGACTCCTTCTGGGCCGGCGGTTCCGGCGTGGTGGTGCTGCCGTGTGGGGCGGGCAAGACACTGGTCGGCGCGGCCGCAATGGCCAAGGCCCAGGCGACCACGCTGATCCTGGTCACCAACATCGTCGCCGCGCGGCAGTGGAAACGCGAACTGGTGGCCCGCACTTCGCTCACCGAGGAAGAGATCGGCGAGTACTCCGGAGAACGCAAGGAAATTCGGCCGGTCACCATCTCGACCTACCAGATGATCACCCGCCGCTCCAAGGGCGAGTACCGCCACCTCGAGCTCTTCGACAGCCGCGACTGGGGCCTGATCATCTACGACGAGGTGCATCTGCTGCCGGCACCGGTGTTCCGGATGACCGCCGACCTGCAGTCCAAGCGGCGACTGGGCCTGACCGCGACGCTGATCCGCGAAGATGGCCGCGAGGGCGACGTCTTCTCCCTCATCGGCCCCAAGCGCTACGACGCGCCATGGAAGGACATCGAAGCGCAGGGCTGGATCGCCCCGGCGGAGTGTGTCGAAGTCCGGGTCACCATGACCGACAGCGAACGCATGACGTACGCCACCGCCGAGCCCGAGGAACGCTACCGGCTGTGCTCGACGGTGCACACCAAGATCGCTGTGGTGAAGTCGATTCTGCAGAGGCACCCCGGCGAGCAGACCCTGGTGATCGGGGCCTACCTGGATCAACTCGAAGAGCTGGGCACCGAACTTGATGCTCCGGTCATCCAGGGAGCGACAAAAACTCGGGAAAGAGAGGCGCTGTTCGACGCCTTCCGGCGTGGCGAGATAGCCACCCTGGTGGTGTCGAAGGTGGCCAACTTCTCCATCGACTTGCCGGAGGCCTCTGTGGCGGTGCAGGTTTCGGGGACCTTTGGCTCGCGTCAGGAGGAAGCACAGCGGTTGGGCCGGTTGCTGCGCCCCAAGTCCGACGGCGGTGGCGCAATGTTTTATTCGGTGGTTGCCCGCGACAGCCTGGACGCCGAATACGCCGCACACCGGCAACGATTCCTGGCCGAACAGGGCTATGGCTACATCATCCGCGACGCCGACGACCTGCTGGGCCCGGCGATCTAGCCTGGCGAGCAGACGGGGTAGGTAGAACACACACCTGACTTTGCTCGTTTTCACAGCTCAGGGCATTGGCCGCCCAAGAGTCGTGTTGTACATTCGGGCGTTTATGAGCACCCGCAGCGATCGGCGCATCCAGCGATGGCAGTCAGCCATCGTGGTTGCCGCGGCGCCGAGTGTGTTTGTTGCGTTGATCGCAGGTTGGGCGTTGCGCCCCAAGTTCTCTGCGGCCTCGCTGCCCGAACCGGTGACATGGTCACACGGGATTTCAGTCCACAGCCCGCATTCCGGGGCCCTCGGGTCAACACAACTACATGCCGATTCCCCGGCCGTGAGCCATGTTGACAACGCCACGGCATCAGGCTCGGTACCAACCCACACCAAGCCGTTCCACAGCATGTGGATGACGTGTGGTCGGCCGCCGAACTGGATTCCTCTATCACCGAACTTGGTCTGGTCGCCGCAGCCGGCATCGCTTTTCGCAATGGAATTGGCGCCCAACCTCACCCATACCGCCAAGCCCGCCAATGCTGCGGGCGGTCAAGATTCGCTAATGCGGCTCTGCGTGGCCCGTTGCTGATGGCGCAGCGCTAATCGCGCCGCTGTGACGTAGCACCGCATACCCACCGCCGCTCAGGCCCGCCGCTTCGGCGCGACCATCGCACCTCTGTCCCCCTGGCCGCCCGGCACCGTTCGCCGGGACCGCCCTCACAACCACCAGCGCCATCTCGCCCGTAGGCAGTTCTGGCGTTTCCCACACCAACTCGCCCGGGCCGCGCCGGCCCCGAAAGGAGAGTCTTCATGTCCTTCCCGAATGCGCGCGCTCTGCCCCTGGGATCACTCAACCAAAAGTCCACCGCCCTGGTCGCGAAACTACTTGTCGGCGCTGCCATCGCTGTCGGTTTCGGTGTGAGCGCAGCGGCATCGGCCAGCGCGGCTGACTGCGTTGCCGGAACCGCGCCTGCCGGCGCCGACGCCAGCCCGTTGCAGAGCCTGAGCAACGGCTGTACCGAACTGCCAGTTCACATTCCGAGCGCGACGGAACGAGAGATCGATCGCGGACTGCACGACGGCTATGTCGAGGGCACGGTGCGCGGCCCGGCTTCGATCCCGAATCAGTAGACCGGGGCCCAGCAGCCGCGGTGGCCGCTAGCTCAGCGCGGGAATCACTTCACGCTCGAACAACTCGATGCCGGAGCGGTCATACGCGGCTTCCGGGAAATAGCAGATCGCGTATTCGCACCCAAGGTCACGAATCTGCGCCAGTCGCTCGATGACCTGTTCGGGCGTGCCCGTCGCCGAATCCGGCAGGCCGCCAACCATCGAATCGGCCACGGCCTCGGGCACGTAGCCGACCAGACGGTCACGGACTCGCCCCAGCCGATCTTTGACGTCGGCTTCCGAGGTACCCAAGACGGCGGTGAAGTTGGCCGATCGCACTATGGCGTCGAATTCGGTGCCCAGTTTGCGGCAATGCTCCGCCAACACCTGCGACTTGTGCGCGAACTGTTCGGGCTGGGGCGTGAAGTTGGTGTACTGCGCGTACTGTGCGGCGATACGTAACGTCACCTTCTCCCCGCCACCGGCAACCCACAATGGAATTCCATTGTTCTGCAACGGCTTCGGCGCGACGATCGCGCCGTCGACCTGATAGTGCTTGCCGTCAAAACTGACCTTGCCGTCGCGCCAGGCGTCCCGCATGATCTGCACGCCTTCGTCCAGCCGGCCCAACCGCACCCCGGCCGAAGGGAATCCGTAGCCGTAGGCACGCCACTCGTGTTCGTACCAGCCACCGCTGATCCCCATCTGGATGCGCCCGCCGGAGATGATGTCGGCGGTGGCCGCCACCTTGGCGAGATATACCGGATTGCGGTAGCTCATCGCGGTGCACATTTAGCCGAGCTTGATCCTCGAGGTCACCGCCGCGTAGGCCGCCATCAGCGACCAGGCCTCATGGGTGGCCTCGTCACTGGGCAATGGCACGGTATGGAAGTGGTCATAGACCCACAGTGAGTCCCAGGCGCTGGCATCGGCGTAGGTAGCCAGGTCACGCATCACCGCCCAGTGCTGCTCGGGCGCGATGCCGACGAGATCCATTCGCCAGCCTTGCGGAATGAAGAGACCAAAGCGCATAGCTCGGACTATATGCCCGGCGGCCTCCGAATTTGGAGCGGGCACCAAGCACCCGCCCCGAGCCCGGCGTCAAACACCAAGCGCGGCCAACGCCGCCTCCACCGAGTACTGCCGCAGTTGCGCATAGGGCTCGTCCGGAAACTGCATGCAACAGTCCTGCAATCCACCAAATGCCAGCACCGCCCGGGTCGCCTGACCGAGCGTCGGCGCCGCGCCGAACACCAGCCGACCGAGCCGCTCCCGCCAGGCCAGCACGGTGTCGATCAGACCGAGGTCGGACAGCAACGTCAGTTCGACCACCACCAGCATCAGGTCCTGACGATGCCGGTAGTGGAAATCGAAGTACCCCTCGAGCAGGCCGCGGACATTGCCGTCGGCAAGCCGCTCACGCTCCGCGACAAATCGCTCACCCTCTTCGATCAACGGCACCACGATGCTGCGCACCAGGTCTTCGCGTGACGCGAAGTGGTAGTACAGCGCCGGCTTGGTGATCCCCAGCCGGTCTGCGATGTCCTGCAAGCGGGTGCCCCGCACACCTTGGCGCAGAAATAGTTCGCGAGCGACTTCCTGGATCCGCCGCCTGGTGTCCGACCTGGGCTTGGTCACCACACGAGGCTATCTGACCTACCGTTAGGTAAGCACCCCATGTTGGCCTTACCGAACGTTAAGTAAGTAGGAGGCCGACGTGCGGATCTTGATTTCGGGCGCCAGCATCTCCGGTTCGGTACTGGCATTTTGGCTGAGCCGCTACGGATTCGATGTCACCGTCGTCGAGCGGGCGCCACAATTGCGCAAGGCCGGCGGCCATGCCGTTGACCTGTTCCGGCCGTCCATGGAGATCTCGGCGAAGATGGGCGTGCTATCGAAGATCGAAGCGCTGGCCACCGGGACCGAAACCCTGACCTGGTATCGCGAGGGCGCGCGGCGGCCAGTTCGCGTCAATCTCGCCAAGATCTTCGGCGCCACGTCCGACCAGCATGTCGAGATCATGCGCGACGATCTCAGTGAGATCTACTACGAGGCCAGCCGCCATGACACCGAATACCTGTTCGGCGACTCGATCACAGCCATCTCGCCGGACGGACGGGTGAGCTTCGAGCAGGCCGCGCCACGCTGCTTCGACATCGTGGTCGGTGCCGACGGGCTGCACTCCAACGTGCGGCGCCTGGTCTTCGGCGAAGACGCCGGACACACTCAATTCCTCGGCGGGTACCTCGCGGTGGTGTCGGTGCCGAAAGGACTGGCACACGACGGCGAGATGGTCGGTCACGTCGGGCCCGGCCGGATGGCAGCGGTCTACACCGCAGCGCCCCTCGACGACGCGCGCCTGCTGTTCCTGTTCCGCACCCAGGAGGAACTGCGATACCACTACCGAGATGTCTTGCGACAAAAGGAATTATTGCGTGAAGCGATCGCCGGAATGCATCCGCAGGTGGACCTTTGGCTCGAAGAGCTGGACCGCACACCAGCGTTCTACTTCGACTCGATCACCCAGTTGCAGCTCGACACCTGGTCGCGCGGGCGGGTAACACTGGTCGGCGACGCCGGCTACTGCCCGGAGCCCGCGGTCGGCGGCAGCACCAGCCTGTCGGTGCTCGGCGCCTACATACTGGCCGGGGAACCGGCCCAAGCGGGCGGCGACTACGCGCGAGCGTTCGCCGCCTACGAGCGAGAGATGGCCGACCCGGTAAGTCGCAGCCGCACCTTTGCCAGCGGGGTCGCCGTGAGCCTCATTCCGCGATCGAAAGCCGGAGTGTGGGCGCTGACCCACGGTGCGCAGCTGGTTTCAATGCTGCCCGGTGGCCTCACCAAAGCGGTCGCGAAGCTGAACACCAAGGGTGTGCGGCTCTACGACTCAATGCGGTTCAAGGAATACGCCCCACCACGGCCCGGATAGGCACGAGCAGACGCGGAATCGCATTGCGACCGTGGGTCGCACGCGATTCCGCGTCTGCTCGCCAAGCCTGACGCTTAGGTCAGCGAGTCCGGCGGCAGGAAGCGGTCGCCGTACTTGGCGGCCAGCTCGCGGGCGCGGGCTACGAAGGCCTCTTTGCCCCGGCCGAGCGCACCCTCGTAGCCGACGATGTACTGCGCGCTACCACCGGTCCACGGCGGGAAGCCGATACCCATGATGGATCCGATGTTAGCGTCGGCCGTCGACATCAGCACGTTCTCGTCGAGGCACTTCTGGGTTTCCAGCGCCTCGGCGAACAACATCCGGTCGATCATGTCCTGCAGCGGCGGCTCCGAGGTGCCCGACTTGAACGTCTCCCGCAGGCCCGGCCACAGGCCGGCACGCTTGCCCTCGGGGTACTCGTAGAAGCCCGCGCCCTTGAGCCGACCGGACCGACCAACCTCGATCATCTTCTCGACAACCGCTTCGGCCGGGTGCGGCTCGTAGGTGCCACCGGCGTCCTCGACACCCTTGCGGGTAGCGGTAGCGATCTTGTGCATCAGCTCCAGGTTGAGCTCGTCGGACAGCTGCAGCGGCGGGGCCGGGTAGCCGGCCTGCGATCCCGCCTGCTCGATCGACGACGGCTCGACACCCTCACCGAGCATCGCCAGCGCCTCGTTGACGAAGGTGCCGATGACCCGGGAGGTGAAGAAGCCGCGGCTGTCGTTCACCACGATCGGGGTCTTGCCGATTGCCAGGGTGTAGTCGAACACCCGGGCCAGGGCCTCGTCGGAGGTCTTCTCACCCTTGATGATCTCGACCAGCGGCATCTTGTCGACCGGGGAGAAGAAGTGGACACCGATGAAGTCCTCTTGGCGCTTGACCCCGGTGGCCAGACCGGTGATCGGCAACGTGGAGGTGTTCGATCCCAGCACCGCGTTGGGCTCGACGATGTCCTCGATCTCCTGGAACACCTTGTGCTTGAGTTCCTGGTTTTCGAACACGGCCTCGATGACGAAGTCCACGCCCTTGAGGTCGGCCGGGTCCGAGGTCGGGGTGATGCGAGCCAGCAGCGCGTCGCCCTTCTCCTGGGTGGTGCGACCGCGCTCGAGTGCCTTGGCCACCAGCTTCTCGGAGTAGCCCTTGCCCTTGGCGGCGGCCTCCGCGCTGACGTCCTTGAGCACCACGTCGTAGCCGGCCTTGGCCGAGACGTAGGCGATGCCCGCGCCCATCATGCCGGCACCGAGCACACCGATCTTGGTGATCGGGGTCTTGCCGATGCCGTCCGGCCGCGACTTGCCGGCGTTGATGGCCTGCAGGTCGAAGAAGAACGCCTGAATCATGTTCTTGGCGACCTGGCCGGTGACCAGCGAGGCGAAGTAGCGGCTCTCGATGCGGCTGGCGGTGTCGAAATCGACCTGCGCACCCTCGACCGCGGCGGCCAGAATGGCCTTCGGGGCCGGCATCGGAGCGCCCTTGAGCTGCTTGCGCAGCAAGGCCGGGAACGACGGCAGGATGGAAGCCAACCCCGGCGACGACGGAGTGCCGCCCGGGATCTTGTAACCCTTCTTGTCCCAGGGCTGCTCGTGGGAATCCGGGTTGGCCTTGATCCACGCCTTGGCGGCGGGCACCAGCTCCTCGACCGTCGGCAGCACCTCGTCGACCAGCCCGATCTCCTTGGCCTTGGCCGGCTTGAACCGGGTGCCCTGGGACAGGATGCTCACGAAGGCGTTCTGGATACCGAACATGCGCACGGTGCGGGTCACCCCGCCGCCACCGGGCAGCAGGCCCAGGGTCATCTCGGGCAGACCCAGCTGGCTGCCCTTGGCGTCGGCCGCGATGCGGTGATGGCAGGCCAGCGCAATCTCGAGGCCACCGCCGAGTGCCGCGCCGTTGATCGCGGCGACGACGGGCTTGCCCAGCGTCTCCAGGGTTCGCAGCTGCCGCTTGACCGTCTCGACCGTGTCGAAGGACTGCCCGGCGTCTTCCGGACCGGCCTGGATCATGGATGTGAGGTCACCACCGGCGAAGAAGGTCTTCTTGGCGCTGGTGATCACCACTCCGGTAATCGAATCCTTTTCGGCAACAAGGCGATCCACCGCCTTACCCATCGACTCGATGTAGGCCTCGTTCATGACGTTGGCCGACCCCGACGGGTCGTCCATGGTCAGCGTGACGATGCCGTCGGCATCCTTGTCCCACTGAATTGTGTTGTCGGCCATTTACTTAAACCCTCTCGATGATCGTCGCGACACCCATGCCGCCACCAATACAAAGCGTGACCAATGCGCGCCGGGCGTTGCGGCGCTCCAGCTCGTCGACCATGGTGCCCAGGATCATCGCGCCGGTCGCCCCCAGCGGGTGACCCATCGCGATGGCCCCACCGTTGACGTTGAGCTTCTCGTCGGGGATGTTGAGGTCCTTCTGGAACTTCAGCACCACCGACGCGAACGCCTCGTTCAGCTCGAACAGATCGATGTCATCAACCGTCAGGCCGGCGCGGTCGAGCACCTTGCGGGCGGCAGGGGTCGGGCCGGTCAGCATGATGACCGGGTCGGCGCCACTGGTCGCGGTGGCGACGATGCGGGCGCGCGGGGTCGCGTTGATCGCTGCCCCCGCCTTTTCGCTGCCGACCATCGCGATCGCGGCGCCATCGACGATGCCGGAGCTGTTGCCGCCGGTGTGCACGTGGTTGATCTTTTCCACCCAGTGGTACTTCTGCAGCGCGACGTCGTCGAAACCGCCCATCGCCGCCAGGCCCTCGAAGGCCGACTTGAGCTTGCCCAGGCCTTCCTTGGTGGTCTCGGGCCGCATGTGCTCATCGTGGTCGAGGATCAGCAGACCGTTTTGGTCGCGGACCGGCACCACGGACTTGGCGAAGTAGCCGCCCGACCACGCCTCGGCGGCCTTCTCCTGGCTACGCAGCGCATAGGCGTCGACGTCGTCGCGGGAGAAGCCCTCGATGGTGGCAATCAGGTCGGCGCCGATGCCCTGCGGAACAAACATGACGTCGTAGTTGGTGACCGGGTCAAGCCCCATGGCGCCGCCGTCGGCACCCATCGGCACCCGGCTCATCGACTCCACACCACCGGCCAGCACCAGGTCATCCCAGCCGGAACGCACCTTCTGGGCGGCCATGTTCACCGCTTCCAGACCCGATGCGCAGAACCGGTTGAGCTGCACGCCACCGGAGGTGACCGGCATCCCGGAGGCCAGCACCGCAGCGCGGGCGATGTCGCCGCCCTGGTCACCGACGGGCGACACGCAGCCCAGGATGACGTCGCTGATCAGGTTCTCGTCGAGGTCAGGGTTGCGCTTGCGCAGCTCCTCGATCAGGCCAACGACCAGGCTTATCGGCTTGACCTCGTTTAGCGATCCGTTCTTTTGCTTGCCACGCGGCGTGCGGATGGCCTCATAAATGAAGGCTTCTTCGGACATGTCGACTTCCTGTTCACAAAAATTGGGGTTCAGATCCGTCATCAAGACTAGGTCCAGTACAGGCACACTAACAGGGGCCTCGGCCAACCTGTTGGTTGGGCCGAGGTTGCTGGAGCGGTCCGCGCCGCTGATCACCGCCCGCGGCAGCGTGCGCCCCACGCCGCGCGACGGCGCGCATCGCCGCTCGGGCTAGGCTCGACCGACATGACGGTGTCGCGGCTACAGCCCTACGCGACGACGGTGTTCGCCGAAATGTCGGCATTGGCCGCGCGCATTGGTGCGGTCAATCTTGGCCAAGGCTTTCCCGACGAGGACGGACCGCCGGCGATGTTGAAGGCCGCCCAAGAGGCCATCGCCGCGGGCGCCAACCAGTATCCGCCGGGAATGGGCATCCCGGCCCTGCGCCAGGCCATCGCCGCCCAGCGTCGACGACGCTTCGGTGTCGAATACGACCCGGATACCGAGGTGCTGGTCACGGTCGGCGCCACCGAGGCCATCGCGGCCGCGGTCCGGGGACTGGTCGAACCCGGCTCGGAAGTGCTGTTGATCGAACCGTTCTATGACTCCTATGCACCGGTGATAGCAATGGCCGGCGCGAAGCGAGTTGCCGTGCCGCTGGTACCCGACGGCCGCGGCTTCGCGCTGGATGCCGATGCGCTGCGACGCGCCGTGACACCCAAGACCCGCGCACTGATCGTCAACTCCCCGCACAATCCCACCGGCGCGGTGCTCAGCCGTGCCGAGCTCGCGGCAATAGCAGAGATTGCGGTGGCCGCAGACCTATTGGTGATCACCGATGAGGTGTACGAGCATCTGGTGTTCACCTCGCCAACCGGGCACCAACACCTGCCCCTGGCCGGGTTTGACGGGATGGCGCAGCGCACGGTCACGATCTCGAGCGCGGCCAAGATGTTCAACTGCACCGGATGGAAGATCGGATGGGCTTGCGGCCCAAAAGAACTCATCGCCGGGGTGCGCGCGGCAAAGCAGTACATGAGCTATGTCGGCGGGGCGCCGCTGCAGCCCGCGGTGGCGCTGGCACTGGATTCCGAGGATGCCTGGGTCGTAGCGCTGCGGACTTCGTTACAGGCCAGACGCGATCGGCTGGCCGCGGGCCTGAGTGAGATCGGATTCGGGGTACACGACAGCCACGGCACCTACTTCTTGTGCGCCGACCCGCGGCCGCTCGGCTACGACGACAGCACGGCGTTTTGCGCCGCGCTGCCCGAGAGGGTGGGGGTTGCCGCCATCCCGATGTCGGCCTTCTGCGATCCGGTGGCCGAGCATGCTTCAACCCAAGCCGATATCTGGAATCATTTGGTGCGCTTTACCTTCTGCAAACGCGAAGACACCCTGGACGAGGCGATCAAGCGGCTGGCCGCACTGCGTGACGCGGCCTAGTCAGCCGTACCCATCACACGCTTGCGCAATCCCTCCAGCGCGGAGTGCAGGATCTTTCGGCGCGCACGATTAACCCAGAACTCGGGTAGCGGAGCTGAGGGTTCCACCGTGATGCTGAAGCGCACTCGCGTCTTGTTGTCCGCTTCGCGGCGCAGGTTGTACTCGCCGTGCTGACCGTGTTGCTGGACGGTCCTCTGGGCATCCCAGGCCATCCAGTCCGGCCCCCAGTGATATTCGAGCAGTTCGGTGTCGGCGATCCCAGTGACCTTGATGGTGACCCGCACGTGGTGAGGTCGGCCGTCCGGATAATGGTCAACGACCTCGACACGCTTGTGCACCACCGACCACGACGGCACCGCGCCCATGTCGGCTAGCGCCTCCATGATCACCTCAGGGGGCCGCATCAATGACGATCTCACCCGACGCTTGTATGGCCACTGCCACCAAACTAGCAACCAAAATCTAGGTTTCAGGTGAGACGAAGCTACTTGGCCTGATCCGTTGCGTCGCGATTGGCGACCAGCTCACTGAGCCCCTTCGCCGCGGCGTCGAGCACGTGCTCGCTAGCCCGCTTGACGATGAATCCCGGGATCGGCCCTGACGGTTCGACGGTGATGTCAAACCGCACCCGCGATTTGTCGAGTCCCTCGGGCCGGACCGTGTACTCGACGTGCTGACCGCGCTGCTGGAAGGTCTGATCCGCGTCCCAGCACACCCAATCCGGGCCCCAGTGGTACTCCAGGATCTCTTTGTCCACGAGCCCGAGAATCTTGATGGTGGCCTTCACGTGATGCGGACGGCCATCCGGGTAGTAGTCGATGACTTCCACACTCTTGTGCAGGGGTGACCAGGAGACCAAGACGCCGACGTCTGTCAGCGCCTCCATGACCACTTCCGGGGGCGCATCAATAACGAATTCCCGCGCTGCTTTTACGGCCACCAAGTTCAAGCTAGCAACGCTGCCCGGGCCACGAACCGGGTTCGGTGCAAATAACTAGTTACCAGTTGATTTCGCCGATCGGCGTGGTCGTGGCGGGCGGTGGCCCCACCGGCCCGGCCGGCGTTCGGGAGAACCGCGGCGCCGGCGCGGCCTGCTCCACGCCGTGCGCGGAAATCACCGTCGAGCGCGCCCGCAGATGATCACTAGCTGCCGCTTCACTCCACGTCAGCACCGGGGTCACGCATGCGTCGGTGCCGGCGAAGACCGCGGCCCATTCGTCACGGGTTCGGCTGGCGAACCGCTCCGAAAACATTTCGCGCATCTTGGGGTAGGCGGCGATGTCGAGCTGAGACGGCACCTCGGCGGCCGACAGACCAAGTCCGGCCAGCAACGCCGCGAAGAATTGCGGCTCGATGGCCCCCACTGCCATGTGTTTGCCATCAGAAGTCTCGTAACAGCGGTAGAACGGGGCACCCCCATCAAGGAGAAAGGACTCGCGCTCGTCGCGCAGACTGCCAATTCCCTTCATGGTCCACATCATCTGAGCCAGCACGCTGACCCCGTCGACCATCGCGGCGTCGATGACCTGCCCCTTGCCCGACCGCTCCCGCTCGTAGAGCGCGGCCATGATGCCAAGCAGCACCAGCATCGAACCGCCGCCGAAGTCGGCAACCAGATTCAGCGGGGGCGTGGGTGGCCGGTCCCGATAGCCCAGCGCCGACAACGCACCGGTCTGCGACAGATAGTTGATGTCGTGGCCGGCCGTCGGCGCCAGCGGGCCGTCCTGCCCCCAGCCGGTGATGCGCGCGAAGATCAATCGCGGGTTTACCGCGGCGCAGTCATCGGGCCCGATTCCCAGGCGTTCACAGGTGCCCGGCCGAAAACAATCCAGCAGCACGTCGGCCTTGGCGGCCAACTCCAACAAGGCCTGCGGCTGGCTTTTGACGTCCAGGTCGACGATCCGTTTTCCGCGATGCAGCAGATCGCGGTCCTCGGCCGGCATCTGCAGACCCCCGGGCCGGCGCACCCGCACCACGTCAGCACCCAGGTCGGCGAGCACCATCCCGGCATGTGGGCCGGGGCCGATGCCCCCCAACTCGATGACCTTCACCCCCGCCAGGGGTCCCCCACCCGCCACCGTGGCTACTCAGCCCTTCTTCACCTTCAGCACCTGCTTGCGCAGCTCATCGAGGCCGGACTCCACCGTGCCCTTCACCGCACGCTTGAGCACGAATCCCGGCAGCGGCACCACCGCGTCGACGGCCAGCTCGAGCTTTACCCGGGTCTTGTCGCCCTCCGGCGTCAAGAGGTAGCTCCCCTCCTGGGAACGCTGCTGGCCCGAACTGACGAGCGACCAGTTCACCTTGTTGTCGCCCCAGCTGTAGGCCACCACTTGCTCGTCGGTGATACCCGCGGTCTTGACCTTCATCTTCACCTGGCTGGGCCGACCATCGGCTCCGGTCTCGAAAATTTCGGCGCTCTGATGCGGCGAAGACCATTCGGGCATCGCTTCGAAGTCAGCAATGACGTCCAAGATCTCCTGGGGGCTGGCTTCGATGACGATGTCGCGGGTTTCTTTGATTGCCATGGCCCGCACGATAGCGAAGCGGCGGCCCAACCGGAATAGTTTCAACGGCGTAGCGTCGTCGTCGTGACCCTGCTCGAAAATGATGCCGCCACTGACCCCGTCTACACCGTCGGCGACTACCTGCTCGACCGTCTGGCCGAACTCGGTGTCTCGGAGATCTTCGGGGTTCCCGGCGACTACAACCTGGAATTCCTGGACCACATCGTCGCCCATCCGATCATCCGCTGGGTGGGCAGCGCCAATGAGCTCAACGCCGGCTACGCCGCCGACGGATACGGACGGCTACGTGGAATGTCGGCGGTGGTAACGACTTTCGGAGTCGGCGAGCTTTCCGCGACCAACGCCATCGCGGGCAGCTACGCCGAACACGTACCGGTGGTGCACATCGTGGGCGGACCCTCCAAGGACGCCCAGGGCGCCCGCCGGGCGTTGCACCACTCGCTCGGCGATGGCGACTTCGAGCACTTCTTCCGAATCAGCCGCGAAATCACCTGCGCGCAAGCCAATCTCATGCCAGCGACGGCATGCCGGGAGATCGACCGAGTGCTCTGCGAGGTGCGCGAGCAAAAACGGCCCGGGTACCTACTACTGTCCACCGACGTGGCGCGGTTCCCCACCGAACCGCCCGGCGCCCCGTTGCCTCCGCTGGCCGGCGGAACCAGCCCACGCGCGCTGTCGCTGTTCACCCGCGCTGCCGCCGACCTGATCGGTGACCACCAGCTGACCGTCCTGGCCGACCTGTTGGTCCATCGCCTGCAAGCGATCAAGGAGCTAGAGGCATTGCTGTCCGCCGACGTGGTACCCCACGCGACCTTGATGTGGGGAAAGAGCCTGCTCGACGAGAGTTCAGCCAACTTCCTCGGCATCTACGCCGGGGCCGCCAGCGCCGAGCCGGTGCGCAAGGCCATCGAGCAGGCGCCCGTGCTGGTCACGGCCGGGGTGGTATTCACCGACATGGTGAGCGGATTCTTCAGCCAGCGGATTGACCCGGCCCGCACCATCGATATCGGGCAGTACCAAAGCAGCGTGGCGGACCAGGTGTTCGCACCACTGGAGATGGGCGCCGCGCTGCAGGCCGTGGCCACAATCCTGACCAAGCGCGGGATCAGCTCTCCCCCGGTGGCGGTACCCCCGGCCGAGCCGGGCCCGCCCACCCCGGGGCGCGACGAGCCACTCAACCAAGAGATGCTGTGGAACCGGCTCTGCGAAGCCCTGACACCGGGCAACGTGGTGCTGGCAGATCAGGGCACGTCGTTCTACGGCATGGCCGACCACCGATTGCCGCAGGGCGTCACCTTCATCGGTCAACCCCTCTGGGGCTCAATCGGTTACACGCTGCCCGCGGCGCTGGGAGCGGCGGTGGCCCATCCCGATCGCCGGACGGTGTTATTGATCGGCGACGGGGCCGCACAGTTGACCGTGCAGGAACTCGGGATTTTCTCCCGGGAGGGCCTGTCGCCGGTCATCGTGGTGGTCAACAATGACGGCTACACCGTCGAACGGGCGATTCACGGCGAGACCGCTACGTACAACGACATTGTCAGCTGGAGATGGACCGATGTCCCCGGTGCGCTGGGAGTCACCAACCACCTGGCGATGCGGGCCGAAAACTACGGCGAGCTCGACGATGCACTCACCGCGGCCGCCGAGCAGCAGGACCGCATGGTCGTCGTCGAGGCGGTATTGCCTCGGCTCGACGTTCCACCGCTGCTCGACGAACTCGTCGGATCGCTATCACCGCCCGAGTGCGGCGGACGCAGCTGACGAGCACCGACAGGTTAGGCCGGGTGGGCCGCCCGATCGCCACTTGACGAGGCGATGATCGCCCGAACGGTGCGACGGCAGCGCCCACAGTCCGCGCCCGCTCCGCAGGCTCGCGCGACCTCCCGGGTAGTCGTGGCGCCGGCGACAACGGCATCGGCCACCATCTGACTGGTGACGCCGTTGCACAGGCACACGAACATTGCGGCGATCAACTCACTGCGGATCGATCCGCATCATCTCGGAGAGCCGGCCCACGAACAGCGGTGGGTATGCGCCTATCCCGGCACCCCGAAGCCATTGGGCCGCGGCGTCGGGGTGATCGATCCACTCGCGGGCCCGCTGCTCGTCGGGAAACTCCTGCAGGATCAGCACTTCGTGGCTGTCGTCGAAAGCCTGAAAGACCCAGGTCTTTCGGATACCGGCGGCAACAAAGCGCTCCATCGCCGGGGCGACTTCGGCGATCAGCGTCGCCACGTCGTCGACCGAGGCGATCGCGGCCACCACGACTCCCGGGGCCGCCGCTGCCCCGGACCCCGACGCCCCGACGACAAACCTGTCCACGATCTCACCGGCAAAGACCGCCGGAATGTCGTCGACGCCTACCGCGTCGAACCAGTCGAAGAAGACCCGCGAACGAAGTAGCTCGACGACGGGCTCGCGGCTGTGCACCCCGATCATCACCAGGACGCGGCCGTAGTCATGTGTTGAGGCGTACACGAGAACGTGGTGTGCACCGATATCGGCGAGCGCGGACTTGTTGCGTTCCAGCAGCGGCCACACCCTGGTTGGATCGGGCACGCGATAGTCCGATGCGATCACCATCGAGTGGATGTCGTTCGTCATCGCCGAGTTCCCGTCACCAGCAGCATCCCCTACACCGGTTCCAGACCTAACCTAGACCGGATCAAACGATGAGATAAGCCATTTTCCATTAGCTTTCGTCAGCTTGACCAGGACGCTGCTGGAAGTCAATGCCGGTTCGGGACGATCTGCGCTCTGGGTGGTTTGGTTGACGAACAGCAGTACCACCGCCGAGTCCGGGTGCAACTCGGAAATGGCGGCGCGAAGCACCACCGCACTGGTCCTCACCGACTTCCGCTTGGCCGCCGGTGCGACGATCTGCTGCGTGAATTGGTCGTAGTAGGACAAGAATTCGCCGGTGAAGTGCGACCTGGCCGAGGAGAAATCGCGGTCGAGGGTGTCCGGAGAATAGGACAGGATGGCGATCGCCCCGTCGCTGGCGGCCGAGACGGCGGCCCCGGCGGCCTGGGCATCGACTTCGCGATCTGGCCGGTAGGAGAACACGAACAGCGCCGCCAGCAACCCCAGTGCGGCCGCCACCAGCAGCCCCACCACGGCAACGACGACTTTGCCCGGCGTCAGCTTGTGCAACCAGGCCCGACGGCGCTCGAGCGGCTCCGGCCCCGGATCCTCGTCAGGCTTCTGTTGTTCGCCCGAGGTCTGCTCTGCGGTCACGGCACAAACTCGACTTTCGACATCTTGAGCTGATCACCGTCTCGGGTGATGGTCACGATCAGCCGGTACCTGCGGGGATCCTTCTTGGCCCCGGCGGCATTGGTGACTTCCGATGTCGAGGCGACCAGCACCACCGCCGAGTCATCGGTCATGGAGTTTCTGTCGACGGCGACGGCTTGGACCGTTCCCTGCTCGACCACCTGCGCCTGTTGCACCACCTGGATGAAGTCGTCGGAGGACTTGAGGAGTTCGTCTTTGAACGAGCCGGTGGAGTTGTCGAGGATGCGCCCTATCCCCTGCTTGGCGTCCTGGAAGTCCAGCGATGTCAGGGTGATAACGCCCTGCCTGGCCGCTGCGGCAAATTCGGCCACTCGTTCACGCTGCCGGGTCGCATCGCGATGCTGCAGCACCATGTACGCGCTGCCGGCCAGCGCGGCGAGAATGACGAGCACGGCGAGCGCAGCGGTGAGGGTGGACAGTTTGGGGCGCCTCAGCAGACCTCGCCGTGACCGCTCGGACTCATCGGCAAGCTCGTCGGCCTCGGACTCATCGGCCTTGGCCGAGCCGGCGGCTACCGGCTCGTCGTCATCGGCGCGCAGCTCTTCGGTTTCGGCGACGTCGTCGGACTCGAGGACATCGGCCGAATTCCCAGTCGGCTCTTCGGCACCGTTGCGCGAAGCGGTCGCCTGCCCATCCGCCGCGCCTTCATGGGTGGCTTCACAAGCAGCGTCAACTTCCGCTGCGGCCTCGGCGCGTTCGGCGCGACGTCTTAGTTGCAGGGCGCGCGCACGGGCACCGGCGGCGGCCGCCAGGGCCTCCGCTTCTGCGGCTTCGGCCTCAGCCTCGTCGGCCAACGCCCGCATTTCGGCAGCGGTGCCGCCGATTTCGTCCTCGTCCACCGGGGCGGATCTCGGATCAGCCGCGCCGTTTCCGATGCCGGTGCTCACACCACACCCGGCCGACAGCAGCGCTGTGTGCATCGCTGGATGCGCAACTGCGCCACCCCGAATCGGTCATCGGCAGAGTCGAGCCCGGCCCCCGGATTCGATACCGCCGGCGCGCAACGACGGATTCCGCTGCTGCGCAACTTCACATCTCGCGGCATCGACCCCTCGTCTCGACGAACCTTGGAGAGCCACGTTGTCGTTTGGCCCCCAAGGCGGCTCCTAGTCCAAAGCTACACCAAAGACAAAAGTAGCTTTTACTTGCGGAAATATGCTTCTCGACGCGCAGCATATCGCGAAGCCACGCCCTAGCGGAGCAGGTCCTTGACCACCTTTCCGGTCGCATTCAGCGGCAACGCATCGACAAAGCGCACCGAACGCGGGACCTTGAATCCCGCCATCCGTTCCCGGCACCAACCCAGCAAATCCTCAGCGCTGAGCGCACTTTTGCCGCTCTGGCGAACCACGAACGCCTTACCGACCTGTCCGAGCCGCTCGTCGGGAACGCCGATGACGGCCACCTGTGCGACCGCCTCGTGCTCCATCAGAAAGCCCTCGATCTCGGCCGGGTAGGCATTGAAGCCGCCGACGATGAACATGTCCTTCTTGCGGCCGACCACGCGCAGCCGGCCGGTTTCGTCGATGGTGCCGAGGTCTCCGGTATGTAGCCAGCCCTCGCCGTCGATGGCTTCGGCGGTGGCAACCGGATCGTCGAGGTAGCCCTTCATGACGTTGTATCCGCGCACCAAGATCTCGCCGTCGTCGGCGGTCGCCAGCTCGATGCCGTCGCACGCGAGACCCGCGGTGGTGGCGATGTCCTCGAACGAATCCTCCGGCTTGGACAGGGTGACCGTTCCGGCCTCGGTAAGGCCGTAGCCGGTCATGATGGTCTGGAACGGCAACTCGGTGCGCACCCGCCGAATCAGTTCCACCGGGATATCCGCGGCGCCGGTCACCCCCGCCCGCAGTGACGACAGGTCCCGCCGACCTCGAGCGGACAGTAGCGAGTGGTACAGCGTCGGAGGCCCAGGAAGCATCGTAATTCGCTCGTGTTCAATCAATTCCAGCACGTTGTCGAGGACGAAGACACGTACCGGAATGATGGTGGCGCCCCTGATCAGCGACGCGATGCAGCCGGCCTTGTACCCGAAGATGTGGAAGAACGGGTTGACGATCAGGTAGCGGTCGCCGGTGCGCAGATCCGCGCGATCACACCAATGGGCGTAGTGGCGCAATGTTTGCGCGTGATCCATCATCACGCCCTTGGGCCGCCCGGTGGTACCCGATGTGTAGACGATGTCCGCGATGTCGGATCCACTGACCGCACGCTCGAACGGCTTGCCACACTCCAGGAAGCCGGAGCGCAGATCGATCGCCGGGATGCCGTCTGGAACGGTGAAATCCATTCCCAAGAATCCTTTTTCGAAAAGCACCGCCCTGGCCCCGCTGCGCCGGATGATGTCGGCGGCCTCGTCCGTCTTGAAGCGCGTGTTGACCGGGACCAGCACCGCTCCAGCGGTCAGCAGCCCGAAGGCGGCGATGATCCACTCGGCCGAATTGGGCGCCCAGACGGCAACGCGGTCCCCCCTGTCGATGCCCATCGCCGCGAACGCACCTGCGGCGCGGCGCACCCGATCGGTCAGCTCGGTGAAGGTGATCCGCAACGACCCGTCGACGATGGCTTCTGCATCGCCGAAACGCTCACCCGCGCTCAAGACCATCTCGGGGATGGTCTGCCATTCGTTCACACCGACATCAGCCGAGCGAGGTTGCCTCCCATGATCTTTGCCTGGTCATCGACGCTGAGGTCCTGCAGCGCGTCGGCGTAGTGCCGGGGTTGCGCGAGCCCCTCCGGGTGCGGATAGTCCGAGCCGTAGAGCACCCGGTCGGTACCGATCAGCTTGATCAGATCCGCGATGCCGTCCTCGTAGAACGGGCTGATGTGGATGCGGTTCTTGATCTCTTCGACCGGGTCGCCGCCGGGGAAGCTTTCCGGAGTCTTCTTGTAAACATCAGCCAGCTGATCGAGCAACGGGAACAGCCATTTGGAGCCAGCCTCGATGACCGCGACCTTGAGCCGCGGAACGCGGTACAACGCGCCGTGAATCACCCACGACGCGACGGCGTCTTGGACCGGGCGCCACTCGTTGAGCATGGAGAACGCATTGGTCTGGAAGGGCAGCATCTCCTTGTCGCCGCCATCCCACTCGGCGGTGTAGCGGGCGTACCCGGAGTCCGAGGAATGCATGGCGACCAGCACGTCGTGCTCGACGCAGCGGTGCCAGAACGGATCGAACTCCGGCAACGCAAACGACCGCGGGCCGCGATATCCGGGCACCGGAGCCGGGCGCACCAAGACCGCGCGGGCACCCCGCTCGACCACCCAGTCCAGTTCTTCGATGGCCTTCTCCACGATCGGCAGGCTGACCACCGGCACGGTGAAGATCCGGTCCTGGTAGCGAAAGCCCCATTCCTCGTGCAGCCATTCGTTGAGTGCGTGCACCACTATGTGGATGAGCAGCGGATCGTCGCGCATCCGCTCCTCGATGAGGCTGGCCAGGGTGGGGAACATCAACGATCGGTCGACGCCCAGTTCGTTCATCAGCTCCAACCGCGGGCCGGGTTCGCGGAACGCCGGAATCGAGCGCATCGGCTCGCCGAAGATCTCCCGCCGGCTCTTCCCATCCGGGTTGCCGATCCGGAAGTACTCCTCCATCGCCCCGGGCCTGGCCACCACCTCGAAGGTGAGGTTGGGGATGTAATCGCTTATCTGGCCGCGTATGGCGATCTTCGTGCGCCCGTTGACCTGGACGTACTGGATCACGCCCCGGTACTGCTTGGGCAGGTACTTGGTCAGCGACTCCTCGGTTTCGTAGAGGTGGTTGTCCGCGTCGAAGAGCGGATCTGACAGAGCAGCCGATGACATGGAATCCTCCTTCGCGATTCAGGAGAATATTATTTTCATATCTTGGCGGCCGCAACGGGCGTCACTGCGCGTGCTACCCGCAATTGCGCCCGGTCAGCAGTTGACGCTGATCCGAAATGCGGCCGTCGTGGGCTCGGCGGGCTTGTCCGTGTTGTACCCGTCGGCGTTCCCGGTGATGGTGAATCGGCCATCGCTGAAGTGCAGGCCCGCGTCGCCGCCGTCGCCCTGGGCGTACATCCCGGTGAAGCCCCCCAGATTGGTGATGCGAACCGACTTCGCGATCATCGGCCGCGCCCCCTGGTCGATCAGGACCCTGACCCCGGAGGCTTGGTCTCCGATCTGGATGGTCCGGTACCACTCGATCTGGATGCACCGCACCACGCGTGGCTGCACGTCGGCGCCGTTGACGGTCATCGACGCCGTGCTGGCCAGCTGCGAGCCCGACGACGAGCCGCAGCCGGTCAGACCGGCTGACGCGAGCAGACACACGAACGCCAGCTTGATCGGATTGCGCACCCGGCCACCTCGATTCCGCGCGACGCGCCTTCTGGACCTGCAGCGATGATGCTATTCTCCGTTGAAGAGAATGCCTATACCGGCGGGCAGTTATCCGAGCACTGATTTTGCTCTTTGATGGCGCGTTCAGGAGCATTGACCACATGGTGGACTTGGAATTTGATGAGCTCGACACCGGGCTAGCCGTACTGACCATCGATCGCCCCCACGCACGCAATGCCATCGGTTTGGAGACCATGGCACAGCTGCAGGATGCACTCGACGCGGCAGCGGGAGCACAGGCCCTGGTGATCAAGGGCGCCGGCGATCGAGCTTTCGTCTCCGGCGGCGACCTCAAGGAATTGAGCGCGCTGCGCACCCTGGAAGACGCCTCGGCAATGGCGAAGCGGATGCGGTCCATCTGCGATCAGATCGCCACGTTTCCGGCACCGGTGATCGCCGCCCTCAACGGACACGCATTCGGGGGTGGAGCCGAGGTCGCCGTCGCGGCCGATATCCGGGTGGCCGCCGACGATATCAAGATCGCCTTCAATCAGGTGCTGCTGGAGATCATGCCGGCGTGGGGCGGCGCCGAGCGGTTGGCCGCGGTGGTCGGCAAGAGCAAGGCGCTGCTGTTGGCGGGCAGTGGGATTGCACTCGATGCCGTTGAGGCCGAGCGAATTGGCTTGGTGGATCTGGTGTTCCCGCGTGCGTCCTTCGACTCGACCGACGGCGGCTGGCGGTCGCTGGCCAGATCGCTGGCACGGCGTCCGGCGGCCGAGGTCAAACGCGTAATCAACGGAACTTCACCAGATGAGGCGATAGCGTCCTTTGCCCGGCTATGGGTTAAGGATGCGCACTGGCAAGCCGCAGAGCGGGTGATGAACCGTACCCCCAACCGTGGACCGGGAGCCGAAGGAGCGACATGACCAGCAACAGGCAACCGGTCCTGCGATCGGTTACGGTCGCCGCGATTGCAACCATGACTGGTGCACTTGCCGGCGCGCCCAAGTCATACGCGGACGACCCGCCCATGCATCAGGTCACCTACACCGTCTCCGCCAAGAGCCCCATCTACGCCGACATCTATTACGGGGACCAAGACCCCGCAGTCTTCTCCGACTACAGCCACAACAACTATCAGTTCACCCCGAACATCCAGGCCGATATCGCACCAGGGAAGCCGTGGACCATGCAGGTCATGCTGGCCAACCCCGACCAATGGGCGGTGGTCACCGCGAGCACCGGCAGGCAACAGGGCGCGCCGCAGTTTCACTGCGACCTGGCGGTGGACGGGGTGGTCAAGGTGTCCAAAGACGGACCCCGCGGCGTCCTCTGTTCGCTACGAATCTGGTGAACCTAGGGCTCGCCCTCTAACCGGCGCAGGTAGCTTTCCACCAACTCGATCGTTTCGGCGTGACCACCAGACATGCCAAGTGCCTTCTCCAGCACCAGAAAGCGCGACAGGCTGGCCATCAGAACCGTCCACACCACCGGCGGAACGTCCTGGCTGTCCACGCCGTAGCGCTGCAGTGCCGCGGTGATCACCCGTCGCTGTTCATCACGGAACCGCTCCGCGTAGTGGGCGATTTCGGCCCGCAACGCCTTGCGGTGATTGGCCAAGGCCATGAACTCCATCGAAATACGCGCAAAAGCCGGATCGCTGCCCAGTCTCCACAACGCCCACAGCGGTTTCGGTGACTGCAGCGCTTGGGCCTGCGCACGCAGACCCGCTTCGGCGCGGCGGCGGAACAGCTCGAGGAACAGCTCCTCCATCGCGCGGAAGTAATAGTGCACCAGCTGGGGCTTGAGTCCGGCCTCACTCGCCACCCGGCGCGACGTCACCGCCGCGTAGCCCTCTTCGATCATGAGTTGTTCGGCCGTGTCGAGGAGCACGCCACGATTCTTCGCGTCAGGCGCCCCGATCCGACGGGCCGATGTCATGCCTTTGCTCCGTACTCTCCACAAGAAACCGGACGGCTCGCCACGATCGTATCGCCGCGCGCACCCTTGACCGTGACATTACCGCCATGCTAAGCAGGTGCTCAGCGCAGCGGAAATGGGATTCTCCGGCGGCGCCAGCCGGCCATGGGAGGCACGCACGCAATGAGCAGCTACGAATCCATCGACTTCTTCACTGACCCGTCCCTGATCCCGGACCCACATCCCTACTTCGACTACCTGCGACGCCAAAGCCCGGTACTGCGGCTACCTCAGTACGGCGTCGTCGCGGTCACCGGTTACGAGGAGGCGACCGCGGTATACAAGGACACCGACTCCTTTTCCAACTGCGTCGCGCTCGGTGGCCCGTTCCCGCCGCTGCCCTTCACACCCAACGGTGACGACGTCAACGCCCAGATCGACGCCCATCGCGAACAGTTTCCGATGTACGAGCAGATGGTCACCATGGACCCACCGGAGCACAGTCGGGCGCGGTCGATTCTGAGCCGGCTACTGACCCCCAGCCGGCTCAAACAGAACGAGGAGTTCATGTGGAGGCTCGCCGATCGCCAGCTTGATGAGTTTCTCGGCGCCGGCGAATGCGAGTTCATCAGTGAATACGCCAAGCCCTTTGCCACTTTGGTGATCGCCGACCTGCTCGGCGTACCCGAGGACGACCGCAAGGACTTCCGTGTTGTGCTGGGCGCCGACCGGATGGGTCGAGTCGGCGCACTCGACCATGAATCGGTGGGCGTCAACCCACTGCAGTGGCTCGACGACAAGTTCAGTGCCTACATCGAGGACCGGCGGCGCCAACCGCGCAACGACGTATTGACAGCGTTGGCCACCGCGACCTACCCGGACGGTTCGACGCCGGAGATCATCGACGTGGTCCGATGGGCCACCTTCCTGTTCGCGGCCGGTCAGGAAACCACCGCCAAGCTGCTGACCGCCGCCATGCGCGTACTCGGCGACCGGCCGGACATCCAGCGCCAGCTACGCGAAAACCGCAGCCTCATACCAAACTTCATCGAGGAATCACTGCGGATGGATAGCCCCGTCAAGAGCGACTCCCGGCTGGCTCGCAAGAGAACCACAGTGGGTGGGCTCGATATCGCCGCCGGCACCGTCGTGATGGTATTGCCCGGCGCTGCCAACCGCGACCCACGCCGGTTCGAGGACCCCCATGAATTTCGTTTGGATCGCCCGAATGTTCGCGAGCACATGGCTTTCGCCCGCGGAGTGCACTCCTGCCCGGGAGGGCCACTGGCACGCGTGGAGGGTCGCGTCTCGCTGGAGCGCATTCTGGACCGGATGCACGACATCGTCATCAACGAAGACCGGCACGGCCCCGCCGACGACCGTCGGTATACCTACGAGCCGACCTACATACTGCGTGGACTCACCGAACTCCACATCACTTTCACTCCCGCGGGCTAGCGCTCGATTCCGTCCGGGCCACCCGAGCGCCAGCCCTACGGCGTAGCTCCCGAACAGGCTGATGCCGATCAGAATCACCCACGCGTCGGTTAGCCGACGCAGCAGTTTCGGGGCCTGACGCACCTCCATGAACTCCCGAAAAATGATGCGCACCTTGACAAGGGCGATCACGATCACGCTTGCCGTGAGCACCCTGCTGGGACTTGGCGATCCGGGGTCGATGTAGCGGTCCATCCACAGATAGGTTAGCGTGAGCGACGCCAGAATCACCCAGACGACCAACAGCCTGGTATTGAATTTCTGCCCCACCGATCACCTCACCACGTACAGCAGCGCAAAAATGAGCACCCAGAGGTAGTCCACGGTGTGCCAGTAGGTGGCACAGGTTTCCACCAGCTCCTGGGTTCGCCGCGATCTCGTTGCCGGACCACGTAGTTCAAACACGATGATGCCCAGGACTACGAAGCCGATCAATAGGTGGACAAAGTGGATTCCAGTGAGAAAGTAGTAGTACGTGAAGAAATCGCTACCGGCCAGTCCGTTTCCCAGCGGGGCCGCTTTGGCCCACTCGGCCACCTTGGACACCATGAACACCAGACCGAGACACGCCGTGAGCAAGGCGTCCCGCAACCCCCGTCGGTATGCGCCGGCCCGAGCCGCCTGAACGCATCGCGCTACCGACCACGAACTGAGCAACAACACCAGGGTGTTGAAGGTGCCGATGCGCAGGTCCAGCTGCGCCTGGGCGCTCGAGAACAGTTCAGGACTTCGCCCCCGATAGAACAGGTAGAACCCGAAATACGCCGTGAATAACAGCGTTTCGAACAGTACAAACGCCCACATGTCGGGCTGGCCCGGCACGAACGTGGGTTGCCTGTCCGCATCCTGCCGCGTGCCGGTACCGGAAAGCTCGGTCATCGCTACGCCGGCTCTCGCACCGGGAGATCCGGCAGCGGCCCGGTGCCGAAGTCCTCACGCTGGATCATCCGCCTCAGCAGAACGATGAAAACCCCGGTATAGATGCCGAATACCACCATGTCGAGCCACCAGGCGATCTGACCGTTCCACGCCAATACGCCGCCGCGGAAGATCCACGCCGGCGACACGACGATCTCGGTGAGTGCGTTGCACAGGTTGAGATATCCGAACCACTTTGGGAACACCCGGTTGCGGTCGATGAGAATCGCCAGCATCCACACCAGCGAGCCGATCAGGAACACGCCCATGGTGCCGACGAACGACAGGAAGGCGAAGTCGTAGATCCAGTGGGTCAGCCTCGGGTCACGGCCGGGGCGCATCGCTGCGACCGTCAGCGCGATGCACATCAGCAGCATGCCCGGGATCGCGCTGAGCGAGTATAGGATCAGGTAGGAATACGCGAACGCCCGGCTGATGGACATCCGGCGCATCGAATAGGCGATCAGGGCGTTGCTCATCGTCGTCATGGCGGTGATGACGAACATCACGGCAAACCCGGCCAGGATCCCAAAGTGGTTGTCCTGGAACCACTGCGCGACCCGGGAGTCATCCCACCCGGGATCCGGCGGCGGCTGGGTTCGGGTGGCGAGGAAGAACACCACGAAAAAGATGTTGTAGAAGACAACCAGTGTCCCCCAGGCCAGCCACAGCTCGCGCTTCGGGTTGTGCCGACACTGCCAGACGATCCGGCGTGGCAGTGGCCCCGCGGGACCCCCGGCTGGCGCCCCCAGCCGGTCACCGGTTGACACCCTCACTGCCGGCATTGCGCTTGTTCCCGGTAGAGGCACCGGCCCAACACCACGCCCATCACCACGCTCCACACCACGATGGCAATGTTCTTCAGCCAGAACGACAACGCCCCGTCCCACGCCAGCGGACCGGTCAATGCCAGCCCAACGAATGCCGCCGGGGTCAGCGCGGCCGCGACAACGATGTTGAAATGCGCCACCCAGCGCCCCAACACCGGATGCGCGGGGTCATCGAAGTAGATCGCCAGAGCCAGGATCACGCTCTGTCCGATGAGGAAAGGGACCACGGTGGTGAAGGTGATCCAGGCAAAATCGTTGAGCAGCTGCGTCAGCTGCGGTTCCCGTTCCGGACGAAAGGCGGCCAGCAGCCAACAGACGTTGGCGATGAGGAAAAGTGTTGGGCCGCCGGCCACGCAGCCGAGCATGCAGTAGGAGAAGATCGGCGTGCGATGAGCCATCCTGCGGATCTGCAACACGAGCAGGATCAGGATCGGGATGAGGCAGACGCCGAACCAGTTGAACAGGATCATGCTGTAGCGGATGCGTGGCAGGTTCGCCGGATCGCGGTAGAACGCGGCCACCCGCTCCGCGGGCATCATCGGCGACATGGGTGGGAGGAACCCCGGAAACAAGAGGAACGCGGCCACCCAGATGACCGACGCGGCGGGCAAGGTCCACAACAGAATCAGCTCGCCGTCGGTGCGTCTGCGCACCCCCCGCGCATCTACCTGGCTTTCGCCGACCTCGCCCACCGGTGACTCCTTCCCGGCCCGCTAGTCAGCGAAACTAGCCGATCGGCTACTTTCGGTCAATAGCCGATCGGCTAGGCTCCCGGTGTGGTGTCCTCCCAGTCCCGCAACCAGTTTCGTGTCATCACACGCAGCGCCGCGCAGGTGCGCATATTGGACGCCGCGCTGGGCTTGATCGCCGAGCACGGCGTGGGCGGGACCTCGCTGCAAATGATCGCCGACGCCGTCGGCGTCACCAAGGCGGCCGTCTATCACCAGTTCAAGACGAAGGAACAGATCGTCATCGCGCTCACCGAACGCGAACTCGGCGGCTTGGAAGAGACCTTGGAAGCCGCCGAGGCGCACGACCATCCTTCCCAGGCGCGTGAGTTGCTGCTGGATCGCGTCATCGAGCTGGCCGTCGAGCGTCGCGGCGCCGCCAGCACCCTGCAGTTCGATCCGGTCATCGTCCGGCTGCTGGCCGAGCAACAGCCGTTTCAGCGGTTCATCGAGCGGCTCTATGGCGTCCTGATTGGCGATGCGGGCCAAGACACCCGCGTGCTGGCGGCCATGTTGTCCGGCGCCATAGCCGTCGGCGTGTTGCACCCGTTGGTCGCCGATGTCGACGACGCGACGCTGCGTACCCAGCTACGGCGCATCACAAGTCGGCTGATGGATACCGGCGAAGGCTAGTCCGCGCCCTACGGATCGCCGTCCCCCTCACCGTCCCCGTTACCCAGCAGCGCCCCGGGGTGATGAGTCCCACTGCCGCCCCGAATCGCCTACACCACAGCGCTACAGGTGAATTCGAATCCAGCTAGTCCCGGTCATCAACCGGAGTCAACCGACAACGGCCCCCAACGGGAACGCCTTTTCCGGTAACGTTTCCACCATGAGCAAAGTCGCTCGCTCGGTCGCCGCGACGACCATGGTGCTCACCGGGTTCGGGCTCATCGGTGTGGGCGCTGCAGCCAGGGCCCACGCGGACGATCCGCCCTGGCCGTTTGTGGGATACCACTGGTGTCCGGGCCAGCCGTTCGACCCGGCCTGGGGACCGCAATGGGATCCCACCACTTGCCATGACGCTCATCACCGCGACATGGACGGCACGCTGCACGACCGCGACTACTTCGGGCCGAGCCCCTTCCAAGATTGGCCCGAGATCCCGAACATGCTGCCCTAGCTTCGGCCGTGCACCGCTCGCACGGATTAGGTGTCGCCGCGCTCCCAGGCTTGTCTGCCGTCGTGGGCAACACACACCAGGAACAGCCCATCTGGCGCTTGCGCAACGTAATACTCCGGGAAATCGGTACACGAGGAGTTCTCGTCCTTGATGCCGGCCATTGGCGGCGACCGGAACCACCGGGGCTCATATCTTCTGGGCGAGCCGCAAAACATCAGCCGCCCCGGCTGTGTGGCGAACGACACGTAATAGTCGGCAGTCCCGAATACGTAGTAGGTGGTGCTGTCACACGGCGCACCGAGCACAACGTGCGGCCTAATACCTGGTGTGCAATCCGGGTAGTCGCACGTGCTCGGCTCGGCGACGGCCAACGGCGCCACCGGCAGGCCCGCCCACATTGCTGAACCCAGCACTGCGGCGACCGATGCCACAATGAATCGCACAAAATCACTTTGCCACAGCGGCGACTGAAATTGGGAAGGAAATTCTGTTTCACGGAGAGACACTGATTCACCGGCGGTAGCAATCGCTCCAGACCTCTTATTTGCCAGTGATAATGTGGCTCTCCGATAGGTGCGGACCAGGAGGTGATCCATGCCGCCGCGCGAGCTTCCAGCACAGACGCTCGATACCGAGGATCCGGAGGCAGGGGTCACCGGCGCAGCCGACGCGGCTGCCGAAGCAGACCTACCCGCGCGGGCACAGGCCCGCGCCGATTCCGCTCGTGCCCGCGCCACCCGGCTTCGCGAACTCGCCGAAGCGGCCTCAACCGATCCCGATGCCAGCGCCGCCCCCGACGAACAGGAACCCACGAGAACACCAACGCGCCGCGGGCGAGGACGTCGCCACAGCCGAAAGGCCTTGGCGGCCGCGGGCGCGCTTGTGGTCATCTGCGCCTCGTTGAGTGCCAGCGGGTTTCTACTGTGGCACCACCACAACGCCGTCGCGCAACGCGAGCGCGCCGCAGCGTATTCGGCTGCGGCCCGGAACGCGGTCCTGACAATGATGTCGATTGACTCGAGCAAGGCCAGAGACGACGTGCAGCGCTTCGTCGACAGCACTACCGGGATATTCAAGGCCGGCATATTGATGAGCGCCGAGGACTTCGTCAAGGCGGTCGAGCAGTCCAAAGTCCATATCAAAGGCGCCGCCCAAGCTGTCGCCGTCGAGTCCATGACCGGCGACTCGGCAATCGTGCTGATTGCGGCTAAGTCTGACATCGTCAAGCCCGATCAGACGAAGCCCGAAACACGGTCTTGGCGCATCGTCGTCAACGTCGAACGCGACGGCACCCAGCTCAAGATCTCCAAAGTTGAATTCGTCCCGTGAAAGTCGCCGGTGCCGCAGCAGTTAAGCGCTGGACGCGTCGTTGCCTGCGGCGTTGGCGCGCAATCCTGCTGACAACATCACTGGTGGCGGCAGTCGCTTTCGGCGCCGGCTACTTCTACTTCGTCTACCGAGTGGATCTACAGACCGATGATGCGGCGGCACAACAGGTTGTCACCGCGGCCAGCGACGGCGCTGTGGCTCTGTTGTCCTACTCCCCCGACACCCTCGACCATGATTTCGCCAACGCCAGATCCCGCCTCACCGACAACTATTTGACGTATTACCGACAGTTCGCAGATCAGGTCGTCGGCCCCGCCGCGCAGCGCGGCCGAGTCACCACCACGGCCAGCGTGGTCCGGGCGGCGGTGGCTGAGCTGCAACCGAATTCGGCTGTCGTGCTGGTATTTGTCAAACAGAAGACCGCCAGCAAGCAGAAGCCGGAACCGATTGTGACGTCGAGCAGCATTCGGGTAACGCTGACAAAGGTCAATAGTTCTTGGCTTATCGAGAGATTCGATCCCATGTGATTGCCATGTCTGGATGCTCTGCCATACCGTCGGATGCACGTACGGTGTTAGTCTTTGAATCTCACTCGAAATCGGCGAAATAGCGCATCGAGGAGCAAGTGATGCGTTCCATGGGCGTAGCGATAAGCGCAACACTGATACTCGGCGGCGTGGGTTCGGCACCTTCGGCATGGGCCTACGATCCCGCCATCAATGGCACTTATACCGCCACGGTGATCGGTGACTGGGCCAGAACCAATACCGTCTATCACGACGAGCCGGTGGTACGCAGCACCTGGACCATCACCTATTCATGCAGCACCGCCCAGGATTGCAGTGGCCAGGTCACCAGCGATCAGGGCTGGACCGCACCGCTGACCATGCATGACGGCCAATTGTGGACCGTCAAACAAGACCTGCCGAATTGGGAAACGTGTCCCGACGGAACAAGTTTCACCGGCCACGATGTCATCTACTTCTATCCCGCCAACCCCGACACCGGTGAAACCCAACTTGGTTCGCCGGTTCTGGCCGGTCGCGAGAAGACCACCGGCCCCAGCGGCGCGTGCGGCAATAACGCCCCGCTGTATGTCGAACAGCCGTTCCGCCTGGACAAGATCGGCTGACCGGCGTGCCCGGCGGCTAAGCCGCGCAAGGGACTTCAGGTGGGAAGCATGTCCTTCCACGTTCTGGGCGCTTTGGGCGTGTCGGGAACAATCAGATCCGTCTGGCGGTACACCTGACCATCGGGGGCGACGTAACTACCGGTGTGCGGGTCGTATTGGGCAAAAGCCACGGATGGGCCGGGCCGTGCCGCAGCCCGGCCGAGTCCGCTCGGTGCAGCCGACGGCACGTCGATGGGTGCGGGAGGCGGGGTGGACGGCACGTCGATGGGCGCAATCGGCGAAACCTCCCCCATCGGTGATGGCGGGCCCAGCGGTCCCGGCGGCATCACCGTTTCCTCCGGCGGGCCCACGCCCGGAGGCAGCGGCGTGCCCTCCACGGGACCGAAGATTCTCTCGCGGTTCCAGTTGGCCCGGTCGTCGGGCGGGATCCCCTGCGCGATCAGGTTGGGATCCAACGGCTAGGTACCGAAGATGTGCTGGCGCATCGCCAGTGGCTCGAATGGTTGGTCGCTCTCGCAGATTTCGACGGTCGGCGCCCGCTTTCCGGGCTGACCCATACACGGGTAGTTGCGGGCGCCGCGCACTCCGATGGGGGAGTCCTGCGGCAATTTGCAGTACAGCCCGTCCGGGGTGTCAACGATGGTGGTGTCGGCCGGGTTACGCCACTGACTCGGCGGCAGGAAGCCGACCGTGCACGCGGGCGGATCGCTGATGATGAGGTTGAACGCACCAGTGGCCAAGCCGACCGGGCTCTTGGTGCCCAGGAAAGACTGAATCGCGGCGGTGAACGGCGGCAGCAGCACCAGGATCTGTTCGACCGAGGCATGGTAGGTCACCGCGATCTGACCGACAGTGGTCAGATTGGCAAGTAGCACCGGCAGCGTCGGCTTAATCTGATCCAGCAATTTTGATGCCTCGTTGAAGGCACCCGGGCCGCGCTCCAACAGGGTGCGTATCTGCGGGTCGTTGGTGGCCAGCTGGCCGCTGACCCCGGCAAGGCTGCGTGCCCACAACCGAATTGAATCGGTGGTTTGCGCCTGCGCGTCCAGAAATGGCCCGCTGTCTTCGGTGAGGGTCCGGGTACGATCGGCGATGCCATTGAGGTCACCCGACAGCTGTGCTGAAGAGTCGAACAGCGATCCGAAATCGTAACCGGCCCCGTTGAATGCGTTGAACGACTCGTCGAGCAACGTGCTGAGCTTACCCTTGGGAATGCTGTTGATCAGGGCGCTGGTCTGATCGAGCACCGGGCCAATCGGCTGGCCAATCACGGCGCGGTCCCTGGCGATCACCGAGCCATCATGCAAGTAGGGCGGGGAGTCGGTTCGGGGACGCAGATCCACGTAGTACTCGCCCACCGCCGAGATGCTGCGCACCTCGGCTTTCAGATCCGCCGGGATCTTCGGCGAAGCATCCAGAGCCAGAGTGGCTTTCGCGCCGCTGGAGGTCAGGCCAAGCGCGGTGACCTTGCCGATCTGCACGCCACGGTAGGTCACGTTGCTGAAGCGATAGAGGCCACCGGTGGCCGGCAGTTCCAGCGTCACAGTCATTTTGCCGATACCGAGCAGCGTCGGGGCCTGGATGTACCAGACCGCCATCACCACCACACCTACCATTCCCGCAATCGCGAAGATCGCCAACTGGATGCGCACGAACCGGGTCAACATCTAGGGACCCCCGTCCGTCGGCGCGGCCTCGGCCGGAGTCGCGCCCGGAATCGGAACCGCCGAATCGGGCGGGGGGCCGGGCGCGGGGTCCCCGGGCGGTGGCGCGTCCGCCGGTGGCGGGCCAGGCGGTATCGGAGCTCCGAACTTGAACTGCAGGTATTCCGGATCCCCCGGAGCCGGTACGCCCTCGGCGCCCAACCGGCCCCAGTGCGTACCCAGCAGGATGCTCTTGCGCAGCCCCGCATTCGTCAAGTCGATGATGAAGTAGCCGTTGACGTAGTCGCCCCGGATATAGCGATCGATGAAGCCCTGGGTGAACGGGAACGTCGGCGCGTAGGCGATGGCGGCGTCGAGGTCCGGTCCGATGTCGGCAAGAGCACTTATCGTCGGCCCCAGGTTCTGCAGGTTCTGCACCAAGTCGGATCCGGCGTCGTTGACCAGTCTGGTGGCGGTGTCGCTGAACGTCCCGAGCTTGTCGAGCGCCGCCGTGATCCGCGGCCGCTCCCGGATGAGAACATCCAGCGCCGGCGGAATCTTCTGCAGCGCCTGGGTGATCACCTCGCGCTGGCCGGCCAGCGTACCGGCGAGCCGATTCAGTGCCTGGATCGACGCCACCAGGTTGTCGCGCTGCTCGTCGAATGTGCCGACGAATCTGTCCAGACGCACCAGCAGATCACGAATATCACTGGTACGCCCGGATAGCGCCGCGGTGAAATTGTGAATGATGTCCCCGATTTGCCCCAGCCCACCGGCGTTGAGGATCACCGACAGCGAGGACAACGTCTGCTCGGTCGACGGATAGGTCGACGACCGACTCAGCGGGATGGTGGAGCCCGGTAGCAGCCGTTGGTCAGACACCTGGCCTAACGGCGAATTCAAGGCCAGGTGCATGGATCCCAGTAGGCTGGTCTGGCCGACGCTAGCCACCGCATTGTCCGGGATCACCGCTCCGCGCCGTACCGAGATCTCCACGTCGGCGTGCCAACCCCGCACCGTCATCTTGCTGATGCTGCCGACGATGACGTCGTTGAGCATCACCGGCGAATTTGCTTCCAGGGTGCCCACGTTGGCGATCTCAACGTGGTAGACGCTGGCTCCCGGCCCACGCCCCACCGCACCCGGCAACGGCAACGGCAACGGCAACGGCAACGGCAACGGCAACGAGTTGAGCCCGTTGAACGCGCATCCGGTCACCGCCAGCATGACGCAGCATCCGATGACGAACAGCCGCCGTAGCGCCGGCGTCGCGGTTGACGCCGTCATGGCTGCGGCCCTTCCGCCGGAAGCAGCATGTCCGATAAGTTCGCCGGGGGCGGCGACGGTTCGGCCGGCACGCTCGGCGGCGGCGGCTCCGGCATCGCGGCCCCCGGTATCCGCGCCGGCGGCGGCGGGGGCGGTGGCGCCTCCGGAGTGTCGCCCGGCAGCCCGGTGTAGGCCGACACCGCGGGCGGCAACTCGGGCGCTATGGGCTTCGGCCCCTCGCCGCCGGGGGCCAGCCGCTACTCGGTGTACACGACGTTTTGCAGGTCGAAGGCCGGGGCCAGGATCGGGTTGATCGGAATCGGGAAATAGTTGAAGTTGAAGTACATCAACGGGTTGAACACCTTCAACGCCGGGCTCAGATACAGGCCGCACAGCTTGCCCGACTCGACCGACGTGACGTTCTCCATGGCGCCGAGTTGTGAGCAGATGGAGAACACCGGGTTGGTGAGGTTCTGGATCCCGACCCCGCCTCGCACATTCCCGACATCCGGGTCGTAGTCGTTGTAGGCGTTGGCAAGCGCGTTCGGCGTGACGTGCAGACGTTTTTCAGCGCCATCTTGTTATCGACCAGAATCTGCGTGAGGTCGGCCAACCGCGTGATCTGCTCGGCGGTCGCATCACGACTGCCCGCGATGAATCGCTGCACCTCGCCGACCGCGCTGGACAGGTCGGTCAACGCCGCGTCCAAGTCGGACTTGTTGTCGTCGAGCACGCTGGTGAGCGAGGCCAGCCGATCGTTGAATTGGACAATCTGAACGTTGCTGTCCCGCAGGGCCCCAATAAACGTCTGCAGGTTCTTGATGATGTCGACGATGTTTCCGCTGCCGTTGGCCAGGATGCGCCCCACCCCGGACAGTTCGGCCAGCGTCTGGCGTAGCTTGTCGCCGTTGCCGTTGCCCAGCGCGTCGGCGGCGCTGTCGATGAACCGCGATATCGATGGGCTGGAAACCTTGCTGTTGGGCCCCAACTCGGTGGCCAGGCGCATCAGTTGGTCTTTCACCTCGTCCCATTCGACGGGTACCGCCGTGCGCTCGAGCGGTATCAGGGCGCCGTCAGCCATGACGGGGCCGCTCGACCGGTAGGCCGGGGTGAGCTGGACATAGCGGGCAGCCACCAGATTCTGGGCGACGATCACCGCTTTCGCGTCCGCCGGAATCTGCACGTTGTGGTCGACGTGCAGAATCATCTTCGCTTTGGTCCCGTCGGGGCGGATAGCGGCGACGGTGCCGACCTTCATGCCCGAGACGCGCACATCATCGCCGGGATAGATCGCGGTGGCGGTGGGGAAATAGGCGGTGATCGTGGTGGGACGAAAGAAGTTGTTGCGCAGCGCAACTCCGGTACCAACGACGACTAGCCCGACCAGGGCCACCGCAAGCACAGCTTTGACCTTGCTGCGCGCAGCGCCTTCGAGCCGCATCATCGCGACCCACCCGGGTTTTGGTTGAAGGGGAAGGGGAACAAGGCACGCGGCCCGGCATTGTCCGGCGGCTGACCGGGGGCACCGTGGGCACGGAAGCCGAACGCATAGTCGATGAACCACTGGAAGAATTGAATTGTGAACAAGTTTGGGATGAACGGGTTGTAGTAGAAGCCGCTGGAGACGGTCTCCCCTTGGGTCAGCTCGTACTTTGCCAGTCCCGGCAACGCCTTGGCGAGGTTGTCCCGGTTCTTCTCCAGCATCGCGGTCACGGCGTTCAGCCGCTCCAGTGTCGGTGCGAGCTTGCTTTCGTTGTCGTGGACCAACCCCGACAGCTGTTTGGCCACCGCAGATGTGCTGGCCAGCAGCCGCACAATCGCTTGCCGCCGGGCCACCAGCATGGACAGCAGGTCATCGGCGTTGAGGATCAGCGTGTTGAGCTGCTGACTGCGTTGCGACAGGATGCCGGTGACGTCAGCGGCTCCTTTGAGCAGCTCGCCCAGCGTCTGGTTGCGGCCGTTGAGGGCTTGCGACAGTCTGGTCAGCCCGTCGAACGAGGGGCCCAGCTGCGGCGCAATCTGATTCAGCGTCTCCGACAAGGTGTCAAGGGACTGGTTGAGCGCATCGGTGTTGGTGCCGGCGATGTCGGTCGCCGCGTCGCTGACGGCTTCCGACAGCGAATAGGGCGATGATGTGCGCGATACCGGGATCACAGCCATCGGACGCAGCGTGTGGCCGCCCGCGGATTCAACGGTGAGCACCCGCCGGCCTAGCAGCGAGCCCGTCCTGATGTGCGCGGTGCTGTCTGCCCCGAGCTCAACACCGCCGTTGACGATGAATGTCACCAGAACATCGCCACGCTGCAACGACATTCCCGACACGGTGCCAACCTTGATACCCGATACCGTCACATCGTTGCCGACGGCGAGGCCGCCGGCATCAGAAAACAGCGCCTGGAAGCGCACGGCGGTGGCTCGTTGTAGCAGCTGTTCGGGGTTCAGCCCGACAGCGATGACCAGCACTATCAGCACCGCGCCGATGAATCCGGCCCGGATGAGACCTGCTCCGCGATACTTAAGCAGCCGGTTCCGCGCACCTCCCGGTGACCTGGTGGGTGATGCCCACTTCCACCGTCCGGTACTGCAGATCGGAGACCCGCAGCGCTAGTCCGCACAAGTAGTACGGGAACCAGGCGCCGTAGGAACCGAGCCTCGTCAGCTTTCGGTAGTTGTCCGGCAACTTCTGCAGCGAAATATCAATGAGGTTCTTGTCTTTATCCAGCAAGGGGGCCAACCGATTCAGTTGATCCACGGTGCCGGCCAACGGCGCGCGGGCGCGGCCAAGCAAATCGGCGATCGATGTGGTGCCGTTGTCCAGCGCGGTGATCGCGGCACCGATGGTGTCGCGGTCCTGCGACAGCGCGCTGATCAACCGCTCCAGGCGGTCGATAGCGCCGGAGAACTTGGTGCCTTCCCTGTTGACGGTGTCTACCACGACGTTGAGATTGTCGATCAGCGCCTGCACCGTTTCGTTGTTGTCCGCCAGCGCGTTGGTGAACGAAGACGTCTTGGACAGCAGTGATTCCAGTGTTGAGCCCTCGCCCTGGAAAATCTGAATCAGTGACGCGCTGAGCGCATTGACGTCTTGCGGATTGAGTCCCTGGGTAACGGGTTTCAGTCCGCCCAAGAGCAGATCGAGATCGAGGGCACCGGCGGTGCGCTCAATCGGGATCTGTGATCCGGCGGGCAGCGTTTTCGTGGAGCCAGGGCCATCGACCAGTTCGAGATAGCGGTCACCGACCAGGTTCAGATAGCGCACCACGGCGCGGGTGCCGGTGGTGAGCACGATGTTGCGGTCAGCATCGAATTTCACCAGGACCTTCTTGTCTGTCCGCAGCGAGACGCTGTTGACCGTGCCCACCCGGACTCCGGCGATCCGCACGGTTTCGCCGGGCTTGAGCCGTGAAACGTCGTTGAACAGGGCCGAATAACCGTTTGTCGAGCCGGTTCGGTACTGCCCGAAGATGAAGAACAGAAAGACCGTCAGCACGATCATCACCGCGGCGAACGCCCCGAACTTGATGATCATCGCGCGTGAGCCGGTCATCCGGGTTGCCCGATCTGCATGGTGTTGCGTGGTGGACCATCGATCGGGCCGTACAACAGTTGCTTGAGCGCGTCGGAGTTCAGGAGCAGTTGCGGGTTGCCGTACTGCATCGGGTTGGCGCCGACATCGGCCACCACGAACGGTGGCGCCTTGTCGAAGGGCACCAAGGGCAGGTCATAACACTGAGGCCCACCGGTGGCGGCCACCTTGGGCAGGTTCGACGGGTACCGGTAGCGTTCGGCGCCGAAGCCCAGGTAGACCAAGACCTTGATCATGGGCTCGGGTAGTGGCGGGGCATGAAGATTCACCAGGGAACCGGAAATGCCGCACCACAACGCTTGGCGGTATTCGTAGAGCAGATCGCTGGTCGGCACCAATAGATCGAGGACATCGGTCAGCGCCTGCCGGTTGCCGCCCACCACGTCGTTGCCCACGTCAGCCAAACCGATCGAGCTGATCAGGAACGCGTCCAAGTTCTGCTGCTCGTCGACGATCGACTTGCTGATCCTGATCGCGTTCTCGGCCGTGTTGACAAGATCCTGTGCCGCGTCCGCGTAGGCGTTGCTCACCACGGGCAGGACTGCGAGGTCGTGGCTCAGTGCGGGAAGACTCGGATCTTGCTTGGCCGGATCGATCGCCGACAACAGCGATGTGAGTTGTTGGAATACCGTGTTGACTTCCACGGTGACGTGCTTGCCTTCGAGCACCTGGTGAGGTTGCAGGCTCTCCGATGAAGGCTGCTCGGGCGGAACCAGTTCGACGAACTTGGCGCCGAAGACGCTTGTCGAAGCGATATCGACGAGCACATTGCTCGGAATGAGCCTGACCTGCGATGGGTCCATCGCCAGGTGCAAGACCGCGTCACCGTTGGACCGCACATCGATGGCGGCAACCTTGCCCACTTCCACACCGCGCATCTTCACCTTGGCGTCCGGGTTCATCACCAGCCCGGCACGGGGCGAGACCACGGTCACCGGCACGCTCTGGGTGAAGTCACCGCGGAACAAGCCCACCGCGACGGCCACGATCAAAGCGATCACCAATACCGTCGCCAACCCGGCCAAGGGGCGTGCGTAGGAGCTGACGCCAAAGTGCCGACCGGGCGACGCCGCGACAGGGGTTGCAGCGCTGGCGGTTTCCGAACGGTGCATCGGGTTGGGACCGAGGTTGCGCGACATTGTCTTTTGTTCGCCTCCCCTAACCCGACAAGTGGAAGTTGCCGTTGAAGCCGTACACCGACAGCGACACCAGCAGCGTCACCGATACCACCACGATCAGCGAGGTACGCACCGCGTTGCCGGTCGCGACCCCGACACCCGCGGGACCACCCGAAGCGAAGTAACCGAAATAGGTATGGATCAGCAAGATCGTGATCGCCATCAACACGGCCTGCAAAAAGGACCACAACAGATCGATCGGGTTGAGAAAGGTTGTGAAGTAGTGCTGATACAGTCCCCCCGACTGGCCGAACAGGATCACCGTGGTGAACTGGCTGGCCAGAAACGACAGGATGACGGCGATGGAATACAGCGGGGTGATCGCCATCATCCCCGCGACGATCCTGGTGCTGACCAGATACGAAACCGGCCGGATCGCCATCGATTCCAGTGCGTCGATCTCTTCGTTGATCCGCATCGCACCCAGCTGCGCGGTGACACCGGCGCCGAAGGTCGCGGCCAAACCGATCCCGGCGACTATGGGCGCGGCAATCCGGACATTGATGAATGCGGCCAGGAAGCCGGTGAGCGCCTCGATGCCGATATTGCCCAACGAGCTATAGCCCTGAACGGCCAGGGTTCCACCGGCGGCCAGGGTCAGGAAGCCGACGATCACCAGTGTCCCGCCGATCATCGCCAGAGTCCCCGCACCCATGCTGATTTCGGCGACCAGGCGAATGATCTCCCGCCGGTAGTGGGTGGCCGCAAAAGGAGCGCCAGCAATCGCCTTGCCGTAGAACAGTGTGTGGTCACCGATGCGGCTCAGCGTGCCGACCGGCTTTTCGAGTTGTCGCGTCATACGCGGATAGACCGCTCTAAGCGCCACAGGGTGTCTTTGCGCCTCCTTTGGGATCCTTGGCCTTCGCAGCTACTTCGCCAACATTCGGATGCCGATCGCGGTGACGACCACATTGACGACGAAGAGCGACATGAATGCATAGACCACCGTTTCGTTAACCGCATTTCCGACGGCCTTGGCTCCGCCGCCGGATATGGTCAGGCCGCGGTAGCAGGCGACCAGTCCGGCGATCAGACCGAAAAGCGCCGCCTTGACGCAGGAGATGATGACTTCGGGCACACCGGTCAGCAGCGTGATGCCGGCGGCGAATGCGCCGGGGTTCACATCCTGGACGAATACCGAGAAGACGTAGCCGCCCACGATGCCGATGATCACCACCAGACTGTTCAGCAGCAGCGCGACCAGCCCGGAGGCCAGCATCCGCGGCGTCACCAGGCGCTGCACCGGATTGATGCCCAAAACCTCCATCGCATCGATCTCTTCGCGGATCGTTCGTGAACCCAGATCGGCGCACATCGCCGTGGCACCGGCACCCGCCACGATCAGCACCGTCACCAGCGGGCCGACCTGAGTGACCGCTCCGAACGCGGCACCGGCGCCGGACAGATCCGCTGCACCCAACTCCCGCAACAAAATGTTGAGGGTGAAGCTGACCAAGACGGTGAATGGGATGGCCACCAACAGCGTCGGCAGCATGGCCACGCGCGCGACAAACCATGACTGCTCCAGGAACTCACGCCACTGGAACGGACGGCGGAAGGCGAATTTGATGGCGTCGGCCGACATCGCGAACAGCCCGCCGACGGCTTGCATTGGTTTGGAGCCGCGCCCGAACGTGATGCCCGGGGTCCAACGGTCGGCCGCCCTATTCGCCATGGGTCCACGGCCCTTCGCCGAGCGGACAGCCAAATACGCTGCGTACCAAGTTGATATGGGCGACCCGTAGCTGCGATCGCCCCGGAGGGCATGCCGTTTCGCCGTGTACAGCGGCTACCACCCTCACGCCAGTCCTCCGTTCTGTTGCGTGAGTTGGCGCTTGCAAGCGATGCGGACCCGACCCAGTCCCATGTCTTGCCGCGTTCGGCGATTATTGCTCATCGCGCGCCCACGTGGAACCGAAAACGCACAACCGTTATCCGACAAGACGGGTAGACCGGCGGCGTTGGCGGCGTTGGGCATGTGGGCTCCGGATTCTAGGTGACGGCACCGGCCGTCTTGAGTTCGATGATGCGGTCCCAGTCGAATCCGAGTTCCAGCAAGATGTCGTCGGTCTGCTCGGCGAACCCGGGCGCCGGTCCGGTCTGCGGCGCGGTCACGTCGAATTGCACTGGGTTGGCGACGAGTTCGAGTTCGCCTGCGCGAACCACATACTCGTTGGCCCGGACTTGCGCGACGTCGGCCGCTTGCAGGGTGTCCTGCACCGGCGCCCAAGGTCCCGCGAGCGTCGCAAAGCGTTCGCTCCACTCGGCAAGCGTGCGGGCTGAGATGGCTTTGGTCAAGATCTCCACCGCATCCGCCGTGTGGGCGGCGATCTTCTCGACGGTGGCAAAGCGCGGATCCTCGGCTAGGTCCGGTCGGTCGATATGGCGACACACATCGACCCAGAACTTGGTCGGCTGCATCATCACCAACGAAATGTGGCGACCGTCCGATGTCGCGTACACCCCGACCAGAGGGTTAATCGGCGATCCGTGGATCCCTGGTGGTGGCGCTTCCAGTCGCTGCCCCAGATGGCGGGTCAGCGCCACCGTGTGTCCCAACGACCACAGCCCACTGCCCAGCAGCGATACGTCGACAACCGACGGTTCACCGGTCCGTTCCCGTTTGAGCAGGGCTGCCGCGATACCACCGGCCAGGTTGGTGCCGGAGATGGTGTCGCCGTACGCCGGCCCCGGCGGATTGATCATCCCCTGGTAGCCCATCGGTGTGATGGTGGCGGCCGTTCCGGCCCGGCACCAGAAGGCCGTCATGTCGTAGCCGCCCTTGGTCGCTTCCTCCCCGCGCGGCCCCAGCGCGCTGCCGCGGGCATAGACGATGGACGGATTCACGGCCCGAATGTCTTCGAGATCGATGCCGAACTTGCGCCGCGCGCCCGGCAGAAAACTCGTCAGGAAAACATCTGACCGACGCGCTAACTCGTGCAGCACCTCCTTGCCCTCGGATATCGACATGTCCAGCCCGAGACTGCGCTTCCCGCGGTTGGCATGCTCGATATTGGGGTTGGGATCGCCTTCCACCCGCAACATGCCGGTCTGCCGAAGCCCCCGCTGCGGGTCACCGGTCACCGCGTGTTCGACCTTGATCACGTCGGCGCCCCACTCGGCGAGTACCGCGCCCGCCGACGGGACGAAGCCGTACATGGCGACTTCCAGAACCCGGATGCCTTCCAACGGCTTCATGCCCGGGCCTCCCCGGCCGGTACGGCCGGCATCACGGGCACCGCGAAAGTCTTGCGCTCCAGAAACTCTTCGAGGCCGGCGACGCCCATCTCCCGGCCGACACCCGACTGCTTGAAGCCGCCGAAGGGACTGTCTGCGCCGAAGTAGTTGCCACCGTTGATCGAGAACGATCCGGTGCGGATGCGGCGGGCGAGGGCCAGGGCGCGCTCCTGGTCGCGACTGAAAACGGCGCCGGCCAGTCCGTAGATCGAGTTATTGGCGATGCGCACCGCGTCGTCGTCATCGTCGAACGCAATCACCACGAGCACCGGCCCGAACACCTCGTCTTGAGCGATCTCGCTGTCCGGGTCGACATTGGTGAGCAGCGTGGGCGCATAGAAGAAGCCCGGATCCAGGCGTTTGCCGCCGGTGACCAGCGTCGCGCCCGCGGCGACGGCCCGACCCACCATCGCGTCGACCTTGTCGCGCTGGCGTTCGTTGATCAGCGGGCCCATATAGGTTTTCGGATCAGCCGGGTCACCGTGGCGCACTCTGGCAAAGTTCTGCGCGATCAACTCCACGATCTCGTCGTGGAGGGCCCTGGGCACCAGCAGCCGCGATGTCAGCGCGCAGCCCTGACCCGCGTGGGTGACCATGCTGAAGGCCGCGAACATCGCGGCGCCGGCAAAGTCGGCGTCGTCGAGCATGATCACCGCCGACTTGCCACCTAGCTCCAGGAAGACCCGCTTGACCGTCTGACTTGCCGCGGCCATGATTCGCCGGCCGGTCGCGGTGGACCCGGTGAAGGTCACGACATCGACGTCGGGGCTGGTGGTGAGCACCTCCCCCACCGCGGGATCTGACGAGCTGAGCACGTTGACCACACCGGCCGGAATATCGGTGTGGTTGGCGATCAGTTCACCCAGCGCCAACGTGACCAGTGGGGTGTCCGGCGCGCCTTTGAGCACCACCGTGCAGCCCGCGGCCAGGGCGGGAGCCAGCTTGGCCAACGCGAGCTGGTTCGGATAGTTGTAGGCGATGATGGCCGCCACCACGCCCGCTGCTTCCTTCTGCACCCAGCGGTGGTGGCGCATCCCCCTCGATTCCTTCTCGCCAAGGTCTTCGGAGAACTCGTAGCGCGACAACAAGTCGGCGTAAAAGCGCACGATGCCGATCGGTTCGTCGAGCTGGGCGTCCTGGGTCAGCGCGCTGGTCGCCCCCACTTCGACGATAGTGAGCTCCCGTAGTTCCTCGGCATGGTCGACCAGGGCCCGGTGCAGCTGGTCCAGGCACCGGATGCGCAACTCGACGTCGGTCGACCACTCGGTCGTGTCAAAGGCGCGCCGGGCCGCCGCAACCGCCGCCTCGGCTTCGGGGACGCCGGCATCCGGGGCATACCCCAGCACCGCACCGGTGGCGGGATTGACAGACGGGAACGTCCGATCGGTGCTGATGAGCCGCCCGCCAATCAACAGTCGGCGCTGCGCCCGCGAGGCGGCCGGGGCCTCGGCAACCCCTGATCGCGCATCCGCGATGGTCTGCCCCGTGTCCTGCGATGACATTCTGCGGCCCCCTGGTGTGGTGACAGTCACGAAAATTTGATTCTCATCTCAGGCGAATCTTACATTCGCCCCCCGAGAGTTCAAAAAAGTCGCCCGACCGGCTTGCACCGTTTATCGGCTAAGCGATCGCTCAGCGTCCACCGCCGAGTGGCCATTGCCGCTGGCCACACCCCGTTTCGCGGCTAGCTTGCGAGCCGCTTTCGTCCGAGAGTATGGTTCTCATAATTGCAAGGGCGATTCTTTATGATTGAGATTGCGACGGCCCCACCAGCGCCTCGGATATTGGCGGAATGAAAACCGCGGTCGTTACCGGTGGCGCATCCGGGATTGGGCTGGCCATCGCACGGCGGCTGCGCGCCGACGGTATCGATGTCGCCACCCTCGACCTCAAAACCCCCGACGGTGGGCTTGCCTTCTCCGCCGATGTCACCAACCGCTCGCAGGTCGATGCCGCGTTGGCGGCGATTCGCCAGCGGCTGGGCCCGGTCACAATTCTGGTCAACGCCGCGGGTTTGGACGGGTTCAAGCGGTTCAGCAACATCACCTTCGAGGACTGGCAGCGAGTGATCGACGTCAACCTCAATGGGGTTTTCCACACGATCCAGGCGGTGCTGCCCGACATGGTGGCGGCGGGATGGGGCCGAATCGTCAACATCTCATCGTCGAGCACGCATTCGGGCACTCCGTATATGACCCACTATGTGGCGGCGAAGTCCGCCGTCAACGGACTCACCAAGGCATTGGCGCTCGAGTACGGGCCCAGCGGTATCACCGTCAATGCGGTGCCGCCGGGGTTCATCGACACCCCCATGCTGCGCAACGCCGCCGCGCAGGGGCACCTCGGTGACATCGAACAGAACATCGCCCGCACCCCGGTGCGCCGGATCGGCAAGCCGGAAGACATCACGGCGGCATGCGCCTTTCTGGTGTCCGAGGAAGCCGGCTACATCACGGGTCAGATCCTCGGTGTCAACGGCGGCCGGAACACCTGAGCGTGGAGGTGGGAAGCGTGGAAGGTCAGGCACCGCGCCGTCCGGTGCCCCAGGCGCTACGACAACAAGAGCAACAAGAGGTGCAGTCCCATGATGGGAGGAGGCACGGTGAAGGTCTGGGTTGATCCACAACGATGCCAGGGGCACACCCTGTGCGCGATGATCGCTCCGGATTCGTTCCAGCTCAGCGATATCGACGGCAGTTCGTCGGCAATCAGCGAGACGGTTCCTGCCGATCAGTGGGACCTGGTCCGGGAGGCCGCTCATTCCTGTCCTGAGCAGGCCATCGTCATCACCGACGAAACATAAAGGGAGACAGCACGTTGAGTGTCGACGATGTAGTGAGCGACAGCGATCACCAGAAGAACCGGTACCAATTCGACCGGCACTCTCCCGAGTACCGATCGCAGTTCAAGGCAATTACCGAGGAGATGCACACCACCTGCCCCATGGCGTGGAGCGATACCTATGGCGGCCACTGGGTAGCCGCTGGCAGCCATGAGGTATTCGAGCTGGCCCGCTGCCCGGCGGTGTCCAACGATCACGACGTCAACAACCAACGTCGCGGCTACAAGGGAATCTCGATCCCAGCGGCGAGCCGCATCAACGGCGTGCGGGGCGGCATCTTGGAGATGGACGACCCCGAGCATCGCATTTATCGCACCGTGCTGAACCCATATCTATCGCCGGCCGCGGTCAAACGCTGGGAGCCGTTCATCGACGAAGTGACGCGCGCCTGCCTGGACGAGAGGATCGAACAGGGCAGCATCGACTTCGTCGACGATCTGGCCAACATCGTTCCGGCCGTGCTGACCCTGGCCATCTTGGGCATCCCGCTCGAGAAGTGGAACCTCTACAGTGAGCCAGTCCATGCGGCGGTGTACACGCCGGAACATTCCCCTGACATTCAGCGGGTGACCGAGATGCACCGACAGATGGGGCTCGACATGGTGACCAACATGATCGAGATTCGCGATAACCCCCGGCCCGGTCTGGTGAATGCCCTGGTCCAGATGCGTATTGACGGCCAACCCGCACCCGATTTGGAGATCCTCGGCAATCTCGGCCTGGTCATCGGCGGCGGATTCGACACCACCACCGCGCTGACCGCCCATGCGCTGGAATGGCTTTCCGAGCATCACGACGAGCGCGAGCGACTGTGGCGCAACCGCGATACCCTGATCGATTCCGCCACCGAGGAGTTCCTCCGCTACTTCACCCCCGCCCCCGGCGATGGCAGAACCTTTTCCGATGACGTCGAATTTGACGGCATCCATTTCAAAGAGGTTGAACGGCTGTGGATTTCGTGGGCGATGGCCAACCGCGACCCGCAGGTCTTCCCAGACCCGGACGAGCTCGTCTTGGACCGTAGGGGAAACCGGCACTTCAGTTTCGGCATCGGCGTACACCGCTGCATCGGATCCAACGTGGCGCGCACGGTGTTCAAGTCGATGCTGAGCGCCGTCGCCGACCGGATGCCCGACTACCGGTGTGACCCCGACGGGGCGGTCCACTACGAGACCATCGGCGTCATCCAGGGCATGCGCAAGCTGCCCGCAACGTTCACCCCGGGCCGCAAGGTCGGCGCGGGCCTGGACGAGACTCTCGCGAAGCTGCAACGCATCTGCGACGAACAGGAACTCGCGCGGCCCGTCACCGAGCGCAAACAAGCCGCGGTCATCGACTGACGCCCCTCCGGCGAGCAGACACAAAATCGCATCAGGTAGCGGGCGATGATGCGATTTCGCGTCTGCTCGCCAGGAAAAGGGGGCCGCGCGGCACGGGGGATCAGCCGCGGGGTAGCCCCAGTACCCGCTGGGCGATGATGTTGCGCTGAATCTCCGAGGTGCCCCCGGCAATGATGCCGGAAAAGCTGCGGGCGTATCGCTCGAACCAGCTGGCGAAGTAGTGATCCAAATTCATCGGCGCATACGGCCCGGTCAGTGCGGGGTGAATCAGCCCGTCGGATCCGGCGGCAGCCAAAGCATGTTCACTGGCCCGCAGTTCGGCTTCCGAACCGAGCAGCTTGAGCACCGAGATTGCGGACGTGTCGTCCTCACCTCGGGAAGCGCGCGCCAGCGCCACCGAACCCAAGAGCCGCAGGGCCTGCTTGTCCATCACCATGGTGGCGTATCGGTCATGGTCGAGTTCGGTGACCGGATGCAAGTCTGCGATCAGATTGTCCAACCGGTCGGCGAATCCCAGCCACATCATGGTGCGCTCGTGCCCCAGCGATCCATTGGCCACCCGCCATCCCCCGTTGAGCGCCCCAACCAGATTCGCGGCGGGCACCCTCACGTCGCTGAAAAACACCTCGTTGAAGTCCAGGTCATCGGCGGAGCAGATGGACGGGAAGGGCCGGCGCACCACACCGGCGGTATCGGTGGGTATCAGTAATGCACTGATCCCCTTGTGCTTTGGCGCGTCGGGGTCGGTGCGCACGAAGGTCAGTAGGACGTCCGCGTCATGGGCCCCCGAGGTCCATACCTTCTGGCCGTTGACCACGAAGTGATCGCCGTCGAGCACGGCGCGAGTGCGCAGCGACGCCAGGTCGGAGCCGGCGCTGGGCTCGCTCATGCCTAGCGACGCGGTGATCTGCGCCCGCAGTATCGGCACCGCCCACCGCAGCTTCTGCTCGTCGGTTCCAAACGACAGTATCGACGCGGCAACGATATTCACGCCCTGCGGGTTGAGGCTGTGATAGATCCGCCGGCGGCACAGTTCCTCGAGATGTACGAACTGCTGAACCACCGTCGCGTTGCGCCCGCCGAACTCTGGGGGCTGGCCCGGCAGCAGCCAGCCGTTGTCGAACAGCAGTCGCTGCCAGCGACGTGCCCACTGGGGCAGATGCGAAACCGACCTGGGGCGCTCTACCGTTTCACTCGCCGGCGGAAGGTGTTCGTCGAGGAAGGTGGCAAACTCGGTCCGGAACGCCTCGACGTCGGGATCAAAAGTCAGCTGCACGGTATTCCTCAGCGATCTGGGCTCGATGCTGCGCCGCACCACCGAGCATGAGTTCGCCCGCTTTGGCCCGTTTGAGCGCAAACTGTAGGTCGTTCTCCCAGGTGAATCCCATTGCGCCAAAAAGCTGTAGCCCATGGCGGAACGCCAGTGACTGGCACTCGCCCGCCGATGCCTTGGCCATCGCCGCGGCCAGGCGCCGGCGCGGATCATCGGCGGAGATGGTCAGCGCGGCAAAATACGCCAGGGCCCGGGCCCGCTGCACCGCGACATGCATGTCCGCCGCCTTGTGCTGGACGGCCTGGAAGGAGCCGATCGGCACACCGAATTGGTGACGGCTGCGCACATGTTCGAGCACCAGATCGAGAATGCGCTGGCAGGCGCCGACCATCGTGATGGCCATGCCAGTCAGGGCGATGTGGCGAGCCCGCTCGGCGTCGACGCCCACTCGGGCGTTCTCCGGCACCCTGACCTCGCGAAAGGACAGGTCCGCGACGTGTAGCACCGGGTCAAAGACGGATTCACGTCGAGCCGAAACCTGGCTGGCCGCCACGATGAACACCCCAGCGTCGGTCACCACCGCCAACCGGTCTGCGCGGTCCCCTTCCAGGACATGGCGTGCCGTCCCGTCCAACAGCCACCCCTGCGCGTCCCGGCGCACCGTTATCCCGTTGTACACGGCGGTGCCCGATTGATGAGGGTCGAAGCAACCGGCGGCCAGCGGCGCGAACTGACTCATCGTCGCCAAGAAGGGAGTGGGATCGGTCGCGTGGCCCAACTCCTCGAGCACAATCGCCAACTCCACCGCGCTAGCCGGATCGTTCAACTCGGTCCAGCCGAGGTCTACGTACACCTTCCACAGCGGATCGGAGTCGGCACCATTCTCGGCGACGCTGCGGACCAGCGACGGCGGGCATTGCTTGGTGACCACGTCGCGCACCGTCGCCTGCCAGAGCCGCTGATCAGCATCGAACTCCAACAGCATGCGGACCGCCTCCCCTCGTGCGCTCTCTGGCGAGAATAGCATTCTCAGTATCGGACGCGATAATCTCACTACAGGGCTGTGGGGTGCAGGAAGGGACGGTAATGCTGGACGCCGCAACGACACTGTGGGAGATCGAGGCGATCAAGCAGCTCAAGGCCCGATACTGCCGCTACCTGGACACCAAACGATGGGACGACTGGCGGACGCTGTTCACCGACGATTTCCTCAGCGACACCTCACGCTGCGGCGGGAAGGTAATCCACGGCGCCGACGAGTTCGTGGCCTACGTTCGCGCCACCTTGGGAAGGCCCTCGCGCCCCACCGTGCATCAGGTGCACGCGCCGGAAATCACGCTGAGCTCGCCGACGACGGCGACCGGTGTCTGGGCGCTGCAGGATGTGGTGCGGTTGGGCCCCGGGGTCAACCTCGACGGGCGTGGTCACTACCACGAAACCTACGAGAAGCTCGATGGCGCGTGGCTCATCAAGAGTTCCACCTTGACCAGGTTGCGCGAGGACGTCTTCAATCCCCCTTTTTCCGTGCCGATCTCACCTCGGCTCCGCGACGCGGCGGCGGCGCTGCTGCACCGACTGGGCCGGTAACCGATGACGTCGGAGACCGTGCTCGTTACCGGCGCCTTCGGACAGATCGGCAAGCGCTGCACCGAGATCCTTTTGCGCCGTGGGCACACCGTGGTCGCAATGGACCTCCGTGGCGGCTCATCGGCTCCAAGTACGGCGATGAAGCGCTGGCCACCACCGCACACTTGGTCGATTAACTCCCAAGCCCCGGAAAGGCCGGCCGGTCCCAGCGATCCAGATTGACAACGTCGGAAAGCGGCCGCCGACGCAGTGGCCCGTGTTTGCCCTGGGGCCAACCGATGACGATATGACCGGCCAACAGCCAATCCTCGGGTACGCCGACGGCCTCGCGCAGCAACCGTTCCCCGCCGTAGGAAGTCCAGCTGGTCATACAGGCGCCCAAGCCCTGAGCCCGGACGGCCAGCAGGAAGTTCTGCATGGCGGGAAAGATCGATCCGCCGAGCAGAAGTTCGGACGCCGTCGGGTAATGCTGCTGGGCGAACAAGACTGACGTGAATTCGCCTGCCCGATCGTGCAACTCGTAGGTGGCCCGGTAGGTGCGAGCACGCCGGCTGTCATCGTCGGCCGCCGGCCTGCGCATTCCGTTGACCGGCTCGATCACCGCCAGCGCGCGCGCCGCCGCCGCGGCCACCACCGCCCGTTGTTCGGGCGATCGCAGCACCACGAAGCGCCAGCCTTGAGCATTGGCCCCGGACGGCGCCCACGTGGCCGCCTCCAGACACCGGGCAAGGGTGGCGTCGTCGACCGGCCGGTCGGTGAAGCGGCGGACCGTCCGGGCGGTCGACATCACCTCCCAGATGTCACCGGTCGCGCCGCCGCTGGGGCTGGCTGCCTCGGGCACCTCAACGTCATATCAGTATTGCCACCAAACCGATAGCGTTCGAGTTTGATTTCGAGGGGCGGGCGCTTTCCGAACCGGATCAACTCCGCGGAGCGTGGACGAATTCGGCTCTGCGCCAAGGAACGAATTTGCTTTACGCCAGCAAAGTCCCCAAGCGACACACCCGTTGACATTTCGGGGCAGGTCGGCATCCGAAAGATACAGTTTCCACCTGTGCAGAAGGATGCGTGATGACATGGGCTGACGCGGTCGACAAGATGTCGCGGCGTGAGTTTTTGGCTAAGTTGGCCGCCGCCACCAGTACCGGAGCACTCATGTCATTGGCCGGGCCGGTGATCGAAAAAGCCTACGGCGCGGGGCCGTGCTCCGGACATTTGACCGACATCGAGCACATCGTGCTGTTAATGCAGGAAAATCGGTCGTTCGATCACTACTTCGGCACGCTGTCGGACGTCGAGGGCTTCGACACCCCGACGCCATTGTTTGCGCAAAAGGGCTGGAACCCACGGACGCAGGCGCCGGACCCGGCTAGCACCACCCCGCCGTTCCGCCTCGACACCACCAGACCCCCGTTGCTCAATGGCGCGTGTGTCAATGACCCCGACCATGGTTGGGCCACCTTGCACGATTCGTGGAACGGCGGAGCCAACGACAACTGGCTACCGGCGCAGGCACGGACCCGTTCGGCGGCCAACATCCCCGCGACGCTGGGCTATCACACCCGCGATGATCTCCCGATTCATTTTCTGCTGGCCGACACATTCACGGTCTGCGACCACTACTTTTGCTCGGTGATCGGGCCCACGTTTCCCAACCGGCTGTAATGGGTGAGCGCCTGGCTCGATCCCGACGGCGCCAACGGCGGGCCCCTGGTTGAGACCATCCCGACCCCGCCGATCGGCAAGTTCAGCTGGCCCATCATGCCGCAGCATCTCAGCGATGCGGGAGTCAGCTGGAAAATGTACTACGACAAGCGATTAGGGCCCGCGGTGAACAGCTACGTGGGTTACGGCGAGATTGTGCGATGGTTCACCCAAGCCCAAGACCCAAGGTCGGATCTGGTTCGCTTCGGGGCCACGCCCCGCTACCCCCGGGACTTCGCCACCGACGTCAAAGCCAATCGCCTGCCCCAGGTTTCCTGGTTGATTCCGAACTTTTTGGAGTCCGAACACCCCGCGATGCCGAACGCGGGCGGGGCCATCGCGTTCATGGACGTGCTGCGGATTCTGCTGTCGAATCCGGCGGTGTGGGAAAAGACAGCGCTGATCGTCAGCTACGACGAAAACGGCGGGTTCTTCGACCACGTGGTGCCGCCCACCCCACCGGACGGGACGCCGGGCGAATATCTGACCGTCCCTGACATCGACAAGGTCCGCGGGTCCGGCGGTATACGCGGCCCGATCGGTTTGGGCTATCGCGTTCCCGGCCTGGTTATCTCCCCATTCAGCCGCGGCGGGCTGGTGGCCCACGACGTGTTCGACCACACGTCACAGTTGCGATTGATCGAGACACGCTTCGGCGTGCCGCCGAACCCGTCGCGCCCCAACCTGAACCAGTCCAAACGCGTCCTGCCTCAACTGGCGCAATGCGGGCTCGGGGTCGAAGCGGTGGCGGGAATATTTGAGCTGAATCCGCCCTACCGGGTTCCCTACCCGCAAGCGATGCCCGCCCAGGAGACCACGCCCGCCAGGGGGATTCCCAGCGGCCTGTGCTGAGCCGCCGGCCACCGTTGAGCCATCGTTGGCCGCACCGGCCGCAACTATTGACCGGGACCGGGCGCCACGCCGGACAGGGTTGCGCCGTAACCGATTTCAGAACATCAGGCGGGTGCACTCGGCGCATGTACCCTGGAAAGAAGTTGTTACAAACACGTAAACTGGGAGGAGATCGTGAAGCCGGACCGGAGGCAGAGGATAGCTGCGATACGGCGCCGTTGGATCGCGGTTGCGATCGCCGGCGCGGTTGCTGTGGCCGCGCTGATCGTGACGATGGTTCAGCCATTTGGCCCACCTCCACACCGGGCCCTCGCGCATAGCGACAAGAGTTCGCCCGTTGCCATGCCACCCATCCCGCCCATCCCTCCGATTGCCCCCCGGTACGGCGCGATCGCCGTTGCCGACAACGGCGCGGTGGGCAAAACGTGGGGCCACCGCAAGCGCGCACAGGCCGAGATTCACGCACTGACCACCTGCGGACACCCCAGCTGCAACGTGCTCAGCGTCTTCACTCGGTGCGGCGCCATAGCCCATGACGGCCAGAATTTCCACGGCGGACTCGGCCGGTCCCACCAGGCGGCCGGACACGATGCCAAGGCCAGGCTTGGCGGCGGCTGGGTCTTAACCTCGGCGTGCAACTGAGGCCATGGCCGCCGCGGCCGCGATCACGCGAAAGGCCGGCGACAGAAGTCGGTAGCGCACCGCAGCAACGCCCGCCACGGAGATTGTGCTCCACAACCAGCTAATGAGAATGTTATTCTCTCCAGTACAGAACATGACTTGTGTCGGCGTCCATAATTACATCTTCTAGCAGGACAAACGATTAACCGAAATGCTTACCGCAAAGACGTTGATCGGCGGGAGCGAAGAATGTTAGCTTCGCTAGCAGATACCCCGGCCGCGCTTGTGATGTTCGCCGGAGCTGGAGGGTGCCTTGGTGATTGAACATGCCGACGGGACGCGCATGCCAGTGATCGATGCCAGCGTGCACATCTTCTTTCCGTCCAACAAAGATCTGCGCAGCTTCCTGCGTGAGCCCTTCAAGAGCCGGGGTTTCCCCGACTACGAGATGGACTGGTACGGAGCCCCCGGTAGTGAATACGCGCCGAATACCGAGGGGCCGGACCGCCAATATCCCGGTTCAGACCCGAAATTCGTTGCCGATGAGTTGTTTTCACGGCGTGGTGTCGATGTGGCGGTACTGCATCCGATGGGCCGCGGGATCATGCCGGATCGGCACCTCGGCAGCGCGCTACACGCCGCGCACAACGAGATGATGGTGTCGCGCTGGCTGGAACACGACGAATTCGGCGATCGCTTCCGCGGCACCATCCGGGTGAACCCCGACGACATTGCCGGCGCCGTACGAGAAGTCGCGAAGTGGCGTGCTCACCCGCGCGTGGTACAGATCGGTGTGCCGCTGCAGTCCCGCGAGCTATACGGCAAGCCACAGTTCTGGCCGTTGTGGGAAGCCGCGGTCGAGGCAGGTCTTCCGGTAGCCGTGCACATCGAATCGGGCGAGGGCATCGGATTTCCGCCAACGCCGTCCGGGCACACGCGCACCTACGAGCAGTACGTCAGCTTCATGGCGCTGAACTACCTGTATCACCTGATGAACATGATCGCCGAAGGGGTGTTCGAACGCTTCGCGGAGCTGAAGTTCGTCTGGGCCGACGGCGCAGCGGACTTCGTCACGCCATTTATCTGGCGGATGGATACCTTCGGCCGGCCGCATCTTGAACAGACCCCGTGGGCCCCACGGATACCCAGCGACTATTTGCCGGGCCACGTCTACTTCATCCAGGGCGGTCTGGACGGTCCCGGTGACGTCGAGTTCGCCGATGAGTGGCTGAGCTTCACCGGCAAGGAAGACATGGTGATGTTCGGCTCCAGCTATCCCCATTGGCAGTGCTACGACGTCCGCGATGTCCGCAACCTACCCACCGCGCTGACGGCCGATCAGCGCGAGAAATTGTGCTGGCGCAACGCGGCCGAGCTGTACGGGATCGATATTTCTGCCGAGCTCACTAGTGGCTAGCCGGAGGCCGTCGCAGAATAGAGACGAGGGACGTTGAGGAGATCGACATGACGCTGACTCATATGCACGAACGGGTTCCCGCAGCCGAACGCATCGCCGTCCGGTGTGTCGACTCCGACATTCATCCGGTGCCCAAGCGCGGTGAGATCAGCCCGTACATCCCCGAGCCTTGGCGCAGCAAATTTTTCCTCGACCACAAGGTCGGTGAGCTGATCTACTACGACGCGCCCGACTACGCACACAGCTTCGCGATGCGGGTGGATACCTTCCCGGCCGATGGCGAGTTCCCCGGCAGCGATCCGGACATGGCGTTTCGCCAGCTGATCATGGCAGCCGGCTCCGACATCGCGATCCTCGAACCCGGTGGGCGCACACCGCGCCTGCCCGAGGCGCATCAGGCGTACTCGACCGCGCTGAATCGCTGGCAGGCCAATCACTGGCTCGACAGCCACAACAACTGGCACCAACGCTGGCGAGGTTCCATCTGCGCGGCGGTCGAGGATCCGGAAGGGGCCGCGCGTGAGATCGAGGAGTGGGCCGGACACCCTTACATGGCACAGGTTTTGATCAAGGCCGAACCCCGCCCCTGCTGGGGCCACCCGATGTACAACCCCATCTGGGCGGCCGCGACCAAGCATGACATCACGGTGAGCTGTCACCTTTCCCGCAGCAATTTCGAGATGCTGCCAACGCCACCGGTGGGCTACCCCAGCTACAACCACGACTTCATGGTCACCTACTCGCTACTGGCGGCCAACCAGGTGATGAGTTTGATCTTCGACGGTGTCTTCGACCGATTCCCGACACTGCGGATCGTGCTCGTCGAGCATGCGTTCACCTGGATCCTGCCGCTGATGTGGCGCATGGACGCGCTCTATGACGCCCGCAAGTCTCGGATGGACATCAAGCGCAAGCCGTCGGAGTACGTCAAGGAGCACATCAAGTTCACCACGCAGCCCCTGGACTACCCGGAAGACAAGACGGAGCTGACCCGGGCGATCGACTGGATGGAGGGTGACAAGATCTTGCTCTACTCCTCGGACTACCCACATTGGACCTTCGACGACCCCCGCTGGCTGGTGAAACATCTGCCCAAAGCGGCCCGGGACGCGGTGATGTACAAGAACGGCATCGCGACCTACCACCTGCCGGACACGGTGCCGGTTCTCGAAGGCCAGACCCGGGTGTTCTGAATTGGGCGAGAAGATAACGCGGCCACGGCTGGCTCAGGGGCGCGAACACATCGTTGCGACGGTGGACGAGATTCCGCCGGGAACCCACAAACTGGTGCCGATCGGCCGGCACGGTGTGGGTGTCTACAACGTCAACGGGACCTTCTACGCGATAGCCAATTATTGCCCGCACCAGGCGGTCCGCTGTGTTCGGGCCGCTCCCGGGGACGCACCATGGTCGACGAGAGCGCACCCGGTGACGCCGTGATGGTGCGCGATCTCGAGTTCATCTACTGCCCTTGGCATCAGTGGGGTTTCGAACTGGCAACCGGGACCACCGCGGTCAAACCGGAGTGGAGCATTCGCACCTACCCGGTCCGGGTTATCGGTAGAGATGTGCTGGTGATGGCATGACATTGCAGGACAATCGCGTATCCTCCGTCGAGGTTAACGGCGGTCGGGTGGTTTACGAAATCCTTGGCGATTCAGGAGATCTCATTGTTCTGACCCCGGGCGGTCGATTCGGCAAGGACATCCCCGGCCTGCGGCCGCTCGCCCTGGCTTTGGTCGACGGCGGCTATCGGGTGCTGCTGTGGGATCGTCCGAACTGCGGCGCGTCCGATGTGCAGTTCTACGGGCAAAGCGAATCGCACATGCGCGCCGAGACGTTGCACGGCTTGTTGGCCGCCCTCGGAGTCCAGCAGTGCATCATCGCCGGCGGCTCCGGCGGGGCGCGGGATTCCATCCTGGCCACCATTCTCTTTCCCGAGCTGGTCAGCAAACTAGTGGTGTGGAATATCGTCGGTGGCATCTACGGCACCTTCGTGCTGGGTTCCTACTACCTGGTCCCCAGCATTTTGGCGGCGCGCGGCACCGGAATTGAGGCGCTGCTCAAGGTGCCCGAGTGGCGCGAGCGCATCGAAGCAAACCCCACCAACAGACAACGGTTCCTCGACCTGGACCGCGACGAGTTCTTGAAAGTCATGTTGCGCTGGCTCAACGCCTTCGTGTCCAAACCGGGGCAGACCATTCCCGGCGTCGAGGACGAAATATTCGATCGCATCAAGGTTCCCACGCTGATCATCCGCGGCGGCGAGAACGATTGGGATCATCCCAAACGGACCTCATTGGAGGTCAGCTGCCTGATCAAGGGATCCGAGCTGATCGACCCACCCTGGCCGGAAGACGCTTGGGAGCGTGCCGCCGAGGATCGCGCGGCAGGAAGGGTGAAGCACTTCAACATGTTTGACACCTGGGTGCTGGCAGCACCCGCGATCCTGAAGTTCTTGGACTCGTGACTGCTCACAATGGGCTACCCGGTGCGGATATGGACCTCGCAATTGAGCGACGCTTCCAGCGCGTGTGAATTCGGCTTTCCGGGACACGTTCGAGGTCGGCTTCGCGCAGCGTGACGTAGACAATGTCATAGCCGTCGTCCCCGGGTTCGCGAAGGATCTCGCCGACGAGCCCAAAGGCCGACAGCACACCGTGGGCATCGTCGTCGGTTCCCCTGCTGATGAAGGTGACCACGCCGACCACCGGTCGTACCCTGAAAGCGCCGGCGCACAACTCAATTGCCGCCGCCTTGGCCTCATCAACGTCGTCACCGGCGATAAGCAATTCCACCTCCCGACGGCCGACCGGCCGCGACTCGAGGTCGTTGTCGACCACACCGGCGCCAGCCTCGTCGGCACGCGTGCGGAGCGCAGCCATGCCCGCGCGTAACTGGGCCGCGGTCAACGACCCGGCCGGGTCGACATTGACCCGCACCACCGCAGTCCGCATGCGGGCTACCCTAGCGCGCAATCACCGACCGGCGACGATAGCGGGCTGATTGATGGAAGCACTCGACATCGCATTCAAGGCGACCGCCTGGCCGGGCTGCCCGCCGCGGTTACTGCGCGTGGCGGGCGGCCACGCGGACCAACAGGACCACGAAGACGTTGCGGCGTACCGGGCCCAAGGCGGGTACCGCCCGCTTGGCGACGCCGACAAGTTGCTGCGCGAGATCGACGCGAGCGGACTCCTCGGCCGCGGTGGGGCCGCATTCCCGCTCGCGGTGAAAATGCTTGCGGTGCGCGACAACTGCCGCCGTGCCGGGCCGGCGGGCGGCGCTGTGGTCATCGCCAACGGCGAGGAGGGAGAGCCGGCCTCTTTCAAAGACCGATGGCTGCTGCGCAACCGCCCGCACCTGGTTCTGGATGGGCTGCGCCTGGCCGCGGCGCTGGTGGCCGCCACGCGCGCCTATGTCTATGTGTCCGACCCGGAATCCGCGCGCAGCGTCGAACGCGCCCTGACACAGCTGGATCCCGACGCATTCGGTGGTATCGCCGTCAGTGTCTGGGCCGTACCACCCGGGTACGTGGCCGGCGAGGAGACCGCCGCGGTCCGCGCGATCAACGGCGGCCCGGTCAAACCAACCGACAAGCCGCCGCGCCCCTTCGAATACGGCGTCAGCGGCCGGCCCACCCTGGTCAGCAACGTCGAGACGCTGGCCAATCTGCCGTACCTGCACCGCCACGGGGCGAGCGAGTATCGCGCGCTGGGTACGCCATCGTCGCCGGGGACATTTCTGGCCACCATCACCGGAGCCGGCCGAGCACCCGTGCTCTACGAACTCCCCTACGGTTTAACGTTTTCCGAACTGCTGGCACTGCATGCGGTTGCGCCCACAAAGATCCGTGGAGTCTTGATGGGCGGCTACTTCGCCGGCTTGCTCAACCGTGGGGTGCTCGGCACCACACTCGATCACGAGACGATGCGACGGCTGGGCAGCGGTCTGGGCTGCGGCGCAATCTCGGTGATCACCGACGACTGCCCGGTCGCGGTCGCGGCTTCGGTGTTGTCTTACTTCGACCGCGAAAACGCCGGGCAGTGCGGGTCCTGTTTCAACGGAACCGCAGCCATGGCCGCCGTTGGCGGCGCACTTCGGGATTTCGCTGCAACCAGCGAAGACATCGATCGACTGCGCCGCTGGTCGGTGGTGTTACGCGGGCGCGGCGCCTGCGCGACCCTGGACGCGGCGACCAATGCGGCCGCCACCCTGCTGAGCCAATTTCCCGACGAGGTGGCAAGCCATCTCGAAGGCACCTGCCAAGACTGCTCGAGCAGAACCGGCGGAGCGTTTCGCGCCGAACGCCCCTACCAGGCCACGGCACCGGTGAGGCAACCATGAGAATTCGTCTCGATCGCACCGTTTGCGACGGCTTCGGCCTGTGCGCCAAGCAAGCGCCCGGCTACTTCACGCTCGACGATTGGGGATACGCCTGCCTGAGCGGGGACGGCACGGTGCGGGAGGAAGACCGCGATGCGGTGCTGCGGGCGCTGATGGACTGCCCGGCGCATGCCATCACCGAAATCGGAGAACGCCAGCCAGATGTGGTGCAGCACTCCCCGGCCAGCGCCGAAGATCCCGCTGAGCACCTCAAAACCGAGTCGAACGAGGCGCAGTGGGGTTTTACCCGGTGACCGGCTGGGCTCGGTGCCCGCGCAAGTCCGTGGCAAGACGTCTCGAAACTGCCCAGCCCAATCTGATAACGTAATTCTCGTATTCGCATAATGCTCCTTCCGCTCACGCCGGGGCGCTCAACTTGCGGAGGTGAAGTGTCAGCAGCACCGGGACGTCCGCTGCCCCTGATCACCGACGAGAACGAGTTCTTCTGGACTTCGGGCGCCGACGGCAAGCTACGCCTGCAGGAATGCGCCGCCTGCGCATCGTTGATCCATCCGCCCGCACCGGTGTGCCGATACTGCCGATCCCGCGATATGGGTGTGCGGACCGTCTCCGGTGCGGCAACACTCACCGGATTCACCGTCAACCACCGGTTCAGCCTGCCCGGCCTGCCTGCCCCCTATGTGATCGCCCAAGTGGCAATCGCCGAGGACCCCAGGGTCCGGCTGACCACCAACATCGTGGAGTGCGACCCGGATCGGATCGAACTCGGCCAGACCGTGGAGGTGGTGTTCGAGCGCATCGAGGACGTGTGGCTACCGCTGTTTCGTCCGCGCACCGACGCGCAACCGCGCCCGCTGCCCGTCGATGAGATCGCGCCGCAGCGCTTCGGTGAACATGTGCGCCCCATGCTCACCACGCAGAAATTCGAGGACAAGGTGGCGCTCACCGGGATCGGCATGTCCACCATTGGCCGCCGGCTGATGGTGGCGCCGCTGTCGCTGACGGTAGACGCCTGCGAGGCGGCAGTCGCCGATGCCGGGCTGACGTTCGACGACATCGACGGTCTGTCCACCTACCCCGGTGGCGGCAATCTCGGCGGTTTCGGTGAGGGTGGCGTCACCGCGCTGGAGGCAGCGCTGGGCATCCGGCCGGTCTGGCACAACGGCGGCATCGAGACGTTCGGGCTGGGCGGATCGGTGATCGCCGCGATGCTCGCCGTCGCCGGCGGGCTGGCGCGTCACGTGTTGTGTTTCCGCACGCTCTGGGAAGCCACCTACAACGAGCTGATGAAGCGGGGCAAGATCGCCCCGCCCGGCGGCCGGACCACCAGCTGGCAATACCCATTCGGCGCGACGTCGGCGGCACACACCCTGGCGATCAACGCGCAGCGCCACTTTCACCGCTACGGCACCACCAAAGAGACGCTGGGGTGGATCGCGCTGAACCAACGCGCGAACGCCGAGTTGAACCCCACCGCCGTCTATCGCTCACCGATGACGATGGACGACTACCTGAACGCCCGGCCCATCACCACCCCGTTCGGTCTTTTCGACTGCGACGTGCCCTGCGACGCAGCGATAGCCGTCATCGTCTCCGCCGTCGACGCCGCGCGCGATCTGGCCAAACCACCCGCCCTGGTGGAGGCCGTGGGCACGCAGATCATCGAGCGGATCGACTGGGACCAAAGCACGCTCACCCATGAACCGCAGGTGCTAGGCCAAGCGGCACACGTGTGGACCCGCACCACGCTGCGCCCCGCCGACGTCGACGTCGCCGAACTCTATGACGGATTCACGATGAATTGCCTGTCCTGGATCGAGGCACTGGGGTTCTGCGGGATCGGCGAGGCGAAGGAATTTCTCGACGGCGGTAAGAACATCGCCCGCGACGGCCTGATACCGCTCAATACGCACGGCGGTCAACTGTCACACGGGCGCACGCACGGCATGGGTCTGCTGCACGAAGCCGTAACCCAGCTCCGCGGTGAGGCGGACGCACGCCAGGTCGCCGGCGCCCGGGTCGGCGTGGTCAGCAGCGGCGGCCTGACTCCCAGCGGCGTGATCCTGCTGCGGGCCGACACATGAACCAAGCCCTGGTCCGGCCGCGGGTGGTGATCGTCGACGGCGTGCCGATGTCGGGCCTGCTCGCCGAGGCCGCAGACCCCACGGGTCCCAAAGCCACCGTCGTGGCACTGCACGGCGGCGGCACCTCATCGTCGTACTTCGACTGTCCCGGACACCCGCAACTGTCGCTGCTGCGACTCGGCGCGACTCTGGGCTTCACCGTCGTCGCCCTCGACCGGCCCGGCCACGGCAGTTCCGCACCCTATCCGGAGGCGATGCAACACCCCGAGCAGCGCGTCGATCTCGCATTCGGCGCCATCGATCGCATGCTCGACCAGCGGCCCCGCGGGGCGGGCCTATTCCTGATGGGCCATTCGGGCGGCTGCGAGTTGGTGCTGCGGATGGCAACCAGCCCGCGCGCCGCCGATCTGCTGGGCGTCGAACTGGGGGGCACCGGACGGCGCTACCACCCTGCCGCCAAGGAAGTCATGCGGTTGGCCGCGCTACAGGATCGCCCACCCGGGGTGCGCGAGCTGTTGTGGGAGCCGATGCACCTGTACCCGGACGACATTCGGCGGGGTATCACGAACTCCTCGACAGCTCCCCGTTACGAACGCACGGTGGCCCTCAATTGGCCGAACCAGGACTTTCCGGCGCTCGCACCGGGCGTGCGGGTGCCGGTGCGGTTCACCCTCGGCGAGCACGACAATGTATTCCGGGCCGACCCGAGCGCACTGGCCGAAATTGCCGATATGTTCTCGGCCACGGAGCATTTCGTTAACAGTCGACACCCTGGGGCCTGGCACAATCTCAGCCTCGGACACACCGCCGCCGACTACCACCGCCGGGTGTTGTCCTTCGTCGAGGACTGTGCGTCCGCACGCCCCCCGGATGGCGACGCTGCCGCGGCGGCCGGTTGATGCGGATCGGATCCGCCGGGCCGGTCCGGTCCTTTTCGACGCGCGACGAAAGCGCTACCGTTAGCGTTACAGTCGAGAATTCCGGCGTAACGCCCGCAGCCCGCACTTCGCCGTCGAGGAGTATGCAATGACCACATCGAAGATCGTCTTCGATCCGTTCTCCGAGGAGTTTTTCAACGGACCATGGGAGACCTACCGGCGGATGCAAGCCGAAGCCCCGGTGTACTACAGCGAGCAGTACGACTTCTACGCGTTGACGCGCCATGCGGATGTGGCGGCGGGGCTGAAGAACTTCGAGAGGTATTCGTCCGCCTACGGCATTGACTTGTCGATGGTGCGCTCCGGCCAGAAGCCGCCGCAGTCGATCATCTTCATGGATCCGCCCGACCACCGACACATGCGCAGCCTGCTCAACAAGGTCTTCACGCCGCGCGCGATTCAGGCCCAACGCCAGACGGTCATCGACAAGATCGACAAGTACCTCGGCGCGCTGGACCCCGAGTGCTTCGATGCGGTGCAGGAGTTTTCCGGCCCATTCCCGGTTGAGGTGATCACCACCCTGCTGGGCGTGCCCGAACGGCACGCCCAGCAGGTGCGCCATTGGATCGACGAATCACTGACCCGCGAGCCCGGCCAGGTCGAAGTCGGTGAACAGGGCATGCAAGCCAACATCAACACCGCGATGCGCTACTACGACCTGGTCAAGCAGCGGCGCGACGACCCGCGTGATGATCTGTTCACCAAGTTGATCAACGCCGAGATCGAGCGCGAAGACGGGCAGGTGACCAACCTTGACGATCTCGAAATCGCCGGATTCGCCACCCTTTTGGGCGGAGCCGGCGCCGAGACGGTGACCAAGCTGGTCGGCAATGCGGCCGTGGTGTTCGCTCGAAATCCCGAGCAGTGGCAAAAGCTGCTCGACGATCGCAGCAAGGTCCCCGCCGCGGTCGAAGAACTGCTGCGCTATGAGGCACCATCGCAATATCAGGTCCGGCGCGCCATGGAAGATGTTGAGCTGCGGGGCCTCACGATTCCGGCCGGCAAGCCGGTGTTTCTCATCAATGGTGCGACCAACCGCGACCCGCACGCCTGGACCGATCCGGACAAGTTCGACATCGACCGCGACCCGCACGAAGCCACCAACCTCGGTTTCGGCTACGGGATTCACAGCTGCCTGGGCGCGGCGTTGGCCCGGATGGAAAGTGCGATCGCGCTGGAGAAGTTGCTCGATTTCATGCCTGCCTTCGAGGTGGACTGGGCGGGCTGCAAACGTGTTCACATGCAAAATGTCGCCGGCTGGCAAAGCGTGCCGGTGCGGGTACTGCGGTAGGGGTGCTGCCATGAGGATCGAAGTCGACTGGGACCTGTGCGAAAGCAACGGCATATGCATGGGCGTCGTCGCGGAGGTGTTCCAACTCGGCGACGACGACATGTTGACCGCTCTGCAGCCAGAAGTCACGCCCGAGAACGAGGAGCTGGTGCGCGAAGCGGTGCGCCAGTGCCCGCGGCAGGCCATCTCGATCACGCGGTAATACCGGCGCGCCCTCCCGATGCCCACCATCCTCCATGGGCACCGGAGGCGACGTCGATCGGCCAGCAGCGCAGTAGCTAGCGGCGGCGAATAACTGCAGGTCGAAAACCGAATGCGGCGCACAACACGGGTGCTAGCGTGAGCTACTCGCTTGGCCATGGGCGGGTCGCCGCCGGGGCCATCAGTCTCCGATCGAAGGATGCGAACATGTCGTTTGTCGCGGTCGCGACGGACCTATTAGTCACGGCAACAATGGATTTGGATCGTATCGGGATGGCTATCAATGCCGGCAGCACCGCGGCCGCAGCCTCGACCACCGAGGTAGCCGCCGCGGCTGCCGATGAGATCTCGACAGCGGTTGCGGAGCTCTTCGGCGCCTACGCGCGCGGCTATCAGATCATCGGCGCCCAAGCCGCGATGTTTCATGCCGAGTTCGTCAGGGCCTTGGACATCGGCGCGGGCGCCTATTGGGCCACCGAAGTCGCCAACGCCTCGCCGCTGCAAAGCCTTGAACAACAGCTACTCGCGACGATCAACGCCCCCACCCAAACGCTGCTGGGGCGCCCGCTGATCGGCAACGGCGCCGACGGCGCGGCCGGCACCGGCGCAGACGGCGGCGCCGGCGGGCTGCTCTACGGCAACGGCGGGGCCGGCGGATCCGGCGGCACCGCCCACCCCACCGGCGGGCGCGGTGGGAATGCCGGCCTGTTCGGCAGCGGCGGCATCGGCGGGTCCGGTGCCGCTGGCGCGGCCGGCGGCACCGGCGGTAACGGCGGGTTGCTCTACGGTGCCGGCGGCAACGGCGGCGCCGGCGGCAATGCCGTCATTCCCGGCGGCGACGGCGGTATGGGCGGAGCCGGCGGGGCCGCCGGCGTCAACCCCAGCCCGCTACCCGCCGGCACACCGGCTGCCGCCGGAACCCCCGGCGGCTCCGATCTCGGCCAGCCCGGCGCACCCGGCGGGCCCGGGGACTACGGAGTCAGCACCGCGACCGTCGGCCAGCCCGGCGGTGAGGGCGGTGCCCGCGGCGACGGCAACTACGTGGGAGGTGTCGGCGGCACCGGGGGCGCCGGCGGGGTGGGTGCCGTGGGCGGCGACGGCGGCCGCGGCGGTGACAGCACCACCGGCACGGTGGCAAAGCTTGGCGTCGGCGGCACAGGGGGTACCGGAGGAGCCGGAGGCGCCGGCGCCGCGGGGGGTAACGGCGGAGACGGCGGGTCGGCCATTGCGGACAGCAATGAAGGCGGGACCGGGGGCACCGGAGGAACCGGCGGAACCGGCGCCGTCGGCGGAAACGGCGGTACCGGCGGCAATGGGTTCGTCGGCGGCGCGGGCGGCAGCGGCGGTAGCGGCGGCGTGGGCGCCGCCGGCGACGGGGGCGGTGCCGGCGGCGTCGGCGGCGCGGGCGGCCACGGTGGACTGCTGTTCGGCGATGGCGGCGCGGGCGGCAGCGGCGGGGGCGGCGCCATGGGCGGTGCCGGCGCCGCCGGCGGTCAGGGCGGTACCGGCGGCACTGGTGGAGATAGCAGTGCCATCGATGACCGGCTTGCCGGCAATGGTGGAAACGGGGGCACCGGGGGAGACGGCGGTGCGGGCGGCGACGGCGGCAACGGCGGCGCCGGCGGTGCCGGCGGGCTCTTCGGCCACACCGGGGCCAGCGGTGCGGGCGGGTCCGCGGGAACCGGCGGGGCAGGTGGCACCCCCGGCGCCGGAGGCGACGGCGGATCTGCTGTCATCATGCCGGGCATTTCCAGCGCTGACGGGCGCCTCGGTGACGCCGGCGCGGACGGCGTCGCCGGTCTTTCCGGCTGAACCGGGGACAAACTACCGGGGCGCGGGCTCTTCGCCGCTGGGCACCATCGACTCTCGCTGATCGCCTGCTCCGGGCAGCATTGGATGGCCTCGCGGACCGCTTCCTCCAATTCCATTGGGACATCGGATGTTATCGCCACCGCGTAACCGTCATCGGTCAGGCTGAACACCTCCGGGCACAAGGTCAGGCACATGCCGTGGCCCCGACAGCGTTGATCGTCCACCCGGACCTTCATGCGGGCGTGAAATCCAAATGCAGCTCGGTCAGGCCGCGCAGGATGTAGGTCGGAACATATTGGTAGCGAAGGTCATTCGCCGGTCCGCGCACCCGCTCGCTGATCGTGATGTCAGCCGTTCGGTCCAGCAGGCGCTCGATGGCGACCCGGGTTTCGGCGCGCGCCAAGGACGCACCCGGGCAGCTGTGGATCCCCCGCCCGAACGAGAGGTGCTGGCGGGCATTCTTGCGCGCGGGATCGAACGTCGCGGGCTCGACGAATCGTCGGGGATCCCGATTGGCCGCGGCTTGCAGCACCATCACCGTGGTGCCCGCGGGCAGGTCGACTTCGCCCACGGTGGTCGGGACCCGGGACAACCGGAAGTCTCCCTTGACCGGGCTCTCGATGCGCAGGGCCTCTTCGATGAAGTTCGGGATCAAGCTGCGGTCCCTGCGCAGCTGCTGCTGAATGTCCGCACGCTCACCGATGATCTGCAGGGCGGCGCCCAGTAGCCGCACGGTGGTCTCCTGGCCCGCCGAAAAGACGTTGCAGGCAACGCGAGCCACGTCCTCGACATCGGGGACGGTGCCGTCCGGGAAGGTCGCGGTGGCCAGGCCGGTCAGCACGTCCTCGCGTGGTTCGCGTCGACGGTCGCGCACGTAGTCGGCGAAGGCTCCGTAAAGGAATTCCAGCGGGTTGTGCGCCAAGGCCTCTTTGCCGGTGCCCCCGACACCGCCACCGGCGTGGTGGTGGATGTTGTTGACAAAGGTTTGCCGATCTTCGGGCGGCACGCCCAAGAGATCGGCAATCACCAGCAGCGTGAACGGGCTCGCAAAGCCTTTGATGAACTCGCCCTCCCCCCGCGGCCAGATAGTCGTCGAGCACCCGGTCGGCGAGCACCCACATGGCGTCTTCGTTTTCCTTGAGCCGCTTCGGGGTGATCAGCCGCATCAACAGGGCGCGATGGTTGGTGTGGGTCGGCGGGTCCAACGTCGGCAACTGGTCGCTGAACGGCAACTCGCTGCGGTGCCGCTCGATCAGCTCGGTGACATCGTCGCCTTCCAGCGGTACCGGGAAACCGGGAAACGGCCCGGTCACCGAGATGCACGAGGAAAACGTCTCGGCGTCGTTCAAGACGCTGACGGCTTCGTCCCAGCCGGTCACCATGGTCACCCCGTGGTGGCCCTCGCCGGTGACCGGGCAACGCTGGCGGAGAGTCTCGTAATAGGGGTAGGGGTTCTCGACGAGCCCGCTGTCGCGGAAGAAATCCGGCTCGGCACAATCATTCATGAGAACCTTCCTCTCAAAGATGATTATGACATTTCCATAGCGGGTCCGTCGGCGTCAATGCACCCAACCACCGAGCGCGCGGTGACTACACCGGCACGAACTCGCAGCTCAGGCCGGAACCAAATCGGCGGCGACCGAGTCCCGCGCCACCAGTCCGCTGCGGAATATCTCGCTGCCGTCGACCGCACCCGGTGCCGCCGCGGCGGCGGCCAGCGCGGCGGCCTTGAAGGTCCGGGCGGCCGCGCTCAGCGGATGCAGCACGCGGCTAACGCTGGCCTCCAGTTCGGCCGGCCAGGATTCCCCCCACAGCGTCACCTCGGTGACGCCATGATCGATGGCTTGCAGCACACCGCGCCGCACTCGTGGGTCGCAACCAAATAGATCCGCCCCGGCCGCCAATGCCTGCGGACGCGGCCGGGTTGCCACCGACGCCAGCGCACATTCGAGGTCCAGCGTCTGGGCTCCGAGAATGTGCAGCGGCCGATCATCGAGGTGGTCGGCGACCAGCACGGTGACATCCCACCCGGCCATGGCCCGGTCGAAAAGCCAGCCGCCGGCATATCGCACCACGTCGATGACCGTGGAGGCGACGACGTCGAGTCGATATCTCATGTCGTGCTCGGCAGGGAAAAGTCGCGCGCGAGTGCCTCGGCGTACTCCTTGAACACCTCGGTCAGCGGTATCGAAGGATCGAGCAACCATGTCATTTCCATTCCGTGGATGAAGGCAAGGATCTCCACTGCTTTGACGGTCGGATCTAGGTCGGCGCGATATCGGCCAGCCTCCTGACCACGACGGATGGCCTCGGCGACGATCTCGCACGCGTCGCGCTGGCGGGACACCAGGCGGTCATGTAGCGGGGCATCGGGGTCGATGTTCTCGGCCAGCAGCACGGTGGAGGTACCGACCAGTTCGGGCGCCCGGGTGAAGCGATCGGCGACGTGGGCAATCTCGCCGATCAGGTCACCCAAGCGATCGGCATGCGCGTCGTCATCGAGGTCACGCGCATCCAGCACCGCATGCAACAGCTGTTCTTTGGACTCGAAGTGATGCAGCAGACCCGCAGGGGTCACGCCCGCTTCCCCGGCGATCTGAGCCAAGGTCGTGTTGCGCCAGCCGTTGCGCGATAGCAGTCGCTGCGCGACGCCCAGGATGCGCTGTTTGCGATCCTCGCCTTTGGCGAGAAGCGTGTCGTACGGCCGTACTTCAGGCACTGGATTCCCTCTGAACCGCGTGGGCTAACCAACCTAGTGAATACATAGTAGGTTGGTTTGCGCCGCGATGGCAAGGGCGTCATTTTTGCCTTGTCGGCTGCGCCTAGCTGAGTAGCTCGACCAGGGTGGCGTTGGCGGTACCCCCGCCTTCACACGTGGTCTGTAGCCCATAACGAATGCCGTTGTCGCGCATGTGATGCGCCATCCGCGTCATCAGCACCGCGCCCGAGGCACCCAGCGGGTGTCCGAGCGCGATGGCGCCACCCAGCGGATTCAGCCGCCCCGGGTCCGCCCCGGTTTCCGCGAGCCAAGCCAGCGGTACCGGCGCAAAGGCTTCGTTCACCTCGAAAACCCCGACCTCATCCAGCGAGACTCCGGACTTGCCGAGCACCTTCTCGGTCGCCGGAATCGGGCCGGTCAGCATCAGCACCGGGTCGGCGCCGGTGACCGCGCCGGCGCGGTACCGCACGATCGGCGTCAAGCCGAGCTCCAGCGCCATTTCCGAGGTGGTCACCAGTAGCGCCGCGCAACCATCGGAGATCTGTGAGGAGTTGCCGGCGTGGATCAACCCATCCTCGACGAACGCCGGCTTGAGGCCGGCCAGCTTCTCCACGGTGGTCCCCCGTCGAACCCTCTCGTCGGTATCGACAACGGTGGCGGCTGCGGGAAACACGGGCACAATTTGGTCGGTGAAGGCGCCGCGATCCTGGGCGGCGGCGGCCCGTTGGTGCGACAGGGCGGAGTACTCGTCGAGCCGATCCCGGGAAAATCCCCACTTCTTGGCGATCAGCTCGGCCGACAAACCCTGGTTGAACGAGAAATTGTCATACCGAGCCAATACTTTCGGGCCATAGGGCATCCCGGTCGCCCTGGCCGCTCCAAGAGGAACCCGGCTCATCACCTCGACGCCGCCGGCAACCACGACGTCTTGCTGGCCCGACATCACCGCCTGCACCGCGAAATCGAGGGCCTGCTGGCTTGATCCGCAGGCCCGGTTGACGGTGGTACCGGGAATGGTCTCCGGCCAGCCCGCGGCCAAGACCGCGTAGCGGCCGATGTTGCTGGACTGGTCGCCGACCTGCGAGACGCAGCCCCAAATCACGTCATCGACGATCTCCGGACCGACACCAGCGCGTTCCAGTAATTCGTTGAGGACGACGGCCGACAAATCGGCGGCGTGCATGCCGGACAGTCCTCCGTTGCGCTTCCCCACCGCCGTGCGCACGGCCTCGACAATGACTGGCTCACGGCCTGTTCCACCCATGTCCGGCTCCCATCACCCGTTGATCGCCGAGCGTGCCCTCAGCGCGAAAAAGTCGCGGTACGTGCACGTTCGACGCGCAGCAAGCCTAGTTGGTCTCAGTAGCTGCGCGGCAGCTTCAACACATGTGAACCAAGGAAGTTCAAGATCATCTCCTGACTGACCGGCGCGATCTTCATCAACCTCGCCTCCCGGAAGTACCGCGCAACGTGATACTCCTCCGCGTAGCCCATGCCGCCGTGGGTCTGCAGGGCTCGGTCCGCGGCGGCAAACCCCGCATCCGCGCACAGGTACTTGGCCGTATTGGCCTCACGTCCACAGGGTTTGCCGTTGTCGTAGAGCCAGGTGGCCTTGCGCAGCATCAGCTCGGCAGCGTCCAGACGGGCCAGCGAGTCCGCGAGCGGGAACTGCAGGCCCTGGTTCATGCCGATCGGCCGGCCGAATACCTCCCGCTCGTTGCCGTATTTGACCGCCTTGTCCAGCGCCACCCGGCCGATTCCGAGCGCCTCGGCCGCGATCAGCATCCGCTCGGGGTTCAGCCCGTCCAGGATGTACTGAAACCCGTTGCCTTCCTCACCAATTCGATCCTCGACGGGGATCTCCAGGTTGTCAATGAACAGTTCGTTGGAGCTCACGGCATTGCGGCCCATCTTGCGGATCGGCCGCACCTCCACCCGGCTGCGGTCGAGGTCGGTGATGAACAGGGTCATCCCGTCGGTCTTCTTCTTGACCTCGTCATAGCTTTGGGTACGAGTCAGCAGCAGAATCTTGTCGGACTCCACCGCCTTGGAGATCCACACCTTTCGCCCGTTGACCACGTAGCGGTCGCCGTCCCGCTTGGCGAAGGTGGTGATGCGCGACGTGTCCAGCCCCGCACCGGGCTCGGTCACCCCGAAGCAGACGTGGGTTTCCCCGGTCGCCACCGACGGCAGGGTGCGCGCCTTGAGTTCGTCTGAACCGTGCACGACGACCGGCTGCATGCCGAAGATCGACAGGTGAATCGAGCTGGCGGCGTTCATCGCGCCACCGGACTTGGCGACCTCCTCGAGCAGGATCGTGGCCTCGGTGATGCCCAGCCCGTGGCCGCCGTACTCGGTCGGGATCGTCATGCCCAGCCAACCGCCGTCGGCGATGGCACGGTAGAACTCGGCCGGAAATTCGTGCGCCTGATCTTTTTCCATCCAGTAATGGTCGTCGAACCTCGACGCCAACTCGGCGACCGATCGCCGGATCAGCTCCTGGTCCTCGGTCAGCTCGAAATCCATTCCACCGCTCCCTATCCACTGCTCCCTATCCACCGCGAGCAGACGCAAAATCACGCACTCACCACCCAAAGTATGCGATTTTGTGTCTGCTCGCCGGGCAGTGGCGGGCCTCAGTCCTTGTTTCCGGTCAACGCCTTCGCGTTGGCGGTGAACTCGGCCACCGACGAGCCCGACCGCGCATCCTTGTGATGACTCAGCGCCCGCACGGACACGTCGTGCCCTTCGGCGGCCTTGCGCAATGCGCCCACCGTCGCCTGCTCGCGAGTGATGTGGCTGAACGGGTCGAACGAGTACCAGCGCATCGCGTTCTCGTAGGTCATCTTGTTGATCTCGCCATCGGGGACATCGTTCACCGACAGGACATCCCACAGTTCCTCCGGCGCGCCCGGCCACATCGAGTCGCTGTGCGGGTAGTCGGCCTCCCAGGCGATGTTGTCGATGCCGATCATGTTGCGTAGCGCCACGCCCACCTTGTCGCTGATGAAGCAGGTGAGGAAGTGCTCACGGAACACCTCGCTAGGGATCTTGCCGCCGAAGTTCTGGTGCGTCCACGTCGAGTGCATCTCGAAAGTCCGGTCCGCGCGCTCCAGGAAGTACGGGATCCACCCGGTGCCACCTTCGGAGAGCGCGATCTTGAGGTCCGGGTACTCCTTGATCGGCCGCGACCACAACAGGTCCGCGGCGGCCTGCACGATGTTCATCGGCTGCAGCGTGATCATCACATCCATCGGCGCGTCGGGCGCGGTGATCGCCAGCCGGCCCGAGGACCCGATGTGGATATTCATCACCGTGTTGGTGTCGCACAATGCTTTCCACAGCGGGTTCCAGTACTCATTGTGAAAACTCGGGTACCCCATCGCGGCGGGGTTCTCGGTGAAGGTCAGCGCGTGCACACCCTTCTTCGCGACGCGGCGCACCTCGGCGGCGCACGCCTCGGCGTCCCAGATCACCGGAATGGCCATCGGGATGAATCGCGCCGGGTAGGCCCCACACCACTCGTCGATGTGCCAGTCGTTGTAGGCCTGCACCAGCGCGACCGAGAAGTCCGGGTCTTCGGTGGCGAACAGCCGCCCGGCAAAGCCCGGAAACGACGGGAAGCAAATCGACGCCAGGATGCCCCCGGCGTTCATGTCCTTGATTCGTTCGTCGACGTTGTAGCAACCGGGCCGAATCTCGTCGAGGCCCTGCGGTTCCAGCCCGTACTCCTCCTTGGGCCGGCCAGCTACCGCATTGAGCGCCACATTCGGGATGACGGTGTCGCGGAACTTCCACATGTCCGAACCGTCGGGGTTGTGCACCAGCCGGGGAGCATCGTCGAGGTACTTGGCCGACAGGTGGTTCTTGAACATGTTCGGCGGCTCCACGGTGTGGTCGTCGACACTGATCAAGATCATGTCCTCTTTGTTCATAGCCGTACCTCTTTCCGCAGTCTTCCTGCCGTCTCCCTGAAGCTCCCGAATATCGGATGCGCGGCCACCGAACAGGCATCGGCGAGCTGCCACCTGCCTCCAGGCCCTCTGTCTGAAAACAATCTTCTCGCGATCCGAGAATCAACATTCAGCAGTTCGCCGCAAGACCCGACCTGCCGCGCCAGACCCGGGGCGGCGACGGCAGGCAGCGGCGCCCGCGTGAGCATTGACCGGTAAGACGAATTGTGCAAGTCTATTACTAATGAATGCGAATGTATTTCTCATAATTCGAGAGGGCACTGGGACAACGCCGAGAGGAGCCGCCCGGATGCGCCTGCCGCCGCTGCCCGCCGATCAGTGGGACGAGGCTGTCCAGCGCTCACTGTCGGTGATCTTGCCCGCGCAACGCTGCAATCCGCGCGACGCCGGAAACGCGCTGTCGACGTTTGCCAACCACCCCGCGCTGGCCAAGGCGTTTCTGCGGTTCAACACCCACTTGCTGTTCGCCTCCACCCTGCCCGCCCGGGTTCGCGAACTCGCCATCCTGCGGGTCGCGCATCGCCGCGCTTGCGCCTATGAGTGGACCCACCATCTGGCCCTGACCGAACAGGCCGGCATCAGCGGTGACGAGATAGCCGCGGTTCGCCGGGGCGAGGCCACCGACGACTTCGAACGCGCCGTCTTGACCGGGGTCGACGAACTCGACGAGAACTCCGAACTGTCCGACCAAACCTGGGCGGCACTCGGCAAACACCTCGATGACCGCCAACGCATGGACTACGTCTTCACGGTCGGCTGCTACGCGCTACTGGCCATGGCTTTCAACACTTTTGGCGTGCAGCTCGAAGAGCTGGAACAAGATCGCGCAGAGAGGTAGCAGGACCTTGCCGCACTTCACCAAACCGGCTGCCGGGAGCTGGACGCAAAACTATCCGGAGCTGGGCACCGCGCCGGTCGACTACACGGACTCCATCGACCCGCAGTACTTTGCCGACGAACAGCGGGCGATCTTTCGGCGCACCTGGCTCAACGTCGGCCGCATCGAACGCCTCCCCCGCACCGGTAGCTACTTCACCAAGGAGCTGCCGTCCACCGGAGCCGGCATGTCGGTGATCGTCGTCAAGGGCAAGGACGGCGTGATACGGGCCTTCCACAACATCTGCCGGCATCGGGGCAACAAGTTGGTGTGGAACGACTTTCCGCATGAGGAGACCGCCGGCACCTGCCGGCAGTTCACCTGCAAATACCACGCTTGGCGCTACGGTCTCGACGGCGAACTGACCTTCATTCAGCAGGAGGACGAGTTCTTCGACGTCGACAAGAGCCAATACGGCCTCAAGTCGGTACGTTGCGAGGTATGGGAAGGCTTCATCTTCATCAACCTCGACCCAGCCGCAGCACCGCTGTCCGAATACCTGGGTTCGATAGCCAAGGGCCTGCAGGGCTATCCCTTCCACGAAATGACCGAGGTCTATTCCTACCGAGCCGAAGTCGGCAGCAACTGGAAGCTGTTCATCGACGCGTTCGCCGAGTTCTACCACGCCCCGGTGCCGCATCAGGGGCAGTACACCAAAGAGGAAGCCGCCAAGATCATGAAGTACGGGTTCGAGGCCCTGCATTACGAGCTGGCGGGCCCGCACGCGATGATCTCGGTTTGGGGCGGCCAGTCGCCGCCCGCGGACCTGAAGATGGTCAAGCCGATGGACCGGGTGCTGCGCAGCGGCTTGTTCGGTCCGTGGGACCGCCCCGCCCCGATCACCGAGCTCGAGGAATTGCCGCCCGGCATCAACCCGACCAAAGCCAAGCAGTGGGGCATCGATTCGTTCCTGTTCTTTCCGAACTTCATGCTGCTGATCTGGGAGCCGGGCTGGTATCTGACCTATCACTACTGGCCGACGACGGTTGACAAACACATCTTCGAGACCACGCTGTATTTCGCGCCCCCCAGAAACGCGCGCGAACGATTGGCCCAGGAGTTGGCGGCGGTGACGTTCAAGGAATACGCGCTGCAGGACTCCAACACCTTGGAGGCCACCCAAACGATGATCGGTACCGGGGCAGGGCTCCGGCGTTGTTGATTAGCAGGCTTGTGAGCTGGGGAATTGTGGATTGAGGAGGTCTAGGCGGCGGTTGGCGGTCAAAGCGGTGATCCGGCAGGCTTCGGCGATGTTGTCGGCGCCGTTGAGGCGGTGCAGATTGATCGCGGTGTTGCGTAGCGTTGCTAGGACCTGTGCGCCGTTTCCGGTATGTGCCCTTTGACGGCCTTCGTCGAAGGTGACGTCGCGTATCCAGTGCAGGCTGTTCTCGATTCCCCAGTGTTGACGCATCCAGGTCATGATCGCGGTAGGGCGGGCGTGCTCGAACGGCAGGCTGCAGATGGCATAGACCACCTCCACGCTGCGCTGGTCGGTGGCGGTGATCAAGCGTTCACGAGTGATCCGGATGATTTGTTTTGCGTAGGGGAAGCCGATTCCTCGTGCAGCGGTGATGATTTGCAGGGTGCGGGTCTCGACACGGCCGTGGCCGCGGGAGTCGTCGGTAGCGGCTGCGGGCACCTCGGCCCAGGGCAGCGCGGTGATACGCGCAAATATTTTGGCTTGGTTGGACTTGACGATCATCAGGTAGTGCGACTTCAAGGTGGCGCAGATCAACTTCGCGGTGACGACCTGGGTATGCATCGCATCCACGGTGACCAGCCACCGCAAGCTACCCGGCAGCAGCGTGAGCAGGGCACGTACGCAGGGAATTTCATTGCTTTTCTCGGCGACAGCGAGTTGACCGAGCACCAATCGGGCACGGTGGGCGAACACCGACACGAGATGCGTGGCTGTCGCTTTGGCGCGTAAAGCACCACGCAGCATCTTGCCGTCCAACGCGATCGGCACCAATCCACTGGGGTCGCTGCTGGCCACGTGTGCAGTGAAGTAACTGCCCATCCTGGCGTTGAGGTCGGCGGGGTCTAGCCGAGACAAAACAGCGCGGAAGGTCTTCTCACTGGGCCGCCGGAACCGGACCCCTAATTGGGCCAACACATCATCGGGAGCGGTGGCCGCCCATGTGGCAAAACCAGCATAGCCGCGCATCCCCGCGGCAGTGGCCAGAACCGCGATCGCCAACAAAGCCACCAGCGAATACCTCCGACCGCGTGGGTCCCTCGGGTCTGGCACCGAGGCCAACACATCGAGAAACTCCGATCCGATGAACTCGCTGCGCTCACCAGGACTCCAGCGGTCGAACACCTCTGGAACCGACGACACAGGCAATACTGAAACGGTAGGCACGGGCAACTCCAGACCAACGACGAACAGTAACCAACTCGATCGTTCTCCAGATAGCCCGTGCCTACACTCCGGCCCCAATAGCGCGGCACCAAAGATCATCAACCCAGCTCACAAGCCTGCTAATCAACAACGCCGGAGCCCTGGGTACCGGGGTCGTCAAGGACTTTCCACTGTGCGATCAGGAAATCCTGCTCCGACATCTACACAAGATGACCGGCGACTACGTAAAGGAATACCGCAACAATGGCCGCGCCAAATAAGCTGCCCGCCCAGTTCGCCGACCTCGAGCCGTACCTGGATTGGGACCTGGCCACCGAGCCGCAACGTTATGCCAAGCGCCTGGCCTCATCCATGTCGCAGATGCAGGGCTTCTACGACACCGCCTTTCCCCGGCTGGAAGACGTGATCGCCTACTGAGACCAGTTCCCGTTGGACGAATTGCCGGAGGACGCGCGAACACTCATGCACATGATGCAGTCGCTGGTCATGGTGTCGTTTCCGGTAGAGGCGTGGAAGCAGCCCCGGGTCCCCGACAGCGGCACCGCCTGGGTCGAGCTGATCAGGGAACCGGTGGTTTGACCGGTGCTCACGCTCAAGGCTGCCGGACTGCTTGACGTCGACGCCGGCGAAATCCTGGCGCCGGCCGTCGTGCGCGTCGAAGGCGACCGGATTGCCGGTGTCGGCGGGGACCCCGAGGGCGACGTAATCGACCTCGGCGACCAGATCCTGTTACCCGGGCTGATGGACATGGAGGTCAACCTGCTGATGGGCGGGCGCGGCGAGAAGCCCGGCCTGTCCCAGGTCCAGGATGACCCGCCGACTCGGATGCTGCGCGCCGTCGGAAACGCCCGCCGCACGCTACGCGCCGGGTTCACCACGGTGCGCAACCTGGGGCTATTCCTCAAGACCGGCGGCTACCTCCTCGATGTCGCGCTGGGCAAGGCCATCGATGCCGGCTGGATCGACGGCCCACGAATCGTGCCGGCCGGACACGCCATCACCCCTACCGGCGGGCATCTGGACCCCACCATGTTCGCCGCGTTCGCCCCACATGTGCTGGAGCTGACGATCGAGGAAGGCATCGCCAACGGCGTTGACGAGATCCGCAAGGCGGTGCGATACCAGATCAAACACGGCGCCCAGCTGATCAAGGTGTGCTGTTCGGGCGGGGTGATGCCGCTAACGGGACCGCCAGGTGCACAACACTATTCCGACGAAGAACTACGCGCCATCGTCGACGAGGCACACCGGCGGGCTTGCGCGTCGCCGCGCACACGCACGGCGCCGACGCCGTCAAGCACGCGGTCATCGCCGGCATCGACTGCATCGACTGCATCGACTGCATCGAGCACGGATTCCTGGTCGACGACGAGGCGATCGCGATGATGGTCGAGCACGGCACGTTCCTGGTGAGCACCAGGCGCCTGGCCGATGCCGATGCGATGGACATCTCGCACGCTCCACCCGAGCTGCAGGCCAAGGCGGCCGAGATGTTCCCGAGGTCGCGTGAGTCGATACTGGCCGCCTATCAAGCCGGCGTGAAGATCGCGATCGGTACCGATGCTCCGGCAATACCGCACGGGCGCAACGCCGATGAGCTCGTCACGCTTGTGCATTGGGGGATGTCGCCGCTGGCCGTGCTGCGGGCGGGCACAGTGACCGCGGCAGAGCTGATCAACGTCACCGATCGCGGTCGGCTCGCGGCGGGCCAGCTCGCCGACATCATCGCCGTTGCGGGAAATCCGTTGGATGACATCACAGTTACCCGCAACGTCGGCTTTGTCATGAAGGCGGCAAGGTTTATGTCCACCAAGACTGACGACCTGGTCGAGATTCAACAGTTGTTGGCCCGGTACGCGGTGACCATCACCCAGAACGATATCGAGGGCCTGGTAGCCGTTTTCACCCCGGACGGAACCTACAGCGCCTTCGGCGACACCTATGGCCTCGATCGGTTCCCGGACCTGGTGGTCGCCGCGCCAAAAGGCTTGTTTCTCACGGCAACCGCGGTCATCGAGCTAGCCGGTGATTCGGCCACCGGCACCCAACCACTTTGCTTCATCGAACATGCCACCCATGACATGCGTATCGGTTACTACCGCGACACGTATGCCCGCACCGCCGATGGCTGGCGGCTGAAAACCCGGGCAATGACCTTCATTCGCCGCAGCGGCGTGCACGATTCGGGACGTCCGCATGCCGTCGGCCGTCCGCAACCGTGACCGTCGATATCGGGCGGTTCCGGGCGGATCTGCGCACCTGACTCGACGATAATGACTTGACCCCCGGACCCGACCATTCGTTGCGGGGCCACATGCAGCAATTGGCCCGAGTGCACGGCGCGCTGTATGAAGCCGGCTGGATGCGTTACGGCTGGCCCACCGAAGTCGGCGGGCTCGGTGGACCGGCGCTGCTGCGCGCGATCGTCGGTGAGGAGGTGGTCGGGCGCCGGCTGGCCGAACCCGGCCCCTACTCCATGGCCGAGGTGCTGGCACCGACGCTGATCGACTACGCACCCAAAGGGTTGGCGGCGGACATGGTGCCGCGGCTGCTCAGCGGTCGCGAGCAATGGTGTCAGGGATTCTCCGAACCGGGGTCGGGCAGCGACCTGGCATCGCTGTCCACCCGCGCGACCCCTCGCGGCGACGATTGGATCATCAACGGGCAGAAGGTGTCGACCAGCTTCGCGCAGTTCTGCACGCGTTGCATTCTGCTCACCCGTACCGCGCCTGGGCATGACGGGATCACCGCGTTCTTTGTCGATCTGGACACGCCGGGGATCACCGTACGGCCGTTGCGCACCATGCACGGGGTCGACGAATTCTGCGAGGTGTACTACGACGACGTGGTGATCCCGTCCGGCCGGATGCTCGGCCGGCCCGGTGATGGCTGGCGGCTGGCAATGGACCTGCTCCCCTATGAACGCTCCACCTGCTTTTGGCAGCGCATCGCCTATCTGTATTCCCGGCTCGACGAACTCATCACCGACACCGCTGCCACCTGCTCTGCACTCGACGAGTTCGACCTTGGTGCGGCATATCTGGGACTGCATACCCTGCGCTGCCGTTCCCGTGACACACAGCACCGCCTGGCCGGCGGCTCGCGACTCGGGCCGGATACTTCGATAGACAAGGTGCTCTTGGCGACCGCCGAGCAACGCCTCTACGACACCGTCCGCGACCTGCTGCCGGCAACGCTGGAACTCGACGACACCCCGTGGCGCCCGGAATACCTCTATTCACGTGCGGCCACCATCTATGGCGGGACCGCCGAAATCCAGCGCAACATCATCGCGCGCCGGCTGCTCGGATTGGGCAGCGAGAGATGAGCGCGAGATAGCGAGGACCAGTGGATCTCACCGACCCCGAATCGCTGCGACTGCTGGCGGACTCGCTGAAAACCGTAGTCACACAGAACCCGCCGCCGTCGGGCGCCGGGCTGGATGCGGCGTTGCAGGCCCTCGGCTGGCTCGACATGCTCGACGAGATTCCCGGCACTGCCGTTCCCTTGGTGTTCGCCATGCTCGGCGAGAATGGTGTGCATGCGCCGCTCGTCAATGACGTCGTGGCGCGCGCCGCCGGCTGCCCGGGTGGCGGCACCGTGCCGCTACCGTTTGCGGGCGGATCCTGGGTGATCTGGTCGCGCGGCGATCAGGCCGGTTCCGTGTTGGATGCCGAACTACCGATACTCCGGGTGGAACCGGCCGATCCGCTGCCACCCGCCGCACTGGCCGCGGGCCGAAGCGCGGTGGGCTGGTGGCTGGCCGGCGCCAGCCGGGCCATGCTGGAGCTGGCCCGCCGGCATGCACTGGACCGAAACCAGTTCGGGCACCCCATCGCCGCGTTTCAGGCGGTCCGGCACCGGCTGGCCGAGGCGCTGGTCGCGATCGAAGGCGCCGAAGCGACCCTTCGGGCCGCCACGGACCAGCCTGACGAATTGGCCTGTCTGCTGGCCAGAGCCGCGGCCGGCCAGGCCGCACTGACCACCGCCCGCCATTGCCAGCAGGTGCTTGCCGGCATCGGCTTCACCGCGGAACATCAGCTGCATCACCACGTCAAGCGGTCCCTGGTGCTCGATGGGCTGCTCGGCAGTTCGCGCGAGCTCACCCGCGAGGCGGGTGCGGTCTTGCGGACCAAGGGATTTGCTCCCCGGCTAGCTCAACTCTGATTTCTCCGACAGCAACCGCGATGCCGAGCTACCAACGTTACGGCTGGTCAGTGGAATCGGCTTAGGTGGCAGCAGCGGCGATCACCGGCTGTGGCCCGACCCCGGGCCCACCCCACGACTGGCCCCGCCCCTAGTGTTCTGCGCCAAACTGTCCGGACAGCCGGCCGTGGCGCTCTGCCGAATCCTGTTTCAGGCCAATGATTTCGACGCATCGGCCCTTGGCGTGGTATTTGGTGATGATGGCGTCGAGTGCGGCCACGGTGGAGGCATCCCAGATGTGGGACTGCGACATGTCGATCACCACGTTGTCCGGGTCGTCGACGTAATTGAATTGGTAAACCAAGTCGTTGCTCGAGGCGAAGAACAATTCGCCGCTGACTCGGTAGACCACCGTCTCAGCGGCACTGCCGGTGTCTGATTCGACGATTCTTTACACCGTCATGAAGTGAGCAACACGCCGCGCAAAGAGCACCATCGCGGTCAAGACACCGGCAACGACGCCGTAAGCGAGGTTCTGGGTTGCCACGGTGACCACCACGGTGGCGAGCATGACCAGCGTTTCGCTGCGCGGCATCCGCCGTAGCGCCGCGGGGGCAATGCTGTGCCAGTCCATCGTGCCGACCGAGACCATGATCATCACCGCGACCAGTGCCGCCATCGGAATGAGCGCGACCACGTCGCCGAGGCCGACGACAAGGCCCAACAGGAACAGGCCGGCGAGGAAGGTGGAGATCCGGGTGCGAACACCGGAGACCTTCACGTTGATCATGGTCTGGCCGATCATTGCGCAGCCGCCCATTCCGCCGAAGAAGCCCGTGACAACGTTGGCAACGCCCTGCCCCCAGGCCTCCCGGGTCTTGTTGCTGTGGGTGTCGGTGATGTCGTCAACGAGCTTGGCCGTCAGCAACGATTCCAGCAACCCGACCAATGCCATTGCCAGCGCATACGGGCCGATGATGGACAGGGTTTCCAGTGCGAACGGGACGTGGGGCACCAATAGGGTCGGCAGGCTGGACGGCAACTGGCCTTCGTCGCCGACGTTGAGAATCTCGACGGAGAACGCGACCGCGGCGGCCGTCAAGACCACGATCGCGACCAAAGAAGCTGGGACAACGGTGGTCAGTTTTGGCAGGAACACCATCAACAGCAAACCAACGATGACAAATGGATAGACCACCGCCGGCACCCCCAGTAGGTGGGGAACCTGTGAGAGGAATATCAAGATCGCGAGCGCATTGACGAAGCCGACCATCACGCTGCGTGGGATGAACCGCATCAACCGAGCGACCCCCAGCAAGCTGAGCGTGATCTGCACAAGGCCCGCCAAGATCACCGCGGCGATGAAGTAGTCGGCCCCGTGTTCACGCGCCAGCGGCGCGATCACCAACGCAATGGCGCCGGTGGCCGCGGAAATCATGGCCGGGCGCCCGCCCACCACAGCGATGGTCACCGCCATGGTGAAAGAGGCGAAAAGCCCCACCCGAGGGTCCACCCCGGCGATGATCGAAAAGGAGATTGCTTCAGGGATCAGCGCCAGCGCAACCACCAAACCGGCGAGCACCTCGGTCCGCAGACGAGTCGGCGAACGCAGTGCGGCCAGCACCGCGGTACTGGGATCGCCCGCCTCGCGAATCGTTGGGACAGCCGAAACCTGTTGGGAAGACAAAGCACTCCGTTCAGCTCGCGCGTAGCCAAGGGCCCGGCGCGGCGCGAAGATCGATTTGGGCGGCAGACGCGTCGACGCACCAATGCGGACGACCAGCCGAGAGGACTCGGATCGGCCCACTGCCGGACTGGATCCGGCCCTTTCCCGAGGGGAGAGTTGGAATTTCGTGGGCTAGATCACGGCGCCACCAGATCGGGCCCAGCCACCGGGTCGGCGGCTAAATCGGTTCATACACAGCCATTTTCGGGACAAACGTAGCCATGAATTCCGGCATGCCGATGTGAGGCGAGCCGATACCGCCTAACCGCGCGGCAGCCCGAGTATCCGTTCAGCGATGATGTTGCGCTGAATTTCAGAGGTGCCTCCGGCGATGGCGCCGGCGAAGCTACGCGCGTAGCGGTCGAACCACCTGCCATAGTGGTTGTCCAGGTTCAACGCAGCGATGGGTGCCGTGATCGAGGGGTGCACCAGACCGTCGCCGCCTGCCGAGTCGAGCGCATCTTCGCAGGCACGCTGCAAAGCCTCCGAGCCCAGCAGCTTGAGCACCGACTGCGCGGGCACATCCTCCTGTCCACGCGCCGCCGAGGCCAGTGTCGCGGACCCGAGCAGTCGCATCGCCTGGGTATCCATCACCAACGTGGCGTAGTGATCCCGTTGCGGCACGCCCGCTGGAGTGAAATCGGTTGCCAATTCGCCCAACAGGTTGGCATATCCCAGCCACAGCATCGTCCGTTCGTGCCCAAGGGAGCCGGTCGCCACCCAGGGCTCCGGCGTTGTTGATTAGCAGGCTTGTGAGCTGGGTTGATGATCTTTGGTGCCGCGCTATTGGGGCCGGAGTGTAGGCACGGGCTATCTGGAGAACGATCGAGTTGGTTACTGTTCGTCGTTGGTCTGGAGTTGCCCGTGCCTACCGTTTCAGTATTGCGTGTGTCGTCGGTTCCAGAGGTGTTCGACCGCTGGAGTCCTGGTGAGCGCAGCGAGCTCATCGGATCGGAGTTTCTCGATGTGTTGGCCTCGGTGCCAGACCCGAGGGGCCCACGCGGTCGGAGGTATTCGCTGATGGCTTTGTTGGCGATCGCGGTTCTGGCCACTGCCGCGGGGATGCGCGGCTATGCTGGTTTTGCCACATGGGCGGCCACCGCTCCCGATGATGTGTTGGCCCAATTAGGGGTCCGGTTCCGGCGGCCCAGTGAGAAGACCTTCCGCGCTGTTTTGTCTCGGCTAGACCCCGCCGACCTCAACGCCAGGATGGGCAGTTACTTCACTGCACACGTGGCCAGCAGCGACCCCAGTGGATTGGTGCCGATCGCGTTGGACGGCAAGATGCTGCGTGGTGCTTTACGCGCCAAAGCGACAGCCACGCATCTCGTGTCGGTGTTCGCCCACCGTGCCCGATTGGTGCTCGGTCAACTCGCTGTCGCCGAGAAAAGCAATGAAATTCCCTGCGTACGTGCCCTGCTCACGCTGCTGCCGGGTAGCTTGCGGTGGCTGGTCACCGTGGATGCGATGCATACCCAGGTCGTCACCGCGAAGTTGATCTGCGCCACCTTGAAGTCGCACTACCTGATGATCGTCAAGTCCAACCAAGCCAAAATATTTGCGCGTATCACCGCGCTGCCCTGGGCCGAGGTGCCCGCAGCCGCTACCGACGACTCCCGCGGCCACGGCCGTGTCGAGACCCGCACCCTGCAAATCATCACCGCTGCACGAGGAATCGGCTTCCCCTACGCAAAACAAATCATCCGGATCACTCGTGAACGCTTGATCACCGCCACCGACCAGCGCAGCGTGGAGGTGGTCTATGCCATCTGCAGCCTGCCGTTCGAGCACGCCCGCCCTACCGCGATCATGACCTGGATGCGTCAACACTGGGGAATCGAGAACAGCCTGCACTGGATACGCGACGTCACCTTCGACGAAGACCGTCAAAGGGCACATACCGGAAACGGCGCACAGGTCCTAGCAACGCTACGCAACACCGCGATCAATCTGCACCGCCTCAACGGCGCCGACAACATCGCCGAAGCCTGCCGGATCACCGCTTTGACCGCCAACCGCCGCCTAGACCTCCTCAATCCACAATTCCCCAGCTCACAAGCCTGCTAATCAACAACGCCGGAGCCCTGCACCGACCAGCGCAGCGTGGAGGTGGTCTATGCCATCTGCAGCCTGCCGTTCGAGCACGCCCGCCCTACCGCGATCATGACCTGGATGCGTCAACACTGGGGAATCGAGAACAGCCTGCACTGGATACGCGACGTCACCTTCGACGAAGACCGTCAAAGGGCACATACCGGAAACGGCGCACAGGTCCTAGCAACGCTACGCAACACCGCGATCAATCTGCACCGCCTCAACGGCGCCGACAACATCGCCGAAGCCTGCCGGATCACCGCTTTGACCGCCAACCGCCGCCTAGACCTCCTCAATCCACAATTCCCCAGCTCACAAGCCTGCTAATCAACAACGCCGGAGCCCTAGGTCGCCACCCGCCACCCGCCGTTGAGCTCACCCACCAGGTTCTCGGCCGGCACCGCTGCGTCGGTGAAAAACACCTCATTGAAGTCGACATCGTCGTGGTCGCACACCGACGCGAATGGCCGCCGCACCACGCCGGGAGTGTCCGTCGGAATCAGCAAAGCGCTGATTCCCTTGTGCTTTGGGGCGTCAGGATCGGTACGCGCGAACGTCAGCAGCACATCGGTGTCATGGGCACCTGATGTCCACACCTTCTGCCCATTGACCACAAAACGGTCACCCTCGCCGTCGCGGTAGCGCACTGCCCGCGTCTTCAACGACGCCAGATCCGAGCCCGCACCCGGCTCGCTCATACCCAACGACGCGGTCATCTCCGCCCGCAGGATCGGCACTGCCCAGCGCCGCTTCTGCTCCGGCGTTCCGAACGACAGCAGCGACTCCGCAATGATGCCCACGCCTTGTGGGTTGAAACTGCGATAAAGGCGGCGCCGGGCCAACTCCTGCAGATGCACGTACTGCTGCAGCAGTGAGGCATTGCGACCACCGAACTCCGGCGGATTGCCCGGGATCAACCACCCGTTGTCGAACAACAAGCGTTGCCACCGCCGCGCCCACTCCGGCACGTGCGAGCAGGACCGCGGCCGCTCCATCCCGGCCGCCTGATCGGGCAAATTCCGGTCCAGAAACGAGATGAATTCGTCGCGGAAGGCCTCGACGTCGGCATCAAAGGTCAGCTGCACAGAACTCCTCGCCGCCCACTGAAGTTGATTCTGCTTCCCAAACACGTGCGCAAGAGAATAGTGTTCTCGTTCGCAGGAAGTTGCAATCTCCTGTACACCGTCCGGGGGGAGGTCGAGCGCAGCGATGGCACAGCGTTCTCCGGTACAGTCCAACCATGTTTTCTTCTCGCGGCAATCATCTGAGCCGCCCGTGACGAACCCGAGCGAAGAACCCGCGTGGAAGCAGCGCGCCGTCGAGCGGTCGATCAAGACCGCGAAACTGCGAGCGGCGCAGCGCGTTCAGCGTTTCCTGGACGCCGCACAGGCCATCATCATCGAAAAGGGCAGCACAGACTTCACCGTGCAGGAAGTCGTGGACCGGTCACGGCAGTCACTGCGCAGCTTCTACCTGCAGTTCGACGGCAAACACGAGCTATTGCTGGCGCTCTTCGAGGACGCACTGAGCCGGTCCGCCGACCAGATCCGCGCCGCCACCGAAACCCACGCGGATCCGCTGGAGCGACTGAAAGTGGCGGTCGAGCTCTTGTATGAGGCGTCGCGCCCCGACCCGACAGCCAAGCGACCGCTGTTTACCGACTTCGCGCCGCGCCTGTTGGTAAGCCACCCGACCGAGGTCAAAGTCGCGCACGCACCGCTGGTGGCGTTGCTCACCGAGCTGATGGAGGCCGCGGCTGAGGCCGGCGAACTGCGAGAAGACCTCAACCCGAGACGGATAGCCGCCATGACCATGCAGACGGTCATGTTCATCGCACAGTCCAGCGGCGGCACCGACGACGCGACGACCCACCCCATCACCGCAGATGAGGTATGGGATTTCTGTTCACGCGGATTCGCCGCCTCCTAACACCACCCGAACAGACCTGCCCGAGTCACCGGCCCGCTTCGTCCGCCGGTGATAATGCCCGCGCGCGTTGAATCAGCCTAACGAGAACGCTATTCGCTTCATATAAGAACTGCGATTAGCTAAAACGGATTCCTCGTTGACACTCGTTGGCGGGTGATGACAGAGTTCAGGTGCCGCACGACTCGTGTTGCACGGGCGAACGGGCAAGCACGTTCCTTCGGGAGGCGACATGGGTGACAGTGACCGCAGCGAGTGACGTCTACTTCGACCCGTACGACGTAGAGCTCAACGCGGACCCCTACCCAATGTTCCGCCGGCTCCGCGAAGAGGCGCCGCTGTACTACAACGCGCAGCACGGCTTCTACGCGCTGAGCAGGTTCGCCGATGTCGACCGGGCCATCGTCGACTATCAAACGTTCAGTTCGGCCAGGGGGGCAATCCTCGAGATCATCAAGGCCAACATCGACATCCCCGCGGGCGTACTCGTCTTCGAGGATCCGCCGGTCCACGACGTTCACCGTAAGTTGTTGTCGCGCATGTTCACCCCGCGCAAGATCAATGATCTAGAACCCAAAATCCGCGAATTCTGCGCGCGCAGTTTGGATCCCCTGATCGGCAGCGGCAGGTTCGACTTCGTCGCCGATCTCGGCGCCCAGATGCCGATGCGCGTCATCGGCATGCTGCTGGGCGTCCCGGAGGAGGACCAGGAAGCCGCCCGCGATTTCGCCACTGCCCAGCTACGCACCGAGGCCGGAAAACCGATGAAGGCCTCCGCCGACGGCATGGTCAGCGGCGACTTCTTCGCCCACTACATCGATTGGCGCGCCGAGCATCCCTCCAGCGACATCATGACCGAACTTCTCAACGCCGAATTCGAGGACGAGACCGGGACCGTGCGTCGACTCAGACGCGATGAACTTCTCACCTATGTCAGTGTGGTGTCCGGAGCGGGCAACGAGACCACCACCCGGCTGATCGGTTGGGCCGGCAAGGTATTGGCTGAGCATCCAGATCAGCGCCGAGCACTGGTCGAGGACCCGTCGCTGATTCCGCAGGCGGTTGAGGAACTGCTGCGCTACGAGGCACCCGCACCACACGTGGCCCGGTACGTGACCCGCGATCTACGGTACTACGGCCAATCGGTGCCCAAAGGCAGCATCATGATGATGCTGATCGGGGCGGCCAACCGCGATCATCGCCAATTCCGTCCGGACGGTGATGTTTTCAATATCCGGCGCGAGCCACACCAACACTTGACCTTCAGCGTCGGAACCCAGTACTGCCTGGGCTCGGCGCTGGCACGGCTGGAAGGCCGGATCGCGCTCGAGGAGATCCTCAAGCGCTTCCCCGAATGGGATGTCGACCTTGGTAACGCCAAGCTCTCCCCGACCTCCACCGTACGAGGCTGGGAGAGCATGCCGGCCGTCTTCGATTGAGCCACCCCCACCTGAGGAAGTGAGGTATCCATGACTGAGCAGCTTGGCGGGCGGGTCGCGGGAAAAGTCGCGTTCATCACCGGAGCGGCTCGCGGCCAGGGCCGCAGCCACGCGGTACGTCTGGCGCAGGAGGGTGCCGACATCATCGCTGTCGACGTGTGTAAACCCATCGTGGAGAACACCACCATCCCGGCGTCCACCCCGGAGGACCTGGCCGAGACGGCCGATCTGGTCAAGGGACACAACCGCCGGATCTTCACCGCCGAGGCCGATGTGCGTGACTACGACGCGCTGAAAGCCGCGGTGGACGCCGGAGTGGACCAACTGGGCCGGCTGGACATCATCGTGGCCAACGCGGGCATCGGCAACGGTGGCGCCACGCTGGACAAGACCAGTGAACACGACTGGCAGGAGATGATCGACGTCAACCTGTCCGGGGTCTGGAAATCCGTCAAAGCCGCAGTGCCGCATCTGATTGCCGGGGGCAACGGGGGCTCGATCGTCTTGACCAGTTCGGTCGGCGGAATGAAGGCGTACCCGCACTGCGGCAATTACGTGGCGGCCAAACACGGCGTCGTGGGCCTGATGCGGTCCTTTGCAGTTGAGTTGGGGCAACACATGATTCGAGTCAATTCGGTACACCCAACGCATGTCCGGACCCCCATGCTGCACAACGAGGGCACCTTCAAGATGTTTCGCCCGGACCTGGAGAATCCCGGTCCCGACGACATGGCACCGATCTGCCAGCTCTTCCACACCCTGCCGATTCCGTGGGTCGAGGCCGAAGACATCAGCAACGCCGTGCTGTTCCTGGCCTCCGACGAGTCCCGCTACATAACCGGTGTCACCCTACCCGTCGACGCAGGTGGCTGCCTGAAATAGGGTTCCGTCACATGGACGGATTTGCGGGACGCGGGGCGGTCATAACGGGTGGGGCGAGCGGCATCGGCTTGGCCACGGCTACCGAGTTCGCTCGGCGCGGGGCCAAGGTGGTGCTGGCCGACATCGACAAGCCGGGACTGGAGCGGTCCGTCGAACATCTGCGCGGGAAGGGTTTCGATGCGCACGGCGTGATGTGTGACGTCCGCCATCTGAGCGAAGTCAACCATCTCGCGGCCGAATCCGCCCGCCTGCTGGGGCAAATCGACGTGGTGTTCAGCAATGCCGGCATTGTCGTGGCGGGTCCGATCGCCGACATGACCCACGACGACTGGCGGTGGGTGATCGACATCGATCTGTGGGGCTCAATTCATACCGTCGAGGCGTTCCTGCCGAAGCTGCTGGAACACGGTGGACACATCGCGTTCACCGCGTCCTTTGCCGGACTGGTGCCCAACGCCGGGCTCGGCGCCTACGGCGTAGCCAAATACGGCGTCGTCGGCCTGGCCGAAACCCTCTCCCGCGAAATAAAAGACCGCGTAGTCGGGGTAACGGTGTTGTGCCCGATGGTCGTCGAGACCCGGCTGGTCTCCAACTCGGAGCGGATCCGCGGCGCGGACTACGGACTGTCATCCGCGCCGCAGGTAACCGGGGATATGGGCTCCCTGCCGGCCCAGGACGATAGCCTCAGCGTCGACGAGCTGGCACGCCTGACGGCCGACGCCATCCTGGCCAACCGCCTCTACGTGCTGCCACACGAGGGCGCCCGCACCTCGATTCAACGCAGGTTTGCCCGTATTGACCGCACATTCGACGAGCAGGCCGCCGAAGGCTGGCGGCACTAGCCCGGACCCAGCCGGTATTCGCCAGTCTGCGGATCGCGGTACCAGCCCGCCGCGGCGTGGGTGCCACCGTCGACGTGAATTGTCTGGCCGGTGACGTAGCGCGCCATGTCAGACGCGAGAAACACCGCGACACTTGCTATCTCATCGACATCACCGGGGCGCCCCAACGGGACCAGACTTCCGATGCGCTCCAGTGCCGCGGCGCCGCCCAGCTGCGCCAGCCCCTCGGTCATCGTGATATCGGGTGCGATCGCATTCACCCGAATGCCGTGGTGCGCCAGCTCCAGTGCCGTGGTCTTGGTGTAGTTGACAACGCCCGCCTTGGCGGCGGCGTACGCCGCGTAACCAGGCGCGGCCCGCACTCCCTCGATCGAGGTGATCGCCATGATGCTGCCCGGTAGCCCCGCGGCAACCAGCCGCCGGGCCACCCGCTGGGTACACAGCAGCACATGACCTAAGTTGCTGCGGTAGAGCGCATCCCAGCCCTTCTCACTGGTCTGCAGCAGCGGCGACCAGAACACCCCGCCCACGTTGTTGACCAGGATGGTTACCTCGCCCAGTTCGGCCTGGGTTCGCTGCAGGGCGGCGTCCACCTGGTCGCCGCTGCGTACGTCGGTGGCGATGCCCAGGCCGCCAAGCTCGGCTGCGGCCTGCGCGCAGGTTTGCGGGTCCCGCTCCCATATCGCCACCGAGGCGCCGAACGCCGCAAGGCCAGCGGCGACGCCACGACCGATCCCCGATCCCGCGCCGGTCACCACCGCCACCCGGCCGTTGAGCAGGACATCCGCGGGATCAATTGCCATGGTGCTGCTCAGGTTGCCGAGTACATTGCCGGGGCCGCCCCGATAACACCGTCAGATTCCAGCTCGGATATCTCCGCCGCGGTCAGGCCCAGCTCGGTCAGCAACTCACGATTGTGCTGACCCAACAGGGGCGCTGGTTCGGTGTGAAATCGTCCTGGCCAACCGGACAGCCGCATCGGCACAGTGCTGAGCCTGACCGGGCCGTTCACCGGATGGTCCACCACCTCGAAGAAGCCGCGCGAAGCCAACTGGGCCAACTCCGACTGCCGATGCGGTTGCATCACCTTGGCCACCGGTACACCGGCTTGCCATAGGGTGGCCACGATCTCGTCGCTGCCCCGCTGCCCGCACCACGCCGTCAAGTGGTCGTCAATGACGTCTTCGTGGGTGCGCCGGCCGGCCGCTGTGGCCAGGCGTGGTTCGGCCGCCCAAGAGGGTGATCCGAGCGCAGCACCCAGCTGCTGCCAGTGCTGGTCAGTCGAGACCGCAATGGCAACCCAGCTGTCCAGGCGGCCGAACTCGTCGATGTCAGAGCTGCGGTAGAGGTTTTGCGGCACAGCGGCGGGGCCGCGGTTGCCCGCGCGCTCCAGCAGCCGCCCGTACGCGCTGTATTCGATGACCTGCTCCGCAGCGATGTTCAGCGCGGCGTCCACCATCGCCGCTTCCACCAGCACACCCCGACCGGTGCGCCGCCGGTGCTCGAGCGCCAGCAGCAGCGCATTGGCCGCATGCACACCCGCATTGGGGTCGCCAACCGAATACGGCTCATACGGTGTGAGGTCGGGATAGCCCGTCATCCAGCTTCTTCCGGCCGCGGACTCGATGACATAAGCAAACGCCGGATTGTCGCGCCACGGTCCGTCCAGGCCGAATCCAGGCATGCGTAGCAGGATGGCATCAGACCGAATCGACTGCACCGTGGTGAAATCCAGACCCAGCTGGTCCATGACGCGCGGAGTGAAGTTCTCGGCTATCACGTCACAGGTTGCGATCAACCGGTGCAATACTTCCCGACCCCGCGAATCCCCCAGGTCCAGCGTCACACCCTTCTTGTTGGTGTTCAGCGCCACGAAAATGGGCGACTTCTCCCACCATTGGTCTTCGGTCACGGGTACGCCGGCAATCAGCCGGGTACCGTCGGGACGGCGGGTCGATTCGACGTGGATCACCTCGGCGCCGAGCATGGCCAACAGGTGCGTGCACGACGGGCCCGCCCAGAATGTGGTCAGGTCGAGCACGCGAATGCCACTCAGCGGCAGCCGCGTCAGAACCTTCGGCGTCGGTACCGGCCTGGGCTTCAGTTCGGCCGTCCGGTAGTGGTCGCCATGTTCCCCGAGCCGCGGCGCCGGACCGGGGCGGCGCAGGTGCACCGAACTGATCCGGTACGGATGGGCCGGTTGCAGGAACCCGTCGCGGGGGTTGCGGACAAAGGAACCTCGCGCCTGAAAATGGTCGAGCGAGGCGATGTTGGCCCCATTGGCCACCGGCGCGTTGGGAATCCGGAACGCCGTCGCGAGTTCCCGGATCTCGTCGGACGGATGGCTGCGCAGCCAGTCGTAGATCTCCTCGGCATGGAGGTTGGCTTGTTCGGTGATCGACAACGGCGATTGCTCGTCGATCCACTCCGGGTGACCGACCATCGCGCACAGGTCGAACCACTGCTGCGCGGTTCCACATCCCAGATCGACCAGCCCGTCTTGGGCACAAGCCACCCCCGGTACGGTCAACCGCCGAGCGTCACGCCATGGTCGGCCGAGCATTTCGAAATAGGTGACGGGATAGTAAGTCTGGCTGAGAATTTGGGTTTCCAGCATGGATAGGTCGATCAGTTCTCCCCATCCGTCGCTGATCCGGCGGTGCCGGGAGGCCAAGGTGGCCACGCTGGCATATGCTCCGGCCAGGTCTTCGCCGACTCGCCCGCCGACGAAGACCGGCGCGCGATCGGCGAGGCCACGTCCGAGCCCGATGATTGCGCCTGACCACGCCTGCAGGGTGAACTCGGTCGCGGGCCGGTCGTGCCAGGGCCCCTCCAGCCCGAACGGGGTTATCGACGTGACCGTGAGCTGCGGATGGCGCCGGTGCAGCTCTTGCGGCCCAAGGCGCGGGTGCTCAGCGACTCTGGAACCTGGCGACCACACCACCGCGTCGGCGGCGGCCAGTAGCGCCTCGACCAACGCCAGGTCGCGATCGGATTCGGGTGCCGCGACGACGCTGTGCTGGCTACCGGCCAGGAAGTTGAACAGGGCGCCGTCGTTGCCCTCGGGGATGGCGGTGCCCGAAGCCGAGCACCAGCGCAACGGATCACCCTCTGGTGGCTCGACTTTGACAACGTCAGCACCGCCGTCGGCGAGCAGTTTGGTGCAATATGCGCCCGCGATACCGGTGGACAGATCCACCACCCGGTAACCGGCCAGGGGCGGCTGAACTGGCGGCGGTGTGGCCTCCACTAACCTTTTTTCTTCTTCTGCTTGGCAGGCTTGCCGGTGCCGTCTTTGGCCCGCGATTTCATGCTCAGGCGCCACCCCGGTGGGAACCGGCTGTCATTGTCCTTGACCGCATCGCCCAGACCCTGCTCGATGGCGTCATCGAGCATGAGGTCATCGGTGTCGGCCCGCACACCGCTGCCCATCGACTCGAAGAAGCCACTAAGCAGGCTGCCCATGTACTCGCCCTGGAACTGCTTCATGATTTCGAAGAAGACCTTCTGCATGAACACCGTGTCGTTAGGCCGGTTGCGCGCACAGGCCAACGCATACTTGGCCACCTCGGCTTCGAGTTCCTCGCGCGGTACCACGCTGTTGAGAAAGTTGCAGTCCTGCATCTCCGCGGCGGTGAAAGCCCTTCCGGTGAACACCATTTCCTGAAACTTGCGGATGCCCATGGTCTGCGCCCACCACCACATCCGCGGACCCCAGCCGTAGTAGCGAAATGACGGATGCCCGAAGAGCGCATCATCGCTGGAGATCACCAGATCAGCGTCGGCCGCCTGATAGAAGTGCCAGCCATAGCAGTAACCCTTGACCTCCAGGATGGAGATCTTCTTGAAATCCTGCAGGCCACGAATCCCGGCGTTCGGATTGGCATACCACTGACTGACCGATGCGCCATGACGAAAAGAGCCCAACGGCGGATACTTGACCTCCTCAGGGCCGATCCGGAATTCGGCAAGCCGCGGGCCCTGATCCGGAGAGTTCATCACCTCCATGAACTCTTCGAGATCCGCACCCGAGCCCAGATCCTCTCCCTCGCCGCGAATCACCAGTACCTTGACCTCGTCATCGATGCTGGCCCGGTGCAGCAGATCGGCGTAGCGCAGTCGCGCGGCTATCGTCGGCGCATTCAGATGGCCTGGGCGATCGAAGGTGATGGCGGCGATTCGGGTCTCGGGGTCCTTGTCATACCGGATCACCTTGTCCACCGGCGGCTCCGATTTTGGCATGGCTAGGCCTGCCACATCGGGCTGGCGGTCAACACCTCGGGTCCATCGGCGTTGACCAACACCGCTTCGCGGCCAAACACTGCGCCCACCCCCGCCTCCCACACGTAACCCGTCACGGCAAGAACCATTCCCGGCTCCAATCGGTCATTGGCCGCCGTCGCGGGCAGCTGGGCGGAGATGACGGGCGGGTCAAAGCCCATTCCCAGGCCCCGCGCTACCGGCATCGGCGGCGCCGGTTCTCCGGCCTGCCGGTAGGCATTCAGCAATTCGCCGGCCCCCGCACCCGGCTGGCGCGCTAAAAGCAGCCCATCCCACAGCTTCGCCCATCGTTGGTACAGCGGCGCGGCGCCCGCAACACCGTCTGCGGGCCAGGTTCGGCCCACCTCGCCGATGTATCCGCCGGCCAGGACCCCCGCGGAGAAGGCCACCAAGTCCCCGGACCGGACGCGACGATCGCCGCTGGCCCGCTGCCACGGGTGCTCGCGCGAAGTCACCCACGCCACATCCTGATTGGAGGGAGTGCTGACGCCGCCGGCCAACACCGCTTCCACCAGCACGCCGGCCAGCAGCTGTTCACTGACCCCGGTTCGCAGCTCGGCTACCGCCGCGGCCAGCCCGGACTCGGCGACCGCGATGGCTGCCCGCAGCGCGACCACCTCCTCGTCCGTCTTGATCCGCCGGGCGGCGCGCATCGCGAGCTCGCCGTCGACTAGCTCCGCGTTGGGAAATGCCTGCGGCAGCAGCTGGGCGAAGACCGTTGACAGCGCGTCGGCCCCCACCCGCCGGGCGGTGGCGGCACCGTCGATGCGCTCGAGCACCGAAATGGTGTTCATCGGGTTCCACGAGATGCCATAGAGGTTCTCGTGCGGGATGTCATCGGGAACGCCTTCATCCCAGGTGCTGAGCAGATGAATGGCACCTGTCGCGCGGACCAGGACGCAGGTGGGGCCGAAGGGCCTAGTCCCAGCGACCCAAAGTTGTGGAGTGCCCGAGACATAGCGGACGTTGGCCTGCCTACCGAGAACCAGGACATCGAGATCGTGGGCCGCCATCTGCTCGAGCGCACGTTGCCGGCGCCCGCAACGCAGCGCCCGATTGTCGGGCAGTACTTCAGTCGACATAAGGGTCATACGGGTAGTCGGTCAAGCGCGTCGAGCCTTCCTCGGTGATCACCAGCACCTCTTCACTGCGGTAGCCTCCGGTACCGTCTTCCCACACAACTGGCTCGAGCACCAGCACCATGCCCGGCTCCAGCACGAAGTTCTCATCGAACTCGTCACCGAGATCGGTTCCGATCATCGGCATTTCGGCCGCGTTTACACCGATTCCGTGGCCCAGATAGAAGTGCGGCAACCAGGGCCGAGCACCGCCGTTGGCCGCCGTTGCGGCCCTGGCCAACTCGGCTGCCGTCGCGCCGGCGCGGGCCACGCCGACCACGGCGCTCATGATCTCGCGCCACCTGTCGAACTGTTGCTGCTGCCGTGGCTGCGGGTCACGCCCCACGATCCAGGTCCGCCCGAAGTCTGAGCAGTAGCCCTGGTAGGTGATGCTCACGTCGGTCCACAGCACGTCGCCTGCGGCGAGTTCTCGCTCGGTGCTCAGCAGCGGCAGCGCCAAGTCGCCGTGGGTGGTCCACACACCCTCGGCCCTGCTTGCCGGCATGACCTGCCAGATCGGTTCGAGCATGCTGGCGGTGGCACCCAGTTCGAAGGCCCGGCGCAGAAAACGCGCGGATAGCTCGATCTGCCGAATCCCGGGCGCCAGCGCCTCGTGCACTTGCACCATCGCCTCATCGGTGATTCGGACGGCGTTGCGGATGCACGCGAGTTCATCTGAGGTCTTGATCACCTTGGCGGCACTCACGACGGCGCTCGCATCGACGGGGGCACCGCTGGGGAACAGCAGCTTTGCGGCTCGTGCCATGGCACCGGTCAACTCGTCGACCGCGATGGTGGCTGCCGGTGGGATCAGCTCCGACAGCAGGCGCGCGAAATTCTCTACTCCTTCGTCGAATTCGAGGTAGACCGGACCGTGCAGGTGATCGGAGGGCAACTCCGACTCCTGGGATGCGCCCTCCCGAAACGGCAGGAACAGGTGCGGCCACGGGTGGCCGGCCAGCACCACCGCCACCGGGCGCTCAACGTAGGACAGCCCGGCATCTCCCAGCGGCCAACTGGCGCCGGTGGCGTAGACGACGGCGCTGTTACCCAACAAGATCATCGCGTCGACGCCGCGATCGGCCGTCGCGCGGCGGAGCCTGGCCCCCGTCTCGCGCCGCATCCGGGTCAGGTCCGGCCGCTCCGGAATCTGCATCTCAGGCGAGGGCGGCCGCGCGAACGTCGTCATCAGAAATCCGCAGAGTCCTAGGAATTCGGTGATGTTGCCGCTGACTATCCGGGCGGCATGCTGCGGCCCGACCGCGTCGACGACAGCGGCCAGCGACTTCTCCGAATAGCCGTAGGTGCTCTCATTGTGCGGATAGTCCGAGGACCACATGACCTTGCCGACCCCGATGCGATCGATCAGTTCCAGTCCCAGCGGGTCAACCATGAACGATGCGCTCATGTGCTTGTCCCAGTAGTAGCGAACGTCATGCTCGAGCGGCCGATTGAACATGTGCTGATAGGACGCCACCAAATGCTCAGCGTCCTGTAGTGCCCAGGGCACCCAGGCGATGCCGCCTTCGAACCAGCCGACCCGCAAACCCGGATGCTGGTCGAGGATGCCGCCGAAGATGTACTTGGAGAACGTCTCCCGGAATCCGTCGATATTGATCATCATCCCGACGACGACGCTGTTGAACTCACAGGGGCTCTTGGGCGGGGTCTCGCCGATGTGGTGGGTGATCGGCATGCCGGAAGCCTCGATCTCGTCCCAGACTGGCCGCATGGTCGTGCTCGCGTAGTCGATAGGGTTGCCGTCGTCGTCCTTGCCCGGGTTTAGCGGCATCAAAAAAGTCTTGAGTCCAAGCGATTTCAGCTCCTCTAGGGTGCGGCGGGTTCCGTCGGGGTCCCACCAGTTGATCAGCCCGGCACTGTAGAAGTGACCGGCGGAGCGCTCCTGTAGTTCGGCGATGTACTCGTTGTAGATGCGGAATGCGAGTTCCCGAAGCATCTTGTCCGGGTAGTGAAAGAGGGCGAGCACCGCGTTGGGAAACGCGAGCTCCTTGTCGACCCCGTCCTCACGAAGTTCCTGGATCCTCGCCTCGATGTTGGTGCTGGCGGCCCCGGGCAGGTCGTCGTATTGCATGAGGACCGCGCTGAAGTCGCCCGGAAGGAACGACTGGCCCTTGCGCCCGACCTGAAAAGCACCGTCTTCGTACTAGATACGCGGTGCCTTGTCCTTCAGATCGTCCGGGAAGCGCTCATAGAAGATGTCGGCGGCCAGCGATATGTGATTGTCGGCCGAGAACACCACCGTGCCCTCGGGCAGCCCCACATTGATGCCGCTGGCATGTCCCCGGCGATTCTTGGGTGCTCCAAAGCCTTCCGGCGGGTAGAGCGAGACGGAGCTGGTTGGGGCCGACATCATTGATCCTCCATTCGGATCCGGGTTAAGACAGTGGTCACCAGGTCACGGGTAGTTCATAGACCCCATAGGCCAGGCGGTCGTCTTTGAACGGGACGTCTTCGAGCGCAGTGGCCAGCGTCAACGTGGGGATGCGCTGCAAGAGAGTGCGGTAGACAATCTGCAACTCGGCGCGGGCGAGCTGTTGGCCGACGCACTGGTGCCTGCCGTAGCCGAAGGCGACGTTGCGCTCGGCGCCCGCGCGGTGCAGATATAGCCGATCCGGTTCGGTGAACGCGTGCGCATCCCAGTTCGCCGGAGCGAGATCGATGATGATGCCTTCGCCGGCGCGGATGGTTTCTCCGCCAATGTGAATGTCTTCGTGGGCGACCCGGCGCTGGCCGTTTTGAATGATGCTGAGGTAGCGCAGCAGTTCCTCGACCGCATTCGCGACGATCTTGGGGTCGTGGGCATCCCGCAGAATCCCAGCCTGGTCGGGGTTCACCAGCAACGCGAGCACGCCAAGACCGATCATGTTTGCGGTGGTCTCGTGTCCGGCGATCAGCAAGCCGGTGCCCAACTGGGCGGCCTCCTTGACGCTGAGCTCACCGGCCTTGACCCGCTCGGCCAGATCGGAGACCGCGTCTTCGGCCGGGTTCGCCATTTTGGCTTCGACCAGCTCAGCCAGATACTTGTGCAGGCTCATCGCGCCTTTGACGGTGTCCGCACCGGTCGCGTACCGGGCCAGCCCGACATTGGCGTGGTGCTGAAACATCTCGGCGTCCTCGTAGGGCACCCCCAGCAGTTGGCTGATCACCAACGACGGCACCGGCAGGGCCAGTTTGGCGACAAGGTCGGCTGGCTGCGGGCCGGCCAGCATCGCATCGATGTGCTCGTCGGTGATCTGCTGGATGGTGGGGCGCAGTGCTTCCACCCTCTTGAAGGTGAACGGTTTCGACAGCATCCGCCGAAATCGGGTGTGCTCCTCGCCGTCGGCGGTGAACACCGACCGGGGACGCTTGTGAACGGTCGACAACATGCCCGCATTCCAGTGCGGGAAGCCCGGCAGCCGATCATCAACGCTTACCCGTGAGTCGGAAAACAGCTCGCGCACTTGCTCATATCCCGTGATGAGCCACGGTGTGCTGCCGTCCCAGATGCGCACCCTGGTTAGCGGCTTAGCTGCCGCCAGGGACATGACTCCTGGCGGCGGGGCGAACGGACAGCCCGCGGACCGCGACATCGGATAGTCCGGGATTCCCGCCGCCGTCTCGGGGCTGGGGCTTGCGAGCGTGTCGGACACGGTCACTCCTCGATCTTGATTGCCATCGCCGGGCAGGACGCGGCCGCCCTGCGGGCACCTTCGGCGAGCTCAGCGGGCGGATTCGCGTTGAGCAGGACGACCACACCGTCCTCGTCCCGCTGGTCGAATATCTCGGGTGCATTCATCACGCAGTTGCCCGACGATGCGCAGATGTTTTCATCGACAATCACTTTCATCTGCGCCCCTTCTCACTCGCGCGCTGTCACAGGCGCCAGCCATAGGCCAGTTATCGCGTCGATCAGTCCGGTCGCGGCCTCGCGCCAGGAGGGTCGCGGCACCGAGGTGCCCGCGGCAAGCGCACGTTCGAGATCGGCACAGGTGTGCATCAAGAGGTTGCGCGCCATCAGGTTGCGTTCGTAGCGCACGTCGACCGGCAGATCCGGTAGACAGCTGTTGATGCCGTCGATGACCTGAACCAGCGACGGCGAACTCAGCGCATCTTTGACGATGATGTTGTGGTAGGCGGGATCGGTCATCGCCTGCGCGGCAAACCGTGCGTACCAAGTCGGATTACCCAGGACCGCAAGGTGTTCGGTGAGCGGGCGGACCAAACACGCCACCCAATCCCGCATCGTCGCGGCCGCCCCCTTGGCGGCGGCCGCTGCCACCATTTGCTCGCGAAGCCGCTCGATCGGTACGCGATGCTTCTGCTCGATAGCGCGAACCAGATCGGTCTTGGTGCCGAAGTGATACCCCACCGCGGCGTTGTTGCCCTGCCCCGCCGCCTCGCTGACCTGGCGGTTGGAGACCGCGAACACACCGTGCTCGGCGAACAGCCGCTCGGCCGCGACCAGGATCGCCTCTTGTGTGGAGCTGGCCCGTTCACCGCGAACGGCCCTGCCAACGGCGGTCATGATGCCTAGTCAACCGCGCATCGAGGCATTAAGTCAAGCGATTGATTTAAATTGCTGGCGCCGGTCGACCCGGGAATCGTCCCGCCGCCCTACCTGCTGCGGCGAATCACCTTGCCCGCCACCGTCCCACCATCCACGGGAAGAACGGTCCCGGTGACATATCGCGACCGTTCACCGGCGAAGTACAACGCCGCTTCGGCGATGTCCTCGGGCGTGCCCTCCCGCTTCAGCGGCCGGTCCTCACGCATGGTCTGGCGAATCTGCGCGGTGAACCGCTCGACTTGCTCTTGATCCAGTCCCGCCGCCGACGAGGCCAACAGCGGGGTGGGGATGTTGCCGGGCGCGATCGCATTGACCCGAATCTCGTAGTGCGCCAGCTCGATCGCCGCCGACTTGGTGAATTGAATCACCGCCGCCTTCGACGCCCGATACGTCATCACTCCCCCGCCTGCCTGAATCCCGCCGATGGAGGTGAGATTGACGATCGATCCTCCGCCGTGGGCGGCCATGTGCCGGGCGGCATCACGGGTGCCAGCCATCACTCCCAGCACGTTGACGGCCATCACGCGGTGGAAATCGGCCAGGTCATCATCGAGGAATCTGCGGTGCATGGCGCCGGAGACACCGGCATTGTTCACCATCACGTGCAAGCCGCCGAAGTTGTCGACGGCGGCGGCCACCACCGCCGCGACCTGTTCGGGTTGGGAGACGTCGGTCCGACAGAACATGGCATCGGCGCCCAGCGCGGCCGCCAAGGACCCCCCACGCTCCTCTTCGACGTCGGCGATCACAACCCGCGCCCCCTCGGCGATAAACCGCGCCACCGTGGCGCGCCCGATCCCGGAGGCCCCGCCGGTGACAATGGCTATTTTGCCGGCCAATTCGTCGACCACAGAACGAGTTAATCCGCGCGAGCCAGGTTAAGTCAAGCAGTTGATTTAGTTCCCATTGCTGTCACCCGGAGCCGTCATCACCCTGACGCCCCCCGGCGACCCGCCAAAACCACGGACTTTCCCTGTTTCATCGGCCCGAAAACGGAGGATGCTGGATTGAGCAGTTCCATCACGCGGACCGGGAGGGGCTTGACCATGAAGATTCTGGTTATCGGTCGCAGCGGGCTGATCGGATCGCAAGTCGTCGCCCAGTTGACCGGGCTAGCACACCAGGCCGTCGCTGCGTCGCCGCGCTCGGGCGTCAACGCGCTCACCGGCGAGGGGCTGGCCGATGCCGTTGCCGGAGCCGACGCGGTGGTCGACGTCTCCAATTCCCCCTCCTTTGCCGACGACGACGTACTGCATTTCTTCACCACATCGACCAAGAACCTGCTCGCGGCGGAGCAAACAGCGGGCGTGCGCCACCACGTCGCGCTGTCCATCGTGGGCACCGACCGGGTGCCCAACAGCGGCTACTTGCGGGCCAAGTGCGCCCAGGTGAAGCTGATCAAGGAATCGGATCTGCCGTATTCCATTGTGCGGGCCACCCAGTTCTTCGAATTCGTGCTCGGAATTGCCGATTCGGCCACCAATGGTGACACCGTGCGCCTGTCACACACCGCGGCCATCCAGCCGATCGCGGCCAGCGATGTGGCAACCGGCGTCACTCGAGCTGCGATCAGCGATCCGCTCAACGGGACCACCAACATCGCCGGCCCGAACAAGTTCGGCATGGACGACTTCGTCCGCATGGGGCTTGCCGCACATGGCGATTCCCGCCAGGTACGCACCGATCCCAACGCCCGCTACTTCGGCGCGGTGCTCGATGGGCACAGCATCGTCCCCACCGACGGCGAGGATGTGACCATCTACCCCACCCACTTCAGTGACTGGCTGGCCGCTGGCTAGACCTGCACACTAGGCCACTGCGGCGGGGCCGACTCGGGGTTCCTGCGCGCGACTAGGCCGCCTGTTGGCAGAGCTGCGCCGGTGGATGACGCCGGCTCAGTCGCTCGGCGCGCGTCGCCTGCCGGTCCAGCTGATACAGGCCGGCCACCGTCGCGAGACCGATCAGAATCAATCCACCCCAGACGATTTCATCGGCGCCAAAACGGTGTGCCACGCTCATCAGCGAGCCCACCGCAAGGTTGCCGACCAGGATTCCGACGCCGACTATCGTGCTGTAGAAGCCATAGTTCGTCGCCACGAGTTTGTCTTCGGCCAGCACCACCACGGTGCGCATTTCGAAGGGAAACAACGCCGCCGAAGCGACAGCGAGCAAACTCGCAGATACCAACAGCGCCGCGACCGCGGCACCGGTGCCGAAACGTTGCGCGTTAGGCACCATCGCAAGCGGCACGAACGCCATGGCCAAGATCGCAGCCCCGACCACCAGGCTGCGACTTACCCTCCAGTGCGCCGCGAACCAGCGGGTGATGCGTAGCTGGCCGGCGATCGCGATCAGCCCGGATACCGCGAACATGGCCGCTACCAAAACAGATTGGTGGCCAGGCGCCAGTAACGATGCCTGTATCGGCAGGGCGAGGTAGACCTGGAACGACAGCACGTAGGCACCCGTCATGGCGGCCGCGAAGCCCAGGAACGAGCGGTTGCGCACAATCGCTTTCCAGCCCTGCAGAATCGACTCGTTCTTGGTGTCAGGGTCGGCCAGGTGCTGGGGCAACGCCATCAGCTGAGCGGCCGTCAAGACCGCAAAGACGGCCGAGGCCCCCAGCACCGTCATCCGGAAATCTAGCGTCAGCAAGGCCAGCCCCACCAGCGGGCCCAGCAGGATCCCGGCCTGATAGAAGATGTTGAACGTCGCAAACGCTTCGAGCTTGCGATCACCGGAGTCCGCGGCCACATAGGCACGCACCGCGGGGTTGAACAGCGCTCCGGCGAAACCCGTTGCCGCCGCGGCAATCAGCACACTAGGCAGCGACCGTGCGACCACCAGTAGCGCAAACCCACCGGTACGGATCAAACAACCGGCAACGATCAGCGGTTTGTAGCCGAACCGGTCGGCCAGCGTCCCACCCACAAAGAACATGCCCTGTTGGGAGAAGTTGCGCACGCCCATCACCAAACCCACCGCCCATGCGGCCAGACCGAGCGGTCCCGCCAGGTAGTCGGCCAGGTATGGCATCAACATATAGAAGCCGACGTTGATGCCGAACTGGTTGATCATCAGCACCCGGCTGGGCCGGTTGAAGCTGCGGAACTGCGCCAGGAAGCCCATCACGCCGCTACCTGGGTCGGGTCGATCACCGTCGCGCTACGCGTCCAACGTTGCACCACCGCGGCCGAGGGAGAGGCGATCACCTCCGGCTCGGTCGCGGGTCGCTGACCAAGCAGCCCGTGCTCGTTGCAGTAGTCGTCGCTGTAGACCGTGTCGAAGTAGCGCTGGGCACCGTCGGGAAACACCGCGGCGATAGTGATGTCCGACGGCAAGGTGCGCGCGGCCCATCCGGCGACCACAGCGACCGCTCCGACGCTCCATCCGCCGCTGGCGTAGTGGGTAGCCGCCATGGACCGGCACGCCCAGACGGCTTCGGCGGGGGCAACCCAGTGCACTTCATTGAAGGCGCTGTAATCGACGTTGCGTGGAAAGACGCTCGACCCCAGCCCGCGCATCAGCCTGCTCGACGCGGGCTGACCAAAGATTGTGGAGCCGATGGTGTCCACACCGATCAGCCGCATGGCGGGATTGAACTCTCGGAGCACCCGCGCAACACCCGATGAATGGCCGCCAGTTCCCACCGAGCACACCAGCACGTCGACTCGGCCGAGTTGAGCCGCCATCTCGAGCGCCAGCGGCCGGTAGGCGGCGACGTTGTCGGGGTTGCTGGATTGGTTGGGATTCCAGGCACTGGGGTCAGCGGCCAACAACTGCGCAACTCGGTCCTTGCGAGCTTGTTGCCAGCCCCCGACCGGGTGCGGTTCGGTCACCATGTCGACGCGGGCGCCATAGGCGGTCATCATGCGCGTGACGATCAGTTCCTGTCCCGGATCGATGAGCAGCGTGACCGGATGGCCGTAGACGGAACCGGCCAGCGCCAGGCCCAACCCCAGCGTGCCGCTCGTTGACTCGACGATGGCCGCTCCGGGGGCCAGATCACCGCGGGCGCGGGCCCGTTCCACCATGTGCATGGCTGGGCGGTCTTTCATGCCGCCGGGGTTGAAGCCTTCCAGCTTGGCCCAGAATCCACGATCGGCGCTGCCGACTGGACTCGCGTCCCCCGACACCCACAGCACCGGGGTGTTGCCGACCATGGCGCCCGGGTGCCGGTTACGACCGGGAATGGGGTGGTATCCCTCGGGAACAACACGGTACCGCTCCCGAGTCGGCCGCGGCCGCATCGAGGTCGGGTGTGAGCGGCCGGGAAGCGCTGTGGGTGAAACGTTCAGATTGTCGCCAGCGGAATTTGCTGCGTTTACCAAGGGCAAATTGGGGTTCATTGTCTCGTCGCTTCTGCATTTGGCCGCGATGGCGCTGCGGCAATTTGATGTGGGTCAGCGGTCCCCGGTCCGGGTTTGTCCCCATGACCTGGCGCTGACCAGTCAGCGACGAGCGCGGCAGTACCGGGTCAGCAGATCTTGACCCGCGCGAACATAGACTGGCACCGATGGCGGGCCACGCCCGGCCGGCACCACGAGATAGGTGAGAATGCCCGGAATCCCCGCCGCGGCGGCCACCGGAGCGGATTCGAACGACATCGTGGCCGTCCGGGGCAACACCGCCGTCGCGAATTGTTCCGGGCATGGAGGGGTCGAATTGTCCACGAGGTGCGCGTGGTCGGCGCTGAGCACAAACTCACTACCCACCGATGTTGCCAAGGGGTGATCGGAATGCGCCGGCTGCAAGTGCACCTGCGGCAACCAGCACTGCGCCGCGACCACCGCGGCGGCCCACGCCAAGGCCAGCGCGACGATCGCGGATCGCGTCCACACCACGCGGCGGCCTTTCATGCGGCTCACTATATACCCCCTACCGGTATAGCGTAAGGGTGGGCTCCGGGTTGCGGGATGCCTGATGTCCTAGCAGGGTAAACAGGGTATATGCGCACTGCCGAATCGATCGAGACGAGGAGCGGTTAATGCCGGTACTGCCAACGGGCGGCCACCCATTCGGGAGCGCACAGCTCAGTAGGCGCGGCTTCATCGGCGCCGGCATCGCCGGCGGGCTGGCGTTGGCCGGTTGCGACCACTCGCAGACCACGCAGACCGGCGAAACGGCCATGGCCGATGCGATCGCGGCCGCCGAGCGAGCCCGTCCGCACACCGGGCGAACGGTTACCGCCAGCCTCACCCCGCAACAGGCACAGATCGATCTGGGCGGGCCGGTGGTGCAAACGTTGGCCTTCGGCAACACGGTTCCGGGACCGCTGATCCGGGCCAGCGTCGGCGACGAGGTGGTGGTCGCGGTGTCCAACCGGCTCGACCGCGCCACCTCCGTGCACTGGCACGGCATCGCGCTACGCAACGACATGGATGGCGCCGAGCCCGCGAACCCCAACATCGGCGCAGACCAGGACTTCACCTATCGGTTCTCGGTCCCGAATGCGGGCACCTACTGAGCACACCCGCATGTCGGCCTCGAGGACGACCACGGCCTGTACCTGCCGTTCATCGTCGACGATCCGACCGAACCCAACCGCTACGACTCCGAATGGATTGTTGTCCTCGACGACTGGACCGACGGTGTCGGCATGAGCCCACAACAGCTTTTCGACGCCTTGGTGGATCCGAACAAGCCCCGCATGCGAGAACTCCCGGGGTCATCGACCGCTCCAAGCACGTCCACCAGTACGACGACCACCACGACAACTCCGACCACCAAAACCAGCACGACAACGACAACCACCGGAACCAGTAAGACATCTCCCACCACAACCACATCGGCGACGGGCAAGCCGGATGAAGAAAGCGGCGAAGTCGGGTCGAGCGACCTGCTCGGCGGAGATGCCGGGGACATCGCCTACCCGTACTACCTGGTCAACGGGCGAATTCCCGCGGCACCCACGTCGTTTAAGGCCAAGCCTGGCCAGCGAATCCGGATCCGCATCATCAACGTCGCCTCCGACACCGCGTTCCGTGTCGCATTGGCCGGGCATACGATGACCGTCACCCACACCGACGGCTACCCGGTGATTCCGGCCCAGGTCGACGCGCTGCTGATTGGAATGGCCGAACGCTATGACGTGATCGTCACCGCCGCCGACGGCGTCTTTCCGCTGGTTGCCTCCGCGGAGGGAAAGAACGCGCTGGCGCGTGCCCTGCTGTCCACCGGCTCCGGCACCGCACCGGACCCACAGTTTCGGCCCGCCGAACTCAACAAGCGGGTGGGAACGGTGGAAATGTTCACCGCCACAACGGCTGTCAACCTGGGCCGGCCCGACCCCCAGATGAGCCTGCCGATCACGCTGGGCGGCACGATGGCGAAATACGACTGGACCATCAACGGGGAGCCTTACAGCAAGACGCATCCACTGACCGTGCGCCTCGGCGAACGGCCAACCCTGATGTTCGACAACCCCACGATGATGTACCACCCGATCCACCTGCACGGCCACACATTTCAGATGATCAAACCCGACGGCACGCCCGGGGCACGCAAGGACACCGTTATCGTGCTGCCGGGGCAACAACTGCGGGCGGTGCTGGTTGCGGACAACCCCGGATATTGGGTTCTGCACTGCCACAACAGCTACCACCGTGAGGACGGCATGATGACGCTGCTGGACTACATCTTCTAAAAGCAGGCCCCGACGCGGCACCCGGCGGGTTCAACGACTGAGAAAATCCAACATCAGCTCGTTGACGGTACCGGCCTGTTCGATCTCTGGACAGTGCCCGGCACGGTCGACAACCTGCGAGTGTCCGTTCCGGATCTGCCCGGCGATCTGCTCGCCCCAGCCGCTGGGAAGCAGCTTGTCGTTGCGCCCCTCCACCAGCATCGTGGGTACCGTGATGCGGTCATACCGGCGACTGCTGGACGGCGTAGCCGAGGGGGGTGCGCCGGGGCGACGAAAGCGGGCTGCTGCCAAGGCTTCCCACGCCCCCGGCGCGATACTCGAATCGTATCGGCGCTGCACATAGTCCATGTCGGCCGGATAGCGGGCGTCGTGAAATAGCGCTGCCACGATGCGCCGCATTGCCGGCAGGGTCGCGTCGTAGCTCTGTAGTGCGTCAAAGTGGCTGTTCTGCTGGATCTGCCCGCCGCCGCAGATGAGCGCCATGGTCCGCACAGGCAGCATCGGCGCGTCCGAGGTCGTGTCGGTCAGCAGCATGATGGCCCCCATCGAATTGCCCACGAAGTGCGCGGAGTCAACGCCGAGCACATCGCAGAACCTCGCCACATGGCGAATGCGCATTCCGCGGCCGTCGACGAAATCAACCACCTTGGCCGACTGCCCGAAGCCCAGGAGGTCGGGCGCCAGCACCCGAAACCGGCCGCCGAGCACGCCGATGTTGTGTTCCCAGGCAATTTCGGCGTTGGCCCCGAACTCGCCGCCGTGCAGCAAGACCACCGGGTCCCCGTCACCGGCCTCCAGATAGCTGGTAGGCAAGCCGTCGACCGCGACCGCGCGACGATGAATCCGCACTACTTTATTGCGATCGGGTTGACCGGCGAGCCTACCGCGCCGACAAATCGCAGCGGCGGCGCAACGAGCTGGAATTCATAAACCCCGTCGGCGGCGCAATCGGCGGCCAGCGCGGTCAGGTCCCAGTACTCGCCGAGCATCAGTCCCATGTCACGCAGGCACAACAGATGCAACGGCAGAAACAGACCACCGACGCCGGATACCGGATCTTCGACTTGCAGATTGTCGGAAGCGACCGCGGCAACCTCGTGATCGTGCAGCCACTGCGCGCATCGCCAATCCAAACCCGAGTAAGGCTCGGTCTTGTTTGCGGTCATGAGAAATCTCGTCCACCAACCAGTCCGGATGAGCACGATGTCGCCGGACTCGATGGTGACGCCCTGAGAGCGCGCCACGTCGTCGAGTTCTTCGGGAGTGATCGGGTTTCCGTGCTCCAAAAAGACCTCGGCTCCGCGATGACGCACCAGGTCGAGCAACACTCCGCGCGAGGTGATGCCTTTGACATCGACCTTGTCGATACCGCAGTGATAGGCGCCCAGGCTGGTCACCGAGTCGGCGGGGAAGCCGTTGTAGAGCTGGTCGTCGTAGTACACGTGGGACAGCGCATCCCACTGGGTGGCCGCCTGTAGCGGCATGATGATCATGTCATCGTTGAAGCGGAATGGGTTGTCGACCAGATACTTGCCCATCTCCCTCGCGGTCGGGTTCTGCTCCCACCCCGGCCCGTACTGTGCCAACGAACTGGCGTCGCCGCCGTCGATCGTCATCAGATGTATTGGATTGTGCCGGAAGCCGAAAGCACCCTGAGGCCCCGATGACCCGAAGTCGACGCCGAGCGCAAACACCTTTCCGTGCCGGACCAAGCTCGCCGCCCGCTGGACCTTCTCGGCGGTGATGAAGTTCAGCGTGCCCAACTCGTCAGCGTCGCCCCACCTCCCCCAGTTGCTGAGCTCCCGTGCCACACGTCGGAACTCAGTCATATCTGCCATCAGGCCCGTCCTTCCCCGAGTTCTCCAGCGATCGATGCCGCCACGTTTCCACCGTCAACCCATACGACCTGACCCGAAATATAGCTGGCTGCATGACCATTCAGGAACACCAAAACCGAAGCCTGTTCACCCGGAGTTGCGACCCGGCCCAGTGGCTTGGCGATATCGTCGAGAAACTCGGCTCCGTAGGCGGTTGTGAGCTGATCCAGGATCGGCGTCTCGGTCACCCCCGGCCCGGTGCAGTTGATGCGGATGCCCCGCGCACCGAGACCGACCGCACTTCGCATCGTGTAGAGGATCACCGCTTCTTTGGAGAGTTGATAGCCGGCGCCCAGCACCTCCAGGTGGCGTTTGCACCAGTCGATACCCTCGACCATCGTCGTGGTGTTCAACAGCGGCGCCACGGCGCGATGGTGTTCGCGGTAGCCGGCGGCTGCCAGTGACGACACGCTCACAATCGCCGAACCCGGGCCCATCATCGGCAGCAGTGCCTCGGTGAGATGGCGTAACCCCAGGAAGTTGTTCGTGAGGACCAGCAGCGGGTCACCAATTCCGGACGAAACACCGGCGATGTTGAACAACGCATCGACGGGCCCGCCGATGGCCTCGACGGCTCGATCGATGGACCCGGGGTCGGCGAGATCGATCTGGTGAAACTCGCTGATCTCATATCCGGGTTGGCGCTGGTCGAGTCCGACGACTTGCGCCCCGAGTCCGGTCAGCTGATGCACGGCCCGCTCGCCGATGCCCGATGCGCATCCGGTGACCACGGCACGACGGCCGTCATAGCGCCATAGCTGCTCGATCTGGGCCACCGGCCTTTCCCGATCCGCGTACCGTGCTGGTCGGCTACTTGCGTTGTTCCTTCAGGCGCTGCGCCGCTTGCACCCGGCCTTCGTTGATCTCCGCCATGGCCTCGGGAATCTCGCTGGCAGTGAACTTGCCACCGCGACCGGTGGGCAACCCGCCGAACGAGTAGGCCTCGTCGAACTGTGGCGCATTCGATTCCTGGCGCCGCGCCTGCACCTTCTCGATGGCAGGAGCCAGTCTCACGGCCTTGTCCGCCACCGTCTTCGCGTCGCGCTCGATGAACTCGGGCAGCACCTCCTTGCCCATCAACTCGATGGATTCCATGGTTCCCTCATGACTGCGCGGGTTGAGCAGCAGGATGATTTCGTCTACGCCGCTTTCCTCATAGCCACGCAGGAATTCGCGCACGGTGGCCGGACAGCCAATGGCGCCGCGTCCCGGGCCGTAAGCCAATGTCGGGTCCTTCTCGATCTCTTCGAGATACCGGGTCCACACTCCGGTACGCCCGGGCGTGTGAATCCCGGTCATGTAGTAGTGCATGATCCCGAAGGAGAAGAATCCGCCGCCCTGCCCCAGCCGTTGCAGTGCCTGCTCATCGGTCTTGGCCACCATCATCGACAGGTCACCGCCGATGGCCAGGATGTTGGGGTTGATCGCGGGGGTCACCGGCGTGCCGTTCTCTTCGAACTCCTTGTAGTACCCGTTGACTCGTTCGGTGAGCGGACCCGGTCCGGTGTAAGCGAAACTCAGTGCACCGATGCACTTTTGGGCGGCCATCTGCACGGTGGCCGGGCGTGTGCACGCGACCCACACTGGTGGGTGCGGCTTTTGCATCGGCTTGGGGATCACATTGCGAGCCGGCATCTGGATGTGGTCGCCGGTGAATCCGGCGAACGGCTCCTCGATCATGCACCGGATCGCCACCTCGAGGGCCTCTTCCCATTGCCCACGCTTGTCGGCCGGATCGATGTTGAATCCGCCGAGTTCCCCAATCGAGGACGACTCTCCGGTGCCGAACTCGACTCGTCCGTTGGACAGCAGATCCAGGGTCGCGATGCGTTCGGCCACCCGGGCCGGGTGATTGACCGCGGGCGGCAGGTGCATGATCCCAAATCCCAGCCGGATGTTCTTGGTTCGCTGGCTGGCCGCGGCCAAGAAGATCTCCGGCGCGGTGGAATGACAGTATTCCTCGAGGAAGTGATGTTCGGTGAGCCAGACGGTGGAGAATCCGGCCTTGTCCGCGGCTTCGACCTCATCGAGGCAGTCCTGCAACATGATCCGCTCGTCGTTGGGCGCCCAAGGACGCGGTAGAGCGAATTCGTAGAACAGTGAGATTTTCATTGCTACCTTCCGTGGAAATGGGTGGTCGGTGTCGCGCGCCGCGCATCTAGCCGCGCGGCAAGGTGTTTGGCCGCCACAAAGCCAAAGGTCATTGCCGGCCCGATGGTTGCCCCCGCGCCGGCGTAGCTGCGGCCCATCACCGGGGCGGAGGTGTTACCCACCGCATAGAGTCCGCCCACCGTGGTGTCATCGGGCCGCAGCACTCGGGCATACTCGTCGGTGCGCAGACCGCCCGAGGTCCCCAGATCCCCGAGAACGATGCGAAATGCGTAGTAGGGCGGATCTCCGAGCGGATACAGGTTGGGGTTGGGCAGCGTCGGATCGCCGTAATAGTTGTCATAGACGCTGTCGCCGCGGTTGAAGTCGTCATCGTGGCCGTAGACGGCGAGTTCGTTGAACCGCTCGGCAGTCGCCTGCAGCTGCCCGCCCGGAACACCGATCTTGGTCGCCAACTCTGCCCAACTCGTTGCGGCTTTGACCACACCCGACTCCAGCCAGGCGGTTGGGATCTTGCGGCCGGTGGGTACCGGGGCCCCGGGAATCTTCGGTATCGGTAGATGACCGGCCACGACGTAGCGATTGAAGGAGCGGTGATCGGTGACCAGCCAGCACGGTATATGGGTGACACCGGATTTCTGGCCCGCGATCATGGCGTGACCGAAGTCCATGTATGGCGCCGCCTCATTGATGAAGCGCTTGCCCGCTCCGTTGACGATGAACTGAGCCGGCATCATTCGTTCGTTGAGCATGAATTGCATTCGGCCATCCGGCCATTGGATCGCCGGGAACCACCACGCCTCGTCCAGGAGGTCGGCGGCCGCACCCACCCGTTGGCCCGCGCGGATACCGTCTCCGAGTGCCGCGGGGTTGCCGAAACTCCAGTCCTGCTCCACCAGGGGTTGATGCTCTTTGCGCCAGGCCAGGTCGTGGTCAAAGCCGCCGGACGCCAGGATCACGCCGCCGCGCACTCCGATCCGTTCTCGGCCGCCCTCCGTTTGCACCACCGCACCGGTCACCGCTCCCCCGGCGTCGGTGAGCAGCTCCACCAGCGGCGCATCGAGCCACAGCGCGACACCTAGCTCCTTCATCGCCAGCCGCAGCCGTGCCGCCAGCGACTGTCCGATCGCCGCTATCTGCTCACCGAAGACTCTGGCCCGGATCATCCGGGTCACCAGTTTGAGTAGGACGGCCTTGCCTGCCCAGGACTGCCGGATGCGATAGAAGGACCGCAGTTCCTTGGGGCCCAGCCAGATTCCCCTGGGGGCCAGCGCCAGCGGTGTGAGCAGGCGAGGTTGGTCGTCGCCCAGCTTGCAGCAGATCGATGGGTGGCACGTTGATCGTGCTGCCCAGCACCGAGCCTCCCGGCAGTTCCGGATAGTAGTCGGCGTAGCCGGGCTTCCAGACGAACTCCAGCCAGGCAGACAGGCCTTCCAAGAACTCCAACATTTGTGGGGCCGAGTAGACATACTGCCGAATGCGCGCCTCGCTCACCAAGCCATCGGTGATCCGTCGCAGATAGCCGACCACGTCATCGGGGTTGGGCGAGTAGCCCGCCCGGCGTTGCGCGGGAGCCCCGGGAACCCAGATGCCACCCCCCGACAGCGCCGTGGAACCGCCAAAGCATGAGGATTTTTCGATGACCAGGGTGTCGAGTCCGCTCGACGCCGCGGTCAGCGCGGCGGTCATGCCCCCACCACCGGATCCGACCACGAGCACGTCGACCATGCGGTCGACGTCACCCCAAGGTCCGACAGTCATGGGATCGGTACCGCCGTCCGGATGGCGAATCCGGCGATCAGGTCGGCCGCCTGCTTGTAGTAGCGGACTTTCGTCTGATACGGCCCGGCCACCGCCATGGCGGCGAACGCCGAGATCCAGGTGCGTATTTCATGCGCCGAGCTGCCGCCTTCGTGGGTGACGAACGAGTTCGACCAGCGATCGAGGTCGCTGAGGTGTCCGTTGTCGATGATTTCCAGGAAGCGCTGGTCCCAAGCCGGATTGAGCGGCTGTAGGTCACTGTTTCCCGCCGCGAAGCTCTTGGCCGCTTCCATCACGACGGTCTGCCGGGCTTGCCGCTGTGCGGGAGTCAGAGGCTGGCCGTGCACGATGCGCTCCCGGACCTGCGGATCTGCGCTGTGCAACGTCGGCACCGGCGGACTATGGGAGAGCCCGCCCGATCCGATCACCAACACCCGCAGGTCCAGGGTTGACAAGAAAGTTCCTACCGCGGTGCCCAGCGCTCGGCACCGCCGCAGTGGGCCCAGCGGGGCGGCTATCGCGTTGATGAAGATCGGTATCACCGGGCGGGCGGTCGCGGTTCCGAACAACTTTTCCAGCGGCTGCACGGTCCCGTGGTCCACGTCCATGCTGGCCATACGGCCACGTCGACATCCGCGCCGAGCACCGCCTTGGCGCAGTCCGCTGCCAGGTCGGTAGGAACATCAAGCGCACCGATGTGGGTGCCGTAGTCCCCAACCGCACTGGCGTACATACCAATACAAAACGGGGGCATCGCTCGGTAGAAGAAGCCGTTGTAGTGATCCGGGGAGAAGATGACCACCAGGTCCGGGTCGTAGGCACGCACGAACTCGGCGGCCTCGGCAATGGCGGCATGGACCTCGTCAAGTAGGTCGAGCCGCGGCCCCGGTAGATTCAGCAGCGGGCTGTGGGACATACAGCACAGAGCCAGAGCCATTTTCGGCGTCACCCCCTCCCGAAGCAAGCGAGAGGGCTGTGACCAGCGATCGGCTCAGGTCTGGGGCCAGCTGGGCAATGCAGGCGCCGGCGATGCAGCGGTCGGGACGCACGAACAACACCGATTCGTCGTGCGAGTCGAACCAGGCCTTGATTTCACCCGTACGGTCGCCGACGATCACCACGTCTGGGTCATCGTCGCCGGTCCAGTGCAGCTGGACCGCCGGGCGCGCGGCAACAAATTTGGCGCCCAACGCTTTCCACGTAGCAAATGCGGTATCCCCGAGAATCTTTCGCGGGTTGTTGTTGCAGCACAGCACGGCGAACCAGCCACCCAGCACGTCGTCCAGCAGGATGTTCTGCTGGCCGCAAGTGTCGACTCGAGGCTGGATGAACAACGTGCCGACCGGCGACCGAGGGCGCCGAGGCCGGTCATGCACGACGGCCCCAACCTCGTATCGCGGCATCGGCTTGAACCGCATCTCGAGTACGTAGCGCTTGAGCGAGGGCAGCACCGATGCGGAGCGCACCACCGCGTTGCGCACGGCCGCGATTCTGCGGTCGGTCGGCGAAATCACCCGACCCACCATGGTGGACAGGTCGATCATCGCCCGCGCGTGCTTGCGCCGCTCCAAATCGTAACTGTCGAGCAGCGCTTCGCCGGCCTGGCCCCGAACCACCGCGGCCAGTTTCCACCCCAGATTTGCCGCGTCGCGGATGGCGCTGTTGTAGCCCTGCCCTTGCCAGACCGGCATCAGATGTGCCGCGTCGCCGGCCAGCAGCAGACGCCCACTGCGGAAGGCACCGGCGATTCGCGAATGATGGGTGTAGACGCGGCGCCGGATCACCTCGACCCGTTCGGGGTGCGGTACCAGCCGGGCCAGCATTCTGGTCAGGAAGGCCGGATCGTCGGCCTGCTCGTCAGACTCATCGGCGTGAATCATGAACTCGAACCGTCGTATCCCGTGAGCGATCGAGATCGAGGCATACGGGCGGCTCGGGTCCGCACCCGCCTCGCTGTTCGGATGTCCCAGCGGGTCGTTGGCGATATCAACCACCAGCCATCGGGTAGGCGAGGTCGTGCCGTCGAAAGACACACCCATCATCCGGCGGGTGATGCTGCGGCCGCCGTCGCAGCTAACGACATAGCCGGCCCGCACCCGCCGCGATTTGCCAGAGTCGTCTGCTGCGGTACCGCACTCGACCGCTACCGCGGTTTCGGTCTGCACACATGAGGTCACCGGCCGACCCCACCACACCTCGACGTGGTCGAACCTGTCCAGACCACGGAGCAATTCCGCATCGACCAGCGGCTGCACGAATCCGTTGCGCTTCGGCCAGCCGAAACGCGCGTCCGGCGGGGCCATCTCGGCAAGGATCCGGCGCTTGGCATCGAAGCACCGCAGAATCTGGTTGGGCACCGTGTGCGGCAGGATGCCCTCGACCAGGCCGATCGACTGGAAGGTACGCAACGCCTCGTCCTCGAGCCCGACGCCGCGCGGATAGTCGATCAGCGTCGCGCGCTCCTCGATGACCAGCGTCCGGACACCCTGCAAGCCAAGGATATTGGCCAGGGTAAGGCCAACCGGTCCGGCACCGACCAGCAGAACATCAAAGTCGTTCTGTCGTCGCTTCCTAGACATCAGTGCCCCATCAGGAAGTCGAGATGGCGGTGATTGAAGGACTTGGCGTCTTCGTACTGCGGCCAATGGCCGCAACCCGACATCACCTCAAAGCGTGCGCCGGGAATCATCGATGCGATCCGGCGCCCCTCTGTCACGTCGGCCGTCGGGTCATGGCTGTTCCAGAGCACCAGCGTCGGCGCTTTGATGGCCCCGTACTCGGCCGGTCCCAGCAGGTTGCGGGCCCGGATCTGCGGATCCTGCAAGGCCATGATGTCGCGCATCGCGGCAACGAATCCCGGCTGGCGGTATATCCGTTGGCGGCTGGCCACCAGATCGTCGTAGTCCTTGGACTTGTCCGCCATCAGCCACTTGATCCGCGCCTGCACGGTCTCCCAGGTCGGATTCTCGGCGGCGGCCATCGAAAACGTAACGATGCGCGCCATCACCTCGGGATCCGCCTGAGAACCACCAGCGGTATTGAGTACGAGGCGTTCAACCGCTTCGGGATGATCGACGGCCGCGCGGGCCGCTACCCAGCCGCCCAGCGACTCACCGCTGATGCTTGCGCGTTGAGCACCGATGGCACGCAGCACCGCCATCAGATGCTCGACGTAGTGGCGGATTTCCAGTGGGTGACCCGGCTTGTCGGTGTAGCCATGGCCCAGCATGTCGATTGCCCAGGTCCAGAAGTGCTCGGCGTGCGCGGCTAGATTTCGGACGTATGCCTCGGCGTGACCACCAGATCCGTGCAACAGCATCAGTAGCGGCCGGTCCGGTTCGCCGGCACGCAGGTAGCGAGTCCGAACTCCCTGCGCGGTGGTGAGGTAGCCCTGCTCGAACATGACGCCCTGCAGGTCGCTCCACACGCTCTCGAAGTCCGTCACGGTTCCTCTCCGGGCCTGCCACTAGCGGAAATATTGTTCTTGTTTTTCAGAATCTTATTGTGATAATATCGCACATTGATCTGCGATATATATAGAGCTTCGCTCTCGCATAGGGATGTGTCAAGACTGTGACGGGCTCGGGAGCGGGGTCGCAGACGTTGGCGCGGGGGCTCACCGCGCTGCAGTTGGTCGCCGCGTCTCCGGCGGGCCTGTCGATGCAGGAAGTTGCCGATCGGGTCGGGGTGCACCGGACCATCGCCTACCGATTGCTGCTGACGTTGACCCAGTTCCGGCTGGTGGCCAAGGGCGAAGATGGGCGCTTCCGGCCGGCAGCCGGCCTCGCGGTGCTCGGCGCGTCCTTCGACCACAACGTGCGCCAGCTCAGTCTGCCAACGCTGCGCGCACTGGCCGATGATCTGGGCACCACCGTTTCATTGCTGGTTGCCGAGGGCGACGAACAGGTCGCCCTCGCGGTGATCGTCCCCACCCAGGTCGCCTATCAACTCGCCTTCCACGAGGGCAGCAGATATCCCCTGGACCGCGGCGCGGCCGGCATCGCGCTGCTAGCCAGCATGGCCGCGCGCCCCGGGGAGCGGGAGCTGGTCGCCGCGACGCGCCGGCGTGGCTGGGTGACCACCTTCGGCGAGATCGAACCGAATACCTATGGGCTGGCCGTGCCGGTCAGGCGGCCGGCACCAGCCCCACCAACCTGCATCAACCTCATCTCGCATCGAGAAGACGTGGTGATGCGCGCGAAGGGCGCCGTCATCGACGCCGCGCGGCAGCTGTCCACGCAGCTGAGCTGAAGGGATACCCAATCATGTTGTGGAGTCAGACATTCGATGTCGTCGTGCTCGGTAGCGGCGGCGCCGGACTCACGGCAGCCCTGAGCGCGGCAGTCGCCGGCGCCACGGTGGCGGTGTTCGAGAAGGCGCCGACCGTCGGCGGGACCACCGCCGTCTCGGGCGGGATCGCTTGGATCCCCGCCCATCAGCGATCCCCCGACCGGGACCTCGCGGTCGACGATGCGTTGCGCTACCTGCGCGCACAGTCCTTGCACTCGATGGACGACGCCCTGGTCGAAACGTTTGTCCGAACCGGGGCGGCAATGCTCGATTTCGTCGAAAAGCACAGCGGCGTGCGTTTCGAGATCGCCGCCGGCTTCCCCGACTACCGGCCCGAGTTGCCGGGCGGACAACCGGCGGGCGGCCGGTCGCTCGGCCCGGCGGCCTTTGAACCAAGCCGCCTCGGCGAATGGGCCAGCCGAATCACCTCTTTCCCCCCGGATTGGTCCAATGTCGGCTTCGACGCCGAAACCCGGGCTCGGCTGCACGCCGGCGTCGAGGAATCCGAAGACCTGTGCGTGGCCGGTACCGCTCTGGTGGCCGGGCTATTACAGGGATTGCTGGACGTCGGGGTGACACCGCGCACCGACGCCGCGGCCGAGGAACTGGTGGTCGAAGACGGGGCGGTCGTCGGGGTCCGGATTGCCCAGTCCGGCCGCAGCATCAGCGTCCGTGCCCGCCGCGGTGTTGTCCTGGCAACCGGTGGATTCGAATGGGATCCCGTCCTGGTGCGGGCCTTCCTGCGAGGCCCCATGCACGGTGCGGTCTCACCGCCCAACAACACCGGCGACGGGCTGCGGATGGCGATGGCACGCGGCGCCGAGCTGGCCAACATGGGTGAAGCCTGGTGGGTTCCCATCGTGCAGATCCCCAACGACACCATCGATGGCAAGCAGCGCAGCCGCAGCGTGCGGCTGGAGCGAACCCGCCCGCGCAGCATCATCGTGAACCCGGCCGGGCAACGCTTTGTCAACGAGGCGTGTGACTACAACTCGATGGCCGGCGCCTTCCACTACCTCGATCCCAGGGGTGGCTACGTGAACGATCACGCCTGGATCGTGTTCGACTCGGCCCATCTGCAGCGCTACGGGTTCCTCGGGATCGAACCCGGCCAACCGGTTCCGGACTGGTTCTGTGAGTCGACCGACCTCACCGAGCTGGCCACTAAGACCGGTATCGACGCCGACGGCTTGGGGCGCACGATAGCGCGATGGAACCATAACGTCGCCTCCGGTACCGATCCCGACTTCGGTCGCGGCGCCAGCGCATACGACCGCTATTGGGGTGACGACCAGGCAACCACCCTTGCCGGCAAGACACTTGGCCCCATCGACAGCGCGCCCTTCTACGCGGTGCCGATCCGGGTGGGCGCCATGGGCACCAAGGGCGGACCGCGCACCGATCGCGACGGACGTGTCCGGCACGTCAGCGGAGGATCCGTACCGGGACTGTTCGCCGCCGGCAACGCTATGGCGGGAGTGACCGGGCGGGCATACGGCGGGGCGGGTGGAACAATTGGTCCGGCAATGGTTTTCGGCTATCGGGCCGGCCGCACGGCCGCCACCGGCGAATCGGCCGATGCGCCCTAGCGCCGTTTAGCCCTTCAGCGGAATGCGTACACAAACGTGGGTGCCGGTCGGTGTATTGAGGAAGACCAGCGATCCACCGGCGGCATCGACACGGGCCCGATGCGAGGCCAGACCGATATGCCCCTGGCCGAGGCGGCGCGCCATCGTTTCTCCGCTGACGCCGACGCCGTCGTCGGCCACATCCAGCACGCACACGCCGTCGGAGATGCCCAGAGCCACCGAAGCATTACGCGCCCGCGAATGCTGCACCACATTGGACAGCAACTCCCGGGCCACACCGAAGACGATGGGATCGATCTCGTCACGTATCGGATAGTCGACATCGTCGGTGATCCTGATGCCCGAACGTTGGGCGTGAAAGGAGGCCAACTGTTCGACCGCCGCACCCAGGCCGACCTGTTCGAGAACGGCCGGATGCAGCTCGAAGGTTGCCTGCCGCAGCAGATCCGACGCACTCTGCAGACCTGCCAGTGCGGTGCTCACTCGTTGGTCGTGGGGGGCGGCGGCCCGCAATTCGATCAGTTCCTGGCGCGCGGCCAGCACGTCCTGCAGCGGCCCATCGTGAATGGATTCCGAAATCCGGCGTTGCAGCACTTCCGAAGCTGTCATGGTCTGTGCGAGCAACTCTTCACGTATCACGCTCAACGTCGCTACCGAACGGGCGTGCCGTTCCTCGCTGCGGACCACCATCAATGCGGTGGCACAGAGGAATGCGTAGAGCCCGAACCGAAAGATCGCCTCGGGCCAGCCATTCATCCGAATCACCACCGGATCCTGAGCCAACGCCAGGGCGAATCCAACCAGCGTCAATGCCAGCACCACCGCGGCCCGCCGCGACGAAATGTCGAGGGCAACCAGCACCGGCAACAGCGTCATGATCAGCAGCGAATAGATGCCGTCGGTGGACAGCAACTGAAAGCCGGTCAGCGCCAACACATCGACGGCGGTGAAGGCGAGCGGTTCGTATCTGGCGATGTTGGCAAATCGGTCCAGGCTGACCATCGGCCGCGACCGTCGAAACGCCAACGCCAGCGCCAGCGCCCACAGTGCGGCAAACGCGTAGACACAGATCAAGGCCGTCTGCGCGCCCCATTCCCGGCGCGGCGTACCGACCAACATGGCGGCAACCATGAACAACACAACCCCGATCCGAAGCACGGAGCCGATGCGGTAAGCGCGCAGCTGGTGTGTTCGGCGCACCCGAGCCAGTTCTGCGTCGCTGGTGACCACCACAGGAACACCGTACAGACGGCACGAACCGACCAGCTGGCCATAATTTGCACACGACGGGTTCGGCGACCTTTCTGTGCGCCGCTGCCCGAGGCTCTGACCAGCAGATTCGTCCTGGCGCCGGCAGCTAGGAGCAAACTGTCGGCGGTCGGCTTGGCGTTGCCTGGAATTCGTCATCGATCCTGCTGAACCACCCGTTAAACTCAGGCCATGGTCGGCGCGCCATGGATGTGACTAAAACCGAGAAAGTGCGAGTGGTAGTCGGTGACGACCACCCGCTCTTTCGTGAGGGTGTGGTACGCGCGCTGTCGTTGAGCGGTTCGGTCAACGTTGTCGGCGAGGCCGATGATGGCGCGGCGGCGCTGGAACTGATCAAGACGCACTTACCCGACGTGGCCTTGCTCGACTACCGGATGCCGCGGATGGACGGCGCGCAGGTCGCTGCGGCGGTGCGCAGCAATGAGCTGCCCACTCGGGTGTTGCTGATCTCGGCGCACGACGAATCGGCGATCGTGTACCAGGCGCTGCAGCAGGGTGCCGCCGGTTTCTTGCTGAAAGACTCGACGCGTACCGAGATCGTCAAGGCGGTACTCGACTGCGCGAAGGGCCGCGATGTGGTGGCGCCGTCGCTGGTCGGCGGGCTTGCCGGAGAGATCCGCCAGCGTGCGGCACCCATGGCTGCGGTGCTCAGCGCCCGGGAGCGCGAGGTGCTTCATCGCATCGCCAAGGGCCAGAGCATCCCCGCGATCGCCGGCGAACTCTACGTCGCGCCGTCGACGGTCAAGACCCACGTGCAACGGCTATACGAGAAGCTCGGCGTCAGTGACCGAGCGGCCGCCGTCGCCGAGGCGATGCGGCAAGGGCTTCTCGACTAGTTGCGCCGGCGGGCGGGTGCCGATCCGGCGCCGGCGAAGGCACCGACTTCAAGGGCAGTTCGACGCACACATGGGTGCCCGCCGGGGCATCGAGAAAGACGAACGTTCCGCCAGCCGCGTCGACCCGCGCCCGATGCGAAGCCAGGCCGATATGTCCCTCACCGAGACGGCGCGCCGCGGTACCGCCCGCGATGCCCACCCCGTCGTCAGCCACGTCCAAAACGCAAGCTCCGTCGGTGATCCCAAGGCTGACCGACACATGTTTGGCCTGTGCATGGTGCACCACGTTGGACAGCAACTCGCGTGCCACACCGAACATGATCGGGTCGATCTCGTTGCGGATGGGGTAGTCGACGTCGGTGCTGACCTCGATGCCCGATCGGCGCGCAGTGAAGGTCGCCAACTGTTCCACGGCCGCACCCAGGCCAACCTGTTCGAGGACGGCCGGGTGCAGCTCAAAGGTGGCCTGCCGCAACCGTTCGGAGGCACTTTGCAGGCCGGCCAGTGCGCGCTCCACCCGATCGTCGCCGGGCCAGACGCTCTGCAAGTCGACGAGTTCCTGGCGCGCGACCAGCACGTCCTGCAGCGGGCCGTCGTGAATGGACTCCGAGATCCGGCGCTGCAACACCTCCGAGGCCGTCATCGTCTGGGCCAGCAATGCCTCTCGCAACGCGCTCAAACCCGCGACCGAGCGAACACGGCGCTCCTCGGTACGGACCACCACCAATGCGGTGGCGCACAAAAACGCGTAGAGCGAGAACACAAACACGGAATCGGGCCACCCCGCGTCGCCGAGCAGCACATTGTCATGAACCCCGGCGATGGTGAACCCGACAATGGTGAATGCCAGCACCACCATCGCCCGTCGTGACGAAACGTCGACGCCCACCAAAATCGGCAGCAAGGTCATCATCAATAGCGGATAGATCCCATCGGCCGACAAGAGCTGAAACGCGGTCAGCACCGCTATGTCGACGGCAGTGAAGGCCAGCGGTTCCCAGGACCGGATGGTGACCGCTCCGCTGGCCGCCACTCGCCGCGGTGAAAACGCGAGCAGCAGGGCGCCCGCCGCGGCCAGCACGTACACCACGACCAACGTGATTTGCTGGGCCCATTCGTGCTGGGGAGTGCCGATGAGCATTGCGCCGATCAGGAACACCAAGACCCCGAGGCGAAGCACCGAGACAAGCCGGTAGGAGCGCAGTTGATGCAGCTTGTGCACCCGCTCCAGCTCAAAATCGCCGGTCATCCCCACCGGAACACCGTACTCACAGCGGCAGACACCTGCCAGACTCGGAGTCGCCCAGCGCACCCCGGCTCTGCCAAGCCAGGCACGCACCGGTCCACCTCCGGACCAAAATGCGAGTCGTGCGGGCTGCGACCAGCACAGGCGGGGCCGGCGCGCCAACTGGCACTGCTGCCAGGTTTCAGCGGCGACGTCCGGTCTGCCCAGCTGGTCTGCGCGCTGCTTAACTACGCCCATCATGACCGGGACAGGTCCCCGACTTGGCCAAGGCAACGGCGTCGGCGACCAGTTTGCGTGCCGTGCGCTCCACATCGCAGAGCTGCGCCGCATCGGCTCCACCGGCCTTCAGCCGGCCGCCGGTGAATACCAGCGGATCCAGGAAAGGTTCGGTAGCGGCCGCGTCGTAATCACCATCGAATGAGGGAAAATCGCTGCTCCGGTAGGTGATGGCGCGTACCACGGTGGGGCCGGCGCCAGCACGCGCCCGCTGCACCGCTGTGGCCACACAGCGTCGAACCGCCTGGACGTCGTGACCATCCACGGTGACGCTGGGAATCCGCTGGCACGCATCTCCGCCATGGCCGGGGGCGCCGCGCAAACGGCCGGCAACACCGACACCGGGAACGCTTTCAACCACGATCACCACCGGAAGGTGCCACAGCACCGCCATGTTTGCGGCCTGGACAAACGCGCCGGAATTGACATCGTCAGGACCGGTGATGCAGAGCGTGACCCGGTCGCTGTTGTCCAGCCACTGCGAGTATGCGTGCCCGACCGCCAGCAGCGGGCACTGGTCGGCAGCACCCGATCGCTCCGGCGAGTTCAGCTGGTCAGCGTGGTCGCAGGTGCTGTCTTGGCCAATCAGCTCGGCGATCATCGGCCCCAGCGGAAGATCCACACCGACGTGCAGGGCATGTGCGCGACGGCTGGCCAGCACCAGATCACCCTCGGTCAGTGCCGCCGTCGCACCGATACTCACGGCCTCCTGGCCCAACGCGGTCGATACCGGTGACTCCATCAGACCGTCGGCACGCATTTCCTCCAGCGCCATGTCGAGCAGCCGCAGCACCCGCATCCGCCGATACATTTCGAGGTGGTCGGGCAGGAGCGCGGCCGGGCGTGCACTGGCATGAGTCATCTGTCGGCTCCTCATTTCATTCGTCAGCGGAGGCGTCGGCGGGTCAGCGCCGAGCTCTTCGGCGCCAGCCCCGGATACGTCGCGGGCTTGGGGATGGCGGTTCGACGGCACCTCAGCGCAAGTTTGAAGCTAGCCGGGCCGGCCCGGCCGTGGTACCGCCGATCGGCCGGACAAACTGACGAACGCCGTTCCCCCGATCGGGGGAAGTCGCAACGCGGTGCCTCGCGCGTAGCGGCTCAAGCGGCTGCAGCCACAGCGGTGTATTGCGAGTCCCGGACCCCGACGTCACCGGACCTGTTCAGCGCCCGGGCCAGCGGCAGGCACAGCGCGGCCCCGGCCAAACCCACTGTCACGGTGACCAGCGCGACCAAGCGATGGCCGCCGTGCGTCAGACTGCAGGAGGACACGATGGGGGGCCACGACCGACGCGATGGCCAGGGTCATCGACCAGATTCCGTGGTAGCGCCCGCCACTGGCGGGCGGAGCAATTCGGTGAACTATCCCAGCCGCGATCACGAACCAGGCGATTTCCCCGGGAGCGGACGCGGCCACGGCGATGGCGAAGCCGAAAGTCGTGTGCGCGAGCGCCGCACCGGCCATGGTCAACGCCGTCCATCCGCCGGCAATCGCCAGGATGTCCAATCGCGGGTTGATGCGGGCCGCGACTTTTCGGCCCAGCCAGGGCGTTATCACCGGGGTTAGGCCGATTCCGGCGGCGGCATTGGCCACCTGGGTCCAGCCGAATTCACCCGCGCCCAGACCGCTGTCGGCCATGAGCATGGGCACGGTGGCGTATAGCCCCCGCACTGCGGTCAGCGTCGCAAGGCTGGACGCGAACAACAGCACCAGCCGACCATCCGAAAATGCCCGGCGGTAGCTGATGCGTGCGGCCCTGACATGCACAGCCGGTGCCACCGGCGGCCGATGCGCCGTTGCCGGGATGCAGCGGGCCGCCACCAGCGCAAGCAGCGCGCACGCCACGGCGTTGATCCAGAACAGCACCGGCACGCCGGACCAGGCGGCGAGCAGTCCGCCCACACCGCCGGTGATCGCTCGGCCGATGCTGACGATCCAGCCAAAACGCCAAGCATCGAGCTTGGCCCGCCGGCTCGGCTCTGGGATCAGCTCGGCGATCGCGGCACCCATCACCGGACGGGGCGCGTCGTAGACCACGCCGGTGATCATGGCGCCGACCAGCAACGCTGCCACGCTGCGCGCTTCGGCCATTCCCACCAGCACACCCGCCGCGATGGTCATGGTCCAAGCCAGCGTCGCGCGGGGGCCCAGAGAGTCCACCAGCCATCCGCAGACCAGCTGCCCCACGGCCCAGCCCACGCCGAACGCGGCCAGCACCGCGCCCACCGCGGCAGCGGCAAATCCTCGCCCTGCCACGTGAAACGCCATGAACGGATAGGCGAATCCGGCGGCACGCACCACCAGGTTTCCGCCCAGTAGCAGCCAAATGACCGCCGGGTAGCCCTCCCTGGCCGGCCGGTGCCGTCCACCAGCGCGTTCGCCCAACGGGCGGGCACCGCCAAGTGGAGCCGCCACCGCGCGAGCGCAGAGCGCCCTTGCCGACCGGGGCTTTGTGTTGGTCTTTGTGTTGGCCATGCGGGCAGCCGATCGGCTGCTGCCACGAGCTTTGGAGCGCAAAGCGGCGTTGCGGGGCCGCAGGAATTTCGTGGTGTCCCCGGCATCGGGGAGATCCGGGCAAGAACTAGAAGAGACACGCATCGCCTCGCCGGCGGCGATGGTCGCGGTAGTCGTCATCGATCCAGAGGTAAGCATGATCGCACCTGGGAGGCTCCTCCGATCAACTCACCACGCGGCAAGAATCTTGTCCGCTGATCGGGGGACACCGCCGATCGACTACAGCGGGCGAATAACCGCCCGTGGGCCGCTACTGAGCGGCGACAGCGTTGGCCGCTTCGGTCTCGGCGTAGGAACCGCCGCTGGCCTGCAAGGTGGTCACGAACATCTCGTAAATCGCCTGCGCCTGCGCGCTCAGCGTTTGGTACATCGCCCCGTGGGCGGCAAAGTGGGCCGCGGTCAGCGCCGACACCTCGTCGGCGGCAGCTGGGACCACCCCGGTGATGGGGGCCATGGCGGCGGCATTGCCCGCGCTCATCCCGGCCCCAACCGAATGTAGGTTCAAAGCCGCGGCGGTCAACGCTTCGGGTGCACTGGTCACAAATGCCATGGCACAAGATTGACACTCCGCCAGGCCGTTGTCTGTCGACCGGAAAGCTATTCGTCAAGAGGAACTGCGTGTCCCCCAATTGGCGGACCTAGGGCGGCGGCGGGGCCAACAGCCGGTCCGCCGCAGCATAAGGATCCTCGAGGCCGTCGACCACCGCTTCGGCGAGCCGGTCCAGGTCGGTACGGCCGCGCAGCCGAGTCTGCGCCAGCGACAGAATCTGTGCCCGGGCGCGGGCCAACCGGCGATCGCGACTATCGCCGCGCTGATGCGCGTCGATCAGGGCCAACAGCTCACCAATGCCCTCCGACTTGACCGCGACCAGGCTGAGGATCGGGGCATTGGTTTCGGCCCGCAAGTCTCGCACGGTCTGTTCGGCACCGACGCGGTCGGCCTTGTTGACCGCCACAATGTCGGCGACTTCCAGCAGACCCGCCTTTGCCGCCTGGACCGCATCGCCGGTTCCCGGATTGAGCACGACGACGGTCGGGTCTGCCACCGCCGCCACCTCGATCTCGGACTGTCCCACCCCGACCGTTTCCAGCAGAACGACGTCGTAACGCAGCGCCCCCAGCAGCCGGATGGCGGCGGGCACCGAGGCGGCCAGACCGCCAAGATGGCCCCGACTGGCCATCGAGCGGATCAGCACCTCGGAGTCGTTGACATGCGCGGTCATTCGGATGCGATCGCCGAGCAACGCACCACCACTGAACGGGGACGACGGGTCCACGGCTAGCACCGCCACCCGGGTTCCGCGCTCCCGGTAGGCGCCGACCAGCCCGGTGATCGTCGTCGATTTGCCCGCCCCTGGCGGCCCGGTGATGCCGATGACTCGCGCGGGCCGCTGCGACCAGTCCTCGATACCCGCCAGCACTTCATCGCGGCGGCCCCCCTCGATCAGACTGAGGAGCCGGCCCGCGGCGCGTTGAGATCCGTTGCGCGCAGCGGCAATCAGATCATCGATGCTCATTGCGTCCTATTTTGCAGCTATGGCGCCGCAACCTCGATGGCCGTCGCCGATCCCATGCCGCCACCGGCGCACATCGCCGCCAGCCCAATCCCGCCGCCGCGTCGGCGCAGTTCGTGCACCAGCGTCACCAGCATCCTGGCCCCGGTCGCGGCCACCGGATGCCCCAACGAGCATCCGCTGCCGCTCACGTTGACCCGATCGGCGTCCAGTTCCAGCAGTTTGACGGTCGCCACGCACATTGACGCGAACGCTTCGTTGATCTCGAACAGATCAACGTCGGAGATTGATAGATGGCCCCGTGCAAGCGCTTTCGGAATAGCTTCGACCGGGGCCAGGCCGGTGGCGGCCGGATCGACACCCACCGACGCCCAGCTGAGCACCCGCGCCAGCGCCGGCATGCCCAACCCCTGGGCCATCCGGTCGCTTGCGATGGTCAGCACCGCGGCGCCGTCATTGGCGCCGCAGGCGTTGCCGGCGGTGATCGAGAAGCCGTCGATCTCGGGATGCAGCGGCTTGAGCGCGGCCAGTTTCTCCATCGTCGTGTCCCGGCGCGGATGTTCGTCGACACAGAACAGGCCGTGCGGCGTCGGGATCGGAACAATCTCCTCCTTGAACCGGCCCTCGTCGATCGCGGCGATCGCGTTGCGATGCGAGCGCAGGGCCCAGGCGTCCATCTCGGCGCGACTCACTCCGGCGGCCACCGCCGCATTCCAGCCGACCGTGATCGACATGTCCATGTTCGGCGCATCCGGCCGGTCCGGGGTGAGTCGGCGGGAACCAGTCGACCCACTCGCCATCGATCTGCATCCGGGGCCGCGGCGAGGTGGAGGCCGAGTTCACGCCCCCGGCGATGATGAGCTGGTCCATCCCCGCCCGTACGCTTGCGGCCGCGCCCTGCACCGCCGCCTGTCCGGCGGCACAGTGCCGATTCTGGGCAAGACCGGGCACATGACCAAGCCCCGCCGTGATGGCCGCGTGGCGGGCGATGACGCCGCCGCCGTAGAGACCTTCGCCCAGGATTACGTCGTCGATCTGCCCCGGATCCAGATCCGCGGTGGCCTCACTGACCACATGGTGGGCCAGGTCGAATGCGTTGGTGTCGCGCAAGGTTCCCTTGCGGGCGGTTCCGATCGGGGTGCACAGGGCAGCGACGATGACGGCTTCAGGCACGGGCTTTCTCCACTTCGGCGGCGCGGAGGCCAGAAGCCGACCGCACATTCACGAGAACCTGATTATCTCAGTTTGAGAGCACCAGTTACAATCAGGACTCCTTACACTGCTGGTGTGACACAACCGGTGGCGACAATCGCGGTCCCGGGCGGCAAGGTGTGGAGCAAGCGCGTCGGCGGCGGCTCCGGCCTTCCCCTGCTCGTGGCGCATGGCGGCCCGGGCCTGCCGCACTACTACCTGTCAGCGCTGCAACGACTGGCCGGCGAACGGGAAGTCATCTTCTGGGATCAACTTGGCTGCGGAAACTCCGAACGCCCGTCCGACGTGGATCTGTGGACAATGGGGCGCTCGGTGGCCGAGATGGGCGCCGTGGTGCGCGCACTCGGGCTGGAAGCCTTTCACATCTTCGGCAATTCCTGGGGCGGAATGCTCGCCCAGCAGTATGTCCTGGACGTGCCATCGGGAGCCGTCAGCCTGACCATCTCCAACAGCACCGCGTCCATTCCCCGGTTCGCCGACAGCGTGATCCGGCTCAAGGCGGAGCTGGATCCTGGCACCCAAGCCACCATTGACCGCCACGAAGCCGCCGGCACCACACATTCGGCCGAATATCAGTCCGCAATCACGACCTGGAACGAAACGTATCTGTGCCGCACTCTCCCCTGGCCTGCCTACCTCACTGAAGCATTCCAGAATCTGGGTCCCGAGATCTTCGAAACGATGTTCGGGCCCAGCGACTTTCGGATCGTCGGGACCATTCGCGATTGGGATGTGGTCGATCGGTTGGCCGAAATCGCCCTGCCGACACTGCTGCTCGCGGGCAAGTACGACGAATGCTCGCCGGAAGACATGCGCGAGATGCATCAACGGATTGCCGGCTCACGATTCGAGTTCTTCGAGTGCAGCGCGCACATGCTCTTCATCGAAGAACCAGACCGGTTTGACCGGGTGATGCGCGACTTCCTGCGCAGCAACGACTGATTGGGTTGGCCAAGCTGGGCGGGTCCGGCTAGTTCTTCGGAGCGGTCAACCTGGTCACGATTGAGCGAAAGTCCTCGGTGGTGAACGACTGGTGCTCGGCCGACAGCGCGTAGTCCAGACTGGCGAGCACGGCCCGCTCGAGGTGAATATTGAGCACCCGTTTGGTGCTTTCGACCGCCTGCTGAGGCAATTTCATGATCCGCTGGGCGCACGCCACCGCCTCGGCCACCGGATCGGCGGCCACATGGTTGGCCAGGCCGAGCTCGACGGCGCGCTGCGCGGCAATCCGCTGACCGGTCAACGCGTATTCCTTGGCCAGCATCAGGCTGATGTGCAATGGCCAGGTCAACGGACCGCCGTCGGCGGCGACCAGACCCACTTGCACATGTGGGTCGGCAAGATAGGCATCCGGCGCGATGTAGACGATGTCACTCAGGGCGACCAGGCTGCAGCCGAGCCCCACCGCCGGGCCGTTGACCGCCGCCACCACCGGCACCCGGCAGCGGGCCATGCCCAGCACGATGTCTCGGCCATGCGCGATGGTCTTCGCCCGCAAGTCGGCGTCTTGGGCGAGTTCGGCCAGATATGCGAAATCGCCGCCGGCCGAGAAGGCTCGCCCGGCGCCCGTGAGCACCGCGGCGCGCGCGCTGCGATCCTCGCTCAACCGCCGCCACAGCCCTGCGAGCCCAACATGCAGATTGTCGTTGACCGCATTGAGCGCATCGGGCCGGTTCAGGGTGATGATGCGCAGCGCCCCCTCGGCGCGAACGTCGATTTCTGTTGGCATGTCATACATGTCAGACTCCCAATCCCAAAATGCGCGATGCGATGATGTTCTTCTGTATCTGTGAAGTGCCTCCCATCACGCTTTGCGCACGGCTGTACAGGTAGGCGCCGAACAGCTCGGGATCATGCGTGCCACCAATGCCGAGCGCGGCATGCCCAACAGACTGTTCCACCCAGGTCATCAGCAATTTGTCCAGCGAGCCTTCGGGTCCGTGCGACACCCCGTCGAGCTGTTCGGACAACCGGCGCCGCACGTGATGAGTCAGCATCTCGGCTTGGACCGCGGCCCAGGCAAGCTCGTCGCTGACCGGATGCCCCTGGGCATGGTTGCGCGCCAACAGCTCTGCGACGAGCTTGTTGTAGCGGGCGGCGTAACCGAGGGTGGACGGTTCACGTTCGTGCCCGACCACGGTCATCGCCACCGCCCAGCCATCCCCTGGGGCGCCGACCATCCGGTCGGCCGCCACCGTGGCGCCGTCGAAGAACACCTGGCCGAACTCCTTGGTGACTCCGTTCATCATCCGCAATGGACGTTGCTGCACACCAGGCTGTTTCATGGCGACCACAAATGCCGACAAGCCTCGGTGCCGGCTAGCGCCGGGTTCGGTTCGGGCCAGCAGCAGACACCAGTCGGCCACGTCGGAGTAACTGGTCCAGATCTTGTGACCATGCACCACATAATCGTCACCGACACGAGTGGCGGTGGTGGTCAGCGCGGCCAGGTCCGAACCCGCACCGGGCTCACTGAACCCCTGACACCAGCGCTCGGTCCCGTCGATGATGCCGGGCAGAAACCGTTGCCGCAGTGCGTCGCTGCCGTGTCGGCCGATGCCGAAGACCAGGTAACCGACGCTGGGGCGCGGTGGCGCACCGGCACGGGCCAACTCTTCGTCGACGATCACGTCATAGACCGGTGCCAGCTCCCTGCCCCCGTATTCGCGTGGCCACGACAGCCCGAAGAATCCCTCGCGGTAGAGGGCCTGGTGCCAGTGCGCCTGCCGGGCCCAATATTGGTCCCCCGATCCGCGAAAGTCATCGGCGTTTACCGAAAGCCAGCTTCGCAGGCGTTGCCGGAAGACCGCCTCCTGCGGTGAATCACGAAAGTCCACGACCGACCTCCTGCAAGCTCACCGGCCACAACTCGGTTGATGTCAACGCCCGGCGCAGGTAAACGTGCACCAGGCAGTCCCAGGTATTGCCGATGCCACCGTGCACCTGTACCGCGGTTTCGCAGACGGTTCGACTGGCACGCGCGCAGTACACCTTTGCCATCCGGGCGGCCTGCACGGCTTGCGCCGGCTCGAGTTCGTCCACCGCCCAAGCGGCATGGCGCAGCACGCTCACCGAACCCTCGATCAACGCCAGGTTCTCCGCCAGCAGATGAGCGATCGCTTGATGGGACCCGATCGCTTTGCCGTACTGCTCGCGAATCTTCGCGTAGTCACAGGCGAGGGCGTGCGCGCCGCGGGCGTCTCCGACCAGGTCTGCGGTGGTGGCGACCAAAGCCAGCGCATACCAGCGCTGCGCGGCATCGGCGGATACCTCACCGACCGCCACCGGCTGTCCCAGCAACCCCGCGTCCAGTCGCGTCAGGTCCGCGCCCGCTCCCGCAACATCGAGATCTGCGGACAGCACGGCGGTACCCGAGAGCACCAGTGCGCGCCGATGTCCGCGCGCATCTATCGCCCGGCCGCCGACGCCCGTCGTCGCGCGCCCGGAGTCTGAGTTCAGTTGCCGGGCCAGGTCATCGGCGAGCACGGGTCCCAGGAATGGCGCATCGGCGAGCCCGCGCCCGAATTCTTCTGCCACAATCGCGACCTCGACACCGGAGGCGCCGTCGGAACGTAACGCTCTCCACCCGGACGCCTCGATCTGCCTATCCAGCTTGGCGATTCGGGCTTCGTCAGCCAGATCCTGCACAGATGCCGGACCGAGATCGTCGGCCATTTTCGCCGCCGCGTCACACAGTTGCCGTTGTTCAGCTGTCAGACGTACATCCATAGAGCTCCTTGAGCGCTCGGCGCAACACCTTTCCGGAGGGCAGTCGAGGGATATCCGGCACGAACACGATCCGCGAGAGCCGCTTGTAAGACGCGAGCGAGGCAGCCACCCGGGCACGCAACTCGGCGGCGTCGACGGGTGTTCGGGCCGCGACAGCGGCAACTACCGCTTCGCCGTTGGCTCCGTCCGGCACCCCGAATACCGCACAATCCCGGACCGCGGGATGGCCGTGCAGAACCGCCTCGATCTCGGCGGGGGCAACCTGGAAACCGCGAACCTTGATCATCTCCTTGAGCCGGTCGGTGACGCGCAGCCAGCCGGCGGCATCCAGCGAGCCGATGTCTCCGGTCCGATACCAACCCTGCGACATGACCTCGGCCGTGGCGGCCGCCGGCAGATAGCCCGCCATCAGTGAATGCGATCGCGCCTGGATTTCGCCGACCTCACCGGGGCCCACCCGCTCACCGGTTTCGGTCGACACCACCCGCAGGTCCACGCCCGGCAGCACACGTCCGACGGTGTCGAGCCGGGCGCCCCGCAGCGGGCTGCAGGCGATCACGGGTAGCTCGGTGGTGCCGTAGGCGGGCACCCAGCCAATGCCGGTCCGGTTCGTCACCGTCTCGGCGATGCCCGCACTCACGGGCGTGGCGCCCCACATGATGAACCTCAGCGACGACAAATCGTAGGACTCGAGGTTGGGATGCGACGCCATCGCCAAAGCTATAGGGGCGACCGCCATTTCCACGGTAATCCGGTCGCTTTCGATGTGTGCCAGCATCTGGTCGATGTCGAACCGGCGATGCAGACGCACCCGAACGGCGGTCCGCAACGCGGTGACGATGTTGAGCAAGCCGAGGATGTGCGAGGGCGGCGTGACGATCTGAATGCGGTCGCGCTCGGTCAGCCCCAGCGCGTCACGCCAGTGGCCAATGGCCCCGTTCAGCGACGCGTGGGTGTGCCGGACCGCCTTGGGCAGGCCGGTGGTGCCCGAGCTGAACACCAACAGCGCATCGCCAGCACGGCGCGGCGCGCCCGGTAGCGGTGCCGCGGGGGTGATCGGCTCATCCAGGTGCAGCATCGGCATCAGACCGGCCAGCACCGGGTGATCCCCGGCGGCATGGGCGGGGCCGGTCAGGGCGAGGGCATGATCCACCTCGGCGCGCTTCCAGGCGGGGCTGATGAGCACCGCCGAGGCGCCCAGACACCAGATGGCGTTCAGCACGGCGACAAACTCCGGCCGGTTGGACGACATCACCGCCACCCGATCGCCCGCGACGACGCCTTGCTTGCGTAGCGCCGCGGCCAGGCCGTCGGCCATCGCCCCCAGCCCGGGCAGGCTAAAGCCCCGATCCTCGAACACGAGCGCGGCCGGCTCGGTCACGTCTCGTCCTTCCCGGCGGTCACGACAGTCTGAGAATATCCTATTTCCTGATGAGAATAGTATTCTCAATAGAGACGGACGCAAGTACATCAGTGGGGGCGCAGGAAGGGCGGTCATGGCGGAACCGGGCATGGTGACGATCTGCCTCGACCGTAGGCGGGCATCGGTGCCGCTGGTGCCTGGCGAGACCCTGCTGGAAAGCGCACGACGAGCGGGGCTGGACCCGCCTTTCAACTGCGAGGCCGGCAACTGCGGGACCTGCCTGGCCCGCCTCACGGAGGGCAGCGCGACAATGCTGGTCAACGACGCTCTTGACGACAGCGAGGTGGCCGACGGCTACATCTTGACCTGTCAGGGCATACCCGATACCGCACCGATCACGGTGCGCTACGAGTAGACCCGCGCAGCACCAGGATCGGCGTGCCGCTATCGGCAGTGTTCGCCCAGGAGCGGCGCCGGCCGGTATTCGGGCCGATAACCGGACACCCGAATCGGATTACCGACGAGGCGCAATTCGCCCGCGCGCACGATCACTTGGGGATTCTCCGCGAGGGCCTCGGGCAGCGTCCGAACGGCTGCCGCGGGCACCCCCAGCGGCCGCAGCCGTCGCCCCCAACCGGCGGCGGTGTCGGTCGCCAACGCCGAGGCGACCACGGTGAGCACCTCCGCACGCCGGGACGCTCGCTCCGCCATGGTCTCGAAGCCATGGATGCCGGCCTCGGCCGCAAAGGCCTTCCAGAACCCGTCATGTGTGACGAACAGCCCGAGGTAGCCGTCGGCAGTCGGAAATAGCTGCGCGGGAACGTAATACGGGTGAGCGCCATGAGGCCTGCGCTGCGGCTCGGTGCCTTCGTTAAGGTACGCGGCGGCGTGGTAGTTCAGCTGGGAGACCATGACGTCGAACAGCGACACGTCCACCTGCCCGCCACGGCCCGAGATGATCGCCGCCAACAACCCAAGCGCTGCACACATCCCGGTGGAGTTGTCCGCCGAGGAATACCCGGGCAGGGTCGGCGGACCGCCGGGTTCACCGGTCAGCGCGGCACTTCCGACGGCGGCCTGGATCACGTAGTCGAAGGCCGGATCGTCGCCGCCATGCAACCCATAACCGGTGATAGCCACGCAAACGATGCGTTCGTTGAACCGCCGCAGCGCTTCGTAGGTCAACCCCAGTCGGCGGATCGACGACGGTCGCAGGTTGACCACCAGCGCATCGGAGTCGGCCGCCAGCTCGGCGAGTCGGTGCTGTCCCACTTCGGAATTCAGATCCAGACAGAGGCCGGACTTGTTGCGGTTGAGGCTGGCGAAGTAGCTCTCACCGACCGTGCGTGAGATCTCACCGCCGGGCGGTTCGATCTTGACGACCTTGGCGCCGAGGTCGGCGAGCAGCAATGTGGCGTAAGGGCCGGCCAGCATGGTGCCGACCTCGATGACCCGAATGCCGGTCAGCGGGCCCGCGGCGGTCACCGCACCTCCGTCGCCAGCATGGCAATCATGTCTCGGGTGCGACGCTTGGAGGCAACCAGCTCTTCACGATTGTCGCCGATCGGCAGCAGCCGCACCGACAGGTCGGTCACACCGGCCTCGGCGAAGCGACGGAATCGAGCCAGGATCGCGTCCTCGTCGCCGGCCGCACAGATATCACCGACGTCTTTGGCATCGCCGTATCCGAGCAGTCTTTGATAGTTCGGCGAAACCTCGACCTCCCCCAGAATCCGGTTGGCGCGATCACGCGCTACCTCGACTTCACTCGAGCCGCAAAGGCAAACGGGGATGCCGGCGACGATGCGCGGAGCCGGGCGGCCGGCATTGTCAGCGGCCTTGGAGATTCTGGGCACCACATGCTCGGCCACCGCACGTTCGTCGGCCATCCACAGCACGGTGCCGTCCGCCCGCTCGCCGGCCAGGGTCAACATCACCGGCCCGAGCGCTGCGACCAGCACCGGCAGGGGCGCCACCGCGGCCAGATCCAGCGGGTTGTGCACCCGGAAGCTGTCGTTCTCCACGTCGACGGGCCCGGGGTTGGCCAAGGCCGCGGCCAGGACCTCGAGGTAGTCCCGGGTGTAGGCGGCGGGCCGCTGGTAGGGCAGCCCGAGCATGTCGTCGACGATCCAATGGTGCGACGGTCCGACGCCCAGCACCAGGCGACCACCGGTGGCCGCATGCACCGACAGAGCTTGCCGGGCCAACGCAATAGGGTGCTGCGTCTGCAGGGGCACTACGGCGGTACCCAGCTCGATGCGGCTGCTCCGCGTTCCCATCAGGGTCACGGCGACCAGTGCGTCAAAGTCATTGGGAATCTGGGGAATCCACGCGCTATCCAGGCCGGCTGTTTCCGCCCAGTCGATATCGGCCAGCATCCGGCCCACCTTGCGGCCCGAATCCCCGCGCTCGGGGCCGATCATCACTCCGACACGCACGGTTCCTCCATGGACGGTTGCGGTGCGGTTTGCGCGTCGCCGGTCAGCGCGCGGATGTCGCGCACCAGGTCATCCAGCGGTGTTCCGGTGGGAAACACCGCCGCCGCACCGGCGGCCAGCAGCTTGGGCACGTCGGAGTGCGGGATGGTCCCGCCGACGACGACGGCGATGTCGGCGGCATCGGCGTCGCGCAGGGCCTCGATGGTGCGTGCCGTCAGGGCCAGATGGGCACCCGACAAGATGCTCAAGCCGACCACGGCCACATCTTCTTGAACGGCGATCGAGGCGATGTCTTCGATACGTTGCCGGATGCCGGTGTAGATCACCTCGAAGCCGGCGTCGCGCAGCGTGCGGGCGACGATCTTGGCGCCGCGGTCATGACCGTCGAGACCGGGCTTGGCGACCAGGATCCGGGCGGCCATCTAGAACACCACCGGTTGCTGGAATTCGCCCCACACCGCCTTGAGGGCGCAGACCATCTCACCGACCGTGCAGTATGCGTTGGCGCAGTCGATCAGCCTGTGCATCAGATTGTCGGCTCCTTCGGCGCCTCGCGCGAGCGCGGCGAGGGTGGACTGCACTGCGTCGCTGTCTCTTTCAGCCTTGACCTTGGCGAGCCGCTTGAGCTGAAGGTCACGGCCTTCGGCGTCGAGTTCGTAGGTGACGATGTCGGGTTCGGCGTCCCCGGAGACAAACCTGTTGACCCCCACGACGGGTCGAACACCCGCTTCGATGTCCTTGTGCGTTCGGAAGGCCTCGTCGGCGATCAGGCCCTGCAGATATCCATCCTCGATGGCGCTGACCATCCCGCCGTGGCGCCGCAGGTCGTCCATGATCTCGATGATCCGAGCCTCGGTGGCATCGGTGAGCGCCTCTACGAAGTAGGAACCGCCAAGCGGGTCGGCGACGCGGGTCACGCCGCTTTCATAGGCCAGGATCTGCTGGGTGCGCAGCGCCAAAGTGGTGGACTCCTCGGTCGGCAGGGCAAACGGCTCGTCCCAGGCCGCAGTGAACATCGACTGCACCCCGCCCAACACCGCGGCCATCGCCTCGTAGGCGACGCGGATCAGGTTGTTCTGCGCTTGCGGTGCATACAGCGACGCGCCGCCGCACACGCAGCCGAACCGGAACATCGCCGCTTTGTCCGTCTTGGCGCCGTATCGCTCGCGCACCAGCGTCGCCCAGCGCCGTCGTCCCGCACGGTATTTGGCGATCTCCTCGAAAAAGTCGCCGTGGGTGTAGAAGAAGAACGAGATCTGTGGGGCGAACTGATCGATGGTCATCCGACCGCGTGCAACGACGGTGTCGCAGTGGGTGATTCCGTCGGCGAGGGTGAATGCCATCTCCTGTACCGCGGTGGCCCCGGCGTCACGAAAATGGGCTCCCGCCACCGATATGGCGTTGAATTTCGGGACCTCGGCCGCACAGAACTCGATCGTGTCGGCGATCAGCCGCAGCGAGGGCTCCGGCGGCCAGATCCAGGTCCCGCGCGACGCGTACTCCTTGAGGATGTCGTTCTGGATCGTCCCGGTGAGCTTGGCGCGCGGAACTCCCTTTCGCTCGGCGGCGGCCACGTAGAACGCCAGCAGAATCGCCGCCGTGCCATTGATGGTGAAACTGGTGCTGATCTTGTCCAGCGGGATGTCCTCGAACAGGATTTCGGCGTCGGCCAGGGTGTCGACCGCGACGCCAACACGGCCGACTTCCTCGGCGACGTCTGGGTCGTCGGAGTCGAATCCACATTGGGTGGGCAGGTCGAGCGCCACCGATAACCCGGTCCCGCCCTGGTCCAGCAGATAGCGGTAGCGGCGGTTGGACTCCTCGGCGGTGCCGAACCCGGAGTACTGCCGAAACGTCCACAACTTGCCTCGGTATCCCGACGCGAAGTTGCCGCGGGTGAAGGGGTACTCCCCCGGAGGCGGCGGCTCCGCCGTGCGGTCCCCAGGGCCGTAGACCGGCGCAACTGGGATGCCCGATGCAGTCTGGGTCACATCATCCATCTATGAATAACGTACTTGCAAAAAACGCGAATGCCAATACCACTCGGTTGACCAGCATAAACGGGCTCAGAGCGAGGGGGGTTCCAGAGCCGGCCGGGGTGCGCGGCTTCGACGGGGCGCGGCGGCTACACCCGGCAGAGAATTTCGCCGTTGGGAATCCCCAGCCAACCATCCGGTGCCGCGGCCCAGTCGCGCCAAGCCTGCGAAATCGCCTCCAGATCTGCGGCGCTGGCCATCCCGGAGCCCAGCAGTTGGGCAGACAGATCCGAACGCAGAATCCGATCGGCCCACATTCCGCCCCACCAGGCACGCATCTCGTCGGTCGCGTAGCACCACATGCTGCCGGTCGGCGTGATGTCAGCAAAGCCCGCCTGACGAGCCCACGACAGCAGCCGCCGGCCGGCATCGGGCTCACCGCCGTTGGCACGCGCCGCCCGCTGATAGAGCTGTAGCCAATGGTCCAGGGCCGGAAGTTGCGGGTACCAGATGAACCCCGCGTAGTCGGCGTCACGCGCGGCGACCAACCCGCCGGGCGCACAGACGCGCTTCATCTCCCGCAGCGCCTGCACCGGATCGGCCACGTGCTGCAGCACCTGGTGGGCATGGACTACGTCGAACACGTCATCGGGAAAGTCCAGGGCATGCACATCGGAGGTCACGAACGCGACATTGGACACGTCGCATCGCTGCGCCTCGGCACGGGCCAGGTTCAGCGCCGCATCGGTGGGCTCCACCGCCGTCACCGTAGCGGGCGCCACGCGCGCCGCGAGGTCGACGGTGATAGTCCCGGGGCCGCAACCGATGTCGAGCACGGACAACCCCGCACGAAGATGCGGCGATAGGTAGCCGGCGGAGTTGGCCACCGTGCGCTGACGGTGCCCACGCAGCACCGACTCGTGATGCCCATGGGTATAGACGGCTCGGCGTTCGTCGTTCATGAACCGGAGCCTACCCGCCTAAATCAAAAAGTGAGACAGCCATCTCATTATATGAGACAGTCAGTCGACCGGAGCATTGAGGATCGGCCGGTCGACCCCCGCCCCCGGGCCATCGAAGTGCCACCACTCACCGGAGTACACGCTCAACCCGCCGTAGTTCATCGCGTCGCGCAGCCGTTTACGGCCGGCTTGGGCCGCCTCACTAACCCCTTCGGTGGCGAATGCCTTGGCCCGCGCCGAGAAGTCATCGAAGTCGGTGCCCATGTCGGCCAGGCAGATTCCGCTGATCTGCCGCTGGGGCGGGCATTGTGGCGACACGCTGGCATAGGTCACGTCAACCGAGCGGCCCGCCTCGTGGCTGCGGGCGTATTGACCCGGACGCGCCACCCAGGCCGGGTTCGGGACCACCTGGAACATCTTGACCTGGACATCGTGCGGTCGGTAGCAGTCCCAGAACACCAGCGCCTGCCCTTGCGGGCGCAGCGCCGCCGCGGCGGCCGTCAACCCCGGCGCCATCGATTCGTGCACCAGACATCGGGCATCGGCGGGATACAGCTGCGTGCGGGTGAAGTTATTGGTGGTCGCGTAGCGCAGGTCGATGATGGCGTCGGGAACGACACTGCGCACATCGACAAGGCCGCCCGCAGCCGCGGCGGCACTGACCGGTGGGACGGACCCGGCCGGCACGCTGGCCGTTGTCGCGACGGCTCGCACGGCCGAGGTGACCACCGGAGGCGATGGGATCGATGACCCGCCGGGACTCGTCCACACACCCGACGGCGCGGCGGTGATACCGCAGGCGACGAGGGCAGCGGCGGCGCCAACCCTTCGCAATGGGCCGCTATGGAGTGCATCGGCAATACTGCTCACCGCACCGAGGCTACGTCGGGTCAGCCCGTTCTCACGTTTATCGCCGACGGTGTTCGGCGATCAGCGGCCGATCAATGTTCGTCGTAGTGCCCATCGTGGGCGGCATGCCGGCATCCGTCATGGATGTAGTCGACGTGATCGCCGTGGGGAACGGCGACGTGGCCGCAGCCATCGCCGTGAGTGTGATCGTGCCCGTCATGCACGCAGTGGCCGTCGCCGGATTCACATTCGTCAAAGTGATCGCCGTGGCGCCGGTGCAGATGACCGTCGTGCAGATAGTCGACGTGATCACCATGCGGAATCGCGACATGTCCGCAACCGTCGCCATGCGAATGGTCGTGCCCCGCGTGCTGCCGGTGCGCTATCGCGTTAATCTCTTTCTCCTTGTGATTGTTGAGCGGGCCGGGAATGTCGACATGTCGGGCGCGTCTGCGGACTTGTCGGTCGCGGTCGAGCTGTCGACACCACCATTCAATCCTCAACCAGCCATCACGGGGGACAAGAGCAGAAAGTCACCGAAAACTCTTGGATCCAGTGTCTTCGAGCCAACGGACATCGCACGCCGCCAGCCAGCCAGCAACAAAGGCGCAAGATTTCGCCGGGGTTTCGGTTGGGCGAAGATACCGCAGCTTTCAAACACCGCCATTACATATGTTGCTAATCGAACTATACCGTTGGCGCGATGTCCGACGAGAATCGCAACGAGCGCCACCGGCGCCCCGCGCTTCACGCTGTCGTCGCGGCATTTGTCCTGGTCTGCTCCGCTTTTCTCGCCGCCCCCACCGCACACGCGGCAGCGATAACCGCAACGCTGGCGGTGACGTCACAATGGGACACCGGCTTCGTCGCCAACTACCGGATCGCCAATCCCGGCGCGACCGAGTTGGCGGACTGGAAGCTCGAATTCGACCTGCCCGCCGAGGAATCTGTGACAAATTCGTGGAGCAGCAAGCTGGCCCAATCGGGAACGCATTACGTCCTAACACCCGAAGAGTACAACCGCACCATCGCGCCGGAGCACTCCATCAGTATTGGCTTTCAGGCCACGCTAGACGGCGAATTCTCGGCCCCACAGAACTGTGTGCTCAACGGCGAGTCCTGCACCAGTGCGCCGGACCTAGCGCCGGCCACAGCCAACGCGCCCACACCGACCACCGCGCCGGCCAGCGCGCCGCCACCCCCGTCCGCCGACGATGCGGCGGCAACACTGGCGGTGATCTCACAATGGAATACCGGCTTTGTCGCCAACTACGAAATCGCCAATACCGGGTCCACAGCCCTGGATGGCTGGAAGCTCGAATTCGATCTGCCCGCAGACGAATCCGTCACCCGAGCAGGGCTCCGGCGTTGTTGATTAGCAGGCTTGTGAGCTGGGGAATTGTGGATTGAGGAGGTCTAGGCGGCGGTTGGCGGTCAAAGCGGTGATCCGGCAGGCTTCGGCGATGTTGTCGGCGCCGTTGAGGCGGTGCAGATTGATCGCGGTGTTGCGTAGCGTTGCTAGGACCTGTGCGCCGTTTCCGGTATGCGCCCTTTGACGGCCTTCGTCGAAGGTGACGTCGCGTATCCAGTGCAGGCTGTTCTCGATTCCCCAGTGTTGACGCATCCAGGCCATGATCGCGGTAGGGCGGGCGTGCTCGAACGGCAGGCTGCAAATGGCATAGACCACCTCCACGCTGCGCTGGTCGGTGGCGGTGATCAAGCGTTCACGAGTGATCCGGATGATTTGTTTTGCGTAGGGGAAGCCGATTCCTCGTGCAGCGGTGATGATTTGCAGGGTGCGGGTCTCGACACGGCCGTGGCCGCGGGAGTCGTCGGTAGCGGCTGCGGGCACCTCGGCCCAGGGCAGCGCGGTGATACGCGCAAGTATTTTGGCTTGGTTGGACTTGACGATCATCAGGTAGTGCGACTTCAAGGTGGCGCAGATCAACTTCGCGGTGACGACCTGGGTATGCATCGCATCCACGGTGACCAGCCACCGCAAGCTACCCGGCAGCAGCGTGAGCAGGGCACGTACGCAGGGAATTTCATTGCTTTTCTCGGCGACAGCGAGTTGACCGAGCACCAATCGGGCACGGTGGGCGAACACCGACACGAGATGCGTGGCTGTCGCTTTGGCGCGTAAAGCACCACGCAGCATCTTGCCGTCCAACGCGATCGGCACCAATCCACTGGGGTCGCTGCTGGCCACGTGTGCAGTGAAGTAACTGCCCATCCTGGCGTTGAGGTCGGCGGGGTCTAGCCGAGACAAAACAGCGCGGAAGGTCTTCTCACTGGGCCGCCGGAACCGGACCCCTAATTGGGCCAACACATCATCGGGAGCGGTGGCCGCCCATGTGGCAAAACCAGCATAGCCGCGCATCCCCGCGGCAGTGGCCAGAACCGCGATCGCCAACAAAGCCACCAGCGAATACCTCCGACCGCGTGGGCCCCTCGGGTCTGGCACCGAGGCCAACACATCGAGAAACTCCGATCCGATGAGCTCGCTGCGCTCACCAGGACTCCAGCGGTCGAACACCTCTGGAACCGACGACACAGGCAATACTGAAACGGTAGGCACGGGCAACTCCAGACCAACGACGAACAGTAACCAACTCGATCGTTCTCCAGATAGCCCGTGCCTACACTCCGGCCCCAATAGCGCGGCACCAAAGATCATCAACCCAGCTCACAAGCCTGCTAATCAACAACGCCGGAGCCCTGGTCACCCGAGCGTGGAACAGCAAACTCTCCAAGACCGGCACGCACTACGTCCTGACACCGGAGTCCTACAACACCACCATCGCCCCCGGCAGCTCGGTCACCGTCGGTTTCCAGGCCGCCCAGACCAGCACGTATTCGGCGCCTGCGAATTGTCAGCTCAACGGCGAATCTTGCGGCGACGGTCCGGCCCCTACCGCCAGCGTGCGCCACTGACGACGCCGGTCGCGGGCGCTAACCGGCCGGGAAGAGACGAGCCACCAGAATGGCCGCGATAAGGATCGCAAGCGACAGCGGCGCCGCTACGGTGCCAATCAGCATCCCCCGCCCAACCTGACCGAGTTTGCCCGGGCTCTTGGCAACAACGGAGGAAATCGACAGGTAAATCAGCGACACGAGGAGTACGAAGACCGCCAGCGGCGGAACTGAGAGAACACAAAGCCAGGTCGCGAACTCCACCACCAGGATGTGGGCCAGCGCCACCGCGAAGCTGATCGGTCCATAACGGCCGGTCGCCCCGGTCAACGCAACACCAAGAAGGCGAAGGCGATGCCGCCGATCAGGACAACCGCGGCGGCGCCGGTGACGCCTAAGCCAATACCGCGCCGCTGCGAGGAACTCGAGTTGAGCAACACCGCACCGGCCCCCAGCGAAACAAGCGTCGCCAGGGCCGTCGCGGTCAGCAACAGCGTGCGTTCGCTTCGCCCGCTTTCCGTCGGAAATGCCCACTTCCCCAACAGCCACATGGCGGCAAGCAACAGCAGCAAACAGAATTGAATGACCACCGGCGCCTACCAGGTGGCCGACCGCCACGCGGTGGCATCCATGTCACGAATACGAGCTAGAAACGACATCGGCACCCCCCCCTGACGCATCGCGTCACTCTCCTCGATCGGCATGCGACACCACTGTCGGCAACCCCGCCCTGGCCGGCATCCGTGCGCTGGCAACCTAACCCGCCGGCACCAGCTCGAACCTGGCGCATCGCGCCGCGACTACCGGCATACCTGTCTATCAGACGTTCGGTTCATGCCGAGGGCCAACTCCGCGCCGCCAAACCTCAGAAGACCTTCATATAATTAATCATTAAGTTTATGAAGCCCATCGGGTAGCCTGGGTGCAGCAACATCGCCAATCAGGGATGAACCCGAGACTCTCTGCACCTACGAGAGGGGTGTGCTCCGGTGTCTTCTAGCGCCCACGGCCAACGGCTGAGCGAACCTGACGAAATGGTGTCGACCAGACAGCGACCAACCCTGTCCTTGGCCACAGCCGTCGATTCACCCGATTCCGGCCGAATGGCGTCCACCGGCGACGCGGTCTCCCTCGGCGACGCAGATTGGCGCTCCCGGCTGCGCACCGCGGCACTGGCCCAGATCGCCGACTTCGTCTCTGACCGCAGCGCCAGCGCGCTTGGCGGGTCGGGGTGGGAGGTCGCCGGCGACATACTTCTGCGGTTTGTTTCCGAGGGCAAATGCCTGAGATCGACCTTCATGTACCTGGGCTGGTTGTGCGGCGCCGGTCCCAACAATGCGGCATTATCGGCCGCGGCAAGCCCGGAGCTGCTGCACGCCTTTGCGCTCCTCCAAGACGACGTGATGGACCAATCCCCGCAACGACGAGGCAGTCCAGCCGTCCATGTCCAGCAGGCCCGGTGCCACCAGCGGCGCGGGCTATCCGGTGCCGCAGCACGTTTCGGCGAATCGGCGGCCGTACTACTCGGAGACATCTGCCTGGTCTGGGCCGAGCAGATGCTGCGCGAAAGCGGGGTCGAGGACCGCCGTCTGCGGCAGGTATGGCCCCGCTACGACGCCATGCGCATCGAACTCGCGGTGGGCCAGCTTTGCGACCTGTCCAACGATATCCGCAACCTGCCGACACTGGATGCCGTCTTGGACGTGGCGCGGCGCAAGTCGGGTAACTACACGGTGCGCCGGCCGCTCGAGATGGGAGCCGCGATGGCCGATTGCGATGAGCGCACGCTGGAACAGCTCGCGCGATACGGCGACGCCGTTGGAGAAGCGTTTCAACTGCGCGACGACATGCTGGGAGTATTTGGTACACCGGCGATCACCGGCAAACCCAGTGGCGACGATCTCCGCGAACGCAAGGCAACCAGCGTCGTGGTCGCCGCCTACGAGATGGCCGATCCGCCGACGCGTCGGTAGCTTCACGAGCTGATGCATCGGGCTGAGCTCGACGACGCTGCGGTTGATCACTGCAAACGACTGATCACCGCGACGGGAGCTGTGCAGCGAATCGAGGACATGATTGACCGCCGTGTCGATCGCGTTCGAACACTATTGGCCGACATGACGATCGGGCAGCAAACCCGAGCCGCGCTGGGCGACCTGGCAGCAGCCTGCGTGCAGCGCAGCACGTGAGATCACGCGAATTAGGGAGCCGCGATGCGAACCATTGAAGGCACTGCCGATCACGTGGTGGTGATCGGTGCGGGACTAGCGGGGTTGGCCACGGCGCTACACCTGGCGGGCCGCGGCCGCAGCGTCACGGTCGTCGAACGCGAGGCTTGGCCGGGTGGACGTGCCGGCCGACTCGACATCGATGGATACCGAATCGATACCGGTCCAACTGTTCTCACCATGCCAGACCTGATCGACGAGGTCTTTGCGGCCGTGGGTGAGACGATCTCGGATCGGCTGGAGTTGCTTCCCGTCGATCCGGCCTACACCGCCATGTTCGCCGACGGAAGTTCGATCGATGTGCACTGCGACGCGGATCGGATGGTCGCGGCGATCGAGAACTTCGCCGGTCCCGAGCAAGCTACCGGTTATCTTCGGCTGCGCGAGTGGTTGACCCGCCTGTACCGCATCGAATTCGCCGGCTTCATTGGCTCGAACTTCGATTCGCCCCTATCACTGCTCACCCCGCAGCTGGCGCGACTGGCGGCTGCCGGCGGATTTCGCAACTGGGACAGCATGGTCAAGCGCCAGATCACCGACCCGAGGCTGCGTCGGGTGTTCACCTTCCAGTCCCTCTACGCCGGGGTGGCGCCGCAAGATGCACTGGCGGCCTATGCCGTTATCGCCTATATGGACACCATATCGGGGGTGTTCTTTCCGCGCGGCGGGGTTCGTGCCCTGCCTGACGCGCTGGCGGCCGCCGCGGCCTGCGCGGGCGTGCAGTTTCATTACGGTTCGCAGGTAAGCGAACTCGAGCGCGACGACGCGCGGATAACCGCTGTCCGCACCGACAGGGGCGAGCGCATTGCCTGCGATGCAGTGGTGTTGACCACCGAGTTGCCCACCACATACCGCCTACTGGGCCGAACCCCCCGCCGGCTTCGCCGGCTACGCGCGGCACCGTCGGCGGTCGTCGTGCACGCCGGCTGCCGCAGCGCCTCGACCGCGAGTGAGCCGGCGGCCCATCACACGATTCTTTTCGGACAGGCATGGGAGCAGACGTTCACCGACATCATTCGCGACGGCCGGCTGATGCGAGATCCATCGTTGTTGGTCACCCGACCGACCGCGGGCGATCCCGCCCTCGCACCGCCGGGCCGAGATCTGCTCTATCTACTCGCGCCGGCACCCAACCTGACCGCGGGCCGGGTCGATTGGGGCAGCGCCGGTGGTAGCTACGCGCAATCCATGATCGACACCGTCGCCTCCCGGCTGCTTCCGGACTTTCGCGACAGCGTGGAACTACTCGACGTCGTCACTCCCCTGGACTGGGCCCGGCAGGGCATGGCGGCAGGTACTCCGTTCGCGCTGGCGCATACGTTCGGCCAAACCGGTCCCTTCCGCCCGGCGAACACGGTGCGCGGCATCGACAACGCGGTGCTGGCGGGTTCGTCGACGGTACCTGGCGTGGGCGTTCCGACGACGTTGATCTCCGGGCGGCTGGCCGCCGACCGCATCACGGGAAACACCACCCGATCAATCCGACACCTCGACCTGAAAGCACAGTTGTCATGATTCGCAGTGAATTGGACGCCGCCGGGATCGGTGATCCCCGGTTGCGCGAGGCCTATCAGCAAAGCCGCCGAATCAACGCCGCCAGCGGGCGCACCTTCTTTTTGGCCACCAGACTGCTGGCACCGGATCAGCGACCACCCGTACACGCCCTGTACGGGTTCGCCCGGTACGCCGACGACATTCTGGACTCCTTCGATCCGCGGCTGGACCCCGACACTCGCGCCCAGCGACTGCAGCAGCTGGCGCAGCAGTTCTTTTCCGGCGCCGGCCATCCTGATAACCCGGTACTTGCCGCGGTCAGCCACACCGCACGCCGCTACGGCATCGGCGCCGATCTTTTCGAAGATTTCCTGGAGTCGATGCGCATGGACCTCAGCATCACCGACTACCCCGACCGGGATGCGCTCAACACCTACATGCGCGGTTCAGCGGAAGCCATTGGCCTACAGTTACTCCCGATCTTGGGCACCGTCGTTCCGGCACGAGAGGCCATGCCCTACGCGGCCGCCCTGGGACGCGCATTTCAGCTCACCAACTTCATTCGCGACGTCGACGAGGACCTGGCCCGCAACCGCATCTATCTGCCCGCCGACGAACTCGCCGCATATGGCGTTGATCGGGATGTGCTGATGTGGTGTCACCACAACCAGCGCAGCGATGGCCGGGTACGCGAAGCTCTGGCCGCCCAACACGAGATCACCAGAGAGACCTACCGGTTCGCCGCCGCCGGGATCCAACTGCTGGCGCCGCGGTCGCGGCCCTGTGTCGCGACGGCTTTGACGCTGTATTCGGAAATCCTGGACCGCATCGAAGGCGACGACTTTGCGGTGTTCGGCCGGCGCGCCACCGTCGGGACCGCCCGCCGTCTGCGGGTGGCCGGTGCCGGGCTGATACGAGCATGGCGCGCCCGAACCAGCGACGCCATCCCCGATCGCTCCGAGTACGGTGCCGCATGAGCGATCGCTGGCAATACCTGCTGGTGCTGCTCGCATGCCTGGCAATCACCGCGCCGCTGGAAGTGTTCGGCGCCGGCGTATATCGGCGCCCGCGAAGGCTGCTGCGGTCGGTACTACCGGTGGCCGCGGCATTCCTGGTCTGGGACGAGTTGGCCGTTGCCGCACGGGTGTGGACTTACGATCCGCGCTACATCAGCGGGCTGAACGTCCCGTTTCAGGTCCCGATCGAAGAGGTCCTGTTCTTTCTGGTGATCCCCATCTGCGCCCTGTTGACCCTCAACGCGGTCAGCATCATCCTCGACCGGCTCCGCCGACGATGACCGGGTTGGGGTACACCCTGCCGGCCGTGCTGGCCGTGGCCGGCGTTGGCGCCCTGGAGCTGTTGGTACTACGGACCGGGTTGTTCCGGCGTCCCGCTTACTGGCTATCGATGGTGATAGTGCTGGGCTTTCAGGTTCCGGTCGACGGCTGGCTTACCAAGCTCAGCGCTCCCATCGTCAGCTACGACGAGCGGCAGATCACCGGCCTGCGGTTCCCGTTCGACATCCCGATTGAAGACTTCCTGTTCGGCTTCGCAATGGTCACTGCCGTTCTGCTGCTGTGGGAGCGACAACGGGAACCCGGTGAGCCCGTACCGCCGAGTCAGGCGGGCTGCCACGAGAAGCACAGCCTCGAGGACAAGACATGTTGACCAGAATGGCCCGACTCTCCCTCTCCGCGCCACGGCGGGTCATCACGGTGGTAATCCTGGTCATGATCGGCACCGCCATCTTCGGCATCCCGGCGGCAAATAGCCTGGCCGCCGGGGGGTTTCTGGATCCATCGTCGGAATCCGCGCGTGCCGCGGCGGTGCTCGCCGACAAGTTCCATCGAGGCGACATGGAGATGGTGCTGCTGGTGAGTTCGGATGACGGTGTCCGCGATGGCCCGGCGCGCATCGTCGGCACCGATATCGCGCGCCAACTCGCGCAATCACCCTTCGTGGCGCAGGTGGCATCGCCTTGGGACACACCGCAACCGCCGCCGGACATGCCCAGCGCCGACGGGAAATCGGCGCTGATTCTGGTCGCGCTCAAGGGCGACGAAAACAGCGCACCCCGGCACGCGCAGGCGCAGGCGCAGCGGTTGGCGCACGACCGCGGTGGGGTGACGGTGCAGGCCGGTGGGTCCGCGATGGTCTATGCACAGGTCAACCATCAGACCGAAAAGGACTTGCTGCGAATGGAGTTCATCGCGGTCCCGGTCAGTTTCGCCGCGCTGGTGTGGGTGTTCGGGGGCTTGCTGGCCGCGGCCCTACCGGTGGCCGTGGGCGGCTTCGCCATTCTGGGGTCCCTGGCGGTGCTGCGCGGTGTCGCGATGGTGACCGATGTGTCGATCTTCGCGCTAAATGTTACGGTTGCCCTGGGCATGGCCCTCGCGATCGACTACACCTTGCTGATCATCAGCCGGTACCGTGACGAGCTCGGCGAGGGGCGCAGCCACGAGGACGCCCTGGTTCGCACCATGACAACCGCCGGCCGCACCGTCCTGTTCTCGGCGGTGACGGTTGGGCTCTCGCTCGTCGCGATGGCGCTGTTCCCGATGTACTTCCTGAAGTCCTTCGCCTACGCCGGGGTTGCGGTCGTGGCGTTTTCGGCCCTGGCCGCGATGGTGGTCGCACCAACGGTGATCGTGCTGCTCGGCGACCGGCTCGACGCGCTCAACGTCTGGAAACTGGGCCGGCGGCTGCTTGGGCGTCCGGAACCGCCGCCGCGGCCCGTTGCGCAGAGTTTCTGGTACCGCACGGCCAAACTGGTCACCCGCCACGCGATTCCGGTGGGCCTGGCCATCATCGTGTTGTTGATCGCGCTGGGAATCCCGTTCCTCAACATCAAGTGGGGCTATCCGGACGACCGCGTGCTGCCGCCGTCCGCGTCGGCACGCATGGTCAGTGACCGAATCCGCAGCGATTTCGGCTCGAACTCGGCGAGCAGAGTCACCGTCGTCATCACCGACACCGCCGGGCTGACCAAACCGGATCTCAATCACTACGCCGCCCAATTGTCCGAGGTATCCGATGTGTCGGCGGTCTCGGCGCCGACGGGCACCTTCGTTGCCGGCGAGTTGCGGGGCCCGCCCTCCGCACCGACCGCGATGGCCGCCGGCAGCGCGTACCTGACCGTGGAGAGCACCGCGCCGCTGTACACCAAGGCCTCGGCGAACCAGCTGGATCGTCTGCACGCCGTGGCGCTGCCCGGCGACACCGCGGTGCAAATGACCGGCGTCGCACAGATGAACCGCGACTCCGTCAATGGGATTACCTCGCGGCTACCCATGGTGTTCGGCTTCATCGCGATCGTGACACTGGTGCTGCTGTTCCTGCTCACCGGCAGTGTGCTGCTACCGATCAAGGCGGTGGTGCTCAACATGCTCTCGCTTACAGCGGCTTTCGGCGCCCTGGTCTGGATCTTTCAGGACGGCCATCTGGGCGCGCTGGGTACCACACCAACCGGCACGTTGGTCGCCAATATCCCGGTGCTGATGTTCTGCATCGCCTTCGGCTTGTCGATGGATTACGAAGTCTTCCTGCTGTCCCGCATCCGCGAGTTCTGGCTTGGATCACCTCAACAAAGCGCCGACAACGATGAGAGCATCGCTCTGGGCCTGGCCCACACCGGCCGGGTCATCACCGCCGCGGCGTTGCTGATGTCGATCTCGTTTGCCGGCCTGATTTCCGCAGAGGTGTCTTTCATGCGGATGTTCGGGGTGGGTCTGACCATTGCGGTGCTGGTCGACGCCACATTGGTGCGGGTGCTGCTGGTGCCCGCGTTCATGCATGTGTTTGGCGGATTGAACTGGTGGGCACCCAAACCACTGGAACGGTGGCACAGCCGCAGCGGTGCCGACCGATCCGCGGGCCAAACCGGCCCCAGCGACGGTGCCGTCGGCGGCAACTCCAGCAAATTCGACAGCAATCGCCGCGTCGACGACCACGTGCACCGGTCGCCGCGATAGGGGCGATAAGCTAGTCGCTCTATCGCCCGAAAAGGATGCAGGCAGGTGACCAAGCGCGTCGCTGTGAATCGACAGCCGAGTCGAGCCGAGCTGGAGCGGCTGTTATCGGCTGATCTGCGCTCAATCACCGCTCATTCTGACCGTGTCGGCCGCTACTACGCCCGACACAACGATCTCAGCCACGGCGACTTCCAGGCGTTGCTGCACATCATGGTCGCCGAGACCGCGGGGACACCCGTGACACCGGCCCAGCTCAGCCAGCGATTGGACGTCTCGGCCGCTGCGATCACCTATCTTGCCGATCGGATGATCCATGCCGGGCACATCCGCCGCGAAGCCGATCCGGACGACCGGCGCAAATCACACCTTCGCTTCGAGCAAAGCAGCCTGGAGCTCGCACACAAGTTTTTCATGCCGCTCGGCGACCACATGCGCGAGGCGATGGCTGATCTGTCCGACCGCGATCTGCGGGCCGCACACCGGGTGTTGACGGCGATGATGGACGGGATGGAGACCTTCGAAAAGGAGCTCTACGAGTCGCCCGCGCCGACATCGGGGCGCCCCCGCAAAACGCCGGCGCAGGCGGAAAGCCCCTAAACCGCTCGGCTACCGGATGGCTGTCACACCGATGTCGCGCAGCGACGTGAGATCCGGCGCACCGCAACAGTGCAGGCAGACTCGGAGTTCGTCGAGGAACAGCTGCAACCAATCCTGCACCGCCGTGGCGGATTCGATCGCCGGCGCAAGCAACGGGCGGGCAATCGCGACCACATCGGCGCCCAGGGCGATCGCTTTGGCCGCATCCATTCCCGTGCGGATGCCACCGGAGGCGACCAGCGGGACAGCCGGCAACGCTTGGCGCACCTCGACAATCGCCTCAGCGGTGGGGATACCCCAGTCAGCCAATTCCGGATAGCGCAGCTCGCCGTAGCGAACCAACTGCTCCACCCGCGACCATGAGGTTCCTCCGGCGCCGGCCACGTCGATACCCGATACCGGCAGCCCGCCGGGCAGCCGCAGCAGCTGCGCGACGGCCGCGGCCCCGATACCGTGGCCAACCTCCTTGAGCAGCACCGGATAGTCCAGCAGGTCGGCCGCGTCGCGCAGCCGGCCCAGCGACCCGGAGAAGTCGGTATCACCACCGTGCTGCATCGCTTCCTGCAGTGAGTTAGCGTGCACCGCAAGTGCATTCGCGCCAACCCGGCGCAGCGCGGCGGCCACCGCGGGAACCGCGGCCTTGGTCAACTGAGCCAGACCGATGTTGCCGATCAACAACACGTCGGGTGCCACCTCGCGCACCGCGAAACTCGACGCCGCCCGCTGCCCGCGGGCATCGTCGAGCATGATCCGCTGCGAGCCCAGCATCATTCCGATACCGAGGCGCTGCGCGGCGGTGGCCAAATTTCGGTTGATCATCGCGGACAGCTCGGCACCGCCGGTCATCGCGCCGATCAGGACCGGGGCACGCAATGGCGCGCCAAAAAACTCGGCCGACAAGTCGATGTCGGCGAGGCTGGTTTGGGTCAGTGCGTTGAAGGGCAGGCGGTAGCGTTCGAGCCCGGTCGTCACGCCGACGTAGTTGACCTCGTCGTTGAGGCACACGTCGATGTGCCGGCGCTTACGGCTGGAGATCTCGGCCGGGTCGTTGGTCATCGGGCAGCACCGGCCGTCGCCATCATGATCCTCGTCGCGGCAAGCAATGCGAGTCCTTCTTGGGGTTCAACGACGCCGTCACTGATGTCACAGAGCCTACCGCGCGCGCGGTTTGGTCAAGTTGCCGAAATGTCACACAACGGGCAGGAATCGACCCGTGCGGCGGTCATCGCGAGCTCGGCGGCGGCCACCAGAACCCGAGGCCAGATAGCCGCGTCGGCCAGCGCGAAGTCCTGGCGCTGGCGCGCGCGAGTCCGCACATGGTCGACAGCACCATCGGTGTCCCACAACGCCAGCGCGCGACCGTTGCTGTGCGCGGCGTGGTAGTAGACACCGTGTACCGGGCGGCGCGCCGGCTGATCTTCGTAGATGGCCCGTGCCCAGGCCTGAGTGCGAACCCGTGGATAGGCGCCGGTGGCCAGCGACGGCAACGCGCCAATGCGCATCGCGGCGCCCTCGGATCGCAGATCCAGCACCACGATCTCGGTGCGCGGACGCAACAGCCCGACGCGAAACCGGGGACAGACGGCGGCCTCGCCCAGGTCACCAAAGACCTCGCCCAGCGCGGTGGCCAGGGTGCCGGCAACGTAGAGCACAGATCTTCCCTCGGGACAGATCGCCGGATGAGCTGCCGGCGGCGTGTGGTGGTCGAGGCGGTGCAGCGGCCCGAAGGCGCGATGGGTGATGGCGTCCGGGGTGTGCGCGGACAGGTGATAGACCCGGCACCACTGCCAGCCGCGGGCGCTCAGCGTTTCCGGCCACTTCCACGTCCAGACCCGACCACCTGAGAGCGGACGATTCGGTTCGCCGAGGTCGGCTACCACGCCGCCGCGGTCGACTTCGCCACCACCGCGATCACATCGTCGACGCGACCGGCGGCCAGGGCATCGGCCGGTGTGATGTCACCCAGTTCCGGGTTCGGCGTGGCGGCCCACTTGCTCAAGGCGACGATTCCCCCCGGAAAGGCCTGTCGCAGTTCGGCGATTCCCGACAGAAAGCCGCGTTGTGCCCCGGCGTTGAGCTGCCACATGGGTATTCGCCACTGGCGCCCGTCCTTGAGACCGATCAGGTCGCCACCGGTGATCCGGTCAAGCACGGCCTGGCTGGAGATGTCGAGCAACTCGGCAACCTCCGCCGTCGACAGCGACATGGTCAGCAATTCTCGGCGGGCAACGAAGTCGTCCTGCAATGCCTGCAGCGCAGCGCTGCTCATCTCCTTGGCGGTTGGCGCACTACCCCACAACGATTCGTCCAGACCGCCCGTGTCCCGTGCCGCGACGGCTTCTACAAAGCCCGCTTTGACCGACGCGGGCGCCGCGTCCAACACCGCGTGCACCGCGGAACTCAGCTGTGCGGCCGACGCGCTGGCCCGCTGACGCCGTCGCGGCGCCGCCTTACGCGTCGGGGTGCGGGTGACCATACCTCGAGGTTATACCAAGATAACCAAGCAAACACGGCCTCATCGCGCCCGATCGGGCCCGGCAGTCACCGCCGGATTCCGCTATTTCTTGTCCATCGGCCCTGGGTTGGCAACCACGGGAAATTCACCGGTATAGCCGATACGTCTGCGCGCAATCTCCAGCACGCGGTCGCGGACCAGGAACCAACCGCCGATCAGCATCGGAATGATCAGTCCCAGGGTCGCCACCGTCCAGGTGCCGATTGGGTAGGAGAACCCCATCAGAACCAGCACCGCGAACAGGAACACCAAGGTGAGATAACCGGTGTAGGGCGCGCCCCACATCCGAAACGACGGCCGGTACACGATGCCCTGCTTCGACCAGCGGAACAGCTGGATCTGGCAGCACACGATGGTTGCCCAGGACGCGAGGATGCCCAGCGCCGCGATATTGAGGACGATCTCGAAAGCCATCTCGGGCACGACGCCGTTGAGCAGCACCCCGATCAGGCCGATGGCAGCCGTCAGACAGATCCCGCCGTAGGGAACTCCTCGTTGCGACATCCGTGCGGTGAAACTCGGGGCACTGCCGTTCATCGCCATCGACCGCAGGATGCGCCCGGTCGAATACAAACCCGCGTTGAGGCTGGAGAACGCCGCGGTCATCACCACCACGTTCATGATCGAGCCGGCGCCGGTGACCCCGATCTTGCCGAAGAAGGTGACAAACGGGCTCTCACCGGCCTTGTAGTCGGCGTAGGGCAGCAGCAGGCCGAGCAAGAACAGCGATCCAACGTAGAACAGGGCAATACGCGCGATCACCGAGTTGATGGCACGCGGCATCACCTTCTCCGGCTCCGCCGTCTCCCCCGCTGCCGTGCCGACCAGCTCGACCGCCGCATAGGCGAAGACCACGCCCGAGGTGACGACGACCAGCGGCAGCAGGCCGTACGGGAAGAGTCCGCCGCCGTGGGCGAGCAGGCCGAGACCGGTGGAATGACCATCGACGGGGTAACGGCCGGCCAGGAATATGGTGCCCACGACCAGGAAAGTCAGCAGCGACACCACCTTGATCAGGGCCGCCCAGAACTCGATCTCACCGAACAGGGTCACCGAGATCAGGTTCATGCTCAACGCGATACCCAGCGCGAACAACGCCAGCACCCACTGCGGGATGCCCTCGAACACCCGCCAGAAATGGAAGTAGGTGGCGATCGCTGTCGAGTCGACAATCGAGGTCATCGCCCAGTTCAGGAAATACATCCAGCCGGCGACATAGGCCGCCTTTTCGCCGAAGAATTCGCGCGCATAGGAGACAAACGAGCCCGACGACGGCCGGTGCAGCACGAGTTCACCCAACGCCCGCAAGATCAGGAAGGCGAACACTCCACAGACCGCGTAGACCAGAAACAGTGCCGGACCGGCGCTGGCCAGCCGTCCACCGGCGCCAAGGAACAGGCCGGTGCCAATCGCACCGCCGATCGCGATCATCTGTAGCTGGCGCGGCTTAAGGCTCTTGTGATAGCCGGCATCTTCGCTCGCGAGAGCGATGTCATCGGGATGGGTCGGGCTCGACGGGGTTCTCAACGCTCAGATGCCTCTTTCCCAGTTCGGTCGCTGGCTGTGGGGATCAGCCGCCGGGGGCAGGTTCCGAGCCCGCGGGATCGTCCGGGCCCGGAGTGTGTGGTGGTGTCGGAATATCACGAAACGTAAAGATGAAGCCGAACGCCGCCACCGCGGCGGCGATCGCATAGCCGATGATCGAATACCAACCTGCGTGCAGGTATGCGGTAACCGCGACAAGTGCCATGGCACCAAAGACCATCGACATTCCGATAAGCGGCGTCTTGGCCTTGAAATCAACAAAGCGCATGGATAAAAACCTCGTCGGGTGGCGAACGAATGTGGACTAAGTAAACACGGTGTGGACGATCATGTCCTGTTGGGCAACCGACCCGCCAACCCACCCCTTGTGCTATACGACCAATCCGCTGCGCCTTTGCCGCGACAATGGCCACCGATCAGTTGCGTCGTGTCCCGGCCCGCCGCGGTCGCGGGGTGGTCACGGCGCGAGCGGCGAGATCATCCGGCTGATCGTCGCGACCCGACGGTCGAGCCGGTCGGCCGGAATATCGATGAGTTGATAACCGAATTCGCGGTAGCTGTCTTCGTGGATTCGTTCGAACCTCAACGCCTCCGCCATGTCGATTCGGCGGGTCGTGGTGGGTTGGCAGAAGCCCAAGTTCCGGACGAAAAAGACCTGCCGCTGATAGGTGTGCTCGGCGGCAATCCGGTCAAGCTCGGCCGTCAGCGCCGCGCAAACGGGCAGCCCGAGATAGACGGCGAGCGCGTGGGTGCACACCGGCGAGCGGTCAAAGAAGCAAACGCCGGGGCCCGTCGGGTCGGCCGCAACTTGGCGCCGGCGCTGTGTCTCGACAACCTCGTCGATAAACGACGCTTTGGTCGCACCCGTCCAGGGTGCGTCTTCGCCGCGCGCCTGCCGACCGAGGATGACATCGGTGGCGGCCTCCGCCACGACGGCGTGTCCGAGCTGTGCGAGCCGCCGCAAGATCGACGTCTTACCCGCTCCAGGCGTGCCGGTGAGAATGTATCGGCGGGTCAATTTCGTTGGTTTCCTCGGTGTCGGTAGACGGTAATCGCCGCGGGCGCGGCTCGACGCGACCCGATGGGGTGGTGGCGTGGACGGGAGACCCCGCGGCCGGAGCCGGAATCCTTCCCGATTCAACCCCTTGAGGCAACATCTGCAAGATGTGACGATTGCCTCAATGGATGCCTCAGTGGATGCCTCGATGCAGGACCTTCAAGGCAAGGTGGCCGTGGTGACCGGCGGGGCCGGAGGCATAGGCCGAGCCCTGGGGAAGCGCTTCGGCATGGAAGGCATGAAGGTGGTGCTCGCCGACGTCCTCGCCGAACCGCTGGACCGGGCGACCCGCGCACTCACGGACGAGGGCATCGAGGCGGTCGGCGTGGTTACCGACGTTACCGACTATTCCTCGGTCGAGGCGTTGGCCAAGGAGACGTTGCACCGATTCGGCGCGGTGCACGTGGTGTGCAACAACGCCGGCACCGGCGGGGTCTCCGAGGGCTACATGTGGGAACACGACCTAGCCGACTGGCACTGGGGGATAGATGTCAACGTCGTGGGCGTCATCCACGGCATCAAAGCCTTCGTGCCCATCCTGCTCGAGCGCGGCGAGGGACACGTGGTGAACACCTGCTCGGGCAACGGCGGGTTCGCGCCGATCGCCCGGGGGCCATGGGCGGGCCGGCCATGGCGGTCTATCCGATGACCAAGGCCGCCGTGCTCTGCCTGACCGAGAGCCTCTACACCCACCTGGAGATGACCGGGACGCGGGTGCGGGCGCATGCCCTTTTCCCCGGCGGTTTCCTCAACACCGGCATCTGGGAGTCATGGCGGCACCGGCCACAGCGCTACGCCGCGACCCAGACGCGCCGCACCCCCGAGCACACCCTGGCCGACGTCGTGGGTCGCTTCGAGGCCGCCGGCGCCCGCGTCGAGTTCACCCCGCTCGCCGCGGTCGCCGACCAAGTGGTGGAGGGAATACGAGCCGACCGGTTCTGGATGATGGGCCCGCCCACACCGGCCGATGAGGTGGTCACCCGCAAGGCGGCATCGATCGTGGCCCGCGCCGACCCCGACTACCTGGTGGATGTGCTCGGCCGCAACGCCGCCAAGGAGCCGGAAACCGAAGGAGGAAAGCGTTGATTACCAACGCAGTTCGCTATGGTCCCCGCCCACCCGAAGCGCAAGTCGACCATGAGATCGATGCCACCAAGGCACCCATCGCCACCGAGGCGGTGACCGTCACCTACCTCACCGATCCGCAGATCGTCGCGGCCGTGCTGCCCAAACCGCTGCAGCCGGCCGACGAACCGCTGGTGCGGGTCCAGCTGCAGCGGGTCCAGATAGCGGGCCGCCCGCCATTCGGGTCGGCGGTGTTTGCGGTGACCGCCCGGCACGGCGACCTGCAGGGCGATTACCCCTTTTCATGCCCCAGTCCACCGAACAGTCGGTCACCGGTGGGCGCGAAACATTCGGTGAACCAAAGAAATTGGCCCACATCGAGGTCGACCATGCCGGTAGCCGCGTCAGCGCCACCGTTGACCGGATGGGCTATCGGCTGATCACCGTCAGCGGTCAGGTGAGCGGCGGCGCGCCGTTGCCGCCCGACCAGGTGAACACCGAGTTCTACTTCAAGTTCCTGCGCTCCCCCGACGGCAACGGCATCACCGACCCGCACTTGGTCTACGGCGAATATCACCGCCACTACGAGCTGCTGGAGAACATCGACGGCAGCCTCGAGCTCGGCGAGTCTCCGCTGGACCCCGTGGCCGACATCGTGATTCGCCAGATCAGGTCGATCACCTGGTGCCGCCGGCGCACCATCCAGGTGGGTCGGATCGCCACCCGGGTACCCCAGGAGTGGCTGCTGCCCTATGTGCACCAGCGCTATGACGAACCCCATGACGCCCCAGCCCCGGCCACGCCCCCCAGCCCTGAGCCGGCCCAGGCATAGCCATGGACCGATACACGGTTATTTCGGCTGACTGCCACGCCGGGGCGGACCTGCTCGACTACCGCGAGTATCTCGAGGCGAAGTACCAAGACGAGTTCGACGACTGGGCCAAGACGTTTGTGAATCCGTTCGGCGACCTCAGCGAGCCGGACGCCGAACACAACTGGGACAGCGATCGTCGCAACGCGGAACTGGACTCCGATGGCGTTGCGGGAGAGGTCATCTTCCCCAATACGGTGCCGCCGTTCTTCCCGCAGGGCAGCTTGGCCGCTCCCCCACCGAGTACCGCCCGGGACCTCGAACTGCGGTGGGCCGGCCTGCGTGCGCACAATCGCTGGCTGGCGGACTTCTGCTCGTTGTCCCCCGAACGGCGCGCCGGGGTGGGCCAGATCCTGCTCGGGGACGTCGACGAGGCCGTCGCCGAAGTGGCACAGATCGCCAAGCTGGGGCTGCGCGGCGGCGTGTTGCTGCCCGGGGTTGCCCCCGGCACCGGCATCCCCGCGCTGTATGCCGAGCACTGGGAGCCGCTCTGGGCGGCGTGCGCGCAGGCGGGCCTGGTGATCAACCACCACGGCGGCAATGCCGGACCCAGCCCGATCGACGGATGGGGTAGCTCGCTGGCGGTGTGGGTGTACGAGTCGCACTGGTGGGCACATCGCGCGCTCTGGCACCTGATCTTCAGCGGCGTGCTCGATCGCTATCCGGATCTCACCGTGGTCCTGACCGAGCAAGGCACCGGGTGGATACCGGCGACCCTCGACTCACTGGACGTGGCGGCAGCCCGTTACCGGCGGCCCAATTCGGCCATCGCCCGCTTCGCCGGGCCCACCGCCGGCTCGCTGCCGCTGCAGCCCAGCCAGTACTGGGCCCGCCAGTGCTACGTCGGCGCCAGCTTCCTGCGCCCGGTCGAATGTGCACAGCGCCACCGAATCGGTGTCGACCGCATCATGTGGGGCAGCGACTACCCACACATGGAAGGGACCGCTCCCTACAGCCGGGAAGCGCTGCGCCACACCTTCAGCGACGTCGACCCCGACGAGGTGGCGGCCATGGTGGGCGGGAATGCGGCGGCCGTCTACGGCTTCGATCTGCAGGCCCTCGCGCCGCTGGCCGCCCGCATCGGCCCAACCGTCACCGAAGTCGCCGAGCCACTGGCAGCCATCCCCGCCGACGCGAGCAGCACCGCGTTCGAGCCCGACCCCATCCGCGCCTGGTAGCGAGAGGACTCTCCATGGAAGCCCGTAAGGCCCCGAACCCCCTGGAACCGTATGTGGTCATCTCCGCGGACTGCCACGCCGAGCTGCCGACCGAGCAGTACCGCGAGTACGTCGACCCCGACTACCGCGAGGACTTCGAGGTCTACCTGGCCGAGAAGGCCGCCGCGTCGCAGGTCGGTGGGTTCATCGACGAACAGTTCGCGCAGGACTGGTTCTCCGAGCACGGCGAGGGCATCGCCGGTGGCTGGGATGTGGGCCTGCGGGACAAGGAGCTCGACAGCGACGGGGTGGTCGGCGAGGTCATCTTCCCCGACGCCGACGCCGTTTCCGGGGTCGCCGGCGCGCCCTTCGGCGCCGGTCTGGCCCAGTCGGGCTCGCTCGACCCGGGGCGGGCCATGGCCGGGGCGCGGGCCCACAACCGCTGGTTGGCCGAGCTGTTCAGCCACAGCCCCGAGCGCCGCGCGGGCGTCGCGGTGGTGCCGATCCTGGCCGACGTCGACGCGGCGGTCGCCGAGATCACCCGGGCGGCGGAGTCGGGGCTGCGGGGCGGGATCATGATTCCCGCCCTGTGGGCCAGCTACCCGCCTTACCACGACCGTCGCTATGACAAGGTCTGGGCCGCCTGCCAGGACCTGCAGATGCCGGTACACACCCACGTCGGCGCCGCCCCGCAGCAGGAGTACGGCGAGCACCTGGGCATCTATGTCACCGAGGTGCGCTGGTGGGGAGTCCGCCCGCTGTGGTTCGCGTTGTGGTCGGGGGTGTTCGAGCGCTTCCCCGGGCTGCGCTGGGGCGCCACCGAGTGTGGCGCGTTTTGGGCCAACGACCTGCTGTGGCTGATGGACACGCGGTACCTGCGGGAGCACTCGGCCAAGAAGATGAGCCATCTGCTGGAGGGCGACCTGACGATGCCCCCCTCGGCCTACTTCGACCGCAACTGTTTTATCGGGGCCACCACCACCGAGCGCCGGGAGCTGGCGCGGCGCTACGAGATCGGGGTGTCCAACATGCTGTGGGGCAGCGACTTTCCGCATCCGGAAGGGACCTGGCCGCACACCCGGGAATGGCTGCGGCGATCGTTTTGGGACATCCCCATCGACGAGACCCGCCAGATCCTGGGCCTGGCGGCGGCCGAGGTGTACAACTTCGATCTGGACGCACTGGCTCCGCTGGCCGGGCGCATCGGTCCTACCCCGGCGGACCTGGGCCAAGACGATGCGGTGAGCGTCCCCAAGTGGGAGGCGGCCCGCCAGGCGCGCCGGCACTGGCTTACCGGCGCGGAGCCGCTGGCTGACCTGGTGCAGAACTAGGGCCCCTCACGGGACACCGGTTTCCGCGGTGTCGTCCAGCCATTAGTCGCCGCGCGCTGACCGGGCGCGCCTCATCGAGCGCACACGTTTTCTCATGGGTGAGACGTTGTGGGGTGTGGTTGGGGGGTGGGTGCAGTCGGTGGTGGGTGGGCTGCGACGGGGGGTGCGGTGGTGCGCCGGTGGGTGTTTTTCGTGTTGTGGTGATCTTGGTGATTCGTGGATAGGTCGTTGACCTGCGTCGATATCGTCGGCCGATCGGTGTTGGGTGTGGTGGGCTGAAGGGGCGGTGGGTGTGGTGTCGTTGGTCAGGGTGGCCCCGCAGGTGGTGGCCGACGGGGTGGGGAATTTAGCGCGTATCGGGTCCTCGATCGGGGTGGCCAACGCGGCCGCGGCGGCGGCGACCACCACGATGGTGCCCGCCGGTGGTGATGAGGTGTCGGTGGCGGTGGTGGGGTTGTTCCGCGGTCTGGGGCAGGACTACCAGCTCTTCGGCGCCCAGTTGGAGCAGTTCCATCAGCGTTTCGTGCAGATCCTGGATGCGGCCAGGACCGCCTATCTGGAGACCGAGACCGCCGCGGCGGCGGCGGTGGCCGATGGGCAGTTTCAGGTGTTGGCGGAGCCGGTGCAAACGCTGGGGCAGGCCTGGCTGGCCAGTCCGGCGGGTGAGCTGCTCGATCCGTTGGTCAATGCGCCGTTTGAGTCGTTGACCGGCCGGGAGTTGATCGGCAACGGGGCGGCGGGGGTCGCGGGTGTCGATGGTGGTGCCGGGCAGGCCGGGGGGTGGTTGTTCGGTGATGGCGGCCCGGGGGCGGCGGCCACGGCCACCAGTGCGGCCGGCCGTGGTGGGGATGCGGGGTTGATCGGTGCTGGTGGTGCCGGTGGGGCCGGGTGGGCTAACTCGGGTGTGGCCATGATGGCCGGCGGGGCCGGTGGTGATGGGGGTTTGGTGTTCGGTGATGGCGGGCCGGGTAGTCCCGGGGCGGCTTCGTTTGACCCCACCGTGGCCGGTGGCGCGGGTGGTCCGGGTGGGGATGCCCGCGGGATCGGTGACGGTGGCCGTGGCGGCGATGGTGGCCCCGGGGCCACCGGAGCGCCCGGCGGGCGGGGCAGCGATGGCGGGCCCGGCGGCAAGGGCGGGGCCGGCGGCCCCGGCTCACCCGGCGGAACCCCGGGCGCGCAAGGGTTTAGGGCCGGCGATGCCGGTAATGGCGGTGTGGGCGGGATCGGCGGCGATGGCGGACACATCAAAGGCCACGGTGGTGCCGGCGGAATCGGCGGCACCGGCGGCGCCGGCGGCATCGGCGGTGACGGCCAAGCCGGGTCGGCCGGGGAGTTTCCGGGAGACCGCGGCGGTTCCGGCGGGGCCGGTGCGCGCGGCGGCAACGGCGGCGACGGCGGGGCCGGTGGCGCTGGCGGTCATGCCCTCGCCGAGGGATTCCACGACGGCGCCGCCGGTACCGGAGGTATGGGCGGCAACGGCGCCGATGGAGGTGACGGCCATTCCGGTGACCCGTCGTGGCGCTCCGGAGGGGATGGCGGTAACGGTGGGAACGGCGCCTACGGGGGCAGTGGCGGGCAGGGCGGCCTCAGCGGTGACGGCGCCACCAGGGCCGCCCACGGTGTCCAGGGAACCATGGGCGACGGCGGTGACGGCGGCGATGGCGGCAACGGCTCCACCACCAGCGATCAACCCGACATCGACGGCGGCAACGGCGGGTATGGCGGCTGGGGTTTCAACGGCGGCAACGGGGGCAACGGCGGCGACGGCGGCACCCGCCCGAAGGGCGCGCTTTTCTTCAGATCCGGTGGTGACGGCGGTTTCGGCGGCTGGGGCGGCAACGGCGGGCACGGCGGCCAAGCCCCGTAGATCCTGCCGGGCCGAGGTGATCTTGCTGGGGGTTTGTGCGCGCGCTCCCCTGGTTCAACGACCAGATCGAGCACGGCCGACTTCCCCCGGCGGTACCGCTACCGAAGCCCTGTTGGGCGCACAGCGAAACAGCCGGGGGAAGTGCTACAGCTTCCGTTCGGGGAACCCAGCGAACCGTCACCGACCCGATCCGGGCCGGTCACACGGCACACCCATCGAGTGGATGAGCCGCTAAGGCTGGATTTCCCCGAAGATTTGCGAGGGGTTCCTAGACGGCGCTGACTCCTACCGCCTGGGGCCCCTTGGTACCTTGCTCAACCTCGAACTGAACCCGCTGGTTCTCCTCGAGCGAGCGATAGCCACTGCCCTGGATCTCCGAGTAGTGGACGAAGAGGTCCTTCGTGCCGTCGTCAGGAGTGATGAAGCCGAAGCCCTTTTCTCCGTTGAACCATTTCACAGTTCCCTGTGCCATTCACTTACTTCTTTCATTTAACTACCGGACGTACCAACAACGACCGGACAACTAGCGTAGCGCAAGCCGCAATCATTGAAACTGATTGCGTCCTATGACGTTTCCTGACGCATACGACCAGGCCGGGGACCCCGTCGGCGGCTGCCGGAACCCGCGGACCTCGGCCGCGGCGAACCATGCGGCGCCGCACCATTCCTCGGCGCGGCCCCCTTCTTCGGCGCGGCCCCCTTTTTCGGTGCGCCCGCCTTCTTCAGTGCCGCCACCTGCTTCGGCGCGGGAGCTTGATAGGGCGCAATGTCACCGACCAGCTCATGTACGGCGGCCGAGTCGGCGGTGACCTCTTGCGGAGTGACCCGGATTCCGGCACGACGCATCAGCGCATGAGTGTCCTTGCGCTGCTCGGGCAGCACGACGGTCACGACGTCACCCGCGTTCCCGGCCCGCGCCGTGCGGCCGGACCGGTGCAGGTAAGCCTTGTGCTCGGCGGGTGGGTCGATGTGCACCACCAATTCGATGCCGTCGACATGCACGCCGCGGGCGGCGATGTCGGTGGCGACCAGCACCCGCGCCTCACCCTTGCTGAAGGCGGCGAGGTTTCGATCGCGGGCGGGTTGGGAAAGGTTGCCGTGCAGATCGACGGCCGGGACACCGGATTCGGTGAGCTGCTTGGCAAGCTTGCGCGCTTGATGTTTGGTGCGCATGAACAGGATTCGGCGGCCGGTACCCGAGGCAAGGCGGTGCACCAGGTCCTTCTTGGCTGCCGCGCCCGAGACGTGGAACACGTGGTGGACCATCTGGGGCACCGGCGAATCGGAGCTATCGACCGAGTGCAGCACGGCGTCATGCAGGAATCGGTTGACCAGCTTGTCGACCCCGTTGTCCAGGGTCGCCGAGAACAGCAGTCGCTGCCCGCCGCTCGGGGTGGCCGCAAGAATGCGGGTGACCCCGGGCAGGAAACCGAGATCGGCCATGTGATCGGCTTCGTCGATCACCGTGATCTCGATCGAGTCGAGGCTGATCAATCGTTGCTTCATCAGGTCTTCCAGCCGGCCCGGGCAGGCCACGACGATGTCGACGCCGGAATTGAGCGCCGTCACCTGCCTGCCTTCCGGCACCCCACCGAAGATCGTGGTCACCCGCAGGCCATTGACCGCGGCCAAAGGTTGCAGCGTCGCGGTGATCTGGCTGGCCAACTCCCGGGTGGGGGCAAGAACCAGACCCGTGGGCCGGGCTGGGCGGCGCGGGCGCCCGGCCAGCCTGCTGACCATCGGAAGGGAGAAGGCCAGCGTCTTGCCACTGCCGGTCTTGCCGCGGCCGAGGACGTCTCGGCCGCCGAGCGTGTCGGGCAGCGTTTCGATCTGGATAGGGAAGGGATGGCTGATCCCGCGGGCGGCGAGCACCTCGATGAGCGATTCGCCCACGCCGAGATCAGCAAAGGTCGTACCAGTAGTCAATTTGATGTCTTTCAGGATCGGTTCCGCCGAGTGGGCAGCGAGATACGCGCGTTCGGTCAGTACAAGGTGGCGAAATTGCCGGTGGGCAAAATCGATCGCCGAGATACGAACTGCGCCGGCATCAGCCCCGAAAGCAGGGCGAGCACGGGGGGTGAAGAAGCGTTTCACGACGTGCTGACCATCGAATGCAACGGTCAACGTTGTTAGCAGCATAACAGCACAGCGACCTCGGACGTGCCCACCACCGCCGCCGGGTGGGCGTGAGTGCCCAACATCACTGCCCGTACAGTTATGTATGAACCGCGCTCTAGCGGTGATCGCAACTCTTCAACGCACCACCAGGAAGACCTGCGCGCGATACGATCGTCGTCGTTCGTCCTTCTGTCGACAGTGCTAACCAGCCGACCCCTTCATTGGAAGGACACCAAGTGGACAACTCGAACCTGTTCTCCCACCCGGAGACACCGGAATACATCGCCCCGGGCGAAACCTCTGGCCAACCGGTCAGCTACCCGACGTTTTCAGACCGGCCCGACAACGGATCTGCCACCTCGGCGACGTAATCATTCGAGACGACTGGCCGCGCGCCAAGGTCACCTCGATCAAACCTATTGGCCGCCAACCGATGTAGTGATCGTTCGTGCACCGCTACCTGGTGCCACTTGTGTTTCGGGCCAGCGTGGCACCAGAAGCGTTGGCAGCGACACCTTCTGAGGTATCGGCGGCGGGATCACGCATCAGCGCAGTCTCGGCGACGATTGTGTCACTGTCCGGCGCCCAAGCTCGGGCCCGGCAAACCATGCCCCAGGAGTTGAACCGAACCGGGCCAGCGACGCGCTCGTTTGGCACCGGTGATGGTGTCCGAGCCTGGGCGGCCTCGGTGGTGATAACCGCCCGCCGAAGCTCGGACACTTAGCACAAGCAACGAACCGCCGCGTGACGACGTAGACTTTTGTGGGTCGAGAGGCGTTGCAACGGTTCGCCGGTTCCCCGCCGGTATCCGCCACGCTCGGCAGAGTCAAGGACGCCTTCCGCTACGGAGGGAATAAACGTGAGCGCCTTTGAGCCGAATATCCGCCCTGACTGCACCGACGCACTGACGGCCACCCTCGGCCAGCGGATCATGGTGATCGACGGGGCGATGGGCACGGCGATCCAGCGGGACCGCCCGGATGAGGCCGGCTATCGAGGCGAGCGGTTCAAGGACTGGCCGAGCGATCTGGTGGGCAACAACGACCTGCTCAGCCTGACGCAGCCGCAGATCATCGAGGGAATCCACCGCGAGTACCTGCAGGCGGGCGCCGACATTCTGGAGACCAACACGTTCAACGCGAACGCGGTCTCGCTCTCCGACTACGACATGGCCGAGCTGGCCTACGAACTCAACTACGCCGGCGCGGCCCTGGCGCGGGCGGCCGCCGACGAGTTCAGCACCCCGGAGAAGCCCCGTTACGTGGCCGGGGCGCTGGGGCCGACGACGCGGACCGCATCGATCTCGCCAGACGTCAACGACCCCGGAGCCCGCAACGTCTCCTACGACCAACTGGTCGCCGCCTACCTGGAAGCCGCCAACGGCCTGGTCGACGGCGGCGCCGACATAATCATCATCGAGACCATCTTCGACTCCCTGAACGCCAAGGCGGCGGTGTTCGCCGTCGAAACGCTGTTCGAGGACCGCGGACGCCGCTGGCCGGTGATCATCTCGGGCACCATCACCGACGCTTCCGGGCGAACGCTGTCCGGTCAGGTGACCGAAGCATTCTGGAACGCGATCAGGCACGCGAAGCCGATCGCGGTGGGCCTCAACTGCGCCCTGGGTGCGCCGGAGATGCGGCCCTACATCGCCGAGATGGCCCGGATCGCGGACACCTTTGTCTCCTGCTACCCGAACGCCGGTCTGCCCAATGCCTTCGGCGAGTACGACGAGACCCCCGAGCATCAGGCCGGCTACATCGCCGAGTTTGCCGACGCCGGCCTGGTCAACCTGGTCGGTGGGTGCTGCGGGACGGCGCCGCCGCACATCGCCGAGATCGCCAAGGTCGTGGAGGGCAAGGCACCCCGCGAGCTGCCGGAGATCCCGGTGGCCACCCGGCTCTCGGGCCTGGAGCCACTGAACATCACCGACGACTCCCTGTTCGTGAACATCGGCGAGCGCACCAACATCACCGGATCCGCCCGGTTCCGCAACCTGATCAAGGCCGAGGACTACGACACCGCCCTGTCGGTCGCCCTGCAGCAGGTCGAGGTCGGTGCGCAGGTCATCGACATCAACATGGACGAGGGCATGATCGACGGCGTCGCCGCGATGGATCGGTTCACCAAGCTGATCGCGGCCGAGCCGGACATCAGCCGGGTCCCGGTGATGATCGACTCCTCCAAGTGGGAGGTCATCGAGGCGGGCCTGAAGAACGTGCAGGGTAAGCCGATCGTCAACTCGATCTCGATGAAGGAGGGCGAGGAGAAGTTCGTCCGCGAGGCGCGGCTGTGCCGCAAGTACGGCGCCGCCGTGGTCGTGATGGCCTTCGACGAAAAGGGCCAGGCCGACAACCTGGAGCGGCGCAAGGAGATCTGCGAGCGCGCCTACCGGATTCTGACCGAAGAGGTCGGCTTCCCGGCCGAGGACATCATCTTCGACCCGAACTGCTTCGCGCTGGCGACCGGCATCGAGGAGCACGCGACCTACGGCATCGACTTCATCGAGGCCTGCGCCTGGATCAAGGAGAACCTTCCCGGGGTACACATCTCCGGCGGTATCTCGAACGTGTCGTTCTCGTTCAGGGGAAACAACCCCGTTCGCGAGGCGATCCACGCGGTGTTCCTGTTCCACGCCATCAAGGCCGGCCTGGATATGGGCATCGTCAACGCCGGCGCGCTGGTGCCCTACGACTCGATCGACCCCGAGCTGCGGGAACGCATCGAGGACGTCGTCCTGAACCGTCGCGAGGACGCGGCCGAACGGCTGTTGGAGATCGCCGAACGGTTCAACACCAAGGGCAAGCCCGAAGACCCGGCCGCGGCCGAGTGGCGCAGCCTTCCCGTCCGCGAGCGGATCACGCACGCCCTGGTCAAGGGCATCGACGCGCACGTCGACGCCGATACCGAGGAACTGCGGGCCGAGATCGCCGCCGCGGGTGGCCGCCCGATCGAGGTGATCGAGGGTCCGCTGATGGACGGCATGAACGTGGTCGGCGACCTGTTCGGCGCGGGCAAGATGTTCCTGCCCCAAGTGGTGAAGTCGGCCCGGGTGATGAAGAAGGCGGTGGCCTACCTGCTGCCGTTCATCGAGGCGGAGAAGGCGCAGTCCGGCTCCACGGAGCAGGACAAGACCAACGGCATCATCATCATGGCGACCGTCAAGGGCGACGTCCACGACATCGGCAAGAACATCGTCGGGGTGGTGCTGCAGTGCAACAACTACACCGTGGTCGACCTCGGAGTGATGGTGCCCGCCGAGAAGATCCTGGCCGCGGCCCGGGAGTACGACGCCGACATCATTGGGCTGTCCGGCCTGATCACCCCGTCCCTGGACGAGATGGTCAACTTCGCCGCCGCAATGGAACGCGAGGGAATGCAGATCCCGCTGCTGATCGGCGGCGCGACCACCTCACGCGCGCACACGGCGGTGAAGGTGGCGCCGCGTCGCAGCGGCCCGGTGGTGTGGGTCAAGGACGCCTCCCGCTCGGTGCCCGTCGCCGCCGCGTTGCTCGACGACAAGCAGCGCCCGGGCCTGCTGGAGGCCACCGCGGCCGACTACGCGGCCCTGCGCGAGCGGCACTCGCAGAAGAACGAGCGGCCGATGCTGACGCTGGAGAAGGCCCGCGCCAACCGGACGCCGATCGACTGGGACGGCTACACGCCGCCGCTGCCCGCGCAAGGTCTCGGGGTGCGCGAGTTTCATGACTACGACCTGGCCGAGTTGCGCGAGTACATCGACTGGCAGCCGTTCTTCAACGCCTGGGAGATGAAGGGCCGATTCCCCGACATCCTCAACAATCCGGCCACCGGCGAGGCCGCCCGCAAGCTGTACAACGACGCTCAAGAAATGCTCGACACCCTGATCCGGGAGAAGTGGCTCACCGCCAACGGGGTGATCGGGTTCTTCCCGGCAAACGCGGTCGGTGACGACATCGAGGTGTACACCGACGAGACCCGTGCCGAGGTGCTGACCACGTTGCACAACCTGCGCCAGCAGGGTGAGCACCGGGCCGGCATTCCGAACCGGTCGCTGGGCGACTTCATCGCGCCCAAGGACACCGGTCTTGCCGACTACGTCGGCGCCTTCGCCGTCACCGCGGGGCTGGGCAGCCAGACCAAGATCGTGGAGTTCAAGGAGGCGCTCGACGACTACAGCGCGATTCTGCTGGAGTCGATCGCCGACCGGCTGGCCGAGGCGTTTGCCGAGCGGATGCACCAGCGGGTCCGCGAGGAGTTCTGGGGATACCAGCCCGACGAGCAACTGGACAACGAGGCGCTCATCGGTGAGAGGTACGTCGGCATCCGCCCGGCGCCGGGCTACCCGGCCTGCCCGGAGCACACCGAGAAGACGACGCTGTTCGAGTTGATGGACGTGACCAAGCGGACCGGCATCGAGCTGACCGAGTCGATGGCGATGTGGCCCGGTGCCGCCGTCAGCGGCTGGTATTTCTCGCACCCGCAGTCGCAGTACTTCGTGGTCGGCCGGATGGCCCAGGACCAGGTCGCCGACTACGCCAAGCGCAAGGGCTGGACCCTGCCGGAGGCCGAGCGCTGGCTGGGCCCCAACCTCGGCTACAACCCGGAGGACTGAGGGCTCCACCGAGAAGCCGCCGCTGCGCGGCCCGAGCGGCCTGGCAAGGGCGACAGATTCATTGGGAGTTTGAGCCGGACGGGAGATGGCCGGACCGGTAGAGCGGGTGTGGTGGCGGCGCGGCGCTTGAGAGCGCCCTAATGCGGCCAGAGCGCCGCGCTACCGAGTCCGCCATCTGATCCCGCGGTCCTGACGCACGATCGGGCCGGGTCGAAATGTCAGCCACTTTTGCGGCGCCGCGCGAGGTGAAGTCCGAACGCGACGATGTATGCCGCCCTTCCAACCGTCGCATTGTAGACCCAAAAGCATTTCAACTTTAGTTGTATATCTCTAACTATAGTTGCAGCACCGCTCTAACTATAGTTGAATTGCTCTAACTTTAGTTACAAGCAAGGGAGCGCCCTCGGTGCAGCTGAACCGGCCATTCGCTACGGTGACGCCGACGTTGGACGGCGACGTTCTCGGCGTTCTGGCGACCAGCGAGGTGACGTTCACGATCACCCAGATCCAGCGCATCCTGACCACCGCGTCAGGGGAAGGCATCCGCAAAGTCCTCACCCGCCTCACCACCCAAGGTGTGGTACTCAATGATCAGGTCGGTAGAACCAACACCTACCGACTCAACACCGAACATCTTGCGGCAGAGCCGATCCTGGCGCTGTCGCGGCTGACCGCAACGTTCCTGGACCGCCTCGAAGCGCACCTCAAAGGGTGGGGAAAGACGCTCAAGTACGCCGCCGTGTTCGGCTCAGCGGCAACGGGCCGGATGACTCTCCACAGCGACATCGACCTGTTACTGGTGCGTGCCTCCGACCCCGAACACGATAGCCATCCAGAGGAACCGGAGGTGTGGGAACAACGGGTGGCCGAACTAGTACGGTCGGTCACCGCCTGGACTGGTAACGATGGCCGCGTCGTCGAGTACACCGAAGATGAGCTTCGCGCCGCAGCCGCCGCCGGTGAGCCGCTGCTAAGTGACGTGGCTAGGCAAGGCCTGACCGTCTCCGGGACACGTGCATGGCTCAATAGGCAGCTGCGTCCCATAGGCAAGGCCAAGGCGGCGAGGAGGGCCTGATGGCAGGGACGCGCGAGTGCAATTCCGTTGTCACCGCGGGGCGCCTGTCCAAGGCAGTTGAGTTCTTCGACGCCGCTGAGCATCTCGAAGATGAAATGCCCAACGCGGCGGGTGATCTGTTCGTGGACGCCGGTATCGCCGCGTCCGACGTCATCTGCTGCGTCCGACTCGGCGTGCATTCGTCAGGCGGGACTCACAGCGAAGCCATAACACTGCTTAGAACGGCCGGCAGCGGATCCGAAAAATACCTGAGCACCCTCCTCGGCCTCAAGAATAAGGCGGCCTACACACACCAGGATCTATCCACCGCCGAGTGCAAGAAGATGAACCGCGCTGCTTCCCATCTAGTCGAGACAGCCAAACGGGTCACCGCGTCAGCAAGCCACAAACCTGACACAGAAAAACAGCGGCAACCCGATCGGTGACCCCCACTGGAACAAGGCCATCAAGAAGACCGGCCTGGCGCCGCTCACGATCCACGACCTGCGCCATACCAACGCCAGCCGGCGAATGTATACAGCGATCTCTCTCAGATGAACTCGACCACGTAGCCACCAACCTCGATCGGCTCCACGACGTCGCACGAAACCAGGCGAACCGACAGGAACCGGACAAGACCACCCATCCATAGGGTGCAGTCATCGTGTCCATACAGGTCAAAGAGTGTGGCCAGGGGCGGGATCGAACCGCCGACCTTCCGCTTTTCAGGCGGACGGATTAGCCGCTGACCTGCGGTTTATTCGATGCTGCGCGTCAAATGCGCCGCATTGAGCTGCGCTGACGTATTCAGTCTGTCCGGCGAACGGACATAGACCGGACAAGGTGCTTGCACTCCTGACCAGGAGCTTCGGCGCTGCCGCCTGCGTTGTGGGCAGCCTTTGGGGCTCCAAGGAGCAGGCACCCCGATGCCCAGCATCGAATCATCAGCCGCCGTATCGACACCCTCGACGCGGGACTCGACATCGGCATCACAACACTCGTCTTCGCGGCATGGTGTCGCTGCCGCCTCGGTTGACGGGAGGTCGCGAGCGCCCGAGGCCGCCCAGGCCGCAGGGCGCGAGAACCACAGCGGTCGGCCGGACGTCGACCGAGGCACCGGCTTCAACCCGGCCCGGGCCGGCGGGCTTGTTATATGTGCCGAAAATGTCCGCGAGTCGCTCGCCGACGGGGTCGCGACTGGCGATCTGCGGGCGATCGACGCATTGGGGCTGCGGTTCCCAAGTCCCGAGATGGTCACCGCGGCTGCGGCACTGTTCGAGCCGGCAGCACCGTGGGCTTGCGGTCCTGGCCGTCGAGGCGCCGAACCTGAATCGGGTCGTTTTCGCATCACCGTCGGTCCCGGCGTCGTGCGACTCGGGTGGACCAATCCCGTCCGGGTCGAGAAAGCCGCCGAGCGGGGCGTCGGTTGTCACCAACGTGACGTTGACGATGCGAAGTTCCATTTCCGAAGTGACCTCGAAGGCGATGTCGGGCACGGTGATCGGGCCGTCGGGTCTTCGACACGACGGAGCCTTACGGCACCCGACCAGTGCAACACCGGCGGTGTCATCACTGAGTGGTCCCGCAAATCACGCTCGTCGATGTGCCGGACCTTCGCCGAGCTGGATTACACCCCTCTTGTGGAGTCTGGCCGCGTCCCGGCCATGGTCACTCTCACCTATCCCGGCGACTGGGAAGTCGTCGCCCCGGACGGCGCCAGCGTGAAGCGGCACATGGTGTTGTGGCGCAAACGATTTGAGCGCGAATACGGCGAGCCGGTTCGGCACATCTGGAAACTCGAGTTTCAGCGGCGCGGCGCACCGCACATTCACCTGTGGATGGCTCCGCCGACATCACCGGGTCGCTCCAGACGGGGCTTCGCTCACTGGTTGTCCGAGACGTGGGCTGAGGTTGTCGACCATCCCAACGCCGAGCAGAAGGCCCGGCACCGGCTCGCCGGGACCGCAATCGACGTGCGCAATGGCTTGCGGGCGTGCGATCCGAAGCGGCTGGCCATCTACTTCACCAAGCATTCATCACCAAACGTGCACGGCGACAAGGAGTATCAGCACATCGTGCCAGAACTATGGCGGGAGCCCGGCCGCGGGCCGGGCCGGTTCTGGGGTGTTTACGGACTCAAGAGAGCCATTGTCGTCGTCGAGGTGACCCAGGACGCGTACATCGCTGCCCGCCGGATCGTGCGGCGGTGGTCGCGGAACCAGGCGGTGTACGGCGATTCGGGTAGTCACTTCCCCACTTCCGTGGTCCCGCGCACGGCCACGCGCCTGGTCCCGCGCATCAACCGCGATACCGGCACTTTGACGTACCGGCGGGTCCGCCGACGACGAACGCTCTGCAATCAAGGCGGCCTGGCCGACGGATATGCCCTCGTGAATGACGGTCCAGCGTTCGTCGTCAAGCTTGCGCTCGCAATCACGTAGGCGCCGACCGCTTATTGGCCGCGCGATACTCACCTTCGGCGTAAGAATGCCTGGAAGACGCCTTTCAGTTCGGCGGTCTTGTCCTTGGCAGCACCGGTTAGATCGATTGCTCTGTCCTTGGCCGCGTCGGCCAAATCCGTGGCCTTGTCTTTGGCTGTCGCGACACCCTCTGTTCCCGTTGCCCGCGCTTTGTCCAAGGCTTCGCCGACGGCCTGGCGCCACCGCCTCGCATCGGTCGCCGCGTCGCCCGACTCGATGCCAAGGCGGTCGCGAAAAGCCACCACATCCGTCGCAATCTCGTTGCTCGACCGCACGGCCGCAGGCGCGTCGCGTGGATTGAGCAGTACTTTGGAGTTCGCGCCGCGGACCGTCTCGTTCATTTGGGTCAGTAAGCGGGCGGTGCTGCTCGAGATGAGACCCAGCCGCTTCTGACGGGCCTCAATCAGGCCCAGGCGGTGACTGTTGAGATCCTCGGGAGCGGAATCGAGCACCCGATCGAGTTCCAGCACGGCTAACCCGTCGTGGAGCTGGAAGCAGCGCGCGATGACCGCCAGCCACTCGCGCACCTTCGGCTCCGCCTCCTTGGTGGCCTTGGCAATCTTGCCGAGGTCGGCCTTCTTCTCCAGAGTCTCGGCGATGGCTTCAAATTGGCGTATGGCATATGCCTGCGTCCGCGCGAGCACGAATGAGCCCGACTGGATCTTCGACCAAGTGATCTCCGAAACCCGCCCAACCTGGTCGCGCACGGCGAGCGCTTCCTCTATGGCTAGGTCGACGCCGATCATCTCCGCCAAAGCCGCGTCCTTCTGTGTACGCAGGATGTCATCGACCTTCTCGTTGATCTCTTGGAGATACTCCACGATCTGGTCCATCTGCTGTTGCATCGCCTGTTGTTGTATCATCGTTGACACCGCCGACAAGGCCAACGGACCACTAAGCAGCTTCGTCGGGGCCTGAGCGATCTGAAGCCACTGCTTGATCTCACCGGGCTTGCCGATCATCGCGTGACTGACACCGGGGGTCTCGGTCGCCATCAGCCCGTATTGCTTGACGGCCTGCGCGGACTCAGCAGTCAGCTTGACCCAGCGTCCCGAGTTTGTGGCAACTTCCGAGCCGACTTGCATCGCCGTCCCACCCGTGCCCACGAACGACGAAAGACGGCGAGCATCCAGAACCTTCGAGGGCGCCCGGTCGAGGCCATGGTCAAGCAAGAAGCGCTCAACATCGGCTGAGTTACCGATCACGGCCAAACCATCGCCGTCGGTAACCAATTCGATCTCGTTGCCCATCTTTTCTCCGTTGAATCGAGACCATTGGGCAGCCACTCGGCTTGCCTTGCCGATAGACGCTACCGGCGCGCCCTGACGGGACGCGAACGATCAAGAAGCTACCCGCGCCGGTGTCGCTGGACGGCACTCTAATAACGTCGCGGCTCGCTGGCGTTGGAATTCAGCTCAGCGCCCGTCAAACCTAATTCGTTCGGGTGTAGCGATACGGCGAGTACGGATCTTAGGGTTTGAACATGGCCTCTCCATCACCACATTCCCGTTCACTGCAACGACGGCCGCCAGCCTGGCAACGTTGGGTGCTCAACGCACTGCACGGCTTCGATAGGCGCATCATTGACGACTGGAGAGCGCTCATGAGTAACCACCTCCAACGGTCAGGTGGTGCCACCCCAATGCGGACCGCTCAATACACCGTCGATGCGCTGCTCTATGTGGACAGACTCCGCTCAGCGACCGCACTGCTTGCTTCACACGGTAATCCTGCGGGGCGCCACCAACTGGCCGATGCCGCTCTCGACTTGAAGTCCGCTATCGACAGCTTATGTGAAGCACGAGACCAGCTACTGAAAGCTGCTGGCGCCGAACGAGTTACCTACGATTAGCCTCGGGAAATCAACATTGCGATGCAGAGCCCAGCCTGCCACCCTTTTCGTAACTTTCGTAACTTTCGTAACTATGCTACGCTTAGCTTCGTTCCGATGGTGAGATGAAAGGAAGTGAGACCCATGAGCAGCGCCTCCGCGGAGATTGTTAACCCGGTTCCGGCTGATGCCAATGGGCTTGCCGATGTACTCAGCTTCATCGAGGCGCACGAGGCCCGTCACGGGACCTCTCCTGAGCCTGCCTTTTTCCTGTCCGGTGCGAGCGAACATGACCGCGTCGAACTGACCGAACAGCTTCACGAGGTCCTCAAGCGTGCCGCCCACGCCCTCAGCCACGGCCAGTCGATCAGCATCCTGACTCGCGACCAGGAAATCTCCACCCAGCAGGCCGCCGAGATCCTCGGCCTCAGCCGCCCCACGGTGGTTCGCCTCATCCAGAACGGCGAATTAGACGCGCACGTGCCTGGCGCGGTGCGACGCAAGCTGCGGCTTGCCGATGTCCTTGCCTACCGCGAGGAGCTTCACGCCCGGCGCAACCGGTTCATCAGCGAAAGCTCGGCGGAGTTCGCGGATGCCAATGCCTACGAAGTCGCCGAGTTACTCGCCGAGGCGAAACGCAAGCGTTGACTTTCTGCGGCGTTTGAAAGACTCGCCCACGTGTATCGCGCTGTCCTCGACACCTGTGCCCTCGTGCCGAGCCTTCAGCGTGACTTCTTGCTGCAGTTGGCCGCCGAGGAGGCGTACGCGCCTGTCTGGGGATCTGGGATTCTCTTCGAGCTGAACTACGTACTGGCCGGCCTGCACGACAAGGGGGGAATCACCGATAGCGCTAGTCGCCGTCAGCACCTTTTCGACCAGCTGAAGGCTGCATTTCCTGGCTCAGAGGTTCACGCATCCAAAGACCGCGACTACAGCTACGGCCTCAATGATCCCGATGACGGCCACGTCGCCCACGCCGCGATCATCGGCAAAGCCGACGCCATCGTCACCGACGATGGCCGGGCCGGGTTCAGCACAGCACGCGTGCTCGTGGAGGCCGATATCGAGACCGTGCACCCACATCAGTTCGCCGCGAACACAGTGTCAGCACACCCGCATGCAGGAGTACGGGCGTTGCGAGAGATGTCGAATCGCCGAACCAACCCGCGGCAGACCCCGGAACAGATCCTTGAGCTGCTGGTGACACGGCACAACATGACCGAGGTCGCCGAAATTCTGCTGCCGCTGCTGGCGGAAGACATCCGGTGCCCGGGCTGACCAAACCTCAATCAACTTCACGCGACTGAAATTCACACACCGAAGACCGGACAAAAACCAGACGAATCAAACTATCCACCGAGTGCATGACCCGTATTTATGCAATTAGAACGTGGGGCCGCCCAGCAGACGGTTCGCCGCGGAGCCAATCGAACCGCTGCTGGCGGCGGCCAACCACGCCGAGGACCCCGTCGCACGGGTCGAGGACGTAGTGCTCATCGGAGTCCGCGCGGCTGGCCCTTGCGCGATCAACGCACCGGTACCCACCCGGTTGCCTACACCCCGGCGAGATCATGCCGCGTGCCGCCCAGAGCTGTCGCCACCGAGCAATACGCTAATCCGGTGGATCCGCGGCCGATCACGCTGAGCGACATCGACACGACCCGTGCGCTTCGCACCGACGACGAGCTTCTTCGCCTCGTCGCGGCGATCCACGGCTCCCGGCCCGAGGCCCAGGAGACGAACTGGCTGGAGTGGAAGAGCACCCTCGACCTCAGCGTCGCTGCGGGCAAGTTCGCGGTAGCCAAGGCGGTCCTCGGGTTCGCCAACCGGTCCGTCGACGATGCTAGGCCCCAATACGGCGGCGTCGCCTACATGGTCGTGGGCGTGGAACCCGGCGCCGCGGCTGGAATCCCTGCCGTCGACCACGCCGACCTCACGCCGGGGATCAAGACGTACGCATCCACCCCTCGGTTCACGCCGCGCACGGTCCGATTCGAAGGCGTCGAGGTGCTCGTCGTGGTCGTCGAAGCGCCTGAGCCCGGCGACCCGCAGCACACCCTGCAGAAGCAGTACGACAAGTACCACGCCGGGATCGTCTTCCACCGCGGGGCAGGGCGCACGGCGCCGGCGGGTCCCAAGGAGATTGAGATGCTCGGCCGCCGTCTCCTGCAGGGCGCGCAGCGGCCAGAACTGGACCTGACGCTGACGGCCACCGCGGACCCGCTCATCCGCCTCAGCATCGAGCGGGAGGACCTTGAGGACTGGCTGCGTCGGCATGAGACGTACGTCTGGGCCAACAGCGGCAAGCCCCCGGATCGGCCACCTCCACGCCCCAAGCCACAGCCCAATCCGGCTCGTCCGGCCTGGACCGCGTACGACACGTTCAGCTCCCTCGGTGACATCACCGGGCCGCTGGGGATGCTCCGGTACGCCGACCCAAAGGACGCCGGGGAGTTCGACCGCCGGGTCGGCGACTACCTCACCAGGCTGCGCAGCCGGCTGATGGACCACGTGCTCCGCCAGATCGTCAACGACGATGAAGCGAACACAGTGTGCTTCCAGGTCGGCAACGATACCGACGACCCGGTCTCCGGTGTGCAGTTGACGGTCCGCATCCGCAAGGGCGGGGTTCTGGTCCGCACCTGCCCGCCGAATGTCCGTGACCTTCCCCCGCTGCCGAAGTGGCCGGACCCGCTGGACCAGATGCGTGAGAACGCTCTCGCCGGGATGACCAGGGCGCAGGTCCCCGACTTCTTCCCGCATGCCGGGTCCGTCTCCGACAAGGGTGGCGTTTTCGAGGTCACGTGGAACGTCGGTGACCTCCGGCCGCGCGAGCAGTCTGGCGACTTCACACTGACCATCGTCGCCGGTAGAAACGCACCCGAGGAGATCGCCGTGGAGATGACCTCCAGTGCGATGGACCGCCGTGGCACCCGAACGAAAACCGAGCAGCTGACGGTCGCAGCGGAAGTGTGGACCCTCGACGACTTCTACAACGCCGAGCCGGAGGACTGACCGACTCTAGATGAGGGTGAACAGGTTCTTCAGATCGCCACCCGACGCGAGGTTCTGGCTGCGCTGGCGGTACTCATCCCGCTGCTTGCTGGCGTAGACGTCGACCGCCTGCCCGGCGACCGTCGCACGCACCGCTGTGTACAGCGCTTTCTGCGCAATGACTGTGGCGAAGTCGGCGATGCTGTCGCAGGCAGCCGACGACAACGGCCCTCCGTGAATCGCCGCGTTGCGCGACCGCGTGAGCCTGGCTACCCGGTTCTCAAGGCGCTGCTGCTCGATCGCGAACGCTCCACCGAGAGAAGCGCCCGAGGACAAGATGTCGTCGGTCTCGTTGAGCTGGCGGGATAGCCAGTGATCGGCGTATATCCGTTTCAGCACGGCCACGTGGTCCAAAGTCTTCTGCCGGTTGATGCGGAAGCCCCAGCTACCATCCGTGATGTCTTCGCGGATAGTCAGCAACTCCGCGGGGATCCGAGCACCCGGTGAACGATCGGGAACGTGCTGCACGACCGCGGCGAATACGTCGCGAACTGCGCGGTTGGCGAACGAAGTGACGGTGTACTCGTCGAAGAAGTACTCGGCGACGAACGCGTACCACTTGTGGCCCGCGAGAGGAGCCGCCCACCTGTTGCAGTGCTCAATGGCGCGAACCGCGGCCATGATCACGGCTTCGGGGTCGGACCGCGGAGCATCCGCGAGTGCTGCTTGGAGGCGCAGGACGGGTTGAAGCAGAGGTACGGCCTCAGCGGTGATCACGTGACCGCGGCCCATTGCGCACCGGCAGGACCCATCGCCGCGCGCACCAGCGGCCGGGCCGGCGTCGCCCATGGTTCGCCCAGCCGATGTTGTCGATCCACCAGCGGCCATTCGCCCCCGCCGACCGCAGTCAGCCAGGACACTGGGAAGGCGACCTCATCCTCGGCAAGAACCAGCGCTCGGCGATCGGCACCCTCGTCGAGCGCCAGACCCGGCTGATTCGACTGATGCACCTTCCCGCCCGTGACGCCAACTCCCTGCGCATCGCAATCGCCGCGACCTTGGGTGACCTGCCATCAAACCTGATCCGATCGATCACCTGGGATCAGGGCATCGAAATGGCCCGGCACACCGACATCACCGCGGACCTCGGCGTACCGGTCTACTTTTGCGACTCCCGCTCGCCGTGGCAGCGCGGCAGCAACGAAAACGCCAACGGGCTGCTACGCCAATATTTTCCCAAGGGCACCAGCCTAAGCACCCACACACCCGACCATCTGCGCGCTGTCGAATATGAGATCAATAACCGCCCCCGCCACACCCTCGAAGACCGCAGTCCCGCCAAACTTTTCACCGCGCTGCTAAGCTCACCAGACCATCAACTGTTGCGACGTTGACTGGAAGCCACCTTGCCGCGCCGGGGTCAGAATTCACGTGCCGCTGACATGGGCAACCTCGTGTGGGCGTGAAGTCTGATTGCAGGTGCGACAGCCTGACCGACAATGCTGGGTTGAGTTGTCATACTGCGGTGCGACGATGCTGGAATGACGATCAGGATCCCTCAGGGCCGTCCCAACAAGCGGTTCATGCGTTACGTGCGGCCGCCGGTCACGGAGAAGACCACTCCCTTGTTTCCAATACGGCCCGAGACGCGGCCAATGAGGCTCGGCATCGACGTCGAGTCGATCCCGCAGCCTCCTGCGGATGGCTACCTCACTGGCTTCCTCACCCGCGACGAGATCCAAGTCCACCTGCTGATGCCGAAGGGGATGGATCAGCCTCCAGATGCATGGTCGACGCTTCTGGATAAGCCGATGCTACACACTGTTGACTTCACCACGGTCACCGACGCCGGCCGATTCATGGACGCGGCGGAGTTCCACATCACGACGAATACCGAATCGGAGGAAGGCTGGTCGGTTGCGCGGTTCTTCCCGATTTTCCAGCAGTTCGACGAGCAGACCGCTCCTGCCGACGCGCCTGTTCTATGCCTCGATGAACGCCACACCGCCGCTGCCTACGCCGCCGGCGCCGGAGCCGTAGAGATCGACGTGATCGTCACCAATCGGGCCGTCGCCGGGCGCACAGATGTCGGAGACAACGACATCGTCGTCACGGTAACTCCCGACGACGCGGTTGCCCTCATCGGGCACTATTTGCGAGTCACCTCGAACCCGGTCGTGGCCATAGAGCGCGGTCAACTCCTGGGTGGCGGCGCGTGGGAGACGACCGAGTCGACGGGAACCATCGTGAACTCGTACCTGTGGGGCGTTACCAGCGCGATGACGTTCTTCGACTTCGCCGCGGCACATGCCGCGGCCGCGCAAGGTGGTCCCGTGTGCGCCGAGGCTTTCAATTCGATCCTCATCCGGTTGGCCCGCGCAGCATGTGCGCTGGACCACATGCTCGCCGCCTTGTCCAACCCTTTGGACAAACGCAGGAGCGACGTAGTCGAGACAGCCGCTGAGGCGTTCGATCGTCAACTCCTCTACCTTGCAGCAGCATTCGACATCTACGGACGCCTGTACGCATGGCTGCTCGACACGTCGAAGGATCACAAAACCATTCGAAACCGGTCACTGGACTCACGCGACTTCGTTAACAAGCTGGTCCAGAAGCAGTATGACGAAACGTTGCTCGACGATGTGATCCGCTTACAGAAATACGCTTGGGTCTGCAAACACCTGCGCAACCACATCCACGACGGCATCCTCCAGGTCGTGCCGCAGCCCGGACGGCAATATGGGAACGCCACTAATGCCGCGCTGATGCTAGGCAGGATACAGCATTTCGCACCTGAAGCTGGGAATCTGGACCAGTCCCACTACGACGACCTCGGAGTGTGGATGGCAGAACCCATTTCGCCCTTCGGCCCCCAAGTAATGTCCGCCGATTTGGCCACTGCTGGGTTCACTCTGATGGGAGCAGCTTTGGAGTACGTCGAAGCGTTCACGCGACTGATCCTCTGCAACAAACCCAACACCATGATCGCCGCCGAGCAAGCTGCCGCAGCGAAAGAGTCGACCGATGAAACCGTGACCGACGAGGAGGATCGCGCTCCAGCTCCGAGCCGATTCCTGGGGTGCGTTGAAGTGCCGCTGGGACACGTTGATCCTGAGCCACCCGAACGAGCGAAGTTTCACCGGGCGATGTTCGGGTGGCACCCAGCGAGCATGGTGTAGCCGTCCAAGGAACAAGCGGCCGGTTCGACGATTCAGATCGACCACGACGACGCGTGCCAACCGGCGCGACGGGGTGCCGTCGACCAACATCAGCGTGTCGGTGGGGGCCACTAGGGTTTGTTCCAGCCGTCATCCGTTGACCGCCAGGGCAGCGATGGGTCGGCCGTCGGCACTGACGATGGAGTGATATGGCTTGGACTACTGAAGCGGCGTTCGCCCGCTTCTACGAGGAAGTTAATCTACCTGGAGACCATCGCACAACGGCGAATGCGCGTCGAGACTGGGTGTTAGACCGGTTGCGCAACAACGGCATCGAGGTACTGGAGGCGATAGCCTTCGGTTCAATCCCGCGGTACACCGCGCTAAAGGAGCATGCGGACGTCGACGTGATGGCGGTGCTCCACTACGGCAAACACATCAAGGACCGCCGACCGTCGCAGGTGCTGCTCGCGGTGAAAAATGCTTTGGGGACCGGGCAGGCAGGGGCAGGACGGCGTAACGGACAAGCCGTCACGGTTAGCTTCCAGTCCTGGCCCAACATCGATGTTGTCCCAGCGTTACGAGTGAACGATAACAATGGGAAGGTCACAGGGTACGAAATTCCCGACATGAAACGCGAGATCTGGTTGCCGACCAACCCTCCCCAGCACAGCAGCGACATCGCCGCGGCGGTTACGGCTCGGGGGTCCCGCTTCCGGCGAGTGATCACGATGCTGAAACACTGGAATCGGCGTCAGCCGGTTAAGCTGCAGAGCTATCACCTCGAAGTGATCGCGCTTAAACTATCGACATCGTGGGACGATTATAGTTGGCCTATCTTCAAGTGGTTCGAGCTTGCGCAGTCGGAGATCCACTGGTGCTGGCACGCAGGTCAAGACGTCTCTGGGTATCTCAACTACGAACAAAGGCAGGCGATCACGGCCCAGCTCGCAAGCGCCACCAACACCGCGCGTAGCGCGTGGCTGAAGGCATGTACGGACAAGCACAGTGAGGCGATTTCACTGTGGCGCAATGTTTTCGGTATGAAATTTCCGACCTACGGATAACAGGGTGCGCAGATGGACACCGAAGACCACGACTATACGGCCCCTGCCGCCGCCGATATAGCCGAGGGGGCGCTGCGACTGTTGATTGCCCAGCGAGCCCTGTATGCAAAGGCGAAGCGCTGGACTTACCTGCGGTGGATCGGGTTTAGCGTGATGGGCATAGTGGCACCGCCGTTGGCAGTTTTCTTTCCCAAAGCCGCGGTTGTGGTGGGAGCGGTCGCTGGCGTCTGGATCTTCCTGTCGCGCAACATCTTCAAAGCTTTCGAGGGGAAACTCGCCGCTCAGGGCGCGGCGGTCCAGGAAGATTTCGACAGGCTCGTCTTCGACATGCCGCCGCTGGCTACGAGAGTACCGCGCCCCACCCCTGAAGATGTCGCCGAGCTCGCTGGCTCGGATACAGAGGTGCTGGACCGCGCCAAGCAGGGCGGTCTCCTGGGCTGGTACCCGCTGGATCGCGGCGCCGCAGGAACGGTGTGCGTGGCTATAGCGCAGCGGGCAAACGCGGCCTATTCCGAACGGCTGCAGCGCCTCAACGCTCGTTACTGGCTGACAGTGTTGGTCGTCTGGACGGTTGTCATTGTGATGACCAGCATGATTATCGGTACCAGCCTGACGACGTTTCTGCTTGGTGTGGCAGCACCGCTGCTGCCGGCCTGCCTAGACATCGGTGAGCAGTTGCGGTCGTCTACGCAGGCGTGCGCCGACCGGCGCTCGATGGCCGATGACATTGAACACGCCGTACGCGGTACCAGAGACAACCCGCTCAACGACGAGGATCTGCTCGTCTGGCAGGAACGCCTCTACAGCCTGCGACGCTCAGCACCGTTGGTGCCCGACCTCATCTACGCACGGACTCGACGGAAGAACGAGGAGGCGATGAACTCCGCGGCAGCGGAGCTATGGGCGGCTGTCAGGCCAGTACGAGAATAATTGAGATCGGGTTTGCCCAGTCACGCTCGTCCACACACCAGGTGGTGGAACGTTGTGGGCGACTGGCTGGTACGGCAAGACCAAGTTCCGATCGCTGTGCGGGGGAGCTTCGACAGTCCGCTGCGCGTGGAAAACGCGCCGCGGTCTGCAACACGCCGAAACCATGTACGGAACCGCCGTACTCGGGAGGGCAGGACCGTGCCAACGACTTGAATGCCAACCTGAAGTATCCGACACTTGATGCGCGGATCGAGTCGACTTACGCTGCGCGGTCGACAGCTCAGTTCAATACAAGCCTCTATGACTCCTGCCTGCGAGCATTCCGCTGGGCAACCGACCGCGTGGGCGACCACGGGATCGTTGCGTACGTCTCCAACGGCGGTTGGATCGACAGCAATACCGCGGACGGTATCCGCTTGACATTGGCAGACGAGTACAGCCGGATCTACGTCTACAACATGCGGGGGAACCAGCGAACCGCCGGGGATCAGTCACGGCGCGAGGGCGGCAAGGTATTCGGTTCAGGTAGTCGCAGCACCGTGGCCGTCTTCATCGGGGTTCGCAATCCCGAACACGTCGGATCGTGCGAAGTCTTCTATCGATACATCGGCGACTACCTGACCCGCGAGCGGAAACTGGAGATCGTCGCGGTTGACGATCTCGAATCCGTTGACTGGCAAGCCATCACGCCCAACACTGACGGAGATTGGGTCAACCAGCGCAGCGACGATTTCAGCGCCTGGCCAGTGATTGGCGGCAAGAACGGTGAGTCGTCCGTTTTCGCGAAGTTCTCAGGCGGGCTCAAAACTAACCGAGATGCGTGGGTTGATAGCTTCTCGGCCGAGGCAGTCAACGCAAACGTCCGTCGCATGGTCAACTCCTATAACAGTCAGGCTGACCATTTCGACGGATACTGCGCGCAGCGGTCAATCACCGATCGTAGGCAGAATATTGATGCGTTCATCGACACTGACTCCTTCAACATCAGCTGGAGTGACGGCCTGAAATCGAGGCTAGCACGGGGAACTCGGCTGGCATTCAACCCGGAATCGCATCGTGACGCCATCTACCGACCGTTCCACCACCAGACCGTCTATTTCGACTCTTCAGTTATTGAACGCCCCGGCGGGCTTACGTCCATGTTTCCAACACGCCATCACGCAAACATCGGAATGTATGCACCAAACCCCGGCAGCATGGCGCTTCCGTTCATGTGTTTGATGACCGATCGAATCATCGATCTCGGAGCGGGTGCCGCCAATTTCTATCCCCGCTGGACCTACGAGAAGGCCGAGCCCGACGACAGCACCCTTGATCTGGCAGCTGGCTCAGCTGAGGTAGACGAGTACGGCTACAGTCGCGTCGACAACATCACCGACGGCATCCTCCGCCTATATCGGGAGGCGGTCGGCGACCAGGTCACCAAAGACGACATCTTCTTCTACGTCTACGGCCTGCTGCATGACCCGGCCTACCGATCGACGTACGCGGCGGACCTGAAGAAGATGCTGCCGCACATTCCGACTCCGGAGACGCTGGAGCGATTCGAGCAGCTAGCGATTGCCGGCCGGGCTCTGTCTGGCCTCCACGTCGGGTACGAAGACGTTGAACCCTATCCGGTCGACGTGCAGCTCAAGCCCGGCGCTGATTTGGCTGATCGCGAGACGTGGCGGGTCACAAAGCTGAAGTGGGCCAAGAAGAAGGACCCCGATACCAGCAAGAACGTGGATGACCACACGAAGCTGATATACAACCCGAAGGTCACCATCACCGGCATCCCCGAGGACGCCGAGAGGTACATGCTCGGCTCCCGCTCCGCGCTGGCCTGGGTCATCGACCGCTACCAGGTCAAGACCGACAAGGCGTCCGGGATCGTGAATGACCCGAACGACTGGTGCGACGAGCACGACGACCCGCGGTACATCGTCGACCTCATCGCGAAGGTCACTACTGTCGCGGTCGAGACGATGAAGATTGTCGACGGGCTCGCCGAAATCGGATAGGACTCGGCGACTGGGCCATGTGTCGGACTACGACTTGTTGTCGGTCCAACGCGATAGCTTCCAGCCATGGTGACTTACATGTTGAGCGAGTCCACCGAAGGCTGGGCGCTCTACGACGACGAGGCCAGGACCGCGGTCTTGCGTGGCGGTCTCAATACCGTGCTGCTCGTCGCAGCGAAAGCGATGCGCGAGAACGGCGATCCCGTACATGGCGGCTGGACCCTAGTGCCCGAGACCGGAGTGCGGACACTGCGATTCCTACCGAGGTAGAGCCCCCGAGCTGTCACACGCGCACGAGATTCACTCCATCATGCGCCCGCGACTGAGGCGCTTCCTCGAAGGCATCCAGCACACGCACACCAAACGCCGGGACCATCGCCGACTGCACTTCTTCTTTTGTCATCCAACGAATTTCGCACGCCTCCTCAGTGGCGTGCGCTTCATCTCCGAGCGGCCGACAGCGGTACACCAACGCGACGATTCCGTGAGCCAGATTCTTGTAGACACCAGTCAGCCGTTCGACGGCGACCTCAACCCCTGTCTCTTCCAACACCTCGCGCTGAACACCGGCCTCAAAAGATTCATCCAGTTCCAGGACCCCCCCGGGCGCCTCCCAGTGGCCATTGTCGTCCCGCTTGATGACTAGAACGCGACCGTCGTCGCGGACCACAATGCCGGCGACGCTGACCGAATGTTTCGGTGTGGCTGCCATGCGCAAGACTCCTCTGCGGCCGACTCCCTTAGTGACAGGGGACGTGTCGTTTCCCTAGACTAGTCGCCTAGACATGTAGTGGAAGGCTCTCAGGTGCTGCAACTTGGCCAGATCGACCGGGCGGACGATAAGCCGCCGTATCGGCAGATCGCCAGCATGTTGCGTGGCGCCATCATCTCTGGCGAGCTAGAAGCTGGCGGACGCCTGCCCTCCGAGGCCGAGTTAATCGAGTATTTCGGGGTCGCGCGGATGACAGTCCGCCAGGCAGTGCAAGAACTGCGCACCGAAGGCCTGGTGATCTCCGAGCACGGTCGCGGGGTGTTTGTGCGCCCCGCCCCCCCAATTAGGCGGCTCGCATCCGATCGCTTCGCCCGGCAACATCGCGCCAACGGCAAAGCGGCATTCACCGTCGAAGCGGAGAGGTCCGGCCACACACCTCAAGTCGACAACATCACCGTTTCCCGCGAGAGGCCGGATTCGGTTGTGGCCGAACGGCTTCGACTGACTGCAGATGACGAAGTGGTGGTTCGGTCCCGACGTTACCTCGCCGACGGCAAGCCGGTCGAAACGGCAACCTCATACATTCCTGTCGCATTCGCGCAGGGCACCAAGATCGAACAGACCGACACGGGGCCAGGTGGCATCTACGCGCGCTTTGAAGAGGCTGGTCACACCCTCGCGCGGTTCACCGAGGAGGTCGGCGCCCGAATGCCCACTCCCGAAGAACGCCGTGCCTTGCAGCTCCCGCCAGGGGCGCCTGTTCTAACAGTGGTGCGGACTGCCTATGACACCAAGGACGTGGCCGTTGAAGTGTGCGACACAGTGAAGGTGGCATCGGCCTACCTGCTGGAATACGACTTCTCCGCGCGCTGAAACGTCGCGAAACGACCAAGCGCGCCCGAACACTTGACTTACTCCTCTAGACGACTGGGCTGAGTAGTCATCTAGTCAATTCCCTCGAAAGGCTCAGCAATGTCCATCCCCAAATGGCTCCAAATCGGCCACGACCAGGTGTTCGCCCTCGGCGCGTTCCTCGTATCCGAGATAACGCCGATGATCGACTTCGACAAGTCCTCCGGCGACAACCGCGTGCAGGCAAGGGATCGCGATACCGGCTTGCCGATGTGGCAGGTCGAAGTACTCGACGGTGATCCCGCAGCACCGAAGCGCAGCCGAACGGTGACGGTCAAGTTCGCCTCGCCGACGCAGCCCTCCGCGCCCGCCAATTCCAGCGGAACACCCTTTACCCCAGTGGTTTTCGACGGTCTCATGGCGCTGCCCTACGTTGAGAAATCGGGTGACTTCTCCCGGATCGCCTGGTCGTTTCGAGCCTCCGACATGAGGGCACCGGGCAAGCCGTCCACGAGCGCAGCGACAAGTCGGGAGTCGGCATGAATCCCGATCCCTACGCACAGCTCGATCCCGACACCCCGTTCCGGCTCGACCACGTCGTGAATTTCCTCGCCACTCTCGGCCTGTGGGTGGCGATCATCGTGGCACTCGCCGGCGTTGCACTCGTCTCCTGGCGACTGCACTCACCCGAGACGTTCGAAGAACGGTTCGCAACACCGGCCACACTCCTGAGCTGGCGACTGTGGGCGTGCATCTCCTGGCGCAGGCTCTGCAAGCGCTGCGGCTTGTCCGCCTCCGAACAGGTGACGCGTCGCGACAAAGAAGGGCGCCAGGTCACTTCGACCCGCTGGCTTCATCCAAAGCTGTTGGGAACAGAGGTGTCTCAGACCACCCTGCGGCTCACGGTGCGGGCAAGGATGGGACAAACCGTGGAAGACCTGGAGCGCGCAGTCCCTGCGATCCGTGATGCTACCGGCGCACATTCGGCGCGGGCGGTTGTCGTCTCGCCGGGGACGATGCGCATCGAGCTGGTCAAGCGGGAGCAGTTGTCGACGGTACGTCACGCAGCGCCGCCAATGGCGGTGACAACAACACGGGTGACACTCGGTCGGCGCGAGGACGGTTCCGATTGGATCCTTCCCTTGAGCGGCCGACACACCCTCACCGTGGGCTGCTCGGGTGCAGGCAAAGGTTCCGTCTTCTGGGGCATCGCCTGCGGGCTTGGTCCTGCCGTCGGCGCCGGAGTAGTTCATCTGATCGGAATTGACCTGAAGTACGGCATCGAGTTGTCAGTCGGCGCAGGTCTATTCACCAAGATCGCCACCACCGAGACCGACGCCGTGGCAACCCTTGCCGGGCTAGAGATGCTGATGGACAAGCGCGGCAACGAGATGGCCAGCCTCACCCGCGAGCACCGTCCGACCAAGGCCTCACCGCTGGTCGTGCTGCTGATCGACGAGCTGGCAGGGCTGACCGCCTACATGAGCGACCCAGCTCTTCGAAAGGAAGCCGCCGCCTTGTTGTCACGGATTCTCACCAAGGGTCGAGCACTGGGCATCGTGGTCGCCGCGTTCCTGCAAGACCCTCGCAAGGAAGTCCTGCCGATGCGAGGCCTGTTTACCCAGACCATTGCGCTTCGACTGCGATCCCGCGAGGAAGTCACGATGGTCCTCGGTGACGGCATGGCCGAGAAAGCGGCAGCACACCGAATCAGCCCCGACAGACCGGGTACCGGCTACGTGATCGCCGAGGACGGCCATACGACCAAGGTCCGATCCGACTACTGGTCTGACGATCAGATCCGCTCCACTGCAAGGCAGTACGGAAGATCGACAACCGCCGGAGGGCAGCGCAGTGAATAACGGGTCCGATGCAATCCGAGCAGCGAGGTGATGCCATGGTGATTCACGGTCTCCGGGAAACGCTCGTGTCCACCGGCGGCTTTCCTGAGCTGCTGACTGCAGATCAGGTGTCAGCGCTGCTCGGCGTCTCTGCCGCGACGCTCAACCGGTGGGCAGCGCTCCGCGAAACGACCGGCGAGCAGATCGGGCCGCCCTGCTACACGTTGTCGGAGCGGGTACGGCGCTGGGATGCGACCGAAGTCCGGTCCTGGCTCAAGCAGGTGCGTCGGTAATGGCCGGCAACACTCCGCGCGGCATCCGTAAACGGCTGAACGCCGCCGGTGAGCCCCGCTACCAAGTCCGCTACCTGATCCGTGACCCGGACGCCCCATCCGGCTGGGTGGAAACGTCCGCGACGTTCCCGACGCTGCGCGAGGCGAAGGCCTTCAAGTCCGAACGGGACAACGAGGCCGCGCTGGGCGCACGTCGGTTCGACCCCCGCCTTGGTCGGACGCCGCTCAGCAGGATCTGGACGCAGTTCTCCGACTCCAAGAAGCCGGCGGTGTCGCCGAAGACCTGGAGCGGCTACAACCAGCACTGGGAATTGCGCATCAAGCCGCGGTTCGGGCATGTGCCGGTCGACGAGATCACCCGCGCTGACGTCCAGGCGTTCGTTGACGGCCTGACGGTCGGCCCGTGGGCGGAAGGTGTCGACGCTGCGTCTCCTGCGGTCGATTCTCGATGTCGCACACCAGGACGGCCGCATCCACCGCAACCCCGCGCTCGGCGTCTCGGCGGGCCGCATTCCTGAGCGGGAGCGTCACCGATACTTGACTGCTCAGGAGGTCCGGATGCTCGCTACCGCGTGCGACGATCAGGGCGACGTGGTGACGATCCTGGCCTACACCGGCCTGCGCTGGTCCGAACTCGTCGGCCTCCGGGTCAAGGACATCGACCTGACTGCTCGTCGGCTCTATGTGCGACGGGCCGCACCGGAAGTTGAGGGCCACATTGTTATCGGGCCACCCAAGACCCGAGCCGGCATTAGAACCGTCCCGCTCCCCCAAGTCGTCGTCGACATCTTCAAGGGGCGTATCACCGGGCGGGCACCGGACCAACCCGCCGTCACTTCAGCCAACGGAGCGATGTTGCGCTCCAACAACAGGCGTCGCCACACCCACTGGAACAAAGCCCTCAAAAGCACCGACCTAGCGCCACTAACCATCCACGATCTACGCCATACCTACGCCAGCCTGGCCCGCAAATCCGGCGCCGACCTCAGATATGTCCAGAAGACCATGGGCCACTCGACGCCGACCGTGACCGCGAACATCTATAGCGATCTCTACGCCGACGAACTAGACCAAGTGGCAACCAACCTCGATCAGCTTCACGCGACTGAGATTCAGACACCGACGACCGGACAAGAACCGGACGAACCAAACCAACCATCGAGTGCATAATCCGTGTCTATGCAGGTCAGAAGAGTGGCCAGGGGCGGGATCGAACCGCCGACCTTCCGCTTTTCAGGCGGACGCTCGTACCGACTGAGCTACCTGGCCCCAAGGCAGCATGTGCCTCGCCATAATCGGCGACCCTGACGGGACTCGAACCCGCGACCTCCGCCGTGACAGGGCGGCGCGCTAACCAACTGCGCCACAGGGCCTTGCTGTACTACTTGCTCCGCGTTACCGCGTCGCGTGTACCCCCAACGGGATTCGAACCCGTGCTACCGCCGTGAAAGGGCGGCGTCCTAGGCCACTAGACGATGGGGGCCCGATCCGAATCACTCCGGGGCACTCGCAACGTGGTTCGTTGGAAGCCTCGCTAGCTTAGGTCACCACAGGGCCAATCCTCAAACGAGCCCCCATTTCGGACCCAGTATCCTTGACCTCCGCAGCCCCTATAGCTCAGTTGGTAGAGCTACGGACTTTTAATCCGCAGGTCCTAGGTTCGAGTCCTAGTGGGGGCACTCAAACGGGCCGTGAACTCGGCCGATTCCCCGCGCGGGATCGGTCGTTTCACGGAGCCGGCCGATCCCGAGGCGGGCCGCAGGCGCGAATCGGCCGGGTGCGATCCGCGGCCGATGAGAGTGGGCACGATCACTTCACGGTTTCGGCCACATCCAGCCTTGGGCGGCGTTTAGAACCCGCCAGCGCTTGGTTATGCTCCGGCTATGCTTCCCGAGATGAATCCCGATGGAGTCCAACCCAACGCACCCGTTGCTCTGGTGACCGCGGAAATTCGGCACCCGGCAACGGATTCGCTCACCGAATCAAGCAGCCGCGAGCTCAAGCACCTTCTCATCAACGACTTGCCCATCGAACGTCAAGCCCAAGACGTGAGTTGGGGCATGACGGCTCCCGGCGCCGCCCCCACGCCCGTGGCGGACCGTTTCGTGCGCTACGGCAATCGGGACAACACGGTTTCCGCGTCGCTGAAGAACCAGGCGATCGTCGTCGAGACCAGCGCTTACAGCAGTTTCGATAATTTTTGCGACATCCTGCTGCGGGTCGCGGACGCGCGGGCGCAGGTGTCGTCCATCGTCGGGGTGGAGCGCATCGGCCTGCGGTACGTCCTCGAAATCCGGGTTCCCGCCGGTGTCGATGGCCGCATCGCGTGGAGCAACTGGATCGATGAGCAGCTTCTCGGTCCGCAACGCATCGCTCCGGGCGGGCTGTCCATGGCCGAGTGGCAGGGCGCCGCGGTCTACCGCGAGGCACAGCCCGGCAAGTCGCTCATCCTGCGTTACGGCCCGGGCATGGGCCAGGCCCTCGATGCGAACTACCACCTGCGTCGCGTCACCGCGGCCCAGACCGGACCGTTCTTCCTGATGGACATCGACAGCTTCTGGACGCCGCTCGGCTCGATTCCCGAGTTCAACCGGGATGCGCTCGTTTCGACCCTGCAGGACCTCTACGGTCCCGCGCGGGAGGTCTTCCAAGACCTGATCACCCCGCGCCTCAGGGATGAACTGCTGCGCTCCTAGCGCCGGCTACGCAGCCTTTAGCGCCCGAGCACCGCGCTGGTGTAGGTGATGTCGGCGAACACGGCGGCGATGTCATCGTCGGGATAGTCCAAGCCATTGGCCGCGTGTAGCTCCTTGGCGGTGTGGGACGCACTCTGCCAGCCGTCGCGGGCTAGATGGTCGATGACGTGGCTGCGCTGACCGTGGTAGACGAGGTCGTTGAAGTCGATCTCGAACCCCAGTTCGCTCATCCGGGCATGGTGCGAACGCCACCGCTCGTCGTTGAACACCGCCGTGTCGGGGACAAACTCGAAGGCCAGCCGGCTGCCCGTAGCACTGAGCGCGGTGACGTTGTCGAACAACGCGCCTTGGGCGTCATCGGGTAGGTAGACGAGCAGGCCTTCGGCGCTCCATGCCGAGGGCACGTCCTTGTCGAATCCGGCGGCCTGCAGCACGGCCGCCCAATCGTCACGCAGGTCGACCGCAACGGTGCGGCGTTCGGCGGTCGGCTCGGCCCCAAGATCGGCCAGCGTGAGGGTCTTGAACTCGATCACCTGTGGCATGTCGACCTCATAGACGACGGTGCCCGCCGGCCAGCCCAGCCGATAGGCGCGCGCATCCAGGCCGGACGCCAGGATCACCACCTGGGAAATCCCGCTTCGGGTGGCGTCCACGAAGAACTGGTCGTAGAACCTGGTCCGGCAGGCCATCGCCTCGGCCATCCGGGCCGGATCGAATCCAGACTCCACATCAACCGGAATCTGTCCATTCACCAGCCGGGTGTAGACGTCGATGCCGACCGCACGCACCAGCGGGGCCGCGTACGGGTCATCGATCAGCGCGTACTGCGGGTCGGCAGCCAGCGCGCGCTGGGCGGCGACCATCGTCGCCGTCGCACCGACACTTGTCGCAAGGTCCCAACGATCCCGGTCGGTACGCACCATGCCGCTCCTTCGTCCCCAAACCCGGAAAAGACTATAGATAATCTAGTTAGTATCACAGGCTGCGCCGATTGCGCCCGGTCTAGGCTGACAAGTGTGACCGACTTCGCTCAGCGCGCCATCGATCTCGCCCGCCTAAACGTGGCCGAAGGCGGCCGACCATTCGCGACGGTCATCGTCAAAGACGGCCAGGTGCTCGCTGAGAGCGCCAACAAGGTGGCCCAGACCAACGACCCCACCGCCCACGCCGAGATCCTCGCCATCCGCGCAGCGTGCACCAAGCTGGGAACCGAGCAGCTGTTCGGGACCACCTTCTACGTGCTGGCGCACCCATGCCCGATGTGCCTGGGTTCGCTCTACTACTGCTCCCCCGACGAAGTCATCTTTTTGACCACCCGCGACATCTACGAGCAGTACTACGTCGACGACCGCAAGTACTTCGAGCTCGCGACCTTCTACGACGAGTTCGCCAAGGCCTGGCAGGACCGTCGCCTGCCGATGCGCTACGGCCCGCGCCCCTCAGCCGTGAACGTCTACCGGTTCTGGCAGGAGCTCAACGGCGGGAAGCGCGCGGCGGCCCCCAACTCGGCCGACTAGACGTCCAACAACCGGTGATCTTGACACCACACTACCAATCTGAACTGTTATCTGCGTATGCATGCAGATAACAGATCACAGCCCTTGCCGGACGATCAGGTGGGCTTGGTGGTTGAGGTGTTTCGGATGCTTGCCGACGCCACTCGCGTGCAGGTCCTATGGTCGCTGGCCGATCGCGAGATGTCGGTGAATGAACTCGCCGAACACATCCACAAGCCCGCGCCCTCGGTCTCCCAGCACCTGGCGAAGCTGCGGATGGCTCGGCTGGTGCGCACCCGCCGGGACAAGACGACGATTTTCTACAGCCTGGAAAACGAGCACGTGCGGCAGTTGGTGATCGATGCGGTCTTCAACGCCGAGCACGCCGGCCCCGGCGTCCCCCGCCATCACCGATCCGACGGCGGGCTGCAGGCCGTAACCGACGCCTAACCGAGCCCCTCAGAACCACAACATGTTTCACACAAGAAGAAAAAGGAGAGATGAATCCATGTCCGATGAGCATACCCACCACGGGCCGCATGCGCACGAACACCGGCACGGCGAGGTGACCCACAGCCACGCCCACACCACCCATCAGCACGAACACGTCGAGCACGCACACCCGCACTCACACGATGACGGGACCGAGCACACCCATCAGCACGTGCATGAATCGGGCCTGGAAAGCGTGCACAGCCACGCGCACAGCTGACACCGCGCCGGATCAGACCTCAGGGCAGTAGTGCATGGGGTTGTCACGCTCGTCCAGCGGCGGCAGGTTGCGCGCCGGAGTCTGCACCAATGGCGCGTCGGCTGGGATACGCCCCATGGCCCGATCCCAGCCGGCGCGCCCGCGCGGATGCTTGCGCATTCGACGCGGCACCAGCGCAAAGATCAGGCGCACGAGGTCCCCGAAGCGCCGGTGTAGCCACTCATCGCGCCGCGACCACTGATAGCCCATCAGGGTTCGCACCGGTGGGTCATAAAGACCGACGGTGACCCACACAAAAAACGGGGCCAACAACTTTCGCTGCAACGCCCACAGCCGGTCCGGAACCCGTTGCGCAAATGGCGGTTTAGGCAGTTCGGTCAGATCGAGCACGGCGCGCGCGGCGAAGTTGTTCTCCAGCACGTTGCAGCACATGTGGTCCCAGTAGACCTGAAATTCCTCCCAGGACGCCGGAACGGGCCGCATGCTCATGCCATACATCCGGTACCACTGCACGTGTTCGTCGAACAGCTGGCGCTTCTGCGCTTCGGTCAACCCCCCACAGAACCGTTCGGCCACGTGAATTGTGCCGACAAAGAACGTGGCGTGCGCCCAGTAGAAGACGTCCGGATTCAGGGCGTGGTATCGGCGACCCGCCGCGTCCACCCCTTTGATGTTGACGTGATAGTCGCGGACTTCGGCGCCGGTGACCGGGGCACGGTCGCCGTCGAACACCACGCCGCCGATCGGATAGAGCGACCGCAACAGCCTGGGCCAGCGCTCGCGGAAAAACGTCGAGTGATCCTCGACGGCCGCGCCAAGTTGAGGGTGCATGTTCTGCATGGATCCCGCCCATGGCCCCTGCAACATGCCGCGCCAGTCACCGAAGTACCGCCACGTCAACGAGTCCGGCCCCAGCGGGATCGGCGGCGCCTCATAGCCCAGCGGCGAAACCGGACAACCGGTTGCTGCGGGTTGCGAATCGCCGGGCGCGGCAACCTGGCCGGCAGAGTTCGTCGACGACTTCGGCTCGGCGCTGGTCAGTGGGCAGGCCGCGGACGTATCTTGGGTCACTGGTGTCCCCCAGGCGGTTGGGTGATGTCAGCAATTTTGACTACACGCGTTGTCACTTGATTCTAGGAGGGATGTGCAGGCGGGTCAAAGACGGGGTCGCTGGACGGGCGTCACGCTGGAAGATCGCCACGCCGTACGCCGCGACACCCTCATCGCCGCCGGCGTTCAATTGCTCGGCGAGGAAGCGGGACCGGCGCTGACCGTTCGCGCGGTCTGCCGCCAAGCGGCACTCACCGAGCGTTATTTCTATGAAAGCTTTAGCGACCGTGACCATTTCGTACGCGCAGTCTACGACGACGTTTGCACCCGAGCGATGGCGACGCTTATGTCGGCAAATACCCCCCGAGACGCCGTGGAGCGATTCGTTGCACTGATGGTCGATGATCCGGTACGCGGTCGCGTCCTGCTTTTGGCGCCGGCCGTCGAACCGGTGCTGACGCGCTCCGGCGCGGACTGGATGCCCAACTTCATCGATTTACTGCAACGCAAACTCTCTCAAATCGCCGACCCCGTTTTGCAGAAACTGGTCGCCACCAGCCTGATCGGTGCCCTTACCGGCCTTTTCACCGCATATTTGAATGGACAATTGGGAGCCACCCGCCAGCAATTTATTGACTACTGCGTGGATTTGTTGCTCGGCACCGCCGCCGCCTACGCTCCACACCGTGACCGAGGTGAAGCCGAGCACCCAGTCGCTGCCCGACAGCACGACTAAGCCGATTAATATCGCAGGGCCTGCGACTCGATATTTGCGCGAAATGCGACGCCACTAGTGGCGCGGCCGATAGTGCGCAAACTTGATGCTACCGATCGACACAGATATATTGACTGCAACCCACAGACACAGATAAATCCGCAAAACCACAGATACTGGAGGGCGCCATGTCGGCCCCGCTGACCGACCTACACCTGCTGCACGAGCTTGAACCGGTCGTTGAGAAGTACCTCAACCGGCACCTCAGCATGCACAAGAACTGGAACCCGCACGACTACATCCCGTGGTCGGACGGCAAGAACTACTACGCCCTGGGCGGCCAGGAGTGGGACCCGGAGCAGAGCAAGCTTTCCGATGTCGCACAGATCGCGATGGTGCAGAACCTGGTCACCGAGGACAACCTGCCCTCCTATCACCGCGAGATCGCGATGAACATGGGCATGGACGGCGCCTGGGGTCAGTGGGTCAACCGGTGGACCGCCGAGGAGAACCGACACGGCATCGCGCTGCGTGACTACCTGGTGGTGACCCGCTCCGTCGACCCGGTCGAGCTGGAGAAGCTACGGCTCGAGGTGGTCAACCGCGGCTTCAGCCCGGGCCAGAACCACCAGGGCGACTATTTCGCCGAGAGCGTCACCGACTCGGTCATCTACGTGAGTTTCCAGGAGCTGGCCACCCGCGTTTCGCACCGCAATACCGGCAAGGCCTGCAACGACCCCATCGCCGACCAGCTGATGGCCAAGATCTCGGCCGACGAGAACCTGCACATGATCTTCTACCGCGACGTCAGCGAGGCCGCGTTCGACCTGGCCCCCAACCAGGCGATGAAGTCGCTGCACCTGATCCTGCACAACTTCAAGATGCCCGGGTTCCAGGTGCCCGAGTTCCGGCGCAAAGCGGTGATCATCGCCGTCGGGGGCGTCTACGACCCGCGCATCCACCTCGACGAGGTCGTCATGCCGGTGCTGAAGAAGTGGCGCATCTTCGAGCGCGAGGACTTCACCGGCGAGGGCGCCAAGATGCGCGACGAACTTGCCCTGCTGGTCAAGGAACTCGAGATGTCCTGCGACAAGTTCGAGGAGTCCAAGCAGCGCCAGCTCGATCGGGAAGCTCGTACCGGCAAGCGGGTGTCGGCCTTCGAACTGCACAAGACGGCCGGCAAGCTGCCGATGAGCCGGCGGTAGTTCCGGCATTGCGCATCGGCCCGATCGAGCTGGCCAGCCCGGTTGTATTGGCGCCGATGGCTGGTGTGACCAATGTCGCATTTCGCACGCTGTGTCGTGAACTAGAGCAGGCCAAGGTCGGCACGGTCAGTGGACTGTATGTCTGTGAGATGGTGACCGCGCGCGCTCTGGTCGAGCGCCATCCGGTCACCATGCACATGACCACGTTCGCCCCGGACGAATCGCCGCGGTCGCTGCAGCTCTACACCGTCGACCCCGACACCACCTACGCTGCGGCCCGCATGATCGCCGAGGAAGGCTTGGCCGATCACATCGACATGAACTTCGGCTGCCCGGTCCCCAAGGTGACCAAGCGTGGCGGTGGGGCCGCCCTGCCGTTCAAGCGACGGTTGTTCGGCCAGATCGTCGCCGCCGCGGTGCGCGGGGTCGAGGGCACCGACATACCGGTGACGGTCAAGTTCCGCATCGGCATCGACGACGCGCACCACACGCACCTCGATGCCGGCCGCATCGCCGAGGCCGAGGGCGCCGCCGCGGTCGCACTGCACGCCCGGACCGCGGCACAGCGCTACTCGGGCACGGCCGATTGGGAGCAGATCGCGCTGCTCAAGCAGCACGTGCGGACGGTCCCGGTGCTCGGCAACGGAGACATCTACGACGCCAGCGATGCGCTGGCGATGATCGCCGCCACCGGTTGCGACGGCGTTGTCATCGGCCGCGGCTGCCTGGGCCGGCCGTGGCTGTTCGCCGAATTGTCGGCGGCTTTCACCGGTAACCCGGGACCCACGCCCCCCACCCTGGACGAGGTGACCGACATCATCCGCCGGCACGGCGAACTACTGGCCGCGCACTTCGGCGAGGACAAGGGCATGCGCGACATCCGCAAGCATGTCGCCTGGTACCTGCACGAATTTCCGGCCGGATCCGACCTGCGCCGAGCATTGGCGCTGGTCAAGACCCTAGACGAACTCGACTCTCTGCTGACGCGGTTGGACCCCGGCGTCGCTTTCCCCGAAGCCGCCAACGGCCCCAGGGGCCGGCAGGGTTCACCCTCCCGAGTCGCCCTTCCCGAGGGTTGGCTGGATGACCCCGATGACTGCCGGGTGCCCGACGGCGCGGACGTCATGCACTCCGGCGGCTAGCCCCATCGACTTCGGCAGTCGAACTGAGACGCTCTCGAAATCGCGTGTGCGCCGATATGTCAGTACGATGTGGGCTTTATTGCATTGCGCGGCGCCATCACCTTGGCGCTGCGCTGTGGTATGCGCACGGACAACGCTGATGTCTTCATCCGATTTTCGGAGGCCGGTAGGACATGGGTGATGGCAAGAGGGACGCCACTCCTGGCCATCGGCGCGCGTCCGGCACCCACCGCGGTGATGAATTGATTACCCCAAACCGACAGGAAATGCGAGACGCCGCGCCGTGGGAGCGGTTCTCGGCCGCACCTGTCGATGACGACCTCGTTCGATGGTCGAGTACACGATCCGCCGACGTGGCGCAGGCCGCCGCGGCGGTCGACACCCGCGGTGGCGCGAAACCGCGCCAAGCCCACGACGACGTCGAGCGCACCCCGAAGGTCGGCTCTCACATCGACGGCGGTGTCAGCGTCGCCGAGTTGATCGCCAAACTCGGGGCCCCCGTTCCCGCCCATCCGGCCCACCACCACAGCGCACCGGAATCCGAGCCCGACCCAGTCCCCGCGGATGCCGCCCCCGATATCGCCGACCAGGTCCACGAGCCGGCTGACGAGCAGCTGGACACCGAGGTCATCGCCATCCCGGCCTACTCGCTGCAACTGCTCTCCGAACTCCCCGACCTCGGTTCTGCCAACTATCCGCACGACGAGTCCGACCCCGAATCGCCCGGCGAGCAGCCGGCCGCACCGGCGCGGGCCCGGCGGCCGCGGTTGCGTCGCAGGTCGACCGCAAAGACTCCCCGGCCCGGCAAGGACGAGCCGAAGCCGCGCCGGCGCCCGATACTGCTGGCCGGGCGGTCGCTGGCGGCGCTGTTCGCCGTGCTGGCGCTGGTGCTCACCGGCGGGGCGTGGGAATGGAGTTCGTCGAAAAACAACCGGCTCAACACGGTGAGCGCGCTCGACCCGCACTCGGGCGACATCGTCAACCCCAGCGGGCAATACGGCGACGAGAATTTCCTGATCGTCGGCATGGACACCCGTGCCGGCGCCAATTCGAATGTCGGCGCCGGTGACACCGAGGACGCCGGCGGGGCGCGGTCGGACACCGTGATGCTGGTCAACATCCCGGCGAACCGCAAACGAGTAGTGGCGGTCTCGTTCCCCCGCGACCTGGCGATCACCCCCGTCAAGTGCGAGGCCTGGAACCCCGACACCGGCAAGTACGGGCCGATCTATGACGAGACGACGGGACAGATGGGTCCCCGGATGGTCTACACCGAGACCAAACTGAACTCGTCGTTCTCCTTCGGCGGGCCCAAGTGTCTGGTGAAGGTGATCCAAAAACTCTCCGGGTTGAGCATCAACCGGTTCATCGCCATCGACTTCGTCGGCTTCGCCAAGATGGTCCAAGCGCTCGGTGGTGTCGAGGTGTGCAGCACCACGCCGCTGCGCGACTACGAAATCGACACGGTGCTCGAACACGCTGGACGCCAGGTGATCGACGGGACGACCGCCCTGAACTATGTGCGAGCCCGCCAGGTGACCACCGAGAGCAACGGCGACTACGGCCGCATCAAACGTCAGCAGCTGTTCTTGTCGTCGCTGCTGCGTTCGCTGATTTCCGAAGACACCCTGTTCAACCTCAACAAGCTCAACAACGTGGTCGACATGTTCATCGGCGACAGCTACGTCGACAACGTCAAGACCAAGGATCTGGTTGAGCTGGGTCAGTCGCTGCAGGGCATGGCGGCCGGACACATCACGTTCGTCACCGTGCCCACCGGTATCACCGATGAGAACGGCGACGAGCCCCCGCGAACGGCCGACATGAAGGCGCTGTTCAGCGCCATCATCGACGATGAGCCGCTGCCGCTGGAAAACGATCACAACGCCCAGACGTTGGGAAACCGGCCGACCACGACGGCACCGACCACGGCCCCCACAGCGCCAGCCGGCAAGTCCTGCCGACGAGGTTCAGCACCAACAGGTGACAACCACCTCGCCGCAAGAAGTCACCGTGCAGGTCTCCAACGGAACCGGGACCACGGGTCTGGCCGCCACCGCCGCCAGCCAGCTCAAGCGCAACGGCTTCAACGTGATGGCACCCGACGACTACCCGAATTCGTTGCAGACCACGACGGTGCTTTTTGCCCCTGGCAACGAGCAAGCCGCCGCGACGGTGGCCGCCGCGTTCGGCAACAGCAAGGTTGAGCGGGTCACCGGGATCGGCGAGGTGGTGCAGGTGGTGCTCGGCGCCGACTTCAAGGCGGTGACCGCTCCCCCGCCGAGCGGCTCGTCGGTCAGCGTGCAGATCAGCCGCAATTCCACCAGCCCACCGATTAAGCTGCCGGAAGACCTAACGGTGACCAACGCCGCCGACACCACCTGCGAGTAGGCGCCCTTCGGGCGGCGCTTCGCGGCGTTTAGGCGGTCGAGAACGTAGGCTTAGCACATGCGGACGGCCTACCATGAGCAGCTCTCGGAGTTATCCGAGCGGCTCGGTGAGATGTGTGGGCTGGCAGGCATCGCGATGGAGCGGGCGACTCAGGCCCTGTTACAAGCCGATCTGCTGCTGGCCGAACAGGTGATCTCTGACCACGAGAAGATCGCGACGCTGAGCGCAAGGGCCGAGGAGAGCGCCTTCGTGCTGCTGGCCTTGCAGGCACCGGTTGCCGGTGACCTCCGGGCGATCGTGAGCGCAATCCAGATGGTGGCCGACATCGACCGGATGGGGGCCCTGGCCCTGCACGTGGCCAAGATCGCCCGCCGGCGCCATCCCCAACACGCGCTACCCGAAGAGGTCAACGGCTACTTCGCCGAAATGGGCAGGGTCGCAGTCGAATTGGGGAGCAGTGCGCAAGAAGTGGTGTTGTCCCGCGACCCGGAGAAGGCGGCCCGGATCCGCGAAGAAGACGACGCGATGGACGATCTGCACCGGCATCTGTTCACCGTGCTGATGGACCGAGAATGGAAGTACGGCGTGGCGGCCGCCGTCGACGTGACGCTGCTGGGCCGCTTCTACGAACGTTTCGCCGACCACGCCGTGGAAGTGGCGCGGCGAGTGATCTTTCAGGCCACCGGGAGATTCCCCGAAGACGAATCGCCAACCCACTCGCGCTGACCGCGATCGGCCGTGGCGGCCGGGGCCACCCGGGTCAGCCGAAACGGCCCGAGATGTAGTCCTCGGTGGACTTCTCCCGCGGGTTCGAGAAGATCTTTTCGGTGTCGTCGATTTCGATCAGGCAGCCCGGTTTGCCCACGGCTTCCAGGTTGAAAAACGCTGTCTGATCGCTCACCCGGGCGGCCTGTTGCATGTTGTGGGTGACGATCACGATGGTGTATTCCTGTTTCAATTCGCTGATCAGATCCTCGATCGCCATCGTGGAGATGGGATCCAGCGCCGAACACGGCTCGTCCATCAGCAACACGTCGGGTTGTACCGCGATGGCCCGCGCGATACACAACCGCTGCTGCTGCCCACCGGACAGCCCGCCGCCGGGCCTGTCCATCCTGTCTTTGACCTCATCCCACAAGTTGGCCCCACGCAGGGAATACTCGGCCGTTTCGTCGAGCACCTTTCGATTGCGCACGCCCTGCAGCTTGAGGCCGGCAACCACGTTGTCGCGAATCGACATCGCGGGAAAGGGGTTGGGGCGCTGAAAGACCATCCCGATCGCCCGTCGCACCCCCACCGGGTCGATACCGGGACCGTAGATGTTTTCGTCGTCAAGCAGCACCGAGCCCTCGACGCGGGCACCCGGGATGACCTCGTGCATCCGGTTCAGCGTGCGCAGCACCGTCGTCTTGCCGCAGCCGGAGGGGCCGATGAACGCCGTCACACTGCGGGGAAGAATCGACAGCGACACCTCAGCGACGGCGTGAAACGACCCGTAGTAGATGTTGACGTCCTTGAGGTCTAGCCTCTTGGCCACTTAGCGCTCCTGCCCTTGACTACTTGGCGACGAGGATTCTTGTGAGCACCCTGGCCCCGATATTGATGATGGCAATCACCAAGATCAGCGTCAGCGCGGCGCCCCACAACCGGTCCGTGGGTACCGGGTTCATTCCGGCACCCATCGTGGTCTGGTCATACATCATGCCGGGCAACGAGCCCATGTACCCGCTGAAGATGTCAAAGTTCATCGTCCGTGCATATCCGACCAGGATCAGCAACGGCGCCGTCTCACCCATCACCCTGGCCAATGCCAACAGGATCCCGGTGATGATGCCGGACAACCCGGTGGGAATGACGATGCGGACGATGGTCTTCCACTTCGGTAGCCCCAGCGCATAGCCGGCCTCGCGCAGGTCCACCGGAACGATACGCAGCATCTCCTCGGTCGCCCGCACGATCACCGGAAGCATCAACAAGACCAGCGCCAAGGACACCGCGAACTCGGAACGGGGAAAACCCAACACCCCGACCCACAATGCGTAGAGGAACAGCGCGGCCACGATCGACGGCACGCCCGTCAGGATGTCGACGGTGAAGGACACCAGCCTGCCCATCAGCCCGCCACCGTCGTATTCGACCAGGTAGATCGCCACCATAATGCCGATCGGAATGGACAGCGCCGCACACACCAAGCCCTGCAGCACGGTGCCGACGATCGCGTGATAGGCGCCGCCCCCGGCCACGAATGCCGTCATCCCCGCCTGCGAATGAGTCCACCACGCGCTGGAAGTCACCGCCTTGAAGCCTTTGGCGATCACCGAACCCAGTACCCAGATCAACGGCGTCAGTGCCACCAGCACGGTCGCCAGGCTGTTCACCAGCCGACGGCGGCGCGCCAGTCCCGAGAACGTGCGCGCCTTGACCGGCCGGTCCAACATCGAGGTCATCGGTGCACCCTTCTGGTACCGATGAGCGCGGTGCGGGCGATGGCGTTGACCACGAGGGTGAGCAGAAAAAGCATCAGTCCCGCGGCCAGGTAGGCCCCGGCCTGATACTGGTCGTCGAGATCCGAGGCCGCGCCGGCAATCTTGGTGGCGAAGGTGGAGCCACCGTCGAACAACGACCATCCGAACGCCTGCTCGGTGCCGCGCAGGATGATCAGCAGCGCGACCGTCTCACCCAAGGCCCGGCCCAGACCCAGGATCGCGCCGCTGACGTATCCCGAGCGCCCGAACGGCAGCACGGTGGTCTTGACCGCCTCCCACCGGGTGGCGCCGAGCGCCAGCGCGGCCTCGATCTGGTCCTGGGAAGTTTGAGCGAAGACTTCCCGGGTGACGGCGGTGATCATCACCGCCAACACGATCCCCCCGGTGAAGACGGTGCCGCCCTCGTCGACCGGGCCATCACCGCTGGCGAACAGGAAACACCAGCCCAGGGTGCGATTGAGCCAGGCAGCGGCCGGTTGCAGTTGCGGCGCCAGCACGTATAGACCCCATACGCCATAGACGATCGACGGCACCGCGGCCAGCAGATCCACCAGGTAGGCCAACGGGCCGGCAACCCGCCGCGGCGCGTACTGAGTCAGGAAGATCGCCACGCCCAGCGCGACCGGCATCGCCAACATCAGCGCAAACAGCGAGATGAAGACCGTGACCTCGAGCAGGTCGAGGATTCCGAAGTGCATCGCCGACGTATCGGAGGTCACCCAATTCCCGCCGTAGGTCAAGAAGTTTTCTTTGTTGCGGGCCAGTGCGGGAATCGCGCGCCACGCCAGGAATACGCCGATCGCGATGATCAGGGCGACGACCAGGACTCCGGCGCCCTGAGCCAGCCAACGAAATATCCGGTCCGCCAAACCCGGTTTGCCGCTGCCCCACGGATTGATGGAGATGACCGGCGATTCCGGCAGGGGTGCCGCGATGACCTTCCCCGCACCCACGTCGGCCGGGTCAGGTGCTATCACTGCGGTCCCATCGATGCCATCACCCTTGTGCCTACCGAGCGCTGATCCTCAGGCGGTCATTGCAGAGCGTTGATCGCGGTCACTAGGCGCTGTTTGACATTATCGGGCACCGGAACGTAACCGGCCGAGGCAAGGCCGCTCTGACCGCTGTTGACGGCGGTCGCGAGGAACGCCTTCACCGCGGCCCCGGTTTCCGCGTCATATCCGTTCGAGCACACGATCTCGTAGCTGGCCAGCATGATCGGGTAGGCGCCCGGGTCGCGCAGCCCGTAGATCGAATTCAGCTCCAGCACCAGGTCATTGCCGCTGGAGGCAAACGTCACCGCATCGACGGCACTGCGGGCCGTTTCGTTGGTCAGCGGTACGACGCTGATGCCGTTGTTGATTTGCGCGAACGGCAGGCCGGCGCTGTCGGCGAAACCCTTCTCGACATATCCGATCGAGTTCGGGGTGGACTGCACCGCGGTGATCACCCCCGCCGAGCCGCGTGCGCCCTGGCCGACACCACCGCGAAACTCCCCGCCGACCCCGTTGGTCCAGCCCTGCGGCGCCGCGGCGGTCAGATATTTCTGGAAGTTGTCGGTGGTCCCCGACGATTCCTGTCGATAGACGGGTGCGATCGGGGCGTTGGGCAGCGCCACACCGGGGTTGAGCCCAAGCAGGATCGGATCATCCCAGGTCCGAATCAGACCGCTGAAGGTCTTGGCCAGTGCATCGGCATCCACGATCAACGTCTTGACGCCAGGCAAGTTGTACACCAACGCGATGGGACCGAAAACCAGTGGCAGGTCCCAGGCCGGATTGCCGCCGCAACGGTCGGCGGCCGGCCCAATCTGGTCGGCGACCAGCGGTGAGTCCGATCCCGCGAAATCGACACGCCCCGCGATGAACTGTTCGCGGCCGGCACCGGACCCGGTGGCCTTGTAGGACACGCTCTTACCCTGACAAAGCTCGCCCCACACCTGGTTGAACAGCGCCATGGCGTCCTCCTGAGCGGTGGACCCCTCGGCGGTCAAGGTATTCCTGCCGCCGCACTCCACCCGTCGCGAAACCGCTCCGGAGTTCGCCGACGAGCCCCGGCGGTCATCGCCACCGCACGCGGTCAACACCCCGGCGCAAAACGTCGTTGCGGCCATCACCGTCGCCAAGGCTCTGCCCACCATGCCGAGTCTCACAAATCTCGCTTCCTGCACGCGTTCTCGACGGTTTCCGGCGGCGCTCGCCGTCTCCCAGACGGATTGCCGACCCACCCGGCCAGTATGCCCTTCGGCGCACACGCAACCGGGCCGACCACCGACGCTAGGCCAACGCCGCGTCCGGTGCCGCCAGGGCGTAGGCCGTGTCGACGCTATGGGTGGAAAAGCCCAACCCCTGATAGGTCCGCACGGCGGCGATATTGTCCGACTCCACGTAGAGCATGACCGTGGATTCGTGGCCGAGATCGCGATCCCCCAACCGCTGAGCCAACGAGCGAAGACCGATCATCGTCAACGTGCGGCCCAGCCCGCGCCCCTGCGCGGCTGGATCGACACCCAGGACATAGACCTCGCCGAGGCCGGGATCATCGAGGTGAATCTTGGTCCAGTGAAAGCCGAGCAGCCTGGGCTGGCCGCTTGGGGAGTCCTCGGCGCCTTCGGAGCCTTCCAAGGCCAGAAACAGGCCAGCGGGATCGAACCATGGCTCACCTCGGCGCTCGGCCAAGTCTGCTTCGGTCCATCCGCCCTGTTCGGGGTGATAGGCGAAGGCGGCGTTGTTGACCCGCAATAACTCGGCGTCGTCTTCCGTTCCGGCATACGTGCGGATCTGCAGTCCGTTCGGGATCACCGGTTCGGGAAGCTGGCGCAGCGACCGCCGCATCTGTCCCAGTTCGCGGACCGGGGTCAGCCCCAGCGCGGACGCCGTGGCCCGAGCGGGTGCCAGGGTGCCGTGCACCCAGAACTGGTTTCGTCCGCCCGTCTTCGCCAGGGCCGCACGCACCATTGCGGTCGCGATCCCGCGCCGCCGCGCCTGCGGATGCACCACCAGCTCGGCCATCGCGGCATCGGCCCCATGGGCGGGACTGAGATTCAGATAGCCGATGGCGGATTTCCCTGGTGATTGATCCTCGACCAACAGGTGCTCGGTGCGCTGCTGGGCCAATTCCCGCAGCACCTGCTCGCCCACGGGAGCCACCCCGTCGACTTGTGTTGCCACCGTGACGAGATCACGCACCTGCCGCTGTTGATCGTCGGTCAGATGCGAGCGCCATTGCCCCGCCGTCACGGACTGCGTAACGGGTCAACCCTTGGCTCTTCGTAACCGTCGTGATCCGACTCGGCCTCTTCGTCGTCGGCATCGACGGCCACTGACCGTCCGCGCGCCGGTCGAACCGCTTTGTAACCCACGTTACGTACCGTGCCGATCAACGCCTCGTGCTCGGGGCCGAGTTTGGCCCGCAAGCGCCGCACGTGCACATCGACGGTGCGGGTGCCACCGAAGAAGTCGTACCCCCATACCTCGTGTAGCAGCTGCGCGCGGGTGAACACGCGACCGGCATGTTGCGCGAGGTATTTCAGTAGTTCGAACTCCTTATAGGTGAGGTCGAGGGGCCGGCCGCGCAGCCGGGCGGTGTAGGTGCCTTCGTCGATGACCAGCTCGCCCAGGCTGACCTTGCCGACGCTCTCCTGATCGGCCTGACCTCCGCGGCGGCCGACCACCAGACGCAGTCGGGCGTCGATCTCAGCGGGTCCGGTGCTGGGCAGCAGGATCTCGTCCAAACCCCAGTCGGCGCTAACCGCCACCAGGCCGCCCTCGTTCACCACCGCCAACACCGGCACCGACCTGCCGGCCGTGCTCAATAGACGACAAAGACCACGAGCCGCCGATAGATCGTTGCGAGCGTCAACAAGCACCGCATCCGCGTTGCCCGCTTCCAGTAGCGAAGAAGCCTCCGCTGAGGCCGTCCGTACATTGTGAGGAAGCAACGACAGTGACGGCAACACAGGGTCGGGATACAGCTCCGAGGTTAGTAGTAATAACTCCAACAAGCCCCTCCAGCGTCGTGGGAAAGGCATCTCCCAGATTCATCGCGACATGTGACGTTAGCGCCCAGCACATCTAACGATAACTTGCCACCTGGTCTTTGGCCCGACGATAAGGCGTTGCGCAAGGCAGAAACGGGTGGCCGGAGGGCCCCGCGGCGCGTCGCGCCGGCCGCCCGGGGCTGCGCCGCCCAGGATCTGCCCAGGGCACGCTCTTTGCCCGCCGTGCAGCGACAACCGCCAGCTAGCGGTCGTGCTAGCGCCCTGGCGGTTCGACTGACCGGCGGCCGCATCCTGGGCCGACCCACCCAGGTCCGTCCCGGTAACTGTGACCAAGCTGACAGTTCATGACCGGGGCGCGGCCCAGCACGACGATCCGATCGGATCAATCCGGCCGGTAGGCCACAATATGCGGATGCGCAAGGTGCTGGTCGGACTCACTGCAACCGCGATCGTCCTGGGCATCGTCATCCTCGGTGCCGTCGGCATCGACTTCGGGGCCAGCATCTACGCGGAATACCGGCTGTCGACCAGCGTACGCAAGGCTGCGCACCTGGGGTCGGACCCGTTTGTCGCCATCCTCGGCTTCCCGTTCATTCCGCAAGCGATGAGGCATCGGTACTTCGAGCTGGAGATCAAGGCCATTGCCGTCGAGCACGCCGTGGTCGGCGTGGCCACGCTCGAAGCCACCATGCATTCGATCGACCTCTCCCAGGCTTCCTGGCTGATCGAGCCGAATTCGCGGATGACGGTGCACAAGCTGGAAAGCCGCATCATCATCGACTCGATGCACCTGGGCCGCCACCTCCGCATCAGCGATCTGATGGTGCAGGCGCCCCCGCAGGAGAGCAACGACGCCGCCGGAGGCACGACCGAGTCAGGGATATCGGACGGTCACGGGTTGGTGCTCAGCGGAACGCCGACATCGGCCGACTTTGATCAACGGGTCAGCGTCTCGGTGGACGTGTCCATCGCCCCCGAGGACCAGTCGACCCTGGTCATCACCCCAACCCGCGTCGTCACCGGCCCCGATACCGCCGACCAAACCGTTCCGGACGACAAACTCGGTGCGGTGCTGCGCGCCTTCAGCAGCCGGCTGCCGAACCAGAAGCTGCCGTTCGCCGTGGCCCCCAACACGGTAGGGGCCCGGGGTTCGGACATCATCATCGAAGGCATCACCAACGACGTGACGATTTCCCTCGAGGGGTTCAAGCAGTCGTGACCGCGGCGGCGTGCGCGCCGCTCTGGTGGCTCGATCACGATGTCGTTGGGTTATTGGGTAAGCTGACCGGCGTGTCAGCCCGCCTTGAGCCTCTGCTCACCAAGCGTCGCGCAGTAGATCTGTGCCGCATCGCGGGTTGTTGCTGTTGCTGTAGCTGCTGAGTAGCTGCGTCGTCTACGCAGTTCACTCGGGGCAGCCGCGGAATCTGACCGTGGCCTATCTCCCCACTTCGCCCTATATCGCTATATCGCCCGAAGTGCCCTGCATCGCCGCGCAACAGCCATTTCTAGGAGCAGTCCGTGTCCAGCACCAACACCCGCACCGCAGTCGAGCTGGTAGACGTTCGAGGACCCCGGTTCGCCGCATGGGTCACCACCGCGGTTCTGCTGGTGGTCCTGATCATCTCGGCCCTCAACCCCGCCGCCGCCGCGGTCGTGTTGGGCCTGCAGGCCACCGCGTTCGCCGTCGGTGCCTTCGCCGGACCGCGCCGGCACCCATATGGAGTGCTGTTTTCGGCATTCGTGGCACCTCGCATCGCGGCGGTTCGGGAGCGTGAGCCGGTCCCCCCGCTGAAGTTCGCCCAGCTCGTCGGGCTGGTGTTCGCGGTCTGCGGCGTCGCCGGCTTTGCCCTCGGCCCGTTCCTGGTCGGCGCGGTCGCGACCGCGCTGGCACTGGTGGCTGCCTTCCTGAATGCGGCCTTCGGCATCTGTTTGGGCTGTGAGCTCTACCCGCTGGCCGCACGCCTGCGACGCGATCCCCACCCCGCCTAACTGCTGTTCACCAGAATAACCTGAAAGGACCGACACCATGGCACGCACCGACGTCCTGGTCTCCGCCGACTGGGCTAAGAGCAATCTTGGAAACTCCGGGGCCGCCAACGTTGTCTTCGTCGAAGTCGACGAGGACGCCAGCGCATACGATGACGGCCACATCGCCGGTGCCATCAAGCTGGACTGGCGCACCGATCTGCAGGATCCGATCAAGCGCGACTTCGTCGACGCCCAGCAGTTCTCCAAACTGCTCTCCGACCGCGGCATCTCCAACGACGACACCGTGGTCCTCTACGGCGGCAACAACAACTGGTTCGCCGCGTACGCCTACTGGTACTTCAAGCTGTACGGACACCAGAACGTCAAGCTCCTCGACGGCGGCCGCAAGAAGTGGGAGCTCGATGGGCGCCCCTTGTCCACCGCCGCCGTGAGCCGGCCGGCAACCTCCTACACCGCGGTGGCACCGGACAATTCGATCCGGGCGTTCCGCGACGAGGTGATCGCGGCCATCCACGTCAAGAACCTGGTGGACGTGCGATCCCCCGACGAATTCTCCGGCAAGATTCTCGCGCCCGCGCACCTGCCCCAGGAGCAGAGTCAGCGGCCCGGCCACGTTCCCGGCGCCATCAACGTGCCCTGGAGCAGGACCGCCAACGAGGACGGCACCTTCAGAACCGATGAGCAGCTGGCCAAGCTCTACGCCGATGCCGGTCTCGACGGCGCCAAGGAAACCATTGCGTACTGCCGCATCGGGGAACGGTCCTCACACACCTGGTTCGTCTTACACGAACTGCTCGGGCATAAGAACGTAAAGAACTACGACGGCAGTTGGACGGAATACGGCTCCCTGGTGGGCGCCCCGATCGAGTTGGGAAATTGATATGTGCACTGCGCCCAAGCAAGGACTGACGTTGCCCGCCAGCGTCGACCTGGAAAAGGAAACGGTGATCACCGGTCGCGTCGTGGACCGCGACGGGCAGACCATCGGCGGCGCGTTCGTGCGGCTGCTGGACTCCTCCGACGAGTTCACCGCCGAGGTCGTGGCATCGGCGACCGGCGACTTCCGGTTTTTCGCCGCGCCGGGATCGTGGACCGTGCGCGCACTGTCCAAGGCCGGAAACGGTGACGCCGTGGTCAGACCGTCGGGGGCGGGCATCCACGAGGTGGATGTCAAGATCGCCTGAGGGTCCCCGGACCCTCCTACACTCGCCGACCCGCATGGCCGAATAGAATCATCGGCGTGGTGCTGTTCTACGAGATCTTGCTGGTCCTTGCGACCGTGGTCATCTCCTGGTTCGCGCTTTATGCGCTGTATCGGCTTATCACTGACGAGTCGTGACGTCTGACGCGAGCCAGGACAGACCGGATGCAGTAGCGGGCTCGGGTGATCGCGCCGTCGCCGCTGCGGCGGAACGCGCCAAGTTGACCGCCGCCCGCAATATCCCCACGTTCGACGACCTACCGCTACCCGCCGACACCGCAAACCTGCGCCACGGCGCCAACCTGCACGACGCGCTGCTGGCGCTGCTGCCGCTGGTCGGAGTGTGGCGTGGTGAGGGCGAGGGTCGCGGACCCCACGGCGACTACCGGTTCGGCCAGCAGATCGTGGTTTCCCACGATGGTGGCGACTATCTGAATTGGGAAGCCCGGTCATGGCGCCTCGACGAGGACGGGCAGTACGAGGAGCCGGGCCTGCGTGAGACCGGCTTCTGGCGCTTCGTCAGCGACCCCGAGGACGATCCGAGCGAATCGCAGGCCATCGAGCTGCTGTTGGCGCATTCGGCCGGTTACGTGGAACTGTTCTACGGCCGCCCGCTCACCCAGTCATCTTGGGAGCTGGTCACCGACGCGCTCGCCCGAAGCCGGTCCGGAGTGCTGGTCGGCGGCGCCAAGCGGCTCTACGGCATCATCGAAGGCGGCGACCTCGCCTATGTCGAGGAACGAGTGGACGCCGACGGCGGCTTGGTGCCGCACCTTTCGGCCCGCCTGTCGCGCTACGCCGGCTAGTAGCGCCCGGCGCCGGCCCGGCAAAACCAACCCCCACCTCTAGTTTCTTATTGCCTTTCGCCGACGGTTCTGCGTGTACTTGTTCCACGTTTCAAGCAGCCGCTCAGCCGCGAAGGGAGCCGGCCGATGTTGCGCAGCAGGAAAGCCGCGCCGCTGGCACGTTAGGTTCTCTCGCTGGTCGGTCTGCTCCTGATCGGCTATCTGGCCGCCGTCGCGTTACAGCCCGCCATCCTGGACCAGCTGCCGAGTCCGGTGAGCTGGTTCGGCCGGCCGGGATCGATGGCGACCATCGCAATCGTGGTGGGTGTGCTGGGCGCGGTCAGCGTGCTGACCTTCCGGTCCAGTGCCAGCCACCGGCTGGTGGGGGTGTCGTTCACCGTCATCGCGCTGCTCGTTTCGGCAAGCGCCGTGCTGGGACTCAGCGCGTATTGGAGCTGCCACGACGACAACCATCCGGCCGTCTTCACCCCGCTGATGTGGACCGCCCAATTGGTCAAAGGCGGTGTCGGTGATACCTCGCTGAGCGGACGCACCTGCCCCAATCCCACCCCGGTCGCACTCGAATTGGCCCGGTTCGCCGCACTCTCGGCGATCTTTACCGGCCTGGGCGGTGTGGTGGTCGGCATCTTCCGTTCCCGGGTGGACCGGTTGCGGGCCAAGCTCGCCGATTCGGTCACCGTGATCGTGGGGGGCGACGACGACACCCAACCCATGCTCAGCGGTGTGGCGCGGGCGCTGGACCGTCACGGCACCCTGGTGCTGATCACCAACGCCGACAACGAACACGTGCAACGGGCTCGCCGGCAGGGCGCCCGCGTCGTGCTGGTGGACTTCAACGCGCCGTCCTCGCTGGCTTCGTTGCGCCTGTGGCGCCACCTGGGGCGGCTTTGTCTGATGTCGCCCGACCCGTCGACCAACCTGCTCTGGCTCGATGTGATCGGTCGCCGAGTCGCCCAGCTTGGCAACAAGCAACGGTTGCCGCTCATCGTGCGTATCGATGACCCGTGGCTGGCCGAATCCTGGCGCGCCAAGCAATTCGGCGGATCCGACACCCGTTGGGCGGCCGATGTGGTCGGCAAGTACGAGGTGACGGCCAGCCGGCTGCTCGACGGGGTCATGGCGACCGGCCGGATCACGCGCGTATTCGTCTGCGGCTCTTCACAGTTGACCCTGGCGCTGTGCGCCGAGCTGACCCGCCGCGCCCTGGAGCGTGACTTCTACACCGCACCCGGCGCGCCCCCGCTGCCAGCGCTTACCCTGGTCGAGACGGACGCCGAAGATTACGTGCGCGATCACGAGTTTTACCGTCAGCAAGCCGGATTCGGGTCATCGACCGGACCGGCAGTCACTGCGGTTTCGGAGGCGCCGACGGTGCCGACCATGTGGCGGTTGATCTCCGACGCCGACCCCACCAACTGCGGGGTGATTCTGGCCGGTCCCGACGCCGCGACCCGCGGGACCAGGCTGGCCGCCCGCTTTCCCGAGATGCCCGTGTACGCCTCGGACCTCGGCACCAACATCACCGACGACTCGATCCAGGTGGTCGGATTGCAGCAGTCCTACTCCCTGGTGCTCGACACCCGGGAGGGAAGGATCCAAGACGTTTGGGACCGGGCGGCACGGCTGATCCATGAACGCAAGGTCGCGGGGATCGGCCCGACGAAATCGCGCTCACCCGCCACGATGCCGTGGGCCGAGCTCAACGAGTTCTATCGTGGGTCCACCCGGCGCCGGGTACGCAACGCGTTGTGGATGGTCAAACAGATCGCCGGACATACCTGGAACACCTGGGGCAACCCGGCCAAACCACTGTCCAGCCAAGAGATGGCCGAATCACCGCCACTGGAACAGCTTTCGCTGATGGGCTTTGACCGCCATGCGGCGCTGAGCATGGCGCGGGCAGAGCACGAAGACTGGTGTCGTTACTACCGCCGCAACGGCTGGAGCTACGGCCCCACCCGCGACGACGCCCGCAAGCTCCACGACAGGCTCGTCGACTGGGCGGTCGTCGAAGGCGATCGGGATCTGCTCAACGCCGCGTTGGGCAGCTTGGCGGACACCCTGTGGAGCCTGCGCCGGCTCGGCTACCGGTCGCGTCCGCTGTGGCGACCGTTTATCCGGGTCGGAACCGTCAGCGCGCAACAACGAAACGCGCCCTGGGCATGGACGTCGGATTCGGGGCGCACCAGGCACGCCGACCCCGGCGACTGGGCCGTTGCGGCGGATGGGAAGACGTGGTCGGTGCGAGACGATGTTTTCCGGGCCAGCTACGAACAAAATGGCGACGGACAGTGGCGTCGCAAGGGGCCGGTGCAAGCCCGCCCGGCGCACGCCGGGGAGGCGATCAGCACCCCGGAAGGTCCGGCTACCGCGGCCGACGGCGACTGGGTGGTGCGCGACGGCGACGGCGAACAGTGGCCGGTTCCCGGCGACGAGTTCGCACGTCGGTACCGCGAGTTCGATCCGGCGGCGCGGGCCGGCGAGCGCGGATAGCTCGGCAACTCGAGGGGTTGGGTTTCCGCGGAAATGGAGCGGCCCCCGAGCGAAGTTCCGGTTGGACAGACCGAAAGCCCGGGGGTCGGGTGGCTACGGGGGATTCGCCAGCGCGCGTAACGCCAGCTCTTCCGAGCCAATGCAGCTAGCGCGTAGCCACCTCACATGTCCATGAAGTACTCAATTCGCGGACCACCTCCTTCCCTGTGTACGGCCGACCGTACCCCCGCATCGGCGTGCCCACAACAGATTTTCTGGGTTCAGCGGTCGCTGACGACGGCGGCGTCAACCAGTTCGGAGAATGCCTCGGAGATCGGGGAACGGGGCAACCGCCGACCGTTGAGGGTGTGCACGCGGGCGGCCAGGGTCATGCTCGACACCAACCAAATTCCGTGTGCGTCAGCGAGATCGTTGACGCGTAGTGCCCGATAGTCGCAGTCGTAGCCCTTGGCGCGGGCGACTTCAAACAGCGCCTGTTGCGTGGTGCCGCGCAGGATCGGGTACCACGGCGGGGGTGTGAGCAGGCACGGATTTGCACCGGCCCCGCCGTCGCAGTCGGTGGCGATGACCACCGTCGAGCGCGGCCCCTCCAGGACGTAACCGTCCGAACTGACGAAGATGACGTCTCCGGCGCCCTGGTTGGCCGCATGACGCAGCGCAGCCATGTTGACCGCGTAGGACAGCGTCTTCGCCCCGGCCAGCAGCCAGGGCATCGCGTCGGCGCCGACGGCCGGCAGTCCGCGGTCAAGCGTGATCGCGGCGACGCCGGCGCGCCGGACCGCCGCAACGCGCTCGGGTACGGGGTTGACCATCACGTACGCGGTGGGCGCCGAACCGCTCTCCCGGCCGCGGCTGTAGATCAGGCGCAGCGATCCCTCGGCACCGGTGGATGCCACCCAGCGCCGGGCCGCCACGTCGATCGCGTGCCGCCAGCGCGCGAGATCGGGTGCGGGCAGATCCATCAATCGAGCCGAGGTGGTCAGGCGTTGTAGATGCGGCTCGACCAGACACGGCGCACCGTCGCGCACCAGCAGGGTCTCGAACACGCCGTCGCCCCGGACCGCCGCAAGATCATAGGCGTGCAGTAACGGGGTCCCGGGCTCGGGAATCTCCCCATCAAGCGTGACGACAACACCGGTCTGCCCTGTCATGTCCCAGCAGCCTAGTGGCCCGCGGCGGGCGTACTCGCGGCAGTGCCTGACGCCAGCGGACGGCCCGCCAATCGCGTCTACCCCACCCCGGGTGGGGTGGAGTACGCTGGAATCGTGCGGAACTGGTACCGGCCATGAGCCACGAGCTGACCGACAAGAAACGTGCGGCGCTGAACCGGCTGAAGACGGCTCGAGGGCACCTCGACGGGATCATTCGGATGCTGGAATCCGATGCCTACTGCGTGGACGTCATGAAGCAGCTCTCCGCGGTTCAGTCCTCGCTGGAGCGGGCAAATCGGGTGATGCTGCACAACCACCTGGAGACCTGCTTTTCCGCGGCGGTGCTTGATGGGCGCGGCCAGGCGGCCATTGACGAACTGATCGACGCGGTGAAGTTCACGCCCGCCCTGACTGGCCCACAGGCGCAGCTGGGCGGCGCCGTGGTCTGCGAACCCCCTGGCGACCAACCGGCACAGAGCCCGGCATGACGATCCGCGAAGGGATCGCCGCGGTTCGCACCTAGCTGTGGCGGCCAGGCCCGGCGCCTGTCCGCAACTTGTGACGAGGCAAGAAGTGAAGGGAGCGCGAGATGACACTGTGGCATGGACTGTGGACGAAGGCGGTGCCCTCGGTGGTGACCGGCGTGGTGGGTGTCGCGACCTACGAAGCGCTGGCGAAAGCTCCGTGGCGGTCGGCAACGGTGACGGCGACGGCCTGGGGCCTGCGGACCGCGCGTACCACCGAACGCAGGACCAAACAGGCAACCGAGCGGGTTCGCCTGGCGGCTGCCGATGTGCTGGCCGAAGCGGTCGAGCGGGTGGGCGCCGAAGTTGCGCCACCACCGGCCAAGGACACGCCGCCGAGCATCGTCACCAAGGCCAACAATGCTTGCCACTGAGCTGGCCTGCGCCGCCGATGCCACGGTCACCGTGGTGTCCGCGGCGGCCGGACGGATGCGGGTGCATGCCAATGGGTTTGCGATCGACGCCACCCGGGCTGCCGCGATCGAGGAGTCGGTGGGCAGGGTCGGCGGTGTGCGTGCGGTGCGCGCCTATCCGCGAACGGCATCGGTGGTGATCTGGTACTCACCCGCCCACTGCGACACCGCCGCCATCGTGTCGGCGATCGCCGAGGCCGAGCACGCGGGTGACGCATCGGCGCCCGCGCCCGCCGCCCGTGCGGCCGGCATCGCCGACGGCGGCGTCGTGGGCAGGGTCATCGGCGGGCTGGCACGAGCGCTGCTGGGCATGCGCACCGACGACAACGACGACGACCCCCCGCCGGAGATCGCGCGACTGCGCGCGGCGTTGGATCGCATCGGCTACTCGCCGGAGCAGGACACCGCGACTCAGCTGTCGCCGAGCGAGCAGGCCCGGAGCAGAATTCGCTTCTGGTCGCGGCGGGCCTGGTTGGCGTGGCCGTTGGGTCTGCTGGCCTCTGGCTTGACGATGTTCTTCGGCGCATACCCGTGGGCGGGATGGCTGGCGTTCGCCGCGACCATACCCGTGCAATTCATCGCCGGGTGGCCGTTACTGGTGGGGGCGGTGCAGCAACCGCGGGCCCGCTCGGCGAACATGAACACGCTGATTTCGTTGGGCACGCTGACCGCGTTCATCTACTCCACCTATCAGCTGTTCGCCGGTGGCCCGCTGTTCTTTGACACCGCGGCGCTGATCATCGCGTTCGTCGTGTTGGGCCGCTATTTCGAGGCCACCGCCCACGGCAAGACCCGGGAGGCGATCAGCAAGCTCCTCGAGATGGGCGCCAAAGAGGCCCGGCTGATCGTGGACGGCGAGGAACACCTCGTGCCGGTTGACCGGGTGCAAGTCGGAGGCCTGGTGCGGGTCCGGCCCGGGGAGAAGATCCCGGTCGACGGAGAGGTGATCGACGGGCGGGCAGCCGTCGACGAGTCGATGCTGACCGGCGAATCCGTTCCGGTCGAAAAGGGAGTCGGCGACCGGGTTGCCGGCGCCACCGTCAACACCGATGGGCTGCTGACCGTGCGCGCCACCGCTGTCGGCGCCGATACCGCGCTCGCGCAGATTGTGCGCTTGGTCGAGGAGGCGCAAGGCGGCAAGGCCCCCGTGCAGCGGTTGGCCGATCGGGTCTCGGCGGTGTTCGTGCCGGTGGTCGTCGGCATTGCCGCCGCAACCTTTGCCGGGTGGACGCTGCTCGCCGCCAACCCGGTGGCCGGCATGACCGCGGCCGTCTCGGTGCTGATCATCGCCTGTCCGTGCGCACTGGGCCTGGCCACGCCCACGGCGATCATTGTCGGCACCGGCCGGGGTGCGGACATGGGGATCCTGGTCAAAGGCGGCGAGGTCCTGGAGGCTTCGAAGAAGATCGACACCGTCGTGTTCGACAAGACCGGCACCCTCACCCGGGCCCAGATGGAGCTCACCGATGTCATCGCCGGAAAGCGGCGCCAACCGGATGCGGTGTTGCGCATCGCCGCCGCGGTGGAGTCGGGTTCCGAACACCCCATCGGGGCCGCGATCGTCGCCGGCGCACGTGAGCGGGAGTTGGAGGTTCCGCCCGCCACCGAGTTCACCAACCTGGCCGGGCATGGGGTCCGAGGCGAGGTTGGCGGTAAGTCCGTGCTGGTCGGGCGGCGCAAGCTGGTCGACGAGCAACACCTGCGGCTGCCCGAGCAGCTGGCCGCGGCGGCCGCGGACCTGGAAGAGCGCGGCCGCACCGCGGTGTATGTCGGCCAGGATGGCCAGGTTGTGGGTGTGCTCGCGGTGGCCGACACGGTCAAGGACGACGCCGCCGACGTGGTCAGCCAGCTGCACGCCATGGGCCTGCAGGTCGCGCTGATCACCGGCGACAACGCCCGCACGGCCGCCGCGATCGCGGCTCAGGTGGGCATTGACCGGGTGCTCGCCGAGGTGTTGCCGGCGGACAAAGTCAACGAGGTTCGGCGACTGCAGGACGAGGGCCGCATTGTCGCGATGGTCGGTGACGGCGTCAACGACGCCCCCGCCCTGGTGCAGGCCGACCTGGGCATTGCCATCGGCACCGGCACCGATGTGGCCATTGAAGCCTCCGACATCACCCTGATGTCGGGGCGCCTCGACGGTGTCGTTTCAGCGATTGAGCTGTCGCGGCGCACACTGCGCACGATCTACCAGAACCTGGGCTGGGCTTTCGGCTACAACACCGCCGCGATCCCACTTGCCGCACTCGGCGTACTGAATCCCGTCGTGGCCCAGGGCTCCGGCGTTGTTGATTAGCAGGCTTGTGAGCTGGGTTGATGATCTTTGGTGCCGCGCTATTGGGGCCGGAGTGTAGGCACGGGCTATCTGGAGAACGATCGAGTTGGTTACTGTTCGTCGTTGGTCTGGAGTTGCCCGTGCCTACCGTTTCAGTATTGCCTGTGTCGTCGGTTCCAGAGGTGTTCGACCGCTGGAGTCCTGGTGAGCGCAGCGAGTTCATCGGATCGGAGTTTCTCGATGTGTTGGCCTCGGTGCCAGACCTGAGGGGCCCACGCGGTCGGAGGTATTCGCTGATGGCTTTGTTGGCGATCGCGGTTCTGGCCACTGCCGCGGGGATGCGCGGCTATGCTGGTTTTGCCACATGGGCGGCCACCGCTCCCGATGATGTGTTGGCCCAATTAGGGGTCCGGTTCCGGCGGCCCAGTGAGAAGACCTTCCGCGCTGTTTTGTCTCGGCTAGACCCCGCCGACCTCAACGCCAGGATGGGCAGTTACTTCACTGCACACGTGGCCAGCAGCGACCCCAGTGGATTGGTGCCGATCGCGTTGGACGGCAAGATGCTGCGTGGTGCTTTACGCGCCAAAGCGACAGCCACGCATCTCGTGTCGGTGTTCGCCCACCGTGCCCGATTGGTGCTCGGTCAACTCGCTGTCGCCGAGAAAAGCAATGAAATTCCCTGCGTACGCGCCCTGCTCACGCTGCTGCCGGGTAGCTTGCGGTGGCTGGTCACCGTGGATGCGATGCATACCCAGGTCGTCACCGCGAAGTTGATCTGCGCCACCTTGAAGTCGCACTACCTGATGATCGTCAAGTCCAACCAAGCCAAAATATTTGCGCGTATCACCGCGCTGCCCTGGGCCGAGGTGCCCGCAGCCGCTACCGACGACTCCCGCGGCCACGGCCGTGTCGAGACCCGCACCCCGCAAATCATCACCGCTGCACGAGGAATCGGCTTCCCCTACGCAAAACAAATCATCCGGATCACTCGTGAACGCTTGATCACCGCCACCGACCAGCGCAGCGTGGAGGTGGTCTATGCCATCTGCAGCCTGCCGTTCGAGCACGCCCGCCCTACCGCGATCATGACCTGGATGCGTCAACACTGGGGAATCGAGAACAGCCTGCACTGGATACGCGACGTCACCTTCGACGAAGACCGTCAAAGGGCACATACCGGAAACGGCGCACAGGTCCTAGCAACGCTACGCAACACCGCGATCAATCTGCACCGCCTCAACGGCGCCGACAACATCGCCGAAGCCTGCCGGATCACCGCTTTGACCGCCAACCGCCGCCTAGACCTCCTCAATCCACAATTCCCCAGCTCACAAGCCTGCTAATCAACAACGCCGGAGCCCTGCGTCGTGGCCGGCGCCGCAATGGGGTTGTCCTCGGTCAGCGTGGTGACTAATTCGCTGCGGTTGCGCCGCTTCGGCCGCGACGTGTGACGGCGACTTGCATCCCCACCGATCCCGAATCAACGCATGATTCACGACCTGCCCCTGCGTTGGGTGGTGACCGTGTTGTTCGCGCTGTCCGCGGCCGAATGCGGCCTGCCGATCATCACCGTGCGCCGGCCGTGGACGCTGGTCGTCGGTCATGGGCTGCACTTCGCGATGGCCGTTGCGATGGCAACCATGGCCTGGCCCTGGGCCACCCGGCTGCCGACCACGGGGCCTGTCGCGTTTTTCCTGCTGGCAACCGTGTGGTTCGCGGTGATGGCACTGCGCGCAGCCCCAACGACTGCGGTACGGGTGCGGTATGGCTATCACGCGATCATGATGCTGGCGACAGCCTGGATGTATGCCGTCATGTCAATGCCGGGCACAGCCATGACCGCGATAAACATGCCGGCTACCAGCGGGGCACCGCTCTGGTTCAGCGCGGCCAATTGGCTGGGCACCGTCGGCTTCGCGGGCGCGGGGGCGTTCTGGATATTGCGGCGCCTGTTCGACCGGCGGCAATGCGCGCCACGGTACAGCTGGCTGGGCGACTCGGTTCAGGCGATGATGGCCGGCGGGATAGCTGTCTTGTTCTTGGCCATGCTTTTTCCGATCTAGGCCGCTCCGTAGAGTTGTGGTGTGTCCGCAGTTCCCGCTCCTGATCCTGGTCCCGACGCCGGCGCAATCTGGCACTACGGCGATCCGCTCGGCGAACAGCGCGCCGCCGAAACCGGCGCCGTGCTGGTGGACCGCTCGCATCGAGCCGTGCTCACCCTCACCGGAAAAGACCGCCAGAGCTGGCTGCACAACATCTCCACGCAGCACGTCAGAGAGCTACCCGAGGGGGCCAGCACCCAGAATCTGAGCCTGGACGGGCAGGGCCGAGTCGAAGACCACTGGGTCCAGACCGAGTTGGGCGCAACCACCTATCTGGATACCGAACCCTGGCGCGGCGAACCACTGTTGAACTACCTGCGCAAGATGGTGTTCTGGGCGGAGGTGACCCCCGACACCGCAGACCTGGCGGTGCTGTCGTTGATCGGGCCGCAGTTGTCCGACCAAGCGGTGCTCGACGCACTCGGTCTCGATGCGCTGCCCGCGGACCTGATGGCGGTCCCGTTGCCGGGCGGCGGCTTCGCCCGCCGGATGCCGTCGTGCGCCGGCCAGATCGAACTGGATCTGCTGGTACCGCGTGACGGCACCGCCGACTGGAAGCACCGCCTGACGCAGGCGGGGGTCCGACCGGCCGGCATCTGGACCTACGAGGCGCATCGGGTGGCGGCCAAGCGCCCGCGGCTGGGCGTCGACACCGATGAACGCACGATTCCCCATGAGGTCGGCTGGATCGGTGGCCCCGGCATCGGGGCCGTGCACCTGGACAAGGGCTGCTATCGGGGCCAGGAGACGGTCGCGCGGGTACACAACCTGGGTAAACCGCCCAGGATGCTGGTCCTGCTCCATCTGGACGGTTCCACGGACCGACCGTCCACCGGCGACTCGGTGTTAGCCGGCGGGCGTTCGGTAGGACGGGTGGGAACGGTGGTCGATCACGTGGACCTCGGCCCGGTTGCCTTGACCTTGGCCAAGCGGGGGCTGCCCGCCGACACCGCGCTGATGACCGGCGCCGAAGCCACCATCCCGGCATTGATCGATGCGCAGTCTCTGCCACCGGCGGACGAAGTGGGCGCCGGAAGGCTGGCTCTGGACCGATTACGGGGCAGTGCGCGATGATTCCCTGTGACGTCCGCCATTCTGGCCGGGCCCGCTGGCAGGGTGCCCCACGCGCGCTCGCGCGGCACGGTAAGCTGTCCGCAGGACAATAACGACACTAAGAGATCGGAGCCGCCTACTTGTTAGGCCGCTCCGTTATTTCGCGAGGGGGTTCCCCCATGGGCCGCGGCCGGGCTAAGGCAAAGCAGACCAAGGTTGCTCGAGAACTGAAATACAGCTCCCCGCAGACCGACTTCCAGCGGCTTCAGCGCGAGCTGTCGGGTGCAAGTCCCGACACATCCGACCAAGTGGACGACACCGAAGACTCGTGGGACGACGAGGAGAGCTGGCGCCGCTAGGCGCACAGGTCGGTTTCCCGCTGACATTCCAACCCTAGGGTTCGGTCGCCACCGGCTACGCCGGTGGCGACCGAACCCTAGGGCTTGTGGTTTCTAGAATCGCGGGTGCTGGCCCACCAGCGTGGCACGTGGACCCTCTTTGCCACCCTTGCAGACGGTGCCCAGCACCCAGCAGTCCAGGTGGCGCGCGGTCAGTATGGCCAGCGCCCGGTCGGTGTCTTCAGGGGCTACCACGGCGATCATGCCGACGCCCATGTTGAAGGTCTTTTCCATCTCCTCGCGCACCACCCGGCCGCGCTGGGCAATCATCGCGAACACCGGCGCGGGTGTCCAGGTGCCGCGGTCGATCTCGGCGACCAGCCCATGCGGGATTACCCGCTCCAGGTTGCCGGCCAACCCGCCACCCGTGACGTGACAGAACGTTCGGACATGCGTCTCAGCGGTGAGCGCCAGACAGTCCTTGGCATAGATCCGGGTGGGCTCCAATAGCTCTTCACCCAACGTGCGGCCGAACTCCTCCACATAACCGGCCAGATTCATCCGGTCGATCTCCAGCAGGACGTTGCGGGCCAGCGAGTAACCGTTGGAATGCAGCCCCGACGAGCCCATCGCGATGATGACGTCGTCGGGTTTGACGCGTTCCGGCCCCAGCACATTGTCGGCTTCGACCACACCCACCCCGGTGGCCGAGATGTCGTAATGGTCGGGTGCCATCAGCCCGGGATGTTCAGCGGTCTCACCCCCCAGCAGGGCGCAGCCAGCGCGCACACAACCCTCAGCGATGCCGCTGACGATCGCGCTGACCCGTTCCGGCACGGTCCGGCCGACCGCGATGTAGTCCTGCAGGAACAGTGGCTCCGCGCCACACACCACCAGGTCGTCGACCACCATCGCGACCAGGTCAAGACCGACAGTGTCGTGCTTGTCCATCGCCTGCGCGACCGCCAGCTTGGTGCCGACCCCGTCGGTGGAGGCGGCCAGCACCGGTTCGCGGTAGTCGTTGCGCAGGGTGAACAATCCGGCAAATCCGCCGAGCCCGCCACGCACCTCGGGTCTGGTGGCCCGGGTTGCCAACGGCTTGAACAACTCCACGGCTCGGTCGCCGGCTTCGATGTCCACACCTGCCGCCGCGTACGTGACGCCTTGGCTGGCTGGGCCTCTTCCGGAGCTTTCTGGACTTTTTTCGGGATCCGTCATCGCGATAAAGGCTACCGGGCGGCGCTCACCGCCGGTATCGGCAACTCTCGCGCCGCGCACATCTCAGTGCCCGATGGGTACTTCGTCGGTCGCAACGTCGCCCAGCTCGGCTCCGCGCGCCGCGTTGGCGAGCATGTGCTCGATGACGTTCTTGCCCAGGGCGGTCTCGCCGGGCAGCTCGATCGGGTACTTGCCATCGAAACAGGCGGTGCACAGCCGGGAGATCGGTTGCTCGGTGGCCGCTACCAATCCCCGCAGCGAGATGTAGCCCAGCGTGTCGGCGTTGATCACGTGACGCACGGCTTCGAGCATCTCGTTTTCGTCCTCGACGGCGTTGGCGATCAGTTCGGCCGGCGAGGGGAAGTCGATGCCGTAGAAACAGGGCCACTTCACCGGCGGCGAGGCGATTCGCACATGCACTTCGACGGCACCGGCCTCACGCAACATCCGCACCAGGGCGCGCTGCGTGTTTCCCCGCACGATGGAGTCGTCCACGACGATCAGGCGCTTGCCGCGGATCACCTCCTTGAGCGGGTTGAGCTTCAACCGGATACCGAGCTGGCGGATCGTCTGTGACGGTTGGATGAATGTGCGCCCGACGTAGGCGTTCTTCATCAGCCCTTGTCCATAGGGGATGCCGGATTCCTGCGCATAGCCAACCGCGGCAGGGGTACCCGACTCCGGCACGCCGATCACCAAATCGGCCTCGACCCCGCGCTCCTGGGCCAGCCGACGACCGATCGCCACCCGGGCGGCGTGCACGGACCGGCCGTTGAGCATGCTGTCCGGGCGTGCCAGGTAGACGTACTCGAAGACGCAACCCTTGGGGGTGGGGTTGGCGAAGCGGGTGGACCGCACCCCGTCGGCATCGATTGCCAGCAGCTCGCCCGGTTCAATGTCACGCACGAACGACGCACCGACGATGTCGAGCGCGGCCGTTTCCGATGCCACCACCCAGCCGCGATCGAGCCGGCCCAGCGACAACGGCCGCACCCCGTGCGGGTCGCGGCAGGCATACAGCGTGTTTTCGTCCATGAAGGTCAGGCAGAAGGCACCACGCACCGTCGGCAACAGCTCCAAGGCGGCCTGTTCCAGACTGGAATCGGCGGCGCCGTGGGCCAGCAGTGCGCCCAGGATGTCCGAGTCCGTCGTGGCGGGCGCCGAGGATCGGTTTCCGATCAGTCCCTCGTCCCGGGCGCGCGCCGCAAGGGCGGCCGCGTTGACGAGATTGCCGTTGTGACCCAATGCAACTCCGGTGCCCGCAGCGGTATTGCGGAAGACGGGCTGGGCGTTTTCCCAGGTCGTGTCGCCGGTGGTCGAGTACCGGCAGTGCCCGATGGCGACATGCCCTTGCATGGCTGCCAGCGTCTGCTCGTCGAACACCTGACTGACCAGGCCGAGGTCCTTGAAGACCAGCACTTGCGAGCCGTCGGCGACGGCAATGCCTGCCGCCTCCTGGCCGCGATGCTGCAGCGCGTAAAGGCCGTAGTAGCTGAGTTTGGCAACATCTTCGCCCGGGGCCCAGACCCCAAATACACCGCATTCTTCACGAGGCGCGTTGAAGTCTTCTTCGGACTGCTGTGCGGTCACGGTTTGGCGACTCCCTGGGGCGCGGTTGGTGACGAGTAAGAGTCTACGGCCACCATGGCCGTGGGGCCGAATCAAACCTGCGTTTTCCTTTTGGTCATCTTCCGCGTTGAACAATAATCACAGGCCAGGACATAAAATTCAGCCGAGATCAATCAGCGGTAGCCAGTGTCCGATTTCATCTGCCCGTGAGCCGGACAACGTCAACGCGCCGGTCGCCGTCGCCTCGGACAACCTCAACAGCCCCGTGGCCACCAATAACCACGTGCGCGGATCGGTTTCGACGACATTGGGCGGAGTGCCGCGGGTGTGTCTGGGCCCGGGAATGCACTGCACGGCGACAAAAGGTGGGATCCGGACTTCGACGGCCGCGCCGGGTGCCACCGCACCCAGCGTGCGCGCGGTGAGCCGAACCGCCGTTGCCAGCGCGGTGCGGCCCGGCGCTGGATGGGATTCGTCGCGCAGCCAGTCCGCAATCTCCAAGACAATCTGGCGGGTCTTTGCCGGATCGGTTCTATCGCGGGCGGCCATACCTTAGGGTCTCAGAATCATGGACCCGCGATCGCGGCCGCCCTACAAGATCATCGGTCTAGCGGCCCTGATGGTCTTGGTGTTCTTCGGTGCGATGTTGTACTGGCAGTTTCGTGGGACGTTCATCCCCAAGACCCGATTGACCATGATTGCTCCGCGGGCCGGTTTGGTGACCGATCCGGGCGCGAAGGTCACGTTCAACGGTGTGCAGATCGGCCGGGTGTCCAGCATCACCGAGGTCACCCATGACGGCGCGCCAGCGGCCAGATTCGCGTTAGACGTCACGCCGAAGTACATCGGGTCAATTCCGGCCAATGTGTCGGCAACCATCAAGGCGACGACCGTTTTCGGCAACAAATATGTGTCCCTGACCTCGCCAACAGACCCGGCACCGCAACACATCACGCCGGCCAGCGTGATCTACGCGACCTCGGTGACCACGGAATTCAACACGCTGTTCGAGAATGTGACGGCGATCAGCGAGAAGGTCGACCCGGTCAAGCTCAACCTGACGCTGAGCGCGGCCGCGCAGGCCCTGAGCGGCCTGGGCGATCGGTTGGGCACCGCACTGGTCAACGGCAACGCCATCCTCGATGACGTGAACCCCCTGATGCCGCAGGTGCACCGCGACATCAGGGGGCTGGCGGCGCTGGGTGACATCTATGCCGACGCCTCGGCGGACCTATGGGATGCCGTCAACTCCACGGTGACCGTCGCGCGCAAGGTCAACCAGCGACGTAGCGATTTGGATGCGGCGTTACTGGCATCGGTCGGTTTGGCCAACAACGGCTCGGAGGTGTTCGAGCGGGGCGGCCCCTACCTGACCCGCGGCGCCGCCGATCTGGTGCCCACCGGCCAGCTGCTCGACGAGTACAGCCCGGAGATCTTCTGCACCATCCGCAACTACGACGAGGTCGCCCCCCGGATCCGCAACGCGCTGGGCTTCAACGGCTACTCGCTGGGAGCAGCCTCATCGGGCGCCATATCGGGTGCGCCGAATCCGTATATCTATCCGGAGAATCTGCCGCGGGTGAATGCGCGGGGCGGCCCCGGCGGGCGACCGGGGTGCTGGCAGACGATCACCCGCGACTTGTGGCCCGCTCCGTATCTGGTGATGGACGTCGGCGCGAACATGGCGCCCTACAACCATCTCGAGATCGGACAACCCCTGCTCAACGAATATGTCTGGGGACGTCAGTTCGGTGAGAACACCATTAACCCCTAATGTTGCGATCACCGAAACCCACCGTGCGAGAGACGAGCGATGAGACTTTGGCCTGTGCGGGTACTTGCTGCTGCGGCGATGCTGGGGCTGGCCGGTTGTAGCGGCGGCGGCGATCATTCGGGCACCGCTTCGACCAGCTCGACCGGGACTGCCTGCCGGACGATGGCCGCCGATCCCGGATGGTACGGCGACAATCGGGACCGGATCAACGAGATGATCGGCCGGCTCGGCAGCTGCGGCAAGTCCGGTTCGGTGGCAGACGGGGCTCCGGTGGCGTTGTTCGACTGGGACAACACCATGGTGCGAAACGACATCGGCAACGCGACATTGTTCTGGATGATCCGCAATTCCAAGGTGCGCCAGCCCGCGGCCGGCGACTGGACCAGCACCAGCCCGTATCTGACCCCGCCGGCGGCCGCGGCCCTGGCCGCGGCCTGTGGCGACCTCGCGGCGCCCGGCCAGCCCTTGCCGACCGGCTCCGAAACCGGATGCGCCGACGAGCTGATTTCGGTGTACACGAACGAAAAAACACGATCCGGGGCGGCCGCATTCGCCGGGTTCAACCATCGGCGCATGCAACCCGCCGATGCCTGGGCCGCGCAGTTATTGGCCGGCTGGACCGAGGCAGAGGTCACCGGATTTGTCACCGCGGCCCGGCAGGAGAACCTGGACGCGGCCGAGAATGCCGAACAGACGGTGGGCAGCACTCAACAGATCGCCTGGGTGCGTTACTACTCGCAGATGCGGGACCTGGTGGCGACCTTGCAGGCCAACGGATTCGATGTGCGGATCATCTCCGCATCGGCCGAGCCGGTGGTGCGGGTGTGGGCCGCGGACGTGGGTATCGCCGCCGACCATGTGATGGGTGTCCGCACCGAACACGACGGCGAGGTGCTCACGACGCGTCTGGCCCAGTGCGGCGGGGAGCCGTCAATCCCCTTCAACGAAGGCAAACGGTGCCGGGTCAACGAGCAGGTTTTCGGGGTTTCGGGGCCGGCCGCGTTCGACCAACTCCCCGAAGGGCGCCGCCAATCGTTCGCGGCCGGAGACTCCAACGGGGACGCCACGTTCCTCACCGACGCCACCGCGTTGCGCCTGGTGATCAACCGCAACAAGATCGAGCTGATGTGTCGCGCCTACGCGGACGCCGACGGGCGCTGGCTGGTCAATCCCATGTTCATCGACCCGCTCCCGGCACACCCGCCGTATCCCTGCGCGACCCAGGGGTTCGATGACCCGGACGGCAGCCCGGCGCCGCTGCGGCAACCCGACGGCAGCATCGTCGCCGACCAGCCGGACCGGGTGCACTGAAACAACGCCTCAACGAACCCGACATCATAGGTCATGCCGGAAACGGCGAGGTGTCCTGCAGATGTCGGCAAAGTGCTAAATCGTCTGCGGCGCAGTATTTGTCGACGTAGCTAAGGGTACCCGGAGCCCCCCGCTGCCGCCGGGCTCTCTCGCACTGCGGGGGCGCCGGAAGTGTGAGATCCTCGCGGTGCCGAAATCACTCTTACCTAAGGCGGTGTTCCGATGCCCAAGATCCCTTCACGTGACGGCAGTCGGCCCGCCGCGCGCGGCCTGGCTCCCATCATCGTTACCCGGGGCGGCAAGATTGCCCGCCTGGAATCGAGCCTCACCCCCCAAGAGGCACAGATCGAGGACCTCGTCTTCCTGCGAAAGACGTTGAACCGGGCTGGCATTCCCTTCCTGCTGATTCGCAACCACAGCGGCCGCCCGATTCTTGCGGTCGACATACAGTTGCGTCCCGCCCTCGAACGCGCTCTCGCCGCGGCGTGTGCCACCGAACCGATGTACGCCAAAACGATTGATGAGAAAGGAATTTCTCCCGTTTTGCTGGCTAATGGCCACCTTTCCAGGGTGGCCGATCCGCAAATTCTGCGTTTGTATCGCCGGCGGATTGCGCCGGGCGGATTTCGTTATGGCGCAATGTTTGGTGTCGAGATCCAATTCTGGGTCTTCGAGGAAACGCTCATCCGGTGCCCCATAGAAAACTCCCTCACCCGCAAGGTATTGCCGCGCGACGAACTTTCGCCTTCGTCGGTCAAGCTATATGGATACAAATGGCCAACGCTGGATGGGATGTTCACACCTCACGCCAGCGATGTGACGTTCGACATCGATCTGGTGTTTTCCTGGGTGGACGGCAGCGACCCGGAGTTCCGGGCCCGACGCGCCACACAGATGTCGCAGCATGTGGTGGGAGAAGGCGACGACGCCGAGGCGCGGATCCGTCAGATCGACGAGCTGAAATACGCGCTGCGATCGGTAAACATGTTCGCGCCGTGGATCCGTCGCATTTTCATCGCGACGGATTCAACCCCGCCCCCGTGGCTGGCTGAGCACCCGAACGTCACGGTGGTGCGCGCCGAGGACCACTTTTCCGACCGGGCCGCATTGCCGACCTACAACTCGCATGCGGTGGAGAGTCAGCTGCACCATATCCCCGAGCTCAGCGAGCACTTTCTGTATTCCAATGACGACATGTTCTTTGGCCGGCCACTCAAGGCCAGCATGTTCTTCTCCCCTGGCGGCGTCACCCGGTTCATCGAGGCCAATACGAGGATCGGGCTCGGGGCAAACGATCCGGCCCGCAGTGGCTTTGAAAACGCGGCCCGGGTGAACCGCCAGCTGCTGTTCGCCCGATTCGGTCAGATGATCACCCGTCACCTCGAACACACCGCCGTGCCGCTGCGCAAGAGCGTGCTCATCGAGTTGGAGCGGGAGTTTCCGGAGGAATTCGCGCGGACCCAGGCCAGCGCCTTCCGGTCCGGCACCGACATCTCGGTGACGAATTCGCTGTACCACTACTACGCGCTGATGACCGGCAAGGCCGTCCAGCAAGAGAAAGCCAAGGTCCTCTACGTGGACACCACCACCCGCGCCGGGCTCGGCCTACTTCCCGAATTACGCAGGCGCCGCAACTATGACTTCTTCTGCCTCAATGACGGCAGCTTCCCCGAAGTCGGCGGCACCGAGCGGGCGGAGCGCGTGGTCAATTTCCTGGAGCGCTACTTCCCCATCCCCGCGCCATGGGAAAAGGTTGCCGCGGATATCAATCCGCAGGATTTGACCGAACCGATGGCGTCACCACCATCGGAGGGTGGCTGAACAGCGAGTCCCGCCGTGACGGCTCGATGAACATCCCGCTTTCGGCAATCTGACGCTTCGCCTGCGCGGGCGAGACGAAGGTGCCCACGGTTTTGCCGGTACCGATGGGAATCACCGAGTGCACCACGGTGTCGGGGTACACGTGCACCAGGTTGCAGGCTTGCGCCGCGTCTCGGCCCCGGGTTCCCCCGACCTCAACGGTGAGATCCTGGGTGTAGCAGGTGGCCGAGGCCACCGAGACCGGGATCCCCACGAAGGTGGCGTTGGTCGAGTAATGCAGGTGGCCGGCCAGAATGGCCCGGACATCGCTGCCCTCGAGCACCCGCCCCAGCCGGGCTTGGTCGCGCAGTTCCACCGTTGCGGCCAGGTCCAGGACGCTGGGAATCGGCGGATGATGCAGCGCCAGGATGGTGCCGTGCGGGGCGGGGGTCTTCAGCTCTTCGGCGAGCCATCTCAATTGGGAATCCCGGACCTCGCCGTAGTGATGCCCGGGCACCGAGGTGTCCAGCGTGATGATTCGCAGGCCGTCGATCATGTTTACCCGGTCCAGCGGCGCCATCGACGGGGCCTCGTCCAGCAGGAACGTGCGCAGGGCGGCCCTGTTGTCGTGGTTGCCCATCACCCAGATCAGTTCGGCGTCCAACTCGGCGGCGAAAGGTTCGACCACCGCGCGCAGCTTACGATAGGCCGCCGCTTCACCGGTATCGGCCAAGTCGCCGGTGAAAATCACCGCATCGGGGCTCACCCCCGAGTGCTTGAGCTGTTCAAGGAGTTCAGCCAGCCTGCTGTCGGCGTCTACTGCACCATAGAGAGGGTCATCCCCTCCGACAAGATGGGTGTCGCTGATGTGAAGAAGAACGTAGTCCGGCCGCGGATGCTCCGCGGCCCTAAGTCTGTGCACCTGGGGTGCCAAGCCTCTCGGTCGAGTCGTTTGCTGCGAAAAGCCAGCGTGTCAAGTATAGCGGCGCCGCGGCGTGATTTCGGCACCGTTAATCCAGCGACGCTGGACCGTCAGCGCCGCAACCGCCCCCGCCTCGTTGATTGCCAGGTACAGCACCATCGGTGCGGCCAGGCTGCCGCTGCGCTCTGCCAGCCACCCGAATAGCCAGCCGGCCAGGCCGGTGACCAGCACCGTAGGCACCGGCGGCGCACCGGTCGCGCGCGCATCGGCGACGTGGGACAGACCGAAGGTGACCGCCTGCAGCAACCGCCCACCGACGTGACCAAAACCTCTGGTGCCCATGGTGGCCAGTGCCGCACGAAACGCCGCCTCCTCGGCCCAGACCGTCCCGAACGGAATCTGCAGCCCGAGCCAGCCCGGCACCGATGCGGGCAGGTCGCGTTCGGACATCGACAGGCGCACCATCGGCACCGGAGTCGTCGCCGCGATCGCGGTGGCCACCGGGGCGGCGGCCACCGCGCCCAGTCGCAGCCCGGCCCACAACCGGGGCGGCGTAAGCCCCAGTGGTGCGCGGGTCACCAGCACAAGTAAGCCACCCAAAACGGCCTGCAGCGCCACCCGCCACCGCGCCGGCAGCCGCGGACTGGCCAGGCTCCAGCCGACCAAGCCGGCGGCCAGAGCCAGCGCGCGCAGCCGACTTACCCGAAAAATCTCGGCAACACCGCCTCAGACGTCGCGCGCAGTTCGGCCAGCGAGACCGTGAACAAGCCCTGCACCTCGATGTCATCGGATGCCTGGTCGACAACCCCGATACGCACCGCGGGCAATCCTCGCGCTTCACACATGGCCCGTAGCCGGCTCTCTTCGGTGCGCGGCACCGCCACCAGCACCCGGCCGGCCGATTCGGAAAAGAGCATGACGAACGGGTCGGCGTCGTCGGGAAGCACAATGCGGCAGCCGGTTTCACCCGCCAATGCCAATTCGACGATGGCTTGGGCCAGTCCGCCCTCGGACAGGTCGTGCGCCGCGGAGACCAGCCCGTCCCGCGATGCCGCGCGCAGCACGTCAGCCAGCAGCTTCTCCCGCGCCAGATCGACCGCGGGGGGCGTGCCGCCCAGGTGCTCGCCGGTGACTTGTGCCCAGATCGAGCCGTCCAGCTCGTCTCGGGTATCGCCCAGCAGCATCAGGGTTTCGCTGGGCTCAGCGCCCATCGCGGTGGGGATGCGACGAGTGACATCGTCGATCACGCCGAGCACCCCGACCACCGGGGTGGGCATGATCGCCGTCGACCCGGTTTGGTTATAGAAGCTGACGTTGCCGCCGGTCACCGGAATTCCCAGCGCCACACAACCATCGGCCAAGCCGCGCACTGCCTGGGCAAACTGCCACATCACGCCGGGATCCTCGGGCGAGCCGAAGTTGAGGCAGTTGGTCACCGCCACCGGGGTCGCGCCGGTCGCGGCGACGTTGCGGTAGGCCTCGGCCAGTGCCAGCTGGGCACCCGTGTAGGGGTCAAGCAGGGTGTAGCGCCCCGACGCATCGGTCGACAACGCGATACCGCGACCGGTGGCCTCGTCGATACGCAGCACGCCGCCGTCCGCATGTTCGGCGAGCACCGTGTTGCCGCGCACGTAGCGGTCGTACTGCTCGGTGATGAACGCGCGACTGCACAGGTGCGGACTGCCAAGCAGCGCAAGCAAAGTCGCGCGCAGCTCGTCGCCGGTAGCCGGGCGGGGCAGGCTCTTCGACGAATCGGCGTTGAGCGCATCCTGGGTGTCGGGGCGGGCGACCGGACGCTGGTACACCGGGCCCTCGTGGGCCACCGTGCGCGGTGGCACGTCCACGACCGTCTCCCCGTGCCAGGTGATGCGCAACCGGTCGCCCTCGGTGACCTCGCCGATAACCGTGGCCAGCGCGTCCCACTTGCGGCACACCGCCATGAACGCATCCACGTTCTCCGGCGACACCACCGCGCACATCCGTTCCTGCGACTCGCTGCAGAGCACCTCGGCGGGCGTCATTTCCTTGGCGCGCAGCGGGACGGCTTCCAGGTTGATCGCCATGCCGCCATCCCCGGCGGAGGCCAACTCCGATGTGGCGCACGACAACCCTGCGCCGCCGAGGTCCTGGATGCCGATCACCAGTCCGCCCGAGTAGAGCTCGAGACAGCACTCGATGAGCACCTTTTCCATGAACGGGTCGCCCACCTGGACCGACGGCAACTTCTTGCGCGCGCCCTCGCCCTCGCCATCGGAGCTGAAGGTGTCCGAGGCCAGCACCGACACCCCGCCGATGCCGTCCAGGCCGGTCCGCGCGCCGAACAGGATGATCTTGTTTCCGGCGCCGGAGGCGAACGCCAAGTGCAAGTCCTCTTGACGCAAGACGCCCACGCACAGCGCATTGACCAAGGGGTTACCGGCATAGCACGCGTCGAAGACCGTCTCGCCGCCGATGTTCGGCAACCCCAGCGAGTTGCCGTAACCGCCGACACCGCGGACCACACCGTCGAGCACCCGGCGAGTGTCGGGGGCATCGGCGGCGCCGAAGCGCAGTTGGTCCATCACCGCGATCGGCCGCGCACCCATCGCCATGATGTCGCGGACGATGCCGCCGACACCCGTGGCCGCACCCTGGTAGGGCTCGACGTAGGAGGGGTGGTTGTGCGATTCCACCTTGAACGTGACGGCCCACCCGTCACCGATGTCGACGACGCCGGCGTTCTCGCCGATTCCGGCCAGCATCCCGGCGCGCATTTCATCGGTGGTGGTCTCGCCGAAATATCGCAAATGGACTTTGGAGGACTTGTAGGAGCAGTGCTCGCTCCACATCACCGAGTACATGGCGAGCTCGGTGTCGGTGGGCCGACGGCCCAGGATGTCACGAATCCGCTGATATTCGTGGTCTTTGAGGCCCAGCTCGTGAAACGGTTGCGGCTGGTCGGGAGTGGTGGCGGCATGTGCGACTGTGTCAGTCTGGTGGCTGCGAGCGCTCGTCACGCAGACAGTCTAGAGTCCCGGGCCGCATCGCTCCCGCCGGAGACCCGCGGCAAGAAAACCGGCTGACAGCGGTCGGCCCGGTCAATATAATGGGGCGATGTCTCGTCACTGGCCGCTGTTCGATCTGCGGATCACTACCTCGCGCCTACAGCTGCGACTGCCCACCGAAGAGCTGTGCGACCAGCTGATCGACACAATTCTGGACGGCGTGCACGAGCCGGACCGGATGCCGTTTTCCGTCCCCTGGACCCGAGCCCCTCGGGCGGAGCTGCCGTACAACACCTTGTCCTTCCTGTGGCGGGAGCTGGCGGGATTCAGCCGCGATGACTGGGCCCTGCCACTGGCCGTCGTGGTCGAGGGTCGGGCCGTCGGTGTGCAGGGCTTGCGCGCCAGCAACTTCCCGATCGCCGGCGAAGTCGAATCCGGATCCTGGCTGGGACTGCGGTACCAAGGCAACGGCCTTGGCACCGAGATGCGGGTGGCAGCATTGCATTTCGTGTTCTGTGAGCTTGGAGCCCAGGCCGCTACCTCGGCAGCGTTCGCCGACAATCCGGCCTCGATCGCGATATCCCGACGTCAGGGCTACCGGGAAAACGGCGTCGACCGAGTGGCGCGAGAGGGCGCCGCGGCACAGCAGGTGCGCTTCCGGTTGACTCGTGACGACTGGCTGCGCCAGCGCAACGTCGAGGTTCGGGTTGAGGGGTTTGACCGCTGTCGTGAGCTGTTCGGCGTTTCGCGCGCGGCCTGACCGTCGATGGCGGTGCGCTACTGGCCGACGACGCAGAAGACGTTGCCCTCGGGATCGGCCATCACCACCCACCGGAAGTTCTCCCCGAATTGGTGCCGCTGTACCTCGGTCGCTCCGGCGGCCGCCAGCCGTGACACTTCACCGTCCACGTCGGCGGCCGAAAAGTCCAGGTGCACCCGGTTTTTTCCGGGTGTTGGATCGGGCACCTTCTGAAATCCGAGCCGCGGCCCCGCCGGACGCGTCACCGCGATGAACTCGCCGGGCAGCAATTCGTGCGCCGTCCCGCCGAAGTGCTCGGCCCACCAGCCGGCCAGCCGGGCGGGATCACTGCAGTCGAAGGTGACCATCTCGACACTGAGCGTCATGCCAACCGAGTCTATTGCCGCCCACTATTCGGGCGCGTAGAACGCCCGTAGCGCTGCCGAATACGCCGCCACGTCTGCGGCGCCCATCAGCTCGCGCGCGGAGTGCATCGCCAGCTGCGCGGCACCCACGTCCACGGTGGGGATACCGGTGCGGGCCGAGGTCATCGGCCCGATCGTCGACCCGCACGGCAGGTCGGCCCGATGCTCGTAACGTTGCAGATTCACACCGGCCTGCTGACAGGCCAGCGCAAAGGCCGCGGCTGTCCGCCCCTCGGTGGCGTAGCGCAGATTGGGGTGCACCTTGAGCACCGGCCCCGCGTTGACCGCGATCTGGTGGCTGGGCTCATGGCGCTCGGGGTAGTTGGGATGAGTGGCATGCGCCATGTCCGCGGACGCCAGCAGTGAAGCCGGTAACAGCCGCAACAGGTCTTCCCGGACCCCGCCACCGGCCAGCACGATCCTTTCCAGCACCGTGTTCAGCAGGTTGGACTGCGCGCCGTGGTCCGAGGTCGAGCCGACCTCCTCGTGGTCGAAGATCGCCAGCACGGGCAGCACCTGGTCCGATTCGGCGGCCAGTAGCGCTTCTAGTCCCGCGTAGCAACTGGCCTGGTTGTCCAGCCGCGGCGCGCTGAGCAGGTCGGCGTTGGCGCCGATGACCGCGGCCGGGGTCAGGTCATGGGTCATCAGATCGGCCGCCAGCACATCACCCTCCGCCAGGCCGGCGCGCTGGGCGACGTAGCCGAGAAAGGAACCCCGCTGCGCACCGACGCCCCATACCGCGTTGACGTGCCGCTGGGGATCCAGCGTGAGCGACTTGCGATCCTCGGCCAGGTGGATGGCCAGCTGGGGTACCCGCAGGATCGGCTCATCGATCCGGACCAGCCGGTGACTGATGCCGCCGCGAACACCGGGCGCGCGCACCGAGAGCCGCCCGCTGACGCCCAGGTCGCGGTCCAGCCAGGAGTTCAGCCACGCTCCCCCGTACGGTTCGAGCGCCACCACCTGCCAGCCGGCGACCAGCCGATCCGGGTGCTGTTTGACCCGCAGGTTCGGGCTGTCCGAGTGCGCCCCGACAATCCGAAACGGTGCCTGCGCGGTCCCGACGCCGCCGCTGTCCCAGGCGACCAGCGAACCGGCTCGAACGGTGAAGTAGCGGCCCGGTTGCTGCGGCCAGCGGTCTATCTCACTCAGTTCGGTGTACCCGGCATTGAGCAGACGCCGGGCCACCGTGGCGCACAGATGAAACGGGGAGGGCGACGCGTCGATGAACTCGCCGAGGCCTCGAGCGGTGGCTGAAGTTGTGGGCGCATCGGACATGCTCAACATCATGGCTGTTGGGGACTGCGGGATTCACGCTAGGGTCGGCAGGGTGCCTTCGGTTCAGCCGCAACCCATCCTCGCGCCCCTGACGCCAGCCGCAATCTTTTTGGTGGCCACCATCGACGCCGGCGGCGAGCAGACCGTGCATGACGCGCTGACCGAGATATCCGGATTGGTGCGGGCCATCGGATTCCGCGACCCCACCAAGCACCTGTCGGTGGTGGCCTCGATCGGCGCCGACGCGTGGGATCGGTTGTTCTCCGGCCCAAAGCCGGCCGAACTGCATCCGTTCGTCCCGTTGACGGGACCACGCCACAACGCGCCGGCCACACCGGGGGACCTGCTGTTGCACATCCGGGCCGAAACCATGGACGTGTGCTTCGAGCTGGCCGGCCGAATCCACAAGGCGATGGCCCCAGCGGTCACCGTCGTCGACGAGGTGCACGGCTTCCGCTTTTTCGACAATCGCGATCTGCTGGGCTTCGTCGACGGCACCGAAAACCCCGGTGGCGCAATCGCGATCGGCGCGACCACCGTCGGCGACGAGGATCCCGACTTTGCCGGCTCCTGCTATGTGCACGTGCAGAAATATGTGCATGACATGGGGTCATGGGACTCGCTGTCGGTCACCGAGCAGGAGCGGGTGATCGGCCGGACCAAGCTGGAAGACATCGAACTCGACGAGAGCACCAAGCCGGCCAACTCGCACATCGCGCTCAACGTCATCACCGACGAGGATGGAGTCGAACTGAAGATCGTTCGACACAACATGCCGTTCGGTGAGGTCGGCAAGGGCGAATACGGCACCTATTTCATCGGGTATTCGCGCACTCCCACCGTCACCGAACGGCTGCTGCGCAACATGTTTCTCGGCGATCCGCCCGGAAATACCGATCGCGTGCTCGACTTTTCCACGGCGACAACCGGCGGGTTGTTCTTCTCGCCGACCATCGACTTCCTCGACGATCCACCGCCCTTGCCGCTGGCACCGGCGGCCGTCCCAACCGCGGACGACGGCTCACTCTCGATCGGCAGCCTGAAAGGAACCTCCGAATGAACAACCTCTACCGCGATCTGGCACCGGTCACCGAAGCCGCTTGGGCCGAAATCGAATTGGAGGCCACCCGGACATTCAAGCGCCACATCGCGGGCCGTCGGGTGGTCGACGTGAGCGACCCCGGAGGTCCGGTCACCGCGGCAGTGAGCACGGGCCGGCTGATCGATGTGAAGGCTCCTACCGACGGGGTCATCGCCCACCTGCGGGCGAGCAAGCCCCTGGTGCGCCTGCGGGTCCCATTCACCTTGTCACGCAACGAGATCGATGATGTCGAACGCGGTTCCCAGGACTCGGATTGGGACCCGGTCAAGGCGGCCGCCAAGCAGCTGGCGTTCGTGGAGGACCGCACCATCTTCGAGGGTTACGGCGCCGCATCGATCGAGGGCATCCGCAGCTCCAGCTCCAACCCGCGGCTCACGCTGCCCGAGGACCCGCGCGAAATCCCGGACGTCATCACCCAGGCACTGTCGGAACTGCGGCTGGCCGGCGTCGACGGACCCTACTCGGTGCTGCTGGCCGCCGACGTCTACACCAAGGTCAGCGAGACCACCGAGCACGGCTATCCCATTCGTGAGCATCTGAACCGGCTGGTCGACGGTGACATCATCTGGGCGCCGGCCATCGACGGTGCGTTCGTGCTGACCACTCGCGGCGGGGACTTCGACCTGCAGTTGGGCACCGATGTCGCGATCGGGTACACCAGCCACGACGCCGACACCGTGCAGTTGTACCTGCAGGAGACGCTGACCTTCCTGTGCTACACCGCCGAAGCCTCGGTCGCGCTGAGTCCGCACTCGGGATAGCCGACGGACCGACGGCGGACCACGGGACCGCCGTCGCCTGGGGTTTCCCAGCCAACTTGCAGCCGGCGAACAGCGCCAGCTGCGACTGACTGACTATCACTGGATACAACCGCGCGGCCCGAAAACCTCCGTGGCCGGGCGCCACACCCACTACGGCTCGCCACCGATCGAGCAAGACGCTGGAAGGTAGCCAAACAGTCGTGCACCACCAACGAGAGGTACGAAGCTGACGTGCTAGGCCCGGACCAAATACCTTCGGAGAAATGGGACTTGCCGCCGACCGTCACACCCAGCGGCGAGCGCCTCGGCCCGAGACGCCGCCCGCGGCCCGGTCGTATGGACCCCGCGGGCTGGCACCCCGGCATGTCCTACGGCCGCCAGGCGTGGGATCAGTACCGGCTGGAGTCCCACCGCACCAGGGCATTGGTGGGAGCGGGCCAGTAGCAACGCGGCTGAGTCGTCGAGAAGAACAGGACGAACTCAGCCCACACTCGCCGGTAGCGCACCAGCGTGCGGGGCGTAGCGTCGCAGAGAGAGTCGACGGAAGGATCTGCGGCCGTGACCGAAGACGAACGCGCCCGGATACCGGCCGGCGAACCCGATCTTTCGTTCGACGTGATAGTGCTCGGGGCCGGACCAGTCGGGCAGAATGCCGCTGACCGCTGCCAGGCTGCGGGGCTGCACGTTGCGGTGATCGAGCGTGACCTCGTCGGCGGTGAATGCTCGTACTGGGCATGTGTACCGGGTAAGGCGCTGCTACGTCCGGTGATCGCCGTTGCCGATGCCCGCCTGGTGGACGGTGCGCGCGAGGCAATCAGCGGCTCAATCAGCGCCGCAGCAGTTTTCGATCGCCGGGACCGGTACGTGAGCAACTGAGATGACGGCGGCCAGGCCGACTGGGTCAGTGGTATCGGCGCGACGCTGATCCGCGGCCATGGGCGGCTGGCGGGTCCGCGTCGAGTCAGTGTGTCCGATCACGACGGCCAGACGCTGATGATCGCGGCGCGGCATGCGGTTGTCGTCTGCACCGGAAGTCGCCCCACCTTGCCCGACCTGCCTGGCATCACCGAGGCCTGGCCGTGGACCAATCGCCAAGCCACCGAGGCCAGTTCGGCGCCCCGCCGGCTCGCGATCGTCGGCGCGGGCGGTGTGGGTGTCGAAATGGCGACCGCCTGGCAAGGATTGGGGTCGTCGGTGACCCTGCTGGCGCGATCCCGATTGCTGAGCCGGATGGAACCGTTTGTCGGCGACTTCGTCGGCCGCGGTCTCACCCGCGCGGGCGTCGATGTGCGCGTGGGGATCTCAGTGCGCGCGCTGCACCGGCCGCATCCCGATGCACCGGTTACCCTCGAACTCGATGACGATACGCGGCTCGAGGTCGACGAGGTGTTGTTCGCTACCGGCCGCGCACCACGCACCGACGACATCGGCCTGCAGACGGTCGGGCTGGCGCCGGGCAACTGGCTCGATGTCGACGACACCTGCCGCGTGAACGCCGTCGATGGCGGTTGGCTTTATGCGGCAGGCGATGTCAATCACCGCGCACTGCTCACCCATCAGGGCAAGTACCAAGCCCGCATCGCCGGTAGCGCTATCGGTGCCCGCGCCGCCGGAGACTCGCTGGACACCGCACCGTGGGGTGCGCATGCGACCACCGCCGATCATCACGCGGTGCCACAGGTTTTCTTCACCGACCCCGAAGCCGCCGCGGTGGGGCTGACGGCCGAGCAGGCGGCGCGGGCCGGTCATCGGATCAAGACGATCGACGTCGAAATCGGCGATGTCGTCACCGGGGCCAAGCTCTTCGCCGACGGCTACGCCGGCCGGGCCCGCATGGTCGTCGACGTCGACCGAGGTTGCCTCCTCGGTGTCACCATCGTCGGCCCGGGCGCCGCGGAGTTGCTGCACGCGGCCACCATCGCCATCGCCGGCCAAGTGCCCATCGACCGGCTGTGGCACGCCGTACCATGCTTTCCAACGATCAGCGAACTGTGGCTGCGACTTCTCGAGGCCTACCGCGATTCGTTTTTCGTCCTTGTCTAGCACTCACCCAACAATCGGAGCAGCCATGGCAACCTCGGACGGATTCCATCCCGACTTCCCAGCCAAAACAGCCGCCCCGGACCGCCGTCGCGCGCAGGTACACCACATCAAGGCCTCCGAAATCAGTTCCGATACCGCGCAGTCGGAGGGATTGCGCCGGTTTGCCGCGCTTAGCGGAAGGTCGGTGGGCGCGGAGAAGATCTGGATGGGCGAGACGCATGTCCTGCCCCGGACGGTCTCGGCCAACCATCACCACGGCGACTCCGAAACCGCAATCTATGTGCGAAGCGGACGCCCGGAGTTTGTGTTTCACGACGGCGAGCAAGAGGTGCGTATCGCCACCGAACCCGGCGACTACATCTTCGTTCCGCCCTATCTGCCGCACCGGGAAGAAAATCCCGACCCGACCATGCCCGCCGAAGTGGTCATCGCGCGCAGCACCCAGGAGGCGATCGTGGTCAACCTGCCGAGGCTGTATCCGCTCTCGTAACCGACAAGCAGCAGCCACTCAGGAAATTCTCAACTGATTCTTTGGATCCGCTTTCCCTGGCTCCAAGGATCTGCATAGCCGCAGCGCGGAGCATGGATTCATGACCGAGCCACTGTGCGCAACCCTGATCGAACGCTACTTGTGCACCCGTGGAAGGCGGTATTTCCGCGGCCAGCACGACGGCGAGTTCTTCTTCGTCACCGACGCCCATCCCCAGCGGCTGCACGTCCACCTGGAGATCTCACCGGCGCATCCGGAAGTGTTCGCGATTCGGGTCGCTCCCGCATGCTTTTTCCCCGCGGGCGACCGTGCGCTGCTGGCGCGGTTCGCCGACCGCTGGAACACCCAGCGTCGCGGAGTCACCGCGATAGTGCACAACTCGTCTGACCCACAGCGCATCGGCGTCACCGCCTACAAGTCCCAATGGATCGCCGGTCCGGTGGACTTCAGCGAATTCGCCGTATTCGTGGACCGCGCCATCGGCGCATCGATCGAGCTGTTTGGCGAGTTGAACCGGGTCGCCGAGCTGCCGCAGACGCCGCCGCTGATGCGCGACGTCGGCTGATCCGGCCGACCTCAGGCGGCCAGCACCGCGTCTAGCGCCGAATAGAACAGCCCGAGCCCGTCATCGGAGGGGCCGGTCAGCGCCTCTATCGCGTGTTCGGGGTGGGGCATGAGCCCGACCACCCGGCCATTGGCGGAGCTGATCCCGGCGATGTCACGCAGCGAGCCGTTGACATTGTCGTGGTAGCGGAACACCACCCGGTCTTCGGCTTCCAGCTCGTCGAGCACCTGTTCTGAGGCCACATAGCGGCCCTCCCCGGACTTGAGCGGCACCAACAAGTCCGCGGCCGGTTCGAAACGCGATGTCCAGGCGGTCGACGTCGACGCCACCCGTAGCCATGCGTCGCGGCAGACGAAGTGCAGCCCCACATTGCGGGTCAGCGCGCCGGGCAGCAGGCCGGCCTCGCACAACACCTGGAAACCATTGCATATCCCCAGGACCGGCATGCCTCGCCGCGCGGCGCTCACCACTTCGCCCATCACCGGGGCAAACCTGGCGATCGCACCCGCCCGCAGGTAGTCGCCGTAGGAGAAGCCGCCGGGCACCACCAAGGCCTCGACGCCTTTCAGATCCGCGTCGGCATGCCAGAGATTCACCGCCTCGGCGCCCACCAGCCGGATCGCGCGGGCGGCGTCCACGTCGTCGAGCGTTCCGGGAAATGTGATGACCCCGATCCGAGCTGTCACTGCGGGTCCCGGCTTATCGTCCAATCCTCGATCACCGTGTTCGCTAACAGCGATTCCGCGATTTCAGCCAGCGTGGCATCGTCCACGCTGTCGTCGATCTCTAGCTCAAATCTCTTGCCCTGGCGGACATCCGAGATTCCGGGATGCCCGAGACGCCCCAGGGCGCCGACGATTGCCTGGCCCTGCGGGTCCAGAATCTCCGCTTTGGGCATCACATTGACGACCACCCGGGCCACCGGCATTCCTCCTCAGCTCCGATTGCTCGGCGCCAACTCTACCGGCGATGGCCTCCGGGGCGCGTCACGGGCGCGAGTCCGCTGCTGCCGGCCCGTGAGAACAACCGACCGAAGACGCGCTGTTCGCCGATCCGGTGACGGCATACCCATCGAGATCGGTGTGCGATCGCACCGGAGCCACCCGACGGTTTCGCTGCGTTGTGTCGCTTCGCCGGCGCCGGTTCACCGACGCGACGCCCGCACCCCGATGCCGGCAACCAGCTAACCCCGTTTGTTCACCAAGCGTCCGTACTGTGGCGGCGACTTGTCGGATTTCGGGAGGACTTTTATGACGGCGTCTGTTTGGATGGCCTCGCCGCCGGAAGTGCATTCGGCTTTGCTGAGCGCGGGCCCGGGCCCGGGCCCACTGCACGAGGCCGCCGCGGCATGGACGGCGCTGGCCGCCGAACACGCCTCGGCCGCAGAGGAACTCACCGCCATGCTGGGTGAGTCGGCCGTGGCGTGGGAGGGGCCGAGCGCGCAGAGTTATGTCGATGCCCATGTCCCGTATCTGACGTGGTTGACCAAGACCAGCGCCGACTACGCGGTGACTGCGGCCGAGCACGAGGCGGCGGCGGGGGCCTACGCCAGTGCGCTGGCAGCAATGCCGACACTGGCGGCGTTGACCGCCAACCGCACCACCCATGCGGCGCTCGTCGCGACCAATTTTTTTGGACTCAACACCATCCCCATCACGCTCAACGAAGTCGACTACGCGCGGATGTGGATCCAAGCGGCCACCACCATGAGCGCCTATCAGGCGGTCTCAGGCACGACGCTGGCCTCGATGCCCCACACCACACCGGCCCCGCTCATACTCAAGGCCGAAATCAGCACGCCCGCCACCGCCCAGAAAATCGACATCATCGATTTAATCATGTGGCTGATCATGAATATTCTGTACTATTCGATCATCTTGGGCGTGTATTTATATGTAATCGTCTATTTGTCGATGATCATTCTGCTGGTGTTCTGGCACACATTTCTCATGGTGGATTTGTACGAAATTGCCTTGGCGGTGGGCGTCCTGGCGGCACCGGCCTTGGCCCTGGCCGGCCCAACGCTGCTGCTCATCGCAACGGCATGCGCGTTGTCCGGGACTTTGCGCGGGTTATCGGACGCGTTCAATATCGATATTGGCCCGAACCTCCCGTTTTTGCTGAGCTTGTACGCACCGCCCGCCGAGGCTGAATCTGAAATTGCGGGCGCTAAACCTGTTGCCGCGCCTTCCGCAATAGCGTCGGCGATAGCGCCCGAAGTGGAGCTGGTGTCGCCTGCGGCTTCTGTTTCCGCAAGGGCGGCCGCCTTGGCGGCGGCACGTGCACAGCATGTGGAAGCACTTGGCATGACCGCCTAGATCCCCGGTGGAACGGCGCGGTCAGCTCAGCTGCACGAGGCGATATAGGCCTCACACAGCGGCGCAACCATGGCGTCCAGGACGGTGGAATCGTTGATCACCGACCATTCCACCTGCGCCGGTCCGGAAGTCCACAGCGTGAGCTCGCTGATGGTGCTACTCGCCGGGTGCGCAACCAGGTAGGTGTGCATGATGACCGGACCGCTGATCACCGCGGACATCCGGGTGGGTTCGTCGTCGGTCACCGACGGGGATTGCTTGGGCGCCCCCAGCTGACACGCGCGCAGCGCGGTGACCGCGGCGCCGAAGACGGTCGCGGCGATGGCTCCACCGCGGGCCGTGTCGCCCCGCCAGTGCAGTATTTGGGCCTGCAATTGCCACTGACCGTCCGGGTGAGTCACCGACGCGCGGCCCGCAACGGCCGATTTGCGGATGTCGTCCGGAAAGGCCGGTGTGGCACAGATTTCCTCGAACCGGAACCGGGGTGTCGTCCTGTCAGGGCGGTCGCGACCGCGCCCAGCGCGGGCCAGCGATAGACCGCGTTCATGGGCACGGCGCGTCGCTGGATCCACGCGGCACCGGGAATCTGGTCGCAGACCGGTGGGCAGGTTTCGGGCTCCGCCGCTGCCGGCGTGGCCACCCCTACCGTGATCACCAAGCTGCCGGCGACCAGCATTGTCGCCAGCAACAGTCGCATCGGCAGGGCTGCCATCAGGGCACAATCGTAGACATGCAACTGACGCATTTTGGGCATTCCTGTCTTCTCGCGGATTTCGGTCAAACCCGAGTGCTGTTTGATCCCGGGACCTTTGCGCACGGGTTCGAGGGGATCACTGGCCTGGCGGCGATCCTGATCACCCACCAGCACCCTGATCACGTCGACGTGAGCCGGCTGCCCGCGCTGCTAGCGGCCAACCCCGATGCCGCCCTGTATGCCGACGCGCAGACCGCAGCCGTACTTGGCACCGAATGCCGGGAGGTCCACGTCGGCGACGAACTGGCGGTCGGTGAGCTGACGATCCGGGCCGTCGGCGGACGTCACGCGGTGATTCATCCGGAAATCCCAGTCATAGAAAATATTTCGTACCTGGTCGGCGACGGCGATCATCGCGCCAGGCTGATGCATCCCGGCAAGGCCCTGTTCGTCCCGGACGAACCGGTGGACGTCTTGGCCACGCCGGCGGCCGCCCCGTGGATGAAGATCTCCGAGGCCGTCGACTACCTGCGATCGGTCGCGCCGGCCCGCGCCGTACCCATCCATCAGGGGATCATCGCCACCGAGGCACGTGGCATTTATTACGGCCGGCTCGCCGAGATGACCGATACCGACTTTCAGGTGTTGCCCGAAGAAAGCGCGGTCACCTTCTAGCCTCGAGACACCTTGCAGCCATATCATTTTCGACTTCACCCAAGGTCTTTCGGGTCAAGATGTGCGACCCAAGCCCAGATCAGGCCAGTGCCCCCACCGCCGGTCCGTGCGTCCGCACCGCCTGTTGATGGATGAGTTCGAGTACGCGGTCGGCGATCACATTGTTACGTGCGCGGTGGTGCCGGCGAACCACGATGGTGCGCCGCGGCGTCGGTTCGGAGATGGCGACGGTGCGTACCCCGGCAGGTAGGTCGATGAGGGCAAGCCTGGGTACCACGGTGAGACCGACACCTGCGGCAACGAATCGCACCGCGGTCACGTAGTCGTGTGTTTCGACACGAAAGCACGGCGTGAATCCCGCGGCAGTGCAGGCACGCAGGAGATTCTCCCGGCAGTTGCCGCGCGCAACGTCGTTGTCGATCCACGGTTCGCCTGCGAGCTCACGCAGGGTCACCGAATCCCGTTCAGCGAGAGAGTCTCCGGCGCCGACCACGACCACGTAATCCTCGGTGACCAGGGCAGCGGTGTCGTAGTTCGATAGCTCGGTGCCGGGCATGCCGGCGACATTGATCTCGACGTCGGGCGCCGCGTCGTCGGCGTCGGCGAGTTCGACCAGCCGTAGATCCAGCCGGACAGCGGGATATTCCGAGCTGATGGTCGCGATGACCGCCGGCATCCAGGCCGCCCCCGCCGACGCGAAGTAGCTCACCCGCAGGGTGCCGGCGCGGCCATGTCGAAGATCAGCGACCAGACCGTCGAGACGCGACAGCCCGTCGAAGACCGCCGCCGACTCCGCCACGAGGGTTGCGCCTGCATCCGTGGGGGCGATTCCACGCCCGACCTTCTCCACCAGGGTGAGTCCGATCTCACGTTGCAGCACAGCGATGTGCTGACTCACCGCGGACGGTGTGCACCCCAGCGCGGCGGCAGCACCACCGATCGATCCCTCCGCGACGACGGCACGCAGGATGCGCAGGATGCGCAGGATGCGCAGGATGCGCAGGATGCGCAGGATGCGCAGGATGCGCAGGATGCGCAGGATGCGCAGGCGATGAGGATCGATCACGCGCAACGCCTATACGGTACTGCTAATCATTAGTTTAGAAATATTCAATTGTGCTGAAGTGTTTTTCCGGGGACGATACCCGCCATGGCCTCCTCGACGACCTCCTCGCAACGCACCGTGAACATGCCCGCGTTGGCCATGGGGGTCACGGTCACGCTGTGGGCGTTCGCGTTTGTCGGAGTCCGGTCGGCCGGGCGCGTGTTTTCCCCCGGCGTCCTGGCGCTGAGCCGGCTCTTCATCGCGGTGATGGTGATGGCGGTGATCGCTACCATCGCGGCGACGTACACCGCCTATGCCGGTCACGCCACGACCAGGCGTCTGCGTCCGCCGTCGGCCGCCGCGCTCACCCTTGTGATCGCCTACGGGGTGGCATGGTTCGGCGCCTATTCGATCGTGATCAGCTGGGCCGAGCAACACATCGATGCCGGAACGACGGCGCTGCTGGTCAACTTGGCCCCGATTCTGGTGGCCGTCTTCGCAGGTTTCTTTCTCGGCGAGGGCTACTCGGCGCGGCTGTTGACTGGCATTGCAATCGCTTTCGCCGGCGTTGTGCTCATCAGCGCCGGCGGGGGCGGGTCGCAGACCGACTGGCTGGGCGTCGGTCTGGGGTTGCTCGCCGCGGTGCTGTACGCCGCTGGGGTGCTGTTGCAGAAGGTGGCACTGCGGACCGTCGACGCGCTGAGTGCCACCCTCTGGGGAACGCTGGTGGGCTTCATCGTGACGCTGCCATTTCTGCCGGCAGCGGCCCGGGAACTGAGCCTGGCCTCCGCCGCCGATCTCTGGTGGCTTGTGTTTCTCGGGGCGGGCCCCAGCGCCATCGCGTTCACCACGTGGGCGTATGCCTTGGCGCGCACCAACGCGGGAGTGACGGCCGCGACCACGCTCATGGTTCCCGCGTTGGTGATCGCGTTGGTGATCGCGTTGGTGATCGCGTTGTCGGGACTGTTGCTCGCCGAGGTTCCCAACCCGCTAGGGCTCGCTGGCGGGGGAGCATGTTTGATCGGGGTCGCGTTGGCTCACGGACTGCTGCGGCTGCCAGCGCGTAGTCGGCGGCGCACCGGTACAGGTGATCAATTGCAGGGCGTTGAGAGCTTGCCGGTGGGCCTGAGCGACTATGCGGCGTCGAGCACCGCACCATCTGGGCGCCAGTTGTAAACCATCGGCGTGCAGCGGTACATCAGCGCCAGATCGATGGCATCCAACATGGCTTGGCGCGGTCCCGGCTTGCGCAGCTGACGGGCTGACACCGCGATGCGCACGACACCGCCCCGCCGAGCGACTCGGTCGGCTGACAACACCACCATCCGGCACCACCACGGTTCGGAGAGGAAACCCTCCCCGATGCCCAGTACGCGGGTCCGCACAGTCGTCTTGCGGACCAGATCCGAAATCCCGTGATAATCGGCGAGCAAGCGGAATCCGTTGCCCGGCAATGCCTTGACCACACCCGGCGAAACAACCCAGCCCGGCGCCGCGAACAAGCGGGTACGTAGCCCGAGATGTTCGAGCACCCGGTCGGCGGCCATCACCCGCAGGTTGGCCTCATGGGCATGAAGTGTCGCGAACTCGCCCCGGCGCTTCTTGGTCGCCGCTTCGTCATACCCGTGCAGCACCAGGGCATCGCCACCATTGCGACGCCCGGCCAGCCAGTCGACGGTGTGCGGATCGCGATCGAGCCGGTAGCCCCCCTTGAGCCGCGGCGCGACCAACAGCGACAACGGCACCGAGCGCTCGTCCATCTGCGCACAGAACGACTCGACGTCGGCCAGGGTGCGCTCGCCTATCCCCGAAACCGAGACGATCAGTTTTCCAGCCACGCTTGCAGTTTGCCGAATGCAGGTTTCGAGACGGTGAAGGACATACAGACTTAAAACGTCTAACTAGCATGCCTGACGTGCGGATATTCCGATTACGGCCGGGTTAACCGGCAAGCCGGCGGGCCAATGGCGCATCGCCGCCGATGACATGGCGAGATATGCCTAGATATGCTCAGTACCGCCATGGACGAGGCGCATTGCACACCGGCGGAGGTAGCACCGCCCGATACCCGCACGGGGACAAGCAGCCCCGGCGAACACGTCTACCCCGACCGGCTCGACGCGGGACTGCTGCGCATTGCCGGCGTTTGCGTGCTCGCCTCGTTGATGTCGGTACTGGACGCCACCGTCGTCGGCGTCGCACAGCGCACGTTCATCATCGAATTCGACTCCACCCAGGCTGTCGTGGCATGGACCATGACCGGCTACACGCTGGCACTGGCGACCGTGATCCCGGTGGCTGGCTGGGCAGCCGACAGGTTCGGCACCAAGCGACTGTGGATGGGCTCGGTCCTGGCCTTCGCCCTGGGTTCGCTGCTGTGCGCGCTGGCACCGAACATCCTGTCGCTCATCTTTTTTCGGGTGCTTCAGGGTGTCGGCGGTGGCATGTTGATGCCGCTGGGGTTCATCATCCTAACTCGGGCCGCGGGCCCAAAACGGCTGGGGCGCTTGATGGCAGCCATCGGCATACCGATGTTGCTAGGCCCGATCGGTGGCCCCATCCTGGGCGGCTGGTTGATCAGTTCCTTCGGCTGGCACTGGATCTTCTTGGTGAACCTGCCCATCGGCCTGGCAGCGTTCGCCTTGGCGGCGATTACCTTTCCGGCGGATCGTCCGGTGCCCTCGGAAAGTTTCGATGTCATCGGCGTGCTGCTGCTCTCGCCAGGCCTGGCGGCATTTCTGTTGGCCCTGTCATTGATTCCCGACCGGGGCACCGTGGCCGATCGCTACGTGTTGATACCGGTCATTGCCGGCTTGTCACTGATCGGCGGGTTCGCCTGGCATGCGTGGCACCGTGCCGATCACCCGCTCATCGACCTGCATCTGTTCAACAACAGCGTGGTCACCCAGGCCAATCTGACGCTGCTGGCCTTCGCCGCGGCGTATTTCGGCTCTTCGCTGTTGATCCCCATCTACCTGCAACAAGTGCTGCACCAGACGCCGATGCAATCGGGGCTCTATCTGATCCCCCAGGGCCTGGGCGCCATGCTGACCATGCCCATCGCCAGTGCCTTCATGGACCGGCGCGGGCCAGGAAAGAGCGTGCTGCTCGGCATCGTCCTGATCGCCGTGGGCCTGGCCATGTTCACCTTCGGAGTCGCCACCCGGGCGCAGTACCTACCCACGCTGCTGGTCGGGCTCGCGATCATGGGCATGGGCACGGGATGCACGCTGATGCCGCTCGCCGGAGCAGCGGTGCTGACCCTGAAGCCGCGGGAGATCGCGCGTGGTTCGACCCTGATCAGCGTGACCCAGCAAGTGGGCGGATCGATCGGCACCGCATTGATGGCGACGATACTGACCAACCAGTTCAATCGCAGCGACAACATCTGGGTCGCAAACAAGGTGGCCACTTTGGAACAGAACGCGGCCGCACGGGGAGTCACGGTTGACCCCTCCGGGTTACCGCCCCAGGCCCTCACCCCCGACTTCGCCGACAACGTGATGCATGATCTCTCCCACGCCTACACGGTGGTTTTCGGGGTTGCCGTGGTGCTGGTGGTGTCGACCCTCATCCCGGCGGCATTCCTGCCCAAAACGCCGGCAGCCGCTCCGGCTAGCTTTTTAACAGCATCATTGCGATACGCAATACGGTGTCCATCGGGTCTAGCGCTCGCACTTGCGCATCGAGTGCGTCGTTGAGCCACAAGGTCGAGAAGCCGTGCACCAAGGACCAGGCGGCCAACTGCGCGCCCTCCGGATCGAACCGCGCGCCCGGGTCACGCAAGGTCGCTACCCCGGCGGCCAATTCGGCAGCGGCAGCGGCCTGCGCCGCGGCCAGGTCGGCGTCATCGGCGTCATGCAACGACCGGTTGAACATGACCTGGTAGTGGCCGGGATGCTCGATCGCGAAGCGTACGTAGGCCAGGGCAGCATCGGCGAAGTGACCACGGGCCGCCACGAGGGCGGCCGCCAGCAGTTGAAATCCCTGCGTTGCCAGCGCGGTGAACAGGCCTCGCCGATCGGTGAAGTGGTGCGCGGGGGCCGCATGTGACACGCCGGCGTCGCGCGCCAGCTCCCGCATCGACACCCGGTCCGCGCCCCGCTGTGCCACCAATCGCGCCGCCTCGTCCAGGATTACGGCCCGCAGGTCACCGTGGTGATACGCCGGACGATTCATCCCGCCAGCATACAAGCCAATCTTGACAGTGAATAGTTCCGCGGGTTAGCCTGACGGTCAATCTTGTCATCGACTAGATTGTTGGGAGGCTCAGATGGCACCGATGATCACCCTGGTGCTGGGCAGCATCGTGGCCCGCATCATCGGCCAGCTCGGCGTCGCTTACCTGGACAGCTGGTCCGCCGCGATCGCGGTCGGACTGGCGGCAATGTTCACCCTGACCGGCATCGCGCATTTCGCGCCGCCGCTACGCGGCGACCTCGTCGCGATCGTGCCGCCCCGGCTGCCGGCGCCCGGGCTATTGGTCTCCATCACCGGAGCGCTGGAACTGCTGGGCGCCGCCGGCCTGCTGCTGCCGGTCACCCGGGTGGCAGCGGCACTGTGCTTGCTGATCCTGATGCTGGCGATGTTCCCCGCCAACATCTATGCCGCCCGGATGCCCAGCCCACCCAAGTCGATGACGACGCGGCTATCTGTGCGCAGCGCCGAGGAGCTCGTATTCCTAGCCGCCGCCGCTATCGTCGCAACCGGCGGCTGCCAGTAACCACGCGTATTGGAAGGCGGTTTCCTTCCAGCGTTCGTATCGCCCGCTGATACCGCCGTGCCCGGCGTTCATCTGCGTCTTCAGCAGCACCTGATTGCCGTCACCGTTGGCATGACGAAGCGCGGCAACCCATTTGGCCGGCTCCACGAAGTACACCCGGGTATCGTTGAGCGAAGTCATCGCCAAGATGGCCGGATACCGCCGGTCCGCGACGTTCTCATACGGCGAGTATGACTTCATGTAGGCATAGACTTCGCTGTCGCTCAACGGGTTTCCCCACTCGTCCCATTCGGTGACGGTAAGCGGTAGCGACGGATCCAGAATCGTGGTCAGCGGATCCACGAAGGGCACCTGGGCAAGAATTCCGGCGAAAAGTTCCGGAGCCATGTTGGCCACCGCACCCATCAGCAGCCCTCCCGCGCTGCCCCCCAATGCCACCAGACGTTCCGGCTGGGTCAGGCCCGATTCCACCAGATGCTCCGCCACCGCGATGAAGTCGGTAAAGGTGTTCTTCTTCTGCAACAACTTTCCGTGTTCGTACCACAACCGACCCATCTCGCCACCGCCACGAACGTGGGCGATGACGAACACCATTCCCCGATCCAGCAGTGACAATCGCGCGATGGAAAAGCGTGGGTCTTCACATATCTCGTAAGCGCCGTAGCCGTAGATCATTGCCGGCGCCGGAAGCTGGATGCCGCCGCGATACACGATCGAGATCGGGATACGGGTGCCGTCTTCGGCATGAGCCCAGTCACGGCGCTCGACATAGTCTTCGCGACGATAGCCACCCAGCACCGGCTGCTCTCGCAGCAAGGTGCGCTCACCGGTGCAAAAGTCGATGTCGTAGATGCGCACCGGGGTGATGAAAGATCCTGCGCCTACTCGCAATTTGGGGCAATCCCAATTGGGATTGGCGCCCAGGCCGGCCGACATCAGCTCGGAGTCGAACACGACGTCTTCGACCTCGCCGTAATCACCGTCGGCGGTCAGCGGCCACAGCTGGATGCGGGGCAACGCCTCGATGCGGTAGCTGACCACCAGGTGGGCGGCAAAGGCGTCCACGCCGTCCAGGCGCACGTCCTCGCGATGTGGGATGAGGGTGCGTTGCCGGGTCGGGTCGTCGACCGGTGCCTCCACCAGGGTGAAGTTCACCGCGCCGTCGTTGTGCAGGATGAGGAACCTGTCCTGCCCACCGATCACGGCGTGTTCCACCGAATACTCGACGCCCTCGCGGCGCGGCAGCACGATGGTGAATTGGGCGCTGGGGTCGGCCGAATCCGCGTAGCACATCTCGGAGGTCACCGAGGAGCCCGCCGCGATGAAAATGTATTTGTTGCTGCGGGTACGTCCGACGCCCAGCCAGAATCGTTCGTCGGGTTCGTGGTAGACCCGTTCCGACGATCCGGGTGAGCCGAGTCGGTAGCGCCACACCGTGTCCGGGCGCCAGGCGGCGTCAACGGTGATGTAGTAGACGGTGCGGTGGTCGGCGGCCCATGTCGCGCCCGCGCCGATGTCTGCGATTTCATCCGGGTAGCGCTGGCCGGTGCGTAAGTCCTTGAACCGCAAGGTGTAACGCTCGTCGCCGACCACATCTACCGAATAGGCCAGCACGTTGTCGTCCAGGCTGACACTGGCCGCGCCCAAGGCGAAGAAATCGTGGCCTTCGGCTTCCTCGTTCTCGTCGAGCAGAACCTGTTCGCCCGGTATCTCGGTGTGCTCGTCGAATTGCGGCGGATTCCAGTCGTCCGGGTCTGCGGCCGGGCAACGACAGTGCACGCCGTACTGTCTTCCCTCGAACGTGCGGGCGTAGTACCACCAGTTGCCGCGTCGCGTCGGAACCGAGAGATCCGTTTCCTTGGTGCGGGCTTTGATCTCATCGAAGATCTTCTGCCGCAACGGCTCGAGATGCGCGGTGGTCTGATCGGTATAGGTGTTTTCGGCCTCGAGATGTGCGATGACTTCGACGCTGTCCTTGTCGCGCAGCCACTCGTAGGGGTCTACAAAGACGTCGCCGTGGTGCTCCCGGCGAATCTCCACGCGCTTGGCGACGGGGGGAAGGGTGGGATCGGTCATGCGCCCGGCCCGATCCATTCACCGAAACTGAGACCCGAAATTCGTTCGTAGGCTTCGATGTAGCGCTCCCGTGTGGCTTCGATGATGTGATCCGGCAACGAGGGTGGCGGCTGATCACCGCCGCGGTCCCAACCGGATTCCGCACTGGTAAGCCAGTTGCGGACGAATTGCTTGTCGAAGCTGTTCTGGACCACCCCGGCCCGGTACTCATCGGCGGGCCAGTACCGCGACGAATCGGGGGTGAAGATCTCATCGGCCAGCAGCAGGTTACCGTCGCGGTCGGCGCCGAATTCGAACTTGGTGTCGGCGATGATGATTCCTCTGGTCAGGGCGTGGTCGGCGGCCTTGACGTAGATCTGCAGGGTGCGGTCGCGCAGCTGGTTGGCGCGTACCCCGCCAACCGTCTCGATCACTTGGGCGAAGGAAATGTTTTCATCGTGGTCACCCAGCTCGGCCTTGGTGGCCGGGGTGAACAGTGGCTCGGCGAACTTGCTGGCCTCGACCAGGCCAGGCGGCAGGGCGATACCGCAGACCTTCCCACTCGCCTGGTAGTCCAGCAGCCCTGACCCGGTCAGGTAGCCGCGGGCCACGCATTCCACCGGAAGCATCTCCAGCTGGCGTACCACCAGCGCGCGACCAAGCACCTCGTCGGGGATCCGCGGGTCGTCCGGGGGGCCGGCCAGGTGGTTGGGGGCGTCGACCAGGCCGAAGAAAAACACGCTCATCGCGGTCAGGATGCGGCCCTTGTCCGGGATCATGCTGTCGAGCACGTAGTCGTAGGCCGAGATCCGGTCGGAGGCGACCAGCAGCAGATGCTCGTCGTCCACGCGGTATAGCTCGCGAACCTTGCCGCTGGCCAGGTGCTGGTAGTCGGACAATTGGGGGCGCATCGGGCCAGCCTATCGGGCAACCAGACCGCCCCATTCTGCCGGGAGCTGTGCTGGTATCAGTGGTATGAAATCGCGGTTCTTGCCCTACTCCACCAGGCCGCTCCGGTTGGCGATCCAATTGTTCAGCGATATCACCGTGGCCGTCTGGACCACGCTGTGGGTATTCGTCGGCATCGCCGTGCACCGCGCCATCTCGGCGATCGCCGAAGCGGGGCACCAGATCGAGACCGGCTCGCAAGGGGTCGCGGGCAACTTGGCCTCGGCGGGGCACGGCGCCCAGCACATCCCGTTGGTGGGCGATGCGGTCAGCAAGCCGATTGCCGCCGCGGCCGACGCCGCACTCGGCATCGCCGAGGCCGGACACAATCTGGATTCCACGGCGAGCTGGCTGGCGATCGTGCTCGCACTCGCGGTGGCCGCCACGCCGATCCTGGCCGTGGCCATGCCGTGGTTGTTCCTACGGTTGCGGTTCTTCCGGCGCAAGTGGACCGTGACGGCCCTGGCCGCCACGGCGGCGGGCCAGCAGCTGCTGGCCCTTCGGGCGTTGACCAACCGTCCAGCGGCCAAGCTGGCGGCCGTCAGCGCGGATCCGGTTGGTGGCTGGCGCCGCGAGGATCCGGCCATCATCCGCGGCCTGGCCGCACTTGAATTGCGGGCGGCCGGGGTCAGGCTTCGCTACCGGTAGTCGATGACGACGCGGCCGTCGATCTGTCCGCGCTCCATGCGCTCGAAGACGTGGTTGATGTCTTCGAGCGCGGCGCCTTCCACCGTGGGGTGAATCAAACCGCGGGCGTAGAAGTCCAGCGCCTCGGCCATGTCCTGGCGGGTGCCGACAATCGAACCGCGAATCGTCAGGCCCTTGAGCACGATGTCGAAGATCGGCGCCGGGAAGTCCCCCGGGGGTAGCCCGTTGAACACGATCGTTCCGCCGCGCCGCGCCAGCCCGATGGCCTGCCCAAACGCCTGCGGATGCACGGCGGTGACCAGGACGCCGTGCACCCCGCCGGTGGCTTCTTGCACCTGCGCGACGACATCGCTGGTACGGGCATTGACCACCAGTTCGGCACCCAGCCGGGCGGCCAGCGCGAGCTTGTCGTCATCGATGTCGATGGCCACCACCCGCAAGCCCATCGCGCGGGCGTACTGCACGGCAACATGGCCGAGCCCGCCGATTCCTGAAATGGCGACCCACTGGCCCGGCCGGGTGTCGGTCACCTTGAGCCCCTTGTAGACGGTGACACCGGCGCACAGGATCGGCGCGACCTCGAGCGGGTCGGCACCGTCGGGGATGCGTGCCGCGTAGTCGGCGTTGACCAGCATGTAGGTGCCGAAGCTGCCGTTGACGGTGTAACCGCCATTGCGCTGGTTTTCGCACAGCGTTTCCCATCCGGTACGGCACTGTTCGCAGCTGCCGCACGCCGACCACAGCCAGGCATTGCCCACCTTGTCGCCGACCTTCAGGTCGGTGACGCCGTCCCCGAGCGCGACCACGGTGCCGCAGCCTTCATGCCCGGGAACGAACGGCGGGGCCGGCTTGACCGGCCAATCTCCATGTGCCGCATGCAGATCGGTGTGGCACACACCCGAGGTCTCGAGTTTGACAAGTGCCTCACCGTAGCCCGGGGTGGGCAACGCGAGTTCCTTGATCTGCAACGGCTCGCCGAATCCGGTGACGACCGCCGCGCGCAGGGTTTCGGTCGCCTGCGTTGCACCTGGGTTAGCCAGTGTCTGGGTCATGACGGTTCCAATCGTTGACGGTCTTATTGGTGGGTCTTTTTCGAAACGCGATCAGAAGAAGCCCTGGGCCTTGCTGCCGTAGGACACCAGCAGGTTCTTGGTCTGCTGGTAGTGGTCGAGCATCATCTTGTGGTTCTCGCGTCCGATGCCGGACTGCTTGTAGCCGCCGAACGCCGCGTGGGCGGGATAGGCGTGGTAGCAGTTCGTCCAGACGCGGCCGGCCTTGATGTCACGCCCGGCCCGATACGCGGTGTTGCCGTCACGGCTCCACACACCCGCGCCTAGCCCGTAGAGGGTGTCGTTGGCGATGCGGATCGCGTCGTCGTAATCGGTGAACGAGGTGACCGAGACCACCGGGCCGAAGATCTCCTCTTGGAAGATGCGCATGTTGTTGGTGCCTTCGAAGATGGTGGGCTGCACGTAGTAGCCGCCGTTGAGGTCGCCGCCCAGTTCGCAGCGCTCACCCCCGGTGACCACCCGCGCACCCTCCTCTTTGCCGATCTCGATGTAGGACAAGATCTTTTGCAGCTGGTCGTTGGAGGCCTGCGCGCCGATCATGGTCTCGATGTCGAGTGGATCCCCCTGGCGCACGGTCTTGGTGCGGATCGCCGCCAGTTCCAGGAACCGGTCGTAGATGTCGGCCTGAATCAGGCCGCGGGACGGGCAGGTGCACACCTCGCCCTGGTTGAGGGCGAACATGGTGAAGCCCTCCAGCGCCTTGTCCTGGTAGTCGTCGTGGGCGGCCAGCACGTCGGAGAAGAAGATGTTGGGGCTCTTGCCGCCCAGCTCCAGCGTCACCGGGATCAGGTTCTGGCTGGCATATTGCATGATCAGCCGTCCGGTGGTGGTCTCTCCGGTGAAGGCGATCTTGGCGATTCGGTTGCTCGATGCCAGCGGCTTGCCGGCCTCGACCCCAAATCCGTTGACCACGTTGACCACACCGGCGGGTAGCAGGTCACCGATCAGACTCATCAGGTACAGGATCGAGGCCGGGGTCTGCTCGGCGGGCTTGAGCACAACGGCGTTGCCGGCGGCCAGGGCGGGGGCCAGCTTCCAGGTGGCCATCAACAGCGGGAAGTTCCACGGGATGATCTGACCCACCACGCCCAGCGGTTCATGGAAGTGATAGGCCACGGTGTCGGAGTCGATTTGGCTCAGCGAGCCTTCCTGGGCGCGGATGGCCCCGGCGAAGTACCGGAAGTGGTCGATCGCCAGCGGAATGTCGGCGTTGAGCGTCTCGCGGATCGGCTTGCCGTTGTCCCAGGACTCGGCCAGCGCGAGCGCTTCGAGGTTCGCCTCCATCCGATCGGCGATCTTGTGCAGAATCGCTGCCCGCTCGGCGGGTGCGGCCTTGCCCCAGGCGGGCGCCGCGGCGTGGGCCGCGTCGAGTGCCTTTTCGACATCGACATCGGTGGAGCGTGGCACCTCGCAGAACGGTGCGCCGGTTACCGGGGTTAGGTCCTCGAAGTACTCGCCTGCGGCCGGCGCGACCCACTCGCCGCCGATGAAGTTGCCGTAGCGGGACTCGAAAGTCATCAATGAACTGTGCGCGCCCGGACGTGCGAACACGGTCATGGTTTCACCTGCCTTAACCTGGCTTGATGGGGCTGTATGAAGTTTGTGCCACCCCGAAAATGTGTCGGTCATCACAAATCTAGGAACGTGAGGGTTGCAGCACCGTTGCACGCCCCCGCAACGGCGAAACCTCAGGCCAGATCGAAGTCCAGGCCAGCCAGGTGGCCCTGGGCCTGCGCCCGCCGTGGCGAGCCGGCCGGCGAGCGGTCGTAGAGCATTCGCCAGCCTTGCCGGTCATCGCGCGCCTCCGGCAGCCTGAGCCAATTCGCCAGGAGATCGGCATCATTGGATGCGACAACGGCGGCCCGCAAGGTGTTGCTGAGTTCGGTGCGCACCCGCGCGATGCCCGGGGACACCGATTGCGGCAGCAACGCACCGGCGTAGTGGCGCAGCGCCTCGGCCAGGTCGCCGCGACGCACGGCGTCGAAGACATCGCCGACATCGGTGGCGATGGGTTCGGTGAGCCGGTAGGGACGCGAGGCGATCAGGTGCTCCCCCACCACGCGACGCAGCCGGGACATCTCCGCGCGAATAGTCACGACATCGAGTTCGCGGTCATCGAGCAGCACGGCGAGGTGATCGGCACTGAGCCCCTCGGGGTGCCGGTCGAGCAGGACCAGGATGTCGGCGTGACGACCGGCCAACATTGTCGGGCCCATCCCCGCGACCCGCCAGGAGGGTCGCTGCGCACCCAGCACCGACAGTTGCGCCTGTCGCGACGGCTGCGGCTGCACAGCGCCGCTGCGCAGCAGGGCCAGCTGGCTTTCCACGGCGACGCCGGTGGCCCGCAACAACGCCAACGTCTGGGGTGAGGCGACGCTTTCGCCGCCGGTGAGGTCGATGGCCCCGATCAGCACACCGGTCGACGGGTCGTGCACCGGCACCGCGGTGCAGTTCCACGGTTGCACCAAGCGGGAGAAGTGTTCTGATCCGCGAATCTGAAGCTCTCGATCCAGCGCCAGCGCGGTTCCGGGAGCGTTGGTGCCGGCGCCGCGCTCACTCCAGTCGGCCCCGGGCACGAAGTCCATCGACTCGGCTTTTCGACAGGCGCGGCGGTCACCGTCCACCCACAGCAAGGTGCCGTCGGCGGACGTCACCGCAACAATGACGCCCGAGTCGGCAGCATCATCGATCAGCAGGCGGCGAATGAGGGGAAGCACCGGCGCCAGTGGGTGCGCACTGCGCAGCCGCTCCACGGTGTCGGAGAGCTGCGCGATCTGCCCGCCACCGCGGTCCGGGTCCACGCCGGTCGCCAGGCTGCGCCGCCAGCTGTCGGCGACGATACGCCGCACCGGAGTGGAATCCAGATATGTCGAATCGACCCGACCGGCAACGAACCGGTCCCGCAGGGCACGCAGCGCCGGCATCGAAAGCCGTGCTGCGGCTATCTCATTCGCAGTCCTCATCGTTGCCACCAGCAATACCTTCGCGGTGCGCTCACCTGCGACTCAGTGAGCGCGCATGACTCACGATAACCGAATCCGCGCCCACCAGGCAGGGGCCTTTGGCCCCGCCACCGAAGGCGCCGACCAGCAACGCCGACCGCCCAACCGCACCGCTTCGTCCCTACCGGGATGCGACCCTGGCCAACCCAAGTCGCGAGCGCCCTCGCACCCGCCGCGCCTCAGCCCGCGACGGTAGCCAATGCCGGCCCCCAAGTGGCCGGCAGCATCGGCATTGCCGGGCCATCGCCAACCTCGGCGCCAGCCAACGTGGTAAGCCCGCTCGGCTGCGCCACGATCCCCTTGCTGGCGGTGCTGACAAATCCCCACGGGCCGGCACCCTGATCACTTGGCGCCACCGCCGGCACATCCACCGAAGCCACCGTCGATACCGAATCGGACAGCGGCTGGGGCGCTATCGCGTGATGTGCGCTGACCAGCACCTCCCTGGATCTCTCCGCAACCCGTTCGACCTCGGCGAGGTCGGCATTCGCCATCTGCACGTCATAGAGGTGGCGCCCCACACCGAGCGGCACGCTCACCGGCACCGCAATCTCGGCGCCAGAAGTGAGCACCGGCGCTGCCGCGAGAAATCCGACAAAGTACCCGATGATGATTTGGGCATACGACAACGAAATTACGGGAATCCACGAAAAGAATTGACCAAGAAGGGTGCTGAAAAAAAATACGACCGCTTGCACTGGAAATGCAACAATGGCCACCAGCGCCGCAAGTACGGTGGCAATGCTGGGAGTCTCTATCGCAGCAACGATCAATGCGATCAGCGCTGCAAGCGGTGGTGTCGCGGCAGCTGCCGAGGCCGCGGGGCCGACGACCGCGGCTGCTTCACCGCCGGGTACGAGTATCCACGGGGCTGGGGCAATGTTTGGCGCCGCTAGCAACTCCCCCTGCGTAATCATTTGGTAGGTGCCCATCACGGCGGCCGCTTGGACCCACATCCGCACATAGTCCATCTCGTTCACGGCAATCGGGATCGTATTGACCCCGGAGAAATTCGTCGCCGACAGCACCGCGTGAACGGTGTGGTTTGCCGCCAGTTCGACCAAACTCGGCATCGCCGCCACCGCAGCGCCGTACGCGGCCACCACCACGTCGACCAGGGCGGCCTGGCGCGCGTAATCCGCGCTGACCTGGGTCAACCACGCAAGATAGCGCTCATTGGCAGCCGCATAACTCTGCTCGGCTGGGCCCCACCACACCTGGGGCACCGCACCCACCAAGCCAGCGAGCTCCGCTGCGGCAGAGGCGTACTCGCCGCTCAACGACTTCCATGCGGCAGCAGACGCCAGCATCGGACCGGCGCCCGGGCCACTGCTGAGCAAGCCCGAGTGCACCTCCGGCGGCGAGGCCATCCACATAATCGCCGTCATCGAGTCTTCTCCCCTCAGCGGCCCATCCCAAGAGCCGCGTCGCACACTACCTACCGCGAACTATAGGTACCCAAAGCAACCTTAGGTACCCGAAGCGACTTGTCTCACTTGGGGTTTGACCTGTGACGGTGGACACCCGGCAGATGAGAATAGTAGCCGATATCGGACACTATAGCGGATGGGTAGGCCATCGCGCGAAGATGCACCACCACACATCGATGGCCGCCCGGGTAGCTCCAGGACGAGCGCGACCCATGGCGTCAGCCGGGCCGGCTACCCGATAGCGCTACCCACCAAACAGTTCTACGACCAGGTGTCGGATCCCGGTGTGCCGGTTACTGCGGGTCCATTCGACCGGCTGGCCAACCAGCACGACACCAAACCGGCCGAGCAGCTCCTCGAATAGCACGCGCAGCTCCAGCCGGGCCAGATTGGCCCCCAGACAATAGTGAACGCCTTGCCCGAATCCCAAGTGCGGGTTTGGCTTTCGCGTGATATCGAACTCGTCAGCGTGGTCGAATATCCGGGCATCGCGGTTGGCAGAGCCTTCCCAGATCTGCACCTTCTGCCCGGCCTCGATCGAGCACCCGGCCAAGGTGACGTCACGGGTGGCGGTACGCCGTTTAGACGGAGACGGCGACGTCCAGCGCACCATCTCCTCGACCGCCGTCGGTAACAAGTCGAGATCGCCACGCAGCGCGCGCAGTTGTTCTGGATGCTCGGCCAGCGCCAGCAGCCCGCCCGCCACCGCGTTGCGTGTCGTCTCCGCCCCAGCGCTGAACAGCAGGCTGAAGAACAGGTACAGCTCGAGATCGGACAGGGCCGGCTCATCTCCCCCGTCCACCATTGCGTTGGCCACCACGGACAACATGTCGCCGGTGGGCGCGGCACGCTTGGATGCGATCAGCTCCTGGCCGTAGGAGTACATCCGCGACGCGGCCTCCTCGGCCGTCTGCGCGACCGACAGCTGCGAAACCGCCGCCTTGCGCGAGCCACCGAAATCGAACTGGGGTTCAATGGCCTCGAATAGCCAATGCCGTTCAGATTCAGGCACTCCCAGCAGGATGCAGATCATCTGCATCGGCAGTTCCGCGGCCACGTCCACCAGGAAGTCGAAAGGTTCACCCGGCACCACCGCGTCCAGGAGCCGCCGGGTCCGGGCACGCAGGTCGTCCTCCACCCGGCGGATCATCCGCGGTGTCAACCCGGAGCTGACCAGCCGCCGGATCTGCGCATGCCGCGGGTCATCCATCATGTTGAGCACCTGTCCCGCAATGGCCAGGTCCTGCAACAAGGTGCCACCAAAGGGACGCTGGCCGCCGGTAACCGATGAGTAGGTCACCGGATCACGAAGCACCTCGAGAGTTTCCGGGTACGTGGCCACCGACCAGAAGCCTTCTCCGTCGGGGGTGTTGTCGGTCGGCTCGTGCCAGTACACCGGTGCTTCGCGGCGATGGATCGCGAACAGCGCGTGCGGGAAACCGTCGGCGAAGTTGTCCAGATCGGTGAAGTCGATCTTGGAGAGCACGCCGGCGGATGTCACAGAATTGCCCCCGGAGCGTATTTGGCCGCCTCCGGGTAGCGACCCACCAGAGCGTCGACCTGCGCGGCCACCTGGTCAACCTGGTCGGCCGCGGCACCGGTGAATGCCGCCTTGTCGGCCAGCGCCGCGTCCAGTGCCGCGCGATCCAGCGGCAACCGCGGATCGGCGGCCAACCGGTCCAGCAAGTCGGGTTCGGACCCGTGTTCACGCATCGCCAGTGCCGTGGCCACCGCGTGTTCGCGGATCACGTGATGGGCCGACTCCCGCCCCATACCGGCGCGCACCGCCGCCATCAGCACCTTGGTGGTGGCCAGGAACGGCAAGTAGCGGTCCAGCTCACGCGCGATCACCGCCGGATAGGCTCCGAACTCGTCCAGCACCGTCAGGAATGTCTCGGTCTGACCGTCAATGGCAAAGAAGCTGTCCGGCAACACGACTCGACGCACCACCGAGCAGAACACGTCGCCCTCGTTCCACTGCGCACCGGCGAGCTCGGCGGCCATGGAGGCGTATCCGCGCAGCACCACCTGAAGCCCATTGACGCGTTCGCAACTGCGGGTGTTCATCTTGTGCGGCATCGCCGACGAACCGACCTGCCCCGGCGCGAAACCTTCGGTGACCAGCTCGTGGCCGGCCATCAGCCTGATGGTGTGTGCCAACGAGGAAGGACCCGCGCCCAGCTGCACCAGCGCGGAGACCACGTCGTGGTCCAGTGAACGCGGGTAGACCTGCCCGACACTGGTCAACACCGTCGAGAAGCCCAGGAAGTCGGCCACCCGCTGTTCGAGGTCGGTCAACTTGGCCGAGTCACCGTCCAGCAGATCGAGCATGTCCTGGGCGGTGCCCATCGGGCCCTTGATCCCGCGCAACGGGTAGCGGTCGATCAACTCCCGCAACCGGACCAGGGCAATCAGTGTCTCTTGGGCCGCCGAGGCGAATCTTTTGCCCAGCGTGGTGGCCTGCGCTGCGACGTTGTGGCTGCGCCCGGCCATCACCAGATCGCGGTAGGCCACCGCCCGCTCGGCCAGCCGCGCCGCCACCGCCACCCCGTGAGCGAAGGTCAGGTCCAGCGACTGCCGGATCTGCAGCTGCTCCACGTTCTCGGTCAAGTCCCGGCTGGTCATCCCCTTGTGCACGTGCTCGTGGCCGGCCAGGGCGTTGAATTCCTCGATGCGGGCCTTCACGTCGTGGCGCAGCACCCGCTCGCGGGACGCGATCGAGTCCAGGTCCACGTCATCGATCACCCGCTCGTAGTCGGCGATCGCGTCGGCAGGAACATCGGTGCCCTTTGCGCCTAACTCCCGCTGCGCCCGCAGCACCGCCAGCCAGAGCCGCCGCTCGGCCACCACCTTGGCCTGCGGCGACCAGATCGCAACCATCTCGGCGCTGGCATAGCGGGCGGCCAGGACGTTGGGAACGCTCACTTGGTCCTCACGAAGACACAGCTTACGGTCGAGCACTCCGGGCAGGTCCAGATCCCGGATGCGGGCGACCGGTCGGCAAGGTAGGGGCACCCGGATGAGGCCGCCCTACCCTGGCCAGGTGTACTTCGCCGGCGTGGATCTGGCCTGGGCCGGTCGCAATCCGACCGGCGTCGCGGTGCTCGACTCGGACGGTCACCTGGTCTGCGCCGGCGCGGTCCGCGAGGATGCCGCGGTGCTCGCGGCGCTAGGGCCCTATCTGCGGGGTGCTTGCCGGGTCGCCTTCGACGCGCCGCTGGTGGTGGCCAATGCCACCGGCCAGCGGCCGGCCGAGACCGCACTCAACCGGGACTTTCGCAAGTTCGAGGCGAGCGCACATCCAGTCAACACTGGAAAGCCCGAGTTTGCCCGCGGTCCGCGGGCCGCACGCCTGGCCGACTCCCTGAGCCTTGATATCGACCCCTTCTCCCCCGCTTCCCGGCGCGCCATCGAGGTCTATCCACACGCGGCCACGGTGGCCCTGTTTCGGCTGCCACGCACCTTGAAATACAAGGCCAAACCTGGCCGCAGCGTCGATCGGCTCAGATCGGAGCTGCTGCGACTGATGGACGAGGTCGAAGCACTGCGCACCGCGCCGGTGCCGCTGCAGGTGACCGGGAACCAGGACTGGCTCTCGTTGCGCCGGCAGGTGGTGACCGCGCAGCGCAAGTGCGAGCTGCGCCGCGCCGAAGACCCGGTCGATGCCGTCGTGTGCGCCTATGTGGCGTTGTACGCCGAACGATGCCCCGCCGACATCACCGTCTACGGAGACCTCACCAGCGGTTACATCCTGACGCCGACCCTGCCGGCCGGCCTGACCCCGGCGCCTACAGCCAGGCGCTAGACCTGGACCGGCCGCTGATCGACCGGCGCCAGCACGTCGATCAGATCGACCACCGTCGCCAGCGCCGCGGCACGCGGATCCCGCCCCTCTACCAGGGCGGACACCACCGAGCCGTCGACCGCGCAGATCAATGTGCACACCAGTTCGATGCGCACGGAACGCCCGGATCGTTCGATGGCCTCGGCGACCGCCTCAGCACGCTGACGCAAGCTGCGACGCATGCTTTCGCGCAACGCCGGCAGGCGGGTACAAGCGATATTGCGCTCATATCGCGATATCAGCTGCTCAGCGAGCCCAGGACTGGAGACATCCCCCACCAGGAGGTCAACAAGCACGTCAGCGGTGGTTTCAGGGCCCCGACGCCGCCGCGACAGCGCGTTGACCCTGGCCCGTAATTGCGCCACCTCGATCATCCCGACGTGTTCGACCGCCCGGGCGATCAAATCGTCTAGGGAAGAGAAGTAGTAAGTGGTCGACGCCAGCGGCAGTCCAGCCCGCCGCGCGACCGCCCGGTGGCGCACCGCTTCGAACCCACCCTCGCCAAGCAGCTCGGCGGCGGCACTTACCAACGCATACCGCCGACGTTCTCCTTTTCGAGTAACAGCTGCCGTCACGCCCACACATGCTGCCAGCAAAAGTGGTACTGCATTGCCATTTTCGCCAAACGTCCATGACATGATGGCCCGCATGCCAGACCTCAGCCGCCGCGCCGTGCTCGGTCTCGGCGCCAGCGCCACCCTTGGCGCGGTCGGCGCATATGCACTCGACATGGCGCTTTTGCCGCGGACTTCGCGTGCCGCGCCCGCGCCGGCGATTGGCACAAACGTTCCATTGGCTCCGGCACGGCCGCTCGATCCGCCCCCGCCCGCGCAGGCAGCTCCGACGATGACCACCGGCTCGTTTGTGTCAGCGGCTCGAGGCGGGATCACGACGAACTGGGCGATCGCCCGCCCGCCCGGCCAGACCCAGCCGCTGCGGCCGGTGATCGCGCTCCACGGTAAGGGCAGTGACGCGGCCACCGTGATGGCCGGCGGGGTCGAGCAGGGCCTCGCCCAGGCCGTCAACGCCGGGTTGCCGCCGTTCGCGGTGGTGGCCGTCGACGGCGAGGGTAGCTACTGGCACAAGCGAGCGTCCGGGGAGGACTCCGGGGCCATGGTGCTCGACGAACTCATCCCGATGCTGGATTCCCAGCGCCTGGACACCTCACGGGTGGCCTTCCTCGGCTGGTCCATGGGCGGCTACGGCGCATTGCTGCTGGGCGGACGGCTCGGCCCGGCCCGCACCGCGGCGATCTGTGCGGTGAGCCCGGCGCTGTGGACCTCGGCCGGCGCGGCCGCACCGGGAGCCTTCGACGGGGCCGCCGACTATGCGGCCAACTCGGTATGGGGCATGCCGGCACTCGGCTCGATCCCGATCCGAGTGGATTGTGGCGACAGCGATCCGTTCTACAGCGCGACCAAGCAGTTCATCGCTCAACTTCCGAATCCGCCCGCGGGCGGATTCTCCCCCGGCGGGCACAACGGCGGATTCTGGAGCTCGCAACTGCCCGCGGAGCTGACCTGGATGGCGCCACTGCTGGTGGCGTAGCCCCGGCGCCCGCCGGGAGCCGGCCACCTCAATTGAGCCCGCCGCAGCTACGTGCAACGATCCGGCGGTGACCTCATCTGCCGGATCCGCCTCGCCCTTCGGCTGGACCTTTCCGTACGCATGGCCGCACACGCCCATCCTGGCCGCCAACGCCGTGTGCACCTCACAGCCGCTGGCCGCCCAAGCGGGTCTTCGGATGCTTGCCGAAGGCGGGAACGCCGTCGACGCCGCTATCGCCACCGCCATCACCCTCACCCTGGTGGAACCGGTGTCCAACGGCATCGGCTCGGACGCCTTCGCCATCGTCTGGGACGGCCAACAGCTGCATGGGCTCAACGCATCCGGCCGCTCGCCTGCGGCGTGGACGCCGGAATACTTCTGCGGCAAGGGCGTTCCGATGCTCGGCTGGAATTCGGTGACCGTGCCGGGCGCCGTATCGGCATGGGTGGACCTGCACGCCAAGTTCGGCAAGCTGCCCTTTGAACGGCTCTTCGGTCCCGCTATCACGTACGGCCGCAACGGCTTTCTGGTATCACCAAAGGTATCCGCACAATGGCAGGCTCAAGTGGCCCTGTTCGCGGACCAGCCCGGATTCGCTGAGGCGTTCCTGCCCGGCGGTCGGGCGCCGAAGCCCGGCGAGCTGTTCACCTTTCCCGACCACGCGGACACACTCGAGAAGATCGCCGCCAGCACGGGGGCAGCGTTTTACCGAGGCGAGCTGGCCGACAAGCTGGAAGCGCACGCGAGGGCCAATGACGCAGCGCTGCGCGCCAGCGATCTGGCCGCGCACCGCACCGACTGGGTCGGCACCATCAGCACAAACTACCGCGACTACACCATCCACGAGATTCCGCCCAACGGCCAGGGCATCGTGGCGCTGATCGCGCTCGGGATCCTCGACCAGTTCGACATGTCCTGTTATCCAGTCGATTCCGCCGACAGCGTGCACCTGCAGATCGAGGCGCTGAAGCTGGCTTTCAGCGATGCCCAGCACCAGCTGGCCGATATCGACCACATGACGGTGGGGCCCGACCAACTCCTCGACAAGGAATACCTCAGAGGGCGGGCGGCACTGATCGACCTCAAACAGGCAAAGCCAGCTTCGGCCGGGACCCCCAAAGGGGGGACCATCTATCTCACGGCAGCCGATGCCGACGGCTTGATGGTATCGATGATCCAGTCGAACTATATGGGGTTCGGTTCCGGCGTGGTGGTGCCCGGAACAGGGATATCACTGCAAAACAGGGGATCGGGTTTTGTTGCAACACCAGGACACCCGAACCAGGTCGGACCCCGAAAACGCCCCTACCACACCATCATTCCCGGTTTTGTCACCAAGGACGGCGCCCCGGTACTCAGTTTCGGCGTGATGGGCGCCCAGATGCAGCCCCAAGGACATGTACAGATGATGGTCCGCATCGCCGACTACGGCCAGAATCCGCAAGCGGCATGTGACGGTCCCCGATTCCGATGGGTCCAGGGATTGAAAGTCAGCTGTGAGAAGGGCTTTCCACCGTCGACGCTGGACGAGTTGCGCCGCCGTGGCCACGATCTGGTTACCGTCGAGGACTACAACGAGTTCGGTAGCTGCCAAGCGATTTGGCGGCTCGAGCATGGCTACCTGGCCGCCAGTGACCCACGCCGAGACGGTCAGGCCGCCGCCTTCTGACCACGGCCGTCGATTTGCATCGTCATTCCAAATTCACTGCCGCACGTCCAATCGAAATGTCATCCGATGATGATTTGGTCCGAGCAACTCGCACCAAGAATTAGAAACCACGATCTCGCCCTAAACCAATCTTGCTGACGGCAAATGTCGTTAGCTGGGATGATTTTTTGGGCCAAGACGGAGGCCGGATTGGCGCGATCCCCAAACCGAATGCCGATTCTTTCCATCCCAACCAGCAATCGGTCCGCGGACAAGCCGCATGCGGGCGGTCAACCGGGCCCGGACCAGGCACGCAGCATGATCGCGGTCGATTCGCGGCGACGGGGCCGACGCATCTGGTCGACGACTGGCAAACATCCGGCGGCGAGCGACCAGCCGCCATTTGCCGCGATTCCAACACCACCAGTCAAGCGCGCCCCAAAAGATGACCGTTGCTACTCTGAGCCGGTGAATCGCCCGGTGATCCTCGATGAGTCCGATGTTAGCGATCGGCGTACGTTGGCGGAGTTGCGCGCCGATCCACATATCGAGGTGATCGACAGATGGGACGAGCAGAAGGCCAATGCCCAAAGTGTGCTGCCCCCGCTGGCCCCGGAAATTATGGCCGAATCCAAGCGATGGGCGTTTTATCCCTGGCGCAAGACGGTGGTCAGCATCCTCGGCCCCAGATCTTTTCGGGCGCTGCGGCTGGATCGCAACCGGAACCTGATCACCGGCTCCGAACAGGATCGACTCGGATCGGCTCAAGATCGGCGTGGTGGGCCTGAGCGTGGGGCATGCCGTCGCGCACATGCTGGCCACCCAAGGACTGTGCGGCACGCTGCGGCTCGCCGACTTCGATACCCTCGAGGTTTCCAACCTCAACCGGGTACCGGCAACGGTTTTCGACCTGGGAGTGAACAAGGCGACGGTGGCGGCTCGGCGCATCGCCGAACTCGATCCCTACCTCCCCGTGGAGGTCAACACGTCCGGGCTGTCCGCCGCGGCCATGGACGCGTTCCTGGACGGCCTCGACATACTCGTCGAGGAATGCGACTCGCTCGACATGAAGGTTGGGGTCCGCCTCGCCGCCCGGGCACGACACATTCCGGTGCTGATGGCAACCAGCGACCGGGGCCTGGTGGACATCGAACGGTTCGACATGGATCCGTCGCGCCCCATCCTGCACGGACTGTTGGGCGATATCGACCTCGACGAGCTGTCGGGCTTGTCCAATCGAGAGAAGCTCCCCTATATCCTCCGGTTGTTCGACATCCAGGGACTATCCACCCGGTCCGCGGCCTCGCTGGTCGAGATCGAGCAAACCCTGGCAACCTGGCCGCAGTTGGCCAGCGAGGTCTCGCTCGGGGCGACCGCGGTCTGTGAAGCCGTGCGCCGCATCGGGTTGAACGAGCCGCTTGCATCGGGCCGGGTGCGCATCGACGTCGGGCAGGCGCTCGATCGGGTTGCCGAACCCGCCCCGCATGACGAATCCAGCCCGTCGGGCGCGGACTGTGCGATGGCCGCCGAACCACCGGAGTCAGCCGCGCACCTCATCGTCGCGGCCGCGGCCAATCGGGCGCCGTCGGCCGCCAATAATCAGCCTTGGCATATCGAGACCGACCCGAATTCGGTGACCATCGAGCTCTCGACCGAGCACGTCGCGACGTTGGACGTCGACTACCGCGCTAGCGCCGTCGCCGTCGGCGCCGCATGGTTCAACGCCCGAGTTGCCGCGGCCAAACACGGAGTACTTGGACCTGCCGACATCGCCGGGCACGGGCATCGACTGTCGGCCGTGGTCAAGCTTGCCGACGGCGGGGACCCCAACCTGGCCCGCCTCTATGAGCCGATGTGGCTGCGGGAAACCAATCGTCATCGGGGTGCCGCTGTCGCACTCGAGGACGGGGTTGCCGCGTCCCTGGAAGCGGTGGCCGCGGCCGAGGGCGCTCGGCTGCAGTTGTTGACCGGTGCAGACAAGATCGCGGACGTGGCGTCGATTTTCGCCGCCTCAGACCGCGTTCGGTACCTGACCCAGCACATGCACGCCGAGATGTTGTCGGAGATCCGTTGGCCAACCACCGATTCCATGGAGTCGGGTATCGACATGCGCAGCCTGGAGATGGACCGCTGGGAGCTGACCGGCTTCAACATCGCCAGACGCCCGGACGTGATACGTAAGCTCGCCGAGTGGGAGGCCGGTGCGGGGCTCGGCAACTACACGCGCGCCCGCATCTGTGCCAGCTCGGGCTTCGGCGTGGTGTCCATTCAAGGCGATACTCTGGCCGACTACGCGCGCGGCGGCTCGGCCATGGAGGCGGTGTGGATCACCGCGCAACACCTCGGATTGGCGGTGCAGCCCCTGGCTCCGGTGTTCCTCTACGCGCGCAACGACGACGAACTACGTGGGTTGTCACCCGATTTCGCCGCGCACCTGGGTTCCCTCCAAGAGCGGCTGCGGGCGCTGACGCACACCAGAGCCGACGAGTCACACGTGCTGTTGTTCAGGTTCTCGCATGCCCCGAAAACATCGGTGCGTAGTCTGCGGCGCAGCCTGGGCACCGTTTCGGCCGCAGCGATGACGGGCTCGGGCTAGTTTCGACCAGCGATTCTTGCGCCGGGTGCTAGCCCTGCCTGGCGACGATCACGGGTGCGCGGACCGCATGTACCACCGCGGTGCTGACCGACCCGAGCAACATCCCGGAGAATCCTCCGCGCCCATGGCTGCCGACAACCACAAGCTGGGCGGACTCCGCGTGCTCGATCAGGTGCTGGGTGGCACGGTTGACCACGACGACTCGACGGACCACCACGTCTGGATAGCGTTCCCGCCAGCCGACCAATCGCTCGGCCAGCGTTTCGTCGGCCGCCGCTTGCAGCCCCGACCACGACGTCCTGGTGGTGCCGGTCCAGTCCCGATTCGCCGCCGCGGGGATCTCGGCATCGGTCCAGGCGTGTAGCGCGACCAGTTCCGCACCCCGCCAGGAGGCCTCGTCGAAAGCGATGGCGGTGGCAAGCTCCGACGCCGGCGAGCCATCGATGCCGACCACAACCGGCCCCTCAACCGGTGACGGGACTTCGCTGGGTACCACCGCGACCGGGCAGTGGGCGTGATGGACCAGCCCGGTGCTGACCGAGCCCAGCAGCATGCGCTTCACCAACCCCTGACCGCGACTGCCCACCACCACCAGGTGGGCTTTCCTGGACAGCTCGACGAGCGCGGGAACGGGTGACTGCGAACTGAGCTCATGGATGATGCGCAGACGATGATCGCCGGTGGCGTCCTTGACGATCTGCACCGCGTCGGCCAGAACCTGCTGGGCCCGCGTGTCCAGTTGCTGCAGAAGTTCATCGGGAGCCGGGTCGCCGAACCATTCGACCTTGGGCGCAGCGTCCGGCACGTAGGCCGCAGCATGCACCACGGTCAGTGCCACGTTGCGCATCGTGGCCTCCTGGACGGCCCATTTCAGCGCCGCATCGGAGCCGGGCGAGCCGTCGATGCCGATGACGATTCCCGGATCCACTACCTCGCCGCCCATTCCGCCGCCTATCCCTTGAAAGCTCCGCTGCCTAGGTTCGACGCTAGAACCCGGTGGCGCGGTCGTCAGGAGGCATTCGTCCCAACCCTTAGGGACCAAACGACCTTTCACTTCGGCCCCGCGATGCCGGCACACCGCGTGACAACGGTGCCGCGAACCAGCGCCACGATGTTGCTCGCTGGTCGTCCGGCTAGCGGCGGCACCCGGCCATCAGGTAAGACTTTTCAATGAACCGGTGATGGCGTCATGGTAAACGGAACGTGAACTACCTAGACTAATCCCAGGCCAGCGCTGAGCCGGCGCCGGCAACACTGCAATGGACGGCGTGATGGTTGGGCTAGTTCATCAAGACCCCGGCATCGGGTTGACTGCCGGAGAAATATTTGCCGGATACACCATCCTCCGGTTGCTGGGTTCCGGCGGCATGGGCGAGGTCTACCTCGCCAAGCACCCACGGTTGCCCCGCCACGAAGCGCTCAAGGTCCTCGGCGCCGGCGTCTGTGCCGACGACGACTATCGTCGTCGCTTCATCAGGGAGGCCGACGTTGCCGCCGCGCTGTGGCATCCGAACATCGTCCGGGTGAACGACCGGGGCGAACATGCCGGCGCTCTCTGGATCTCGATGGACTACGTCGAGGGAACCGACGCGGCGAGCCTGCTACGGGACCACTACCCGGTCGGCATGCCGGCAGATCAGGTGTCGACAATCATCGCGGCGATCGCCAACGCGCTCGACTACGCGCATCAGCACCATGATCTGCTGCACCGCGACGTCAGCCCGGCGAACATCTTGCTCAGCGACCCCGGCGAAGACGGCCAGAGAATCCTGTTGGGCGACTTCGGAATAGCGCGCAACATCGGCGACGCCAGTGGTCTGACCGCCACCAACATGACCATCGGAACGTTCCCCTACGCCGCGCCCGAACAGCTGATGGACGAACCGATCGACGGACGTGCCGATCAGTACGCGCTCGCCGCCACCGTCTACCACCTGCTGACCGGGACAACATTGTTCCCGCACACCAACCCGGCCGTGGTGATCAGTCGCCACCTGTCCACCCCGCCACCGGCGCTGGCCCAGACCCGCCCCAAACTCGCGGCCTTCGACCCGGTGCTGGCCGTGGCTCTGGCGAAGAATCCCGCCGATCGATACGCCCGATGCATAGATTTCGCGCACGCGTTCGCGCGGGCCGCCCGCTGTGGCCGGCACCCGAAGTCCTCGGCTTCGACCATGCCGGCACCTCTGGCGAGCAGGCCGGCCAAGGCCACCCCGGCGCCTCGAACCTTGGCTGACCGCGAAACGCCGCAACGGCGCGGTAGGTGGCGCATCTTCGCGGCAGCATCGACGGTGCTAGCGCTCACTGCCGTCGGCGCCAGTGGCTACTCGATCTCCAATGACACCACTGCCTCTGCGCACAGGACGCTGGCCGCATCCCCGGAACAAGGCCCTCCGCCGTCGCCGACCCAACCGGTGGCACAGCACCCGCCACCGCCGCGGCCCATGCCACCCGTGCCGGCCCCGCACCGAGTCGCGCCGCCACCACAGCGACCGGCCGAAACCCAGATCATTTCCGCGCCAACGGTTTCCAGAATTCCCGCGCCCGTTGTGGCGCCGCCGGCACCACCACATCCCCCCAGCCCCGACCAGAGTTTCCTGTCCCTGATGTCAGAGATTCCCGGTATCACCGTCACCGACCCCGCAACCGCGGCCGCCACCGGCCGTGCCGTATGCACCAGCCTGCAAAACGGGGGAACCCCCCATGATGCCGCCGCCGCGACCGTGAACAACACCGGAATCACGCCCGTACAGGCGTCCGCCGGCATCAACGCGGCGATCACCGCCTACTGCCCGCAGTACCAGGGATAGGAAAGCCGCCAAAGGGGCATCGCCCGCTCGGGAGGTGGGTTAGCCGCCGACCCTGCCCTGCGCGGCGAGCAGCCCAATGTCATTGCGGAAATGACTGCCCGGCAGACGAATCGACCCCAGAATGCGGTACGCGTCCGCGCGCGCCGCGGCCAGGTCAGCACCGGTTCCCACCGCCGAGAGCACCCTGCCCCCGGATGACACGATCGCCCCGTCGTCGCGGCGTGCCGTGCCCGCATGCAAGATCCCGTCAGCGTCGGCGCCGACGATGACGTCGCCAAGGCGGGGCCGTCCGGGATAGTTCTCCGCGGCCAGTACCACCGCCACCGCGGCACCCTCGCGCCAGCGCAGTTCGCCGAATTCGGCCAGCTTTCCGCTACCGGCGGCGTGCAGCAACTGACCGAGCGGTGAGTCCAGCAACACCAGCACTGCCTGGGTCTCCGGATCACCGAAACGGCAATTGAATTCGACCACCGCCGGCCCCTTCGCGGTGATCGCCAGGCCGGCGTAGAGCAATCCGGAGAACGGGCAACCACGCCGAACTAGCTCGGCCGCAACGGGTTCGATGATCTCGGTGACGACTTGCCGGTAGCTGTCGTCGGGCAGCCAGGGCAGCGGCGCGTAGGCGCCCATTCCTCCGGTGTTGGGGCCGGTATCACCTTCTCCGGCCCGCTTGAAGTCCTGCGCCGGTAGCAGCGGCACCACGGTCTCACAGTCGATCACGCAGAACAGCGATACCTCGGGGCCGTCCAGATACGACTCCAGCAGCACCGGGTGCCCCGCTTCCAGCAGCCCGGCAGCGTGTGCCCGGGCGGCATCACGCTCCGGTGTGACCACCACACCCTTGCCCGCGGCCAGGTGGTCGTCTTTCACCACCCAGGCCGGGTCACCGGCGGGCGGCCCGAATCGATCGAGAGCGGCGTCCAAGCGCGCGGGGTTATCGACGATCTCGCTGCTGGCGGTGCGTACCCCGGCCGCGGCCATCACCTCTTTGGCGAACGCCTTGGATCCCTCGATGCACGCCGCGTCCTTGCTGGGGCCGAAACACACGATTCCGGCCGCGCGAACGGCGTCGGCCACCCCGAGGACCAGTGGCACCTCCGGGCCGATAACCACCAGGTCGGCGCGCACCTCGCGGGCCAGCGCGACGACGTCGTCACCGGAGGTGACATCGACATCGTGTTGCTCGGCCAGCCGGGCGGTGCCCGCGTTCCCGGGAGCGACAACTAGCCCGCTGACCTGCGGGTCGCGGGCGAGTGCCAGCAGTAGAGCATGTTCACGGGCACCGGAGCCGATCACCAGGACGCGCACGGGGCAAGCCTAGCGGGCTCACCCGGCCCGGTACCGTCTCAGTCCGGCTTGCCGCCCGAGTGCATCTTCAACGCGTCGTCGACGTTGCCCTTCTTGTCCTCGCCGGCGCCCTTCGCCGCGGCCTTCTTACGCCGCGCCACCACGGTGTCGACCGCACCATTGAGCCCCGAACCCAGCGGAAACCCGAGGTAGTGGGTGAGGAAGACCGCCATTTCCTTCAGTTCGGCCTCGGTGAGTTCCCCGTTGAGCAGCGCGGCGTTGATCTGGATCTCGGCCAGGTCGCGATTTCCGATCGCCGTCACCGCCGTCAGCGTCATGAGACGTCTGTCGCGCATCGACAGCCCCGGCCGGGTCCAGATCGTGCCGAAGAGGTGATCAACGGTCGGGTCGAAGTACGCGTCACCCTCGATGTTGGGCATCTCCCAGCCGTAGACCTCGTTCATCTTGTCCAGGCCCTTGCGGCGCAGTTCGTCCATTACGCGTCCTTCTGTGTGTGCGGTACCCCAAGACCGGGCGCAAGCCGCTCCAGCGCGAGCCTAGCCAGCGGCAGATCGACCGACAGCGCCTCACCCAACGCCAGCGCCAGCCCCAGATCCTTCTCACCAAGATCGCGGGCGTGCACAAATCCGTCGTACAGGAAATGGCCAGGCTCAAGGTCTTTCGTGTTATCACGGAACATGATCGACCCGGCGCCGCTGGTCAGTTTGTCCGTGTGGCGCACCACGTTGCCCAGATCCTGCAGGTTCACCCCACTTGCCTCGGCCAGCTTCCAGGCCTCGCCGACGGCCGCATAAATGGTGAAGGTCAGCATGTTGCGGGCCAGCTTCATTCGGGTGCCCGCACCGGGCGGGCCGGCATGTACCACCAGCGATGCCCAGCACGAGAACGGCTCTTTGACCCGGGCAAAGACGTCGTCGCCGGCCCCCACCATGGTGGCCAGTTGGCCCTTGCTAGCGGCTCCCGCACCACCGCTGACCGGCGCGTAAATGACGTGAATCCCGCGCGGGCGCAGTTCCCGCGCGAGTTCTTCGGCGGTGGTGTCGCTGATCGTGGAGTGAATCGCAATGATGGTGCCCGCGCGCGCGTGTGCCGCCAGACCGTTCGCACCGGTGATCACCTCACGCACCTGGGCGTCGTTGAGCACGGTCACGCTGATGATGTCGGCGCCGGCGACCTCGGCGACGCTGGCGGCGGCGCTGGCGCCGGCTTCGGCCAACGGCGTCATCGCCTCGGCCCGGACGTCGTAAACCACTAGGCCGCCGGGCCAGTCGAGCAGGCGTTTGGCCATCGGGGCACCCTGGTTGCCCAGACCGATGTACCCGAGTTTCGGGTGCTCAGACATGTGCGCCGCTCCTTGTCATCGCTTGGCTTTGCATCGTCTCCGGTGGCTACGAGCGGATGATCTGGCCGCCATCGACATTGAAGATCTGCCCGGTAATCCAGGAGGCCTGGTCGCCGAGCAAGAACAGGCACATCCCCACCAGGTCCTCGGGAGTCCCCATCCGGCTCAACGGGATCTGCTTGACCATGTCCCTGACGAACTCGCCGGGCGTGACGGTTCTGGTGGCTTCGGTGTCGATCGGTCCCGGCGCGATCGCATTGATCCGGATCTTCATTCCGCCAAGCTCACGGGAAAGCTGTTGGGTAAGCCCGTTGACCCCGACTTTGGCCAAACCATAGAAGTTCGAGTACAGCCACGCCGCCGTCGACGACTGGTTCACGATTGCCCCGCCACCGCGTTTGGCCATGTGCTTGTACACGGCGCGCGTGCACACCAGCACCCCGTCGTGGTTGACGCTCATGAACTTCTTGTAGTAATCCAACGGCACCGTCAGCAGTAGGTCGAGCTTCATGCCGCCGTAGATCGCGGCGTTGTTCACCAGGTAGTCGATGCCGCCGAACTCGCTGACCGTACGATCGGCCATCGCCCTGGCCGACTCCTCATCGGAAACATCCACGGGCACATGAATTGCCGTGCCACCGTCGGCGACAATCTGCTTTGCGGTCTTCTCGGCGGCCTCGGCATTGATGTCGGCGACGACCACGCGCGCACCCTCGCGAGCCAGGGTGTCCGCATACGCCTGGCCAATACCCTGCGCCGCCCCGGTGACGATCGCCACCTTGTTCTCGAACTGTCCCACGCGTTCTCCTCTAGTTCGCCGCAGTCGCAATCAGCTTGGTTTCCAGGTACTCCTCGAATCCGGCGAGGCCCATCTCACGCCCGATCCCGGATTGCTTGTATCCCCCGAACGGCGCATCAGCGCAATACCAAACCCCGCCGTTGACGTTCACGGTGCCCACCCGCAGCCGCGCGGCGACGTCGGCGGCTCGCTGCGGGTCACCGCCATAAACGATGCCCGACAAGCCATACGGTGAATCGTTGGCGATGCGCACGGCGTCATCGTCACCGTCGTGGGCAAGCACCGTGAGCACCGGACCGAAGATCTCTTCGCGCGCGGGCCGGGCATCGTTGGTCAGACCCGCGATCACCGTGGGCTCGATGAAGTAACCGACCTGCCGGCCGGCCGGCCTCCCGCCGCCGCAAGCGAAGGTTCCGCCTTCGGCGATCGCCAAGTCGAGATAACCCTGTACCCGGTCCCGCTGCCGTTGCGAAATCAAAGGACCACAAACCGTTCTGGCATCATCAGGATCGCCGGGCCTGATCGACGACATGGTCCCCGCAGCTATTGCGACGGCCTCGTCGTAGCGGGCACGCGGCACCACCAGCCTGGTGGTGATCGCACACCCCTGCCCGGCATGCATGCTTGCGGTGAAGGCCGATACCGAGCTCGCCGCGGCCAGGTCGGCGTCATCGAGCACGATGAAGGCCGATTTGCCACCCAGCTCCAAGAACATTCTCTTGATGGTGGCCGCCCCATCGGCCATCACACTGCGGCCGGTCGCGGTGGATCCGGTGAACGAAACCATGTCCACGCGAGGGTCTTTGGCCAACAGAGCGCCCAGGCCGTGTTCGCTGGAGGTGACGATGTTGACGACGCCGGGTGGGATGTCGGTGCAATCGGCGATCAGTTCGCCGAGCACCGCCGCGCACCACGGTGTGTCCGGTGCCGGTTTCAGCACGACGGTATTGCCCGCGGCTAGCGCGGGGCCCAGCTTGGCGAGGTTGATCTGGTGCGGGAAGTTCCACGGCGTGATGGCGCCGACGACGCCCACCGCCTCGCGAACGACGGTGCGCCGCGTCGGGATGCCCATGGGCGCCGCCGCACCGAGATCCTGCTTCCAGGAATAGGATTCGGCGGTGTCGGCAGAAAAGGCCAGGTCATTGACCGGACCCTCCAATTGAGCGGCGGCGGTGAGCATCCGCGGCGCCCCGACTTCGGAGATGGTCAGCGCGCGCAGCTCCTCGATGTGTTCACGCATCGCGTCACGCAGCTGCCGCACGCATCGCACCCGCAATTCGGTGTTGCGCGACCAATCGGTGTCGTCGAATGCGCGGCGCGCAGCCTCGATCGCCCGGTCCATGTCACCCGCATCGGCATCGGCCGCCACGCCGAGCGTTTCCTCGGTGGCCGGGTTGACGGTCGCAAAAGTACCCGCCGCACCCTCGCAGCGCTTGCCATCGATGAACAGTGAGCTGACTCCGTCGGCCAACAGGGCCATCTACCGCTCCCGCCTCCGTGCTGATGAAGGACCAATCTAATGGACAACTGTCCGATATCGATGGGCCAACCATAGCTTCAAGCGCGGCGACGGTGCAAGGTCCGGCCCCGCCGGCGACCGCCAATCCCCCCGGTTATAGGTGTTAGGACCGCATTTTCAGGCACAGGGGTTGCCTCGCCTCGTAACCACCCTCTAGCTTGGACATGTGTCCAGCGATGCACTGGTTACGGTCACCGACCAGCAACAGCACGAGTCCGGAGATCGGCGGCGCAACCGTCGCCAGGAGGAGACCTTTCGCCGGGTGCTGGCAGCTGGCATGGACACCTTGCGGGCGAGCTCCTACCCGGACCTGACAGTCCGGATGGTGGCGGCCCGCGCCGGGGTGTCCCCGGCCACCGCATATACCTACTTTTCGTCGAAGAACCACCTGATCGCCGAGGTCTATCTCGACCTGGTGCGCAAGGTCCCCTTCTTCACCGACGTCAACGTCGCGATGCGCGATCGGGTGGTACAGGCGCTGCGGCACCTGGCCCTGGTGGTAGCGGATGAACCCGAGGTGGGGGCCGCGTGCACGGCGGCGCTACTGGGCGGCGGCGCCGACCCCGCGGTGCGCGCCGTGCGCGATCAGATCGGCGCCGAGATCCATCGCCGGATCGCCTCGGCCATCGGTCCTGGGGCGCAACCCGGCACCATCGCGGCGCTCGAAATGGCATTTTTCGGCGCGCTGGTACACGCCGGCAGTGGGGAGTTCACCTATCACGAAGTTGCCGACCGGCTGGCCGACGTCGCGGTACTGATCCTGGTCGGCGCGGGGCAGGCGGCCCCCGGCGACGATTTGGCAGAGCCAGCCGCCGAGGCGGGCGAGGACGCATGAGCGTGCACGTGGGGGGACCCGAGCTGGTCCTTGATCCCTATGACTACGACTTCCACGAGGATCCGTATCCGTACTATCGGCGGCTGCGCGACGAGGCCCCGCTCTATCACAACCAGGAGCTCGGGTTCTGGGCGCTGTCCCGGCACCGCGACGTGCACCAGGGATTCCGCAACAGCACCACGCTTTCCAACCGCGACGGAGTTTCGCTGGATCCGGTGTCACGCGGGCCCCATGCCACCAAGACGATGTCATTCTTGGCGATGGACGACCCGGCCCATCTACGGCTGCGCACGCTGGTCTCGAAAGGCTTTACGCCAAGGCGGATTCGCGAGCTGGAGCCGCGGGTGACCGAGCTGGCCGTGGCGCACCTGGACACCATGCTGGACATGGCCGGCGGCTCCCAGACGGTCGACTATGTGGCCGAATTCGCCGGCAAGCTGCCGATGGATGTGATCTCCGAGCTGATGGGCGTTCCGGTCGCCGATCGTGATCAGATCCGGGCGATGGCAGACGGGGTGATGCACCGCGAGGACGGTGTCACGGATGTGCCGGCGTCGGCCATCGAGGCATCGATCAACCTCATCGTCTACTACCAGCAGATGATCGCCGAGCGGCGTAAGAAGCCCTCCGACGATCTGACCTCCGCGCTGCTGGCCGCCGACGTCGACGGCGACCGCCTCACCGACGAAGAAGTGCTCGGTTTCATGTTCTTGATGGTGATCGCCGGAAATGAGACGACGACCAAACTTATCGCCAATGCCGCGTTTTGGGGCCACAAGAACACCGATCAACTGACACCGATCTACGCCGATCTTTCTCGAGTGCCGCTGTGGGTCGAGGAAACCCTGCGCTATGACACCTCGAGCCAGATCCTGGCCCGCACCGTCGTCGGTGAACTCACCCTCTACGACACCACGATCCCCGAGGGGGACGTGGTGCTCCTGTTGCCGGGCTCGGCCCACCGTGACGAGCGGGCATTCCGGGATCCCGACAAGTACCTGATCGGGCGCGAGATCGGCTCGAAGTTGCTGAGTTTCGGTAGTGGCGCGCACTTCTGTCTGGGAGCACATCTGGCTCGGATGGAAGCCCGGGTGGCACTGACCGAACTGTTCAAACGAATCCGTGGCTACCAGGTCGACGAGGGCAACGCCGTGCGGGTCCACTCCAGCAACGTCCGCGGATTCGCTCACCTGCCGATCACCGTGGAGGTCGCCTGATGCCTCGCTTCCAGCCCCACCCGGATCGCCGGCCCGCGATCGTCGCCGGCGCGTCATCGGGAATCGGCGCCGCCACCGCGGTCGAGCTGGCCGCCCATGGCTTTCCGGTTGCGCTGGGCGCGCGGCGGGTGCAGAAGTGTGAAGAGATCGTCGAGAAGATTCGCGCCGATGGCGGCGATGCCGTCGCGCTGGCCCTCGATGTCACTGACGCAGATTCGGTCAAGGATTTCGTGCATCAGGCCACCGAGCGGCTCGGCGACATCGAGGTGCTGGTCGCCGGCGCCGGCGACACCTACTTCGGTCGACTCTACGAAATCGACACCGAGACTTTCGAATCGCAGGTCCAGATCCATTTGATCGGGGCGAACCGGCTGGCCACCGCGGTTCTTCCGGGCATGCTCGAACGCCAACGCGGGGACCTGATCTTCGTGGGTTCGGATGTGGCGCTGCGCCAGCGCCCGCACTTGGGCGCCTACGGCGCGGCCAAGGCCGCGCTGGTGGCAATGGTCACCAACCTGCAGATGGAATTGGAGGGCACCGGCCTGCGTGCGTCGATCGTGCATCCCGGCCCGACCAAGACGGCGATGGGCTGGAGCCTGCCGGTCGAGTCGATCGGCCCGGCACTCGAGGACTGGGCCAAATGGGGTCAGGCGCGCCACGATTACTTCCTGCGAGCATCCGATATCGCCCGGGCCATCACATTCGTGGCGGAAACACCCAGGGGTGGGTTCGTGGCCAACATGGAGTTGCAGCCGGAAGCCCCGTTGGCCGCCACCACGAACCGTCAGCAACTCAAAGTCGATGAGAAGGACAAGGATTCATGACGACAGCGATCGTGCCGCGAGTGTCCGGCGGCGAAGAGGAACACGGACATCTCGAGGAGTTCCGCACCGATCCGATCGGGTTGATGCAGCGGGTGCGCGACGAATGTGGCGACGTGGGCTGGTTCCAGTTGGCCAACAAGCACGTTGTCCTGCTCTCTGGCGCTAAGGCCAATGAGTTCTTTTTCCGCTCCAGCGATGAATAACTCGACCAGGCCGAGGCCTACCCCTTCATGACCCCGATCTTCGGCAAAGGGGTGGTGTTCGACGCCAGCCCCGAGCGGCGCAAGGAGATGCTGCACAACTCGGCATTGCGTGGCGAGCACATGAAAGGGCATGCCACGACCATCGAACGCGAAGTGCATCGGATGATCGAGAATTGGGGCCAGGAAGGCGAAATCGACCTGCTGGAGTTCTTTGCCGAACTGACCATCTACACCTCGACCTCGTGTCTGATCGGCACGAAGTTCCGCAACCAGCTCGACTCCCGGTTCGCGCACTTCTATCACGAGCTCGAGCGCGGCACCGACCCGCTGTGCTACGTGGATCCGTATCTGCCGATCGAAAGTTTCCGTCGGCGAGACGAGGCCCGAAAAGGCTTGGTGGCGTTGGTCCAGGACATCATGCACCAGCGGGTCGCCAACCCGCCGACCGACAAGCGTGACCGCGACATGCTCGACGTGCTGGTGTCGATCACCGATGAGCAAGGCAATCCGCGGTTCTGCGCCGATGAGGTGACCGGCATGTTCATCTCGTTGATGTTCGCCGGGCACCACACCAGTTCGGGCACCTCGGCCTGGACGCTGATCGAGCTGCTGCGCCACCCCGACGCGTATGCCGCCGTGATCGATGAGCTCGACGAGCTCTACGCCGACGGCCAGCCGGTGAGTTTCCACGCGCTGCGCCAGATTCCACGGCTGGAGAACGTGTTGAAGGAGACGCTGCGGCTACACCCGCCGTTGATCATCCTGATGCGGGTGGCCAAGGGCGAATTCCAGGTCGAGGGTTACCCGATTCACGAAGGTGAACTGGTTGCGGCTTCACCGGCGATCTCCAACCGGATTGCCGAGGACTTCCCCGATCCGGATGAGTTTGTGCCCGAGCGCTACCAGGAGCCGCGGCAAGAGGATTTGATCAACCGCTGGACCTGGATCCCGTTCGGCGCCGGACGGCATCGCTGCGTGGGTGCGGCATTCGCCACCATGCAAATCAAGACGATCTTCTCGGTATTGCTGCGCGAGTACGAGTTCGAGATGGCGCAGCCCGCCGACAGCTATCGCAACGACCACTCCAAGATGGTGGTTCAGTTGGCGCGCCCCGCCAGGGTGCGCTACCGCCGCAGAAAATTGAGCGACAACCGGGGCCACTGATGAGCTACCGGATTGAGGCCGACCTGGATCTGTGCCAGGGCCACGCCATGTGCGAATTGGAGGCACCGGACTACTTCCGGGTGCCCAAGCGAGGCAAGGTCGAGATCATCGATCCCGAGCCCCCGCCCCCCCCGAGCAAGCCCGCCCAGAGATAGAGCAGGCGGTGCGAATGTGTCCAACCCAAGCACTATCGATCAAAGCGAAAGAAGACTGAGGACGATGGCGTCGTTCGAACGTAGCGAACTTGAACAGTGGGTGCAGTCCTGGCTTCAGGCCAACAGGGACTGCGAGGCTGCGGGCGACTGGAAGCCACTGGCCGACTTCTACGCCCCCGATGCCACCTACGGATGGAACATCGGCCCGAAGGAAGACGTGATGTGCGTCGGGATCGACGAGATCCGCGACGTCGCGCTCGGGTACGAGATGGAGGGCCTTCAGAACTGGCAGTACCCCTATCAGAAGGTCATCATCGATGACCGGCAGGGCGAGATCGTCGGCTTCTGGAAGCAGGTCGTCACCGACGGCGACGGCGGCCGACAGGAGATCTACGGCATCGGCGGCAGCTGGTTCCGGCTCAACGCGGACAAACTCATCGAGTGGCAGCGCGACTTCTTCGACTTCGGACACGTGCAGGCGCTGTACCTGGATCTGATGAAGGCCGGGAAGCTGTCCGCGGGCATGCAGCGGCGCATCGAGCGCAGCCTCGCCGGTGAGCGGCTTCCCGGCTACTACCCGCTGGGTAAGACGCCCGTCCCGATCTGGTGACCCGGGTACGGCCAGCCGCTCCATGCACCCAACCAAGCATTTGTTTTGTTGCGCGCGCTATGCTGGCCGAAAAGAGTGTCCTGTGGCACTCGTCACTACTGCCTGGGCGTCCGCGTCCGGCAGTTCTGATCAATTCAATGGCGAAATGAGGTCAGGTCCAACGTGAAGACAAAAGGCGCTCTGATCTGGGAGTTCAACCAGCCGTGGTCGGTCGAGGACATCGAAATCGGCGATCCGGTCAAAGACGAGGTCAAGATTCAGATGGAAGCGGCGGGCATGTGCCGCTCCGACAACCACCTGGTCACCGGCGGCATTCCGATGGCGGGTTTCCCGGTCCTGGGCGGACATGAGGGCGCCGGTGTCGTGACCGAGGTCGGCCCCGGTGTGGACGACATCACCCCCGGCGACCACGTGGTGTTGTCCTTCATCCCGTCCTGCGGCAGATGCCCGACCTGTCAGGCCGGCCTGCGCAATCTCTGCGACCTGGGGGCGGGGTTGCTGGCCGGCGCCGCGGTGTCCGACGGCACCTTCCGCATCCAGGCCCGCGGCCAGAACGTCTACCCCATGACCCTGTTGGGCACCTTCTCACCGTACATGGTGGTACACCGCAGCTCAGTGGTGAAGATCGACCCGGCCATTCCTTTCGAGGTCGCCGCCCTGGTGGGTTGCGGCGTCACCACCGGCTATGGCTCGGCAGTTCGTACCGCCGACGTCCGCCCCGGCGACGACGTCGCCATCGTCGGTCTTGGCGGGGTCGGCATGGCGGCGCTGCAGGGCGCGGTGACCGCCGGCGCCCGCTACATCTTCGCCGTCGAGCCGGTGGAGTGGAAACGCGACCAGGCGCTCAAGTTCGGCGCCACCCATGTCTATCCCGACATGGAGGCGGCGCTCATGGGGATCGCCGAAGTCACCTACGGGCTGATGGCCAAGAAAGTGGTGATCACCGTCGGCGAGTTGCAGGGCTCCGACATCGACACCTACTTGGCGATCACCTCAAAGGGCGGTACCTGCGTGGTCACCGCGATCGGCAGCCTGCTGGACACTCAGGTCAACCTGAACCTGGCAATGCTGACCCTGATGCAGAAGAACTTGCAGGGCACCATCTTCGGCGGCGGTAACCCGCAATACGACATTCCGCAACTGCTGTCGATGTACAAGGCGCGCAAGCTCAACCTCGACGACATGATCACCCGCCAGTACCGGCTGGAACAGATCAACGAGGGCTACCAGGACATGATTGACGGCAAGAACATTCGCGGCGTCATCCGCTTCACCGACGCCGACCGGTAGGCCGCTCGGCACGAGGCGCGTGGGCCTGGGTGACCCGCTTTCCGCACCTGTTGGCGCCGGGGCGAATCGGCACCATGGCGCCGCGCAACCGGCCGGTGAGGTCTGCGATGGAGACGAGGTTCGACACCACCGACGGGCGGCCAGCCCAGCGCACCCGTGACTGTTTCGCGGCTCGCGCCAGAGGTGGCGTGGATCTGATCACGGTGGGTGCCAACGGGGTTGATCACCGGCACCCCGACACTCCCGGTGGCCTGCATCTGGCCACCGACGCGGCGGTGCACGCGCCGCGCGCGCCATTTGACGACAGGAGATAGCGATGACCCAAACCGCCCAGTCCCCCGCATTGGCGGCCTCGCAGGCGTCATGGCGCTGCGTTCAAGCCCACGACCGCCAGGGGTGGCTCGCCTTGATGGCCGACGACATCGTCATCGAGGATCCGATCGGCAAGTCCGTGACCAACCCGGACGGCACCGGGGTGCGGGGCAAAGATGGTGTGGCGAACTTCTATGACACCAACATTGCGGCCAACCAGCTGTCGATCACCTGCGAGGAGACCTTTCCGTCGAGTTCACCCAACGAGATCGCCCATATCCTGGTGCTGCGCAGCAGGTTTGACGACGGCTTCACCAGCGAGGTCCGCGGCGTGTTCACCTATCGCGTCAACGACGAGGGGCTCATGACCAACATGCGCGGATACTGGAACCTGGAGATGATGAAGTTCGGCAACCAGGAATAACTCATCCGATACGGCCGATTCCGGTGATGTTGCCCTGCATGATCTTGTTGTCCATCAGGACCATGCAGGCCGTTTGGATCGGATCACTGAGGATGGTGGCCGATTTCGGTTGCTGTAGCAGCACTCGACCGTTGTTCGGATCGATGACGGCAAACGCGAAGACGTCCAGCGGGGTGGTGTTGTCCAGGCCGATCCGCGTGATGGTGTAGATCAGGCCGTCGGCAATAGACAGGTGGGGCAACGCCGCACTGCGAGTACTGCTGTCCCACACGGTGCGACATCCGGTGGGCTCGACGTCGACCCGAGTCATTCCCCCGACGAACGGCGCGGTCGGGGGCACCGCGGGGCCCGCGCCCGCCGGCACCGCCGGATACGGGTAGCCGTAGGTGCTGGCGATGAACATGGACGTCCCGGCGCCGATGGGCGAGTTCTCACTGCCCGGCCCGCCTTGAGTCAGCACCGGCTGCTGGCAGATCAGGTTGCCCGTTCCGGACTCGTAGATCAACGCGTGCACCAGCGGGTCAGCGTTGTCGACGATGGTCAGGTAGTCCGCACCGGTGGGCCCGAAATAGGTTGGGGTGGAACCGGTGCCCCAGCTGAGTTGTCCCGGCTTGCGAGCCGGGCCGCGATCGTAGGGCTGCCGCCACAGCACCTGCGGATTGCCGACGCCGTCCAGGTTGAGCTCGTAGAGAGCGGCGGTGGTGGCCACGCCGACGCGGTTGGCCGGCGAGGCCGAGATGCTGTTGGCGACTTGCTCACCGGGGTCCAACTGAACGCTGGCGACACCACCGCCCACCTTGGCCACTCCGACCACGCCGCTGCCGGTGGCGAACCACACATTTCCCAGGTAGTCGGGGACCACACCCACGGACTGATCGCCGGCCGGGATGGCACTGGACACGTCGGTGGACTCGGTGATGCTCAATTGCCAGCAGCCCTTGCTGTCCTTGGCATGAGCGATACGCAGTAGGTGGTTGGTCCCGTCGATCATCACCAGCTGGTTGTTGTTGTCCAGGTAGGCATACACGCCGCCGAGCAGACCTCCTTTGGCGATGCCGAGGCTCGCCAGCGGTATGACATGTGGAACCAGGCCGCCGGGATCGATCAGATAGACGATGGGGGCCTGGGTGATGTCGTTGGTGCACAGGGCCAACACCAATCCGTCAGTCCCCTGGGTGATGCTCGGACAGGCGGCCAGCAGCGGGTAGGCAAAGATCGGCGCCAGCCGCGCACCGGGGCCGGGGAGCGGGCCCGCGTCTGCCGATCCGGCGTCATTGTGCATGGACGCCAATCCATTCGGCGCGATGAACGGGCTGGGCGGGGCCAGCGGACCGAATGCGGCGGCGGCGTGCGTGGCGGGCGGGAAGACGGCGGGCAGCGCCGAAATGGCACACGCGGTAAGCAATGCCGTGGGTATGGCGAGCACTGCCGCAGGAAACCGCACGTAGGTCCCCTCCCGTGTATTGGGTCACCGAGGATCTTGACGAACGCGGAAAACGACACGGCCACATCGGGTTAACGATTTTGTCTCGAAAAGACTTGTGGCCAGTAACATGATGGTTGAGTTGTCCGAAAATCACTGTGCGACTGTAATTTCGGATATTTCGACCGGGCAGGTTCGGCGCTCCGAATGCCGCGCGCCACGGCAATCCCATCAGGCCAGAACGAATGAGATGTGCCCCTTGGCGCCCTGGATCCGGCCGGGAGAGCCGATGACGCACCGACCCGATGACGGACTACAAGGCTATGAAGTCCCGGCAGTCCTGCCCAAAAGTCGGCGCCAGGGTCCGGCCTGCGAGTAACCTCATGGCCACAGATTGCGCGAGGGCCGACGATCGGCACGCCTCCCTCGTGCTCTCGAGGAGAGACCCGTGTCGTATGTCGTTGCAGCGCCCGATTTTCTGAGCACCGCGGCCGAGGATTTGGCCGCGATGAGGTCGGCGGTCAGCACGGCCACCGCAGCGGCCGCCCGATCCACGACTCTGCTGCTGGCCGCGGGCGCCGACGAAGTCTCCACCCACATTGCGGCGTTGTTCAGCACGCACGGCCTGCAGTATCAGCTGGCCAGCGCCCAAGCGGCGGAGTTTCACGAGCGGTTCGTGCTCACCTTGGCGGCCGACGCCAACACGTATCTGACCACCGAGATCGCCAACGCGCAGCGATGTCTGGCCGGCGCGATCAACGCCCCCGCCACGGCGCTGCTCGGGCACCCGCTGCTCGGCGCCGACCCGACGGCCTCGGCCAGCACCGCAGCCACGCCCGCCGGGGGTGCCTCGATGGCGCCCGCGGCGGCAGGCACCAGGATTACGGTCCCGGGGGCCGGACCGCTTTACTATCCGAGATTCCTCACCGAGCTGCCCTATCTGGGACAGGCACTCCTGCTGGGCATTCCGGGGCCGAGTTCGGCGTCGATCCTGCAGGGATATGACTTGATCAACCATGCGATCGGAGAAAACTGGTTCCCCGACACCATCGCTTCGGTCATCAACTATCCGGCCAGCATCGGCATCCTCAGCGGCAGTCTAGCCGCCCCCGACACCAACACGGCCGTCGCCATCGGAACGCGGATGCTCCATGAGCAGATCATGAGCGCGGTGACCAATGGCAGCGGGTTGCCGGTGCACGTGGCCGCACTGTCACAAGGCACCATCGTCGCCAACCGCGAGTTGGCTTACCTGGCAACCGACCCCAACGCGCCACCGGCCCATGCCCTGGAGTTCGCCTTGTTCGGCAGCCCTGAGCTCGGTTTGGCGCACATCTACTTGCCCGATGGCCTGACCGTGCCGTTGATCAACTACACGGTGCACGGCCTGTCCAACACCCAATACGACGTCAGCGTGGTCAATGGCCAATACGACTTCTGGGGCAATCCGCCCGACCGGCCATGGAATCTCCCGGCCTGGGTGAACTCCCTGTTCGGGGCCGCCTAGTACCACAACACGTCATCGTTCGCCTCGCTGTCGGACGCGGTCGAAGTGTCCAGCGTGACCACCTCGCTGGGAGGCACGATCACGACGTACCTGATCCCGTCCCCGACGTTGCCGATGCTGTTACCGCTCGAGCAGATCGGTGTCCCGGCGCCGATCGTCGCGGGCCTCAACTCGGTGCTGGCACCGATCGTCAACGACGGATACTCCTCGCTGACTCCCAACGCCGGCCCCTACTTCTCGCAAGGAGCGCTGGTCGGTCTGCCCAGCGCGGCCGATGTGCTGGGGTCCTGGCCATGGCCAGCGCTGGGGTCAGTGACGGCACACATATGCTGAACCAATGGCGTCGATCTTCACCAAGATCATCAACCGTGAACTGCCCGGCCGCTTTGTCTACGAGGACGACGACGTCGTCGCGTTCTTGACGATTGAGCCGATGACCCAGGGCCACACGTTGGTGGTCCCGCGCGCCGAAATCGATCAGTGGCAGACCGTGGACGGCGCGGTATTCGGCCGGGTGATGGAAGTCAGTCAGCTGATCGGCAAGGCGGTGTGCAAGGCGTTTGGCACCGAACGCGCCGGCGTCATCATCGCCGGGTTAGAGGTCCCACACCTGCACATCCACGTCTTCCCCACCCGCCACTTGAGCGACTTCGGTTTCGCCACCGTCGACCGCAATCCGTCACCGGAATCACTGGACGAAGCGCAAGCCAAAATCAAAAAGGCGCTATCGGAGCTGACCTGAATCGGTCTAACTGACCGGCTCGGTGAGTTCCACCGCCGCCTCGCTGACGCGCGGCAGCGTGACGCGAAAGCAACAGCCCTCCCCCGGCGCGGTCGTCAGCGTGACATCGCCGCCGTGCGCCTTCACCAGGGAGTGGACGATCGACAGACCAAGCCCGGTCCCACCACTGGCGCGGGCGCGCGAAGAGTCGGTCCGGTAGAACCGCTCGAATACCCTGGCCGCGTCCTCCGCGGGCATCCCGGGACCTTTGTCGGCCACTTCCAGGACCGCGTTCTCGCCAGCCGTGCCGACCCGCACGGTGACGTCGGCGCTGTCGGGCGTGTGCTGCAGCGCGTTGCCGACGAGGTTGCTGAGCACCTGGCGCAACCGGGGCTCGTCGCCGAGCACCTCCGGTGTGCCCGGGCCCTCCAGGACTTCGACGGTGATGGCGCGCTTCCGGTCGATCGCCCGCGCATCGTGCACCGCATCGGCGGCAAGAACCAGCAGGTCCACCCGGTTGCGCTCCAGCGGCCGTTGCACGTCCAGGCGGGCCAGCGTCAGTAAATCGTCCACCAGCAGGCCCATCCGGCTGGCTTCGCTCTCGATCCGCGACAGCAACATGGCCACATCGCGCGCCGCGCCCTGGCGATACAGCTCGGCGAAGCCGCGGATCGTGGTCAGCGGGGTACGTAGTTCGTGGCTGGCATCGGTGATGAAACGCCGCATCCGTTCTTCGGAACTGCGCGCCTTTTCCGCCGAATCCTCCGACGCCGCCAGCGCTACTTGGATCTGGGACAGCATTCCATTCATGGCGAGCGAAAGCTGGCCCACCTCGGTTCGGGGATCACGTTCTGGCACACGGCGATCCAGCTGACCCGAAGCGATGGCCGCGGCGGTCTGCTCGACTTCGGACAGCGGCCGCAGGCTGCGTTGCACCACCGCGAAGCCGGCCAGGCCGACCACCACAAGTACCCCGGCCCCAATGCCGATCTGCAGCCAGACCAGCGACCGCACCGTGTGCTGAACGTCGGACAGATCGATGGCCACCGTCGTCAGGCCGGCCTGCGGCCCGTGCACCGAGACCGCCCGCCACTCGATGTTCGAGCCGTTCACCGAGGGCAGCGTCGTCGGATCCGAACCCACGTCGTTGTCGGCGGGCAGCGCCGGCTCGGCGTTGCGGTCGTTGATGGCCGTCATGGCCCGACCGTCGGGACTGATGCTGCGCACGTAGAACTTCGACGGAGGCCGGGCCGGGTCGGGGCCTTCAACGCTGGGCATCGAATGCCGCCAGGAGGCTTGCGCCCAGGTGCGCGAGGCTTCCAGCAGCGTCGAGTCGATCCTGCTGACCAGGCTGTGTCGCAGGATCGAGGTGACCGCCACGCCCGAGGCCAGCAGGCCACACAACACCAGGGCGAGGGTGGCCGCGACCAGACCCACCCGGAGCGGCACTGCGCACGGAAGACGTTCGGCCATCGCGGCGCTCCTCCCTAACCTGCCGGGCTAGGGAGCACGCTCATCGCGGCTCCCGCAGCACATAGCCGACCCCACGCAAGGTGTGCAGCAGCCGCTTGTCGCCGGTATCGATCTTGCGCCGCAGATACGACACGTAGGACTCGACGACGTTGACGTCGCCACCGAAGTCGTAGCGCCACACATGGTCGAGAATTTTCGGCTTGCTCAGCACCGTGCCCGCATTGATCACGAAATAGCGCAACAAGGTGAACTCGGTGGGCGATAGCGACACCGGCTGGCCGGCCTTCCACACTTCGTGGGTTTCCTCATCGAGCTCGATATCGGCGAACGTAAGGCGGGAATTGCGCGGCTCTGCGCTGCCCTTGCCGGCGCGGCGCAGAATTACCCGCAACCGGGCAACGACCTCTTCCAGGCTGAAGGGCTTTGTCACGTAGTCATCGCCGCCCAGGGCCAGCCCCGCGATCTTGTCCTGCAGCGAGTCCCGGGCGGTCAAGAACAGTGCGGGTGCATCGATGCCGTCGGCCCGCAGCCGCCGCAGCACACCGAAGCCGTCCATCCCGGGCATCATCACATCGAGAATCACCGCGTCCGGGCGGGTTTCCCTGGCCCGATCCAACGCCTGCGCGCCGTTGGTCGCCGTGTGCACCTCGAATCCCTGAAACTTCAGACTGACCGAGAGCAGCTCGACGATGTTGTCCTCGTCGTCGACAACGAGAATGCGCGCTTCTGGTGTGGTGGCCTCGCCCGGGGTTGTGGCTGTCATGACATTAATTCCTGCAACATGCAGCTGAAAGCTTGCTTAACGTTCATTGTGTACTTCCTGAAAGCTCGTTGACAGTCACCTGCTAATAGTCTGCCAGGAATAATCGTGCCTGCCCGAACCCGGACGCAATTATTGCGGCGCGTCGTGAATAGACTCACAGAATGAACGTCGGCCAAAGCCTGGTGGCCTTTGCCACCGCCCCCGCCCGCGCCGGTCTCGCCGCCGCTGAGGCCAGCCTCAACCTCGCGGGAGCCGCCGTCGGCCTGGCCAAGCAAGCGCTCGGCGAAACCAGCACCGATGCCGGCAACAACGCCATGGCCAGCGTGCTCGGCATCGAGGACGCGATCGTGCGCGCCAACCGGCTGGCCAAGCTGCTCGACGAGGATGCGCCGTTGGGGCGGGCGATCGCGCCCAACGGCCCGATGGACCGGATGCTGCGCCCGGGCGGGGTGGTCGACCTGCTGACCGCGCCCGGTGGTTTGCTCGACCGCGTGACCGCCGAGGGCGGCGCGATGCATCGCGCGCTGCAGCCGGGCGGGCTGGCCGATCAACTGGTCGCCGAGGACGGCTTGATCGAGCGGGTCCTTTCCGAGGACGGGCTGGCCGATCGGTTGCTGTCCGAAGGTGGTCTGGTCGACAAGCTCACCGCCAAGAACGGGCCCCTCGAACAGCTCGCCGATGTGGCCGACACCCTGGCCCGGCTGGCCCCCGGCATGGAGGCGCTGGAGCCGGCGATCGAGACCCTGCAAGACGCCGTCGTCGCGCTCACCATGGTGGTCAACCCGCTGAGCAGCATCGCCGAGCGCATCCCGCTGCCGGGCCGGCGTCCCGCGCGCCGTTCGTCCTCACGCCCGGTGCACTCCCAGCGAGTGGTCGACGCCGACGAGTGAGGGGTTAGGCTGGCAGCGGTCTTACCGGCCTCCTTAGCTCAGTGGTAGAGCACTCGCCTTGTAAGCGAGCGGTCGTCAGTTCAATCCTGACAGGGGGCTCCACCTGGCGCCCGGCAGCAACCGCCTTGGGGGCAGCACCAGCCTCGATGGCCGGGTAGGGTCCATTGGCGAGCGCGCCATGGCGATCCAACCCATTGCCCAGTTGTCGGCACCCAGCCGCCCGGCACCGCTTCGACGCGCGAAACGGGGCCAGCCGTCATACGGTCGACGCACGGCACCCGGAGAGCAAAGGAGGTAACACCGGTGAAAGCGGTGATCATCGGCGCGGGCATCGGCGGCATGAGTGCCGCGATTGCCCTGCGCCAGATCGGCATTGACACCGAGGTCTATGAGCGTGTCACCGAGAACAAGCCGGTCGGCGCCGCCATCTCGGTGTGGCCCAACGGGGTGAAATGCCTCAACTACCTGGGACTCGAGCAGCAGACGGCACGGCTGGGCGGGATCGTCGAGACGATGAGCTACGCCGAGGCCCACTCCGGCGAGACCATGTGCCGGATCTCGATGCAGCCGCTCATCGAGCAGGTCGGTCAGCGCCCGTACCCAATCGCCCGCGCCGAGCTGCAGCAAATGCTGATGGAGGCCTACGGGATCGACGAGATCCATTTCGGCATGAAGATGGTCGAGGTCGCCAACCAGGACGGCGCCGCCACCGCGACGTTCGCCGACGGCACCATCGCGAGTGCCGACATCCTCATCGGCGCCGACGGCGCAAACTCGATCACCCGGGAATACGTACTGGGCGGGCCGGTCACCCGGCGCTACGCCGGCTACGTCAACTACAACGGGCTGGTGGAGGTCGACGAAGCCATCAGCCCCGCCAACGAGTGGACCATGTATGTCGGCGACGGCAAGCGGGTGTCGGCGATGCCGGTCGCCGATGACAGGTTCTACTTCTTCTTCGACGTGGTCGAGCCCGAGGGCCTGCCCTTCGAGAAAGACACCGCGCGAGAGGTGCTGCGCGAGCAGTTCGCCGGCTGGGCACCGGGCGTGCAGGCCTTGATCGACAAGCTCGACCTGACGACCACCAACCGCGTCGAGATCCTCGACCTGGACCCGTTCCACACCTGGGTCAAGGGGCGCGTCGCCGTGCTTGGCGATGCCGCCCACAACACCACGCCCGACATCGGGCAGGGCGGATGCTCGGCGATGGAAGACGCGGTGGCACTGCAATGGGCGCTCAAGGACAACCCCACCGACGTTGCGGCCGCGCTGGCCGCCTATCAGGCCAGCCGCACCGAACGGGCCGGCGATCTGGTATTGCGGGCCCGTAAGCGCTGCGACGTCATCCACGCCAAGGACCCCGATACCACCGCAGCCTGGTATGAGGAGCTGCGAAACGAAGACGGCACCAACATCATTCGCGGGCTCGTCGCCAACATCATGGGTGGGCCGCTCACTCCGCTGAGTTGATCGCCCGCCACACTCGGGCCGCGGTCATCGGCAGCCGGGTGACCCGCGCACCGCAGGCCCGGGCGATCGCGTTGGCCAGAGCCGGCGCCACCGGGTTGTAGGGCGATTCGGCCATCGATTTCGCGCCCAGCGGACCGAGTTCGTCGAAGGTGTCGGCGAAGTACACCTCGGTGAGGGGCACGTCGACGAACTGCGGAATGTGATAGTCGCGCAGCGTCTGGGTGAGCACCCTGCCGTCGGGGCCGATCTGCAGGTCCTCATACAGCGCGGAACCGATCGCCTGCGCCACGCTGCCCTCCACCTGCCCGCGGCACTGCTCCGGGTTCAGCACCACCCCGGCGTCGGCGGCCTGAACCGACTGCAAGATCTCCACCTGGCCGGTGTCGGTGTTGACCGCGACCCGGAAGGCGTGCACGTTGAACGACACCGACCGCGGTGTCCCGTCCTGGCTTCCCTGCCCGGTCAACGGCGTCGGCAATTGCCCGAATCCGACCAGCTGCTGCCCGCACTGCACGCCGTGCGGGCCCAGCACGCAGTCGGTTGGCGACGCGCCGGCCACCTCGGCCGCGGCGGCGATGATCCGGCTGCGCAACTGTTGGGCCGCGCCCAGCGCCGCACGTCCGGCGATCACGGTTCCGGCCGAGCCGAACGCCCCGGTGTCGTGCTCGACCACGTCGGTGTCGGACTGGCGGATCACGATCCGGTCGCTGGTGGTGCCCAACGCCGTGGCGGTCAGCTGCGCGTGCACGGTGGTGGTGCCGTTGCCGAACTCCGAGGTGCCGACGCACAGCGTGTAGACGCCGGCGTCGTCGACCGAGATGTCGGCGGACGCGAAATGCCCGCCCGGGGGCAGCGTCGCGATCATCGCCAGGGCCATGCCCTCTCCGACTCGCCAGCCCGCGCCGTCGGGAGCCGGTCTCCCACCGCGGCGCAACGCGTCCGGGGCCAGGTCCAGGCATTGATCCAGCCCGTAGCTGCCGAACGTCAGATCGTTCTCGCCGGCATGGGCATCGACGAACGGGTCGCCGGGCACCTCCACGTTTCGGCGCCGGAACTCGAACGCGTCGATGCCCAGTCGTTGTGCCAGGTCGTCGAGTGCCGACTCCACCGCGAAGACCATCTGGCCCACGCCGTAGCCGCGGAACGCCCCCGACGGCACGTTATTGGTGTACACGGCCTCGGCGTCGATGCGCTTGTTCGCACAGCGGTACACCGACACCGACTCGCCGCAACCGTGAAACAGCACACCCCGAGTGTGGTTTCCGTACGCCCCGGCATCCATCAGGGCATCGACCGCCAGCGCGGTCAGCACCCCATCCCCGTCGGCGGCCACGGTGACGTCGATGCGGTAGGGGTGGCGGCACGTCGCCCGGACGAACTCGTCGACACGGGTGAACTCGTAGCGCACCGGCCGGCCCAGTCTCAGCACGGCCAACGTCACCAGGTCCTCGGTGAGCATCTCCTGTTTGCCGCCGAATCCGCCGCCGACCCGCTTGGTGAAAACGTGCACCTGGTCGCGGTCCAGCCCGAAGACGTGGCACAGTTCGTCGCGGACCAGAAACGGTGTCTGGGGGAGCTGGTGCGGATCACCAATCGCCCGCGGCTGTCCCGCCACCCGGTGCAGCCATGGGTTTCGAGGTGGGCCGGCTGCACTCGGGCGGTCTGCCACCGTCCGCGCACCACCGCTCCGCCGGAGGCCTCCGCGGCGGCAACGCCGGCTTCGACATCGCCGGTGCCGCCATGTAATTCGGCGACCACGTTGCGCGCCGGGTCGGCGATGCGGGCCTGGCCGCCCTTGTCGGCGTGCAAGAGCACCGCGCCGGGCGCCCGGGCCTGCTCCGGATCGAACACGGCCGACAGTTCCTCGTACTCGATCTGGATCGCCCGGCAAGCTTTTTCGGCGACCGCCACGCTGTCGGCGACCACCGCCGCAACCCGCTGTCCGATGAAGCGCACGGTGCGGTCCAACACATAGGTGTCGTCGGGGTCGTCGGTGCGCATCTCGTGGCGCGCGGTGGAGAACGCAACGGCTGAGCTGTCGTGGTGGGTGAGGATCAGGTGGACACCGGGTATCGTCGCGGCCGCCGTGGTGTCGATCGAGGTGATACGGGCGTGCGCGAGCGGGCTGCCGAGCACGGCCAGGTGCAGCAGGCCGGCCGGCGCGTGGTCTGTGGTGTAGGGCTCGGTGCCGGTCACCACCCGCAGTGCCGCCGGTGCGCCGATCGAGCGCCCGGCGTCGGATCCGCTGGGCTTCTCGACGTTGACCTTGCCCTCCAGCGCGTCCAGGATCGCCCGGTAGCCGGTGCACCGGCACAGGTTGCCCTTGAGATGCTGTGGCAGATTGGCCAATTCGTCATCGCCGAAGGTCGACGCGGTGACCACCAGACCGGCCGTGCAAAACCCGCACTGGAAGGCGGCCGCCTCGGCGAAACGGCGCTGCATCGGGTGCAGGTCATCGGGGGTGCCCAGCCCGGCCACCGTCGTGACGGTGCGGCCCGCCGCGCGAAATGCCGGGAACACGCACGAGTGCACCGCGGCGCCGTCGACCAAGACCGAGCAAGCGCCGCAGTCACCGGCATCGCAGCCCATCTTGACTTCGAAGTGGCCGTGCTCGCGCAGGAAGGTGCGCAGGCATTGCCCGGCCGCCGGGGTGGCGTCCAGGTCGGCTGCGTTGACGGTGAACCTCATGCCAGCTCGGCCAGGATCTGCTCGGCCAGCACCAGCCTCACCGCTGCCCGCCAATCGGGATCGCCGTGTGCGTCGCGGGTCCAGGCGCCATCGGGTATGCCGGCGTGGGCGGCGCGCAGCTCGTCGGTGCCGGGCAGGGTGGGGAACTGGAACACGAAGGGGCGCACGGTGGCCGCCGTGATCGACAGCACGAAGCCGCCGCCGTCGGACTCGGCGCCACGGCGGCCGATCACCACGATGCCGGAGCGCCCCAGCGCGGACGGGGCGAGCTTGCGGAAGGCGGTCCGGGCCCGCAGCGCGGCGGCCGGCAGGTGAAAGGAGCGCAGCACGTCGCCGGGCACGAGCACGTTGGCGGCCTGTCCGGTGACGAACTCGGCGACCGGCAGCGTGTAGTCGTTGCCATCGGCGCACCACACCGTCACGCGCGCATCCAACGCGGACAGCAGCGAAATCATGGCGCCGGCCGGAAAGGACAGGCACACATTGCCGCCGATGGTGGCGGTGCGCCAGATCTTGGCCGACGCCAGCATTGCGGTGCAGCACTGATACAGCAGCGCACCGGCCGTCCAGTCGGCGGGCAGCCGCCCCGACAGCGTCGAGATCTCGGCAAGTGTGCACGTTGCGGCCAGGTCAATACCGTTGTCGCCGAACGCTATCGGCTGCCAGCCCAGGCCGGTGATGTCGACCAGGCGGCGGATGTGTGAGTTCGGTTCGGAGAACAGCCAGGTCCCGCCGGCGAGAATGGCGTCGGTGGGCTCCAGCGGCCAGAGTTCGTCGCGGCGGCTGGGGGTATTGACGATTTCTACGGAGTTGAGATCCATTAACTCCCCCGGTATGTCGAATACGCGTACGGCGACAACAACAGCGGCACGTGGTATTGGGCGTCGACGTCAGTGAGGTCGAAGGCGATGACGACCTCGGGGTAGAACCCGGCGGTGCCGCTCGCGGCGAAATATTCGCCGGTATCGAAGCGCAGCCGGTAGATCCCGGCGGCCAGTGTCGCACCGAGCGACTTGATCCGGCCGTCATCGTCGGTGCGGCCGCTGGCAAGAGGTGTTCCGGCAGCGTCGGTGAGTTCCACGGCGACTCCGGCCGCGGGTCGACCGCTCACGGCGTCCAGCACATGTGTCGAAAGGCTCATGGGTTCACCATGCCAGGCCGGTAGCCACGCGCGGCGCTCACGCGGGCTCACGCAGGAGCCGCTGCAGCCGCAGCCGGTTGATCTTGGCCAGTTCGCTGCGCATCACCCGGCGTTCGGTTTCCGGGTCGTTGTCGAGCCGGTCGGTGAGCGTCTCGAGCAAGTCCTCGGCGGATCGTCCGGTGGCGCACACCAAGTAGACGTAACCGAACTTGTCCTCGTACTTGCGATTTTTTTCGGCGAGTTCGGCGCGCACGGCCTCGCCGGCTCCGGCGACTAGGGCCTGCTCACGCGCCGAGGACGCGTTGTCGGCCCTGGCACCGATGCCCGGGTGGCCGTCCAGCGCGGCGTCGATCTCGGCCTCGGGCAGCTGGGCCAGTACCCGGTCCGCGCGGTCCAGCAGCGCATCGACATCATCGAACGGCGCGCCGGCCAGCACCCGGCGCGCCCAGATCGTCGTCGAACACACGCCGAACAGCAGGTGCATGCGTTGGCGATCCGTGAGGCGATTGAAGCCATCAAGGCCCAGGGCAGGCTTGGTCATCTAGTGCAGCTCGTTGAGTCGGCTGAGCCTGGCCGACGCAATCGGGTTCGCGTCGGCGACCAGATCGCTGAACCGGTAGTTGGCGATCTTGGCCGCCTCGATGAGGGCGTACGCCCTCTCGGTGGCGGGGGAATTGTCCATCCGCGACCAGCCGTTCTTGAGCACTCGGTCGAAGCGCTCGGTCTCGCGGGCGCAGATGATCAGCGGGAAGCCGAAGTGTTCGCGGTAGGCGCTGGCAAGCTCCACCACTACGTTGTGATCCCGCTCGTCGAGATTGGATAGCGACACGTGGTCGACGGCCAGGGCGCGTCCGGTCTCGTCCTCGGCACCCAGATCGTGAAACGCATTGAGTAGCTCCATCTGCTGCTCGGAGGACCCGGTGAGCACCGCGTCCTGGAACGCCTCGCGAAGCGCGGCGGTGTCGGCGAACGGCCGGTGCTCGTAGGCACGGTCGATCACCCAGGGGACGTCCTGCACGACATGGCCGAACACTTCGGTGAATCGCTCGCGGGTCATCGCGTTGACCTCATGGAGGGTAATCGAGCCGCCGCCGGCCACCCGTGGCCCATGCGAGCCGGTGTGAAAGAACACGATGTTGAGCACGATCGCGGCGACGGCACCGATGCTGATGCCGCTGCCGAAGATCAGGTCCACGCCCGACGGCATCGACTCGGCGACGTCGGGATAGGACGTCACCCACAACGCCAGCGCCAGGCTGGTGGTCACGATGATGAGGTTTCGGTGGTCGGTGAAGTCGACCTTGCCCAGCGTCTGGATGCCCACCACGGCGACGGTGGCAAACAGCGTCAACGCCGCCCCGCCGAGGACCGGGCTGGGGACCGCCGAGACGACCGCGGCGACCTTGGGCAGGAACCCGAGCACGATCATCACCACCCCGGCGGCGGCGACCACCCAGCGACTCTTGACCCGAGTGAGCCGCACCAGCCCGACGTTCTCGGAGAACGCGGTGTAGGGAAAGGAGTTGAAGATTCCGCCGATCACGGTGGCCAGTCCGTCGGCGCGCAGCACGTTGCCGATTTGGGCGGCCTTGATGCGCTTGCCGACGATCTCGCCGGTGGCCAGGGTCGAGCCGGTCGACTCCACCGAGGTGATCATCAGCACGATGATCATCGTCAGGCATGCAACGAAGTCGAATTTCGGCATACCGAACACGAACGGCTCGGTGAATCCGATAACCGACGCCTCGTCCACCTTGGCGAAGCTCATGTCGCCCAGGCCGTAGGCGACCACGCAGCCCACGACCAAGCCGATCAACACCGCGATGGTGGCCATGAAACCACTGAACACCCGCTGGATCGCCACGATGATCGCGATCGTTCCCAGCGCGTAGAGCAGCCAGCGAATGTTGGTCGGGTCGTGCTCGCCGGTGCGCGGATTGGTCACCGCGTCGCCGGCGCCCACCGGCACCAGGCACAGCCCGATGATGGTGATCAGCGTGCCGGTGACCACCGGGGGAAAAAATCGCAGCAGCTTGGTGAAGATCGGGGCGATCAGGATGGTGAACAAACCGGCGACGATCACCGCGCCGTAGACGTAGAGCAGGCTGGGCGTTCCGCCGCCATGGGAAAGTCCGATGGCGATAACCGGCGACACCCCGGCGAACGCCACGCCCTGCAGCAGGGGCAGCCGCACCCCGATCTTCCAGAAGCCGACGGACTGGATGATCGAGGCGACGCCACAGGTGAACAGGTCCGCGGTGATCAGCTTGACCAGGTCCTGGTGGGGCAGGTCGATCGCGTTGGCAATGATGATCGGCACCACGACCGCCCCGGCGTAGAACGCGACGACGTGCTGAAAGCCGTAGGTCGCCAATTTGGGGATCGGCAGTACCTCGTCGACCGGATGAACACGTCTGACCGGGCTTGTGGGGGGAGCCGACATGCCTAAGACAATCCTTGAGATCCGTCGCTCGCGCACGTCGAAATGCCGGAAACCGTGCTAATTGGGGCGTCTGCGGCAGGTCACTGCTTGGCCATGGCAATGTTGAACCGGTCTTCGGCGGTGATCAGATGGTCATGGCTGTCTGCACCGAGATCGATCTGCACCCAGGCGATGGTGCCGCTGAAGGCGTTGCCGGTAGGGCCGTAGCCGGGCGAGGCGGGCGATCCGGTATCGCACCCGACGTCACAGGCCTCATCGGCGGAAAACGCCATGGGTTGGGTGCGCTCGACCCGTCCCTGGCCCACCGCTTTGCCGTCGTAGAAAAGCGTGACATCGCCGCCCCTGCCCAACCCGCCGCCGTCGTAGCCGAATTCCATCCGGACCTGGTGCTTGCCGGTGGGGATCGGCTTGGTCGCGGCCACCATGTAGTGGTCGATGCCGAGGAAGTTGTAGCAGTACTTGAGCCTGCCCTCGTGGGCGTACAGCGTCCAGCCCCCGGCGCTGCCGCCCTGGGTGATGAGCACTCCGCTGGCCCCGCCCGTTGGCACCTCGACTTCGGCGGTCACCGAGTGCGATTTGTTCTTGATCGTCAAGACGCACCATTCGCTGACGCGCATCCCGTCGAACAGCAGCTGGCTGTTGCCCCGCACCAATTGCGGACGGCCGGCGATGTCGGGGTTGATCCGCTCGAAGCCGCGGTCATCGAGCGGCACAACGTTGTACTTGGTGGCCTCGATGAGCCAAAGCCGCTGCAGCTCGGCGAGCTTGGCCGGGTTCTGCGTGGCCAGATTGTGCGCCTGGGTCCAGTCACCGGGGGCATACAGTTCCCATACGTCGTCGTCGAACGGCGGTGGGGCGTCGGCTTTCCACGGGGTGCGGTGTTTGGTCACCGCGGTCCAGCCCTGGAAGTAGATGCCGCGGTTGCCCATCATCTCGAAATATTGGACCTCGTGGGTTTCGGGCGCCGCGGCATCGCGCAGCGTCGACATCATGCTGACGCCTTCGAGGGGCGCCTGGGCTATTCCGTTGACCGAATGCGGTGCCGGCAAACCGGCCGCCTCCAGGATGGTCGGCGCCACGTCGATCACGTGGTGGAACTGGTCGCGCATTCCCCCTTGCTCGGTGAGGCCGTTGGGCCAGTGCACGACGGTGCCGTTGCGGGTGCCGCCCCAGTGCGAGGCGACCTGCTTGGTCCACTGGTAGGGCGCACAGAGGGCATGCGCCCAGCCGACGGCGTAGTGGTTGTAGGCGTCCGGGGTGCCGAAATCGTCGGTCTTGGACAGCAGGAACTCCGTCGTCTCGATCCCGGGCAACCCGTTGAGCGTGGTCATCTCGTTGAAGCAGCCGTTGATGGTGCCCTCGGCCGAGGCTCCGTTGTCGCCGATGATGTAGTAGATCAGCGTGTCGTCGAGGACACCGAGGTCATCGATGGCACCGACGAGGCGCCCCACCTCATGGTCGGTCTGCTCGAGGAACCCGGCGTAGATCTCCATCTGCCTGGCCAGCACCGGCTTGAGTTCGTCGGGCATGTCGTCCCAGGCCGGGATCTCGTCATGGCGCTTGGTCAGCTCGGCGCCATCGGATACCACCCCGAGTTCCTTCTGCCGGTTGAGGGTCTTCTCCCGCAGCGCGTCCCAGCCGTCGTCGAACTTGCCCCGGTACTTGTCCGACCACACTTTGGGCACGTGATGCGGGGCGCGGGTCGCACCGGGTGCGAAATACATGAAGAACGGCTTGTCGGGCATCAGCGCCTTTTGCTGGCGTACCCAGGTGATCGCCCGATCCGCCAGATCCTCGGTCAGCGTGTAGCCCTGCTCCGGGGTCTTCGGCGGTTCTACCGCCGTGGTGCCCTCGTACAGACCCGGGTAGTACTGATTGGCCTCGCCGCCGACGAAGCCGTAGAAGTACTCGAACCCCGAACCCGTCGGCCACTGGTGGAACGGGCCCATCGGGGTGACCTCCCACCCCGGCACCTCGTGACACTTACCGAACTGTGCGGTGGAGTAGCCGTTGAGCTTCAAGGTCTCGGCCAGCGGTGCCTTCTCCTTGGGCCTGATGCTGTTGTTGCCGGGCGCCGAGGTGGCCATCTCGGTGATCGCGCCCATGCCCACCGAGTGGTGGTTGCGCCCGGTCAACAGCGCTTGCCGGGTGGGTGAGCACAAGGCGGTGGTCTGGAAGCGGTTGAGTTTGAGCCCGCCGGCCGCCAGCTGCTCGGCCACCGGGGTGCGACACGGTCCGCCGAACGCCGACGACGCGCCGAACCCGACATCGTCGATCAAGACGATGAGCACGTTCGGCGCCCCCTGTGGCGGGCGCAGTTGTTTGATCGGTGGGTATTTGGTGTTGGGGTCCTTGGCGTCGTAGGTGGTCAATCCCACGTGCTTGGGGTCGGGGATGGGCAGGTGCTCACGGGCCAGATGCGGCTCGCGGTGCGCGTCTGAGGCGGCCCCGGTCGACGATTTCTTGGCTGGGGTCTTCTTCGCCGCCTTGGCCATCATGACCTCCTTGTCAATTGGCTTTACTGGCTTGCTAACTCGCGCAGCCGCTGCCTCACTACCCTGCCACGCCCCCATCGAGCGGGGACTGTTATCGCCAGTTCGGTTTGCTGGGCCGTTGTGCCGGGAGCACGACGAGATTAGATTTCGTCGACATGGAGCCCAGGTGGCCACCGTTTCAAGAGCCGAGCGCTCGCCGGGTATGGCAGCAGGTGCTCAGGCCGCTAGCCGCCGAAATGCAAACGTGCGCAACCCAGCTGGCGCGTGACATCGTTGACCGATACCAGTCCGAGTTGCCGAGCATCGTTCCTGATCCGCCCGCGGTGGCCGACCAACTTGCCAGCGTCGAAGCCAGTGTCCGCCAAATCGCCGAGTGCATCGACTCCGGGGAGGGGCCGCGGCTGCTCGATCTGACGCCGGCCACCGCCGCCATCGGTCGCTCTGGAGTGCAGCGAAACATTGCGCTCAATGACCTCTTCCGCTCGGTACGGATGGCCCAGGAGCGAACGTGGCAATGGCTGTTCGACCGGATCGCCGCGAGTTCGGCGGCTACCGATCACGACCGGGCGCTCGACCTGGCCACCAACTGGCTGTTCGGTTATGTCGACGTCGTCCTGATTCGGGCCGAACGGCTCTATGAAGTTGAACGCGAGGCCTGGTTGACTGGTGCGGCCGCCGCACGCGCGGCGGCGGTCGAGGACATCCTCAGCGAACGTGAAGACGATGCGCAGCGGGCTTCCACCCGGCTGCGTTACGACGTCAACCGTCACCATGTCGGCGTCAGCGTGTGGCGCGACGTGACCCAGGACGCCTGCGCCGGCCCGGTGACGCTCACCGAGGCACTGACGCAGCTGACCCGTGCCATCGCGGCCCAAAGCGTCCTGGCCCATCTGGCCGGTTCGAAGGCCATTGCCGGCTGGCTGAGCCGACCGCAGGCATTCACCGCTGCGGAGCTGGATGTGGCCAACATCTGTAGCGGCATCCACCTACCGCAGGACGTCCGGGTCGCCATCGGTGAACCGGGTTGGGGGATAAGCGGTTTCCGTCGCACCCATGTCGAGGCGTCGCACGCGCAACGGTTCGTCTCATTGCTCGGGGATCGCGCTGAGGTGGTGACCTGCTACCGCAACGTTGCGGTAGCAGCCCTGGCCGGCACGGACCGCGGGCACGCGGTGGCATTCGTCAGACGCGTCCTGGGCCCTTTGGCCGCCAACGATGAGGGGACGTATCGGATTGCCGCCACGCTTGCGGTGTATCTCGAGGAAAACCGCAGCCCGGCCAAAGCCGCGCAACGACTTGGGGTGCATCCCAACACGGTCAGCTATCGAGTCCACCAGGCCGAGGAATTGCTTGGCCGCACGATCGACATCGGCGCCCTTGATCTGTCGGTCGCGCTCGCACTATTGCCCGCAATGCGCGCCATGACCCAGCGCAGCGGTGGCGAACTGTGATCCTGGCCGGCTACTCCTCCGGGGCTTGCGGGCCGCTTCCTGCTTTACGGCCCTTGCGAGAGAGGAACGCCTGCATGTGCTGTTGCGGCTCACCGGTCTGGAACGCAAGGCCGAATTGCTCGATGCTGTCCTCGATCGCCGCCGGCACCGTCATGTCGGGCCACTTGGCCAGTAGGCGTTTTTGCTGACGGAGGGCCTGCGGGCCGAATCCGGCAAGTTTTGTTGCGAGTGCGGCGATCCGCAGGTCCAGCGCGGCGGGCGCGACGACCTCATGCACCAGAGCCCAGCTTGCGGCCGTGTCGGCGTCGATGGTTTCGCCCGTCAGCAGCAGCCAAGTTGTCCGCGAGGCCCCGACCAGCGCCGGCAACAACGCCGAATGGATCACCGACGGGATTCCCACCGCCACTTCGGGCATCCCGAATCGGGCGCCGGATTCGGCGATCCGCAGATCGCAGCACGCCGCGATTTCCAGGCCGCCGCCCAGACACCAACCCACGATTCGGGCGATGACCGGGACGGGGCACTGTCGAATCGACTCGCACAGGCCCGCGAGTCGGCGGATGAAGGCCTGGGCGCTGATGCGGTCCAGGGTGACCATTTCCTTGATGTCGGCGCCACCGATGAACGCCTTCTCGCCCGCGGCGCGCAGTACGACGACCCGCACGCCGCTGTCTTGGTTGATGCTGCGAAATGCGTTGGTAAGGGCCGTGATAGCCGCGGTGCCGACAATGTTCAGCGGTCCCGAGTCGATCAGCTCGACGGTGGCCACGCCACCGTCACGACCGAGGTTGACGAACCGGCTCTCCGTCGTTTCCATGCGCTGTGGTTGTCGCGGCCCACACTCATCCGACCAGGCTGGGCACGCCGGCCGTCAGGCCGTCGGTCGCACCGCAAATGGCGTTGACGACGTCCTCGGTCACCTCGATCGGGAAGTTGATCACCGCGCTGCCGACCTCCTCGATGCCGTCGCGAACCGCGGTCAGGATGGTCGTCGGATTGCCGGTGAACAATGAATAGAAAATGTCCCAGCCCGCGTATTGCGGCGCGGTGATCAGGTTCCGCACGTCGACGAATAGCTGGGTCGGCAATGTCGCTGGTGCGACAGGAATCCCGTCCCAACTGACCATCGTCCAGCCGTTGGCGGGACTGCCCTGCACCTCGACCACGCCGGTGTTGGGCAGCGGGTGGGTGAGCAGCAGCAGTGGATCGAGGTTGTCGACGTTCATCATTGTCCCGACACCGATGGTGAATGCGCTGGAGTAGGCGACGTCGGTGATCTTGCCGTTGGCGGCTAGGACCGGGTTCGCCAGGGCGGCGCTGTACATGGTGTCCATGGCGTGGGTGAAGTCCTGGTTGAAGACCACGCCGTTGAAGTCCAGCGAGCCCGGGGTCAGCATCGGCACGATCGGGTATCCCAGCGTCCACGCCATCGGGCCGATCAGATACAGCAGGCCCGCGGGCGTGATCTGCTGTAGGCCATCGAATATGCCGGCACTGATCTCGTTGAGTCCGGACAGCGCCGGAACGTCGGTTATCCCATACAGGGCAGCCAACGGCGCGGCGGTTTGCTGTGTACGGAGCAATTCCGAGTCGAAGATCCCCGCGTAGGGGCCCTTCGCGAAAAGCTGGCCGGCAATGATGTCCACCTGCAGGTGCCCCTCGGCTGTCAGTGGTGGGCCGGGCACGTTGGTGTCGATCAGCTCCGCCACGTTGCTCGCCGTCTGCCCGTGCCGGACGAAGTCGATCACGATCGACTGGCCGTTGCCGGGGTCAGCAACCCAGCCGGTGCCCGGCTCCCCGATGAACAGCCCGGCACGGCCACCCAGCGCGCTGCCTCCACCGGCGCCGCCGTTGCCGAAGAACAAGGCTTGGCCACCAACACCGCCGACCCCGCCGACCCCGCCGCCGCCGCCGTTGCCCATCAGCCAGCCGCCGGTACCGCCGGTGCCGCCGCCGAAGCCGTTACCGCCGAGGCCACCGTTGCCGATCAGCCCGGCATCTCCGCCGATGCCGCCCGCGACCGCGCCGATCCCGCCGGTCGGGGTGTAGCCGGGGCCGCCGTCGCCGAACAGGATCCCGCCGGCGCCACCATTGGGGTGTGCGGCCGTTCCGGCGGCACCATTGCTGATCAGGCCACGCCCGAACAGGGCTTCGGTGGGCGCATTGATGACCGGATCAACAACCTCGCCGGCCGGGCTGCTGATCCACGCCTGCCCAGCCGCGCGTATCGGACCGTAGACCGCGGTCTGAAACCCGTCCGCGACCGCCGAGCTCAAGCCGGTGACGATGGTCGCCTCGGCGCTGGCATACGACGCCCCCGCCTCACTCAGGGCACGGACAAACTGCTCGTGGAACGTCGCGGCCTGGGCCGCCGCCGCCTGATACTCCTGGGCATTCGCGCCGAACAGCGCCGCTATCGCCCCAGATACTTCATCGGCGGCCGCCGCCATCACCTCAGTAGTCGTAATCGCCGCCGCCAGATTGCCGGCACTAACGGCTGATCCGATTTGCACCACATCCGCCGCTGCCGTCGCCAACATGTCTGGCGCCACGAGCACAAAAGACATCGCCTACCCCTCGTGTTGTCGCGTACTAGACATCATGGTGGGCAACGCCGAAAAAGATGCGCACATCGAGGAAAAAATTGCGAGTGCGGATCCGGGTTTGCGGTCCACCCGCACTGAGATCGGCGCAACCCCGGCGAACAACGCGAGCAAGACCGGTAAGAACCGGTAAGAAATTGACTGCCTTTCCCCGCCGGCCAATCGCCGCAATCATAAGATCGGCCAATGCATCTTGACGAGTACATGTCGCTGGATGCGACTGGCCTGGCCGAGCTGGTGGCGACCAAGCAAGTCCGCGCTACCGAGCTACTTGCTTTGGCGCGTCAGCGCGCCGACGCGGTCAACCCGAGGTTGAACGCGATCATCCGTCGTATCGATGCCCTGGCTGAGGGACGGGCCGCGGATCCGGAGCTACCTGGACCGCTTGCCGGCGTCCCCTTCCTGATCAAGGACCTCGATCAGGAATATCGCGGCTTTCCCAGCTCGTGTGGATCTCGGTCGCTGGCCAACGACGTCGCCAAACAACACGCCCTGGTCACCCAACGATTCCTGGACGCGGGCCTGGTCGTCTTCGGCATGACCAATACACCCGAGTTCGGGGCCAAGGGCATCACCGAACCCGATTACTGGGGGCCGGCCCGCAACCCGTGGAATCCGCAGCACACCCCGGGCGGCTCCTCAGGCGGATCGGGGGCCGCGGTTGCCGCCGGGATCGTTCCGCTGGCCGGCGCCAACGACGGCGGCGGATCCATCCGCATTCCCGCGGCCTGCAACGGGCTGGTCGGGCTCAAGCTCAGCCGGGGATTGTCGCCCTATGGCCCGCAGACCGGCGAGCCGCTGTTCGGCATGGAAACCCAGGGGGTGGTTTCGCGCACCGTTCGCGACAGCGCCGCCATCTACGATGCGATCGTCGGGCCCAACCCACGCGCCGCCTACCAGGTCGCCCTTCTCGACACCACCTTCGTCGAACACATCAAGAACCGTCCGGGCGCGCTCAAGATCGGGTACTCGGCGTCGTCTGCGATCAACGCCGCGCCTGACCGCGAGGCCGTCGCGGCAGTCGAGGCCGCGGCGAGCCTGCTCGAGGACCTGGGCCACCGGGTGGAGCAAGTCGATCCTCCCTACGATGACGCCGCGCTGGCCCGCGATTTCCTGACCATCTGGTTCGCGCAGCTGCACAGCCAAGTCGCCGAGATCAGAAAGCGAATCGGCGCCCGCGACAGCGACTTTGAAGCCGACACCTTGGCCATGGCCGAACTCGGCCGATCCACCAGTGTGCTGGCTCCGCTGCTTGCGCTGGACAACCGCAACAACTACATCCAGTCCCTGGCGAGTTTCCATGAGAGTTACGACTACTTCCTGACTCCCAGCCTGGCGACTCCGCCACTGACCGTTGGTGACACGACGACGTCACCACGCCTGCAGACGGCGGCGCGGCTGCTGAGCAAGTTGCGTGCCGGAAAGGTGCTCTCGCTCAGCGGGATCATGGACGATCTCATTCAAGAGAGCCTGGGCTGGGTGCCCTACACCCAGCTGGCCAATCTGACCGGACGACCCGCCATCAGCGTGCCGCTGCACTGGACACCGGCCGGCCTGCCGTTGGGTGTGCAGTTCGTCGGAGGCCTGGGCAGCGATGGCGACCTCTTGGCGCTGGCAGCCCAACTCGAAGAGGCCCGTCCCTGGGCGCACCGGCATCCGGCGACACCGCCCGCCGGCTAGGTGTCGGCGCGCCGGGCGCGTCAGTTCACCGCGGACGACGCCGCGGGTTCATCCAGCTCGTCGAGCGCTTCCCCGGTATAGACGGCAAGCCGCTGCAAATGTGGCAACGTGTCGCGGCAACCGATGAACCCGAAGTTCAGTGTCCCGGCATAACTCTGCAAGGTGACATTGAGCGCTTGGCTGTGTGCCTCCAGGGAGACCGGATAGGACGCCTCCATCCGGCTACCCCGCAGGTAGAGCACTTCCTGCGGCCCGGGAACGTTGCTGACACAAAGGTTGAAGGTGTAGGGCAACGGCGGCTTCACCCCGGTGAGGGTGCTGGCCAGCTGGATGCCATAGGGCACCATCAGGGCCGCGCTGTAGGCCAGGATCGCGTCGCGGTCCATGTTCTTCAGCTGAGCCTTTGCCATCCGGGTGGACGCGGTGACCGCTCGCAGCCGCTCCACGGGATCGGCGATGTCGGTGCCCAGCGTGGCCAGGATGGTCGCGACAGCGTTGCCGCCCCCCTCGTCGTCCTTGGGCCGCACGTTGACCGGTAACACGGCGATCAGCGACTTGTCGGGCAGCTCACCAAGTTCGTCGAGGAAGCGCCGCAAGCCGCCCCCGATGATCGCCATCGCGACATCGTTGACCGTCGCATCATATTGAGCCCCAATCGCTTTCATCCGCGCCAGCGGGTATTGCTGGGTGGCGAACCGGCGGTTGCGGCTGATCCGGGTGTTGAGAATGCAGTGCGGAGCCTGCACCGAGCTGACCAGGTCGCGGTACTCGTTGTCGCTGCGCAGCTGGGAGTTGACCAGCGCCCTGGTGAGGTCGAGCGAGGATCGTCCCGCGCTGGCCACCGAACCGAGCACGCTACCCACCCCGCTGACCATGCCTCCCAGGCCCTTGACCACGTCGCCCAACCCGCTGAGCACATTGCCCGCCCCACCGATCAGGCCGCCGCCGGCGGACTCTTCGGTGTCGGCGGGCGCCGGGCCGGGGGTGGGGATGTTGAAGAACAACGGGTGCGTGGTGTCGTGTGGGTCGGCGGACAAACTGCGGGCCAGCATTTTCTGGCCGGTGTAGCCGTCGATCAACGAGTGATGCATCTTGATGTAGATCGCGAACCGACCGCCTTCGAGGCCTTCGATGAAGTGCATCTCCCACGGTGGACGCCTCAGGTCCAGCGCGTGACTGTGCAACCGCGACACCAGGATTCCGAGTTCACGCTCGTCGCCCGGGCTGGCCAGGGCGGAGCGCCGCACGTGGTAGTCCAGGTCAAAGTTTTCGTCGTAAACCCACGATTGGGTGGGGCTGTAGAGCAAGTCCGGGTGGCTCAGCTTCAGGTTCCACGGTTCCACAACCTCGTTGGCCTTGCTCTCATCGACGAGTTGTCGCAAGAAATCCGCGGGCGCGTCATCCGGTGGTGTGAAGGGCATCAGGGCACCGACGTGCATCATGGTGCTCGGCGACTCGGAGTAGAGAAAAAACATGTCTTGCGGGCCCAGCCGCTTGGCGGTCTTGCTCACCGATTACTCCTCGCTTGGTTGGCGCTCCGGCAAGGCGAGCTGCCGAGGGCCGTCGTGATGTGTGGGCCGGTCGGATGGTCTGGCGGCGACACACAGCCTTTCCAGATTTCGACCGTAGCCCACCTGGGCGGCACAAATCATCGGTGTCAGCGCACTGGCGACCAGATAATTTCGACGTTGGGTCGGCAGTTCGGCGGATACAGTGAACCGATGCGCCGCCGGGTGGGTCGGTTGCCGCGCGAGCCAGAGATCGGTGACAGCACGCACGCCGCGGGCGAGTCGCGTCTGGGCGATGACGGTCGCCCCGACGCCCATCCCGTCAGGCTGGACGCCGAACTTCTGATGACCACGGCGACGTGCCTGATGCTCCCGGTGATGGTCACCCTGGATACCACGGTCGTCAACGTGGCTCAGCGAACGTTCATCGAAGAGTTCTCGTCCACCCAGGCGGTGGTCGCGTGGACATCGACCGGCTACACCTTGTCGCTGGCCTCGGTGATCCCGCTGACCGGCTGGGCGGCGAATCGGCTCGGCACCAAACGCCTGGTCATGGGTTCGGTGCTGCTGTTCACGCTGGGATCGTTGCTGTGCGCGATGGCATCGAGCATTACCCTGCTGGTGGCCTTCCGCGCGGCGCAGGGCCTTGGCGGCGGAATACTCATACCGCTGCAGCTCATCATTCTGGCGCGCGCGGCGGGTCCGGCCCGCTTGGGCCGGGTACTGACGATCAGCATGATCTCGGTGTTGATGGCCCCGATCGCCGGGCCCATTCTGGGCGGCTGGTTGATCGACGCGTTTGGCTGGCAGTGGATCTTCTTGATCAACCTGCCGATCGGAGCCCTGACCTTGATACTGGCCGGGTTGGTGCTGCCCGGTGACGATTCTCTGCCCGCGGAGTCGCTGGACCTCGTGGGCATGGCGCTGCTGTCCCCGGCGCTGGTGCTGCTGCTCTACGGGCTATCAGCGCTGCCGGCGCGCGGCACCATCGGCGACCCGCAAGTCTGGCTGCCGACAACGGTCGGCTTGATCCTGATCGGCGGTTTCGCGCTGCACGCCCTGCACCGTGGCGACCACGCGCTGATCGATCTGCGACTGCTCAAGAACCGGGCCGTCGCGGCGGCCAACGCCACCCGATTCATGTTCGCCGTCACCTTTTTCGGCAGCTGCCTGTTGTTTCCGGCGTACTTCCAGCAGGTGCTCGGAAAAACACCGCTGCAGTCCGGGCTGCTGCTCATCCCCCAGACGCTGGCCGCTGCCGCGGTGATGCCGATCGTGGGGCGGCTGATGGAGAAGCGGGGCCCGCGCGATGTGGTGTTGATGGGGACCGCGTTGACCGTGGTCGGCATGGGCATCTTTATCTATGGCATGAGCCGTGAGCACGTGCATCTTCCGGCGCTGCTGATCGGGCTCGGCACGTTCGGGGTGGGTACCGCCGCCATGATGGTTCCGGTGTCCTGGTCGACGGTGCACATGCTGAATTCCAGCGAAGTCGCGCACGGCTCAACGCTATTCAACGTCAACCACAACGTCGCGGCGTCGGTGGGCGCGGCGCTGATGTCGGTCGTACTCACCAGCCGATTCAACGGCAGCGCTGACATCGCGGCGGCCAACCGCGCGGATGAGATCCGCGAACAGGCGCTCCGGCAGCATCTGCCACTGGATGTGTCCAACCTGCCGCCGCGGATTCGAACCCCGGGGTTTGCCGAGCACCTCACCAAAGACTTGTCGCTGGCCTACGCCGGGGTCTTCTTGCTCGGAATGATCGTGGTCGCGACAACAGCCATTCCGGCGTGGTTCCTACCCAAGCGCCCCGCCCCGCGGATCGAGTTGTTGCAGGTTGAGCCATAGCGCACCACCGTGGGGCCGGCGCGGCCCGAGGGCCGGGGGAATCAGCTAGCCCCGGACTCCGGGGGCTCCGTCATTTTCAGGATTGCCGCGGCCAACGGGTAGTCAGCGCCCTCGCGCTCCTCGATGTAGCGACGTATTCGTTCATTACCGAAAAACGAGGCCCCCGCCTGTTCCATGTACTGGCGCATCTCTTCGATGTCGAGCAGGATCAACTCATCCTGCCCGCGCCAGCCGAACGCAATCTGTAGCACGCGCGAGGAGACGTCGAAGTACTCCCCCACCGCGATCAACTCCGCGTAGCTGGGGAAATCGTCAGCATCCTTACGCCGTGAATAGGTCGCCTTGGGCAAGTTGAGCGCGGAACCGATTTCACTATCTGGAACGTCCCGGTTCAACAGCCACTCTAGGACGCGGCCAAGGTCCTTACCTGCGGGATTCAACCTCGGCACCCCACCAATGTATGGCTTGTTTTGGAATGGGACAACTTTGGCGCAAATCTGAGCCCGCATTCCAACGCCAGGCACAATTTGCCCGTTTTCGATCCTTACTTCCATTTTTGGAACAGATATCATACAGTAGCGACGCGAGGGTCCACTGCGGCACAGAAGACCGCCACAGGAAGTGGGATCCTGAAACGACAGATCGGGGCCAATCTCATGACGGACGCCGCAGCGACCTACAGCCACCCACTGCCGGCAACGCGGTGCCTGTCCACTGGGCGGCTGTCGCGAGTCGTCGTCGGTATCGCGGCTGGAGTGACGCTGATCGCCTCTGCACCCGCATACGCGGACGCCGGTGAAACGACGGGCCCGTCCTACCGACTCGGCTACGACAAGGCCGTGAAAGACGGCCGCTTCACGATCAGCCGGATGCAGGCAATGGGGTTCCCGGCCGACTCGATCATCGTCTGCGGCCAGGTGCACAAGGTCTGCGCCAACCAGCTGGCGGCCGTGCAGCAGGTCCGGGACGTCTACGCCCCCGACTTCCTGCGTGGTTGTGCCAGCGGCGTACAGACTTTGGTCAATGCCGGCATTCCCAGCTGACTAGCCAACGAGCCCGCGGGTTCGGTGCCACACCCGTACTGGCACGAGGTCGACCAAAAGGTCGTCATTGCCACAAAAAAATAGACGGTTCGGCTGGAAAAACACCTAGGATTTTCAGAGTGGCCCTACCTGAAGCATCTGAAGCGCTCGACAGCACGCTGCGCGACCTCAAGGCCCGCATCGCTGCCTTGGAAGCGTCGCGGACCAGCTACGAGGAAATAGTCGACGCGATCAAGGCTTTTGGCCAAACCCAGCAGATGCTCGCCGACGTACTCAGGGCATACGGCGGCGACATGCGCGGCACCGCCGAGGACTCCAACGAGCGCATCCGCAAGCTGGAAGCATCCGTTGCGGAGATCAAGAAGATGCTGACCCAGGGCTAGCAGGCTGACCTCATTTCCGGTCTGCCGCGGGCCTGTTGGCCAACCGCTCCCGAGTAGCCAGGGATCGATCACCCAGCGTCGAGATGGCGGCTCAGAAAGTCCAACACGGCCGCTGCGAAGATGTCGTTGCGGTCGCCGGCGACCATGTGCCCGGCGCCGCGGACATCGGTGAACTCGACATTCGGGAAGCGGGCAAGAAATTCCTCGGCTCGCTCCTGACTGACCATGTTGCTCATTTGCCCCCCGAATGAGCAACATGGGAACGCCGCCGCGCAGGATCGTGTCGACGGCGGCGTACAGCCGATGAGGCTCGGTGACTTCGATGGGGGGAAAGGCGGCGGTGCCGCTGATGAACCGCGGATCCCAGTGCCAATACCACCGATCGCCGCGACGGCGCAGGTTGGTGGTCAGGCCCTCCAAGTCGGTCGGCCTGGGTCGATGGGGGTTGTAGGCGGCGATCATATCGGCCACCTCATCCAGCGAGCCGAACCCCGATTCCACCCGCTCGACCATGAACGCATGTATCCGACTGGCTCCGGAGGGATCCATGTTCGGCACGATGTCCACCAGAACGACGGCACTGGCAATGCCCGGCGAAAGTTCCCCGGCCAGCAGCATCGACGTGAACCCGCCCAACGACGCGCCCACCAGAACCGGTTGCGGGGGCAGGCCCCGCAGCACCTCTTGAATATCCGCGGCGAAGCTGACAACGCGATAGTCCCCGTGCGGTGACCAGTCGGATTCACCATGCCCACGCAAGTCCACGGTGACCGATTGCCAACCCCGCTCGGCCACGACGGCGGCCACTCGGCCCCACGAGCGCCGAGTCTGTCCGCCGCCGTGCAAGAACACCACGGCACGTCCTCGCGGGTCACCGCAGCGATCTGCCACGATGCGAACGCCATCGGGCCCCTGAACCGAGAACCGCTCGGGTGCAGTCGCCACCAGCTGATACTAAGACGCTCTAACGTCGAGTCCGAGTCCGAATGCGAGCTCTCGAGGCTCCCCGAGCAAGCCACACACCCACCCGCGTGACCAGGGCGGATCCCCTACAGCGCGTGAATTCCGTTGTAGAGCACCATCACACCGATCAGGATCAAGACGGCCGCGAGCATCCCCGCGTGGTTCTTTTCCATCCATTCCTTGAGCCGATCCAGCGAATCCTCCAGACGGTCACCCGCACCCACGAAGGCCAGGATCGGACCGGCCACCGTCGATGCCGAGATGGCGACGAAAATCGCACCGCAGACCCATCTCATCGCGACACCGAGCCCACCGGTGCAGATCGCCAGTCCAGCCGCCAGGCAAATGATCACCACCTCGGGGCGCACCAGCACCAACACGGCCGCGGTTATCCCGGCGCGCCGTGGCGTGATGGTGGCGAACGACCGCATCCACCGTGGTGATTCGACCTCCCCGTGCCGGTTCAACCAGCGGTAGATGCCGAACAAGATGAGCAACGACCCGACGACGATCCGAGCCCAGGATGCCCAGGCGGGTGGGGACCTACGCAGACCACCGAACAGTTCCGACCCGGCGACAAACATCGCCGTCACCGCTATCAGCCCCAGCACCCAGCCACCCAGGAACGCCAGCCCCGTCGGCCGGGGGCGCGGCGCATGTAGCACCAATACCGCCGGAATGATGGTTATTGGCGAGACCGCGATCACCAGCGCGAGGGGAACGAGGCTGGCCAGCACTGAGCCGGAATTTCCTGTCACGGGCAGCAATTTTCGCATCGACCGGACGCACCGACCATGACAACGCGCCCGGCCCCCCGATATTCACGCCAACCCTCAGGCCGGCGACAACAGAATTCGTTCAGGGAACCGGATCCTTGCTTGCCTTGACCGGCGCAGAGCTGGGCGGCAGGTTGAGCAGGTTGCCACGCAGACTCCCGCGCACGGTCCGGATAGCCACCAGCACCCAGGTGGCCAGCCGGCCGGCGTAGGCAGCGGCAGCGGCAGCGGCGACCCGGAATGCCGGCAAATGCGTATGGAGAGCCAGCTGCGACGTGCCGGTGACAAAGGTGCCGACCGGAAAGGTCAGGCTCCACCACGTCAGGGCGAACGGCATGCCCCGGCGCAGCGTGCGCACCGTCAGCGCGGTGGACAGCGCTATCCACAACATCGCGAAGCCCCACACCGGGACGCCGAAGATGATTGCGAACGCCTGCATGGTCTCCGCCAATTCGTGGTCCACCGCGCCGGTCGCGGCGGCCGCCCCCAAAAGTCCGGCGGCGGTGATGGATTGCCCCAGGGGTCCCAACACGATCCACAACGTGGGTACTCGCGCGGCGCCCGAGGTGCCGTACAACACCAGCCGGCTCCAGATCATCGCGATGATGTTCAGCGACGCCACAAACGACAATCCGAACATCGCGTAGCAGCCGTAGAGCATGGTTTCGCGGCCGGATCCGGCCGGCATATGCGGTAGCAGCAATGCGCCGGTCGCGGCCGACACCATCGGCGGGACCACCGGCATGAGCCACCCACCGAATGCCGCATCGGGCTCGACACGGTGCTGGGTGAACATCAGGAACGGAATGCTCACCGCGGTGAACAGGCCGCCGATGGTGCCCGCGGTCCAAAACACCCAATCCAGGTCGACGGCGAGTCGCTCGCCGATGAGGGGCCCGCCCGCCAGCACTGCGCCGGCACCGACCGTCATGAGCGCCATGGGGGCAGCTCCGTAAAAGTGCGCCATCTGCGGATTGCGGGCGTGACTGCGCGCGACGGTGGGGTGTCGTAGCCAGTGGCCGCCGACCAGGACGATCAGCGCGAGAAGCAGCGCCGCGGCGATCACCCAGACGACTTGGGTGAAGGCCCGCAGCCCCACCACGTGGACGGGCAGGGTCGCGCCGGCGACGGCCACGATTCCGGTACCCATGACCGAGGCAAACCAGTTGGGCCCGATGTTGCCCAGCACCTCGACGCGAGTATGCGGCGACGGCGTACCGGGCGAATTTGTAACGGCCATAGCTGAGAAACCTAGTGCCGAGTTCGCTTCGGCGCCGCGCGGCGCCGCAACTTGCGCGCCCGTGCGGCGGCGGCCGGTACGGGCGGCCAAACCGCCGGCCGGCCGGACTGCGTAGGGCAAATTGCCGCCACGACCGTGGTGCGTGAGGGTTGAGCGCGAGCCGAATACACTGCCTGCAGTGATGCTCCGGCGAAAGGTTCGCATTGAACAGAGTCCCGGTTGCGGTCTGCATTGCCGTCGTGCTTTTGGTTGCCGCGTTCGCCATGCCTATCAAGCAACGGTGCGGCGCACCGGGCCGCAGGTGCGCTACCGCAGTAGACGCATGTGGCTGTGTTCACCGTTACTACGAAGTCGAACCATTCATCATTTTTCTCATTGAACGCGCAACGGGCTCGAATATCCCCTTCTACTACACGTCGGGAGAAGAAATCGTGGGGGTCCAATAGCCCTCGCTCGAGGCTCGACGTCGGTCACGAATGCTTGCCGACCACAACGGATTCACTAGGTACAAACTTGCGACGCGAACTCCACCGTGGTGGTCGACGGTGTGTTGAATTGTGAGTCGACGGTCAGCGTGGGAACCACTAGTTGGTTTTCGATTCCCAGTCGCTTGAGGTCGAGGTTGATTTCAATGGTGTCGGGCGCGGTTCTGCGGGCATTGGTGTCTCGATCCGGCCGCATGGTCACGTCATTCCCGTTGGACGTCAGGGTGGCGGTGATGGCGAGGTCGTCGGTGTCCTCTTCGGGACCCAGCTCGACGAACTTGCGGCCGTTGTTGGCAACGCTGAATGTCAGCACATAGCCCACGAACCCGGATGCATGACTACCGCTGGGTGACTGCGGCAACGGTTCGGCGAACCGAATCACCAGCTCGAGTACGCCCGCGCTGGGATGTTCGACCTGCACCGCGGCCACGATGATCTGGTCCGGCGGCTGTGGCCCCTCCTGTATGCGGCATTCGAGATGATTGGGCAGTCGCGCCCAGTTGTCGGGCGGCGATTGCAGCCAAAACGCAACGCCGATTCCCGCCGAGATCAGCACGAAGGCGATGGGCAACAGCAACCGCAGCGCCAGCGGCATCGCCGACCATCCCCGGCGCACACCGTCGACAACGGCCGCCAGCGGCGAGCGCGCTATCCCAGCGTCTGCCCGACAGTGCTCAGTCCAGCGCTCACCGTCCCAATATCGTCGTCCCCCGGAACCGCCGGGATCGGCATACCATCCCGCCGGCGGTGAAGTCGGCACCCGCACGCTCCATTCAATCGATTCAAACGTCAGGAACTGGTCAGCTCAAACCGCGTCGGCCGGCCAGATCACGGTGGCGAATCCCATGGGTCTGGCGGCGGATCAAGCATCTGCACGTGGTCACCCTGCCACTGAAACCCGACGACGGTCAGCACGCCATCCTCGCAAGCGTCACAGCTCTGCCTGGACCGATACGTGAGGACCACCAGATCGTCGGTGGATGCCGGAGCTTCCAACTGGGTGAACGGGTATGCCTCGGGTGTCGCCGTCCCGACGAACTGCCCGCGATGAAACATCAGCGCCTCGTCTGGCGAGCTGCGAGTCGCATCGACCACCGTCACCACCACCGCGGATAGCTCCGCGCAGGGGTCGTAGTCGCTGAATTCCGGGGTGGGGTTCCACGGCCTACCGGTCTTTTTATCCGGGGGCAGCGTGGCCAGCGCCGCCGCCACCGCCGCCGCCTCATCCGGGCCGCATGACCCGGGCGGCGCGCTGGTGGGCGATGTCGCGACCGGCGTCGTGGCCGACGTCGTGGCCGGTGCGGTGGCCGCTGTGGTGGCCGGCGGACTGGCGGCCGGCTGGCGCCTGGCCGAGTACGCGATGATCGCCACCACGCCGACGCACACGGCGGCGACCAGTGCGACGACCAGCCAGATCACCCGGCCGGATCCGCCCCGCACTCCAGGTTGCGACGACGGTGGCGTGGTGTCGATGTTGTCGGACGGCTGATAGACCGGTGGCGGCCAGTTGGGGTCGATCTCGCCAGAAGCCATATTTCCCGGGGTCCCCCCAATACCCTCCAGACACCTGTACAGTACTTCCGAGTTTGGCGAATTGTAGCCAGAACATGCAGGTAGGGGAAATGTCGCGGCCGTGAAATCAGCGCCACGCCGGGGGTGAATCTGCCCACATCAGAGCTTCTGGAGTAGGGTCCACACAGCAATCTGCCGCATACTGGACGGCATGCATCGAGCGACGTCCCCGCAAATCGCTGGCCAAGCGTCGGTCGGTGGGCCGGTAGCGGACTAAGGCTCGTAATGGGACGTACCAAAGCCCGGCATCGCGCTGTTCGAAAACCGTCACCGATCCGCCGGCGGGTGTCGCGCACCCTGATGACCCTGGTGTCGGTGGTCGCGCTGGGAATGACCGGGGCCGGATATTGGGTGGCTCACGGCGCGCTGACCGGCATCACCATCTCCCAGGCCCTGACTGCCGAGGATCCGCGATCCACCGGCAACAACATGAACATCCTGCTGATCGGGCTGGACTCACGTAAGGACCAAGAAGGCAACGACCTGCCGTGGTCGATCCTGAAGCACCTGCACGCGGGTGATTCGGATCAAGGTGGTTACAACACCAACACGCTGATCCTGGTGCATGTCAGCGCCGATGGAAAAGTTGTCGCCTTCTCGATCCCGCGTGACGACTGGGTGCCGTTCACCGGCGTTCCCGGCTACAACCACATCAAGATCAAAGAGGCTTACGGGCTCACCAAGCAGTACGTCGCGCAGGAGCTGATCGATCAGGGCGTGACCAGCCAGCGCGAACTCGAGACCCGCGGCCGCGAAGCCGGCCGGGCCGCAACTTTGCGTGCGGTGCGCGCTCTGACCGGTGTTCCCATCGACTACTTCGCCGAGGTCAATTTGGCGGGCTTCTATGACCTCGCCCAAGCCCTGGGCGGCGTGGAAGTCTGCCTGAACCATGCCGTTGACGACTCCTACTCGGGAGCCGACTTCCCCGCCGGCCGCCAGCGCTTGGATGCCGCCCAGGCGCTGGCCTTTGTGCGCCAGCGCCACGGTCTGGACAACGGGGACCTGGATCGCACCCACCGCCAGCAGGCTTTCCTGTCGTCGGTCATGCGCGATCTGCAGGATTCGGGCACCTTCACCAACCTGGACCGGCTGGACAGCCTGATGGCGGTGGCACGCAAAGACCTCGTGTTGTCCGGGGGCTGGGATGAGGACCTGATTCGCCGCATGGGTGAGCTGGCCGGAGCCGACATCGAGTTCCGGACGCTGCCGGTGGTGCGGTACGACAACATCGACGGCCAGGACGTCAACATCGTCGATCCCGCGGCGATCAAGGCCGAGGTAGCAGCGGCCATCGGCAGCACATCAACCGCCGCCACGGCGACCACGACGCCGGCCAAACCCAGCCCGTCCACCGTCGTTGACGTGGTCAACGCGGGCAGCATCAGCGGGTTGGCCAGCCAGGTGTCCAACGCACTGCGCAAGCGCGGCTATACCACCGATCAGGTCCGCGACCGCAAGTCCGGAGACCCGGCGGCCACCACGATCAAGTACGGCCCCGGTGCGCAGGCCGACGCGATGAACCTGGGCACCCTGTTGGGTATCGACGCCCCGAAGCAACCGGATGCCAGCATCGAACCCGGACATATCCAGGTAACGGTGGACACCAACTTCTCGATGCCGGCGCCCGACGATTCCGACGACGACACAACCACCTACCCCAAGCCCAACGCGTACTACAACGGGGGCGACGACAGCTCCAGCTATCCGGCGCCAGACCACGGACAGCCGATCGACGGCGGCGGAGTTCCCTGCGTCAACTAGCCCGAGTCAGGCGTGAGTTCCGCCATCGATGCGGATCTCGGTGCCGGTGATGAAGGCGCCATCCTCGGATACCAGCATCGCGATCACGCCCGCCACGACGGAGGGATCGGCCATTCCGGCGCCACTGGAGGTCTCGGTGGTCGGCAGAATCGGCATCAGCCGGGTGAACAGCGACCAATTCGCGTCCGCCGGGATGTACCCGCCGGTGGCGTCGGTGATGCCGGACTTGATGCTCCCGGGCGCCACGCACACCGCTCGTAGGCCGTCTCGGGCGTACTCGAGGGCCAAGGAATGGGTGAACGCCTGGACTCCGCCTTTGCTGGCCGCGTAGGCGGCCATGTACGGATGGGCAAACGCGGCCGAGGTGGAGCTGAAGTTCACCACGGTGCTGCGCTGATTGTCGAGCAGCGCCGGCAGTGCTTCCCGGACCACCAGAAAGGTGCCGGTCAGGTTGACCGCGATGATCTGGTTCCACTGTTGGATGCTGGTTTGATGCGTGTGCGCGGCACGCAACATCCCGGCGGCGTTGACCAGCGCATCCAGACCGCCGAGCGCCTGGACCGCCGCGCCAACGCCGTCGACCACCGACTTCTCGTCGGCGACGTCGATCTGGCACGTGGTGAGTCTGGCGCCGGTCCCGGCCTCGGCTGTGCGCGCCTGGGTTCTGGATAGGCCATCCGCATCGATATCGGCGCCAACCACCGTGGCCCCCTCGTCCAGTAGCCGCAACACCGTGGCCTGGCCGATGCCGGAGCCGGCGCCGGTCACCAGGATTCGCTGTCCAACCAGTCGAGTCATGGGTCAGACCAATCCGCGCAGTGCGTCACGGCCGAACACCGGTTCCAGCATCGCCGAGAAGTCCGGGCCGCGCCGCAGCATCTGGCCGCCGTCGACATTGATGACCTGTCCGGTGACGAAGCTGGCGGCATCGCTGAGCAGAAACATCGCCATGTTGGCGACGTCCTCGACCTCACCCTGGCGGGGCAGCGGCGTGCACATCGCGTAGTCGGAGCTCAACTCCGCGGACTCGGTGATCGCTGCGACGAGGTCGGTGCGGATCAGGCCGGGGCGGATGCTGTTTACCCGCACCCACGACGCGCCGAGCTCGTCGGCGGCCAACTGCATCAGGTGATCGACCGCGGACTTGGTGACACCGTAGGCACCGAACCAGCGATGGGTATTGCTGGCCGCAATCGAGGAGATGCCGACAAACGATCCGCCGCCGCCTCGCACCATCTCTCTTGCGGCGTGTTTGAGGACGTACATGGTGCCGTTGACGTTGAGGTCGACCGTACGGCGCCAAGCTTCGGAGTCGACCTGGGTGATCGGTCCGATGGTCTCCGATCCGCCCGCACAGTGCACCACTCCATGCAGCCGGCCGTGCCAGGCGGTAACCGCATCCACCGCGCGGGCGGTCTCGTCCTCGTTGGTGATGTCGGTGGGTTCGTACCGGATGGCGCCGCCGTTGGCACCTAACGCTTCGAGTTCCTGTACCGCGCCGGCGAGCTTGTCGGGGTTACAGCCGACGATCATGACCGAGGCTCCGGCCGCGACCAGCCCGGCGGCCACTCCCTTTCCGATTCCGCTACCGCCGCCGGTGACCAGGTAGGTCCGGTCTTGGAACGAAAGCTGCATCTGGACCCCTCACGCCAAAACTGAAACAGGTTCTAGTCATAGAACCATGCGCCATGATCGCCGCTGCGGCTCCCCCCGGCGCGCGGACCGACTACGCCGTCTCGCCCACGTGCCGGCTGACCCACCCGATCACTTCGCCCACCGTCTCGAGCGGGATTTCGGGATCTTTGAGCCGCATCTGCAGGCGGTTCTCCAAGGCCGCGACGAGTTCCATCTTGCGTGGCGAGTCATAGCCCAAGTCATCAACCAGATACGAATCGACGGTTACCGGTGCCATGTGGTCGGGCGCCAGCGACGCGATAACGGACAGAATCGCTTGATCGAGTGGATTCATGCTGGACTGACCTCTCCGAAGAGTTCTCGTGCCATGACGTGACGGATCTTGCCCGACGCGGTCTTGGGGACGTTACCCTTGCCGACCAGCAGCACCGTCGGGCTCAAGCCCGTTGCGCCGCGCACATTCTGGGCGATCTGGCGGCGCAATTCCCGGCCGTCCTCGATGGACGGGTCCGCAACGGTCTCGGCGACGATCCTGATCTCCTCGCGCCGGTCGGCCAGGGTGACCCCGAACGCGACAACACCTCCGCGCCTGATGCCGTGGACCGACGCGGCCAGCCGCTCGATGTCGGCGGGAAAGATATTGCGGCCGGCGACGATGATGACGTTCTTGCGGCGCCCGCACACGACGATTTCGCCGCCCTCGGTGAGATACCCGAGGTCGCCGGTGAAAAGCCAGCCGTCCGGGTCCACGGCGGCGACCTCTCCGTCCGTCGTGAGGTAGTGACGGGCCACGGCGTCGCCGGCGATCGCGATCTCGCCCATGCGGCGCGGCGGCAGGTTGCTGCCGTCGGCGGCGACGATCCGCACCTCGACCCCGGACATCGGGGGCCCCAGCGTCACGAACTGTTTCGCCCCCCCGCAGGAGCACGCCGGTAGCGCCAGACCCCGGTTTTCCAGTTCCTCGACGCGCACCGACTCGGTCGTGAGCGGATTGTCGACAGGCGAAAACGACACCGCGACGGTCGCTTCGGCCAGACCGTAGGCGGCGCCGAGCGCCGTGTGGCGCAGTCCAAAGCGCCCGGCTTGCCGCGCGAACTCCGCCATGGTCGCGGGATCGATGGGCTCCGCACCCGTGACGACGCAGCGTAGGGCACCCAGGTCGTAGGTGCCGTCCTCGATCGCGCTGAGTCGGCGGCTGATGATCGAGTACGCGAAGTTGGGCGCCGCGGTGATGGTGGCCCGCCGCTCGGTCAGGATCTGCATCCACTTGAGCGGGGACACCACAAACTCCGTCGGCGTGATGTAGACCGCGCCGTTGCCGGCGAACATCGGAGAGATCGGGTAGGCGATCAGCCCCATGTCATGTGACAGCGGAAGCCAACTCGCGGTGATGTCGACCTCGGGGTCCAAATGCACCTCCGCCGTCATGGCTGCGACGTCGGCGAACAGGTTGCCATGGGTGATCGCGACGGCCTTGGGATCTCCTGTCGATCCCGATGTGAGTTGGTAGAGCGCGACGTCGTCCTCGCCGGTCGGCTCCTCGGTGGCCGCAAGTTCGGGCCAGCTCTCACCTATCTCGATGACGCGGTATCCCGCCGCACGCAAGGTCTCGGCCGCAGCAAGGAAAGGCTCCCCGATGACCACCCAGCGGGTGTCCAGCAACGCCAGCGCGCGCAACGTACCGGCGTGCCACCCGGCCAGATCGGCCTGCGAGGTCGGTTGCTGCAGCATCGTCATCGCCGCGCCCAGCCGCCAGATGCCTTGTACGACGGGAGCGACATCCTCGGGCCTGGCGGCCAGCACGGTCACCCTGCTGCCGCGGGTGACTCCCTCCGCCGACAACCGGCCCGCAACCCGCACCGCCGTTTGATGAATGTCGCGCCAGCTGGCAAACCGCAATCCACCCGCGGCGCCGAAGTGCAAACCCCGCGGGGAATTGCTAGCGGTCGTTGCGATGGCGTCGGTAAACCTACTCATATTCCTGCCGCTTCCCATCTTGACGGACTAGCACCTGAGCGGTTATCGCGATTTCCGAAGATTGCGCGCGAACGAGCATTGTCGATTGAATTTCTTGATACCAAATTGTTAACATCAGCCAGCAATTTGACACTCAGCGATCATTTGTCTCGTGCGCCAAGCACGGCGGCGGCAATGACTTCGACCGCTCGCTCGATCTGGGCCGTCGAGTGACCCGCCGACACGCTGCACCGCATCAATGCCTCGTTCTCACCGACCGCGGGCGGAAGCGCCAGCGCGCAGAAGACACCATCGTCGAAGGCTCGGTTCCACGCGGCGATCGCTTGGCTTTCCCGCCCGATCCAAACCGACACATGCGGTGCCATCGCGCCCGAACCGTCGGCCCGGACTATCCCTCCTCGCACCTGCAAGCCCTGTGCGACCAGACCGTCGCGCAGGGCTTGGGCGTTGGCCAGGACTGCGGCGGCGCGCTGTGCCCCCTCCGGGCCGCGAATGATTTCGATCGCCGCAGCGCTTGCGGCCAACGCGGCCGGCGCGGCCGTTGCGGTGAAGATATGGGCATTGGAGTGCAACTTGAGCACATCAATCAGGTCTTGGGATCCAACGATGTAACCGCCGGTGGAGGCGATCGCTTTCGACATGCCGCCCATCAACACGTCGACATCCTTGGCACATCCGAATTCTTCGGCGATTCCGGTGCGCCGCGACCCGAAGACGCCGACGCTGTGCGCCTCGTCTACGAACAGGCCCACGTTATATTTGCTGGCCAGCGCCGCAATGCGGGCCATCGGCGCGATGTCGCCCTGCATCGAGTAAAGCCCGTCGACGACGATGAGTTTGGTGCCGCCGCGGTCAGCGGTGCGGATCAGATTGCGTTCCAGCGCATCGAGGTCATTGTGCGCAAAGAACCGCGAGCTGGCCCCGGACAGCCGGATGCCGTCCTGGATCGATGCGTGCGCTTCGCTATCGGGAAACGCCAGATCGGTGACGCCCAACAGGGCGGTGAGCGCGCCCACGTTGGTCAGGCATCCGCTGTTGTAGACCAGCGCCGCCTCGGTTCCGTACCAGTCGGCCAGTAACTCTTCGAGCTCGACCTTGATCTGCAGCGTGCCGCAGAACGGAGGCGCCCCCGCACACGAGGGCCCGTAGCGCTCGGTCGCCCGATTCGCCGCCTCAACCAAGCGAGGGTCGCCACCTAGGCCCAGGGAATTGTTCGAGGCGAACATCACCCGGGGCTGTCCTTCGACGACGGTGGTCGGCCCGGGGGCGGACTCCACGGTCCGAAAGAACGGCAATTCCATGCGAGCGCCGTAGTGCCGGAAGGCGGCCAAGCGACTGTCCCGCTCTACCCGCCAGGGCTCCGGCGTTGTTGATTAGCAGGCTTGTGAGCTGGGGAATTGTGGATTGAGGAGGTCTAGGCGGCGGTTGGCGGTCAAAGCGGTGATCCGGCAGGCTTCGGCGATGTTGTCGGCGCCGTTGAGGCGGTGCAGATTGATCGCTGTGTTGCGTAGCGTTGCTAGGACCTGTGCGCCGTTTCCGGTATGTGCCCTTTGACGGTCTTCGTCGAAGGTGACGTCGCGTATCCAGTGCAGGCTGTTCTCGATTCCCCAGTGTTGACGCATCCAGGTCATGATCGCGGTAGGGCGGGCGTGCTCGAACGGCAGGCTGCAGATGGCATAGACCACCTCCACGCTGCGCTGGTCGGTGGCGGTGATCAAGCGTTCACGAGTGATCCGGATGATTTGTTTTGCGTAGGGGAAGCCGATTCCTCGTGCAGCGGTGATGATTTGCAGGGTGCGGGTCTCGACACGGCCGTGGCCGCGGGAGTCGTCGGTAGCGGCTGCGGGCACCTCGGCCCAGGGCAGCGCGGTGATACGCGCAAGTATTTTGGCTTGGTTGGACTTGACGATCATCAGGTAGTGCGACTTCAAGGTGGCGCAGATCAACTTCGCGGTGACGACCTGGGTATGCATCGCATCCACGGTGACCAGCCACCGCAAGCTACCCGGCAGCAGCGTGAGCAGGGCACGTACGCAGGGAATTTCATTGCTTTTCTCGGCGACAGCGAGTTGACCGAGCACCAATCGGGCACGGTGGGCGAACACCGACACGAGATGCGTGGCTGTCGCTTTGGCGCGTAAAGCACCACGCAGCATCTTGCCGTCCAACGCGATCGGCACCAATCCACTGGGGTCGCTGCTGGCCACGTGTGCAGTGAAGTAACTGCCCATCCTGGCGTTGAGGTCGGCGGGGTCTAGCCGAGACAAAACAGCGCGGAAGGTCTTCTCACTGGGCCGCCGGAACCGGACCCCTAATTGGGCCAACACATCATCGGGAGCGGTGGCCGCCCATGTGGCAAAACCAGCATAGCCGCGCATCCCCGCGGCAGTGGCCAGAACCGCGATCGCCAACAAAGCCATCAGCGAATACCTCCGACCGCGTGGGTCCCTCGGGTCTGGCACCGAGGCCAACACATCGAGAAACTCCGATCCGATGAGCTCGCTGCGCTCACCAGGACTCCAGCGGTCGAACACCTCTGGAACCGACGACACAGGCAATACTGAAACGGTAGGCACGGGCAACTCCAGACCAACGACGAACAGTAACCAACTCGATCGTTCTCCAGATAGCCCGTGCCTACACTCCGGCCCCAATAGCGCGGCACCAAAGATCATCAACCCAGCTCACAAGCCTGCTAATCAACAACGCCGGAGCCCTGCTCTACCCGCGCGTGCAGGTTCAACCGCGACGTATTAAGCGCGCGTGTAATTAGACACCAAGTTAGGCCACTTAAGGGATGCTTTCTGTCAAGTGACAGCAATGGCGCAGAATCTTGGAATTTGGTTCCGAAAAACCGGATTCAACCAGTCCGCAACGGGAACGCCCCGGGGGCGCCTGAACATACTTTGTGGTTTGGTACCGGTTCTTGACAACCGCGTCACGGCCGGGTTCAGGGCGTATCGCGTCGGGCCACCTGGGTCGGCCCGGCCGTACGCCAGTCCTCGACGTCGGGCGGCAGACCAATCGGGTACCGGTTCTCATTGTGAGCCGCCCAGTGTGCGTGCCCCAGCTCGTGCACGTGAAACGCGTGCCGTAGCGCCTCGGTGAATCCCATCGCGTCGGAAGCCGCGTTGACCGAGTCCTTGACCAACAACGCCGCCATGGTAGGACGTTCGGCGATACGACGGGCGAACTGCAGGGTCTTGTCCGCCAGCTCATCGGCAGGGAAAACCTTGGACACCATGCCTAGCCGGTACGCCTCCTCAGCGTCTAGCGAATCACCGGTCAACAACAGCTCTTTGGCTTTGCGCGGCCCGAATTCCCAAGGATGGGCATAGTATTCGACCCCGGGCATCCCCAGACGCACCGCCACCACGTCGCTGAACTTGGCATTGTCCGCGGCGACGATCAGATCGCAGGCCCAGATCAGCATCAGCGCCGCCGAGATCGCATTGCCCTGTACCTGGGCAATGGTGATCTTGCGCAGATCGCGCCAGCGGCAGGTGTTTTGGAAGTAGAAGTGCCACTCCTGCAGGTAGAGCTTCTCCATTACCGCGTCGCGGGTCCCACCGTGCGATCGGAAGGTCGGATGCTGCGCCGGCCCGGGTTTGCGTTCCAGCAGCGCCGCCTCGGACCCGAGATCGTGTCCGGCGGAGAAGTTCTTGCCACGCGCGGCAAGAATCACCACTCGCACGGTGTCGTCCGCCTCGGCTCGACCAAACGCCTCGTCCAGCTGCACCAACAGGGTGCGGTTCTGCGCGTTGTGCGCCTCGGGCCGGTTGAGCCAGATCCGGGCGATACGGCCCTCATCAAGGGTTTCGTAGGCCACCAGTTCGGCGGGGGCGACACCCTCCGCGCTGGTGTCGGCCTGCTCGGAGAGTGTCATTGCGCCCGCCTAACTTGTCCTGGGCTTGCGTGGATCTTTACAGATTACGTCCATTGTGTAAGGGGGTCATCGCTGGGTTGCCCGCCGGCCGGACGGTCGGGCGCGACTGGGGCCCCCGTGGACCCCGGTTGGCTGCCGCAACGGTCGCAGCCGATGATCGCGGGTGAACACCAGGCGGACCAGACCGAGCCCGACGACCACGGTGGTGGCCGCAACCGAGCCGAGGATCAAAAACATCACCTCCGCCTGCACCAGCACGGCCTGCAGCGGTGATACACCGGCCAGGATGAGCCCGGTCATGGCGCCGGGCAGGAACACCAACCCGGTGGCCTTGGTGGTCTCGATCTGCGGCGATATCACTGACCGCAACGAGGTCCGCAGGTAGGGGGCGGCGGCCTGACGGGAGGGCTGCCCCAACGCTAGTCTCGCCTCCACCTCGTCGCGCTTGTCGCGCAGTTCGTCGACGAGGCGGCGAGCCACCAGCACCATCGCGGTCATCGAGTTGCCGATCATCATTCCGGCGATCGGCACCACGGTGCGTGCCTGCAGGGGAAACACCCCTAGCCCGAAAATCACTCTCAGGGTGAGCACCGCCGCAGCAGAAAATGCGGCGACCGCCAGCAGCGCCAGCCGCGGCACCTCCGGCGCCCTCCGGCGTGCCACATCCCCGGCGTAGCCGATCATCCCGGCGATCCACGCCCAGGACCACCACAGCGAGCGCCCCGGCTCGAACAGCAGGGTCAACGCACCCCCCACCAGCAGCAGCTGCACCAGCGCGCGGGCCGCCGCCCAGACCACCTGCCGCTCCAAGCCCAATCGCCGCCAAAGCGAAATAGCCGCCGCGAACGCGACCAGGGCCAGCGAAGTCGCCAGCCCTATCCACCCGATCTGACCGTTCACTAGCTCACCTGCCCGTCTGCGGGCCTGTCCACAACCGAATCGAGGCCGGTGCAGCGCCCCCGGGTGATATGCAGAATGCGGTCGGCGGCGCGCTCGGCCTGAGCCGCATCGTGGGTGACCCACAGCGCCGGAATCCCGTCGTCCGCCAGTTCCCGGACCGCGCCCTCGATCACCGCGGCCGCGTCGGCGTCGACCGCCGAGGTTGGTTCGTCGAGCAACAAGACTTGCGGTTGCGCCAGCAAGGTCCGGGCCAGGCACATCCGCTGCGCCTCTCCGCCCGATAGCGCGGTGGCATCGCGATCCAGCCACGATCCCCTCAGCGCAACCCGGGCCAGGGTTTCGACCATCTGAGCTTCGGAGGCGTCCGGCCGAGCGACCCGGAGGTTATCGGCCACGATGCCCGCAAACGGCGTCGGACGCTGGAAGCACATGCCCACTCGGCGCCGCAGCCACAGCGGGTCACACTCAGCAATATCGTTGCCCCAGAAGAACACTCGCCCGCTCGTTGGCACCTCCAGTCGATTACACAGGCGCAACATTGTCGACTTGCCCGATCCCGATGGCCCGAACACCGCCGTCACACCCTGCGCCGGAACCGCGGCGGTGAACCCATCCAGCGCGCGAACCCGGTCGCGCTGGACGACCACATCGACCAACTCGAACACCGGGCCCTCGCCCACTACGGCACCTCCCAACGTGTGCGGGCTCTCGATCTGACCAGCCGATCATGAAGCCGGCCGCCAGACCCGGCAGTCTCGACCAACAACATTATCGAAAGACGATATCGAAGACCGATTCCGTAGGACCCACTGGCTCACCGGTGTCCGCCTTCGGGTTTCACGGTTGAGGGAATTAGGTTTTCTCCTCCGATAAATCCCGGCGGCGCGGTGAAATCACACAAAACCTCACGGTGAATAGATTTGCAGACGAAGACCCCCGCTCCCCGCCGGGCGATCGAACACGGGCTTCCGTACAACTTGGAGTTACCTGAACGTCCCCCTGGGAATTTGCTGATACCCGATTGTCAAAAAGGTTGACAAAGGCGACTTACCGCCTTGTCGACACGGCGGCCAGCAATGTTTCACCGCACTTCCCACAAAGGGCGGTGACCAGCGGTCATAACCACTGCTCGAGCCGCCTGACACCAACCCAGCCGGCGGGAGAAATAGCGCGTCAGCGGGCATTTGATACGACTTGTCAATCGAATACCGCGGCCCACATATTCCTTCGCTATACAAATAGCCGATCGCAGCCAATTTGGCTAATGAATACCGTGGCTGCCGACGGTCGATCGCGGTGGCACGGAGTCAAACTAAATACCCCCTAGTGGTACAGCTCACAAGGGTGCGCGCGTTGAATTCCGGTACTTTCACATCCCGTGTGGGATCGCTTTACCAAAATCACCAGCCGATACGCCGTGCTTATTGTGGGGCTCTGGATCGTCGGCGCCACCGTGGGCAACCTGTTGATCCCGCAGGCCGAAAGCACGGCCCGTTCCCACGGCCGCGGGTTCCTTCCCGCCGACGCGCCGGTATCGGTCGCGGGCGCCAGGATGGGCGAGCAGTTCCGCGACGGCAACGCCGGCAACATCAACTATCTCGTGCTGGAGAGCGATCACCGGCTCGGGCCGGCAGAGCGCGCTTTCTACGACAAGTTGTTGGCCAAACTGCGCTCCGACCCCACGAGTCTGGTGTCGGCCATGGACCTATGGTCGGACCCTTATACCGCCAAGGCGGCCGTCAGCACCGACGGCGAGGCCGAATACACGATGCTGCGACTGGCCGGGGATCTCGGTGCGGCGCAGGCGAACGCGGCGCTGGACGCGGTGCGGCGGACCGTGGCCGACCAGCCCACCCCACCGGGTTTGCGGGCTTACGTCACCGGCCCAGGCGCCACCGTCGCCGACGAATTCGGCGAGATCGATCGGCAGATGCTGCTACTGACCGGTGTGACCGTGGTTCTCATCGCCCTACTGCTGCTCGCGGTGTACCGATCCGTGATTACCGCCACGATTCCGCTGGTGGCAGTGGGACTCGGCCTGGCGGTCGGCCGTTCGATCGTTTCACTACTCGGCCAGCACAATCTTCTCGAGGTTTCCGTCTTCTCGGTCGCGTTGCTGGGTGCCATGGTGCTCGGCGGAGCTACCGACTACGCGATCTTCTTGCTCGGGCGCTATCACGAGGCGCGCCGCGACGGCGTCGAGCACGAACAAGCGCTGCTGGCCGCCAATCGCAACGTGATGCCGGTAGTCCTGGCCTCCGCGCTCACCCTCGCCGCCGCCCTGTCGTGTCTGACCTTCGCCGATGTCGGGTTGCTGCGCAGCGCCGGACTGCCCTGCGCGGTAGGCGTTCTCATCGGGATGCTCGCCTCGCTTACCCTGCTACCGGCCTTGCTGGACCTCGCGGGACGCCGTGGACTGGCGCAGCCGAGGACGGTGAACCGGCCGATCCATCGACGCTGGCGGCGTATCGGCACCATGGTGGCACGCTGGCCAGGCCCCGTTCTGGTGGCCGCGGCTCTCGTTCTGCTGATCTGCACGCTGCCCATCACCGGGTTGACCTTCGGTTTCAACGAGCCCGCCGCAGAACCGGACTCCACCCTGGCCAACCGGGGCTACCAGGCCACCGACCGGCACTTCCCGCCGAACCAACTACTTCCGGAGACCGTATCCATCGAGACCGACCACGATCTGCGCAATCCCACCGGCGTGATCGCGATCGAGCGGGTGACCCACCAGCTGATGACGATTCCCGGCATCCGGATGGTGCAGTCCGCCTGCCGCCCAGCAGGTTCGGTGCCCGACGAAGCGACGCTGGCCGACCAGGCAGGCGCCATCGGCGACCGGCTCGATCAGCGCATCGCCCAGCTGGATCACCGCTTCTCCTCGATCAATGTGATTGCGCCGACGCTATCGCGGTTCTCTGCGGCGATATCACGTCTGCAGGAACAGCTTTCCGGCAGTGCGAACGGGCTCGGCCGGGTCAACTCCGGCATCGACGCCATGGACTCCGGATTGGTTCAACTGCACGACACCGCGGCGCAGGTCTCGGGATACCTGAACCCGCTGCGCGACTACACCAACAGCGTTGCCAATTGCCCGAGCGACCCGGTGTGCGCATTGGTACTCAAGGTGATCGATCCGGCTGATTCCATTGTGGTGGAAATGAATTCGCTTGCCAAAGGAACATCACAGCTGGGCGCGGGAATGTCCGACACGGCCAAGTCCCTGACCACCGCCGATCAGTCCCTGGCCATCATGGGCGCCGACATGGCACAGCTCAGCGCGACGACCGCACAACTCGCCGACGCCGTGCACGATGCGCACACCGCGATTTCGGACATCATTGATTATCTGCGGGGCCTGCGCCAAGGCTTTCAGGGCAGCGCCGAGGGCACCTTCTACCTGCCCCAGCAGGCCTGGAATGACCCGCGCTTCCAGCGAGCGGCCAACCTGTACTTCTCCCCCGACGGACACGTGACTCGGCTGCTGGTGTTCGGCGACGGCGCGGTCTTCGGCGGGGATGGCGCCAACCGGTCTCCGCAGATCGTCGCCGCCGTCAAGGCCGCTACCAAGGAGGGCGTGCTGGCCGGAAGCACTGTGAACATCGCCGGCTTCGGCACCGCGACCGCCGAGTTGCGCGGGTACGTCCACCACGACTTTGTCTTGCTTGCCGCGGCAGCGCTGGCATTGGTGTTTCTGATCGTGCTGTTGATGCTGCGCAGCCCGGTGGCGGCGGCGGTGGTTATCGGTGCGGTGATCGTCTCGTATCTGTCGGCGCTGGGCATCAGCACGTTCATCTGGCACGACCTGCTGGGCAAGGACCTGCACTGGGCGGTGCAGTCCATGGCCTTCATTTCGTTGGTGGCGGTGGGCGCCGACTACAACCTGCTGCTCACGGTGCGGGTGCGCGAGGAGGTACTCGCCCACCCGGACCGCGGGGTCGGTCTTCGCACGGCAACGATCCGTGCCTTCGGTGGCGCCGGCGGGGTAGTCACCACCGCGGGCATCGTCTTTGCGATCACGATGTTTGCCATGGCGTCCAGCGACGTGCTCAGCATCGAGCAAGTCGGCACCACCATCGGGGCCGGGCTCATCGTCGACACGCTGGTGGTGCGCATCTTCGCGGTGCCCGCGATTATGGGCCTATTGGGTCGGTGGTTCTGGTGGTCGCCGCCGCCGTTCCTGCGCGCTTCGTTGGCGGGCCCTCGCCGCTGGGGACCTTGGTTGCGCAAGCGCATCGCCTCGGCGCGACGCTGGCTGTCCACTTCGGTGCTGGGGGCGTCGGTTCGGTACCTCCGCAGAACCGCATCGGGCTAGCGGGAGATCCGGCCCGGCCCTCGGCCACCGCGTCATGAGCCTAGAATCGCAATCCGATATCGGTTTCGTCACCACGTGGAGGTGGTGTGAGTGCGGGAATTCCAGCGGGCGGCGGTGCGATTGCACATCCTGCATCACGCCGCCGACGATGAGGTTCACGGCGCCTGGCTGACCGAGGAGCTGAGCCGGCACGGCTACAAGGTCAGCCCCGGCACCTTGTACCCGACCCTGCATCGGTTGGAGGCCGACGGCCTGCTGCTGTCTGAGCAGCGGGTTGTCGACGGCCGCACGCGTCGCGTCTACCGGGCCACCCCCGCCGGACGGGCGGCGCTGACCGAGGATCGCCGGGCCCTGCGGGAGCTGGCTCGCGAGGTCTTGGGCAGCGACCTCTAAGCCGAGCTGAGCGCGCCAACCAGGGCGATCGCTGCAACGCAATACGGGTGTGGCCTACAGTTGTGTGATGCCTACAAAAACTGATCATGGCGATATCGGCGACGTGGAGCCACTCGCCGACAGCACCGCCAACCAGGCCAGGCGTGTCGTCGCGGCCTACGCAAACGATGCCGACGAATGCCGCGTTTTCCTATCCATGCTCGGTATTGGACCGGCGAAGCCCGAGAACTAAATGGGTCCCGGGGGACGCCAGTCCGCGGAACCTGCAAGCACGGAGGTCTTCGGGGACTCAGACTTTGTAGTTGTCGCCAACCGCCTGCCCGTCGATCAGGAGCGGCTTCCCGACGGCACCATCGCCTGGAAGCGCAGCCCCGGCGGGCTGGTCACGGCCCTCGAGCCGCTGTTGCGCCGGCGGCGGGGGGCCTGGGTCGGCTGGGCGGGTGTCGTCGAAAACGACGTGGACGTGCAGGACGAGCCGATCGTCCAAGACGAATTGCAGCTTCAGCCGGTACGGCTCAGCGCTGACGACGTCGCCCAGTACTACGAGGGTTTTTCCAACGCCACCCTGTGGCCGCTCTATCACGACGTCATCGTCCGGCCGATCTATCACCGCGAATGGTGGGATCGCTACGTCGACGTCAATCGCCGGTTCGCCGAGGCCACCGCCCGGGCCGCCGCGCGCGGGGGGACAGTCTGGCTGCAGGACTACCAGCTGCAGTTGGTCCCCAAGATGTTGCGTGCCATGCGCCCGGATCTGACCATCGGCTTCTTCCTGCACATCCCCTTCCCGCCGGTGGAGCTGTTTATGCAGCTCCCCTGGCGCACCGAAATCATCCAGGGCCTGCTGGGCGCCGATTTGGTCGGCTTCCACCTGCCCGGCGGTGCCCAGAACTTCCTGATCCTGTCGCGCAGACTGGTCGGAGCCGACACCTCGCGCGGGACGGTTGGGGTGCGGTCGCGGTTCGGCGAGGTGATATTGGGATCGCGCACCATTCGCGTCGGCGCCTTTCCCATCTCCATCGACTCCGGCGCGCTCGACCAGACGGCCCGCGACCGTAACATCAGGCGCCGATCCCGCGAGATTCGCGCCGAACTGGGCAATCCCCGCAAGATCCTGCTTGGTGTCGACCGGCTCGACTACACCAAGGGCATCGATGTCCGCCTCAAAGCCTTCTCCGAGCTGCTCGCCGAGGGCCGCGTCAAGCGGGACGACACCGTCTTGGTGCAGTTGGCGACACCAAGCCGGGAACGGGTGGAGAGCTACCAGACCCTGCGCAACGACATCGAGCGCCAAGTCGGCCACATCAACGGCGAGTACGCCGAGGTTGGCCATCCGGTGGTGCACTATCTACACCGGCCCGTTCCGCGCAACGAACTCATCGCCTTCTTCGTGACCAGCGACGTCATGCTGGTCACCCCGCTGCGCGACGGGATGAACCTGGTGGCCAAGGAGTACGTGGCCTGCCGCAGCGATCTGGGTGGCGCCCTGGTGCTCAGTGAATTCACCGGTGCCGCCGCCGAACTCCGGCACGCCTATCTGGTCAACCCGCACGACCTGGAAGGCGTCAAGGACGGGATCGAAGAGGCGCTCAACCAGACCGAGGAAGCGGGGCGGCGCCGGATGCGGTCGATGCGACGGCAGGTACTTGCTCACGACGTGGACCGCTGGGCCCGATCCTTCCTGGACGCATTGGCCGACTCGCGCCCCAACGATTCGGCCGACGCCGCCGACTAGACCAACCCGGCCGCCAAAGCCATGGTTTTCGGGCCGAAACGCTGTGATACTCGAGAAGGCGTGCAAGGCGTTCAAGGGAGGTTCGGCGCGAAGATCCGCCATGGCCTGGCCGTCGGCGCTGGCATTGTTTCGGCCGTCGCGCTGGGGCTGACACTGGAATCGGAAAGCCCGGCACACGCGCTGGGGCCCCCACCGGACGGCGCGTACACCCTCAATGAGGCCGGGGTGTCGGGGGTGACCTGGACAATCACCGCGCTGTGCGATCAGCCGTCGGGCACTCGCAACATGAACGACTACTCCGACCCGGTGGTATGGGCCTTCAACTGTGCCCTCAACGTCGTGAGCGCGACACCGAACGCACCGATAACCCGGGCGGAAAAGCTGCAGAACTTCAGCGGCAGAGCTCGGCTATCCAGCGTGCTGTGGACCTTCACCGTCACCAAACAGGACGGCGTCGTGTGTCCGGGCGGCGGCACGGCACCGTCCACCGACACCTATGCGTTCAGCGATGAAACGATGAGCGGTACGCATACAACACTGCACGATGCCGTCTGCGGCATGCAGCCGGACATGAAAAAGGAGCCGTTCTCCCTGCAGATGGTCGGGCCTCCGCCCAGCCCGATCGAGCGTTACCCGTTGTACTGCAACGACATTGCGATGTGCTACTGACACTGCGCCGAGGGCACCAAGGACACTGCGGGTGAGCGGGAAACTCAGATCGGCGTGATGTACGCGATCAGCCACTTTCCACCGATGCGCTTGTAGTCCACCCGAAGTCGGCTGCCGTCGTAGAGCGGCTGGCGCGATTTGTCGGTCACCGTGCGGTTCAGGTAGACCATCACCGACGCGGAATTCCGTTTGGCCGCCATGACTCCGACGCCGACGACATTGGCCTGGACCACCACTTCGCGTTTCTTGGCCTCGGGGATGATCTGCGCGTTGGCGCTCTTCTCGAATTCCTCGCGATAGGCCGGGGTCAGCAACGGATAGGCGGCATTGAGGCTGCGCTCGACAGTTTGGTAGTCGTATCCGAAGACCAGGGGTATATCTTTGGCGGCCAGCCCGGGCAGCACCGCGCGCGCCGCGGCCTCCCCGCGCGCCTCCACTCGGTCCCAATAGAACCAACCGCCGAGGGCGGCCAACCCCACGATGACGACAGCCAGCATGCTTGCCGCGACAGTGATCACCCACCGCTGCCACCGCCGCAATCGCATCAGTTGCCCCCGTCCGGATACTTCAGGTCGTAGCCGGTCATCCGCCCGGTGTCGTCCTCATGCACGATGACCCGCAACCGGTAGGGCATGGAGGGCTTGTTGACCCCATCGATGTCGGCGACCGTGACCCGGACCGAGACCAGCACCGACGCGTTGTCGGTAACGGAGTCGATGTCTTCGAGCGCGGCACCGTTGATGACCGCCTCCGAGGTGGCGTTGGTGGCGCGAAACAGACCCTTGAGGTTCTCGACGTTGTTGTTCGCGCTCAGCATGCCGCGCAGCGGCCCGCTGGTGCCGTCGACGAACCGGTTGACGGCCTGGTCGATGGTGTCGGGCGTGTAGCTGAACATGTTGACCACCGTCTGGGTGGCGGTATCGACGAAGCGTTGCTGGCGGGCCTGTACGGCTTCGGCGTCGCGGTGCCCCACCATCAGGACGGCCACGCCGGTGCCCAGCGCGGCGGCCAGGACCAGCCCGGCCGCCGCAGACAGCCATCCGACCAGCTTGCGGTGGGCCGGACGCCGTGGCGGCGGCCGAACCGCCGTCAGCGACCTGGCCGGCTTGGCCGGCCGCTTGGCAGTGCTCGGTGCGGCGGTAACCCCGACGGTGGTTTCACCCGCATCCGATTCGCCGGACTCGCTTTTCGCGGGCCCCGCGGCACGAGACGCCCGCCGACGCACCCGCTGCGTCGGCGTCTGCTTATCCGCGTCTGCCGATTCCACTACTTCCACCACATAGGCCCCCGCATCAGCGCTTACATGGTCCTTGGAGCAAGCATGAGATCCACCCAATTCTCCGCGCTGGACGCTCCGCTGATGCCACCCACGAAGATACCAGTGCCACCGGCCGGGTCCTTGAATACACCGGTGAGCGGGTCATAGGTGGTGTAGGCCGGGCCGCTGGCTTGTGGCTGCGGCCCGGGTTCGGGGCCGACGCCCACCGGCGGTGGCGGCGGCGGCAGCGTCTTGGGGTAGGGAATCTGCGGCGCCTGCGGCGGGTAGTCCGGCGGCATCCACGACGTGAACGGCGGCGGCGGCCCGTTGTCGTTGGGTGGTGGAGCGGGCTGGGCCGGCTGGTTGGGCGCCGGTGGCGGACCAGGGATCACACCGGGCGGTGGCGGCCCCACAATCGGAGTGCCCGGATCCGGATCCGAGTCCGGCGGAATGTAGGGAAACTTGTTGGGGGGCAGAACGTTGAGCCCATCGGTGACCGGCGTGTCGTAGGGCACCGGCGGACCGCGCCAGGGGTTGCGCCCAACCGGGACGTACCCCTTCGGGTCACGACACAGCTGAATGGTGGGCGCCCGCTTGCCGGGGAACTCCTGGCAGGGGTAGTTACGCGCACCGCGCACCGTGGTGGCGTCGTTCTGCGCGACCTTGCAGTACATGTCCGGCGGAAGTTCACGCAACGTCTCGTCGGCGGGTGACCGAATCAAGGGCGGCGGCAGAAATCCCACGTTGCATGGCGGCGGGTCGTTCAGGTCGACCTTGAAGTCCAGCTTGGCACCCTCGTCCTGCGGCACACCGCCGGCGGCGGTGGTGATCGCGGCGAACAAGGCCGGAAAGACCACCAACAGCTGCTCGATTGACTTGTTATAGATCACCCCGACCCTGCCCAGGTTGGCCAGGTTTGCCGCCAGCGCCGGAAAGGACGGACGGATACCGGAAAACGCGGTGTTGGCCTCATCGATGGCATCCGGTGCGGTGGCCAACGTATTGCGAAGCCCCGGATCGGCCTGGCGCAGTTCCGCGGTGAACCGGGCCAACCCGTCGGCCAACGATTTGATGTCGCCACCGGCTCGCACCTGCGCTTGCAGGAACGGCCCGGCCTGGTCGATCAACTGCGAGACCTGCGGGTAGTCGGCGTTCGCCTCGTCGACCAGCAATCGTGCCGACTCCACCAGCCGAGCCAGCTCCGGCCCCGAGCCGTTGGTGGCCACGAAGGCCTCGTGGAGCACCTCGCGCAGCCGGGTATCACCGAGGCTGTTGACCAGCGTCTCGGCTTGGTGCAGCAGGTCGGCGACGTCCTGGCCGATCCGGGTGTTGTTGCGCTCGATCCGGGATCCGTCGTGCAGCCTGCCCGCCGACGGATCGTCGGGCGGAACCAGATCGATGTACTGCTCACCGATCGCCGACACACTCTTCACGGTGGCTGTGACGTTGGACGGGATGGCGGCGCCACTGTTGAGCCGCATCTGCGCGGTCACCCCGTTGGGGTTCAGGCCAACCGATTCCACCCGCCCGACCGCGACACCCCGGTAGGTGACGTTGGCGTTCTTGTACAGGCCCCCGCCCGCGACGAAGTCGGCGCTCACCTCATAGGTACCAATGCCGAACGTGGCGGGCAGCCGCAAGTAGAAGATGCCCATCACCGTCAAGGTGAGGACCGTGATGATCGCAAAGATGGACAGCTGGATCTTGGTGAGCTTGTCGATCATCGTCTCGGCCCCTACTGTGACGCCGTGCCGGCTGGAATCTTGAACGGGTCGGCCGCCTGTCCGGACAGGTTGGCCATTTCGCCGAGCAAGAAGTTGGGCGGGTTCACGATCTCGTCCATGTGCGCCATGTTCGGGTCGAAGTAGGCGGTGGTGAAGAACGTTTCACCGATCCGGCGCAAAGTCAGGTCAAAGGTGGTGAACACGTTGAGGTAGTCGCCGCGCACCGCCTGCTTGATCCCGAAGTTGGGGAACGGGAACGTCAGCAACAGCTGCAATGAGGAGACAAAGTCCTTGCGGTTGTCGTTGAGCGCCTTGACAACCGAGTACAGGCCCTTGAGGTCTTCGGCGAAATCCACCTTGGTCTTGGACAGCACTTTCGAGGTGACCATGGCAAGTCTCTTCAGCGAGGAGAACGCCTCGACGATGTTGCCGCGATTCTTGTTGAGCACCCGAAGCGCGTCGGGCAAGGTGTCCAGCGCGCGGCCTAGATTGTCCTTGTCCCTGGCCAGGATTGCGGAGAATCGGTTGAGCCCGTCCACCGCACCGATGATGTCGTCGACTTGCTTGTTGAGGCCCGCCGTCAGTTCCGCGAGCCTGGGCACGAGGTCGACGAACTGCCCTTGCCGGCCCGCGACCGCCTGGTAGACCTCATCGGTGATGTCTTCTAGCGCGCCGACATTGCCCTTGTTCACCACCACGCCCAGCGCCGAGAAGACCTCCTCGGTGGTGGGAGATCGACCGGTGTGCGATTCCGGGATCCTTGACCCGTCGGCGAGCCTGCCTTCGGCGGGTTTGTCGGTCGGTGCGGCCAGTTCGATGTGCAGTGACCCCAGCAGGGACGTCTGAGAGACCTTCGCGGTCGCGTTGGCCGGCAGCACCACGTTCTTGTCCAAGGCCAATTTGACCGCGGCATAGAAGGATCCGTCGGGTCGCTGCACCGCATTGATGCCGGAGACACTGCCGACGGTGACCTCGTCGACCATCACCGGTGAGTTCTGCGGAAGCGTCGCCACGTCCGGCATTTCCACCGTGACCGAATACGCACCGCCACCGTGGCCGGCGGTGCCGGGCATCGGCAGGGAATTCAGCCCGCCGTACTGACAGCCAGCCAGCAGCGCACTGAACGCCACAAACACGCTGCTGCGTATCCAGATTCGGCTCATCCGCCGGCCCCCTGCTCGGCGGGCAGCGGCGCCCCCGGCGCCGGGCTCGACAGGCCGGCATCCGGTCCGGCCGGGGCCGGCGCGGGCGGAGGCCCGGGCGCGGGACCGTAACCCGGCGGAGATCCGGGCGTGGGCCCGGGGGCCTGGGGAACAAACAGACTCTGCAGATCGGTGGTGTTTCCCGGCGCGGGTTGCGGTGCGGGGTGAGCCGGGATCCAGGTCAGCTCCGGAACCGGCGTCTCGGCTTTGGCCTGAGTGGCCGGGGTGTCATAGATGATCTGGCCTTTGTAGGCGGTGATGGTGTTGAGCGGGTGGAACAGGAACGGCGGGTAGTTGGCCGTGAGCCGGCGCAACACCGGACCCAGCCGCTCCCGGCATAGTTCGGCGCGCCGGTAGTAGTCGGGCGCCGATTTCCCGGCCGCGGTGTCAAAGGAACCACCGCAGATGAACTGAACCGGGTTGGCGAAGTTGGGTATGGAAAGCAACCCGTTGAGGGTGCCCTGTGCGGGGTCATAGATGTTGTAGAAGTTGGTGATACCGGGACCGGCCACGTGCAACACCTGCTCGATGTTGTCGCTCTGGTCACTGAGGGTCTGGGTGAGGTCGCCGAGCTGGTTGACCGTTTCGATCAGCGTCGAGTTGTTTTCGCGCAGGAAGCCTTTGATGTCCGAAAGCGCCTGGTTGAGCGTGCCCAAGGTGTTGTCGAGGTTGCGCGAGCTATCGGCGAGGACCTGCGACACCGAGGCCACATGGCCGGCGAACTGCACAATCTGTTCGTTGCTCTGCGAGAGCGCGTCGACCAGCACCTGCAGATTCTTGACCGTGCTGAAGATGTCGTTGCGCGAATCACCAAGGCGTCCAGCCACTTGCGACAGTTCCCGCAACGCGTTGTGGAACGAGTCGCCGTTGCCGTTGAGGGTGTCTGCGGCCTGGTTGATCGCGGCTCCCAGCGGGCCCTGAAGTTCGCCGGCCGCCGGACTGAGCTGGACAGCCAGTTGGGTCAGCGATTCCTTGACTTCGTCCCATTCGACCGGGATCGCGGTGCGGGACAGATCGATGCTCGCTCCGTCGGGCAGCACCGCTCCGCCGGTGTAAACCGGGGTGAGCTGAATGAACCGCGCCGCCACCAAGTTCGGCGAAACGATCAGCGCCTGGGCATCCCGCGGAATCTTGACGTCGTTGGACACCGACATCGTGATCTTGACGTCGGCCGGCCGCGGCTCGATCGAGTCGATCCGCCCGACCGGCACACCGAGGATGCGAACCTCGTCCGCGGGGTAGATGCCAACGGCGGAGGTGAAGTACGCGACGACTTTCCGGCCGCTCTCGCCCCCGGAGAACAGCACGTAGAGGCCGCCGACCAACGCCGCAACCAGCGCGACGATGGTGACCGTCCGCATACCCCGACTACTGAGACGTTGCTTCATCATGGTGACTTCGGCCTGATGATCCAGCGCTCCTGAATCAGCCCGCGCAGGTAGTCGGCAAAGCTATCCGGCAGCTTGCCCGGCTGGAACACGGTGTCGAACACCATGGCCACCATCGGTGCAGGCAGCACGCTGTAGACGTTGACGTTGAAGCCCGGGCCGGAGCCCACCACTTCGCCCAGCGTGGTCGCATAGGCGGGCAGCCGCTTGAGCGCCTCGGTGATGTAGTCGCGACGCTCGTTGAGGTTGCTCACGACCAGGTTCAGCTTGCTCAGTGCCGGCCCGAACTCTTTGCGGTTGTCGTTGACAAACCCGGAAAGCTGGACCGAAACGTCGTCGATCCCGGAGATCAGCGCGCCGAGCGCAGAACGTCGCTCATCCAGGGCCGCGAACAGCTGGTTGCCGTCCTGGATCAACTTGTTGACCTGCGCGGCACGTTCGGACAACACCCCGGTCACCGTCTTGGCATGCGCCAGCAGGCCTTGCAGCGCCCCATCGCGGGTGTTGAGGGTGCGCGACAGCGCGGTCACGCCATCAAGTGCACCGCGCAGCTGCGGGGTGGCGTCGTGCAACGTCTCGGTGAGCACCTGCAGCGCGTGCTCGAACTGCGGCTTGTCCAGGTTGCTCGCGCTGCCGCCCAGATCCTGCAGGGCGCCATTGAGCGTGTAGGGGGTGGTGGTGCGGCTCAACGGGATCGTGGTGGCATTCCCGCTGCCCGCGGGGGTCACCGCAACGGAGCGCTCGCCGAGGATGGTGTCGGTGCGGATCGCGGCCAGTGACTGGTCGCCGACCACGACGTTGCGGTCCACGCTGAAGGTGATCTTGGCGGCGTCCCCGGCCAGACTCACATCCGAGACGGCGCCAACCTTGAAGCCCGAAACGTAGACGTTGTTTCCGGGAGTGATGCCGCCGGCGTCGGAGAAGTACGCGTTGTAGGTCTTGCCCTGCGGCAGGAACGGCAGTCCGCTGTAGCCGAATGCGATGAGCACCACGCAGATCACCAGCACCACACCGAAGATGCCGGTGCGAAGCGGGTCGCGGTCGTGTTTGCTACTTGGCAAAAGCGCACCTCCCCTTGCTGGGATCGGGCTGGCCGCCCATCGGGATCAGGATGTCACTGCCGGCCGGACCGTTGATCTTGATTGTCACCGTGCAGAAGTAGATGTTGAAGAACGCCCCGTACGAGCCGAGGGCGGCCAACCTCAGGTAGTCCTCGCCCAGCTGCTCGACGTCGTTGTTGACCTCGTCCTTGCGGTTGTCGAGTTCGGTGGCCAGCGGCCGCGCGTTTTCCAACAGCCCCTGCAACGGCCGGCGCGAATTCTTCAGCAGCTCCGTGAGGTCCGTCGTCGTCGATGCCAGCGGCGGGATGGCTCCCGCGATGACGTCCTTGTTCTCGGCCAGCCCGGTGATCAGCTGCTGCAGCTGGTCGACGCTGGCCGAAAACTGTGCGCTGCGCTGGTCGACGGTGGCCAGCACCGAGTTGAGGTTGGTGATCGTGTCGCCGATGAGCTGGTCACGTCGGGCCAGCGCGGTCGAGAAGGCGCTGGTATCGGCGAGCACGTTGGCCAGCGCCCCGCCCTGGCCCTGCAGCAACTCGATGACGGCGCCGGTGACGGTGTTGACCTTGTCGGCGTCCAGGCCCTTGAGCACCGGGCGCAACCCGCCCAGCAATGCGTCCAGATCCAGCGCGGGTTGGGTGTGCTCGGCGTTGATGGTGCCGCCCGGGGGCAGCTTGCGCAGCTCGCCGGGCCCCGAGGTGATCTCCAGATACCGGTCACCAACCAGGTTTTCGTATCGGATCACCGCCCGCGTCGACGAGTACATCGTGTACGCCCTGTCGATCGCGAATGCCACGTCGATCGTGTTGTCCGGGTTGAGGTCGACGGCCTTGACCGAACCGACCGGCACCCCCGCGATTCGAACCTTCTGGCCCGCCTTGAGGCGCGACGCGTTGGTGAACGTCGCGTGGTAGACGTTGGTGGGCCCAAAGCGAAAATCCCCGAATACCACGACCAAAGCGGCGGCCACCACCAACATGACCACCCCGAAAACGCTGACCTTGATCACCATCGACCGGTGCGACGGCATACCCCCGGACGCCATCAGAAGTCGTCCCGTTCCGCAAAGGTGCCGTGGAACAAGAATTGCAGTGTCGAGGGCGCGTCGACCTGTACCTCGGTGAACGGCTCGTAGGGGATGTTGGCGTTGTCGGTGACCAGAAAGGGTGCCCGGTAGAACGACCCGCCGGTCTGCTTGGTCGGAATATCGGGCAGGCCACGGCAATTCGGACCGCCCGAGGCGTTCACGATCGGCAGGCTCTCCGGGTAGGTGTAGGAGGGCGAGCCCAACACGAAGCTCGACGAGGTGAACAGGCCGGCCTTGCGGACGCCGATCAACGGGGCGAATTCCTTGATTCCGCGCCCGATGCCTTTGAACAGGCAGCCGAATTCCGGCGAGTAGTCATGCGCCACCTTCACCGGGGCCCGCAACCGGTTGATGGCGGCGATGAAATCTTGCTCGGCCGGCGCCAGCGTCTCGTAATCGTTGTTGGCCAGACCGATGGTGGCCAGCAGCGTGGTGTCCAGGTCGTTCTGCTTGTCCACGACCGTCTTGTTGATCGTCGGGAGGCTGTCGAACACGGTGTTGAGGTCGGGCGCCGCGTCGGCGTAGGTGTTGGTCACGATCGCCGCCTTGCGGAAGTCCTCCTGCAGCGTCGGCAATTTCGGATTGGCTTGGCGGGTAAGCGTATTCAGGCCGGACAGCAGCGCGCCCAGGTCGTCGCCGTGACCACGCAGCCCCTCCGACAGCGCGCTGAGCGTTCCGTTCAACTCGACCGGGTCGATCTTGTGCAGCAGATCTATCAGCGACTGGAACAGGGTGTTGACCTCGAGCTGAACCTCGGAGGCCGTCACCTTCGCATTGGGGTGCAGCGAGGTCGGCGACGGCGTCTTGGGCGGGATGAACTCCACCGACTTGGCGCCGAAAATGGTGTTTCCGGCGATGTGGACCGTCGCGTTCGACGGGATGAAGTGCATCTCGGCGCTTCGGATGGCCAGCTTCAGCCGCGCCTGATCGCCGCTGTAGTAGATGTCCTCGACCGTGCCCACCTGGATTCCGCGGTATTTGACCTTGGCGCCCTTCTCCATCACCAGCCCGGCCCGTGGCGAGGAGACGACCACGGTGTCGGTCGGAGTGAAGGCCGAGGTGTAGGACAGGTAGGTCAGGGCGATGCCCGCCACCAACAAGCTAGCCAGCAGCGCTGCCGCCACCCGCGCGGAGGTGCGTCGCGATCCGCCGCCTGCCATAGCCCTATCGAGTCCTTATCCAGAGAGGTTGAAATTGCCGGACGCTCCGTAAACGGCGAGCGAAATGAAAAGGGTAATGACTACGACGACAATCAGCGAGGTACGCACCGCCTGACCGACGGCGATCCCGACCCCCACCGAGCCGCCGCTGGCGTTGTAGCCGTAGTACGTATGCACCAGCATTACCGCGATCGCCATCACGATGGCTTGCAGAAATGACCACAGCAGATCGGATGGAATCAGGAAGGTATTGAAATAGTGGTCATAGAGTCCCGCGGACTGTCCGTTGATGAAAACCGTGGTGAAGCGGGCGGCGAAAAAAGCCGCCAGCACCGCAAGCGAGTACAGCGGAATGATCGCGACCAGCCCGGCGATCAACCGCGTCGACACCAGGTAGGAGACCGAGTGGACCGCCATGCACTCGACGGCATCGATCTCCTCGGACACCCGCATCGCGCCAAGCTGCGCGGTGGCACCGGCGCCGATGGTGGCCGCCAGTGCGATACCGGCGATCACCGGAGCGACGACACGCACGTTCAGGAACGCCGACAGGAAGCCGGTCAACGCCTCGATACCGATGTCGCCCAGCGATGAGTAGCCCTGCACGGCGATGACGCCGCCGGACGCCAGGGTCAGAAAGGCCGCCACTCCGACGGTCCCACCGATCATGACCAGGGCCCCCGCGCCCAGCGTCATCTCGGCTACCAGTCGGATCGTTTCCTTGCGGTAGCGCGTGATCGCGTAGGGGATGTAGCGCACGGTTTCGCCGTAGAACAGCGCCTGCTCGCCAAAGTTGTCGACCGGCCGAACCAGCCTCGACATGAACCGGTGAAAGCGGATAATGACGTCATAGCTCATCGCCTCATCACCATCGCTTGCTATCGGTCATTTGTTACCGGGCCGAGATTCTCACGCCGATAGCGGTCATTACCACGTTGATCACGAATAGGCAGATGAACGCGTAGACCACGGTCTCGTTGACCGCATTGCCCACGCCTTTGGGCCCGCCCTTGACGGTCAGGCCGCGATAGCAGCCGACCAGACCTGCCATCACCCCGAACAGCAGGGCCTTGATCTCGGCGAGGATCAACTCGCGCAGCCCGGTCAGCACGGTCAGACCGTTGATGAACGCACCGGGGTTGACGCCCTGCAGAAAGACCGAGAACGCGTAGCCACCCGACAGGCCGATCGCGCACACCAAGCCGTTGAGCAGCAGCGCAACCACAGTGGAAGCCAGGACCCGGGGCACCACCAAGCGTTGGATGGGGTCGATGCCCAGCACCCGCATCGCATCGATCTCCTCGCGGATGGTGCGAGCACCCAGATCCGCACAGATCGCGGTGGCGCCGGCACCTGCCACCACCAGCACGGTGACCACCGGCCCCAGCTGGGTGATGGTGCCAAACGCGGTCCCGGCCCCCGAAAGGTCGGCGGCACCGATCTCGCGCAACAAGATGTTCAGGGTGAATGCCACCAGCACCGTGAACGGGATGGAGACCAGCAGCGTGGGCACCAGTGATACCCGGGCCACCATCCACGTCTGGTCGAGGAACTCCCGGAATTGAAACGGCCGCCGGAAGGCGGCGCGCGCGGTGTCGATGGACATCTCGAAAAACCCGCCGACCGCCCGGGCTGGAACCGCAAGTTGTTGGATCAACTTGGTCCCCCGTCCCAGTCGGCGACGACGCCAATGTTTCCCAAGAGCCAGCCCAGGGTCCGCACCTGCCTTCGTGTGAGCCGGCTCATACTAACTCAGAACGACTTGGGCATGTCAATGAACGGATACTCGTATAATCACGATCAATCTTGCTGGTCAGTTGCGTTGCCGCGCGGGTAAGTCCGCCACCGGCCCTAGCCGATGGCAGGCCCCAGGCAAAGTCCACTTATTCCTGCTCAAGCCATCAGCGAGCTAGCGGAAAAGTTGTGTTCGGGGTTTCGCCCAGCAAAGTAATCGTGCAATGTGTCGGTTAGCTGGCCGGGCTCCCAGGCCGGGCCGTCCGCACTGAACTTGCGCTCCGGCGTCGGCGCCGCCACCAGCGTCACCTGCGGACCGTAGACGATGAACAGCTGCCCGTTGACCGCCGCGGCCGCCGGGGACGCCAGAAACTGCACCAGAGTCACCACGTGTTCCGGCGACAACGGGTCGATCTCGCCCGCCGCCACGTCGGGCGTCGCCCCGAAGACGTCGGCGGTCATGGCGGTGCGGGCCCGCGGACAGATCGCGTTGGCGCATACGCCGTAACGGCCCAACGCCCGCGCCGCGGACAGGGTGAGTGCGGTGATGCCGGCCTTGGCGGCGCCGTAGTTGGCCTGCCCGACGGGACCGACCAGCCCCGCTTCCGATGAGGTGTTGACCAGCCGCCCAAATATCGAGCCCCCGGCCGCCTTGGCTTTCTGGCGCCAATAGGTTGCCGCATTGCGGGTCAGCAGGAAGTGGCCGCGCAGGTGCACCCCGATGACCTGGTCCCAGTCCTCGTCGGTCATGTTGAACAGCATCCGGTCGCGGGTGATGCCGGCGTTGTTGACCACGACGTCGGGCCCGCCCAGCCCATCGGCGGTGGCAATCAGTTCATCGGCGGTGGCGCGCTGGCTGATGTCGCCGGCCACCGCAATCGCCTTGGCACCGACGGCGCTGATCTCATCAATGACGTCAGAGGCGTCCAAGGCCGAGCCGATGTCGTTGACCACCACGGTGGCGCCGAGCCGGGCCAGGCCGACCGCCTCGGCACGGCCCAGTCCCGCGGCCGCGCCGGTGACCACCGCGACCCTTCCGGACAGATCGGTCACGTTCGTGCTGCTAGTCAATTTATGAATACCTCTAGTTTCCGGTTACGCCATGGCGGCTACGCCATGCCGGGCACAGCGGGCCGCTGGCCTAATCCTCACGCAACAGGGCCGCACGCGGGCATTCGGCGATCGCTTGCTCGGCCAGAGCCTCCTGGTCGGGGGGGATGGGATCCGTCTTGACGACCGCATAGTCGTCGTCGTCCAAGTCGAAGATATCCGGAGCAATCCCCAGGCACACGGCGTTGCCTTCGCACCGGTCACGGTCGACTATCACTCGCACGGCGCCCTCCTTGATCTTGCCCAGAACCTGGGCCAGCCAGTGATCATTGTGTAGCACCACCCTAGGACGACCGCACCGCTGACGAAACGGTCGCTGGATTCCCAGACTAGAACGTGTTACAACCGGGGTAACGCATGGGTAGCCGTTGGCTGCGTGTCGGCAGGTGTGGAGATGCCTGTCATGGCCGGTTACCCAACCCAATCGGTTGACCGGAGGCGGCAGGAATGCGCATCAGTTACACACCCGAGCAGGAGGAGCTGCGCCGCGAACTGCGGTCGTATTTCACCACCCTGATGACGCCGGAGCGCCGCGAGGCGCTGAGTTCGGTCCAGGGCGAATACGGCACCGGCAACGTCTACCGCGAGACGGTTGCCCAGATGGGCAAGGACGGGTGGCTCACCCTGAACTGGCCGAAGGAATACGGCGGCCAGGACCGCTCGCCGATGGACTCGCTGATCTTCACCGACGAGGCGGCCATCGCCGGTGCCCCGGTGCCGTTCCTGACGATCAACAGCGTGGCGCCGACCATCATGGCCTTCGGCACCGACGAGCAGAAGAAGTTCTTCCTCCCCAAGATCGCCGCCGGGGATCTGCACTTCTCCATCGGCTACTCCGAGCCGGGCGCGGGCACCGACCTGGCCAACCTGCGAACCACGGCGGTTCGCGACGGCGACGACTATGTGATCAACGGCCAGAAGATGTGGACCAGCCTGATCGCCTACGCGGACTGGGTCTGGCTGGCGGTGCGCACCAACCCGGAGGCCAAGAAACACCGCGGCATCTCCATGCTGGTCGTTCCCACGACCGCCGAAGGCTTCTCGTGGACACCGGTGCACACCATGGCCGGACCCGACACCAGTGCGACCTACTACACCGACGTGCGGGTGCCGGTGACCAACCTGATCGGTGAGGAGAACGCGGGCTGGAAACTGGTGACCAACCAGCTCAACCACGAGCGGGTGGCCCTGGTCTCGTCGGCACCGATATCCATGGCCCTGCGGGAAGTCCGCGAATGGGCGCAAAACACCAAGGATGCCGGCGGCGCCCGTCTCATCGACTCGGAGTGGGTGCAGCTGAACCTGGCCCGGGTGCACGCCAAGGTCGAGGTGCTCAAGCTGATCAACTGGGAGCTGGCCTCGAACGACGCCGCCCCGTCACCGGCGGACGCATCGGCCGCCAAGGTGTTCGGCACCGAGCTGGCCACCGAGGCCTACCGGCTGCTCATGGAGGTCCTGGGCACCGCGGCCACCCTGCGTCAGGACTCCCCCGGCGCGTTGGTTCGCGGGCGCGTCGAGCGGATGCACCGGGCGTGTCTGATCCTGACCTTCGGCGGCGGCACCAACGAAGTCCAGCGCGACATCATCGGCATGGTCGCCCTGGGACTGCCCCGGGCCAACCGCTGACTTTCACACATTCTCAGAGGACGGACTTCTATGGACTTCTCGACGACTGAAGCGGCTCAGGATCTTCGCGGTCTGGTCGACACCATCGTGGACGCGGTGTGCACGCCCGAGCACCAGCACCAGCTCGACGGGCTGGAGCAACGATTCGACCGCGAGCTGTGGCGCAAGCTGATCGACAGCGACATCCTGTCCAGTGCCGCCGCCACCCAGGTGGGCGGTGACGGTTTCGGGGTGCTCGAGCAGGTTGCGATCCTGGTCGCGCTCGGGCATCAGCTAGCCGCCGTGCCCTACCTCGAGTCGGTGGTTTTGGCCGCTGGCGCGCTGGCCCGGTTCGGCTCCGAAGAACTGCAGCAGAGCTGGGGTGCCGCGGCGGTCGGCGGTGAGAAGATCCTTGCCGTGGCCCTTGACGCGGAGATGGGCGAGGGACCGGTCCAGGCTGCGCGGTCCGGCGCGGGTTTCCGTCTCACCGGCACCCGCACTCAGGTGGGCTACGGTCCGGTCGCAGACGCCTTTCTTGTTCCCGCCGAAACCGATTCCGGCACCGTTGTTTTCCTGGTTGCCGCCGATGACCCCGGGGTCAGCGTCACCGCGCTGCAGACTACCGGCCTGGGCAGCGTCGGCCATCTGGCCCTGGACGGCACGGAGGTGGATGCCGCACGCGGGATCGGCGGATCCGATGTCACCGCCTGGCTGCGCACCATTAATACCCTGGGCCGCAGCGCATTTCAGCTCGGGGTACTCGAACGCGGACTCCAGATGACCGCCGAATACGCGCGTACCCGCGAGCAGTTCGACCGCCCGATCGGCAGTTTCCAGGCGGTGGGACAGCGCCTGGCCGACGGCTACATCGACGTCAAGGGATTGCGACTGACACTGACCCAGGCCGCTTGGCGGGTATCGGAGGACCTGCCCGCTGAGATCGATGTGGCATCGGCGGGCTTCTGGGCGGCTGAGGCCGGCCACCGTGTCGCGCACACCATCGTGCATGTGCACGGCGGGGTCGGTGTCGACACCGATCATCCGGTGCACCGTTACTTCCTGGCCGCCAAGGAAGCCGAGTTCGCTCTGGGCGGGGCCACCACAGCGCTTCGCCAAATCGGCCGTGAACTGGCGGAGACTCCAGCGTAGGAGGCGACGGCGCTGGGCGCGGCCGCAGCTTCACGCTCGTCGAGACCAACGAAGGGGCTGAATTGAGCGCGGACCCCACCGTCCCCCAGCTGCTGGTCCCGCTCGCCGAAATCGGAGACCGGGGAATCTATTTCGAAGACTCCTTCACCAGCTGGGCAGACCACATCGGGCACGGCGCCGCGATCGCCGCGGCGCTGCGTGAGCGCCTTGACCCCACTCGCCCGCCGCATGTCGGCGTGTTGCTGCAGAACACGCCGTTCTTCTCGGCGATGCTGGCCGCAGCCGGAATGTCCGGAATCATTCCGGTAGGCCTCAATCCGGTACGCCGCGGCGCGGCACTTGCCCGCGACATCGAACACGCCGACTGCCAGATGGTGCTCGCCGACACGGCATCGGCGAGCACCCTGGACGGCATCGAGCACGTCAACGTCGACTCAGCCGAGTGGGCGGAAGTGATTGATGCGCATCGTAATTCGGAGATCAGCTTTCAAAATGCCGCACCGGCTGATCTTTTCATGCTCATCTACACCTCCGGCACCAGCGGTGATCCCAAGGCGGTCAAGTGCAGCCACAGCAAGGTCGCGATCGCGGGCGTGACCATGACGCAGCGCTTCGGCCTGGGGCGCGACGACGTCTGTTATGTGTCGATGCCGTTGTTCCACTCCAACGCGGTCCTGGTGGGATGGGCGGTGGCGGTGGCATGCCAGGGATCAATGGCGTTGCGGCGCAAGTTCTCCGCTTCGCAGTTTCTTTCCGACGTGCGCCGCTACGGCGCCACCTACGCGAACTACGTGGGCAAGCCGTTGTCGTATGTGCTGGCCACACCCGAACGACCCGATGACGCGGACAACCCGTTGCGAGCCGTCTACGGCAACGAAGGTGTACCCGGCGATATCGAGCGTTTCGGATGTCGCTTCGGCTGCGTCGTCCAGGACGGCTTCGGTTCCACCGAGGGGGGTGTAGCCATCGCGCGAACCCCCGATACCCCGGCGGGCTCGTTGGGTCCGCTGCCGGAGAACATCGAGATTGTCGACCCCGAGACGGGCCAGCAGTGTCCGGTGGGAGCCGTCGGGGAGCTGGTGAACACCGCGGGGCCGGGCCGGTTCGAGGGCTACTACAACGACGAGGCCGCCTCGGCGCAGCGGATGTCGGGCGGCGTCTACCACAGCGGCGACCTCGCCTACCGCGATGCGGCCGGCTACGCGTACTTCGCTGGCCGCCTAGGCGATTGGATGCGGGTCGATGGTGAAAACCTCGGAACCGCACCGATCGAGCGGGTACTGCTGCGTTATCCCGACGCCATCGAAGTTGCGGTCTACGCGATACCCGATCCGGTGGTCGGAGACCAAGTGATGGCGGCGATGGTGCTCACCCCCGGTGCGAAGTTCGATGTCGACAAGTTCCGCGCATTCCTGGCCGGTCAATCCGACCTCGGCCCCAAGCAGTGGCCGTCCTACGTCCGGATCTGTTCGGCGCTGCCCCGAACCGAGACGTTCAAGGTGCTCAAACGCCAGCTCGCGGCCGACGGTGTCGACTGTGGCGATCCGGTTTGGCCCATCCGCGACCAGTCGTAGCCGAAGCCTGATCTTCGGTGAAAAACACTCAATGAATTTCGCCGATCGGGATAGCATCCGCCTCGATAGTGCCCAGGTCGTGTTTCTCAGAACCCAAGGTGCCCCGGATGTCCTACCTGATTGTCGCGCCAGAGGCGATGACGGCGGCCGCCGGCGACCTGGCCGGCATCGGTTCATCAGTCGCCGCGGCTAACGCCGCGGCGGCGGGTCCCACCACCGCGATGCTGACAGCGGCCGCCGACGAGGTGTCCACCGCCATCGCCGCGTTCTTCTCCGCGCACGCCGCCGACTACCAGCGGTTGGCCGGCCAAGCGGCCGCATTGCATACCCAGTTGGAGCGGGTCCTGAGTGCGGGCGCGGTGGCCTACGCCGCCGCGGAGACAACCGGCACATCGCCGCTGCAGCTGGCCATCAACGCGGTGAGCGCACCCGCGCAGAGCCTGCTGGCCCGCCCGATCATCGGCAACGGCGCCAATGCGACGACGCCCGGAGGCAACGGCGGCGACGGCGGCTGGTTGTTCGGCAGCGGAGACAACGGCGCGGCCGGTGCTGCCGGCCAGGCTGGCGGCAGCGGCGGATCGGCCGGCTTGTTGGGCAATGGCGGCGCGGGTGGCGCCGGCGGGACCGGCGGCGCCAGCGGTGGCAATGGAGGTAGCGGCGGGCTGCTGTTCGGCGGCGGCGGGATCGGCGGCACCGGCGGCACCGGCGCGGCCGGCGCCGGCATGGGTGGCATGGGCGGCAATGGCGGCAGTGGGTCCTGGCTCATCGGCGGCGGTGGCGCCGGCGGGGCCGGCGGTATCGGCGGGACCGGCGGCGGCACCGGCGGCGTCGGCGGCACCGGCGGGACCGGCGGCGGCACCGGCGGCGTCGGCGGCACCGGCGGAGACGCCGGCTGGCTGGTCGGTGCCGGCGGGTCGGGTGGGTCCGGTGGCATCGGCGCCACCGGGACCGGCAGCGGCGGCGCGGCCGGGAATGGCGGCATCGGCGGCAACGGTGGCGCTGGCGGATTGTTCATGAACGGCGGCGACGGCGGGGCGGGCGGCCAAGGTGGCGACGGGGCCGCGGGCGCGGCAGCTGCGGCCGCCGGCGGCAACGGCGGCGACGGCGGTCTGGGTGGCAACGGCGGTGCCGGCGGCGCCGGTGGCGGCGGGCCGGTGCTGTTCGGCCACGGTGGCGCCGGAGGACTCGGCGGCCAAGGCGGCACCGGCGGCATCGGCGGCACTGGCGGAGCGGGCACCACCAGCATCGCCGCCGGCACCGGCGGCAACGGTGGTGCCGGCGGCGCCGCGGGTGGCGGCGGCACCGCGGGCGCCGCGGGACCACTGACCAACGCCGGGTTGGCCGGCGGTTTCGGCACCGGCGGCACCGGCGGTACCGGCGGCACCGGCGGCACCGGCGGTGCCGGCGGTGCCCGGCATCGACGGGGCGGCCCTCGGCGAGGGCGGCACCAACGGCTACATCGGCGGCAACGGCGGCAACGGCGGTGCCGGTGGCGCCGCGCTGGGAGGCGGTGCCGCGGGCGACGGCGGTCAGGGTGGCCACGGCGGCGCTGGCGGCATGGGTGGAGCCGGGGCGGACGGAATCACCGGTGGCGGGGTGACCGGTGCGGGTGGCAGCGGCGGTGACGGCGGTCAAGGCGGCGAGCCCGGGACCGGCGGCGCCGCCGGCTCCGGCGGTGGCGGTCAGACCGGCAGCCTCGGCATCGGCGGCACCGGTGGACACGGTGGTGCGGGCGGAGACGGTACGCCCGGCGGCAACGGCGCTGCCGGCCCCACCGCGGGAACCGCCGATCCGGGCGTCGACGGCGGGCCGGCGGCAACGGCGGTGCCGGCGGGCAGGGCGGCAGCAACGGCACCGGCGGCAACGGCGGTACCGGCGGCAGCGGCGCGACCGGCGGCGACGGCGGTACCGGCGGCGCCGGGACGGCTACCGACGCGGGCGGCACCGGCGGTCAGGGTGGCGTCGGCGGCGCCGGCGGGGCCCCCGGTGCGGCCGGGCTGGCCGGTACCGGCGGTCAGGCGGGCAACGAGGGCGTCGGCGGAAATGGCGCGCAGGGCGGTCACGGCGGTGCTGGCGGCAACGGAGTCGACGGCGCCGACGCCAACGTGTTCACCGGCTACAACGGCGGCGACGGTACCGCCGTCGGCAAGGGCGGCGACGGGGGTGCCGGTGGCGCCGCCGGCGCCAATGGCGGTACCGGCGGGGGCGGCGGCATCGGTGGGGGCGGCGGTGTTGGCGGCGACGGCGGCAACGGCGGTAGCGGCAGCACCGGAACGTCCTCGGCACCCGCAAGCGGTACCGGCGGAATTGGCGGCACCGGAGCCGATGGTGGAGCCGGCGGCAACGGCGGGGCCGCCGGGGGTGCCGGTGGCACCGGCGGTCAGGGTGGCACCGGGGGCGGTGCCGGCAAGGGCGGCACCGGCGGGGCGGGCGGTGCCGTCGTGACTCCCGGACTTGGCATCGGGGACGAGCCCGCAGGCGGTACCGGTGGTACCGGCGGGCACGGCGGCACCGGAGGCCACGGCGGCACCGGAGGAGCAGCCGGCAACGGCGGGGCGGGCGGTGCCGGCGGGGAGGCCGGCGGCGGCGGCAGCGGCGGCGAGGGAGGCGACGGCGGAACCGGCGCGCAGGGCACCACCGTGTCCCTCCCCGGCTCCGGCGGAAACGCCGGCAACGGCGGCAATGCCGGCGGCGGCGTGGGTGGCACCGGCGGGGCCGGCGCTACCGGGGCACCCGCCGGTGGCGGTGGCACCGGCGGCAATGGCGGCAATGCCGGCGCCGGAGGTAAGGGTGGCGCCGGCGCGTTCGGCGGGGCGGGCAGCTCCCCCGGATTCCTCAGCCCCGCAGGCGACGGCGGCGCTGGTGGTGACGCCGGCACCGCGGGAGCGGGCGGCAACGGCGGCGCCGGCGGCGCGGGTCCGAGCGGCGGCAACGGCGGGACCGGCGGCAATGGCGGCAACGGCGCCGAGGGCGCCATCGGCGCGCAGTTCGTCCCCGCCTCCAGCCTCCCGACACCGTCCGGCGGAGCCGGTGGCGATGGCGGCAACGGGAGTAACGGCGGTGCGCCGGGCACGGGCGGCAGTGCCGGCGCCGGCACCGGCGGCAGCACCGGCGCCCAAGGCACCGGCGGCGACGGTGGCGACGGCGGCAACGGCAGCGCCGGCGGTCCGGGCGGTGACGGCGGTCTCGGCGGCGACGCGTCAGAAACCGGCACCGACGGTGTGGCCGTCGGTGGGCAAGGCGGACAGGGCGGAGCCGGCGGTCAGTTCGGCGGCGGCGGCAACGGTGGGGACGGTGGGAATGTCACCGCCGGATCGGCCGGCAGCACCGCGGGTAACGGCGGCAACGGCGGCAACGCCAACAACGGCACCATCGAGGGCTCCCCCGCCGGCGGCAACGGTTCCGCGGGCGGCGACGGCGGCGACGGTGGCGACGTCGCCTCCGGGGCGACCGGCACCGCCGGTACTGGTGGTACGGGCGGTGCCGGCAATGACGGAACCATCAACGCCGGCACTGGCGGCAACGGTGGCGCCGGGGGCAGGGCCGGTAGCGGCGGCGGCAACGGCGGCAACGGCGGCAACGGGGGTACCGGCGGAACCGGCGGCGACGGCGGCAAGGGCGGTGGCGGTGCCGTCGGCGGTAGCGGTGGGGATGGCGGCGACGGCGGCGTCAATAACGGCGCCGGGGCCAACGGCAACGGAGGCGCCGGCGGCACCGGCTCCATCGGTGCGGCCGGCGGCAATGGCGGACAAGGCGGCAGTGGGGGCGCTGCGGGTTCTGGCGGCGGCACCGCGGGCAATGGCGGGGCCGGCGGGCTGGGCGGGGCGGGCGGGACCGGCGGGGTCGGCGGTGGCGGCGGCGACGGCGGAGCGGGCGCCCTGGCAGGCACCGGTCGCAGCGGCGGCACCGGCGGTGCCAGCGGCGCCGGCGGCAGCGGCGGCGGTGGCGGCCTGTCGGCAGCGGCCAGAGCGGTGCAAACGGCGGCGCTAGTCAGGAGGGCCAAGACGGCCAGGCAAGCACCGACTCCGACGGCGGCGCCGGGGGCGCCGGCGGCACCGGGGGCAGCGGCGGCGCGGCGGGCGCCGGAGGTCAGGCCTGATGATGGGCGCGCCCCGCGCCGCGCTCGAGGCAAGCTTCGAGCAGCTGTGCACCGCGCTGCCGGCGACCGCGGGTGTGGCGGTCGCGCTCCCCGACAGCGGCGAGACCTGTTCGTTGGGCTCCTGGTCGACCGGCGTCGCCTGGTCGACGGTCAAGGTGCCGTTGGCGATCGCAGCGCTGCGCAGCAACCCACGGCGCGCAGCTGCATGGGTGACCAAGGCGATCACCGAATCGGACAACGCGGCCGCCGAGCAGCTGTGGTCGCAGCTGGGCGACCCCCTCGATGCCGCCCAACAGGTGCAGGCCGTCATCGGCACGGCCGGCGATGAGTGCACCCAGGTGGAATCGCGCCGACTTCGGCGCGGTTTCACCGCATTCGGTCAAACACCATGGCGCCTGGACCGGCAAGCGCTGTTCGCCGCGGGACTGCCCGGTGTTGCGGACGCGGGCCCCGTCATCGACTTGATGCGCCAGCTCACCGAGCGCCATCGCTGGGGTCTGGCCGCCAAAGGAGTTGCCGCAAAAGGCGGTTGGGGCCCCGGCCAGGACGGCGACTATTTGGTGCGGCAGTTCGGCATCGTGCCCACCGGATCGGGCCATCTGGGTGTGGCATTGGCCGCGCAGGCAGCCAGCTTCCAAACCGGAGTCAAGGCGCTGAACAGGATCGCGGATTGGCTCCTGGGCGGCAGCGCAAAGCTATCTGCCCTTACCGGAGGCGGCGGCTAGCCCAGCAGCGATGGCACGACGGCGTCGATCAGATGCGGCCCGGGTTCATTGAAGGCGCCGCGCAGCGCGTCCGCAAATTCCTCGCAGCTACTGACCCGCCGGGCCGGAACACCCATGCCTTCTGCAATCTTGACGAAATCCATTGTGGGACGGGAGATATCAAGAAGATCCAGCGCTTTGGGACCGGGCGCCGAGCCGGCACCCACGCGCTGCAACTCCACTCGCAGAATGTCGTAGGCGCCGTTGTTGTAGATGACGGTGGTGACATCGAGGTTTTCCCGGGCCTGGGTCCACAACCCGGAGATCGTGTACATCGCCGACCCGTCGGATTGCAGGCACAGCACCGGACGTTCGGGCGCCGCGACCGCGGCACCCACCGCGGCCGGAATGCCGTAACCGATCGCCCCGCCGGTCAACGTCAGCCAATCGTGGGCCGGCGCACCGGCGGTCGCCTGCGGCAGCAGCACACCCGAGGTGTTGGACTCGTCGACGACGATCGCACGTTCGGGCATCAGCGCGCCGATCACGTCCGCCGCTGACATCGAGGTCAGCGCACCCGTGGGCAGTTGCGGGCGCGATAGCGCGGCCATCGGCGCACTCGTCCCGGGCGCAACCTCGTCGGCCAGTGCGATCAAGGCATCAGCCGCTCCCCGGTGCCCGGCAAGCTCGTGCACCGTGCATCCGGCGGGCACCAGATCGCTGGCCATGCCCGGGTAGGCGAAGAACGACACCGGCGATTTCGCGCCGGCCAGCACCAGATGTTTGGCCCCGTCCAGCTGTGCCGCCGCGGCCTCGGCGAAGTATCCGAGCCGTTCCACCGCGGGCACTCCAGCGCCGCGCTCCAGCCGGGTCGGGAATGTCTCGCACAGCCACCGCGCGCCGGTCGCCTCGGCGATACGAGCGGCCGCGGCCAGACCCGGCCCCCGGGTGGCGTCCCCACCGATCAGGAGCAGGGCCGGTTCCGCCGAGCGCAGCATCTTGGCGATCGAGACCACGTCGCCGGTGACCGGCGCGGGTTGCGCCGGCGGCACCATGGCCGGCTCGGCGCCGTCGGACCAGGACGCGTCCGCCGGCAGGATCAGCGTGGAAACCTGCGGCCCCTGCCGGCTGGCGGCGATGGCCTTGGCGGTGTCGGCGCCGACATCGGCGGCCGTCTCGGTCCGGTGCACCCAGCCCGAAACCGTGCCGGCCAATGCGTCGATGTCGGATTCCAATGGGGCGTCGTACTTCTTGTGGTAAGTCGCGTGGTCTCCGACGACCACAACCATCGGCACCCGGGCCCGGCGGGCGTTGTGCAGGTTGGCCAGGCCGTTGCCGAGTCCGGGGCCCAGATGCAGCAGCACCGCTGCGGGCTTGTCGGCCATGCGGGCATAGCCATCGGCCGCACCGGTGGCCACGCCCTCGAAGAGGGCGAGCACACCGCGCATGTCCGCAACGGTGTCCAGTGCGGCCACGAAATGCATCTCCGAGGTACCGGGGTTGGCAAAGCACACGTCAACACCACCATCGACCAAGGTGTTGATCAGAGCCTGGGCACCGTTCACCTGCCTACTCCTTTATCTTGGGGGTCGTTGCGCGAGCCCGAAGACCCGCTCGGCGTTGCCGTGCAGAAAGTCGCGTCGAGCCTCGTCTTCCAGACCGAGTTCGTCAAGGCCCGCCAGGGCGTGCGCATGAGCGATCATCGGGAAGTTGGTGCCGAACAAGACTTTGCGTCGTCCGGTGCCAGTCTTCATGAATCGGATCAACTCGTGCGGCAGCCGCTTGATCGTGTAGGCCGACGTGTCGATGTAGACGTTTTCGTGTTTGCGCGCCACCGCGACCATCTCTTCTGTCCACGGGTAGCCGACGTGACCGCAGACGATCACCAGCTCCGGGAAGTCCAGGGCCACTTGGTCGATGTAGGGGATCGGGCGGCCGGTCTCCGATGGCCGCAGCGGGCCGGTGTACCCGACTTGGGTGCAGAACGGAACCCCCGACTCCACGCACTCGGCGAACAGTGGGTAATAGCGGCGATCGGTGGGCGGCGCCTCCCACAACCAGGGCACCACCCGCAGACCGACGAACCCCGAAGCGACTCGGCTTCGCAGCTCGCGAACCGCGACCATCGGACGGTCCAGGTCTACCGCCGCCAGCCCGGCGAATCGCTGCGGGTGCAGATCGACCCACCCCGCAACCTCGTCGTTAGACACCAGATCCTGACCATTGGGACCACGCCACGCGCTGAGTAGACCGAACTCGACGTCGGCGGCATCCATCGATGCAATGGTCGCCTCGATGGGGATCTGGGCCTCGGGGATCGAGCTGTCGGTCCAGCGGCGCAGCGAGGCCAGCATGTCGCTGCGCAGGAATCGCTGAGTCGGATGCTGCATCCACGCGTCGATCGTCATCGCACTTCAGACTCTAACGCCCCGCGAGGGTGGGTGATTTCGACAGGTGAGGCTAGGCAGCGAGAACGGCGCGCGCCACCACATCGGTCCGCTGGACGTGGCCACCGCCGAAGAGCACCACGTGCGCCAGCAGCGGGTAAAGCTGGTGCAGTCCGATGCGGCCACGCCAGCCGGGCCGCAGCGGTCGCAGCTGCTGGTAGCCGGCGAGGATGGCTTCGTAGTGCGCGCAGCCGAACAGTGCGAGCATCGCCAGATCGGATTCGCGATGGCCGGCATGCGCGGCGGGGTCGATCAGCACCACCCCGTCGGGTGTCCACATCACGTTGCCACCCCACAGATCGCCGTGTAGCCGGGCCGGCCGATCGTCGTCGTCGAAATCACCTGCGCGACAACGTGTGATGACGGATTCGATGGTGGCGCGGGTGGGGGCGCCAAGGCGCGGCGCGGCAAGCTCGGCCATCGGCGCCAGGCGCTCCTGAGCATAAAAGTCGCCCCAGTGTTGGTGCCGCGCCAGCGACATCGGCAGTGGCTGCGACAACGGCCCGAAGAATCCCGGCCCGTCCCAGCCCTGCGGCCCCGCCCCGAACGCCGGGGCGCCCGCATCGTGGGTGATGGCCAGTCGGCGGCCAAAATCGTGCGCCGCCGCAACGCTGGGGGCCACGGATTCCAGCCGCCGCAGCGTCAGACTCGTCTGGCCCACCGAAACCACCGGCACACATGCGACACCGCCGTCGACATCGGAAAGCCATCGCAGGCCTGCCGCTTCCCACGCGAAATAACCGGCGGGCGCACCCGAGTGCTGCTTGACGAAGTCGCTCACACCGCGTCGCGCATCATGCGCTCACATGCGCGGCGTGCACATCGTCGGCGGGCCGCGCCTCGGTCTGCTCCTTGGCCCAGCGGTAGTCCGGCTTGCCCGCGGGTGAACGCTTGACCTCGTCGACGAACCAGAGGCTGCGTGGCACCTTGTATCCCGCGATCGCGCTGCGCACGAAGCCGTCCAACTCCGCCAACGACGGACGAGAGCCCGGCCTGGGCGCCACCACGGCCGCCACGTGCTGGCCGTAGCGCGGATCCGGCACACCGACCACCAGGGCGTCGAACACATCGGGGTGGCCCTTCAACGCCGCCTCGACCTCTTCGGGGTAGATCTTCTCGCCGCCGCTGTTGATCGACACCGAGCCGCGTCCCAGCATGGTGACCGTCCCGTCCGCCTCGACCATTGCGTAGTCGCCGGGGATCGCATAGCGAACACCGTTGATGGTCTTGAAGGTCTCGGCGGTCTTCTTCTCGTCCTTGTAGTAGCCGACCGGGATGTTGCCCTTCTTGGCGATGATGCCGCGCACCCCCGAGCCAGGTTTGACCTCGTTGCCCTCCTCGTCGAGTACCACGGTGCGATGGTCGATGGTCACCCGCGGACCACCGGTGGTGGCCTGGCCGGCTCCCACGATGCTGGTGCCGCCAAAGCCGGTCTCCGACGAACCAATTGAGTCGGTGATGACCCGATTCGGCAGCAGCTCGAGCAGCTTCTCCTTGATGCTCGGCGAGAACAGCGCCGCGGTGCTGGCCAACAGGAACAACGACGACAAGTCGTAATCGTTGTCCTTCATCAGCGCGTCGAGCAGCGGACGCGCCATCGCATCCCCGGTGAAGAACAGCAGATTGACCTTGCGGTCGCTGATGGTGCGCCACACCTGGTCCGCGTCGAATTCCGGCGCCAGCACGGTGGTTTGACCGGAGAAGATCGACATCCAGGTAGCCGACTGGGTAGCGCCGTGGATCATCGGCGGAATCGGGTAGCGGATCATCGGCGGATTCGCGGCGGCGGCTTTGGCCAGATCGTATTCGTCCTTGATGAATTCGCCGGTTGCGAAGTCGGTTCCGCCGAACAGCACCCGGTAGATGTCCTCGTGACGCCACATCACGCCCTTGGGGAAGCCAGTGGTACCCCCGGTGTAGAGGATGTAGATGTCATCGGCGCTGCGCTCCCGCTGCAGCTCGGCGAAGTCTCGCTCGGGCGAGCCGTCGGCAATGGCCGAGTAGAACTCCACACCGCCGTAACGCTGGTAGTCCTTGTCACTACCGTCCTGCACCACCAGGATCGTCTTGACGTTGGGGGTGTCCGGCAGCACGTTGGCGACTCGGTCCGCGTACTGACGCCCGTGGACCAACGCCACCATGTCGGAGTTGTCGAACAGGTACTTCAGCTCCCCCTCGACGTAGCGGAAGTTGACGTTGATCAAAATGGCGCCCGCTTTGATGATGCCGAGCATCGCGATGACAATCTCGATGCGGTTTCGGCAGTAAAGGCCGACCTTGTCGCCCTTGCGCACCCCCTGGTCGATGAGGTGGTGCGCCAGTCGATTGGCTTTTTCCTCCAGCTGGGCATAGGTCAGCTGCTCATCGCCGCAGATGAGGGCTACACGGTCAGGCACAGCGTCGATGGCGTGCTCGGCTAGATCGGCAATATTCAGGGCCACGGCCACCAAACTAGAACGTGTTACATTTCTTGACAAGCGAATGCCCGATGCCATGCGAAAGGCGGTGCTCGTGGCCCCGAATACTTCCGAGACGCCAGCAAACGGGGAGTCCGGACCAGACGCGCTGGTGGAGCAGCGCGGGCACACCCTGATCGTGACGATGAATCGCCCGTCCCGACGTAACGCGCTTAGTGGCGAAATGATGCAAATCATGGTCGAGGCCTGGGATCGCGTCGACAACGATCCCGACATCCGCTGCTGCATCCTGACCGGCGCGGGCGGCTACTTCTGCGCTGGGATGGACCTCAAGGCGGCGACCAAGAAGCCGCCGGGCGACTCATTCAAGGACGGCAGCTACGACCCGTCGCGCATCGACGCGCTGTTGAAGGGCCGCCGGCTGAAAAAGCCGCTGATCGCCGCCGTCGAGGGCCCCGCGATAGCCGGCGGAACCGAGATTCTGCAAGGTACCGACATTCGCGTCGCCGCCGAGAGCGCCAAGTTCGGCATCTCGGAGGCCGAGTGGAGCCTGTACCCGATGGGCGGCTCGGCGGTGCGGCTGGTCCGCCAGATCCCCTACACGGTGGCCTGCGATCTGCTGCTGACCGGACGGCACATCACTGCCGCGGAGGCCAAGGAGATGGGGCTGGTGGGCCACGTCGTGCCCGACGGCCAGGCGCTGACCAAGGCGCTGGAAATTGCGGAGATCATCGCGGCCAACGGGCCTCTTGCGGTCCAGGCGATCCTGCGCACCATCCGCGAAACCGAGGGCATGCACGAGAACGAGGCGTTCAAGATCGACACTCGGATCGGCATCGAGGTGTTCTTGTCCGACGACGCCAAAGAAGGTCCGCAGGCGTTCGCGCAGAAGCGCAAACCCAACTTCCAGAACCGCTGATCTCCCGCTCGGCGTGCTCAGCTCAGTGGCCGGCTGGGAGTGAAGACGACCGGCATGGACTCCAAGCCGCTGACAAAGTTCGCCGGCCGCAGCGGCAACCGCGAATCCTGATCGGCCAGCCTCAAGTCAGGCAGCCGCTGCACCACCCGAGCGGTCATCAACGACAGCTCCAACCGGGCCAGCTGATTGCCCATGCAGAAGTGGGTACCGAAGCCGAAAGCCAAATGGCTGTTCGGGTTTCGCTGGATGTCGAGCTTCTCCGGGTCGGTGAACACCGCCTCGTCGAAATTGGCCGACTCGAACAGCAGCATGATCTTTTCGCCCTCGCTCAACGCGGTCCCGTGAAACTCGGTGTCCGCGGTCAGCATTCGGCACATGTTTTTCACCGGCGCGGTCCAGCGCAGCATCTCTTCGATGGCGCCCGGCAGCAACTCTCGGTCGCTTTGCAGCAGGTCCCACTGGTCGCGGTTGCGCAACAGTTGCTCGCTTCCGCCGCTTAGCGTGTGCCTGGTCGTCTCGTCGCCGCCGATCAGAATCAGCAGCGTCTCCATGACCAGTTCGTCGTCGCTCAGCCGCTCACCGTCGACTTCCGAACTGACCAACACGCTGACCAGGTCGTCGGTAGGCTCGGCGCGGCGCGGCGCGATGGTCGCCCGGGTGAAGTCGTTGTAGGCGGCGAAGGCGTCGATGGTGACCTGGAAATCCTCTTGTGACACATGGGAACTGAGGAATGTCACCAGATCGTCTGACCACCTCAGGAACATCTCTCGCTGTTCGGGGAGCACCCCGAGCATGTCACCGATGACCGCCATCGGCAGCGGCGCGGCCAGGTCCCGCACGAAGTCGCATTCTCCGCGCTCACAAACCGCGTCGATTAGCGTGTCGCACAGCTGGGCGATCGAGTGCTCTTTGTCTTTGACCCGCTTGCGGGTAAAACCCGCGTTAACCAGCTTGCGCCGCAACAGATGTGCCGGGTCGTCCATGTCGATCATCATCGGCAGCGCGTCCTGATCGGGACGGATGCCGCCGGCGTTAGAGAACAGTTCGGGCTGCCGCTCGGCATCGATCACGGCCTGATAGGTGGACGCGGCAGCCAGACCGTTGCGGTCACGGAAGACGGGCTGATTGGCCCGCATCCACCGATATGCCTCTCGCGCTTGCCTACTGGCGTAGAAGTTGCCGTCGGTCAGGTCGACGTCGGGTTTGATCAACGGCTTAGTCATCGCCATTCCTCCGCATTACAGTGAGCCTTATGCCCGTCTCTCAACACACCATCGCCGGCACTGTGCTCACCATGCCGGTGCGCATCCGCACAGCCAATCTGCACTCCGCGATGTTCTCGGTTCCCGCCGTGGCGGCACAACAGCTCATCGACTACAGCGGGCTGCGGGTGTGCGAATACCTGCCCGGCAAGGCGATGGTGATGCAGATGCTGGTGCGCTATGTCGACGGAGACCTCGGCCGGTACCACGAGTACGGCACCGCGGTCATGGTGAATCCGCCGGGCGTCCAAACACGTGGACCGCGAGCGCTGGCCAAGGCCGCGGCGTTCATCCACCACCTGCCGGTCGACCAGTCGTTCACCCTCGAGGCCGGGCGCACCATCTGGGGCTTCCCGAAGATCATGGCGGACTTCAACGTCCGCGAGGGCAAGAAGTTCAGCTTCGATGTCAGCGCGGACGGGCAGCTGATCGCCGGCATCGAATTCAGCAACGGCGTTGCGGTGCCCACCCGGGGCGCGCAGGTGCTCCAGACCTACTCTCACCAGGACGGGGTCACCCGGGAGATTCCGTGGGAAACGCGAATCACCGGAATGCGCGCCCGGCTGGGCGGTACACGTCTGCATCTGGGTGAGCACCCCTACGCCAGGGAACTTGCTTCGCTGGGGCTGCCCAAGCGTGCGCTGGTTTCCCAATCGGCAGCCAATGTGGAGATGACGTTCGGCGACGCGCACGCCATCTGAAGTCAACCCCACCGGGCCAATCTAGAACGTGTTCTAATCACCTGGCAAGAACCGCGTGGATCAGCCTCCAACAAGTCCGGCGAGCTCGCGGACCTGCTCAACGCTGCGGGCGCTGACCACCATCATGGTGACACCGGCGGCTTCCCAGACCTCGATCTGCTTACGCACGTAGTCGGCGTCGCCGACGATCACGGCGTCATCGACCAGCTCGTCGGGGATGATCTCGGCGGCCTCGTCCTTGCGGTTGGACCGGAACAATTTGGTGACGTCGTCGACCACTTCCGCGTAGCCCATCCGGCGGTAGACGTCGGCGTGGAAGTTGGTGCCCTCGGCTCCCATTCCCCCCATGTAGAGAGCCACGAACGGTTTGATGGCGGCGAACGTCGCCGGCCGGTCCTCGGTGACCACTATCTGCGCCGTCGCACAGATCTCGAAGTCCGCGCGGCTGCGCCGGGCGCCGGGGCGGGCGAATCCCTCGTCCAGCCATTCGTTGTACATGTCGGCCATCCGGGGCGTGTAGAAGATGGGCAACCAGCCGTCACAGATCTCCGCGGCCAGTGCGACGTTCTTCGGCCCCTCGGCACCCAGCATGATCGGGATATCCGCACGCAATGGGTGGGTGATGGGCTTGAGCGCCTTACCCAGGCCGGTTGTCCCGGCACCCGTCAGCGGCAGCGGGTAGTGCGGGCCGTCGCTGGTCACCACCCCTTCCCGGGCCCACACCTGGCGCAGGATGTCGACGTATTCACGGGTGCGGGCCAGTGGTTTGGGGAACCGCTGCCCATACCAGCCCTCCACCACCTGGGGACCGGACACGCCCAATCCCAGAATGTGCCTGCCACCACTGAGGTGGTCGAGGGTCAGCGCCGCCATCGCGCATGCGGTCGGAGTACGCGCGGAGAGCTGGATCACCGAGGTGCCCAGCCGCAGCCGCTGGGTCGAGGAACCCCACCAGGCCAAGGGTGTGTAGGCGTCCGAGCCCCACGCCTCGGCGGTGAAGACGGCATCGAATCCGGCTTCCTCGGCCGCGGCGACCAACTCCCCAGCGTTCTCGGGGGGCTGCGCGCCTCAATACCCCAGCTGCAATCCGAGCTTCATCGCTGCCTCTCTCAGGGCCCCAAGAAAGCCCTAGTTGAAACCGTTCTTAGAACCTGTTCTACTCGAAGGCGTGACAGCCAGTTCGAGCGGCCCGACCCTGATCGATCACCCTGAGCCGCCCCTCTCCGCGCCGTTGACGTTGTCCTTCGACTACACCCGTTCGGTAGGTCCCACCCTCGGTGAGTTCTTCACCGCGTTGCGCGAGCGCCAGATTCTGGGAGTCCGTGGATCCGACGGCAGGGTGCACGTGCCGCCGGCGGAGTATGACCCGGTCACCTACGAACCGTTGGGCGAAATGGTACCGGTGTCGGCCGTCGGCACAGTCGCGTCCTGGACCTGGCAGCCGGAGCCGCTACCGGGGCAGCCGCTGGACCGCCCGTTCGCCTGGGCACTGATCAAGCTCGACGGCGCGGACACCCCGCTGCTGCACGCCGTCGATGCGGGCGGGCCGGACAAGATCAAGACCGGCGCCAGGGTCCACGTGCACTGGGCCGACGAGACGGTGGGCGCCATCACCGACATCGCCTATTTCAAGCTGGGCGAGGACGCCGAGCCGCCCGGAGAACCGAGTGAGCAGGATCCGGTCAAGATGATCGTCACGCCGGTGTCGCTGACGATTCAGCACACCGCCTCACACGAGGAAAGCGCCTACCTCAGGGCCATCGCCGAAGGAAAACTGCTCGGCGCGAGGACCGGCGCGAAGGGGAAGGTTTACTTCCCGCCGCACGGGGCCGATCCGGCCACCGGCCAGCCGACCACCGAGTTCGTCGAACTGCCGGACCAGGGCACGGTGACCACGTTCGCGATCATCAATATCCCGTTCCAGGGTCAGCGCATCAAGCCGCCCTACGTCGCGGCCTACGTGCTGCTCGACGGCGCCGACATTCCGTTCCTGCACCTGGTCGCCGACATCGACGCCAACGAAGTGCGGATGGGTATGCGCGTCGAGGCGGTGTGGAAGCCCCGCGAGGAGTGGGGATTCGGCATCGACAACATCGAGTATTTCCGGCCGACCGGGGAACCGGACGCCGACTATGACACCTACAAACACCACCTGTAAAGGGCTCACCCACACATGAGTGATCGCAATGTCGCGGTCGTCGGCTTTGCCCACGCCCCGCATGTCCGCCGCACCGACGGCACCACCAACGGCGTCGAAATGCTGATGCCCTGCTTCGCGCAGCTGTATGAGGATCTGGGCATCACCCAGTCCGACATTGGCTTCTGGTGTTCGGGATCCTCGGATTACCTAGCCGGAAGAGCATTTTCGTTTATCTCTGCGATCGATTCGATCGGCGCCGTGCCGCCGATCAATGAATCCCACGTGGAGATGGATGCGGCCTGGGCGCTTTTCGAGGCTTACATCAAGATCCTGACCGGCGAGGTCGACACCGCGCTGGTCTACGGCTTCGGCAAGTCCTCGGCGGGCATCCTGCGCCAGATCCTGTCGAGGCAGACCGATCCCTACACCGTTGCGCCACTGTGGCCGGACTCGGTGTCGATGGCGGGATTGCAGGCCCGCCTCGGCCTGGATTCCGGCAAGTGGACCCACGAGCAAATGGCTCAGGTCGCCCTCGACTCGTTCGCCCGCTCGCAACGAAACGACTCCGAGAAGCCGGCCAAGAGCATCGACGAGCTGCTCGCCCGCCCGTTCTTCAACGACCCGCTGCGACGGCACGACATCGCGCCGATCACCGACGGCGCGGCCGCGATCGTCCTGGCCGCCGATGATCGCGCTCGGGAGCTACGCGAATCGCCAGCGTGGATAACGGGTTTCGAGCACCGCATCGAATCGCCGTCGCTGGGCGTGCGCGACCCGACCGTCTCGCCGTCCACCGCCGTCTCAGCCAAGGCGGCCAGCGGCGGTGACACCGGCATCGACGTCGCCGAGATCCACGCCCCGTTCACCCACCAGCATCTGATCATCGCCGAGGCGATCGGGCTCACCGACAAGACGAAAGTCAACCCGTCCGGCGGAGCGCTGGCGGCCAACCCGATGTTTGTCGCCGGCCTCGAACGCATCGGCTTTGCGGCGCGACACATTTGGGACGGTTCAGCCGGTCGCGTGCTAGCACACGCCACCAGCGGGCCAGCGCTGCAACAGAACTTGGTCGCGGTCATGGAAGGGAACAACTGATGGCCGGAGCCCGAGCACAGCTGGCCGCGGTACTGGGTACCGGGCAGACCAAGTATGTCGCCAAGCGCCAAGATGTCTCGATGAACGGCCTGGTGCGCGAGGCTATCGATCGGGCGCTGCAAGATTCCGGGTCGACGTTCGACGACATCGACGCCGTCGTGGTCGGTAAGGCGCCCGATTTCTTCGAGGGCGTGATGATGCCGGAGCTGTTCATGGCCGATGCCATGGGCGCCAGCGGCAAGCCGCTGATCCGGGTGCACACGGCGGGCTCGGTGGGCGGGTACACCGGTGTGGTGGCGGCCAGCCTGGTCCAGTCCGGCAAGTATCGCCGCGTGCTGGCGATGGCGTGGGAGAAGCAGTCGGAGTCCAACGCCATGTGGGCCTTGTCGATTCCGATTCCCTTCATCAAACCGGTCGGCGCCGGCGCCGGCGGCTATTTCGCCCCACACGTGCGCGCCTACATCCGCCGCTCCGGAGCTCCGTCGAACATCGGCGCAATGGTCGCGGTGAAGGACCGGCTCAACGGCAGCCGCAACCCGCTCGCACATCTACAGCAGCCGGACATCACCCTCGACAAGGTGATGCAATCACCGATGTTGTGGGACCCGATCCGCTACGACGAGACCTGCCCGTCGTCGGACGGCGCCTGCGCCGTGGTGATCGGCAATGAGGAAATCGCCGATGCGCGCGTTGCCGATGGGCACCCGGTGGCATGGATCCACGCGACCGCACTGCGCACCGAACCGCTGGCATACTCCGGACGCGACCAAGTCAGCCCCCAGGCCGGCCGTGACGCGGCCGCGGCGCTGTGGAAAGCGGCCGGAATCACCAGTCCGATCGATGAGATCGATGCCGCCGAGATCTATGTCCCGTTCTCCTGGTTCGAACCAATGTGGTTGGAAAACCTTGGGTTTATGCCCGAGGGCGAGGGCTGGAAGCTCACCGAGGCCGGTGAGACCGCGATCGGCGGGCGGTTGCCGGTGAACCCGTCCGGCGGCGTGCTCTCATCCAACCCCATCGGCGCCTCGGGGTTGATTCGTTTCGCCGAGGCGGCTATCCAGGTGATGGGCAAGGGCGGCGATCACCAAGTGCCCAATGCCCGGAAAGCCCTGGGTCACGCATACGGCGGCGGCTCGCAGTATTACTCCATGTGGGTGGTGGGGGCCGACAAGCCATGAGTCCGATGAAATACACCGTCAGCATCGCGATGGGCCCGATCGATGAGCTGATCGGCATCGCCAAGACCGCCGAGGAAGTCGGATTCGACTCGATCGCGTTGCCGGATTCCCTGTTCTACATGGAGAAGGCCGCCGCCGACTATCCCTACACCCCCGACGGTTCGCGGATGTGGAACCAGGACACACCGTGGGTAGATCCCCTGATCGCGGCCGCCGCGATGGGGGCGGCCACTTCGAAGCTGCGCTTCTACACCAATGTGCTCAAGCTCGGGTCCCGCAATCCGCTGCTGCTGGCCCGTCAGGTCGGCTCGGTGGCCAACCTGACCAACAACCGCTTCGGCTTCGGTGTCGGGATCGGCTGGGCGCCGGAAGAGTTCGAGTGGTGCGGTGTTCCGTACCGGCGCCGCGGCGCGCGAGTCGACGAGATGATCGACGTGATCAAGCTGGTGCTCGGTGGCGGCATGGTCGAGTTCCATGGCCAGTTCTACGATTTCGATCGCCTGCAAATGAGCCCGGCCCCCAGTGAGCCGGTGCCGTTTTACGTCGGTGGGCATACCGACGTGGCGCTGCGTCGCGCAGCCCGCATCGGCGACGGCTGGACCAGCGCGATGATGACCGGTGAGCAGCTGGCCGAAACCATCGGAAAGCTCAACCAACTGCGCGCCGAATATGGGCGAGCCGAGCAACCATTCGAGTTTCAGGCGGTGTGCATCGACAAGTTCGGAGTGCAGGGCCACCGCGAGCTCGCCGAGGCCGAGGTGACCGACAACATCGTCATACCGTGGGTCTTTGACGGCTTGGGGTTCGACGCGCCGCTGGGCAAGAAGCAGGACTCGATGAAGCGCTTTGCCGATACGTATATCCACTCCGGGTGGCAAGCCGCGTGAGTTCCACACATCCCGCTCACGAAGCCGGCCGCAGATCCCGGGAAGCGGTCACGGCCCGCAACAAGCAAGCCTGGCTGGCAGTGTTCGCCGACGACGCGGTCGTCGAAGACCCCATCGGCCCGTCCGCCTTCGATCCCGAGGGAAAAGGTCACCGGGGCCGTGCCGCGATATCAGCCTTTTGGGACAAGGCGACCGAGCCCACCACCAGAATCGAGTTTTTCTTCCGCGACACTTACCAGTGCGGCCAGGGCTCCGGCGTTGTTGATTAGCAGGCTTGTGAGCTGGGTTGATGATCTTTGGTGCCGCGCTATTGGGGCCGGAGTGTAGGCACGGGCTATCTGGAGAACGATCGAGTTGGTTACTGTTCGTCGTTGGTCTGGAGTTGCCCGTGCCTACCGTTTCAGTATTGCGTGTGTCGTCGGTTCCAGAGGTGTTCGACCGCTGGAGTCCTGGTGAGCGCAGCGAGCTCATCGGATCGGAGTTTCTCGATGTGTTGGCCTCGGTGCCAGACCCGAGGGGCCCACGCGGTCGGAGGTATTCGCTGATGGCTTTGTTGGCGATCGCGGTTCTGGCCACTGCCGCGGGGATGCGCGGCTATGCTGGTTTTGCCACATGGGCGGCCACCGCTCCCGATGATGTGTTGGCCCAATTAGGGGTCCGGTTCCGGCGGCCCAGTGAGAAGACCTTCCGCGCTGTTTTGTCTCGGCTAGACCCCGCCGACCTCAACGCCAGGATGGGCAGTTACTTCACTGCACACGTGGCCAGCAGCGACCCCAGTGGATTGGTGCCGATCGCGTTGGACGGCAAGATGCTGCGTGGTGCTTTACGCGCCAAAGCGACAGCCACGCATCTCGTGTCGGTGTTCGCCCACCGTGCCCGATTGGTGCTCGGTCAACTCGCTGTCGCCGAGAAAAGCAATGAAATTCCCTGCGTACGTGCCCTGCTCACGCTGCTGCCGGGTAGCTTGCGGTGGCTGGTCACCGTGGATGCGATGCATACCCAGGTCGTCACCGCGAAGTTGATCTGCGCCACCTTGAAGTCGCACTACCTGATGATCGTCAAGTCCAACCAAGCCAAAATACTTGCGCGTATCACCGCGCTGCCCTGGGCCGAGGTGCCCACAGCCGCTACCGACGACTCCCGCGGCCACGGCCGTGTCGAGACCCGCACCCTGCAAATCATCACCGCTGCACGAGGAATCGGCTTCCCCTACGCAAAACAAATCATCCGGATCACTCGTGAACGCTTGATCACCGCCACCGACCAGCGCAGCGTGGAGGTGGTCTATGCCATCTGCAGCCTGCCGTTCGAGCACGCCCGCCCTACCGCGATCATGACCTGGATGCGTCAACACTGGGGAATCGAGAACAGCCTGCACTGGATACGCGACGTCACCTTCGACGAAGACCGTCAAAGGGCACATACCGGAAACGGCGCACAGGTCCTAGCAACGCTACGCAACACCGCGATCAATCTGCACCGCCTCAACGGCGCCGACAACATCGCCGAAGCCTGCCGGATCACCGCTTTGACCGCCAACCGCCGCCTAGACCTCCTCAATCCACAATTCCCCAGCTCACAAGCCTGCTAATCAACAACGCCGGAGCCCTGCCAGTGCGGCAACGAGGAGGCCAACGTCGGCCACATCCTGATCACCACCGGTGACTACCAGGTCACGGCGGAAGGTGTGTTCACCTACAAGGCCAACGACGCGGGACAATTGGTGGCCCTGCGCGCCTACTGGGAGATGGACCGGGCCGCCGCGACCACCAGAAAGGCTTAGCCGGCCGCGCCAGCGCCCCCATTTAGGCATCGCACCGGGTATGCCGACTGAGGTACGGTCTTGGGGTTGCGATCACCGAAGGTGGTGAAGGAGTCGCCCCATGGCGGGTGTCGGGTTCAGAATGTCGCCGCGGAAATGGGCAAGAGCCGCGATGGCCGGTGGCGCGGTAATAGTCGTGGCGATTCTCGCTGTCAGCGCCTATTTGATCGTCAAACCATCCGGCAAAACGCCCTCCGATCAGCTCGACCGGTCGGCCGCCAGTGTCGCGGCCCAACCCACCCAGACCACCCTGCATTTCAACCCGTCCGGCCCCGCTGCGGTGGCCGTGGACAGTCTCGACACGGTGTACGTCGCCGACTCGGGCAATAGGCTGGTGCAGAAACTCACCACCGGATCCAGCAAACCGGTCACGGTTCGGATCGGCGAGCCGATAACGCCGGGCGGTGTTGCGGTCGACCGCCACGACGTCGTCTATGTGATCGATGAAGCCGCCAACCGGGTATTGAAGGTGCCGGCCGGCTCCACAACCCCGGTCGAACTCCCGTTCACGGGCCTTGCCGACCCACACGGTTTGGCCTTCGACAGCGTCGACACCTGCTACGTCGTCGACCACGTCAACAACAACGTGCTGAAACTGCCCGCGGGCTCGACCACCCCCAGCGAACTCGGCTTCACCGGCCTGGACCGTCCCTACGATGTGGCAGCAAACAACGTCGGTACCGTCTATGTCACCGACAGCGGCCACAACCGGGTATTGGCGCTGGCCACGGGTGCGACACAGCCGGTAGAACTCCCGTTCACCGGCCTCAATTTCCCGGCTGGCGTAGCGGTGGATCTCAACGGCAACATCTATGTGGCCGACCTGAACAACAACCGGGTGGTGCGGCTGGATGCCGCTACGCACGAACAGACCGTCCTGCCTTTCGACGATCTCTTTTCCCCGACCGACGTCGCGGTGGACAACCACGGTTCTGTCTATGTGATCGACTACCACGACCGGGTGCTGAAACTGCCCGCACAGTCCAACAGCCACCATGAGCCCTGACGAATTCGACTGGTCGGCAATGCCGTTGACTACGGCATCGATCCGAATCGGTTCCAGCCCCGCCCGATGCCGCGCGGCAAGGTCGCGATACGGCGCCTGGCCTGGACCAGCTAGCGCCTGCGACCCAGCTCACACATCGCACCGGGCATGCCGATCGGGTACTGTCTTGGCGTTGCGATGACCGGAGGAGGCGAAGGAGTCGGCAGATGGCGGGTGTCGGATTCGGGGCGTCGCCACGCAAGTGGCGAAAGCTGGCGATTACCGGTGGCGCGATAGTCGTCGTCGCGATTCTCGCGGTCACCGGCTACCTGATCTTCAAGCCATCGGGCCAAGCGCCGGTCAAACGGGTCGACCTATCCACCGCCGCCGACCAACCCGCCCAGATCAAGCTGCATTTCCACCTGGCAGATCCGGACGGGGTCGCCCTGGACAGTTTCGATACGGTCTACGTCGCCGACTCGGGCAATATGCTGGTGCAGAAGCTGCCTGCCGGATCCAACACCCCGTCGGCGTTTCCGATCTCGGCCAAGATAGTTCCGGGCGGCGTAGCGGTGGACCGTCACAATGCCGTCTATGTGATAGACGCAGCTACCAACCGGGTACTGAAGGTTCCGCCCGACTCCACCATCCCGATCGAGCTCCCGTTCACGGGCCTTGCCGACCCACACGGCTTGGCCTTTGACAGCGCGGACACCTGCTACGTCGTCGACCACGTCAACAACAACGTGCTGAAACTGCCCGCTGGCTCGAGCACACCCAGCGAGCTGGGTTTCACCGGCCTTGACCGTCCCTACGATGTGGCAGCCGGCAACGCCGACACCGTCTATGTCACCGACAGCGGACACAACCGGGTGGTGGCGCTGGCCGCAGGCGCGACACAGCCGGTGGACCTCCCGTTCACCGGCCTCAACTTCCCCGCTGGGGTGACCGTGGACCTGAGCGGCAACGTCTATGTGGCCGACCTGAACAACAACCGGGTGGTGCGGATGGATGCCGCCACACACGAACAGTCCGTGCTGCCTTTCAAGGATCTCTTTGCCCCGACCGACGTGGCAGTCGATAGTCAGGGGTCGGTCTATGTCATCGACTATCGCGACCGGGTGCTGAAACTGCCTGCGCAGTCCAACAGCCGCCACGCTCGCTGACGAATTCGATTGGCCTACAAAGCCCATTAGCCACGCACCGCGCGAATTGGCGTCCTGTACCAACCGCATCTGTGATACTCGTTGCAGGCGCAGGAGGTAAATCATGGCGGTCGTTGTCAGCCCGGCGATCCTGGCAACGACGAGCGACAAGGCGCTGACCATCGGGTCACTGATCCGCGAAGCCAACAGACTGGCGGAATTCGCCACCACCCAGCTTGCGCCCGCGGCCGGTGACGAGATCTCGTTAGCAGTTGCGACATTGTTCGCCTGTTACGGCCAGACGTATCAAACGCTCGGCATCGCGGCCGCGAGGTTTCACGACGAGTTCGTGGGCAACCTGCGCGCGGCCGCGACGTCCTATGCCAGCGCCGAGGCCACCAACGTCTCGCTCGCTCACGACCTGCTGAACACGGTGAACGCACCCGCCCAGACGCTATTGGGGCGCCCGCTCATCGGCAACGGCGCTAACGGCGCGCCGGGCACGGGCGCAAACGGTGGCGACGGTGGGATATTGATCGGCAATGGCGGCAGCGGCGGGTCCGGCGCGGCCGGCTCGGTGGGCGGAAACGGCGGTGCGGCGGGGCTGCTCTGGGGCACCGCCGGAGCCGGCGGCGCCGGCGGTAGCGCCAACTCCGGAACCGGCGGTGCTGGCGGGATCGGCAGCGCCGCAGGACTTTTCGGAACAGGAGGCGCTGGCGGCGCGGGTGGCGCCGACGGCACCGCGGTCGGAGGCTCATTGACGGCCAACGGTGGGGCAGGCGGGGCCGGTGGCCTCGGCGGCATGCTGTTCGGCACCGGCGGGGCCGGCGGGGCCGGTGGCGTCGCCCAGCTGGTTGCCGGCACCGGTGGGGACGGCGGCCATGCCGGACTGTTCGGCACTGGCGGCGCGGGCGGCGCCGGCGGGCTCTCCCTGGCGGGCGGAGGGGCGGGCGGTGACGGCGGCGTCGGTGGCGGCGGCGGATGGCTGTTCGGCGACGGCGGGGTCGGTGGAATCGGCGGGAATCTACTGGACAACGACGCCGGGGTCGACGGGGTCGGCGGCGCGGGCGGGGCCGGCGGTGCCGCGGGCTTGGTCTTCGGTGCCGGCGGGGCCGGCGGCCACGGCGGAAGTGCGATAAACGCCAACGCCGGATCTGGCGGTGCCGGCGGCGCCGGTGGCGCCGGCGCGTTGTTCGCCGGTAATGGTGGGGTGGGCGGCACCGGCGGGAATTCGCTCGGGACCGGTGGCGGGATGGGTGGGGCCGGCGGCCAGTCTTGCGTGTTCGGTGACGGTGGCGCCGGCGGGACCGGCGGAGACTCGGTCAACATCGCCGGGACCGGTGGCGCCGGCGGCGCTGCCTGGCTGGTCGGCGCCGGTGGCGCGGGCGGTGTCGGCGGGTTCGGTGACCTGATTGGCGGTGCCGGCGGCAACGGCGGTGCCGGCGGTGCACTTGTCGGCGACGGCGGTGCCGGCGGTGCCGGCGGGATTACCGCGCTGTCCGGCAATGCCGGCGGGGACGGCGGCAATGGCGGCAAGGCCGGGCTGATCGGCTCCGGTGGTTCGGGCGGCGCCGGTGGGCAGGCCCTGCAGCCTGGGAGCACCGGCGGCACCGGCGGGGCCGGCGGCAACGCACAGTTGATCGGCAACGGTGGCAACGGTGGCAATGGCGGGTCGGGCCAACCGGATAACGGCAACGCCGGCGCGGCCGGGGCCGGTGGCCTGTTGGCCGGCCTCAACGGGACACCGGGGCTGAACTAACCGGGGTTAGAGCGGCTCCAGCCCGGCCATGTGTCGCGCCGCCAGGTCGCGATAGGCCTGCGGATTGACATTGACCCACATCTCCGCGCCGGTTCCGGCAATCGGTCCCTTCACCTTGGCCGGTGCCCCGGTGACCAGCATTCCCTCCGGAATCTGAGTGCCGCCCACCACCAACGAATGCGCGGCGACCAGACAGCGCGCGCCGATCACGGCACCGTCGAGAACCGTTGCGTGGTTGGCGATTAGCGCCTCAGCTCCGACGTGAACGCCATGAATCACGCACAGGTGCGCCACCGTTACGCCCGGGCCGATGTCGACCGGGATGCCTGGCGGTGCATGCAACACGGACCCGTCTTGCACATTGGCGCCCTCCCGTATCACGACGGGCGCGTAGTCGCCTCGAAGCACGGCGTTGAACCACACCGACGCGCCCGCCTCGACGGTGACGTCGCCGATCAGCGTCGCGGTTGGCGCTACGAACGCGGTGGGATCAACGCGCGGGGAGCGACCCTCAAACGAAAATAGCGGCATCGTTTACATATACCGCAACATGCATATGCCGTGGCCAGACTCGCCGTCGTTGCACTCCCCCACCCCAAAACTGTAACGTGTTCTAGTTAGAGACAGTGATCTGGAGGTTACGGGTGAGTACCGACACAACTGCCGTCGGCGTCCGGGAGATCGACGCCGGCATCTTGCCGAACAGGTATGCGCGCGGCTGGCATTGCCTGGGCGTTGCCAAGGACTTCATGGACGGTAAGCCCCATGGAGTGGAGGCGTTCGGCACCAAGCTGGTGGTGTTCACCGACTCGCACGGGGACCTGAAGATCCTCGACAGCTATTGCCGGCACATGGGTGGTGACCTGTCGGAGGGCACCATCAAGGGCGACGAGGTGGCCTGCCCGTTCCACGATTGGCGCTGGGGCGGTGACGGCCGCTGCAAGTTGGTGCCCTACGCCAAGCGCACGCCCCGGATGGCGCGCACCCGGTCGTGGACGACGGATGTCCGTGGTGGGCTGCTCTTCGTCTGGCACGACCACGAAGGCAACCCACCCGACCCCGCGGTCCGCATCCCCGAGATTCCCGAGGCCGCGAGCGATGACTGGACCCAGTGGCGGTGGAACCGGATTCTCATCGAAGGCTCCAACTGCCGCGACATCATCGACAACGTCACTGACATGGCGCACTTCTTCTACATCCACTTCGGGCTGCCGACCTACTTCAAGAACGTCTTCGAAGGCCACATCGCTTCGCAGTATCTGCACAACGTCGGGCGCCCCGATGTTGACGATCTCGGGACCGCTTACGGTGAAGCACACTTGGATTCGGAAGCGTCGTATTTCGGGCCGTCGTTCATGATCAACTGGCTGCACAACAGCTACGGCGGGTACAAGTCCGAGTCGATTCTGATCAACTGCCACTACCCGGTGACCCAGGACTCATTCGTGCTGCAGTGGGGTGTCATCGTCGAAAAGCCCAAGGGCATGGACGAAAAGATGACCGACAAGCTGTCGCGGGTGTTTACCGAAGGTGTCAGCAAGGGCTTCTTGCAGGACGTCGAGATCTGGAAGCACAAGACCCGCATCGACAATCCCCTGCTGGTCGAAGAAGACGGCGCCGTCTATCAGATGCGGCGCTGGTATGAGCAGTTCTACGTGGATGCCGCCGACGTCACCCCGGAGATGGTGGAACGCTTCGAGATGGAAGTCGACACCACCCGCGCCAACGAGTTCTGGCGAGCCGAGGTCCAACAGAATCTGGAGACAAAGAAACTCCAGGAGCAGCAGGCCGAATCGGTGCCCGACGACGTGCCCGCCGAGCAACACTGACGGCCATGGCAGCACCGGACGATCAAGAGGTCCCCGACGTCGATCAACTCGCCAGGTCGATGCTGCTGCTCCTCGGTGACCATCATGATCACCAGGAATCCTCCGAACAGCACCATGGGCGTCAGCCCTGTTCGAAGTCAAGGGATTTCACCAACGACCCGCAGCGCGGCGCGGCGGTTCGCCAAGCCAGTCTCGCCGATCGCGAACGCTATCTCACGGCCGGATTGCAGCCGGTGGATTGCCGGTTCTGCCACGTTACCGTCACCGTCAAGCAACTCGGTCCGGGCCATACCGCGGTGCAGTGGAACACCGAGGCAGCACAGCGGTGCGCTCATTTCGCCGAAGTCCGGCGATCCGGCGGGGATACCGCGCGCACCAAGGCCTGCCCTAAGATGACCGACAGCATCCAGCACGCCATCGCCGAAGGCGTGCTGGTGCAACATGATCCAGACTAATCGTCAGAACCCGGCGAACCGCTCCTTGACAGCTTCGGCGGTCAGGCCGTAGTCGGCCAGCGAGTACCTATGCTTTGGCGCGCGCTCACCGGTCTGACTCTCGGCGTGGATCTTTGCCATCGCCGCTCGAGCCTCATCGGTCAGTGTCAGGCCAAAGTGCCGATAGATGTCGGCCACCGTCCCCATCGGGTCGGCAATCAGATCCCGATAGTCGACGTCGTAGAACTGCGCTGGGTCGTAATTGGTTCGGGCGGAATCGAACCGCTGCAGGCCGCGCGACCAGGTCTCCATTGCGTCGGCACCGATCTGGGCGCCGACGAAGTTCGTCGACCAGCCTTCGGAAGTGTGCTGGGCCAACGAGCACATCGAGGCCATGATCGTCTCGACCGGGCGGTGGGTCTGTATCACCAGCGCGTCGGGATAGCTGGCCATCAACGCATCCAATGCGAACAGATGACTGGGATTCTTTAGCACCCAGCGTTTTTCGGCATCGTTGAGCCCGATGAGCTGAAGGTTTTTCCGGTGCCGTTGATACGACGGTGTCCAGTCTTGCTTTGCCAGCCACTGCGCATAGCTGGGCAGGTGGGCGAGGGTCTCATACGACACCGAATGCAACGACTGCCGCAGTAGCTGCCAGCACTCCTCCAGCTCGTAGGCGGCCATGAAGTGCAGGCCGGTATAGCCGGGATTGTCCTTGTGGTGCTGGGTGAACTGGGCGTCGAGCTGGCGGTAGAACGGGTTTGTCTCCCATGTCTCGCGGGGCGGGCGCGGCTGCGGAAACTCGGCCAGCCACATGTGTAGACCCTGGTGGGCCGGGTCGGCACCAAGCAGTCGGTGCAACGCCGTGGTGCCGGTCCGCACCAGGCCGGTCACGAAGATGGGCCGCTGGATCGGCACTTCGGCATATTGCGGGTACTGCTTCCATGCGGCTTCGGACAGCAGCCGGGCAACCAGGGCGCCGCGCAGGAAGAATCGGTTCATCTTGCTGCCCAGCACGGTGAGTCCGGCCTCGCGCCGATAGGAGTCCAGCAGCACCTCCAGCGCTTCACGATAGTTGTCCTGGTCACTGCCAAAATCGTCCAGCCCGACCAGTTTGGTAGCCGATGCATGCAGCTCGTCGACGGTTCCGACATCGGTGCGATCGGCCATCAGGTGTGGTACTCCCCGCAGTTGACGTCCAGGGTCTGCCCGGTGATGCCGCTGGACAGGTCGCTGGCCATGAACAGGATCGCCGACGCCACCTCGTCCTCGGTCGGGAGTCGCTTGAGATCACTCTGCGCGGCCGTGGCTTGGTAGATCTGCTCCACCGTGGTTCCGTACTTGCCGGCCTGGTGCTCGAAGTAGCCCTGCAGCGTGTCACCCCAGATGTAGCCCGGCGCAACGGAATTTACCCGAATGCCCTTCACACCGAGTTCCGCTGCCAGCGAGTGTGACATCGCCAGCAATGTCGACTTAGCCATCTTGTAGGCGCCGAACTTGGGCTGCGAGTGCCGTAGCACCATCGAGTTGACGTTGACGATCGAACCATTGGTTTCGGCCAGCGCCCGGGTGAAGCCCGCAATGACGCGCAGCGCCCCCAGCGCGCTCAGCTCGACCGCATCCCGAATATGTTGAAATGTGTTCTCGGCCAACGGTTTCATCGATGGCACCCGAAACGCGTTGTTGACCAGCACGTCGATCTTCCCGTATGCCTCGAGCGGGGCATCGACCAGGTTGCTCACCTGATCGTCGTCGGTGATGTCGGCGCGAACCGCGATGGCTTGTCGCCCCTTGTCGATGATCTGCTTGGCAAGTTCATCGAGGCGATCGCCACTGCGGGCGGCCAGCACGAGGTCGGCCCCCTCGGCCGCGCACCGATGCGCCAGGGTGGTCCCCAGTCCCGGCCCCACTCCGCTGATGACAAGGGTCTTTCCGTCAAGTAAACCTGGCATCACCGTTTCCTATTCAACCCAGCATCCTGGCTGCAATTTGTTTTTGGCGCAGTGCAATTCGCGCGCGCCAGTCTTCTTCGGAAATCTTGTTGTGCTCCAGATACGGCAGCACGGATCCGACCGCGTCGAAGTCCACCAACTCCACACTCGGCCCGTCAGCGTCAGTGAGCTGCCGCGACACCCGCTGCCAACGGAACTGCAGGAACCCGCGCCGGTGACCGAGGGTTTCCACCCAGTTGGTTACGCCGGGATTGCGGTCGGCCACCACAATGCGAACCTTGCCGTCCGGATCCGCCTGGGCTTGAGAGTTGTTCAGGGAGGTCTGATGGTTGATGTAGTCCAACGAGATGTACCACATGCTGCCGAGCTGAAAGCCCAGATAGGGGGCGTCACTCACCGGCACCGTGATCACCAGCGCCTGGTCGGGGCGAAGGTCGAAGTGTCCGGCCGAGGAATACTGCGTGGCCAGCCCCCCAGGGGTCAACCGGGGCGCCACCATGGTGTTGACCGGGATGTTGAGATAAAACCACTGCGGAAACTGCAACCACGTCTTCACCCGGTCCACCAGCTGCTTTCCCGCGACGGTGTAGCGCTTTTGCATGGTCTCCCGGGTCAGCGGGGGCGGCGCGGTGCCGGCGGTATCCAGCCTGGAAATGGCTAGCGTGCCGCGCTGCGCGGACCAGTCCGCATAGACCTCCCGGATCACCAGTTGCCCGTTGCTGGTCGGCCGGAGCCGCCATTGAAAGCTGCCGTCCGACGCGATTTCGAGTTCACGGTCGTCGAAAGCGGCCTGACTGACCGGCACGTTGTCGTCGGTGTACTCACCCCCGAGCAGCTGGAAACTCAGGTCGGTGGTGGTGCCCCGGTTGCCGATGACGACGTAGTCACGGTCGGCATGCACCCGCGTGCCGAAGTAGAGGGTGTCGGGGTTATCGAAGCCCATCTTGCTGAACGGACCGGTACCCGACTGCAGGAAGGGGTGATCACGCTCGTAGTCGAAGGCCAAATGCAGGCAGCCAGCGATGCAGCCGGCCAGATATTGCAGTCCTTCGAGCAGGTCGGCTTCGGTTTCGATGTGTGGTGCCGCCGTGACCAATTTCTCGGCTTCGGCAATCGCCTCGGTCAGCGGTTGCGAGACAGGTTGCAAGACAGGTTGCGAGACGGGATGGGAGGACACGACTTCGACGCTAGAACGTGTTCCTATTTTGAGTCAATGGCGAACATTTTGCGGCGTAGCGGCGCTGCCCACCAACGAAGCCAGCTCACCTCACCGACCATCGATTTTCGGGCTCGATCGCCGCCCCCAGCGCGTCGCGCCTGGCGCCAACAACATCGGAAGCTTTGTTTAACACACCCGCAATTGACCGCTGCGTACCGTGGCTGCATGCGCCGCGACCCGCCGCGAACGATGGGCGTCGAGGAGGAGTTTCACCTTGTCGACCTGAGGTCCAGGCGCCTGACGACACGCGCCCCGGACCTGCTCGCGAAGCTTCCGGAGGACTACGTCGCCGAACTTCAAAGCTGCGTCGTCGAGACCAACAGCGGCATCGTCGACGGCCTGGACGCGCTGCGCGCCGACCTGCTTCGGCACCGGCGGTTGTTGGTGGACGCGGCCGACGAAATCGGCGTGGGCGTGGTGGCCGCCGGCGCCGTGCCACTGTCGGTACCCGCCGAGCTTCAGATCACCCAGACTCCCCGCTACCTGCATATGCTCGCCGACTACCAGCTACTCGCCCGCGAACAGCTGATCTGCGCCACCCATGTGCACGTCGGCATCGATGACCGCGACGAAGCGATCGCCATCGCCAACCTCCTGCTCCCCTGTCTGCCGACGCTGCTGGCCCTGTCGGCCAGCTCGCCGTTCTGGGCCGACGGGTCGGACACCGGCTATGCCAGCATGCGCACGCTGGTATGGCGACGATGGCCGACGACCGGCCTGGCCGCCCCGGTGCAGTCGGCAACCGAGTACGACGCGCTGGTCAAGGCATTGATCGCCAGCCAGGTGATCACCGACTACGGCATGATCTACTTCGATCTCCGGCCGTCCAGCCACGCGCCCACGCTAGAACTGCGAGTGTGCGACAGCTGCCCGTCGGTGGACACCATCGTGCTGGTCGCCGGACTGTACCGGGCCGCCGTCGCTCGGGAGGCCGAAGCGATCCGCGCCGGCACCCCCGCGCCGGCGTTTCCCTCGACGGTGGGCAGCGCGGCGCTCTGGCGTGCTGCCCGCTCGGGGCTCGAGGGCGACCTCGTCGACCTCACCGGGCCCGTCCCGGCGAGCCGACCGGCCGGGGACGTGGTCAACGATCTGGTGTCCTCGCTGCGACCGCAGCTCGAAGCCAGCGGCGACTGGGAGATGATCGGCGAACTGACCCGCCAGACCCTGCTCTCCGGTACGTCCTCGGCTCGGCAGCGGCGGGCGCTGCGCCGCCGCGGCCGCCTCACCGACGTCGTAGATCAACTCATCGCCGAGACCGCTGGGCGCGTCAAGCCCACCACCGCGGCGGTATCGCACGATGGTGGCCTGCTCGCGGCATATCAGCCCACCGGCGAGGCCGGCAAACCCGCCGACGACATGTTCGCCAGCTACGACGAAGCCGTCGATGCCGACGGGCGGGCACGCCCGAACTACAAGACGGCACTGAAGACGATCGAGGGCCTCGGCGTCGATGTGTTGCGCGCCCGCGACCGCGACATCGAGCAGGAACGCCGTGCCGGCAACGTCACGTTCCGGGCCGCCGGGCACAGCCGTGTGCAGGTGAACCCGCTTGATCTGGTGCCGCGAATCGTGACCGCCGACGAGTGGGCACAGCTGTCCCAGGGCCTCGCGCAACGAGCCAGGGCGCTGGACGCCTTCCTGCGAGACGTCTACTCCGAGCAGGCGATCCTAGCGGACGGCGTGCTCAGCGCGCAGGTTCTCGACCGCTCGCCCGGTTTCCGTTCGACCGGCCGACTGGCCGGCGACGGCGTGCGTGCGCACATCAGCGGCATCGACCTGGTGTGCGACCGCGCGGGTAACTGGATGGTGCTGGAAGACAACCTGCGCATCCCGCCCGGTGTGGCGTACGCGATCGTAAACCGCCGGCTGCTTGGCAAGTACCTGCCCGAGCTGCCACCGCCGGGCGGGGTCGCCGATCTGGACCGGGTCGCGCACCTGCTGCTGGAGACGCTGCGGGCGGCGTCCCCACCGCGCACTCCCGATCAGCCGACGGTCACCCTGTTGTCGGCCGGCCGCGACGACCCGGGCTGGTTCGAACACGGATTCCTCGCCGAGGAGATGGGCGTTGCACTGGTCGCGCCATCGGACCTGTCGGTGCGCGATCGCAGGGTGTTCCGCCACGGCGGTTCCGGCGGTTCTCCGGTCGACGTCATCTATTCGCGGATGTACGAGGACATGCTGCTTTCATCGACCGGCCACGATGGCGCGCCGCTGCGGTCCGGACTGCTCGAGGCGCTGGACGCCGGCAACCTCACCATCGTCAACGCGCTGGGTAACGGCGTCGCCGAGGACAAGGCGGTCTACCCGTTCGTCCCCGCCATGATCGAGTACTACCTCGGGGAGAAGCCGGCGCTGGCGCAGGTGCCGACGTGGGTCTGCGCCGAACGCGAGCAGCGCGATTACGTGCTGGATCATCTGGGCGAGCTGGTGGTCAAGCCGACCGACGGGCTCAGCGGCAGCGGCGTGCTGATCGACCCGGAAGCCACCGACGCCGCGATCGAGGCGCGCCGGCGCGAGCTGCTCATCCAACCGGAGCGGTTCGTCGCCCAGCAGCTGGTGGCACTCTCAACGCACCCAACCTTCGATGACGATGGGCTCTACCCGCACCACGTCGACCTGCGCGCGTTCGTCCACCTACGACAGGCACCCCGCGGCCCGGTGACGGCGAAAGTCCTGCCCGCCGCCCTGACCCGAGTGGCCAGCCGAGGGTCGCGGATAGCGAACTCGTCGTCGGGCGCCAGCAGCAAGGACACCTGGATCTTCACCGACGGCTAGCGACCTGGCCGCTTTCCTGCTCACGCTTGATTTCCAGTGCGATGTCGATGAGCTGATCTTCCTGGCCACCGATGAGCTTGCGCTGACCGGCCCGGTGCAAGAGCTGATGCGCGGGAACACCGTAGCGCTCGGATTGGCGAACGGCGTGCTTGAGGAAGCTGGAATACACCCCGGAGTAGCCCATGATCAGCGCATTGCGGTCGAGCAGGCATTCGGCGGGCATGGCCGGGCGCACCACGTCTTCGGCGGCGTCGGCGATGTCGAAGAAGTCGATACCGGTCTTGACGCCGATCTTGTCGAACACCCCGATCAGGGCTTCGACCGGCGCATTGCCCGCGCCCGCGCCGAACCGGCGCACGCTGCCGTCGATCTGCTTGGCACCGGCACGCACCGCCTCTACCGAGTTGGCCACCCCCAGGCCGAGGTTCTCATGCCCGTGAAAACCCACCTGGGCGTCCTCGCCGAGTTCGGCGACCAGCGCGGCAACCCGGTCGGCGACGCCGTCGAGCACCAGGGCGCCGGCGGAGTCGACGACATAGACGCACTGGCAGCCGGCGTCGGCCATGATGCGAGCCTGGGCGGCCAGTTTCTCGGGCGCAATCGTGTGCGCCATCATCAAGAACCCGACGGTTTCCAGGCCCAGCTCGCGGGCCAGCCCGAAATGCTGGATCGAGACGTCGGCCTCGGTGCAGTGGGTGGCAATCCGGCAGATGGATCCACCGTTGTCTTGCGCTTCTTTGATGTCTTCTTTGGTGCCGACCCCGGGCAGCATCAAAAACGCGATCTTGGCTTCCTTGGCCGTCTGGGCGGCCAGCTTGATCAGTTCCTGCTCGGGGGTTTTGGAGAAGCCGTAGTTGAAGCTCGACCCGCCCAGCCCGTCGCCGTGGGTCACCTCGATCACCGGCACCCCGGCGGCATCCAGGGCCGCCACGATGGCGCCGACCTCCTCCTTGATGAACTGGTGGCGTTTGTGGTGCGACCCGTCGCGCAACGACGTGTCGGTGATGCGCACATCCCAGATCCCGGTCATCGCTTTCCTCCTGACACGGCCAGCGTCTCCTTGGCGATCTCCTCGCCGACCTTGGTCGCCGCCGCGGTCATGATGTCCAGATTGCCCGCATAGGGCGGCAGATAATCGCCAGCGCCTTCGACCTCGACGAACGTGGTCACCACCGCCTGGCCACCGGAGTTGATCGACGGCTCGTCGAACTGCGGCTCGTTGAGCAACCGGTACCCGGGCACATAGGTCTGCACCTGGGCCACGACCTCATGAATCGAGGCCGCGATCGCGTCGCGGTCGGCGTCTTCGGGGATGGCGCAAAAGATCGTGTCCCGCATGATCATCGGCGGATCGGCCGGGTTCAAAATGATGATCGCCTTACCGCGCCGGGCGCCGCCGATCGTCTCGACACCTTTGCTGGTGGTCTTGGTGAACTCGTCGATGTTGGCCCGGGTCCCGGGCCCTGCCGAGACCGAGGCCACCGACGCCACGATCTCGGCGTAGGGAACCCCGCCCAGATCGGCAACCGCTCGCGACACCGCGTACACGATCGGAATGGTCGCCTGTCCCCCACAGGTGATCATGTTGACGTTGGGGGCATCCAGGTGCTCGCGCAGGTTGGCCGGCGGAACCACCGCGGGACCCACCGCCGCCGGCGTCAAGTCAATCGCCCGGATTCCGGCGGCCGCATACTTCGGCGCCGCCGCCTTGTGCACATAGGCACTGGTCGCCTCGAACACCAGATCGGGCTTGTCCGACTGGGCCAACAGCCAATCCACGCCCTCGTGGGTGGTCTCCAGGCCCAACTTGCGGGCCCGCGCCAAACCCTCACTCTGCGGGTCGATCCCCACCATCCAGCGCGGTTCCAGCCAGTCGGATCGCAGCAGTTTGTAGAGCAGGTCGGTGCTGATATTTCCGGACCCAACAATGGCCACACTTGCCTTCGACGGCATGTTGCTCCTTTTACCGCTCTCGATGTTCGAAACTAGTTCGGCACTATTGGAACGACAAGCGAACCGAACCCAGGCCCGTGAAATCGGCGACGAACTCGTCACCGGCGTTCGCGTCGACGGCGAACGTGCACGACCCCGGCAGCACGATGTCGCCCTTGCGTAACCGCACGCCAAACCCCTCGACCTTGCGGGCCAACCACGCCACCGCGGTGGCCGGGTTGCCCAGCACCGCGTCGCTGCGCCCCTCGGCGGCCAGCTCGCCGTTGCGAGTCAGGACCGCGTCGATCGCCTTCACGTCCACCTCCGCCGGGGACACCCGCGCCGCACCCAGCACGAAGCCCGCGGCCGATGCGTTGTCAGCGATGGTGTCGCAGATCTTGGTCTGCCAATCCTTGATCCTGGTGTCGATCAACTCGATCGAGGGAACCAGGGCCTCGGTGGCCGCCAGCACGTCGTCCTCGGTGCAGTCGGCGCCCGGCAGGTCGGCGGCCAGGATGAAGCCGACCTCGACCTCCACCCGGGGATACAGGTAGTTCGCCGTCCGCACCGGGGCGTCCTCGAACACCCGCATGTTGTCGAGCAGGTGCCCGTAGTCAGGCTCGTCGACACCCATCATCTGCTGCATCACCGGCGAGGACAGGCCGACCTTGTGGCCCACCACTCGGCCTCCTTCGGCGACCCGCCGACGAATGTTGATCAGCTGGATCTGGTAGGCGTCGACCACGTCGATATCCGGGTAGGACGGCGTCAACGGGGTTATCGGCTGACGGCTGCGTTCGGCTTGCGCCAAGTCGGCGGCAATCTTGTCCCGGGTCGAATCAGCCAGCATCTCCCGAAGTCCCCTCGTCTTTCTGGCATCGTGATGACCGGGCCAGTAGCGCCCGACCCCCGCAATTCTATAACGTGTTCTACATGACATCACAGGACTACGACACATCACAGGACTACGACGTCGTCGTGGTCGGAAGCGGCGGCGCCGGCATGGTGGCTGCCCTTGCCGCCGCACACAAGGGCCTCTCGACAGTAGTCATCGAGAAGGCCGCGCACTACGGTGGCTCGACCGCACGCTCGGGCGGCGGGGTATGGATTCCCAACAACCAGATCCTCAAACGCGCCCGCGTCTCGGACACGACCGAGGCGGCACGCACCTATCTGCACGGCATCATCGGCGACTCATCGGTCAGCGGGGTCGAACCGGAGCGCATCGACACCTATCTCGAGCGTGGGCCCGAGATGTTGTCCTTTGTGCTCGAGCACACGCCATTGAAAATGTGCTGGGTGCCCGGCTATTCCGACTACTACCCCGAAGCACCGGGCGGACGCTCCGGCGGCCGCTCCATCGAGCCGAAGCCCTTCGATGCCCGCAAGCTGGGCGCCGACATGGCCGAGCTAGAGCCGGCATACGGCAAGATTCCACTCAATGTCGTTGTGATGCAACAGGACTACGTGCGCCTCAACCAGCTCAAGCGTCACCCCCGGGGGGTGCTGCGCAGCATGAAGGTGGGCGCCCGCACGATGTGGGCCAAGGCAACCGGCAAGAACCTGGTCGGCATGGGACGGGCGCTGATCGGGCCGCTGTGCATCGGGCTGCAGCGCAAAGGCGTTCCGGTGCAGCTGAACACCGCACTCACCGACCTCTACCTCGAAGACGGCGTGGTGCGCGGGATCTACGTTCGCAGTACAGACGCGCAGGAATCGGAGGAGCCGCAACTGATTCGGGCCCGCAAGGGGGTCATCCTGGCTTGCGGCGGCTTTGACCACAACGAGCAGATGCGGGTGAAGTACCAGCGTGCGCCGATCACCACAGACTGGACCCTGGGCGCCAAGGCCAATACCGGCGATGGCATCGTCGCCGCCGAAAAGCTGGGCGCCGCACTGGACCTGATGGAAGACGCCTGGTGGGGGCCAACGGTGCCGCTGGTCGGCAGGCCGTGGTTCGCGCTGTCCGAGCGCAATTCTCCGGGCTCGATCATCGTCAACATGTCAGGACAGCGATTCATGAATGAGTCGATGCCCTATGTGGAGGCCTGCCACCACATGTACGGCGGCCAGTACGGTCAAGGCCCGGGACCCGGTGAGAACATTCCCGCCTGGCTGGTATTCGATCAGCGTTACCGCGACCGCTACATCTTCGCGGGACTGCAACCCGGCCAACGTATTCCACGCAAGTGGCTGAATTCCGGGGTGATCGTCATGGCCGACACGCTTGAAGAGCTGGCCGCCAAGGCGGGACTTCCGGTCGATGAACTCACCTCGACCGTGTCGCGTTTCAACGGCTTTGCGCGCTCCGGGGTCGACGAGGACTACCACCGTGGCGAGAGCGCCTACGACCGGTACTACGGCGACCCGACCAACAAGCCCAATCCGAACCTGGGCGAGATCAACCACGCCCCGTACTACGCCGCCAAGATGGTGCCCGGCGACCTGGGCACCAAGGGCGGTATCCGCACCGATGTCAACGGACGGGCGCTGCGCGACGACGGCAGCATCATCGACGGCCTTTACGCCGCCGGCAACGTCAGCGCGCCGGTGATGGGGCATACCTATCCCGGACCGGGCGGCACCATCGGGCCGGCGATGACATTCGGCTACCTGGCCGCGCTACACATTGCGGGAGACCGTTGAGATGCCGATTGACGTAGCCGTCGCGCTGAGTGCTGAGCTTGACCCGATCGAGTTCTCTTGGGCCAGCTGTGATGTGCAGCTCTATCACCTGGGCCTGGGCGCTGGGGCGGATCCGATGGACCCCCGGGAACTGCGTTATCTGGTTGATGACACACCGCAGGTGTTGCCGACCTTCGGCAATGTGGCGGCAACCTTCCACGCCACCAAGGCGCCAACGGTCCAATTTCCCGGCATCGATATCGAGCTGAGCAAGGTGCTACATGCCAGCGAGCGGGTGCAAGTGCCCGCGCCACTGCCGCCGGCGGGCTCCGCGCGGGCCATCACCCGGTTCACCGATATCTGGGATAAGGGTAAGGCCGCGGTCATCTGGAGCGAGACGACCGTGACCACACTCGACGGTGCGCCACTATGGACGCAACGGCGATCGGTCTATGCCCGCGGCGAAGGGGAATTCGGTGGCGACCGTGGGCCTTCCGGTGGCGGGGCCGCTGATGCGGCACCACAACGGGCGCCCGATCTGGAGCTCGCGATGCCGATCCTGCCGCAGCAGGCCCTGCTGTACCGACTCTGCGGCGATCGCAACCCGTTGCATTCGGATCCCGAATTCGCCGCGGCCGCGGGCTTTCCCAAGCCCATTCTGCATGGGCTGTGCACCTACGGCATGACCTGCAAGGCGATCACCGACGCACTGCTCGACGCGGACGCGACCGCGGTCGCCGGCTACGGTGCCCGCTTTGCGGGTGTGGCCTTCCCCGGCGAGACGCTCACCGTCAACGTCTGGAAGGACAACGAACGCTTCCTGGCTAGCGTTGTCGCGCCCGGGCGCGACAACGCTGTGGTGCTCAGCGGAGTGGAGCTGACCCCGGTCTAGCCGTCAAGCGGTCTCGCGGTCTCGCGCCCGCCCAGTTCGCCACGCCCGAGTGTCACGCTGGCGTGGCGGTCGCGTGCCAGGGCCACGCTAGCGTGACGCTCGGCGCACCAGCGCGGCCCGTACCCGCCGCAGGATGTCGGTGGGCCGATCGCCCGCAAGCACTCGGATGACCGTCCATCCGAGTCGCTCGAGGATCTCCTTTCGCCTTATGTCCCAGCTATATTGCCGCCGGTCGTTGCGGTGCTGTTCACCGTCGTACTCAACGGCGACCATCAGCTCCTCCCATCCCATGTCGAGATAAGCGACAAGCTCACCCCATTCGTCGGCGACGCGGATCTGAGTTTGCGGTCGAGGAAGACCATCGTCGAGCAGCAACAGTCGCAGCCAGGTCTCTTTGGGCGACTGAGCTCCAGGATCCGCCCGCTCGACCGCCCTGCGCGCCCGGCGGATCCACCGCCGGGTCGGATAGCGGTGCAGGAGCGTCTCGATCTGGGCCCGTCCCACATCGGCGGCGCGCATCAGGGAATCGATTGCGGCCACAGCTTCGCCCGTCGGGTACCAGCAGCCCAGGTCCAGCGCGGTGCGGGCCGGCGTTGTCACGGGTATGCCGCCGATCTGCATGACTTCGTCAGTGGCGATCCGGTCGCCGCGGGCTCGAATGCCCGGCCTCGGGTTTCGGTTGACGTGCAGAATGTCCAGCGGCGCATCGGGATCGACCCATCTGGCTCCGTGCAGCGCGGAGGCCGACAGTCCGGCGACAATGCCCCGGCGTCGTGACCACAGCCAGCCCGCCCTGGCCCGGGCCTGGGGACTCAGCTCGGCGTCGCAGCGGATATAGACGTCCGGAAACAGCCTGTGGTACCGCGTTCGCAGCGCGCTCTTGCGGACCTCACCGCTGGCGACGGCTTCACTTCCCAGAAACGGCACTGCCATGGCGGCAGCGTTGCACGGACGGCCGCAGCCGTCACCTCAGCGCACCTCAACCATCCACAGCGTCACTCTATAGTGACGTTCGACAGCCCCAGCCACCCTAGCGTGACGCTGGGCGGCCTGCGATGGCGAACTAACCCAGGATCAGGCCGGACGTGGGGACGCCCGTACCCGCGGTAACCAGCACATGTTCGACGTCGGGCACCGGGTTCACCGAGGTGCCCCGCAACTGCCGCACGCCCTCGGCGATGCCGTTCATGCCGTGGATATACGCCTCACCCAACTGGCCACCGTGTGTGTTGATCGGTAGCCGCCCGCCTAGCTCGATCGCACCGTCGGCGATGAAGTCCTTGGCTTCGCCTTTGCCGCAGAATCCCAACTCCTCCAACTGAATCAGAGTGAAGGGGGTGAAGTGGTCGTAGAGCACCGCGGTCTGGATATCGGTCGGCTTGAGCCCCGACTGCTGCCACAGCTGCTGGCCCACCAAACCCATCTCCGGCAACCCGTCCAGCTCCGGGCGGTAATAGCTGACCATCGTGTACTGGTCCGGGCTGGAACCCTGTGACGCCGCCTCGATGATCGCCGGACGCTGCTGGAGATCCCGCGCGCGCTCGGCCGATGTCACCACGATCGCCACCGCGCCGTCAGTCTCCTGACAACAGTCCAGCAGCCGCAGCGGCTCGGCGATCCACCGCGAATTCTGGTGATCGTCAATGGTTATCGGCTTCTGGTAGAAGTACGCCTTTGGGTTCTTGGCAGCGTGCTTACGGTCGGCCACCGACACCGCCCCGAAATCGCGGCTGCTGGCGCCGGACAGGTGCATGTAGCGCTTGGCGATCATCGCGACCTGCGCGGCCGGCGTCGAAAGACCGTGTGGATAGGAGAAGGAATTGTCCACACCCGTCGAGTCGGCGTTCTCCGTCAACCGCGTCTGCACCTGGCCGAAACGCATGCCGGATCGTTCGTTGAAAGCCCGGTATGCCACCACGACGTCGGCTATCCCGGTGGCCACCGCCATCGCCGCATGCTGCACGGTCGCGCACGCCGCGCCGCCGCCATAGTGGATCTTGGAGAAGAACTTCAGCTCGCCGATCCCGGCCGCGCGTGCCACCGCGATTTCGGTGTTCGTGTCCATGGTGAAGGTGGTCAGCCCGTCGACATCGGCCGGACTCAGCCCGGCATCGTCGAGAGCATCCCGTACCGCCTCGGCCGCCAGCCTCAGCTCACTACGACCAGAGTTCTTGGAAAAGTCCGTGGCGCCGATACCAACGATGGCGGCCTTGCCCGAGAGCATCAGGCACCCCCAACCGTCAACGTCACTGTCGCGATCACATGGTTGCCAAGGCTGTTGCTACCCACAACCTTTACCGTTATCAGGCCGTCCTCGATCGCGGTCACCTCGCCGGAGAAGGTCACCGTGTCGTAGGCGTACCACGGCACCCCCAACCGCAGTCCGATCGACTTGATCAACGCCGAGGGGCCCGCCCAGTCGGTCACATAGCGCTGCACCAAGCCGGTGTCGGTGAGGATGTTGACGAAGATATCCTTCGATCCCTTTGCCTGCGCCTTGTCACGATCGTGATGCACATCCTGAAAGTCCCTGGTGGCCAGGGCCGTCGAGACAATGAAGGTGGGATCGCCGTGGAGTTTGAGCTCGGGCAGCTTGGTACCGACATCCATTGTTGGGGCGCTCATGCGTCAGGCTCCCATGCGTAGAGGGTCCATTCCGGTCCACTGGCACCGGCGGGAAAATCGATGTAGACGGTGCGAACCGGCATTCCGATCTCGACCTGCTCGGGCTCGACGTTGCGCAGCTCGCCCAACATGCGCACGCCCTCGTCGAGCTCAACCAAAGCGATCACGAAAGGCAGTGTGCGGCCAGGGACCTTCGGGGCGTGATGCACCACGAAACTGAACACCGTGCCCGTTCCGGTGGACACCACATAGTCGATGGGCTCGGCCTTGTCCTGCCATACCGCCGGCACTGGCGGATGCTGCAGGCTGCCGTCCGGACGCCGTTGGATCCGCAGCTCGTGGGCTTTCACCCCGTCCCAGAAGAACGCGGTGTCACGCGACGACGACGGACGCATCATCGCATCGGGGTCCAGATCGTCGGGAACGTTGGTCGGCGCCGACTCGGTGCGGGGCTTGAATTTGAGAATGCGCCAGTTCATTTCAGCGACGTCTTCGTCACCAACCTGCCAGATGATGTGCTGGTTGATGAACCAGCCCTCACCCAGCGCGGTCTGTTTGGGACCGACTACGTCACCCAATTCGGCGCTGATGCTGACCAACTCGCCAGGTTGCAGATAGCGGTGGTAGGTCTGCTCACAATTGGTGGCGACCACCCCGATATAGCCGGCGTCGTCGAACAGCTTGATGATCGGCGGCAATGGATCATCGTCGGCGCGAACTCCGCTGAGTCCCATCATCGTCCACACCTGGATCATCGCCGGCGGCGCCACAATTCCCGGGTGCCCGACCGCGCGGGCAGCGGCATCATCGGCATATATGGGGTTTTGGTCGCCGATGGCCTCGACCCAGTTGTTGATCATCGGCTGGTTCACCGGATCCCGGCCCGCCCGCGGTTTACTGGGCCCCGCCGCCTTGACCTGCGCGACGATCTCGCGAATGTCGCTCATCGCGGCACCCGGGGCACTTTGAGGCCGGCGGCCGCGATCATCTCCCGCATGACTTCGTTAACCCCTCCGCCGAAGGTGATGACCAGATTGCGTTTGGTCTGCGCGTCCAGCCACTCGAGCAGCTCGGCCGTATCAGACTCGGCAGGGTTGCCGTACTTGCCGACGATTTCTTCGGCGAGCCGGCCAACTCGCTGAACACGCTCGGTGCCAAAAACTTTCGTTGCCGCAGCATCAGCGACGTTGATGTTCTCACCCGCGGCGGCCACCTGCCAATTGAGCAACTCGTTGATCCGCCAGGTCGCGTGGATCTCACCGAGAGCCCGCCTGACGTCGTCGTGGTCGATCGGCGTGACACCGTCCCCACCCGGTTTGGCCGCCCATGCCCGCACCCTGTCATAGATGCTGGCGAATCGGCCGGCCGGGCCCAGCATCACCCGCTCGTTGTTGAGTTGCGTGGTGATCAGGCGCCAGCCGCCGTTGGGTTCACCGACCAACATGTCTGCCGGCACGCGCACGTCGTTGTAGTACGTGGCGTTGGTGTGGTGCGCGCCGTCGGACAGGATGATCGGCGTCCACGAGTAGCCGGGATCCTTGGTGTCGACGATCAGAATCGAGATGCCTTTGTGTTTAACCGCTTCCGGATCGGTGCGGCAGGCGAGCCAGATGTAGTCGGCATCGTGGGCGCCGGTGGTGAAGATCTTCTGGCCGTTGACGATGTACTCGTCACCCTGACGTACCGCCGTGGTTCGCAGGGATGCCAGGTCGGTGCCGGCTTCCGGCTCGGTGTAGCCGATCGCGAAGTGCACCTCACCCGCCAGGATGGCCGGCAGGAATTTCTTTTTCTGCGCGTCGCTGCCGTATGCCTGCAGGGTGGGTCCCACCGTCTGCAGCGTCACCGCGGGCAGCGGCACGTCGGCCCGATGGGCTTCGTTGACGAAGATCTGTTGCTCGATGGGACCAAACCCAAGGCCACCAAATTCTTTTGGCCACCCGACTCCGAGCTTGCCGTCTTTGCCCATTCGGCGGATCACCGCGCGGTATGCCGCGTTGTGCCGGTCCTTCTCCATCGCCTTCATCTCATCGGAGGAGATCAGGTTGGAAAAGTATTGTCGTAGTTCGGCTTGCAGCTGACGCTGTTCGGGGGTCAGGTCGATGAACATTGCGCTCCCACCAGGTCTAGACGATGAGCGGGCCCGCCCAGGAGCCGGGACAGGTCTTTGATCGTGGAGTAGTACCGGTGCATAGGATAGGTGACGTCCATCCCCATCCCGCCATGCAAGTGGTGGCAGATCTGCATGACCGGCGGCGCCTGCGAGGTCACCCAGTACCCGAGGACATCGAGGTCATCGCCGGTCTGCGGATCGTTTTCCCGCCCTGCGGCCAGTCGCCAGATCACCGATTTCGCCGCCAAATCGATGGTGCGCGAAGCGATGTATACCTCAGCAAGCTGCGCGGCAACCGTCTGGAATGTCGATAACGGCTTGCCGAACTGCTTGCGGTTGGCCACATAGTCAGCGGTCAGGCGCAGCGCTCCCGCCACCAGCCCGTCGGCGTAGGCGCCCAGCATCGCCAACGCCAACTGATTGACCCTGGGCGTGGTGGCGCCGGCCAGGACGTCGGATTCGGATACCACCACGTCATGAAACGACACCGTGTATTCGACGGATCCGTTCGATGTCGGCGTCTGGACCAGCTGCACCCCATCGGCTTTCGGTGATACCACCACGACCGCACCGTCAGCGGTCACGATCAGCCAGTCGGCCTGCCCGGCGTAGGCGACGCCGAGTTTGGTCCCGGACAACCGCCCATTGGCGAACCTGGTCGCGGGCCGGTCGGGTAACGCGACCCCGGGCTCGTTGAGCGCGGCGCTCAACACCGCGCCCTTGGCGACACCGGCCAGGATCCGATCCTGCTGAGCCTCGGAAGCCAGGGCGAGCAGCGGCACCACGCCCAGGCCCAGGGTTGCCAGCGCGGGCGTGACGGCGCCGTGGCGTCCCACCTCGGCGAGCACCGTGGAGACCTCCAGCAGGCCTACCCCATCGCCACCGAGGCGTTCGGGCACGGCAAGCGCCGTCACACCCCCGTCGACCAGCGCAGTCCAGGTCAGGTCACGCGCCAGGACCGACGTAACGACGTCGGCCACGGCTTGTTGTTCTGCGGTGGGCTCGAAGTCCATCGTTGGTATCAACTCCGTCAATGTGAAACCGGGCACTTGCCGGTGTAGTCAACCTGCCAATGCTTGATTCCGTTGAGCCAGCCCGATCGTAGCCGCTCCGGCGCCGCAATCGGCTTCAGGTCCGGCATGTGATCGGCGACGGCGTTGAAGATCAGGTTGATGGTCATCCGAGCCAAGTTAGCGCCGATGCAGTAGTGCGCACCCGTACCGCCGAATCCGACGTGTGGGTTCGGGTTGCGCAGGATGTTGAAGCTGAACGGGTCTTCGAACACCTCTTCATCGAAGTTGGCCGAACGGTAGAACATCAGCACCCGCTGGCCCTTCTTGATCTGCACGCCGCTGAGCTCGTAGTCCTCCAGCGCGGTGCGCTGGAACGAGGTCACCGGAGTCGCCCATCGCACGATCTCGTCGGCCGCGGTCTCCGGACGCTCCCGCTTGTAGAGCTCCCACTGCTCGGGGTTGTCGGCGAACGCCATCATCCCCTGGGTAATCGAGTTGCGGGTGGTCTCGTTGCCGGCAACGGCCAGCATCACCACGAAGAACCCGAACTCATCGTCGGAAAGCTTTTCACCGTCGATGTCGGCCTGGATCAGCTGAGTCACGATGTCGTCGCCGGGGTTCTTGGCCTTTTCTTCGGCCATCTTCATCGCGTAGCCGATCAACTCCACCGAGGAGGCCTTCGCGTCGATATGCGCGAACTCGGGGTCCTCGGTGCCAGTCATTTCGTTGGACCAGTCGAACAGCTTACCGCGATCTTCCTGTGGAATGCCGAGCAAACCCGCGATCGCCTGCAGGGGCAGCTCACACGACACCTGCTCGACAAAGTCGCCCGACCCCGCGGCCGCCGCCGCCTTCGCGATGTTCTGGGCGCGGTCGTTGAGCTCGTCGTGCAGACGTCCGATCGCCCGGGGGGTGAAACCACGCGAGATGATCTTGCGCAGCCGGGTGTGGTGCGGCGCATCCATGTTCAGCAAGACGAAGCGCTGGACGTCGATGTCCTCACGCGCGATGTCGTTCTTGAACCTGGGGATCACCCCGTTTTCGTAGCTCGAGAACACGTCGCTGCGCCGAGACACTTCCTTGACGTCCTTGAGCTTGGTAATCGCCCAGAAGCCGCCGTCGTGAAAACCGCCGCCCTGGCCAGGAAGTTGGTCGTCCCACCAGATGGGCTCAGAGGATCGCAGCTCGGCAAACTCTTCGACAGGCAACCGCTCGGCGTAAATGTCGGGGTCGGTGAAGTCGAACCCAGGCGGAAGGTTGGGGCAAGGCACGCTAGTTCTCCTTAGTGACGAATCCCTCTTGCGGGGCGTGTCTGGCGATCCCAGGACACTAGTTGTCCTAGTGATGCTCTATTGCCAGTAAAACATGGCTTCACCGCTGACAAAAGGCAGCGAACCATCGTCGCTTGTCAGAGTAATGAAACGTGTTCTAGCCTGACCACATGGGTAACCCGGTAATCGTAGAGGCGACGCGCAGTCCAATCGGCAAGCGCAACGGATGGCTGTCAGGCCTGCACGCCACCGAGTTGTTGGGGGCGGTTCAGAAGGCATTGGTGCACAAGGCCGGGCTCTCGTCGGGTCTACAACCCGGAGATGTCGAACAGGTCATCGGCGGTTGCGTGACGCAGTTCGGGGAGCAGTCCAACAACATCAGCCGAGTGGCGTGGCTGACCGCCGGCCTTCCCGATCATGTCGGCGCCACCACTGTCGACTGCCAGTGCGGCAGCGGCCAGCAAGCCAACCATTTGATCGCCGGCCTGATCGCGATCGGGGCCATCGACATCGGCATTGCCTGCGGGATCGAGGCGATGAGCCGGGTGGGCCTGGGCGCCAACGCCGGGCCGGACCGCTCCGCAATCCGGGCCAAGTCCTGGGACATCGACATGCCGAACCAGTTCGAGGCCGCCGAGCGCATCGCCAAGCGCCGCGGGATCACCCGCGAAGACATCGACGCGTTCGGACTCGAATCCCAGTTGCGCGCCAAGCGCGCCTGGGACGAACACCGCTTTGATCGCGAAATCTCACCGATCGAGGCCCCAGTGCTCGATGAGCAGAAGCAGCCCACCAGCGAGCTGCACATGGTCTCTCGGGACCAGGGTCTGCGCGACACCACCATGGCGGGCTTGAATGAGCTCAAGCCGGTAATGGAGGGCGGCATTCACACCGCGGGCACGTCATCGCAGATTTCTGACGGCGCGGCCGCCGTGTTGTGGATGGACGAGGAAAAGGCCAGGGCACTCGGTTTGCGCCCACGCGCCCGCATCGTCAGTCAGGCGCTCGTGGGCGCCGAGCCGTACTACCACCTGGACGGGCCGGTGCAGTCGACGGCAAAGGTGCTCGAGAAGGCCGGGATGAAGATGGGCGACATCGACATCGTGGAGATCAACGAGGCTTTCGCATCGGTGGTGCTGTCCTGGGCGCGGGTTCACGAACCCGAGATGGCCAAGGTCAACGTCAACGGCGGCGCGATCGCCCTGGGCCACCCGGTGGGATGCACCGGCAGCCGGTTGATCACCACCGCACTGCACGAGCTGGAACGCGCCGACCAGAGCACCGCGCTGATCACCATGTGCGCGGGCGGAGCCCTGTCCACCGGCACCATTCTCGAGCGAATCTAGCCGTTCGGTGCGTGTCTCCGACGATCGTCGCATCGAGGCCGCGCAGGCCTACATCGACGCGCTGGTCACCCATGACGCCGCGGTGGTGCCGTTCGCGGCCGGCTGCACCCGGATCGAACAAGGCATTCGAAACGGGTTCTCCGGCAATCACCTGCGGCGCAGCCTCAATCGTGGACCGCAGTACCGGGTGATCGCCGATACGACGCCGCCGGACTACCGCATCGTCGGCGATCGGGTGCATGCGGAGTACGACGTGTTGACCAAGGCCGCTTTCGGGAGCCGCCGTATCGCCTCACGGGTAAACGAAACCTTCGTCATTCCCGCTGAGAGTCCGAGCGGCAAGGCCGAGATCCAGCACATCAACGTCCGTTTCCGCCCATTCATTCAGCGATAGCGTGAGGGCACCGGCCGCCGAATGACCCGCGCCGTCAGCCACCAGCGACCTTAGGATGTTGTCATGCCGAAATCACCTCCGCGGTTTCTGAATTCGCCCTACACCGACTTCTTCATCAAGTGGATGTCGCGCATCAACACCTTCATGTACCGCCGCAACGGCGGTGAGGGCCTGGGCGGCACCTTCCAGAAGATTCCCGTCGCGCTACTGACCACTACCGGCCGCAAGACCGGCGAGCCGCGGGTTAGCCCGCTGTATTTTCACCGCGACGGCGATCGGGTGATTGTCGCTGCGTCCAAAGGTGGTTCGGCAAAAAACCCGATGTGGTACCTCAACCTCAAGGCCAACCCCAAGGTGGGGGTGCAGATCAAAAAGGAAGTGCTCGACCTGACCGCGCGAGACGCCACCGACGAGGAGCGCGCCCGGTACTGGCCGAAGTTGGTGGACATGTATCCCTCCTATGAGGACTACCAGTCCTGGACCGACCGGACGATTCCGATCGTCGTCTGCGAGCCCTAGCCCGAGAAGAACGCCCGACGCTTGAATCGGTGTGGCCGGCGATGACTAGGCGCCGTACACCGGAACCGATGGCCTTGACTTGGCCAGCAGGTCGGCCACCACAAGGCGCAGCTCGGCGGGATCCCACTTGGCACCTTTGTCGACCTCGGGTCCGTGCGCCCAGCCTTCGGCTACCCGGATCACGCCGCCCTCGACCTCGAAGACCTTCCCCGTCACGGCACCGGCTTCGGCGCTGGCCAGCCATACCACCAGCGGGGAGACGTTCTCCGGAGCCATCGCGTCAAAACCCTCGTCGGGTTTGGCCATCATCTCCGCAAAGACCGTTTCGGTCATGCGGGTGCGGGCCGCGGGCGCGATCGCGTTGACGGTGACCCCGTAGCGCCCCATCTCGGCCGCGCCGACGAGCGTCAACGCCGCGATACCGGCCTTGGCGGCGCTGTAGTTGGCCTGCCCGACACTGCCTTGCAGTCCCGCACCGGAACTGGTGTTGATGATCCGTGCGTCAACGGCCTTGCCCGCCTTGGAAAGCCCGCGCCAATACGACGCCGCATGTCGCATGGTGGCAAAGTGGCCCTTGAGGTGCACGGCGATGACGGCGTCGAATTCTTCCTCGCTGGTGTTGGCCATCATCCTGTCGCGCACGATGCCGGCGTTGTTGACCAGAACGTCCAGGCCACCGAACGTATCGACGGCGGTCGAAATCAGGTCGGCCGCCTGCTGCCAGTTCGATACGTCGGATCCATTCGCGACGGCTTCGCCACCGGCCGCGGTGATCTCGTCGACCACACCGTGAGCCGCGCTGCCGCCACCGGCGGGCGAACCGTCCAGGCCCACCCCGATGTCGTTGACCACCACACGCGCACCTTCGGCCGCGAAAGCGAGCGCGTGCGCGCGCCCAATCCCGCCACCCGCTCCGGTGACGATGACGACCCGTCCGTCGAGCAGGCCCATACTCGTTGCTCCTCTTCCCGTTATTTGTTGGCGCTGGATGCAGCCAGATACGGCGGCGGCTCGCCGCCGCCGTGCACCTCGAGCGTGGCGCCACTAATATAGGAAGCCAGATCGGAAGCCACAAACGCTGCGGCCCAGCCGATGTCCGCCGGTTGCGCCAGCCGCCCCAACGGGACGGTGGCGGCCACCCGGGCGATCGATTCGGCGTCGCCGTAGAACAATTCCGACTGCTCGGTCGCCACCATGCCGACCACCAGCGCGTTCACCCGGATCTTGGGCGCCCATTCGACCGCCAGCGTGCTGGTGAGGCTCTCAAAGCCGGCCTTGGCCGCGCCGTAGGCGGCCGTGCCCGGCGTCGGACGACGCCCGCTGACGCTGCAGACGTTGACGATCGACCCGCCAGTTGGCTGTTCTTGCATCAGCCCATAGGCATGCTGCGAAACCAGTAGCGGCGCAAGTAGATTGAGTTCAACTATTTTGCTGTGGAACCTGGGGGTGGCCTCGGCCGCCAACGCGTAGGGCGACCCTCCCGCGTTGTTGACCAGCACATCGAGCCGTCCGTGCCGTTCGGCGATGGACCCCATCAGCCGCTTGACCGAGTCTTCGTCGCGGATATCGCAACAGTGAAACTCATGAGGCGAGTTCTCGACAGCCCGGCGCGCACAGGTGATCACCGTCGCGCCCTGCTCCGCAAAGACCGAGCTGATACCGGCGCCTACGCCGCGCACGCCGCCGGTTACCAGAACTACCCGGCCGACCAGTCCGAGGTTGATGGCTTGGGCTGCTTCGGCGCGGGTCACTGCGCAAGCGTACCAAGCAAGTGCTTGCTTAGGTACCCAACCCCGTGCGGGAAGGCTCGAGTGGCGGTCAGGTCCACCACCGCCGAGCCCTACGGCGCGTGGGGGCCAAGCCCGCCGCTGCCGCCTTTGCCGCCCAAACCACCGATCGGCGGGATGTCGGGTGGCTCGCCGGGCAGACCGTCGAATCCGGCCCCGCCGTGTTGGTACATCACGCCATTGATGTAGAGGTCACCGCCGTCGCCGCCGTTACCGCCATCGCCACCCCGCGCCGGTGGGATGAGACCGGATCCGTATGCGCCTCGGCCCCCGTTGCCGCCGTCGCCACCCCACCCGGCGTTGCCGCCGTAGGCGTCGCCGCCGCGACCACCGTCACCGCCGTCACCGCCCACTCTGCCGAAAAGCCGAAGTGTTGTTGGGCCGCTCCCGCCGTTGCCACCGTCACCGCCGTCACCACCGTTGAAACCGCGACCACCATTGCCACCGTTACCGCCCCAACCTTGTGGGATAACTCCATGGTCGGTGGTGGAGCCGTTGCCACCGTTTCCGCCGTCGCCGCCGTCGCCGTCGATTCCAGCGACGCCCTGACCGGCTCTGGTGGACCCGTCACCGCCTAGGCCGCCGTAACCGCCCAGGTTGCCATAGCCGCCGTTGCCCCCGTCGCCACCGTTTCCGCCAATCACGCTCGCCAAAGTGGCGGCGTTAACGCCGTTAGCTCCGTCGCCACCGCGCCCGCCATTGCCCCCGGCGCCGCCGTCGCCACCCACGCCGCCAGCACCGGGGGCGCCGTCGTGATATCTCGGCGCGAGGGCATGACCGCCAGCGCCGCCGTCGCCGCCGAATCCGCCGAGGCCGCCGCGCCCCCCGTCCCCACCGGGACCGCCCGCCTTTCCGAACTGCGGCGACTCCACCGCGTCTTTGCCGTCGCCACCGGCGCCGCCGTGGCCACCCTCGCCGCCGAGTCCGCCGTCGCCGCCGCTGCCGCGGAGTTGTCCACCGTCGCCGCCGATTCCGCCCGCACCGCCCCGGCCGCCAAGGCCACCCTGCGACCCAGGGTCACCCCAAGATTGGCCGGGCGAGCCGGGGCCGCCGGTACCGCCGTTGCCGTAGTCCCCGGCATTGCCGCCCTTGCCGCCGGGCCCGCCATCGCTGCCCCGCCCGCCGGGCGCTCCGGTGGCCCCGGGGCCACCATCGCCGCCACGGCCACCGTCACCGATCCCGCGGGCATCCCCACCCGGACCACCCGCGCCACCGGCCACGGTGGGGTCAAACGAAGCCGCCCCGGGACTACCCGGCCCGCCATCACCGAACACCAAACCCCCATCACCACCGGCCCCGCCGGCCATCATGGCCACACCCGAGTTAGCCCACCCGGCCCCACCGGCACCACCAGCACCGATCAACCCCGCATCCCCACCACGGCCGGCCGCACTGGTGGCCGTGGCCGCCGCCCCCGGGCCGCCATCACCGAACAACCACCCCCCGGCCTGCCCGGCACCACCATCGACACCCGCGACCCCCGCCGCCCCGTTGCCGATCAACTCCCGGCCGGTCAACGACTCAAACGGCGCATTGACCAACGGATCGAGCAGCTCACCCGCCGGACTGGCCAGCCAGGCCTGCCCCAGCGTTTGCACCGGCTCCGCCAACACCTGAAACTGCCCATCGGCCACCGCCGCCGCCGCGGCGGTCTCGGTCTCCAGATAGGCGGTCCTGGCCGCATCCAGGATCTGCACGAAACGCTGATGGAACTGCTCCAACTGGGCGCCGAAGAGCTGGTAGTCCTGCCCCAGACCGCGGAACAACCCCACCACCGCCACCGACACCTCATCACCACCGGCGGGCACCATCGTGGTGGTCGCCGCCGCCGCGGCCGCGTTGGCCACCCCGATCGAGGACCCGATACGCGCTAAATTCCCCACCCCGTCGGCCACCACCTGCGGGGCCACCCTGACCAACGACACCACACCCACCGCCCCTTCAGCCCACCACACCCAACACCGATCGGCCGACGATATCGACGCAGGTCAACGACCTATCCACGAATCACCAAGATCACCACAACACGAAAAACACCCACCGGCGCACCACCGCACCCCCCGTCGCAGCCCACCCACCACCGACTGCACCACCACCCCCCAACCACACCCCACAACGTCTCACCCATGAGAAACACGAGCACCCGCTTGGCCCCCTGTCGATGGCCTTGGCCGCTGCGAAGCGTGTCGCTGTGCTAGCGTCCCAAGCAAGTGCTTGCTTAGGTAGCCCACCCCATAAGGAAGTCCCCAGTGACAATCACGTCCACCACCGCTGAACCGGGGATCGTTGCGATCACCGTCGACTATCCGCCGGTCAACGCCATCCCATCGCGCGGTTGGTTCGAACTCGCCGACGCCCTGACGGCCGCCGGAGCCGACCTGGAAACCCGAGCGGTGATCCTGCGGGCCGAGGGCCGCGGCTTCAACGCCGGCGTAGACATCAAGGAAATGCAGCGCACCGAAGGCTTCACGGCGCTGATCGACGCGAACCGTGGCTGCTTTGCGGCCTTCCGCGCGGTATACGAATGCGCGGTGCCGGTGATCGCCGCGGTCAATGGGTTCTGCGTTGGCGGGGGCATCGGATTGGTCGGCAACTCCGATGTCATCGTCGCCTCCGAGGACGCCACCTTCGGTTTGCCGGAGGTGGAGCGGGGCGCGCTCGGCGCCGCAACCCACCTCTCCAGGTTGGTTCCACAACATTTGATGCGGCGGCTGTTCTTCACCGCCGCCACCGTGGATGCCGCCACCTTGCACCACTTTGGCTCGGTGCACGAGGTGGTGCCCCGCGCCGAACTCGACGAATCCGCTTTACGCGTGGCCCGTGACATCGCCGCCAAGGACACCCGCGTTATCCGTGCCGCCAAGGAGGCGCTGAACTTGATTGATGTGCAACGGGTTAACTCCAGCTACCGCATGGAGCAAGGATTTACGTTCGAGCTCAACCTCGCCGGAGTCGCCGACGAGCACCGCGACGCGTTCGTGAAAAAGTCATGAGCAACAAGACAACCACCCTCGATGACGCAGTCGGGCATTTGCGCAGTGGAATGACCATCGGCATCGCCGGCTGGGGTTCACGGCGCAAGCCCATGGCCTTCGTGCGGGCCATCCTGCGCTCTGACGTCACCGACCTGACGGTGGTCAGCTACGGCGGCCCCGACGTCGGACTGCTGTGTTCGGCCGGCAAGGTCAAGCGGGTCTATTACGGGTTCGTCTCATTGGACTCACCCCCCTTCTACGACCCGTGGTTCGCCAAGGCCCGCACCAGTGGTGCCATCGAGGCCCGCGAAATGGACGAGGGCATGCTGCGCTGCGGGCTACAAGCGGCCGCACAACGCCTGCCGTTCCTGCCGATCCGCGCCGGGCTGGGCAGTTCGGTTCCGGACTTCTGGGACGGCGAGCTGGCCACGGTCACCAGTCCCTACCCGGCCCCGGAAGGCGGCCACGAGACCCTGATCGCCATGCCGGCGCTGCGCTTGGACGCGGCCTTTGCGCACCTCAATCTCGGCGACTGCCGTGGCAATGCCGCCTACACCGGGATCGACCCGTACTTCGACGACCTTTTCCTGATGGCCGCCGAGCAGCGCTTCCTCTCGGTGGAGCGCATTGTCACCACCGAGGAACTAGTCAAATCCGTACCGCCCCAAGCGATGCTGGTGAACCGGATGATGGTCGACGCGGTGGTGGAGGCCCCCGGCGGCGCCCACTTCACCACCGCCGCGCCCGACTATGGCCGGGACGAGAAATTCCAGCGCCACTACGCCGAAGCGGCGTCGACCGACCAGGGGTGGCAACAGTTCGTGGCCACATATTTGTCCGGCACCGAGGCCGACTATCAGGCAGCGGTGCGCGAGTTTGGAGCGTCATCGTGAGTACCCGGGCCGAGGTATGCGCCGTCGCCTGCGCCGAATTGTTCCGCAACGCCGGTGAAATCATGGTCAGCCCGATGACGAACATGGCGTCGGTCGGAGCGAGGTTGGCCCGACTCACCTTCTCACCCGACATCCTGCTGACCGACGGGGAAGCCCAGTTGCTGGCCGACACGCCACCTTTGGGCAAGACCGGACCGGTCGAGGGCTGGATGCCCTTTGGCCGGGTCTTCGAGACACTGGCCTGGGGACGCCGGCATGTTGTCATGGGCGCCAATCAGGTTGACCGTTACGGCAATCAGAACATCTCGGCGTTCGGCCCGCTGCAGCATCCGACCCGGCAGATGTTCGGCGTCCGGGGATCGCCCGGCAATACCATCAACCACGCAACCAGCTACTGGGTCGGCAGCCATTCCAAACGAGTGTTCTGCGAGGCCGTCGACATCGTCTCCGGAATCGGCTACGACAAGGTCGATCCCGACAACCCCGCGTTTCGGTTCGTCAACGTCTACCGGGTGGTGTCCAACCTGGGAGTGTTCGACTTCGGCGGACCCGAGCAAACGATGCGGGCCCTGAGTTTGCATCCCGGAGTGTCCCCCGACGACGTTCGGGAAGCCACCTCATTCGAGGTACACGGCCTCGAGGACGCCGAACAAACCAGGACTCCCACCGACGGGGAACTGCAGCTGATCCGCGAAGTCATCGATCCGAAAGCGCTGCGCGATAGAGAGATTCGTTCATGAGATTGCGCACGCCGCTGACCGATCTGGTCGGCGTCGAGCACCCGGTGGTGCAGACCGGGATGGGTTGGGTGGCCGGTGCGCGGCTGGTCTCGGCCACAGCGAACGCGGGGGGCCTGGGAATCCTGGCTTCGGCCACCATGACCTTGGACGAATTGGCCACTGCCATAGGCAAAGTCAAAGCCACCACCGACAAGCCTTTCGGCGTGAACATCCGCGCCGACGCCGCCGATGCGTCGGACCGGGTCGAGTTGGTGATCCGCGAGGGTGTCAAAGTCGCATCCTTTGCCCTGGCCCCCAAGCCCGAGCTGATCGCGCGGCTCAAGGAAGCCGGAGCCGTCGTCATCCCATCGATCGGCGCGGCCAAGCACGCCCGCAAGGTTGCGGGCTGGGGCGCGGACGCCATGATCGTCCAAGGCGGTGAGGGCGGCGGACACACCGGACCGGTCGCGACGACACTGCTGTTGCCCTCAGTGCTGGACGCCGTCAAGGGCACCGGCATCCCGGTGATCGCGGCAGGCGGTTTCTTCGATGGACGCGGGCTGGCCGCCGCGCTTTCCTATGGCGCGGCAGGCGTGGCAATGGGCACCCGTTTCCTGCTCACCTCGGACTCCACCGTGCCCGACGCGGTGAAGCGACGCTATCTTCAGGCCGCGCTGGATGGCACCGTCGTCACCACCCGGGTCGACGGGATGCCACACCGGGTGCTGCGCACCGGACTGGTCGAGAAATTGGAAGGCGGATCGCGAGCGCGGGGCTTTACCGCCGCGATCCGCAACGCCGCGAAGTTCAAACAGATGTCGCAGATGAGCTGGGCGTCGATGATCAAAGACGGCCTCGCCATGCGACACGGCAAAGAACTGACCTGGTCACAGGTGCTGATGGCGGCCAATACCCCGATGTTGTTGAAGACCGGTCTGGTCGACGGCAACCCCGAGGCGGGGGTACTGGCATCGGGTCAGGTCGCCGGAATACTCGATGACCTGCCGTCGTGTGCGCAATTGGTCGAGTCGATCGTGCACGACGCCATCGAACATCTACGGGCCGCCGCAGCGCTGGTGGAGTAGTTGACGCGTGTCGACTACGCTTCTTCAGCTATGTCGACCATCGACGCCGTGAACCGAGCGGCACCGGATTCGTCTGCGCATCACGCTCTGCCCGATCCTGGCGAGACGGTGCCCAAGCTGGCCCTTCCCACCCTTGGGATCTTCCTGGCCGCACTCGGGTCCTTTGTCCTGACGACGGTCGGCTACATCGACGGTTGGGTCCCATCCTGGGTGACGATTCCGGTCAACGCCGCGGTGACCTTTGTGATGTTCACCGTCGTGCACGACGCCTCGCATTACTCGGTCAGCTCGGTGCGCTGGGTGAACGGGTTGTTCGGGCGGCTGGCTTTTCTCTTCGTCGGTCCGGTGGTCGCCTTCCCGGCCTTCGGATACATCCACATCCAGCATCACCGCCACTCCAATGACGACGTCGAAGACCCCGACACCTTCGCCTCTCATGGTTCGCCGTGGCTGCTGCCGTTGCGCTGGTCGCTGGTGGAGTACTACTACCTCAAGTACTACATCCCGCGTGCTCGTAGCCGACCGGTCGTCGAGTTTGCCGAGACGCTGTTCATGTTTGCGTTGAGCATCACCGGCTTGACCATTGCGATCGTCACCGGCAATTTCTGGACGTTGGCGGTGGTCTTCTTGATCCCGCAGCGCATCGGACTCACGGTGCTGGCATGGTGGTTCGACTGGCTGCCTCATCACGGGCTGGAGGACACCCAGCGCACCAACCGCTATCGCGCGACCCGCAACCGCGTCGGTGCGGAATGGCTGTTCACGCCGGTGCTGCTGTCGCAGAACTACCACCTGGTACACCATCTGCACCCGTCGGTGCCGTTCTACCGGTACGTGCGCACCTGGAAGCGCAACGAAGAGGCTTACCTGGAACGCAACGCCGCGATCTCCACGGTCTTTGGCCAGCAATTGAATCCGGACGAGTACCGGGAGTGGAAGGAACTCAACGGCAGGCTCGCCAAGCTGTTGCCGGTGCGGATGCCGGCCAGGTCGAGTTCGCCGCACGCGGTGCTGCACCGCATCCCGGTCGCATCGGTGGACCCCATCACCACCGACAGCACGCTGGTGACGTTTGCGGTGCCCGAAGACCTGCAGGACGCCTTCCGCTTCGAGCCGGGCCAACACGTGACGGTCCGCACCGATCTTGGCGGGCAGGGCGTCCGTCGCAACTACTCGATCTGTGCTCCGGCCACTCGGGCCCAGCTGAGGATCGCCGTCAAACACATTCCGGGCGGCGCGTTTTCGACTTTTGTGGCCAACGACCTCAAGGCCGGCGATGTGCTGGAGCTGATGACGCCGACCGGCCAGTTCGGCACGCCATTGAATCCGTTGGAGCGCAAGCACTACGTCGGACTGGTGGCCGGCAGCGGGATCACACCGGTGTTGTCGATCCTTGCGACCACGCTCGAGATCGAAGCCGAAAGCCGGTTCACCCTGATCTACGGGAATCGCACCAAGGAATCCACGATGTTCCGGGCCGAGCTGGACCGTCTCGAGTCACGCTATGCCGACCGGCTGGAGATCCTGCACGTGATGTCCAACGAGCCGCTGCACACCCCAGAGCTACGCGGACGCATCGACACGGAGAAGCTCAACAGGTGGCTGACGAGCAACCTGTCCCCAGAAACGGTGGATGAGTGGTTCATCTGCGGACCAATGGAAATGACCACCACGGTGCGTGACTCGTTGATCGAGCACGGGGTCGACACGGAGCACATTCACCTGGAGCTGTTCTTCGGTTACAACACAGCACCGGCGACCGATCACGGGTACGAGGGCGCAACCGTGACCTTCACCCTGTCCGGGCGGCAGGACACCTTCGATCTGACCCCCGGAGACTCGATCCTGGAGGGCGCGCTACAGCGGCGCAGCGATGCACCCTACGCCTGCATGGGCGGAGCGTGCGGCACCTGCCGAGCCAAACTCATCGAAGGCAACGTGGAGATGGACCACAACTTCGCGCTTGGTCAGGCCGAACTCGACGCGGGTTACATCTTGACGTGTCAGTCGCACCCGACCACACCGTTCGTGGCAGTCGACTACGACAGCTAAGGCGCCCATCGCGCCGGACGCAACCGGCGCGATAGGACACCGCGGCGGGCCGTCGGTCGGGTGGTCCACACCCGGACGCCAGCGGGCTACGTCCCGTTAATCCCGTCCGGGCCGAGTAGACCGCCGGTGCCACCGGTGCCGGCTGTCACGCCGGTTCCGCCGTTGCCGCCGTTACCGCCAGCGCCGAACAACCCCACGTCGCCGCCGTCGCCGCCGTCGCCGTTGGTCCAACCGTCCCCGCCGGCACCACCGTTGCCGGCGTTGCCCACCCATCCGGCCCCGCCGCCGTCGCCGCCGGCACCCGCGACCGTGCCCCCGGTACCGACGGCACCACCGATACCGCCGGCACCACCGCTGCCGAACAGGCCACCCGCGTTACCACCGGCACCACCGGCACCACCGTTGTTAACGCTGCTGGACGTCGAAATCCCGCCAGCACCACCGGCGCCACCGCCACCACCATCACCGAACAGCAAGCCCCCACTACCGCCAGCCCCACCGGCACCACCAGCGCCGTCGGCGGTGTTGTCCAAAAAGCCGACAGCGCCAGCCCCGCCGGCCCCACCGCCCCCACCATTACCGCCCAGCAGCCCACCGGCACCACCAGTCCCACCGGCACCACCATCACCGAGACCACTGGCACCGCCGGCACCACCGGCACCACCGGCACCACCAAGACCAAACCCGAGGGCACTACCAGCACCGCCAACACCACCATCGCCGCCAATACCGCCGGCACCCCACGCACCATTACCGCCAACACCACCAACACCGAACAACGCGCCACCGGCCCCACCAACACCACCGGCCCCACCCGTGCCGAACCCACTAGCGCCACCGAACCCACCGGCCCCGCCGAAACCGATCAACCCAACCCCACCACCAGCACCACCGTCGCCGCCGCCAGCACCCGCAGACAACGGGCCACTAAACCCTCCCGTACCACCATTGCCGCCAAGACCGATCAGCAGACCGCCACGCCCCCGGCGCCACCCTGACCACCAAACGACAGACCAGGGTCGGTCGGGAACCCGACGCCGGTACCACCCACGTCACCAGCCCCACCGACACCGAACAGCCCCGCATCGCCACCAACACCGCCGGCACCACCAGGCCCACCCGCCCCGGTACCACCGACCCCGCCGGCGCCGCCATCCCCGCCGAACAGGCCGCCACCACCACCAGCACCGCCGATCCCACCGGCACCGGCCCCACCTTGCCCGCCCCGCGCACCGGCCCCACCGGACCCCCACAACAAACCACCATCACCGCCGGCACCAGCATTGCCGCCAACACCGGAGAAGCCGGTGCCACCAGTCCCGCCTATGCCACCAACACCGAACAATCCGGCATCACCGCCGTCGCCGCCGATCCCACCCGAGGGGCCCTGACCAAACCCGCCGAACCCGCCGCTGCCGCCGATCCCCAACAACCACCCGCCGCGCCCGCCGTCTCCGCCGGCCCCGCCCACGCTGACCTGGCCAATCTCCAAGCCATTCGTGCCGCCCGCACCACCGGTGCCACCAGCACCACCGGTGCCGAATATCCCGGCAGCACCACCACTACCGCCGACCCCACCGGCATTGGCGCCCGAACCACCAAAACCACCGGCCCCACCATCGGCGAAGGACAAGACGCCCGAGCCACCGCCCGCACCACCGGCACCGCCAACACCCAAAGTGCCGATACCACCCGTGCCACCAACACCACCGGTGCCAAACAGCCACGCGCTCCCACCAGCCCCGCCAGCACCCCCGTTAAAGGCCCCGATGCCCCCGGTACCACCAGCACCACCGCTACCGATCAGCCATCCCCCAGCCCCACCAGCCCCACCCACGGCACCGTTATTCCCAAACAGATCGGTGTTACCACCAGCACCCCCGGCACCACCATTACCGATCAGTCCCGCATTGCCACCGGCCCCACCGTTTTGACCATCCGCGCCCGACCCCCCGGCACCACCATTACCGAACAACAGCCCACCGTCGCCGCCGTTCTGGCCGGTCCCCGGGGCCCCGTTGGCGCCATTGCCGATCAACGGGCGCCCCAGCAGCGCCTGGGTGGGCGCATTTACCAGGTCGTATAGGGCTTGGAGCGGAGCGATGCTCGCCGCCTCGGCGTTCGCGTATGACGCCGCACCCGAATTCAGCGCCTGCACGAACTCTTGATGAAACGCCGTCACATGGGAGCCGAGCGCCTGATACGCCTGGGCGTGCGCACCGAACAACGCTGCGATGGCCGCCGACACCTCATCGGCACCTGCCGCCAGTATCTGGGTCGTGGGAACCGCCGCCGATACGTTAGCGGCGCTGAGCGCGGACTCGATGCCCGCCAAGTCCGCGGCCGCCGACTGCATGAGCTCGGGCGCTGCGATGACATAGGACATCTGAGCCTCCCAATACGTGTCGACACACGCGCTCTTCCATCCGACGATCGCGCAGTCACGTCAATTGGACAGAGAAACAGTAGCAACAGGCATGAATAATCGTCTGGTATTGCGCAGGACGCGCCACACCGAAAATCCCGATGCCAGAGGACTCACCGCGCGAGCCGCAGAGGTCCACCCTTCGCAGCCCGAAACGCCGGCCGCTATAGCCGCTCGATGATCGTGACGTTGGCGGTGCCCCCGCCTTCACACATCGTCTGTAGCCCGTAACGCCCACCGACCCGGTCGAGTTCATTGAGCATGGTGGTGAACAGCTTGGCCCCGGTGGCACCCAGCGGATGACCGAGAGCGATGGCACCGCCGTTGGGGTTGACCTTCTCGGGATCGGCCTTGATTTCCTTGAGCCACGCCAAAACCACCGGCGCGAATGCCTCATTGATCTCTACCGTGGCGATGTCATCGATGGACAGGCCGGTCTTTTCCAGCGCATGGCGGGTCGCCGGGATGGGGCCGGTGAGCATGAACACCGGGTCGGCGGCGCGCGCACTGATGTGGTGGATGCGAGCGCGCGGAGTCAGGCCGTGATCCTTGACCGCCTGTTCGGAAGCCAGCAGCACCGCGCTGGCACCGTCGGAGATCTGGCTGGCCATCGCGGCGGTAAGCCGCCCCCCCTCGACCAGGGTCTTCAAGCCAGCCATCTTCTCCAGCGATGACTCGCGCGGCCCTTCGTCGACCCGGAAGGGCCCGGATTCCGTTTCCACACTAAGGATTTCGTTATCGAAGCGGCCACCCCTGATCGCCGCGAACGCACGCGCGTGGCTGGTCATCGCATACTGCTCCATCTCTTCACGCGACAAATTCCACTTCTCGGCGATCATCTCCGAACCGCGGAACTGAGAGATCTCCTGATCCCCGTACCGGTGCAGCCACTGCTTGGATTCGTTGGTCGGCGAGCTAAAGCCGAATTGTTCACCGACGATCATTGCCGACGAGATCGGGATCTGGCTCATGTTCTGCATGCCACCGGCAACGATGAGGTCGGCCGTTCCGGACATGATCGCTTGCGCACCAAAGGAGATCGCCTGCTGGCTGGAGCCGCATTGGCGGTCCACGGTGACACCTGGCACTTCTTCGGGATATCCCGCCGCAAGCCAGGACAACCGTGCGATATTGCCGGCCTGACCGCCGATGGCATCGACACAGCCCGCGATCACGTCGTCGACCGCGGCCGGGTCGACGTCAACTCGATCCAGCAGTCCCCGCCACCCCAAGGCACCCAGGTCGACGGGATGTACCCCCGCCAACGCTCCGCCACGCTTGCCCACCGCGGTACGTACAGCGTCGATGACGTACGCCTCCGGCATTTTCAGACTCCTTCTTTCTGGATCCCGCCCAGCACAATGGCGAGATACTTCTGCCCGACCTGCTGCGCGGTCAGCGCTCCGCCAGGTTTGTACCAGCGCACCGACACCCAGGTGGTGTCGCGGATGAACCGGTAGACCAGGTCCACGTCGAGGTCGGGCCGGAAGTAGCCCTCCTCAATGCCCTGATTGAGCACGTCTACCCACATCTTGCGCTGCTCTTTGTTGCGATCCTCCAGGTAGGAAAACCGGGGCTGTGAAGACAGCCGTTGGGCCTCGTCCTGGTAGATGACCACTTGAGCGTGCCGATGTTCGATGGCCTCGAACGACGCCAGGAACAGGCCCTTGAGCCGCTCAAGCGGGTTGGGTTCGCCATCGACGATCTCGAGGTAGCGAGCGAAGAGCCAGTCCAGAAACTCGCGCAACAGCTCGTCGACCATTTCCTCTTTGGAGGCGAAATGGTGATAGAGGCTGCCGGACAGGATGCCGGCTCCGTCGGCGATGTCACGGACGGTGGTGGCGCGCAGACCGCGCTCGGCGAACATCACCGCGGCGAGCCCCAATAACTCTCCTCGGCGGCTGTTAGCCTGACCGGTCATTCGTTCCACCCGATCAGCGTATCAACCAAGCGCTTGCTCGGCCAATGTGACTAAAGACCTCAATATCAGCGAAACGCACTATCCCCGCCTGACCACCGTCGTAGCATCTGCGCCGGAACACTCCAATTCGATTTCGGCACTGGCCGCATCGGGGGCGGCGAGGCCACTGGCAGGAGGTCAGCCATGGTCAGTTTTCCGATGTTGCCCCCGGAGATCAATTCGCTGCGAATGTTCAACGGTGCGGGTTCTACGCCGATGCTGCAGGCGTCGGCGGACTGGAATGGCCTCGCCGAGGAGTTGGGCGCCGCGGCGGATTCGTTTTCCGCTGTGACCTCCGGCCTGGCCGGACAGGCTTGGCAAGGCGCGGCATCGGCGGCTATGACGGCCGCGGCCAGCCCCTATGCGGGGTGGTTGAGTGCGGCGGCGGCGCGGGCCGCCGGCGCGGCCGGCCAAGCCCAGGCGGTAGCCAGCGCATTCGAGGCGGCGCGGATGGCGATGATCCCTCCGCTGGCCGTGGCGGCCAACCGGAATGTGTTTGTGCAGTTGGTGCGGTCGAACTTCTTCGGGTTCAATGCGCCGGCGATCATGGCAGCCGAGTCACAGTACGAAGAGATGTGGGCCGCAGACGTGGCCGCGATGACCGGCTACCACTCCGGCGTGTCGGCGGCGGCGGCAAGTTTGAATCCCTTCCAGCAGTTGTTGCAGGCGCTGCCGAACATAGGGCTCGGCAATAAGGGCGGCACCGGGAACATCGGCAGCGGAAACACCGGCAGCACCAACATCGGCAACGGAAACACCGGCAGCTCCAACTTCGGCGGCGGCAACGTCGGCAGCAACAACATCGGCGATGGGAACCTGGGCAGCGGCAACTGGGGCAGCGGCAACCTCGGCAACGAAAACATCGGTTTCGGAAACACCGGCAACCCGCTCACCAGCTCTAATCCGGGCATCAACTTCGGGTTGGGCAACTGGGGCAACGGGAACTTCGGCATCGGTAACCGCGGCGACCTCAACGTTGGCGCCGGCAACAGCGGTGACGGGAACCTGGGCTTTGGACTTACCGGCGACAATCTGGTCGGCTTCGGGAATGCCTACTACGACTCGACAACCGGTCAGTTCACGTTCAATGGACTGAACTCGGGCACCGGGAATTTCGGAATCGGCAACTCGGGTACGAACAATATCGGCTTCTTCAACTCCGATAATGGAAACTTCGGCGTCTTCAATGCGGGCCTCTCGTCCACTAGCGCCTTCGGCAACTTCGGCGTCGGGAACTCGGGCACCGGCAACGTCGGTTTCGGCAACTCCGACATCGGCAACTTCGGCGTCGGGAACTCGAGTGTCCTCAACACCGGCTTCTTCAACTCGGCCAGTGGCAACACCGGCTTCGGCAACGCGGGCAGCACCAACACGGGCTTCCTGAATTCGGGCGACGTCAATACTGGATCCGGCAATTCCGGTCACACGAATACGGGTTTGTGGAATTCGGGCGACGTGAACACCGACATCGGTTCCACCGCCGACACCGGCGACACGAACTCGGGCTTCAACAATACCGGGAGCAATGTCTCGGGCTTCTTCAACACTGCCACCGGAACGTTTGCCGGCGACATCTCGGGCATGTTCAACCAGGCCAGCGGCGGCACCGTAAACGGCATCATCTCCGGCATCGGGAATACCGGCGTCGCGGACAGCCTCCCCGGGATTGCCGGCAACCTCACGGGGTTGTTCAACACGGGCAGCAATATGTCGGGCGTGTTCAGCCTAGAAGAACTGCTGAAACAGCTAGCGGGGTAACCGATCCGGCCGTCCCGGCGCCCAAGATCGGGCTGCGGCAACACATTTGCCAGTGATGCGGCCGCGACAACCCGATCAGGGGTGCTGACTGGAGACCGAAATCACCTCTCCGGTCAGATAGCTCGAGTACTCGCTGGCCAGAAACGCGATGGTAGCCGCCACTTCCCACGGTTCGGCGGCGCGTCCGAACGCCTCACCGGCGGACAGCCGGTCGAGTAGCTCGGCAGAGGTGGTCTTGTCCAGGAACTTGTGCCGGGCGATGCTAGGTGACACCGCATTGATCCGCACCCCATACTCCGCGGCTTCTATTGCGCTACAGCGAGTTAACGCCATGACGCCGGCCTTGGCCGCGGCGTAGTGCGACTGCGAGTGCTGTGCCCGCCAGCCCAACACGCTGGCATTGTTGACGATCACTCCACCATGCGGCGCCTCACGGAAGTAGCGAAGTGCGGCTCGAGTGGCCCGGAACACCGATGTGAGCGTCACGTCCAGGACGCGATCCCACTCGTCGTCGGTCATATCGGCCACCGGGGTCTGCCCGCCCAACCCGGCGTTGTTGACCAACACGTCAAGGCGGCCCATGCGGGCGGTGGTCGAGTCGATCAGCGCGTCGACCTGTGCGGTGGAACTCACGTCGCACAGCACGCTTTCGACCCGGCCCAGTCCCAGCGCGGACAGTTCGGCGGCGGTTTCGCCGAGCCGTCGCTCGTGGTGGTCGGAAATCACCACGTCGGCGCCTTCGGCCAGGGCACGGCGCGCCGTCGCCGAACCGATGCCGGTGCCGGCCGCCGCGGTCACCACCACGACCTTGTCAGCCAAAAGGCCATGTCCGGCAATTTCTTTCGGTGCTTCAGACAAGCTCATCCCTTGGCCTCCCGGGGCAGGCCGAGCACCCGCTCGGCAATGATGTTGCGCTGAATCTCGTTGGATCCGCCGTAGATCGTGTCAGCGCGGGTGAACAAGAACAGCCGCTGCCATTCATCGAACTCGCCGTCGGCCAGCGTCAAGCCCGGCTTGCCGATCACATCCATCGCCAGTTCGCCGAGACTGCGATGCCAGTTGGCCCACAGCAACTTCGAAACGTTGTCCTGGCCGGGCTGCTCAACATCCATGGCGGCCAGGGCATACGAACGCATTGCCCGTAGTCCGGTCCACGCCCGGGTCAGGCGTTCCCGGATGAACGGATCGTCGGCGGCGCCGGTGCGCCGCACGAGAGCGGCCAGATCGGAAAGCTCACGGGCATAGACGATCTGCTGCCCCAGCGTCGAGACGCCCCGCTCGAAGGTCAGCGTGCCCAGCGCGACGCGCCAGCCGTCACCCGGTGCGCCGACCACCAAGTCAGCATCGGTGCGGGCGTCGTCGAAGAACACCTCATTGAACTCCACGGTACCGGTGATCTGGACGATCGGCCGGATCTGCACGCCGGGCTGATCCAGCGGGACCAGCAGATACGACAGCCCGGCATGGCGTTTGGAGCCCTTCTCGGTTCGCGCGACCACGAAGCACCACTGCGAAAGATGAGCCAGCGACGTCCATACCTTCTGGCCGTTGATTACCCATTGATCACCGTCGAGTTCGGCGGTGGTCGCCACATTGGCCAGGTCACTACCGGCGCCGGGCTCGGAATACCCCTGGCACCACAGCTCGGTGACGTCGAGGATGCGCGGCAGGAAGCGCTGCTGTTGTTCGGGTGTCCCGAAGGCGATCAGCGTTGGCCCGAGCAGCTCTTCACCGAAGTGGTTGACCTTGTCCGGCGCATCCGCGCGCGCGTATTCCTCGTAGAAAGCCACGCGGTGGGCGGTCAAGAGCCCCCGGCCGCCATGCTCGACCGGCCACCCCAGGCAGGTCAGCCCGGCCGCGGCCAGATGCTGGTTCCAGGCCCGGCGTTCCTCGAAAGCCTCGTGTTCACGTCCCGGCCCGCCGAGCCCCTTGAGCGTTGCGAATTCCCCGACCAGATTGGCCGCGAGCCAGCCGCGGACCTCCGCCCGAAACTCCTCGACGTCCTGCATGCCCTGTAGGCTAACCTACCAAGCACTTGCTTTGTTAGCCCCGGCGGTCGCCGCGTGAGGAGGAGCGTCGATGACCAGCGATCCCCGCACCGTGCCCACGGCGCTGGATCGGCTCGTGCACCGGTTACCCAACCACGATGCACTGGTTACCGAGGAGCGCAGCTTCACGGTTTCCGAGCTGAATGACGAGGTTTATCGAGCGGCGGCCGCGCTGATCGAGCTGGGCGTCAAGCCTGCGGCTCGGGTGGGCATCTGGTCGCCCAACACCTGGCACTGGGTGGTGGCTTGCCTGGCGATCCACCACGTCGGCGCGGCAATGGTCCCGCTCAACACCCGCTACACCGCCGACGAGGCCGCCGACATCCTGGCCCGGACCGAGGCGCCCGTGCTGTTCGCGATGGGACACTTCCTCGGCAGCGACCGGGTGGCAGGCCTTGACCGCAAAGCGTTGCCCGCACTGCGGCACATCGTGCGGATACCGATCGAAGAACCCGACGGCACTTGGGACGAGTTCATCGAGACCGGCACCGACACCGGCGCGGTGACCGCCCGCGCCGCCGCGGTCAGCCCCGACGACGTGAGCGACATTCTCTTCACCTCCGGCACCACCGGGCGGAGCAAGGGCGTCCTGTGCGCGCACCGGCAGTCGCTATCGGCCTCGGCGTCTTGGGCAGCCAACGGAAAGATCACCGCCGACGACCGTTACCTGTGCATCAACCCGTTCTTCCACAACTTCGGCTACAAGGCCGGCATCCTGGCCTGCCTACAAACCGGCGCAACATTGTTCCCGCATTTGACGTTTGATCCACTGCGCACCCTGCAGGCGATCGAACGACACCGCATCACCGTGCTGCCCGGCCCGCCGACCATCTATCAGACCCTGCTCGACCACCCCGCGCGCGACGACTACGACCTGAGTTCGCTGCGATTCGCGGTGACCGGAGCGGCCACCGTACCCGTCGTGCTGGTGGAACGCATGCAGTCAGAACTCGATATCGACATCGTGCTGACCGCTTACGGCCTGACCGAGGCAAACGGCATGGGAACCATGTGCCGAGCCGACGACGATGCGCTGACGGTCGCCACCACCTGCGGGCGGCCCTTCGCGGACTTCGAATTGCGGATTGGCCCCGACACCGGGGAAGTGCTGCTGCGGGGCCCCAACGTCATGCTCGGCTATCTCGACGACCCGCGGGCCACCGCCGCCGCGATCGACGCCGACGGCTGGTTACACACCGGAGACATCGGAGTCCTCGATGAGGCGGGCAACCTGCGGATCACCGACCGGCTCAAGGACATGTACATCTGCGGCGGGTTCAACGTCTATCCCGCCGAGGTCGAGCAGGTACTGGCCCGGCTCGACGGTGTCGCCGACGTCGCGGTGATCGGGATTCCGGACCACCGACTGGGCGAAGTGGGCCGGGCGTTCATCGTCGCCCGACCCGGCTTCAATCTCGATGAGAAATCGGTGATCGATTACACCCGTGAACATTTGGCGAACTTCAAGGCACCGCGCTCGGTTCGCTTCGTCGATACGTTGCCCCGCAACGCGGGCGGCAAAGTAGTCAAACCGCAACTGCGAGAGCTGGCCTAAATGGATTTGGATCTTGACGAAGAGACCCTGGCTTTCCAGGGCGAAGTGCGCGAGTTCCTGGCGGCCAACGCCGAGGTCATGCCGACCAAGTCATACGACAATGCGCAAGGCTTCGCCCAGCATCGAGTTTGGGACCGAGTGCTCTTCGACGCGGGCCTGTCGGTGATCACCTGGCCGAAACAGTACGGCGGCCGCGACGCGCCCCTGCTGCACTGGGTGATCTTCGAAGAGGAGTACTTCCGCGCCGGAGCACCGGGCCGGGCCAGCGCCAACGGTACCTCGATGCTGGCCCCCACCCTGTTCGCGCACGGTACCGCCGAGCAGCTAGACCGCATCCTGCTCAAAATGGCCAGTGGCGAACAGATCTGGGCACAAGCCTGGTCGGAGCCCGAATCAGGCAGCGATCTGGCGTCACTGCGATCCACTGCCACCAAGACCGACGGAGGCTGGCTACTCAACGGCCAGAAGATCTGGAGCTCGCGCGCACCATTCGCCGACATGGGATTCGGACTGTTCCGCTCCGACCCGTCAGCACAGCGCCATCGTGGGCTGACGTACTTCATGTTCGACCTGAAGGCCAAAGGGATTACCATTCGCCCGATCGTCCAACTCGGCGGCGACACCGGCTTTGGTGAAATCTTCCTCGATGACGTGTTCGTGCCCGACCAGGACGTCATCGGTGCACCCAATGACGGTTGGCGCGCGGCGATGAGCACGTCGAGCAACGAGCGAGGCATGTCGCTGCGCAGTCCGGCTCGCTTCATGGCGGCTGCCCAGAAGCTGGTTCAGCTGTGGAAGGACGCCGGCTCGCCCCCCGAGTTCGCCAACCGAGTGGCCGATGCCTGGATCAAGGCGCAGGCCTATCGGCTGCAGACCTTCGGCACCGTGACCAGGCTGGCGGCCGGCGGTGAGTTGGGCGCCGAATCGTCGGTCACCAAGGTGTTCTGGTCCGACCTGGACGTGGATATCCATCAGACCGCGCTCGACATCCGCGGCGCCGACGCCGAGTTGGTCAGCCCGTGGACCGAAGGTCTGCTCTTTGCCCTTGGTGGTCCAATTTATGCCGGTACCAATGAAATCCAGCGCAATATCATTTCGGAGCGGCTGCTGGGCCTGCCACGAGAGAAGAAGTGATCCGTGGAATTTGCACTAGACGAACAGCAGCGCGACTTCGCGGCCAGCATCGACGCGGCCCTCGCGGCCGCCGATCTGCCCGCGGCAGTTCGGGCGTGGTCCGCCGGTGACGTCGCGCCCGGCCACAAGGTGTGGGAGCAGTTGGCCAACCTTGGCGTCACCGCGCTGACCGTGTCGGAGAAGTTCGACGGCCTGGGCGCCCACCCGATCGACCTGGTGGTCGCGCTCGAGCGCCTGGGCCGCTGGTGTGTGCCAGGACCGGTGGCGGAGTCGATTGCGGTGGCACCCGTATTGCTCGCCGACGATGACCGCAGCGCCGGTTTGGCCTGCGGTGAGTTGATCGCCACCGTCGCACTGCCGCCGCACGCACCCCGAGCCGTCGATGCCGATACCGCGGGCCTGGTGCTGGTGGCTGGCGAAAGCGGTGTCTGCGAAGCGGCGGTGGCGGACTGCCACGAGTCCATCGACCCCAGCCGCCGCAGTTACGACGTGACGGCCACTGGTGCTGCGTGGCAGGCAGATGTCAAGCGCGCCTATGAGTTCGGGGCGCTTGCCACCGCGGCCCAGCTGATCGGTGCCGCCGAAGCCTTGTTGGACGCCACCGTCGACTATGCCAAGCAGCGCACCCAGTTCGGCCGGGTGATCGGCTCCTACCAAGCGATCAAGCACAAGCTTGCCGATGTCCATATCGCGATCGAGCTGGCCCGTCCGCTGGTACACGGCGCGGCATTGTCGCTGCAACCCCGCGATGTCAGCGCCGCCAAGGTCGCCGCCGGCGACGCGGCCCTGCTGGCGGCTCGCAGCGCGTTGCAGACCCACGGTGCTATCGGGTTTACCCAGGAACACGACCTGTCGCTGTGGCTGCTGCGAGTGCAGGCGTTGCGTTCGGCGTGGGGTACACCAGAAGTACACCGGCGGCGGGTGCTCGAGGCGCTATGACCCCCGCCAGCGACGATGGGCAGCGCAGCGATGAGAAGGAGCGGCGGCGATGACCCCCGCCGGCGACGATGCAGAGCGCAGCGATGAGAAGGAGCGGCGGCGATGACCGAAGAGCGCGAGATGCTGCGGGAAACCGTCGCCGCCTTGGTGAACAAACACGCAAGCCCCGCGGCGGTTCGCAGCGCAATGGAGTCCGAACGAGGCTACGACGAGACGTTATGGCGGCTGCTGTGTGAGCAGGTTGGCGCCGCGGCCCTGGTGATACCCGAGGAGCTTGGCGGCGCGGGCGGCGAACTGGCCGATGCCGCAATAGTTTTGCAGGAGCTGGGTCGGGCACTGGTACCTTCTCCCCTGCTCGGCACGACGCTCGCGGAGTTGGCCCTGCTGGCCGCTGCCGAACCCGATGCCAAGACGCTGGCCGGGCTGGCCGAGGGCAGCTCGATCGGGGCACTGGTGCTCGACCCCGACTACGTGCTCAACGGGGATACTGCGGATGTCGTCGTCGCCAGCACCGAGGGACAACTGAGCAGGTGGACCCGTTTCAGCGCCCATCGGGTGGCCACCATGGATCCGACCCGCAGACTGGCCCAACTGCGCGCCGAGGAGACGGCTTTTCTGGGTGAAGACCCCGGCCTGGCAGATGCCGCGGGAATTCTGCTGGCGGCCGAACAAATCGGCGCCGCCGAACGCTGCTTGGAGCTAACCGTCGAGTACGCGAAGAGCCGGGTGCAGTTCGGCCGCCCGATCGGCAGCTTCCAGGCGCTCAAGCACCGGATGGCCGACCTGTACGTCGAGGTGGCCGCGGCTCGGGCCGTGGTCACCGAGGCCTGCACTGCGCCGACGCCCACCAGCGCCGCCACCGCGCGGCTAGCGGCCTGTGAAGCGCTGTGCGCGGTGGCCGCCGAGGGCATACAGTTGCACGGCGGCATCGCGATCACCTGGGAACACGACATGCATCTGTATTTCAAGCGAGCACACGGCAGCACCCACCTACTTGCTTCACCGCCAGAGCTGCTGCGCCGATTGGAATCGGAAGCACTAGGAGCCGGGCCATCAATACCATGAATGCCGTGAACACCCACATCGCCCGTAGAGCGGGCATCCCACCGTTTTATGTGATGGACGTCTGGCTGGCGGCCGCCGAACGCCAACGCACCCACGGCGATCTGGTGAACCTTTCGGCGGGCCAGCCCAGCGTCGGCGCACCAGAGCCGATACGTGCCGCCGCGGCCGCCGCCCTGCACCTCAACGAGCTCGGTTACACGGTAGCGCTGGGTATTCCGGAGTTGCGTGCGGCAATCGCCGCGGACTACCACCGCCAACATGGAATCTCGGTCGAACCGGAGGCGGTAGTGATAACCACCGGCTCCTCCGGTGGCTTCTTGCTCACCTTCCTGGCGTGTTTCGATGTGGGCGACCGGGTGGCGCTGGCCAGTCCTGGCTATCCGTGCTACCGGAACATCCTGTCGGCGCTGGGCTGCGAAGTCGTGGAAATCCCGTGCGGGCCCGAGACCCGGTTTCAACCCACCGCGGACATGCTCGCCCAGATCGATCCGCCGGTGCAGGGCGTCATCGTCGCCAGTCCGGCCAATCCGACCGGAACGGTCATTCCGCCGGAGGAACTCGCCGCGATCGCGTCGTGGTGTGATGCCTCGGGCGCCCGACTGATCAGCGATGAGGTCTACCATGGCCTGGTCTATGAGGGCGCGCCGCCGACCAGCTGCGCCTGGCAGACGTCGCGAAACGCGGTGGTAGTAAACAGCTTTTCCAAGTACTACGCGATGACGGGCTGGCGGCTGGGCTGGCTGCTGGTACCAACCGAGCTGCGTCGCGCCGTGGATTGCCTGACCGGCAATTTCACCATCTGCCCACCGGTGCTGTCCCAGGTTGCCGCGGTGTCGGCGTTCACCCCCGAGGCAACCAAGGAAGCCGACGGCAATCTGCGCCACTACGCCAGCAACCGCTCGACGCTGCTCGACGGGCTGCGCCGCATCGGCATCGACCGGCTGGCCCCCACCGACGGCGCCTTCTACGTCTATGCCGATGTCTCCGACTTCACCGACGACTCGCTCAAGTTCTGCTCAAAGTTGCTGGCCGACAACGGCGTTGCCATCGCCCCTGGTATTGACTTCGACACCGCAGGCGGAAATTCCTTCGTCCGGCTGTCATTCGCGGGACCGAGCGAAGACATCCGAGAGGCCCTGCGCAGGATCGAGTCCTGGCTGCCGGAGCGCTAACCGGCCAGAGGCGTCACCGGTCTTCGGCTCCAAAACAAACTTTGTCGATGCGGGCCTCGAGCCGGCCGCGTTCTCCGACGTCGGCAACGTTGATGCCGAACCGGTCGCCCAGCGTGTCGACTACCGCGGCAGCGTCTTCCAACAGGATCTTCTCGGTCCCGCCGCGTCGGTGGATGGCCAAGTTGCGGCCCATCAAGTTCCACCGGGCATCGTCGACGACGGTCGCGGCCATCAACCCGGTGACAAAGTGCGACGTTGGGTGCGTTGAGACGAACCAGCTGCCAACCCTGAGGTCGACTTGCGGCCGCGTCAGCGTGCTGAACTCATAGAGCGCCTGCCACTCGTCGCGGACCATCGCCTGCAGGACCAGCCCGTCGCCACGATCGTCGAGGCGATAGGGTTCCAGAGCTGTTTGCTGAACGGTGCCGGTTTCGAGCCGCAACGGAGCGGTCGGCGTCATCCCACCGAAGCCGACATCGACCAGGTACGGCCCTTGGCAGCCCGGGAAGGTCACCGCCAATACGGTGTGTGTTTGCGCTGGAGTCGGCGCATCCGGCGGGGCCAGCCACACCACACGTCCGGCTAGCCGCCTTACCCGATATCCGATTTCGGCTAACACATAACCGATCAGCCCATTGTGTTCGTAGCAGTAGCCACCGCGACGGCGGTCCACCAGCTTGTCGGCCAGAGCTTCGGGACTTACGTCATCGACCGGCACTCCCATCAACGGGTCCAGGTTCTCGAACGCGATCGCGCCAGTGTGTGCGCTCACTAAATCCCGCAATACGTCCAGCGTCGGGTCGGTTGCACCGCGATAGTTGATGCGGTCGAGGTATCCGGTCAGATCCAGCGCCATAGCGCCATAGTGCTAGGCGCGCCAATCGCCGCGCGACTGCCCAGCGGCGAACTTCGACAGGAAATACCCAAGGGGGTATTATCGGGAGCGCCCTACCCAACCAGGGTGAAGCGTCCGCGACATCGCCGCAGCAGTCGCGAGAAGGAGGAACCGTGGCCGACGTCGAGCTATACCTCGACCCGATTTGTCCGTTTGCGTGGGTCACCTCGCGCTGGCTACTCGAAGCCGCGCAAAGCACGCACACCCCCGTCACCTTGCGCCAGATGAGCCTGGCCGTTCTCAACGAAGGCAAGGACCTCGACGCCAAGCAGCAGCAGATGATGCAGCGATCACGGCAACTGGGACGGCTGTTCGCCGCGGTGACGACCAAGTATGGAGCGGACGCGTTCGCCCGGCTCTATGACTCGATCGGCACCCGCATCCATCTTCGCCGCGAAGAGATCACCCAAGGCGGCATCCGCGAAGCCCTCGCCGAGACCGGCCTGGACGAGTCGCTGTCCGAGACCCTCGACGACAGCGGGCTCGACGACTAGGCCAGGCATGCACACCAGGCCAGCCAGGATGCCCTCGGCGGCACCGCGGGCAGCCCGATCATCGCGGTCGACGGACAAGGCTTTTTTGGACCGGTACTCACCCGGATGCCCAGCGGTGCGGATGGCGTGCGGTTACTCGAAGCGGTGCTCACCGCCGCAAAAACCCCCGAATTCGCGGTCTTGCAGCGGCCCTACCAGGGGCCGCCGGTTCTCGATGGGACGGCCCGCTGATGTGTAGCCCAGTCAAATGCCGAACCTGCGGAAAGGTGACCTGGTCGGGCTGCGGGGCGCACGTGGATCAGGTTCGCGCGATGGTGCCGGAATCCCAGTGGTGCCCCGGCCACCCCAAGGACACCTCGAAACGATTTTGGCCGCCGCGGCGCCCCTGACGACGGGATTTCCCGGTATTTGAGGTAGCGGGCAGGCGGCGTCTCGCGCCGCCCGGTGAACCAACTACTATCTACGTATGTAGATAGTAGTTCGTTGGCCATCGTCACCGAACCCTCGAACTCGACGGGAAGGGAATCACCATGCCCCGCCGCCTGATCGCCTCGCTCGCCGGCATCGCCGCCGCATTGACCATCGCAGCATGCGGTTCGTCCGGAACGGCCTCACCAGCGGGCGCCCCCGCGTCGTCATCGAACGCGGTGGCCAACCGGGCCGCGCATGTCCCGGCCCAACTGCAGTTCACCACCAAAACCATTGATGGGAAGCCCTTCTCGGGAGAGAGCCTGGCGGGAAAGGCCACGGTGTTGTGGTTCTGGACACCGTGGTGCCCCAAGTGCCAACAGGAAGCACCGATCGTGGCTAAAGCCGCGGCCGCCAACCCGGAGGCGACATTCGTCGGGGTGGCCGCCCGCGAGGAAGCCTCCGCGATGCAGGCCTTCGTCGACAAATACCAGTTGGGCGACGTGACCCAACTTGCCGACAGCGACGGCCAGGTGTGGTCCAACTTCGGTGTCACACAGCAACCGGCATGGGCGTTCATCTCCGCCAACGGCGAGGTCGAGGTGGTCAAGGGTGGACTGAGCGAAGCCCAGTTGACCGAGCGGGTCAACGGGCTCACCGGGAAATGATCAATACCGCGGCCCTGAGCTTTGCCTTGGGCGCCGGGCTGGTGGCCGCCCTCAATCCGTGCGGCTTTGCCTTTCTCCCCGGTTATCTGGGCTTGGTGATCGCCGGCAGCCAAGGCACCTCCCGACCACGAGCGGTGCTGCGCGCCGGAGCGGCCACCGCGGGAATGTCGCTCGGCTTCCTCACGGTGTTCGGTGTTTTCGGACTGCTGATTTCACCGGTCATAGCTTCGGCCCAGAGATACCTGCCGTTCGCGACGGTGGTCATCGGGGTGCTGCTTGTCGGTCTTGCCATCTGGCTACTGGCCGGCAAGGAACTCAGCATCATCTTGCCCAAGAGCATGGGGGGTACGCCGACAACTCGGCTCGGTTCCATGTACGGCTACGGCGTGGGCTACGCCGTCGCCTCGCTATCTTGCACCGTTGCGCCGTTTCTCGCGGTGATCAGCACCACCTTCAAACAGGGCTCCGTACTGTCGGGGGTGCTGGCCTTCGTCGCCTATGCCGTCGGAATGACCCTCACGGTGGGCGTAGCGGCGCTCACCGTTGCGCTGGCCGGTTCATCTGCCACCGCAGCGTTTCGGCGCATCTTGCCTTTCGTGGGCCGGATCGCGGGCGTGATCGTCCTCATCACCGGCCTTTACGTCGCCTACTACGGCTACTACGAAATCCGGCTGTATTTCACCAGCGCCGAAACCGACGACCCGGCGATCCAGGCCGCAAGCACGCTGCAGGACAGCTTGATTCGGCTGGTAGACGGGCTCAGCCCGTGGCTGCTACTGGGTGTCGCGGCAGCACTTGTCGCCGTCGCCGTGGGCTGGCACACCCTGGCGCGACGGCGCGCCAGCAATCCCGCCGCGCAATCGCTGCCCGACCCAACGTCATAGCCGACAAGCCAGTCCAAGGAACATCGGCGAAACCACCGCGAGACCGATGGTCGCCCAGAGCATCAACCGCTCCTGCCACCAACTGCGGCGCGACACCGAGATGGCCAGCCGTTCGGCACGAGCCACCGTGGCGGTATTGGCCGCGCCCAATGCGGCCGGCGCCATGGCTGGCCCCTCGGTCAGCGCCAACAGGCCCCGCAGTAACGCCATCTTGCCGTGGCTGCGCACCGCGACGTCGTCGGCGCACATCTCGAGAAGGTCGGCCACCACCTTTGCTGCCGCGGCGAACAGTGGTAGCCGCGGCAGGCTCGACGCCAGCGCCCGCAGCGCCATGAGCAAGTCGTGGTGGCGGCTGGCCAGGTGCGCGTATTCGTGTGCCAGCACGGCCGCCAGCTACGGCTCATCGAGGCGGCCGAGCGCGCCGCTGGTGACCACGATGACCGAGTTCGGACGGCCGGTCACGCAGTAGGCCGCGGGCTGTGGCGCCGGGACCACAACCACGCCGGGCCAGTCGCTGGCTCCTCCGATCGTTCGGGCGGTCGCCGCGTGCAGCCGACTGGCGGATCGCTGGCGCCGCAACTGCCGGCCCATGCGCCAACACGCGATGACGGTGGCCACCGCTCCGGTCGACAGCACACCCACCGCAAGCGCCGAGGCGATCCCGCGCGGCAGGCCCAGTTCGCCGGCAAGGCCCAGCTCTTTGAGGCACAGGGCCAGGGCCCGGTGGCGCCATATGCTGTCCAATACCGCCGCGCCGAGGAACACCAGAGCGCCCACCCATGCGGCAATAGCGGCGAACACCGCGCTCAGCCATGACGCCACCGCCAGCCGCGGGTGCACCCCGGTGCCGGTAACCCGTCGCAGCAGCACCGGCCCTACCCAGATCAGGGCGGATGCGTACGCAAATAAGAGCAAAGCCGCGTTCATGACTCTTCCTGGTCGTCGATGATCCGGCGCAGCGCGTCGCGGACCCGCACAGCATCGTGTTCATCCATCTGTTTCAGAAAAAACGCCAAGACCAGGTCCGAATCGCCGCCGGCGTCGAAGGCATCGTGCATCAGGCGGGCGGAATGCTCTTCGCGAGTCATGGTCGGCCAGTAACTGAACGCCTTGCCCACCCGTTCGCGCTGCAACCAGCCCTTGCGGTGCAGATTGTCCATGGTGGACATCACCGTGGTGTAGGCAATCTGGCGGTCGTGAGCCAGGTCATCGAAGACGCCGCGGCGTACCGTCACGGCCCCGCCGTGGTCCCATACGCGGTCCATGACGACCGTCTCGAGTTCGCCGAAGCGCCGAACCTGCACGGCTCTACTCTCTCGCACGTTCGCGCCGATCGCTATTCCGGTGCCGAACAACCGCGATATGCAGCCGATTCGCGCTTGTTTGATTTCTGTCAAATACGGGGAACCCGGTACAGACGACCACAGCACCACCGACTAGCACCGGAGCCCTCATGAACAGCAGCATGATTTGGATCGTTGTCGGGGTAGTTGCAGCGATAGTCGTGCTCGGCGGCCTGATCGTCGTGGCCAGCAGGACGCGGCGCCACCGCCGGCAACAGCAGGCCGAAGAGATTCGCGAGCAGGCCCGACTTCAGGCCGCCCAACTGGAACGACGTCGGGCACTCGCCGACGAAACCGCCGCCAAGGCGCGCGCCGCCCAAGCCGAGGCCGAGGTGAAGGCCGCCGAAGCCGCGCGGTTGCAGGAACGCGCGGCCCAACACCAAAGCGAGGCCGAAGCGACCCGGACGCAACTAGACGAGCAGTGGCAACGCGCCGAGGACCTGGCCCCAGAAGCCGGGGCGCAATCATCGCAGACCGCTTCGCAAAGCGACGCCGTGGACACCGGTAGCAGCCGGTAACCGAAGGCGGGCGTAGCGCCACGGCGAAATTTTCCCCTTGATTTTCGCCGTGGCGTTGCGTTCGCGGGAAGAGGGAGGCAGCCCGCTAGAGCCAGGTGTCCTGGGTCGTTGCGGTCAAAAACGCTTCCAGGTCGTCACGCCACTGAGCGGGCGTGGTCTTGTCCGGTTCGATGCCCGTGTAGTCGCCCCGGTAGAACAGCAGCGGCCGAGGCTTGATCTTGGGCACTTCCGATAGCGAATGAACCGCGCCGAAGACCACGAAGTGATCTCCGCCGTCATGCACCGAGGCCACCGTGCAATCGATGTAGGCCAGCGACCCATCAATGATCGGCGAACCGAGTTCAGAAGGGCGCCAATCGATACCGGCGAACTTGTCGGACTCCTTGGACCCGAACCGCGCCGACACGGACTTTTGTTTCTCGGTGAGCACGTTCACGCAGAACCGGCCGCTGGCCTCGATGGCTTTCCAGGAACGCGACACCTTGGTCGGACAGAACAACACCAGCGGCGGGTCCAGCGACAGCGCCGCAAAAGACTGACACGCAAACCCACTCGGCACGTCGTCATGCACCGTGGTGATGATGGTGATCCCGGTGCAGAACTGTCCGAGCACGTGGCGAAATGTGCGCGGGTCGATCGGGTCAGCCGCCATTGTCGTCCGAGCTAGCCGCGAGCGCCGACCGTGAAGTCATGGCCCCACAGACTGACCGCTGTACTTTCCCGGGCGATCCAATCGTGGTCATCGACCTGTCTTCCCTCACAACCGAATTCAACATCGAACCCGCCGGGCGTCTTCATGTAGAACGACAGCATCAGGTCGTTGACATGCCGGCCCAGGGTGGCCGACATGGGTACTTTGCGATGCAACGCGCGGTCCAGGCACAGACCCACGTCGTCGGAATTCTGCACCTCGACCATCAAATGCACGATGCCGCTGGGCGTCGGTAGCGGCAGGAAAGCCAGCGAATGGTGGCGGGGATTGCAGCCGAAGAAGCGCAACCAGGCCGGCGCTCCGTCAGCGGGACGGCCAACCACCTGCGGCGGCATCCGCATCGAGTCACGCAGCTTGAAGCCCAGCACATCCCGATAGAAGTGCAGCGCCTCGGCGTCGTCGCGGGTGGTCAGCACGACGTGCCCCAGCCCCTGCTCACCGGTGACAAACTTGTGCCCATACGGGCTCACCACCCGCCGGTGCTCCAGCGCGGCGCCGTGGAACACCGCCAGCGGGTTTCCCGATGGGTCGGAGAACAAGATCATCTCGTCGACGCGGCGGTCCGCCAGTTCGGCGGCGGTAGCTTCCTTGTAGGGCGTGCCTTCCACGTCGAGCCGATTCCGGATTTCTTGCAGCCCTTGGGCATCCGCACATTCCCAGCCGGCCTCGGCTAACCGGTCCTGGGTGCCGGGCACGATCACCAGCCGGGCCGGAAAGTCATCCATGCGCAGATACAGCGCACCCTCGGTACTGCCTTTTCCCTCGACCATGCCGAGCACCTTGAGCCCGTACTCGCGCCAGGCAGCCATATCGGTGGCTTCGATGCGCAGATAGCCCAGCGAACGGATGCTCATCTCGCACCTCCTAAGAAATCAATGGTCAACCGGTTGAACTCGTCAAACTTCTCCACCTGCGCCCAATGTCCGCACTGCCCGAAGACGTGCAGCTGGGCGCGCGGGATCGTTTTCAGCGCCACCAGCGCTCCGTCGAGCGGATTCACCCGATCCTCACGACCCCAGATCAGCAGTACCGGCTGACGCAGCTTGTAAACTTCGCGCCACATCATGCCGAGCTCGAAATCCGCTGCGGCAAAAGACTTTCCCATTGCCCGCGTGGCGGCCAGCGACTCAGGTGTGCGGGCCAGTTCAAAACGCTGGTCCACCAGCTCGGGGGTGATCAGCTTCTGGTCGTAGACCATGACCCGCAGGAACGCCTCGAGGTTCTCCCGGGTGGGTGCGACCGAGAACTTCCCCAGCCGTTTCACCCCTTCGGTCGGGTCAGGCGCAAACAGGTTGATGCTCAACCCGCCCGGTCCCATCAACACCAAACGTCCGGCCCGGTCCGGGTAGTCGAGCGCAAAGCGCACCGCGGTGCCGCCGCCCAGCGAATTGCCCACCAACGGAACGCGTCCCAGCCCCAATTGGTCGAACAATTGCTTGAGCGCCCTAGCCGCATAATGATTGAACTGGCCGTGCTCGGCCCGCTTGTCGGAGTGACCGTATCCGGGCTGGTCGACGGCCAGCACGTGGAACTGCTGGGCCAGCACCTCGATATTGCGGGCGAAGTTCGACCAGCTCGACGACCCGGGTCCGCCGCCGTGCAACAGCACCACGGTCTGATCGTTGCCGACGCCCGCTTCGTGATAGTGCAGCTTCAGCGGTCCGTCGACGTCGACCTCGGCATAGCGCGAGGTGGATTCGAATGTGTGCTCTGCAGTCTTGGACTGGGTCACTGTCATCAGACCATGGTGTCGCCGGCCGGCAACCCGAATTCGTTGTTCCCGAATATCACGTAAGCACGCTCGGGGTCGTTGGCCGCATGCACCCGACCGGCGTGCGCGTCGCGCCAGAACCGCTGAATAGGAGCGTCATTGGCCAGGGCGGTAGCACCGGAGGCCTCAAACAACCGGTCAATCGAGGCGATCGACCGGCCGGTGGCGCGCACCTGATCACGGCGCGCCCGCGTCCGCAGGTCGAAGGGAATCTCTTTGCCGGCGGACAACAACGCGTACTCGTCACCGACGTTGCCCATCAGCTGTCGCCAGGCGGCGTCGATGTCGCTGGCCGCTTCGGCGATGCGGACCTTTGCGAACGGGTCATCCTTGGCCTTCTCGCCGGCGAATGCGGCACGCACGCGCTTGCCCTGGTGCTCGACGTGCGCGTCGTACGCGCCGTAGGCCATCCCGACGATGGGGGCCGTGATCGTGGTGGGGTGCATTGTGCCCCATGGCATTTTGTAGACGGGTGCGGTGTTGGTCTGCAGCCCGCCCGCGGTGTGGTCGTTCATCGCCTTGTAAGACAGGAACCGGTGCCGTGGCACGAAAACATCTTTGACCACCACGGTGTTGCTGCCGGTGCCTCGCAGACCGACCACATGCCAGACATCGTCGATGCGGTACTCGGTACGGGGAATCAGGAAGCTACCGAAGTCGACCGGGCGGCCGTCCTTAATCACCGGACCACCCGCGAAACACCAGGTCGCGTGATCACAGCCGGATGACCAGTTCCATGAGCCGTTGACCAGGTAGCCGCCGTCGACCACGACGCCCGCGCCCATCGGCGCATAGGACGAGGAGATCCGCGTCTTGGGGTCACTGCCCCAGACCTCTTCCTGGGCAAGCTGATCAAACAGTGCCAGATGCCAGTTGTGCACGCCGATGATCGAGCTCACCCAGCCGGTGGAACCGCACGCGCTCGCCAGCCGCCGCGTCGCCTCGTAGAACAGCGTGGGATCGCACTGCAGGCCGCCCCACTGCTCGGGTTGCAGCAGGGTGAAGAAGCCGACATCTTCGAGTGCCTGGACGGTCTCGTCCGGCAGCCTGCGCAGATCCTCAGTCGCTTGAGCCCGCTCCCGAAGCTGCGGGAGCAGATCATCGATGGCAGCCAGCACCGACTGCGCATCGCGCTGTTGAATCGTCGTCACTTACCTTTGCCTCCTGCGAGTGCGGACTGGGCACCGCGGCCGATGCGGACCCACGGAACAGCCGGGCATGGAACCTAGAGCAAGACTAGAACACGTTCCGATTTGTGTCGAGCAGGGTATTCCTGCACCTGGTAGCGATGTGAATCGAGTTTTCTATAACATGTTCTAGTCGAGACCAAGGAGAGGGCGGCTATTGACCGACGCAATTCCTGACGAGCCACTTGGCAGCCATGTCCTGGAACTGCAGATCGCCGAGGTCGTCGCCGAAACCGACGACGCCCGGTCGCTGGTGTTCGCCGTTCCGGACGGTTCCGATGACCCTCGGATCCCACCGGAGCACCTACGCTACGCGCCCGGCCAGTTTCTGACGCTTCGGGTTCCCAGCGAGCGCACCGGTTCGGTGGCGCGTTGCTACTCGCTGTGCAGCTCGCCGTTTACCGATGACGCGCTGACCGTGACGGTCAAGCGCACCGCCGACGGTTATGCGTCCAACTGGCTGTGCGACAACGCCCATCAGGGGATGCGCATCCATGTGCTGGCGCCGTCGGGCAACTTCGTACCCAAGACGCTCGATGACGACTTTCTGCTGCTGGCGGCGGGAAGCGGGATCACCCCGATCATGTCGATCTGCAAGTCGGCGCTGGCCGAGGGCAGCGGGCAGGTGACGCTGCTCTACGCCAACCGCGACGAACGCTCGGTGATATTCGCCGACGCACTGCGCGAGCTGTCCGCCAAGTATCCGGACCGGCTCACGGTGGTGCATTGGCTCGAGTCGCTGCAGGGACTGCCCAGCGCGACCGCACTGGCACAGCTGACCGCGCCCTTCACCGGCCGAACCGCCTTCATCTGCGGCCCCGGCCCGTTCATGGAGGCCGCGCGCGTCGCCCTGCAGACCCTGGATGTGCCTGCCGGGCAAGTGCATATCGAGGTGTTCAAGTCGCTGGAGTCGGATCCGTTCGCGGCGGTGACGGTCGAGGACTCCGCGGCCGAACCACCGGCCACGGCGGTGGTGGAACTGGACGGACAAACCCACACCGTGTCCTGGCCGCGCAGCGCCAAGCTGCTCGACGTGCTGCTGGCCGCCGGTTTGGACGCACCGTTCTCGTGCCGGGAAGGGCACTGCGGCGCCTGCGCGGCCACCCTGCGCAGCGGCAAGGTGAACATGGAAGTCAACGACGTGCTCGAGCAGCAGGATCTCGACGATGGACTGATTTTGGCCTGTCAATCTCACCCGGAATCTGATTCGGTGGAAGTGACCTACGGCGAATAGTCGCGGCGTTAAGTTCACCCAGACGGGTCGACGAGAGGACGCACGATGAGGCGGCTGATGACAGGCCTGGCGATTCCCGCGCTGATGCTCACCTTCTTGCCCAGTCCCACCTCGGCCGCGGCCAGCAATACCGCCACCACCCTGTTCCCGGTCGATGAGACCACCCAACTCGAGACGCACTCGTTCGTCGACTGCCACCCCAACGGCAGCTGCGACTTCGTCGCCGGAGCAAACCTGCGCACCCCAGAAGGCCCGACCGGCTTTCCGCCCGGGTTGTGGGCACGTCAAACCACCGAGATCAGGTCGTCGAATCGATTGGCTTACCTGGACGCGCACGCCACCAGCCAGTTCGAACGGGTGATGAAGCAGGCCGGCTCCGACGTGATCACCACCGTCTACTTCGGCGAGGGCCCACCCGACAAGTACCAGACGACCGGCGTGATCGACTCCGCCAGCTGGGAAACCGGCCAGCCGATGACCAACGTGAATGTCTACGTGTGCACGCACATGCAGGTGGTCTACCCCGGGGTCAACCTCACCTCCCCCAGCACCTGCGCGCAGACCAACTTCTCCTAGCGCTCCCGGCGGCAGCTAGCGCGGCAGACCCAGCAGCCGTTCGGCCGCCACGGTCAGCAGGATCTGTTCGGTGCCACCGGCAATCGTGAGACACCGGGTGTTGAGGAAATCGAACACGGCACGGTTCTCCACCAGACCGCCGCAGGCGGACACATCCATCATGTATTCGGCCAGCGCCTGGCGATAACGCACTCCGATCAGCTTGCGCACGCTGGATTGCGCTCCCGGATCCCGCCCGCCCATGACCAGTTGGGCGATGCGCTGATCGAGCAGTGCACCGGTTTGGGTGGCAACGATCAACCTGGCCAGCCGATCCTGCTGGCCGGTGTCGAGTTCCAGCTCGGCCAGCACCTCGAGCAGCTCTTCCATCGGGTTGCCCAGCGCCGTCCCGGTGGCCATCGCGACCCGCTCGTTGGCCAGTGTGGTGCGGGCCAGCCGCCAGCCGTCGTTGACCGCTCCGACCACCATCTGGTCGGGAATGAACACGTTCTCCAGAAAGACCTCGTTGAACAACGAGTCGCCGGTGATCTCACGCAGCGGCCGGATCTCGATCCCCGGCGCGGTCATGTCCAGCAGGAAGTAGGTGATGCCCTTGTGTTTCGGGGCGTCCGGGTCGGTCCGGGCCAGGCACACGCCCCACCGGGCTTTGTGCGCCGCGGAGGTCCATACCTTCTGTCCGGTCAGCAGCCAGCCGCCGTCACCGCGGACCGCCTTGGTGCGCAGTGACGCCAGGTCCGAACCGGCACCCGGCTCGGAAAACAGCTGACACCAAAGGAAGTCACCACGCAGGGTGCTCGGTACAAAGCGCGCGATCTGTTCGGGCGTGCCGTGTTCGAGGATGGTGGGCGCCGCCCACCACCCGATCACCAGATCCGGCCGCACCACGCCGGCCGCCGCCAGCTCCTGGTCGATCAGCAATTGCTCGGCCGGGGATGCGCCGCGCCCGTAGGGCGCCGGCCAATGCGGTGCCAGCAGGCCGGCTTCGGCCAGGGCGACCTGACGCTTCTGCTCGGGCAGCGCGGCAACGTCTGCGACGGCCGCGGCGATCTCGGGACGCAGGTCGGCCACCTCAGAAAGGTCGATGTCGAGGCGACGACGCACACCGGCCTGGGTCAACGCGGCGACGCGGCGCAGCCAGCGCTCGGCGCCGCCGAGGAATCGGCCGATGCTGTGGGCCCGGCGCAGATACAGATGAGCGTCGTGCTCCCAGGTGCAGCCGATACCGCCGAGCACCTGAATGCAGTCTTTGACATTGGCCTTCGCGGCCGAAATGCCGATGCCGGCGGCCAGCGCCGCCGCGAGTGCGAATTGTTGGTCGTCGGACTCCGCGGCCGCCCGGGCCGCGTCGGCGGCGGCCACGTCGGCCTGCTCGGCCCGGCAGAGCATCTCGGCGCAGAGGTGCTTGATGGCCTGGAAGCTACCGATCGGCTTGCCGAACTGCTCGCGCACCTTGGCGTAGGCCACCGCGGTTTCCAACGCCCACCGGGTGACCCCGGCCGCCTCGGCCGCCAGCACGGTCGCGGTCAGATCCTCGACCCGCTGCCCCAACTCGCCCAGCGACAGCGCCGGCGCCGCGGCCAGTACCACCCGGGCCAGCGGCCGGGAAAAGTCCGTGGCCGCCAATGGCTCCACCGCCACCCCCTCGGCGGTGGTGTCGACGAGCAGCCAACTCGCCCCGGCCGGCAGCAGCACCACGCCGCCGGCGATAGCGCCCAGTACCAGCGGGGCGCTACCCGAGGCGAGGGAGGTGTTCTGGTCGAACTGCAGCTCACCCTCGAGCGCCAGCCCGGCGAACCGCTCGCCCGACGCCAGTGCGGCCAGCAACTGGGGTTCGGCGCCGGCCTCGGCCAGCACCGCGGTGGCCACGGCGGTGCTGGCCACCGGCCCCGGCACCAGCGCCTTGGCCGCTTCCTCGATCATGGCGCACAGGTCCTCGATGGTGCCGCCGGCACCGCCGTGGTCCTCCGGAACCGCAACGCCGAACAGACCCAGTTCGGCCAGGCCGGTGAACACCGGGCGCCAAGCGTCGGCGTTTCCCCGCTCAATTTCACGGCTCGCGGCGGTCGGAATCTCCCCCGCGGCCGCAGTTCGGGCCCAGTCGCGCACCAACTCGCGCGCCGCCAACTGTTGGTCGGAGACAATCGCTACCACCTGCAGTCCTCCGCGTCATCAAATTCACATTGCTCGAACATGTCCGAGAACCGTTCATACTTACTAGAACGTGTTCTAATAGTGCAGACGACCAACGTCAAGTTGGTGGCCATTAGGCCAGTACACGTCGTTGTCCCGGCTACGCGGAGGTGAGAAATTTACGCACAACATGCGTATCGTTTTGCAGCGATCCGCCCGGGAGAGGAGTTGCCCGCCAGATGTCGCCAGCGAACACCAACCCTGGCCGTGCTGCCGACGCACAACCTCGTGAGGTCGTGAAGGTGGCAGTACTGGCTGAATCAGAGCTGGGCTCGGAGGCACAGCGGGAGCGCCGCAAGCGCATCCTGGACGCCACCATGGCCATCGCCTCGAAGGGCGGCTACGAGGCCGTGCAGATGCGTGCCGTGGCCGACCGGGCCGACGTCGCGGTCGGCACGCTGTACCGGTACTTCCCGTCGAAGGTTCATCTGCTGGTGTCGGCGCTGGGCCGCGAGTTCAGCCGCATCGACGCCAAGACGGACCGGTCGGCGATGACCGGCGGCACGCCGTTTCAGCGGCTCAACTTCATGGTCGGAAAACTCAACCGGGCGATGCAGCGCAATCCGCTGCTCACCGAGGCGATGACACGCGCCTACGTGTTCGCCGACGCATCTGCGGCCACCGAGGTCGACCAGGTGGAAAAGCTCATCGACAGCATGTTTGCCCGGGCGATGGCCGACGGCGAGCCCACCGAGGACCAGTACCACATCGCCCGGGTGATTTCCGACGTGTGGCTCTCGAACCTGCTCGCGTGGCTGACCCGGCGCGCCTCGGCCACCGACGTCAGCAAGCGGCTGGATTTGGCGGTACGGCTGCTGATCGGCGATCAGGAGGCGACCGCCTAACACCGGTCAAGCCGGCGGGCCCGCGGTGCGGCCCCGGATCAGCTCGGTATCGAGCAGCTCGACGACCGGCAGACCGGATCGCGGCGGGTTCTGCAGCAGCTCCCCGGCGCGGCGGCCCTTTTGCAGGCTCGGCTGCGACACCGTCGTCAATCCCCGGCTGATCGCTTCGGGCACGCCGTCGAACCCGGTCACGGTCATCTGCCCCGGAACATAAATGCCGTGCCCGCGCAGGTAATCCATGGCCGATAAGGCCAAGATGTCCGCCGTGCACATCAAGGCCGTGATCCGCGGGTTGGCTTCCAGCGCCACCTTGGCCGCGTCGCCACCCGAGGTCGGCAGGTGCTCGTAGCTTTCCACCACGGTCAGCGATTCCGGATCGACACCGGCGGCGGTCATCGCCTCCCACACGCCCGTGATGCGCTCACGCTGCACATCGAAAGTCGGCGACTTGAGCCGCTCGGCATCGACCAGATCTTGGCGCCGGTCCCGGCCCAGGCGCATGGTCAACAGCCCGATCTGACGATGCCCCAAGCTCAGCACGTAATCGGCGATCTTGCGCATCGCCGCCCGGTCGTCGATGCCCACCCTGGACACCCCGGCCAGCTCCTTGGGCTGGTCGACCACCACCACCGGTAGCCGGCGCTGCAGAACCACCTGCAGGTAGGGATCGTCGTCGCGGACCGAGTACACGACGAAACCGTCCACCCCGGCATTGAGCACTGCCGCGGTGCCATCTTCGAGGCTCCGGCTGGCACCGACGGCCACCAACAACAGCCCCTGCCCCAGCTCCTCGCAGGATTGCGCCACACCGGTTACGAAGTCGCGTGCCGCGGGGTCGCTGAAGAAGTAGGTCAGCGGCTCGGCCATCACCAAACCGACGGCGCCCGCTTTTCGAGTCCGCAACGAGCGGGCCACCGGATCAGGCCCCGGATAGCCCATCCGCTTGGCCGTGGCCAGCACCCGTTCACACAGTTCGGCGGAGAGCTGGTCCGGCCGGTTGAAGGCATTCGAGATGGTGCTGCGCGACACCTTGAGTTCGGCTGCCAACGACGCCAGAGTCGCACGCCGCCGCGGAGTGGGACTCACGTTCGGTGAGGCTACAACGCCCCCGGCCGCACGGCCACGCGACGCGACCAGTCGAGTTTCTAATGGAAACGGTTGTCATTACTATTAGAGGTAAGTTGCGGGTCAGGGTGGCACACGGGTTCTCGGCCATCCTGCTATCCGTGCTCGGCGCAACCGGTGTTGCGGCGTGCGGAACCGACCACGACGCGCACCCCGGCGCGGCCACGGTGGTGGCATCAACCGATGTCTGGGGCAGCGTGGCGCGCGCCGTCGCCGGAGGACATCTCGCGGTGAAGTCAATCCTCACGGGCGCGGCTTCGGACCCGCACTCGTATCAGGCCAGTCCGGTCGACGCCGCCATGATCGCCGACTCCAGCCTGCTGATCTACAACGGCGGCGGCTACGACCCGTGGGTGGACAACGTGCTGGCCAACCATCCGGCCATCAACGCAATCGACGCCTACTCCCTGCTGGGAACCGATGCGGCACGCCCACCCGACGAGCACGTCTTCTACAACCTGCACGTCGCCAAGTCCGTCGCCGCCACGATCGCCGAACGGCTGGCGATCATCGACCCGGCCCATGCCGCCGAATACCGGACCAACGCGGTCGAGTTCGGCCGCAACGCGGACGCCATCGTCGATTCCGAACGCGCCATCGGTGCCGAGCACCCGGCCGTAGGGGTCATCGCGACCGAACCCGTGGTGCACTACCTGCTAGCGGCCTCCGGACTGGTCAATCGCACCCCGGCCGCATTCGCTCAGGCCAATGAGAACGACAGCGATCCGGCACCCGCCGACCTCGCCTCGGTGCTGACCCTGATCGACCGCCGGGAGGTCGCGGCGTTATTGGTCAACCCGCAGACCGCCACCGCCACGACCGCCGGTCTGCAGGCCGCCGCGCACCGGGCCGGGGTGCCCGTGGCCGAAGTGTCCGAGACCATGCCGATCGACACCGACTACCTGACCTGGCAGCGCAACACCGTCGACCAGCTGGCGGCGGCGTTGCGGTCCGGCCGCTAGGCACGTCCTTGAACCAGTCGAACCACCCGGCAATTGCGCTGCGCGGTGCGCGGCTGGCATTCGGCGATCGGGTCCTGTGGGAGGACCTCGATCTGTCGGTGTCACGCGGCGAATTCATCGCCGTGCTCGGGCCCAACGGCACCGGCAAGACCTCGTTGCTCAAGGTGTTGCTCGGCGAACTCGCGTTGAGCGCAGGTGTGGCGCTGGTGGACGGCGCCAGGCTCGACACCGGTCGAACGCGCCGCGGCCATATCGGCTATGTCCCACAGCACCATCCGATCGACCGGGAGGTGATGCTGCGCGGGCGCGACCTGGTCGGGCTGGGTGTCGACGGATGCCGGTGGGGTGCGGTTGCGTTGCGCTCGGGCGAGCGGGCCCGTCGCCGCGAAGCCGTGCAGCGGGCGCTGCAGCAGGTCGACGGTGAGCGGCTTGCCGACGTCCGGGTGGGGCTGATGTCGGGGGGCGAGCTGCAGCGGATACGCGTCGCCCAGGCACTGGCAAGCGACCCGTCGTTGCTGCTGTGCGATGAACCGCTACTGGCCCTCGACCCGGCCAACGCCAACCTGGTCGCCGCCCTGCTCGATCGCCGTCGCCGGGAGGCCGCAACCGCGGTCATGGTGGTCACCCACGAGGTCAACCCGATCTTGCCGTACGTGGACCGGGTGCTCTACCTGGTCGACGGGCGATTCCTGATCGGCACCGTCGAGCAGGTGATGACCAGCCAGACCCTCTCGACGCTGTACCGCGCCGATATCGAGGTGATCAAAGTCGTCAAGGGCCCCCACACCCGCTATCTGGTAGTCGACGCCCAGGACGGGCTCCGATGACCAACGACCGGCTCGTCGACATGCTGGACCATCTGTTCGCGTTCGACATCACCGCCCACCTACTCAGACACGACTTCGTCCAGCAGGCGCTGATAGCCGCCGCGTTGCTCGGGCTGGTGGCCGGATTGATCGGGCCGTTCGTCGTGATGCGCCAGATGTCGTTCGCCGTTCACGGCTCGAGCGAGTTATCGCTGACCGGAGCGGCGTTCGCACTGCTGTCCGGGTTGCCGGTGGGCGTCGGCGCGCTGGTGGGCAGCGCGTTGGCGGCGGCACTGTTCGGCATTCTGGGCCAGCGTGCCCGCGAGCGTGACTCGGTGATCGGCGTCGTGCTGGCGTTCGGGATGGGCTTGGCAGTCCTGTTCATCCACCTCTACCCGGGACGGACCGGAACCAGTTTCGCGCTACTGACCGCCCAGATCGTCGGCGTCGGCTATTCCGGCCTGACCATGCTGGCGCTGATCTGCGTTCTTGTCGTCGCGGCGCTGGCGATCTGTTACCGGCCGCTGCTGTTCGCCACCGTCGACCCCGAGGTCGCCGCGGCCCGCGGCGTCCCGGTGCGCACCCTGAGCATCGTTTTTGCCGCCCTGGTCGGTGTGGTGGCGGCTCAGGCGGTCCAGATTGTCGGAGCCCTGCTGGTGATGTCCTTGCTGATCACCCCGGCCGCCGCGGCCGCGCGAGTGGTCACCGCACCGGCCGCGGCGATCCTGACCTCGGTGGTTTTCGCGGAGGTGGCGGCCGTGGGTGGCATCGTGTTGTCCCTGGCCCCCGGGGTACCGGTGTCGGTGTTTGTGGCCACCATCTCCTTCCTGATCTATCTGATTTGTCGACTGCTGGGGCGCCACCGCTGAGGCAGCGTTTATCCTGGTCGCACACGGTCGTCAAGCCGGGTGCACCGACTTGCGGCCGTCGTTGGGGGTCGTGAGGGGAGGGAATAGTGCGCCAGCGAGTCGCCGCGCTAGCCGCGCTGGTGGGAGGTGCGGGGATGCTCGTCACCGGTTGCACCAACATCGTCGATGGCAATGCAGTGGCCGCGGATATGTCGGGGCCGTTGAACCAGACTCCGATCGCCGTTTCAGCGCTGGACGATCTCCTGCTCGACGTCAGCCAGATCGACAGCGCACTGGGCGCGACCTCGATGAAAGTCTGGTTCAACGCCAAGGCGATGTGGGACTGGAGCAAGAACATCTCGGACAAGAACTGCTTGGCAGTCGATGGCCCCGCCCAGGACGAGGTGTACGCCGGCACCGGTTGGACCGCGATGCGAGGCCAGCGGATGGACGACAGCGTCGATGATTCCAAGCGACGCAAGCACTACGCCATTCAGGCCGTTGTGGCCTTTCCCAGCGCCCACGATGCCAGCGCTTTCTACAACTCCTCGGTACGCAGTTGGGGCAACTGCTCGAATCGCCGTTTCACCGACGTCAGCACGGACCAACCCGACACCATCTGGACGGTCTCCGACGTCGTCAATGACAACGGCATGCTGAGCACCTCCCAGGTCCAGGAAGCCGGCGACGGATGGACCTGCCAACGGGCTCTGACCGTGCGCAACAACGTCGCCATCGATGTGGTGACGTGCGCCTACAGCCAATCGGGTGCGGTGGCGGCCGATGTTGCGCAACAGATCGCGGCCAAAGCCGCCAAACAGTAGGCCCGCAGCGGGCCATGCAGGTAACCGGCTGGGTTCCCCACCTGAGGCTGGCGCGGGGCGCGATGGCGCTGGCAGCGACGGCCGCTCTGGCGCTGGCCGGCTGTAGCACCACCGTGGCGGGCACCGCCTTGCCGGCCGCCAACCTGGGCCATGCCCCCACCACAACCACCAGAGCAGCGCCACGCATTGTGGCGGCGGCCGCACTGGAGGGAGCACTGCTGACTCAGCAACAAGTGGTGGCGCTAGTCGGTGGAACCAACATGTCGCTGGTCGGCGCGATTACCGGCACAGCCGACGGGTCCAAGGTCGTCGACGATCCCACCTGCCTGGGGCTGGCGTCGATCGGCGACACGTCCGTCTACGCCAACAGCGGCTGGGTCGCGATGCGCGGCAACCAGATGACCAGCCCCAATGTCGTACAGGCCGACGTCACACAGCTACTCACATCGTTTCCCGTCGCCGCCGATGCCGCCGCATTGCTGCAACGCGCGCGCCAGGACTGGCAGGGCTGCGCGAATCGGCGATACGGCTTTCACTCTTCCAACGGCAACCACAGCTACTTCAACACCGGACCTGTGATCGCCAGCGGCTCGCGCATCGAGGTGTTGCTGCGCCAACAGGAAGACCCCCGATGGACGTGTTCACACGCGATGGCGTTGCAGGACAGCGTGCTCGCCGAGGCGCAGGTCTGCCTGATGAGCAAAAACACGACCTCGGCGCTGGAAAACCTCATCGACCAGGTGATCTCCCGGATACCCCAATAGTCCCCATAAGCTAGGCACGTGCCCTATATCGACCTCAACGCCGACTTGGGCGAAGGCTTTGGCATTTGGCAGTTGGGCGACGACGACGCCATGCTTGGAATAGTCACCAGCGCCAACGTGGCGTGCGGCTTTCACGCCGGAGAACCTGCCGGCCTGCTTCGCGTGTGCCGGGCGGCCGCCGAGCGGGGGGTGCGGATCGGAGCCCAGGTGGGCTATCGCGATCTTGCTGGCTTCGGCAGGCGTTTCATCGATGTGGACCCGGAAGATCTGGTCGCCGAAGTCGTGTACCAGATCGGCGCATTGCAGGCCATAGCCCAGTCTTGTGGATCCACGGTGTCCTACGTCAAACCCCATGGCGCCCTGTACAACACCATCGTGACCCACCGGGACCAGGCGGCCGCCGTCGCCGAGGCGGTACGGATGGTGGACGCCACGCTGCCGGTGCTGGGGATGACGGGCTCGGTGTTTTTCCAACAAGCGACCGACCTTGGGCTACGCACGGTCGCCGAGGCGTTCGCCGATCGCGCCTACCGGTCCGACGGACAACTGGTCTCGCGTCGCGAGCACGGTGCGGTGCTGGCCGATGCCGCGGCGATCGCGCAGCGGGCGGTGTCCATGGTGGCCTCGGGCAAGGTCACCGCGGTCGACGGCACGCAAGTCCCGATCACCATGGAATCGATTTGTGTGCACGGGGATTCGCCCGGCGCGGTGCAGATCGCGACGGCGGTGCGGGACCGGCTGACGGCGGCCGGCAACGAGATAAGGGCGTTTTGCTGATGCGTCTTCGATTCGGGCGGCCCGACCTCAAGCGCTATTCACATCGGTTTGGCGTTCCCGCTGCCAAGCCCGATGCTCCGCTCTCGGCGATGTGGATCGGTGTGTCGACGGTGCTACTCGACGACGGCTCATCGGCGCTGATGACCGACGGATACTTCTCCCGGCCGAGCCTGGCGCAGGTCGCTGCCGGCAAGCTGGCGCCATCGGCGGCGCGCGTCGACGGCTGCCTGGCCCAAGCCAAGGCGTCGGAACTGGCGGCCGTCATACCGGTGCACACCCATATCGACCACGCGATGGACTCCGCACTGGTGGCCGACCGTACCGGCGCGCTGTTGGTCGGTGGCGAATCCGCGGCCAATATCGGGCGCGGCTACGGGCTGGCCGAGGATCGCCTGGTGGTGGCTGTCCCCGGCCAGTCGATGGAGTTGGGCGCCTACGACGTCACCCTGATCGAGTCGCACCACTGCCCCCCGGACCGATTTCCCGGGGTGATCAGCGAGCCGGTGGTCCCACCGGTAAAGGCGTCGGCCTACCGCTGCGGTGAAGCCTGGTCGACGCACATCCACCACCGACCGTCGGGGCGGCGGCTGCTGATCCAGGGCAGCGCCGGATTCGTCGCCTACCGCGCCGAGGTCGTCTACCTCGGCGTCGGCCAGCTGGGGCTGCAACGGCGGTCATACCTGATCGACTATTGGAACGAGGTGGTGCGCGCGGTCGCGGCACGCCGCGTGGTCCTTGTCCACTGGGACGACTTCTTCCGCCCGCTGTCAAAGCCGATGCGGGCCTTTCCTTATGCGGCCGACGATCTGGATATGTCCATCCGTATTCTCGATGAGTTGGCTGCACAAGACGGCATCCCGTTGCAGATGCCGACCGTGTGGCAACGCGAGGATCCCTGGGTGTAAAGACGTAAAGAGCTGCTGAAACTTGACACTAACGGTTGCGCTGCTACTGCTAGCGGTAGTCCTCGCGTTTGCGGTAGCACGTCCGCGCGGGTGGCCCGAGGCGGTGGCCGCGGTTCCGGCGGCCGGCATCTTGATCGCGATGGGCGCCATCTCGCCGCAGCAGGCGGCGGCACAGGTTTCCGGGTTGGCCGGAGTGGTCGCCTTCCTCGGCGCGGTGCTGGTCCTGGCCAAACTCTGCGACGACGAAGGCCTGTTCGAGGCCGCGGGTGCCGCGATGGCGCGGTCCAGCCGCAGTTCACACGGGCCGCTAGGCCAGGTTTTCGTGGTAGCCGCGCTGATCACCGCGGCGCTGAGTCTGGATGCCACCGTGGTGCTGTTGACGCCGGTGGTCCTGGCCGCCGTGCGCAGATTGCGAACACCCGTTCGACCATATGCCTACGCCACGGCCCACTTGGCCAATGCCGCCTCGCTGTTGCTGCCGGTGTCAAACCTGACCAACCTGCTCGCCTACCGTGGGGCCGACATCTCGTTCACCAAATTCACCCTGGTGATGACGTTGCCGTGGCTGTTGGCGATAGCTGCGGTGTACGTGATCTTCCGCTGGTTCTTCGCACGGGATCTGGTCGCAGAGCCCAATCGTGAGCATGTGGGGCCACCACCGCGGCCGCCGGTGTTTGTTTTGGTGGTCGTGGCGCTGACGCTGGTCGGGTTCGCCACCGCCGAGTCGCTGGGCGTGGCGCCCGCATGGGCGGCCCTGGCCGGTGCCTCCGTACTGGCGGTGCGCAGTCTGCGCCATCGCCACACCTCGGTAATCGAGATTGCCCGCTCGGCCAATGTGTCGTTCCTGGTGTTCGTGCTGGCGCTGGGGGTGGTCGTTCAGGCCGTCATGCTCAGCGGAATCGCTGACAAGATGTCCGCGGTGGTGCCATCGGGATCGGGGCTGACGGCGCTCCTGGTGATCGCCACGGTGGCCGCGCTGCTGGCCAACGTGGTCAACAACCTGCCCGCGACGCTGGTATTGATGCCGTTGGTGGCGGGCAACGGTCCGGCTGCCGTACTGGCGGTGCTGATCGGGGTCAACATCGGACCTAACCTGACCTATGTAGGTTCGCTCTCGAATCTGCTGTGGCGGCGGGTACTGCGCCAGCACAACGTCGAGGCCGGGGTCAGCGAGTACACCCGACTCGGGTTGTGCACAGTCCCGGTTGCGCTGGTAGCCGCGGTAATCGGGTTGTGGGTCAGCGTGCGACTGCTGGGCCTGTGATCGAGCTGGTGCGCGGCCGGCGTCAGGTTCTGCGCTGACGGGCGATTTCGGCGAGCACCACACCGGCGGCCACGGAGGCGTTCAGCGATTCGGTCGGGCCGGCCATCGGCACCGATACCACCTCATCGCAGGTCTGCCGCACCAGCCGGGACAGCCCCTTGCCTTCCGAACCGACGACCACCACGATCGGGTCGCTGCCGTCCAGGTCGTCGATGGCGGCGGCGCCGCCGGCATCCAGGCCCACCACCCGCACGCCGCGATCGGCCCAATCCTTCAGGGCTCGGGTGAGATTGGTGGCCCGCGCGACCGGCATCCGGGCAGCCGCCCCGGCGCTGGTGCGCCACGCTACCGCCGTCACCGAAGCCGAACGACGTTGTGGGATTAGCACGCCGTGGCCGCCGAAGGCCGCTACCGAACGCACGATGGCGCCGAGGTTGCGCGGGTCGGAGATGTTGTCCAACGCGACCAGAAGCGCTGGCGGCGTATCCAATGCGGCAGCCAGCAGATCATCGGGATGGGCGTAGTTGTACGGCGGCACCTGCAGCGCGATGCCCTGATGAAGATGGTTGGCGGTCATCCGGTCCAAATCGGTCCGGGGCACTTCGAGAATCGGAATTCCGGAGTCGGCGGCTCGAGAGACGGACTCGGTCAGTCGCTCGTCCGCTTCGACACCAAGCGCGACGTAGAGCGCCGTCGACGGCACGCCGGCCCGCAGGCATTCCAGCACCGGGTTGCGGCCCAGCACGGTTTCGGTTTCGTCAGTGCGGCCTCGGGCCGGCCGGCGCTGCTGCGCTTTGGCCCGCTTCGCGGCGGGATGGTTGGGCCGCATGTGTGCCGACGGCGTGGGACCGCGCCCTTCCAGACCACGACGGCGCTGGCCGCCGGACCCGACGCTGGTGCCCTTCTTGGTGCCCGACTTGCGTATCGCTCCCCGGCGCTGAGAATTACCAGCCATCTACTTACCGTCACCACCCAACAGCCACTGCGGTCCGTCGGCGGTATCGGTGACCTCGATACCGGCGTTCTTGAGGCGGTTGCGAATCTCATCGGCCAGCACCCAGTTGCGCTCTTCGCGCGCCTTCTGGCGGTTCTCCAACTCGGCCTGGACCAGCACGTCGACGGCCGCCAACGCGGCCGACGTCTCGTCCCGAGATTCCCAGCGTTCGTCGAGCGGGTCGCAGCCCAGGATGCCCATCATCGCGCGAATTGAGCTTGCGCTTTGCAGCGCTGCATCGTGGTCCCCGGCGTCGAGCGCGCGGTTGCCTTCGGCGCGGGTGTGGTGAATTTCGGCCAGCGCGATCGGGACCGAAAGATCGTCGTCGAGCGCTGCGGCGAATCGCGGCGTCCAATCACCCACAACGACGGCACCGACCCGGCTGCGCACCCGGTGCAGGAACTCCTCAACCCCGACGTAGGCGTTCACCGCGTCCTGCAGGGCGATATCGGAGAACTCAAGCATCGACCGATAGTGAGCGCTACCCAGGTAGTAGCGCAATTCGGCCGGGCGGACCCGCTGCAGCATGGTCGGAATCGCCAACACGTTGCCCAGCGACTTGCTCATCTTTTCCCCGCCCATGGTCACCCACCCGTTGTGCAACCAATAGCGGGCGAACCCGTCGCCGGCGGCCCGGCTCTGCGCAATCTCATTCTCGTGATGGGGAAAGATCAAATCCATCCCACCGCAATGGATGTCGAACTGTGCGCCGAGGTAAGTGCGAGCCATGGCGGAGCATTCCAGGTGCCAGCCCGGGCGCCCGCGGCCCCATGGCGTCGGCCAGGACGGCTCGCCCGGTTTCGCACCCTTCCACAAGGTGAAATCGCGCTGGTCACGCTTACCGGTCGCCACCCCCTCGCCCTGATGGACGTCGTCGACCTTGTGCCCGGACAGCTGGCCGTAATCGGGATAGCTCAGGACATCGAAATAGACGTCGCCACCACCGGCATAGGCGTGGCCCCGTTCGATCAGCCGCTCGATCAGCTCAACCATCTGAGTCACGTGGCCGGTGGCCCTGGGCTCCGCTGACGGCGGAAGGACATCCAGCGCGTCGTAGGCCGCGGTAAACGCACGCTCGTAGGTGGCGGCCCATTCCCACCACGGGCGCTCGGCAGCGGCGGCCTTGTTGAGGATCTTGTCGTCGATGTCGGTCACATTGCGGATGAAGGCGACGTCAAAACCCCGCGCCATCAGCCAGCGCCGCAGGATGTCGAAGGCAACCCCGCTGCGGACGTGACCGATGTGGGGAAGACCCTGCACCGTCGCTCCGCAGAGGTAGATGGAGACGTGGCCCTCGCGCAGCGGAACGAAATCACGCACGGCACCTGCCGCCGTGTCATGTAGCCGCAAGCCGGCACGTTCGGTCACGGCGTGCCAGCTTACTGCCTGCGCGATATGCGATGGCGGCAAGCGTCGCGCTGAGCCCTACTGGGATCCCAGCGGATCACGCAGGGAAACCACCAATGCCGTCGCGATCGCGGCCAAACCTTCGCCGCGTCCGGTCAGGCCAAGTCCGTCAGTGGTGGTGGCCGATACCGACACCGGGGCGTTGAGCAATCGGGACAACACCGCCTGGGCCTCGTAACGTCGCCAGCCGATCTTCGGCCGGTTGCCGACCACCTGCACGGAGGCGTTGCCGACCCGATAGCCGTGCTGCGTGATCAGCTCGACCACATGACGCAGCATGGTGGCGCCGCTGACCCCTTCCCAGCGTGGATCACCGACGCCGAACACGTCACCGATGTCGCCCAGCCCGGCCGCCGACAACACGGCATCACACAGCGCATGCGCGGCGACGTCCCCGTCGGAATGCCCGGCGCAGCCGTCGGCGCTCGGGAACAGCAGCCCCACCAGCCAGCATGGTCTTCCGGGCTCGATCGGGTGAACGTCAACACCCAGGCCCACTCGGGGTAGGCCGTTCACCCGCGCACAACCGCGTGGGCCAGCAACAGATCGAGACGGTTGGTGATCTTGAACGCCAGCGGGTCGCCGGCAACCACGTGCACCTGCCCACCGACATGCTCAACCAGCGATGCGTCATCGGTGAAGGCGGAGACGCCCGCGTGTCGGTAGGCGCGCAGCAGCAGTTCGGTGGAGAACCCCTGCGGGGTCTGCACCGCCCTCAGCCCCGCGCGTTCCGGCGTACCCAGAACCACCCCATTGGCATCCACAGCCTTGATTGTGTCAGTGAGCGGCAGCACCGGTACGACCGCGGCATGGCCAGCCCGCAACATGTCGACCAACCGCGCGACCAGTGCCGGCGGCGTCAGCGCCCGCGCAGCGTCATGGACAAGTACGAATTCCGGCGAGACGCCGGCCGACAAGGCGGACAAGGCCCGGCTCACACTTTCGGTGCGATCGGCGCCGCCGGCCACAATGGTGGCCTCGCGGCCCAGGATCAGCTTTGCCTCGTCGGTGCGATCTGGGGGTACCGCCACCACGACGGTGGCCACCACCCCGGATTCGAGCAAGCCCCTGACGGCTCGCTCAACCAGAGTTTGACCTTCGAGTTGATAGAACGCCTTAGGCACGCCAGCCGCGAGCCGCTGACCCGACCCTGCGGCCGGAACAATCGCGGCGACGCCCTGGGTTCCCCCGGCCACCTAACGACTCGGGATATCAGGAAGCGGCGGCCAAAACCTCGTCGAGGATTGTTTCCGCTTTAGCGTCATCGGTGCTTTCGGCCAGAGCCAGTTCGCCGACCAGAATCTGGCGGGCTTTTGCCAGCATGCGCTTCTCGCCGGCCGACAGGCCGCGCTCCTGGTCGCGACGCCACAGATCGCGAACCACCTCGGCCACCTTGTTTACATCGCCCGAAGCGAGTTTCTCCAGGTTGGCCTTGTAACGACGGGACCAGTTGGTCGGCTCTTCGGTGTGCGGGGCGCGCAGCACCTGGAAGACTTTGTCGAGACCTTCCTGACCGACGACATCGCGAACTCCGACGTACTCAGCGTTCTCAGCGGGCACTCGAACCGTCAGGTCGCCCTGCGCCACCTTCAAGACGAGATACTCTTTTTGTTCCCCTTTAATGGTCCGGGTTTCGATCGCCTCGACTAACGCAGCACCGTGGTGTGGGTAGACAACGGTGTCACCGACCTTGAAGATCATCTGATTTAGGCCCCTTTCGTCACTCCATGCTAACACGCCCCCCTAACGACTGCGGTCCAACGGTGCAGGTCGGGGGCATCGCGGCTCAACATTGGGGGTTGACAGGAGGTGCAAGACGTGCATCGTCCAGCCCTGTTCGCGGCCGCTTCGACGACCCCCGACACGCCCACAGCCAGCGAACATGTGACCGCCCACCCAAACCCGACAACCGGGAAGACATCCCGTCTCACTACGGCTGGACCAAGCCGAGGCTCACCACCCCGGCGGCCCTGGTCGGGACGCCGATCACGCGGGTCTGGCGCCAACCATCGCGACGCCACGACGGCGCCGAGGCCGCCTGCGCTACCGTCCGCGGCGGCTACCTACTACTGTGCATAGTCGAATCGGTGTCAGCACGCCGTCATGTGATCGACGATGCTCCGAACCCAGCGGGAGGCTTCGAGTGAACCTGTTCAAAATCCGCCTCGTATCGGTCGGCCTGGTCGCTCTGACTGCCACCCTGCTCAGCGGTTGTGGAGCGGGTCAGATCTCGCAAACCGCGTCGCAGGAGTCGGCGGTCAACGGCAACAGGCTCACCATCAACAACGTCGCGCTGCGCAACATCCGCATCCAGGCCCTCCAACGGACCAGTGATTTCCTGCGTCCCGGCCACAATGTGGACTTGGTGCTGGTGGCAGTGAACCAGTCACCGGATTTGTCGGATCGGCTCGTCAGCATCACCAGCGACATCGGCAAGGTCACGATGACCGGCGACGCTCAACTACCGGCGGGCGGCATGTTGTTCATCGGCACACCGGACGGCCAGCTCGTCGCACCGGGTCCGCTGGACTCGAATGAATCGGCCAAGGCCACCGTCGCGTTGGCCAAGCCGATCACCAACGGTCTGATGTACAACTTCACCTTCAACTTCGAGAAGGCCGGGCAGGGCTCGGTGATGGTGCCCATTTCCGCGCCGTTGGCCGAGCCGCACGTGGAAGCCGCCGAGCCAGACAAGCACTAAGCGTCCGGCCGGCTGTCAGACCCAGCCGATACGGTCACCGCGTGGCCAACGCACGTTTGCAATACCGCTGCGCGGACTGCCGGTATCTCACCGCCAAGTGGGTGGGGCGATGCCCGGAGTGCAGCAGCTGGGGCACCGTCGAAGAAGTGTCCGTTCTCAGCGCAGTCGGCGGAGGCAGTCGCTTGGGTCGCCGGGCGCACGGTCCGGCGGTACCGACGTCGCAGGCCGTTCCGATAAGTTCCGTCCAGCCCAATCTCAGCCGGCACCGCCCTACCGGCATCGACGAACTCGACCGGGTGCTCGGCGGCGGTGTGGTGCCGGGTTCGGTGACGCTGCTGGCCGGCGAGCCCGGTGTCGGCAAGTCGACGCTGCTGCTCGAAGTGGCCCACCGCTGGGCGCAGTCGGGGCAACGCGTTTTGTACATCTCCGGCGAAGAGTCCGCGGGGCAGATCCGGCTGCGCGCCGACCGGATCGGCTGCGGCGGCCCGGCGGCCCCCGATATCTCCGAGGTCTCAGCGATCGACAACAGCGCGGAGATCTATCTGGCCGCCGAATCCGACCTGCACGCGGTCTTGGACCACATCGACACGGTTGGGTCGGCATTGGTGATCGTCGACTCGGTACAGACGATGTCCACCAGCGAGGTCGACGGCGTTACCGGCGGGGTGACACAGGTGCGCGCCGTCACCGCCGCGCTCACCGCGGCGGCCAAGTCCAATGGCTTCGCGCTGATTCTCGTCGGGCACGTCACCAAGGATGGAGCCATCGCCGGCCCCCGCTCGCTAGAACACCTGGTCGACGTCGTGCTGCACTTCGAAGGCGACCGCAACGGCGGGTTGCGAATGGTCCGTGGCGTCAAGAATCGGTTCGGCGCGGCTGACGAGGTGGGTTGCTTCCTGCTGCACGATAACGGGATCGAGGGCGTAGCCGATCCGTCCAACCTGTTCCTGGATCAACGCCCCACACCGGTTCCCGGCACCGCGATCACGGTGACCCTGGATGGAAAGCGCCCCCTTATCGGGGAAGTCCAGGCGTTGCTGGCGACGCCGAACGGCGGGGCACCCAGACGCGCTGTCAGCGGGATCGACCATGCCCGGGCCGCCATGATCAGCGCCGTCCTGGAAAAACACGCGCGGCTGTCACTGGCCGTCAACGACATGTATCTGTCCACCGTCGGCGGGATGCGGTTGACCGATCCCTCATCGGATCTGGCCGTCGCGATCGCACTGGCCTCGGCGTATGCGAACCTGCCGCTACCCACCACCGCGGTGATGATCGGCGAGGTCGGCCTGGCGGGCGACCTGCGGCGGGTCAACGGGATGGACCGGCGCCTGGCCGAGGCCGCCCGGCAGGGATTCAACATCGCACTGGTCCCGCCCGGCTGCGAGGCGGTGCCGGCGGGCCTGCGCACGCTCTGCGCGCCCACAATCGTGGCCGCACTCGAGCACATGATCGACATCGCCGACCACCGCAGCGCCCCTTCGGCGAAGGTGCATCGGCTAGACACCTCCCACTAGCGGCGGACGCATAGCAGAATGCACGCTGTGAATCGTCCGACACTTCGTGAGGCTGTTGCCCGGCTGGCGCCCGGCACGGGGCTACGGGACGGCCTAGAGCGCATTTTGCGCGGCCGCACCGGAGCCCTGATCGTGCTGGGCCACGATGAGAACGTCGAGGCCATCTGCGACGGCGGGTTCCCCCTCGATGTGCGCTATGCGCCCACCCGGTTACGGGAACTGTGCAAAATGGACGGCGCCGTGGTGCTGTCCACCGATGGCAGCCGGTTCATCCGGGCCAACGTGCAGCTAGTTCCGGACCCGTCGATACCCACCGACGAATCGGGCACCCGCCACCGTTCGGCGGAACGGGCCGCCATCCAGACCGGCTATCCGGCGATTTCGGTGAGCCACTCGATGAACATCGTGACCGTCTACGTCGGCGGTGAGCGACACGTGCTGAGCGATTCGGCCACCATCCTGTCGCACGCCAACCAGGCCATCGCGACCCTGGAGCGGTACAAGACCAGGCTCGACTAGGTCAGCCGGCAGCTATCCCGCGCGGAGATCGAGGATTTCGTGACGCTGCGCGACGTGATGACGGTGGTGCAGCGACTCGAGTTGGTGCGGCGAATCGGCATCGAGATCGACAACGACGTGGTCGAACTCGGCACCGATGGGCGACAACTGCGGCTGCAGCTCGAGGAGTTGCTCGGCGACAACGAAACCGCCCGGGAGTTGATTGTCCGGGATTACTACGCCAACCACGAACCGCTGGCCACCGCACAGATCACCGCGACCCTCGACGAGCTGGATGCCATCACCGACACCGAGCTACTCGATTTCAACGCGCTGGCGAAGATCTTCGGATATCCGTCCACCACCGAGGCGCAGGACTCGGCGCTGAGCCCGCGCGGCTACCGCGCCATGTCGGGCATCCCGCGGCTGCAGTTCAGCCATACCGACCTGCTGGTCCGGGCCTTTGGCAGCCTGCAGGGCTTGCTCGCGGCCAGCGCCAGCGACCTGCAATCGGTGGAAGGCATCGGCTCGACGTGGGCCCCTCACGTCCGAGAGGGGCTATCGCAGCTGGCCGAGTCGACGATCGCCGACCAGTGACGTGCGCCCGCCTACCCGCCCTGGGCGGGCGGCGCCTCGGGCGGTGGCGCCAAAGCCGGGCCGGGAGCCGGTAACGGACCGGGAGGCTGCGGCGCAGGATTCAAGATGAATGGAACCGGCTGCGACCGCAGGTTACCCAGCTGCACGACCAGGTTGTAGGTTCCGGGCCCAATCGCGGGCCTCGGCAATGGGCACTTGGGCGCCGATCCCATCCCGGTCCACGTCACCGCGGTAGTCACCTGCTCACCGGGGGCAAATGTCTTGACCAAGGTCTCATTGGATGGCGCGCAGTCCAGGTTGGACCACAACCGCTTGTTGTCCAGCGAGTACACGTAGGCCGCGAGCACCGCGGCGCCCACGTCCCGCTTGCAGGCCACCAGCCCGATATTGGTGACGACCATGGTGAACTTCGGCTGGTCACCGATGTAGTACTGGGGCGCGTTCGTCAGACCCTTGACGGCCAACGTGGAATCCGGGCAGTCGTCGCCCTCCTTGAGCACCGGCGGCGGTTGTACCGCGGCGGTGGGGGTGGGTGTCTCCGGATTCTGCCCCTGCGGCGGCGCGCCCGGAGCATTACCTTCGGTCTGCCCGGCCGGTTGCGGCGCTTGCGGCGCACTTGACCCCGGATGGTCTTGCGCACCCGCCGGTTTATCGGCATTGGCAGGCTTGGCGCCCGCATTACTCCCGACGAAGGCGATCACAGCGGCGACGGCCACCCCGATCACTACGACCGCGATGCCCAGGGCCAGTCCCCTGCGCCGCCAGTAGATCTCGGTGGGTAGCGGGCCACGCGGTTCCAGATCCAGCACATTCACACCGTAGGCCCAGGTCACGCCGACTCGTTTGACCCGACTCGGCGTGTCGCCGGGTTAGCTGGGGAACGGCCGTGTTAGGGGCTCTCCAAGACGTGCCCTAACCGCCCCTATGCGCCGATATCACCGACATGGTCGCGCAGCACCGCCTGTCCGTCGGAAAGCTGGTAGGTGACCCCCACGATGGCCAGCGTGCCCGCCGCGACTCGATTCGATATCGCCGTCGACCGCGCCATCAGCTGGGCAACCGTCTCCTGAATGTGGCGCTGTTCGAACTCGTCGACCCGCTTCAGGCCGTCCCGCCGACCCATCAGAATCGACGGAGCCACCCGCTCCACCACGTCCCGCACGTAACCACCGGGCACGCTGCCCTCGTTGATCGCCGTCAAAGCCGCGTTGACGGCCCCGCAGCTGTCATGGCCGAGCACGACCACAAGCGGCACGTTGAGCACCGTAACCGCGTACTCGATGGAGCCCAACACGGCCGAGTCGATGACGTGACCGGCGGTGCGGACCACGAACATGTCGCCCAGGCCCTGGTCGAAGATGATCTCGGCGGCCACGCGGCTGTCCGCGCACCCGAAGATGACCGCCGTCGGCTTCTGCCCGGAAGCCAGGCTGGCACGGTGATCGACGCTTTGACTGGGGTGCAGGGGCTTGCCGGCGACGAATCGCTCGTTACCCTCACTGAGTGCTTTCCAGGCGGTTATCGGATTGGTGTTGGGCATGCCAGCCATTGTGCCGCAACCTTCGATGACCTGCCCCGAACACATACCGGCCACTAATCTTGTCGCCTGGTATGAGCGTTGTTGCCGCGACCTGCCCTGGCGGGCGCCCGACGTGAGCCCGTGGCAGATCCTGGTCAGCGAGTTCATGCTGCAGCAAACCCCGGTATCGCGGGTGCTGTCGATCTGGCCGGACTGGGTGCGGCGCTGGCCCACCGCATCGGCGACGGCGACGGCGACGGCCGCCGATGTGCTGCGCGCCTGGGGCAAGTTGGGTTATCCACGGCGGGCCAAGCGCTTGCATGAATGCGCCATGGTCATCGCCGGTGACCACGACGACGTGGTTCCCGACGACGTCGATACCCTGCTGACCCTGCCCGGCGTCGGGAGCTACACCGCACGAGCGGTGGCCTGCTTCGCGTACCGGCAGCGGGTTCCGGTGGTGGACACCAATGTCCGGCGGGTGGTGGCCCGAGCCGTCCATGGCCGCGCCGAAGCGGGTTCACCGTCGGCCACCCGCGACCATGCCGAGGTGTCCGCACTGCTGCCCGACGACGAGCTGGCGCCGCGGTTTTCGGTGGCCCTGATGGAGCTGGGTGCGACGGTGTGTACCGCCCGGGCGCCGCGATGCGGACAGTGCCCGCTTGCCGAGTGCGCCTGGCGGCGGGCCGGCTATCCGCCCGCAACCTGCCCGGCCCGGCGCGTTCAGACCTACGCCGGAACCGATCGTCAAGTGCGCGGACGGCTGCTAGATGTGTTGCGCGACAACAATGGGCCGGTCACTCGTGCGCAGCTGGACGTGGCGTGGCTGACCGATACCGCGCAGCGGGACCGGGCGCTGTACTCGCTGCTGGCCGATGGCCTGGTCACCCAAACTGCCGATGGGCTCTTCGCCCTGGCCGGCGAAGAGTAGGAGCTCGTTACCGAACGCGCTCGGCGGCCAGGAACGCCTCGACAGCCTGCCGATACGCCAGCTGCGCCTCGTCGTGGACCAGATGTCCGGCCTCGGGAACATGCAGATATTTAGTTGACCGGTCGACTTCGGCCATCGCAAGCATCTGGCCCGGCGGCGTCACGGAGTTTCCGGCCTCGATCAGAAGCGCCGGCTGCCGCACCGCCCGCCATTGTGCCCAGTAGTCGCGCGTACCCCATTCAGCGGCGATCTGGATCCACCGCGAGGTGTGCCCATGCAGGCGCCACCCCGTGGCCGTGCGGTCGAAGGCTTCCAGAAAGTACTGCCCGGCAAGCGGCCCGAATTCCGCGAATACCTGATCGGCCGAATCGAATTCAACGGGAAGTGCGTGCAACCACGGCTCCCACGGGCCGGTGGTGCGGCCGACGAAATCCGGCGCCATGTCCTCGACCACCAACGCCGACACCAGCCCGGGACGCTCAGCGGCCAAACACCACGAATGCAGGGCACCCATCGAATGTCCGACCAGCCTGGCCGGCCCGCCCAGCTCGGCCACCGCCTCACCCAGGTCGGCCACGAAACGTTCGGTGCTGATCGGATACGGATCGTCGACGTCGCGGCCGCGGTGCCAGGGCGCGTCGTAGGTATACACGGCACCGAGGCGAGTCAGCCACGGCAGCTGACGCGACCAAGTGCTGCCCCGGCCCATCAGCCCGTGCACCAGGACCAACGGCTCTCCCTCTCCGCCGTGATAGGTCAACAGATCGGTGGGCATAGACCTATCTTGCGCGGCGTGCCGACGCTTGAGCCAGGCGCGGTAACCTAGCCGAATGCCAGTGGTGAAGATCAATGCAATCTCGGTGCCGGCCGGCGCTGGCCCCGAACTGGAAAAGCGCTTCGCCCACCGCGCGCACGCGGTGGATAACTCTCCGGGCTTTCTCGGCTTTCAATTACTGCGTCCAGTCAAGGGTGAAGACCGCTACTTCGTGGTGACACACTGGGAGTCTGATGAAGCGTTCCAGGCTTGGGCGAACGGGCCCGCCAAAGAAGCTCATGCCGGCGAACGGGCCAATCCCGTGTCAACCGGCGCCTCGCTATTGGAATTCGAGGTTGTGCTCGACGTTGCAGGGAACACGCCGGCTGACTAGCCGGCGCCGCAACCGGCTGCGCCGCGCGACGGTGCTCACCGCCGCCGCGGCGCTGGTGCTGACGCTGACACCTGGGTGCTCGTCCTCGCCAACCCCATCGGCTAACGCGGCCAACCCGCAGCGCCGGATCGACACCGTGACTCCACCGGGTCTGCGCGCCCAGCAGACCATGGACATGCTCAATTCAGACTGGCCGATCGGCCCGGCCGGAGTGGCCACGCTGGCCGCGCCCAGCAAGGTCGACTCGGTCGAAGCCACCATGGAGGGACTCTGGTGGGACCGGCCGTTCGCCCTCGACAGTGTGGACATCAGCGCCAGCGTGACAACGCTGCACCTGACCTCCTCCTACGGCGCGCGACAGGACATCCGCCTGCACACCGATGACGGCGGCTGGGTGGACCAGTTCGAACTCGAGACGCTTCCCCCACCGACAATCACCGCCTGGCGCGACGTCGATGCCGTATTGAGCAAGACCGGCGCCCGATACTCCTACCAGGTGTCCAAGGTCGAAAAGGGACAGTGCACTCGAGTCGCGGGCACCAACACCAACCAACCTCTACCCCTGGCATCGATTTTCAAGTTGTACGTGCTGCATGCCCTGGCGGATGCAATCAAGAGCGGCACCGCATCCTGGGACGACCAGCTGACCGTTACCGCCAAGAGCAAGGCCGTCGGCTCCTCTGGCCTGGAATTATCTCCCGGCGACCATGTTTCGGCACGCCGGGCGGCCGAGAAAATGATCGCCAATAGCGACAACATGGCCACCGACTTGCTGATCGGGCGGCTGGGCAAGCACGCCATCGAGCAGGCGCTGGCCACCGCCGGCCATCACGATCCGGCCAGCATGACTCCTTTCCCCACCATGTATGAGCTGTTCTCGGTGGGTTGGGGTCAACCCGATCTGCGGGAGCAATGGAAGCAGGCGTCTGCGCAACAGCGAGCGGCATTACTCGAACAGGCCGATTCGACTCCGTACCGCCCCGATCCGACTCGTGCCCACACCCCGGCATCAAACTACGGTGCCGAATGGTATGGCAGCGCCGAGGACATCTGCCGGGTCCACCTGGCACTGCAGGCCGATGCGGTCGGTCCCGCCGCACCGGTGCGAAAGATCCTGTCCGCCGTCGCGGGCATTGCGCTAGACCGCAACTACTGGCCCTACATCGGCGCGAAAGCCGGTGGTCTGCCGGGAGACTTGACCTTCAGCTGGTATGCGGAGGACAAGACCGGGCAACCGTGGGTGGTGAGCTTCCAGCTGAACTGGCCGCGTGACCATGGACCGAATGTGACCGGATGGATGCTGCAGGTCGCCAAGCAGGTCTTCGCGCTCGTCGCTCCCGAATAGCGGTCCATACCGCGGCTGCGAACCGCTGGGCGGTAAGCGAAATTCGGGCGGTTCGCAGACCCCGCAGTCGGTCTTTGACGCCCCATCGGGCGACCTGGACTATTCCCTCGCCGATGTTGGATCCGCTCATCTTTGAGGCACCGACCTCCCGCTCGGTGAAGGTAATCGGCACCTCCACCACGGCGAAGCCGGCATTGAGGCTGCGCCAAGTCATTTCAACTTGGAAGCAATAGCCCCTGGATTCGAGAGTGTCGAGGTCGAGTGCCTCGAGCACCTCGCGGCGATAGGCCCGATAGCCACCGGTGATGTCATAGACACCGACGCCCAGTATCAACCGCGAGTACGTATTGGCCGCCTTGGACAACACGCGCCGTCGCCGTGGCCAGTTGCGTACCGTCCCGCCGCGCACATATCGGGACCCGATGGCCAGATCGGCGCCCGCCTCAACAGCCTCCAACAGTCGGTGCAGCTGTTCGGGAGCGTGGCTACCATCGGCGTCCATCTCGACTAGCACCGAGTAATTGCGCTGCATACCCCAGACGAAACCCTGCAGGTAGGCCGCGGCCAGACCGTCCTTGACGTTGCGGTGCAACACGTATGTGCAGCCGGGGTCGGCGGCGGCCAGCTCGTCAGCGAGTTGGCCAGTGCCATCCGGGCTTTCGTCATCAACGACAAGAACATGCACGTCTGGGCAGGCATCCTTGACGCGCCGGTGGATCAGGGGCAGGTTCTCCCGCTCGTTGTACGTCGGGATTATCACCAGGACCCGCCGGCTCCGACCAGTGCCCGAATTCTCATGCGGGTCTCGCTCGTGGGTCATTTGCCTCCTTCAGCTGGCCCGATGGCCGAGGCCGCCACCGACACCGCAACGTCGTCGCGGACCTCACCGCGCGCGGGCAACAGGAATGCGACCACGACCGCGCCGACCGCGGCGAAAACCGCACACGCCAGACAACCGACGCCAAAGCTTTCCAGGAATGCCGATTCGACGGCATCCCGGATGGCTGGCGCCTCCCCGACGGGGAGTTGGTCGAGCACCTGCTTGGCTGCCGCCATCGACTGCCGCATCGCGGCACGCGCCGCCGGATCGAGGCCATGTAACGCCGCATTACTGCTCATCGACCTCAGGTAGACCGATGCGAAGACGCTGCCCACGATGGCCACTCCCAGGCATGCCCCGAGTTGGCGAGCCACCCCGGTCACCGCCGACCCGACACCGGCGGCGGTCGGGCTCAATGAACCCATGATCGCCTCACTGGCCGGGGCCATGGTGAGGCCCAGTCCGCTGCCGAGCTCGGCCATCACCGCCGCGATCAGCCAATACGGCGTGCCGGCGTCGAAGCCACCCGCGCAGGCCACGGAAACCGCCACCATCACAAGGCCACTGGTGACCACTGCGGTGGTACCCACCCGTTCGACAATGCGCGGAGCGATGACACTGAGGCCCGCATAGGAGAACGCAAGCGGCACCAGCCGCACTCCCGTATCGAACGCGCGGTAGGCAGCCACAAATTGGAGGTACTGCGTGGCAACGAAGATGAAGCCGCACATCACCAGATAGGCGGTTGTGACAGCCGCGGTCCCTCCGGAGAACCGGCGGTTCGCGAAGATCGACAGATCAAGAATTGGGTGCCACGTTCTTCGCTCCAACCAGAGGAACACCGCGAGCAAGACGACCGCGAGCGCAAAGCCCGCAGCGGTTCTCGCACTGGCCCAGCCGATGTTGGGCGCCTCGATGAGCGTGTAGGTCAAGACGGTGACGCCGACGGTCGATACGAGCAGACCCGGCAGGTCAAGTGGTGGGCGATCGGGGTTGCGCGAAGTTGGTACAAACATATTTACGCTGACTATGGCGACGACCGCGATCGGTACATTTACCCAAAAGATCGAGCCCACCGAGAAGTGCTCTATCAGCCATCCGCCCAGAAATGGCCCAATAACCACCGCGATGCCAGTGACCGCCGACCAGACTCCAATTGCTCTGGCGCGGTGCGTCGAATCAACGAATACATTTGTGACCAGCGCCAGCGATGTCGGAAAGATGATCGCGGCACCGACCCCCATCACCGCGCGTGCCCCGATGACCGCTTGCGCCGAGCCGGCACTGGCGGCCACCGCAGACGAGGCGCCGACAATGACAAGGCCGATTGTGAGCCAGCCGCGCCTGCCATAGCGATCGCCTAGATTGCCTGCCGCCAAGAGCAATCCGGCCGCAGCAATCGCATATGAATCGACGATCCACTGCAGTTCGGCGTTGCTGGCCTGCAACGCACGAGACAACGTGGGCAGCGCGACATTGACGATGGTCAAATCGATAGATGCGATGAAGCTGCCCAAAACGATGACACCCAGTACCAACTTCGGACGAACATTGCCGCGGTTCATGGATACCCCAGGGCTCCGGCGGCCGGCACGAGCCACGGATTCGCGATGATAAAACCAATAAAGCTGAAGAAAGCGATGAACACTTCGACGTAAATGGCGAATAGCGCTACCTGGATTGCAAGTATGATTCCAGAAAGGCTTAAGGAAAACGCTGCAATAACGATGCTGATAATCGCCTCGATAATGCGCCAAACGATGTTGAACAGCGCGGTGAGCAAGACGGTGAGTATGCCCCCCAGCGTGCCGACGGCCGCCGCTTCGGCGCCGCCGACTGCGGCGGCGGCTTCGCCGGCGCCGGGGGCCAGCAGCATCGGTGCGGGGGTGTTGGGTGGTGCCGAGAGCACCGCCGCGTCACAGGCCGCGCCGTAAGCGATCATCGCGAGCGCGGTCCGGATCCACTGCGCGGCATACCAGGCCTCATTGACGGCGATCGGGATTGTGTTGATCCCGAAGAAGTTTGTCGCGATCAGTACGCCGCGAAGAGTGCGGTTGGCGATCAGCTCGGCCGAGGTGGGCGTGGTGGCCAAGGTGAGTTCATAGGCCGCAACGGCACTTTCGTATGCGACGGCTGTTTGCGCGCAGTCGGCGCTGGTCTTTTCCAGCCACGCCACATACGGCAGGTGCGCGGCTTGATACCGCCCTGCGCTTGGGCCCTGCCAGGTGTCGGCCTGCACCTGGGCCAAGAGGGCGGTCAGTTCCGTGGCCGCGGCGGCGTGTTCTGCGCTCAACGCGGTGTAGGCCCCGGCGGCGGCGAGCATCGGGCTAGGGCCCACACCGCTTTCCAGTTGCAATCGGTGCAACTCCGGCGGCAAGGCCATCGCATAAAGCGCTGTCACCGACATCTGGCTGCCCCCGATCCACATCGAGCCGTCGTCTCCAAGAGGACGGCAAGCCCCAACCGCAACGTCACTTCGCAATCCCCCTCTGTGGCTCAGCTGCTACGCCATCGAAAACTTGCTGTCCCGACTCGTTGCCCATCGGGCATCCTCGGCAGAAGGCTAATATACAGTACGGTAGCGTTCCTTCGGGTCGCATTTGCTGCGGCGCGTCTCCGGCGAGAGGAATTCGGGACGCAAAGGCGTGTCCCGGTTGGCGTGGCGGTAGCGATACGCACCGTTAGCGCGTCAGGCGGGAGGTGCGGCCCGGCTCGCCGGAAGCATCGGCATATTTGGATCGCCATCGTGGTTGGCGGCCACCGCAACCAACCCGCCGGGATGGGCGAGATCCGCCCCGTCGGCAATGCCGGTGAGCCCCATCGTCCCGGCACCCCTATCGCTCACCCCGGCCGACGCCGGCCGGGTTGTGGGCACTTGTCGAACCGTCGGAGATCCAACCGATCGCCGGGCCGGCGTGTCTTTGGACGCCTTTGGATCTTCGTCCGTGCGCGACACGGCGGCCGCGTCCTGGATTACGCGCTCTTGGTCGCCGACCCCATCGGAACGGAGTGAATGTACACGACAGGAGGGGTTCTCCTGGGGGCTGTCTTGTCACCCCGTAGCACCGCTCTGAACAGTCGGTTTGCCTCGCTTGCGAATCTGACCGGCGATGCTCGCAACCGGTGGCGTGACTGTCGGGCTGCGCTACGGCACCGGCAGATCGCCCGGGCAAGAACCTGTCGGGATCAACGACCAAACACCTCGGTGGGCCGTCGAATTGTGTCCGTGATCGCCACGACTATTTGCGCCCGTTGATTTTCCCGGAGGATTCCGCGGGTGCCGGTGAAGTGAACCCAGTCGTGGCCGGTTCCGATTACCGGAAAAGGCCGGGAACCCGTTATCGGAAAGCGGGTGAATGGGCCATTGCCCAGGGTTCCGGCGTTGTTGATTAGCAGGCTTGTGAGCTGGGTTGATGATCTTTGGTGCCGCGCTATTGGGGCCGGAGTGTAGGCACGGGCTATCTGGAGAACGATCGAGTTGGTTACTGTTCGTCGTTGGTCTGGAGTTGCCCGTGCCTACCGTTTCAGTATTGCCTGTGTCGCCGGTTCCAGAGGTGTTCGACCGCTGGAGTCCTGGTGAGCGCAGCGAGCTCATCGGATCGGAGTTTCTCGATGTGTTGGCCTCGGTGCCAGACCCGAGGGACCCACGCGGTCGGAGGTATTCGCTGATGGCTTTGTTGGCGATCGCGGTTCTGGCCACTGCCGCGGGGATGCGCGGCTATGCTGGTTTTGCCACATGGGCGGCCACCGCTCCCGATGATGTGTTGGCCCAATTAGGGGTCCGGTTCCGGAGGCCCAGTGAGAAGACCTTCCGCGCTGTTTTGTCTCGGCTAGACCCCGCCGACCTCAACGCCAGGATGGGCAGTTACTTCACTGCACACGTGGCCAGCAGCGACCCCAGTGGATTGGTGCCGATCGCGTTGGACGGCAAGATGCTGCGTGGTGCTTTACGCGCCAAAGCGACAGCCACGCATCTCGTGTCGGTGTTCGCCCACCGTGCCCGATTGGTGCTCGGTCAACTCGCTGTCGCCGAGAAAAGCAATGAAATTCCCTGCGTACGTGCCCTGCTCACGCTGCTGCCGGGTAGCTTGCGGTGGCTGGTCACCGTGGATGCGATGCATACCCAGGTCGTCACCGCGAAGTTGATCTGCGCCACCTTGAAGTCGCACTACCTGATGATCGTCAAGTCCAACCAAGCCAAAATATTTGCGCGTATCACCGCGCTGCCCTGGGCCGAGGTGCCCGCAGCCGCTACCGACGACTCCCGCGGCCACGGCCGTGTCGAGACCCGCACCCCGCAAATCATCACCGCTGCACGAGGAATCGGCTTCCCCTACGCAAAACAAATCATCCGGATCACTCGTGAACGCTTGATCACCGCCACCGACCAGCGCAGCGTGGAGGTGGTCTATGCCATCTGCAGCCTGCCGTTCGAGCACGCCCGCCCTACCGCGATCATGACCTGGATGCGTCAACACTGGGGAATCGAGAACAGCCTGCACTGGATACGCGACGTCACCTTCGACGAAGACCGTCAAAGGGCACATACCGGAAACGGCGCACAGGTCCTAGCAACGCTACGCAACACCGCGATCAATCTGCACCGCCTCAACGGCGCCGACAACATCGCCGAAGCCTGCCGGATCACCGCTTTGACCGCCAACCGCCGCCTAGACCTCCTCAATCCACAATTCCCCAGCTCACAAGCCTGCTAATCAACAACGCCGGAGCCCTGGGGCCGGAGGCCGGCGAAGCGCCTCCTATCGGCGCACCGCCGCCGCACCGGCGCCGGCTCGACCGGCGAATGTGTCGCCAATTGTCGCCAGGACTCGCCGCGCCTCGCTGATCGGCAAGTTTGTTCCCGCGCGGGGTGTTCCCTGGTCGGCAGGATTGCCCTACTGTATTTCGCGTGGAGTCACACGGAACCCCTGAATTGGTGGCCGTCGAGAATTTGCACTCTGGTGACCCGATCACCGATGTCAACGGTGGCGGTCAAAGGTACATCGTTTTGGAGTCGAAGGCCGTTGGCGACGGCTGCGTCGTCCTCGAACTCGAGTCCAGAGTGGACCATCAGCTGCAGGTCATCGAAAAGTCCTTCCCGACCGGTTACCACGTCGGCAGGGCCAACCACCGAATTCTGTAAGCCCGGTTTTCCACCCGAAAATCGCGGTGCGGCACCCTTGCGCGGCGATGCGCGTATCGCATTTTTGGGATACCCAACCACCACCCGGTGATTGACGATGTGCGTGCCCGGCGGCGCAGATTCCGTGGACGTGACGAACTCGCCCGCAACAGCCCCGAACCGTGGATGCGGACCACTGGGCCGCCTTGGGCCCCAGCCTGCGGTTTCCGGCAAATCTGGGTAAACGGCTGTTGATTTGCGGCCCGCGGTCGCACCGGCGCGGCACTATTGATCCGGAGTGCCAGGCGGGCCGAAGCGAACACCGGGTCGGTTCCATCGGCTCCCACCGCCCCCAAGGTGGTGGCACCGGACCCACGGGGATCGATGCGCGGGCGCCTCACCAGAGGCCCACACACCCGGGGGTCCGTGTGGACAGGTTGGTAAGACGCCAGGAGGATTGGCGCGGTACACGTTATTGAAGGGTGGCGCATGAAGATTCCGGGTGTGGTCAACCCAGTGGCCAATCTGGTCGCTGGGGTGACCGGCGGAGCGGCACAGGTGGTGCGGGCCGGCGTGCAGACTGCCGCCGATGCTGCCGGTGTTTTGCAGACGCTAGCCAGCCCAGTGGTGGAGCTGGCAGGTCCGGTAGTGCAATCGGTGGCCCAGACGACCAACCGGGCGATCGGGCGAAACGGTGCTGCCGACGGGGCCCCGGACGGCGTCACTCCGCCGCTGCGCTGGCACAGCGGTCGCCGGGTGCATTTCGACCTGGATCCGTTGCTGCCATTCCCGCGCTGGCATGAGCACGCGGCGGTGGTCGAGGAGCCGGTCCGCCGCATCCCGGGTGTGGCCAAGGCGCACGTCGAGGGGGCGTTGGGTCGGCTGGTGGTCGAGCTCGAGGACGGCGCCGACAGCGACACCGTGCTCGACGAAGTGTGCGACACCGCCGCCACCGTGGCCGCCGACATCTTCCTGTCCGGATCGCTATCTTCGCCCAACTCGGCGCCCTTCGCCGACCCGGGCAACCCGTTGGCGGTGCTGGTCCCACTCACCGCCGCGGCGCTGGATCTGGCCGCCCTGGGCGCCGCGGTGACCGGCTGGGTGATCCGGCTGCCCGCCGCACCGCAGACCACCCGCGCCGCCGCCGCCCTGATCAATCACCAGCCACGCATGGTGTCGCTGCTGGAATCCCGGCTGGGCCGGGTGGGTACCGACATTGCGCTGGCCGCCACGACCGCCGCCGCCAACGGGCTGACCCAGGCGGTCGGCACCCCGCTGCTGGATCTGGTGCAGCGTGGCCTGCAGATCTCGGAGGCGACGGCACACCGGCGGGTATGGCGAGACCGCGAACCCGCGCTGGCCTCCCCCGGGCGGCCGCAAGCACCGGTGGTTCCGGTCATCTCGTCGGCCGGCGTGCAAGCGCAGGAACCCCGGCACAGCTGGGCGGCGGCCGCTGCCGGCGAGGCATCACACGTCATGGTCGGCGGGTCCATCGATGCCGCCATCGACACGGCGAAGGGGTCGATGGCCGGCCCGGTGGAGAGCTACGTCAATTCCGCGGCCAACGGCGCGTTGATCGCCGCGGCGAGTGCGCTGGTGGCCGGCGGCGGCACCGAGGACGCGGCCGGCGCCATCTTGGCCGGCGTGCCACGGGCGGCGCACATGGGCCGGCAAGCGTTCGCGGCGGTCCTGGGCCGCGGGCTCGCCAGCGAAGGTCAATTGGTGCTTGACCCCGGCGCGCTGCGCCGGCTGGATCGGGTGCAGGTGGTCGTCATCGACGGCGCCGCGCTGCGCGGTGACCACCGCGCCGTCCTCCGCGCCCAGGGCGACGAACCCGGCTGGGATGACGACCGGGTCTACGAGGTCGCCGACGCGCTGCTGCACGGTGAAGAGGCTCCCGAACCCGACCCCGACGAGCTGCCGGCGACCGGCGCGCGGCTGCGCTGGGTTCCGCTGCGCGGTCCCTCGGCCACACCCGCCCAGGGGCTCGAACACGCCGATCTGGTGGTCGATGGCCAGACGGTGGGCAACGTCGACGTGGGGTGGGAGGTCGACCCCTATGCGATCCCGCTGCTGCAGACGGCGCATCGGACCGGCGCCCGGGTCGTGCTACGCCATGTCGCCGGCACCGAAGACCTGTCCGCTAGTGTCGGATCCACCCATCCGCCCGGCACGCCGCTGCTGAACCTGGTGCGTGAGCTGCGCACCGATCGCGGACCCGTCTTGCTGATCACCGCGCTGCACCGCGATTTCGCCTCGACCGATACGTTGGCCGCGCTGGCGATCGCCGACATCGGGGTCGCCCTGGACGATCCGCGCGCGGCGACCCCGTGGACTGCCGACATCATTACCGGTACCGACCTCGCCGCGGCGGTCCGGATTCTGTCCGCGATTCCGGTGGCCCGCGCCTCCAGCGTGTCGTCGGTGCACCTCGCCCAGGGCGGCACCACATTGGCGGGGCTGCTGCTGGTCACCGGCGAGCAGGCCAGAACCACCAACCCCGCCAGCTTCCGGCGCTGGCTCAACCCGGTCAACACCGCCGCCGCCACTGCCCTGCTATCGGGAAGCTGGTCGGCCGCCACCGTGCTGCGGCTCCCCGATCCCACGCCCCAACCGCTGACCGCCTGGCACGCCCTGGACCCCGAGATCGTCTATGCGCGACTGGCCGGTGGTGCACGCCCCATGGCCGTGGACCCTGGAACGCCGACCTGGCGTCGTCTCCTGGACGACCTCTCCTATGAACCGCTGGTCTCCCCGCTGCGTGGCCCGGCACACACGCTGGCCCAGCTGGCGGCGGCGACGCGGCATGAGCTCGCCGACCCGCTGACTCCGATCCTGGCGGTGGGCGCCGCGGCCTCGGCGATCGTCGGCAGCAACGTGGACGCGCTGCTGGTGGCCAGCGTGATGACGGTCAACGCGATCACCGGTGGGGTGCAGCGGCTGCGCGCCGAGGCGGCCGCGGCGGAGCTGTTCGCCGAACAAGACCAAATGGTGCGCCGGGTCGTCGTGCCGGCGGTCGCGACCACGCGGCGCCGGCTGGAGGCCGCCCGGCATGCCACCCGCACCGCCACCATGTCGGCCAAGTCGCTGCGCGTTGGTGATGTCATCGACCTGGCCGCCCCGGAGGTGGTACCCGCCGACGCTCGGCTCCTGGTGGCCGAGGACCTCGAAGTCGACGAGTCGCTACTGACCGGTGAGTCGCTGCCGGTGGACAAGCAGGTCGACCCCGTCGCCGTCAACGATGCCGACCGGGCCAGCATGCTGTTCGAGGGCAGCACCATCGTGGCCGGGGGGGCGCGGGCCATCGTGGTGGCCACCGGCGCCGGCACCGCGGCGCATCGGGCGATCTCGGCGGTCGCCGACGTCGAGACCTCGGCCGGGGTGCAGGCCCGGCTGCGCGAGCTGACCAGCAAGGTGCTCCCCCTCACCTTGGCCGGTGGCGCCTCGGTCAGCGTCTTGGCCCTGATGCGGCGTGCCACGCTGCGTCAAGCAGTGGCCGACGGCGTTGCCATCGCGGTCGCCGCCGTGCCGGAGGGGCTGCCGCTGGTGGCCACCCTCTCGCAGCTGGCCGCCGCACAGCGCTTGACCGCGCACGGAGCGCTGGTGCGCGCGCCGCGCACCATCGAGGCGCTGGGCCGCGTCGACACCGTGTGTTTCGACAAGACCGGCACGCTCACCGAGAACCGGCTGCGTGTCGTGTGCGCCATTCCCAGCTCGACCAGTCCGCTGGATCCGTTCATCGACAGCGCCGACCCCCGCTCCACCGAGGTGCTGCGGGCCGCCGCCCGGGCCACCACCCAGCCCCACGATGGACAGGGGCACGCCCACGCGACCGATGAGGCAATCATCGTCGCGGCGAATTCTCTGGAAGGCCTGGATGATTCGGCCTGGACCGTGATCGCCGAAGTCCCATTCGAATCCAGCCGCGGCTACGCCGCCTCGATAGGCACGACCGGGACCAGCAACGGCCATCCGACACTCATGCTCAAGGGCGCCCCCGAGACGATCCTGCCCCGCTGCCGGTTCGCGGACCCCGACGCCGACCTCGAACATGCGGAAGCCTTGGTGCACAGCCTCGCCGAACGCGGGTTGCGGGTACTGGCGGTCGCCAAGCGCCCCTGGGAACATGACACGGCCGACGATGACGACACCGACGCCGACGCAGTCGATGCGGCGGCCCACGACCTGGAATTGCTCGGCTATGTCGGCCTGGCCGACACCGCGCGCCCGTCGGCGCGACCATTGATCGAGGCGCTGGTGGATGCGCAGCGCAACGTGGTGCTGATCACCGGCGACCATCCCATCACCGCGCGGGCAATCGCCCGCCAGCTCGGCTTGCCCGAGGATGTCCGGGTGGTCACCGGAGCCGAACTGATCGGTCTCGATGAGGACGCGTGCGCCAAACTCGCCGCCGACGTGCAGGTGTTCGCCCGGGTGAGCCCGGAGCAGAAGGTTCAGATTGTGGCCGCGCTGCAGCGTTGTGGACGGGTGACCGCGATGGTCGGCGACGGCGCCAATGATGCCGCCGCCATCCGGATGGCCGACGTCGGCATCGGAGTGAGCGGTCGCGGTTCGTCGGCCGCCAGGGGCGCCGCCGACATCGTCTTGACCGACGACGATCTGGGTGTGTTGCTCGACGCGCTGGTCGAAGGCCGCAGCATGTGGGCCGGCGTGCGCGATGCGGTGACGATCCTCGTCGGCGGCAATGTGGGTGAGGTGCTGTTCACCATCATCGGCACGGCTTTCGGTGCCGGGCGCGCCCCGGTGGGAACCCGACAACTGCTGCTGGTCAACCTGCTTACCGACATGTTCCCAGCGCTTGCGGTCGCCATCACGTCGCAATACGACGATCCCGAGGACGACAGCGATCTCAGCGATGAAGAGATCGAGGAGGCACGGCGCAGGCGCCAGCGGGCGGTACTGACCGCTCCGACCCCCTCCCTGGACGCGCCGCTGATGCGCCAGATCGCCAACCGGGGCGTCGTCACCGCCGCGGGCGCGACCGCCGCCTGGGCCATCGGCCGCTGGACCCCGGGTACCGAACGCCGCACGGCGACAATGGGATTGACCGCGCTTGTGACCACTCAGCTGGCACAAACCCTGCTGACCCGAAGCCACAGCCCACTCGTTTTGGCTACCGCGTTCGGTAGCGCCGGCGTCCTGATCGGCATCATCCAGACCCCGGTGGTCAGCCACTTTTTCGGATGCACACCGCTGGGACCGGTTGCCTGGACCGGGGTGTTCAGTGCCACCGCCGGGGCAACCGCGGTCTCGGTGCTCGCGCCCAAGTGGCTGGCCAAGACCGTTGACGTGGCCCTAGAACATCAGGACTGGGCTTCGGGTTCGGCGTAGCTCGCCAGCTGTTTGCGCAGCACCTTGCCGGCCGGATTGCGCGGAATGCTGCTGACCAGGTGGATGTCTCTGGGCTGTTCGAACCGCGACACCCGGCCCTTGAGGTAATCGCGGATCGCGTCCGCGTCGATGTCGCAGCCTGGGCGGGCGACGACGAATGCGGCCAGCCGTTGGCCGAACTGCTCGTCGGCAACGCCGATGACCGCGTTCTCGGCAACGTCGGGGTGGCTGGCCAGCGCGTTCTCCAGTGACCGCGGATAGACGTTCTCGCCGCCGGAGACGATCATGTCGTCTTCACGTCCGACGATGTAGAGCCGGCCCGATTCGTCGAGATAGCCCATGTCTCCGGTGCTGGCCATGCCGTCGATGACGGCTTTGCCGCCACCGCCGGAATAGCCGTCGGAATTCAGTTCGCCGCCAACGAAGATCCGCCCGGTTACCCGCGGCCCGACGGGCCGTCCGTTCCGGTCGAAAATCCGCACCGGGCACCCGGCGACGGGTCTGCCCACCGTCTCGGGCCAGTCGCGCAGCTCGGCCGGTGTGGCCAGTGCGCCGATGCCCACTTCGGTGGAGCCGTACAGGTTGTACAGAACGTCGCCGTAGGCCTCCATGAAGCGGCGCGCCAGGCTGGGATCGAGTCGATCGCCGCTGGATATCACCACCCGCAAGCACGGCAGCGGATTTCGCGCCCGCACCTGATCGGGCAGATCGAGGATGCGCGCCAACATGATGGGAACCACGCTCAAGCCGTCGGCGCGATGCAGCGATGTCTGGGCCAGCGTTGCTTCGGCATCAAAGTGCCGACGGGTCAGCACCGTTCCGCCCAGGCTGATGGTCAGCACCAGCATGCCAAATCCCAGACCGTGAAACATGTGCGTGGCCAGCGTCATTCGCGAACCGACACGCAGCCTGGTTCGCTCCAGAAGCGTCACGCTGACCCCGATCCCAGAACTCACCTTGGGCTTGCGCGGCACCCCCTTCGGGACCCCGGTGGTGCCCGAAGTCAACAACACGATTCGTCCGGAGGGGGCGACCTTGGGCCGCGCGCAGTCCCGGGCGGTGACGGTGCTCGGATCGATGACCAACACCGATTCGCCAGTTCCGGCCACCTGGTCGACAAACTCGTCGTCGCACAACATCACCCGCATCTGGTGTGCTTCCAGCGCGGCGGCGAGCGCGGTGGCGCGGAACTCCGTGTTCACCAGCACGACGTCGGCACCGACCAACCCGGCGGCAAACGCCGCCGCGACAAAGTTGCGGCCATTGCGGCACATGACGCCCACGGCTTGCCCGGGCCCGATGCCGGCAAGGGTGAGCTCCCCGGCGACCGATTCGGTCATCGTTTGAATCTCGCGGTAGCTCAGCGCACCGTCGTCGTCGACGATTGCGGTCCGCTCCGGCCACCGTGCCGCCGCGATAGCGAGCGGGGTGTAGAGGTTCGTACCGCCCCGGTACAGCTCGCGGACCAGCCGCAGCGCGGCGGCCGGGCTGGACGGGCTGAGCAGCCCCGATCCCAGTAACGCCCGCGCCGCGGTTGTGACCACGCCTGCAGCCATCATTGTCAGCTCTTTCCTGCCTCGGCGGTTGGGGCGAAGAACCGGCGGTGCCACACCCGCGCCGCCTGCTCGGCGGGCCCGGCCAGCAATACCGAGGCCAGTTCGGCCGGCCACAGCCAGGGCGGCTCGTTGGTGCGAGGCCGTTCGACGATCGCTTTCGCCACAGCGTCGGCGGCCTGATCGGGCTCGAGGCCGGGAAGCCGGCCCAGCATCGGCGTCGGTTCGATCATCCGGGTACGGACCAGGGCGAAGTAGACGGACGTCACGTCCACACCGTCGCCGTGTAGCTCCGGCGCCACGCTGCGCAGCCAGCGATCGAACGCCCCTTTGGAGGCCTGATAGGCGCCCCATTGCGGGCCCGGGACCAGGCGTACGCCGACACTGGAAACGTTCACCACATGGCCTCGGCCGCTCTCACGCATCGCCGGCAGCAATCCGAGCAACAGCCAAATCGGACCCAGGTAGTTGATGTCGATGGTGCGCTGGAAATCGTGCGGACGGTCGTATTGGTCATGCAGCGACCGGCGCAACGACTTGCCCGCGTTGCTGACCACGATGTCCAGCGGTCCGTGATTCTGATTGACTTGCTTGGTCAGTACTCCGACGGCAGCCTCGTCGGTGAGATCGGTCGGGTAGGCGACCGCCGCTCCACCGCCCGCGGCGATGGCCGACACGAGGTCCTCAAGGCGCTCCGCTGATCGCGCCACCATCAGCACGGTGGCTCCGGCGGCGGCCAGTTTCCGCGCGGTTGCCTCGCCGATCCCGTAGGACGCACCGGTAACCAACGCGGTCTTGCCCGTAACTGCGCCGCGTAGCCGGTCGGGATCGGCCAGCGTCGCCGGGTTCGCCAGTCCGTTGCTGGCTCGTTCGAAGGCCTTCGCTAAGGCCTGCGTCGCCAGATTCATAGGAGCGGTTCCCCCGTTGCGGACTACTGTTTTGCCTATTGTGACCCATGGTCACTCTGGCATTTGCGGGTCCGGGGTGTGGGGGTTTGGCGACATCCGAGTCCCCGCCAGCGACCCGTGGCCGCGCCACCGCGGCCACAATCAGCTCAGCCGCCCAGATTCGGGCAGGTCAGCCCGTTGCGGGCCGATCAGCCCGTCCATATCGTCGGTAAAACTTCTCGACGCGTCCCGCGGTATCGAGCGTGCGGCGGGTACCGGTCCAGAACGGATGCGAATCGGCGGACACCTCCACGACCACCAACGGGTAGGTGTGCACCTCCGAGGGGGTCTTCCAGTCAATGCTGCGAGAGCTGGTCAAGGTGGATCGCGTGAGAAAGCGGGTGCCGGTGGTCGCGTCCTCGAAGACCACCGGGTGGTAGTCGGGGTGAGTGTCGGATTTCATTCCAGTTCTCCTTTGTTGAGGTGCCCGGAGAACTGCCCGGATTCATCCGGCGTCTCGTGGCACGGGTCTTCATGCCAGTCGCCGAACGGGTCGTCGTAGGCCGGCCAATCCTGTGGCCGGGCCATCTCCCGGTCGGTGAGCAGCGCCCCGGTCAGCACCCGGGTGATCTCTGCCCGGTCGGCGCCGCAGGCCAGAACCGTCATCGCGGTGTGCCGGTCGCCGAAGCGGTATTCCCACATCAGCTCGGCAAACAGGCGTCGCTCCGGGTCGGCGTGGTCCACCTCGGCGGGTGACATCGCCGCCAGCCACTTGCCCGCCGAGGCGACCCGCAGGCCTCCACCCGCCGATTCGAGCCACATGACCTGATCGGGCCGATTGGCCAACCACAGGCGTCCACGGGTACGAATCACGCCATCGAGCAAGTGGTCGACGGCGTCATGCAGGCGCTCCGGCCGAAACGGGCGGCGGGCGTTGAACTCCACGATGCCGACCCCACCGTCGGTGCCCAACGGAGGCCGCCCGCCCAACAGCGAAGCGTGCGGATGGTCGCTGCGCCCCCTGCGTGAGTAGTCGTCGAGGTTGGCCAGCGCCAACTCGACCCGGTCGAGCCCGACGGTGATCCTCGCCCGCGGCGCCAGGCGCGGCAACACGGCCAGCGTGACCGGGTCGGGGCGGTTGAGCACCAGCACGTCGGCGAATTCGGCCTGACCAACTGTCACCTGAGCGAACGTCCGTCCGTCGGCTAGTTCCTCGTCGCCGAGAGACTGCGCCAGCCAGTTCGCCGAGTCCACACACGTCACCACCGCGCCGATCCGAACGTCGCGGCCGGCCGGAGCGTCCGGATAGCCGGGCCCGACCCGGACCCGCACGTGATTGATTGCCCGGCAGATGGGTTCGGGCTCCAGCCAGGGCGCCAGGTGCACCACGATCCGGTCCACGCCGTCTCGGCGGTGCAGCCTGCGCAGCAGAATCAGCAGATCGTTGCGAATGGTGCAGGAGACGCATCCATGCGCCAACTCCAGCGCCTCTTCGGCAGTGCTCAGTTCTCCGCGGCGAAAGGTGATGATGTTGCGCCTCACCACGTGCCCATCAAACCGATGCTCGACAACGACCGTTCCGGGCCGGCGCAGCAGTAGGCCGGTCACGTCGTCGGTATCGCCCTGCCCCGCCACCAGCACAACGGGAGTCCGCATCACCACTCCTTCCCGAGCTCTCCCGATCGTTATTGAAAACGATTTTCATTAAGACCGGACTCACGATACAGTGCGTCACACGGGGTTGTCGAAAATGATTTTCAATAAGCGTGCACTGAGGAGGCGCCCATGTCCGCACGATGCCAAGTCACCGGTCGCACGGTGAGTTTCGGCAATACGGTGTCGCATTCGCACCGCCGGAGCCGACGACGGTGGTCACCGAACATTCAGCTCAAGACCTATTACCTGCCGTCGGAGAACCGTCGCATCAAGCTGCGGGTCAGCGCCAAGGGCATCAAGGTCATCGACCGCGACGGCATCGAGGCCACGGTCGCGCGGCTCCGGCGGGCCGGTGAACAGATCTAATGGCGCGCAACGAGATTCGCCCGGCAGTCAAGCTTCGCTCCACCGCGGGAACCGGATACACCTACATCACCCGCAAGAACCGCCGCAACGACCCCGACCGGCTCATTCTGAGCAAGTACGACCCGGTGATTCGCAAGCACGTCCCATTCCGGGAGGAACGCTGAATGGCCAAGAAATCCAAGATCGTCAAGAACAACAAGCGCCGAGACATCGTCGCGCGCTACGCCCAGCGGCGCGCCGAACTCAAGCAGATCATCCAATCTCCCACCAGCAGCTACGAGCAGCGGCTCGACGCACAACGCGCCCTGAGCCGTCAGCCGCGTGACGCGAGTGCGGTACGGCTGCGCAATCGCGACGCCATCGACGGCCGTCCGCGCGGCCACCTGCGCAAGTTCGGATTGTCGCGGGTGCGAGTGCGCGAGTTGGCCCATGCGGGTCAGCTACCGGGTGTTCGCAAGGCGAGCTGGTAGCCACAGATGAAAAAGAAACCCAGACGCACTCGGCGCCCCATCGCAGCCCCGGCAACGCCCGCCAAGAAGAACCTGCTGGATTCGCTCGGGGTCAGCGAGGTCGACTACAAGGACATCTCGCGGTTGCGCACGTTCATCTCCGATCGCGGCAAGATCCGCTCTCGTCGGGTCACCGGTCTCACCGTGCAACAACAACGGCAGATCGCCACCGCGATCAAGAACGCCCGCGAAATGGCGCTGCTGCCGTATCCAGCCTCCCGGCCCCAGTAGGGCCGTCCTCGCGGCGGCCGTTATGTCGAGGCGGCGCGGCGGTGGAGCCTGCGCGGGTCAACCCCCGAGCGGGTCCACGCCTGCGCCGCCCATGGCAAGTAGATCAACCTGACCGGCAGCCGCCCCAGCACCGGATTCAGCCCTCGTATGAGGGCGGCGGAACGCTGAAATCGCCTCTCCTTCTTGGCGTTCCAATCGAGGTCACACACCTCGCGCATCTGCGGCGGCAGGGTTCCGACAATCACCAACCGGGCGTAGGCGTTCAGGGGCGCAGACAGGATCCTCCAGATCAGCGCAGGCAGCTTGCGGGGGCCAGGGATCCCTTTGCGTAGATAGCCGGTCCCGTAGAGCACGGTCTTGTGCGGGACGAACCGGTCGAGCATGCCGTCCCAGTAGGCCACGAACTCGTCATAGGTTTGCGGCTGACTTCGATCGCTGACGCCGTAAAGGCCGTACCAGATCTTGCTCTCCTCGAAGATCTGCTCCTTTTCCGCGCGGGACAGCCTCCGGATGAACGTGTCGGTGTTGTAGAGGATTTGGTCGACGAACGTGGCGTGGGCCCAGTAGAACAACTCCGGATTCAACGCGTGGTACCGAGAGCCATCACCGATGGTGCCCTTGATCGGCTTGTGAAAATCCCGCACCGTGCGACCCCACCCGTGGGGGTCCTCGGAATACACGGTCCGCATCAAGGGCGGTCCGGTGCGCTTGGCCCGGCCCAGGGTGTCGCTGAAGACCACCGAATGATCGAGGACTCCCTGACCGAGCTGTTCGATGCAGTTTTCGGTGCCGGCCGCGCGCTGGAATCCGAAGAGTTGAGTACGCACGTCTCCATAGAATTTCCAGATCAGCGAAGTCGGGCCCAGCCGCTGCGCGACGATCTCGTCGTCGACGGGCCGGTCGATCGGCATGGGTAGGGCCTCCCGGACACCGGTGTCGAAATCCACGCCCGCGGTCAGCTCCGTTGCCATCCACCCTCCTTGACGAATCCATGTGTCGTTAGTGAACCACTGATACAAGTTCGTCTCTTTGTGTCACCCTAGCCACCGCGGCGGGCGGCCGCAAATGAGCGGTGCCCCGCGTCAGGCTCCAGATCAGGGGCAGTGATCTGGGAAAACGCGGCATTCGGGGGAATCCGCAAGGCGGAGCCGATCTATCATGCAGTCAAAAATGGGCACCGAGACCAGCACCGACGGAGTCGAGTCGATCACCGATCTCGACCGCACCATCCTGGACACCGCACGCGCGGTTTTCGAGACCTACGGTGTCCGGCGGGCGAACATCGAAGACGTCGCCACCCGGGCCGGTGTCAGCCGCAGCACCATCTACCGACGCTTTCCCACCAAGGACGAGCTGTTCGAACGGGTCGTGCGGCGCGAGGCGGAGTTGTTCTTCGCCGCCCTGAACCAGGCCACCAACGGCCACAACCCGCGTGAGGCGGTGATCGAGGCGTTCACCCTCGGGGTCCGACTCATCCAGGATTCCCCGCTGTACTCGCGGATAGCCGAAAGCGAGCCGGAGCTATTCGGCATGTTTTCCCGCTCCCACGTCTTCCCGATCGGCCAATTCGCCGACGGCATCGCCCACACGCTGCGGCGCTGCGGCGCCGATGCTCCCGACGCCGACCTCGCCAACATCGCCGACATCCTGCTGCGTGTTGCCGTTGGCATCATCATGTTTCCCACCGAGCGTCTCGATACCTCGGATGACGCCGCGGTCCGCGAGTACGCCGCCCGCTATCTGATTCCGATCATTACGTTGTAGCCGTGTCGCAGGCGCCCCGAACTCCCCGGACTCGCTACGCCAGGTGCGGCGACCTGGACATCGCCTACCAGGTGATCGGGGATCATCCGATCGACCTGCTCGTCATACCGGGGGCCTCGATTCCGGTCGACACCATCGATTCCGAACCGTCGATGTACCGCTTTCACCGCCGTCTGGCGTCGTTTCCCGCCTGATCCGGTTCGACCATCGCGGCGTCGGCCTGTCATCGCGGGTTTCGTCGCCGGATGCGCTCGGCCCGAGGTTCTGGGCCGAGGATGCGATTGCGGTGATGGACGCGGCCGGATGCCAGCAAGCCACGATTCTTGCCTCCGGGTTCACCGCGACGACCGCCCTGGTGCTGGCCGCCGACTATCCCGAGCGGGTGCGCAGCCTGGTGCTCATCAACGCCTCCGCGCGGACACTGCATGCGCCCGACTACGAACTGGGCATCAGGTCCAACACCGCCGAACCATTCCTCACCCTCGGAACCGATCCCGACGCGGTCGAGCAGGGGTTCGACGTGCTGCGCATCATGGCGCCCAGCGTGGCCCATGACGACGCGTTCCGCGACTGGTGGGATCTGGCCGGAAACCGGGCGGCCTCGCCCAGCACGGCGCGCGCCTTCATCAACGCGGTTCAAGCCTCGGATGCGCGCGACTCGCTGCCCCACATCACCGCGCCGACGCTGATCCTGCATCGGGTGGGCACCAAGTTCGTTCCGGTCGAGCACGGCCGCTATCTGGCCGAGCACATTGCCGGGTCGCGCTTGGTCGAGCTTCCCGGTTCCGATTCCTTGTATTGGGTCGGCGACACCGCCGCGTTGCTCGACGAGGTCGAGGAGTTCATCACCGGCGTCCGGGGCGGCTTCGTCACCGAGCGGGTACTGACCACGGTCATGTTCACCGACATCGTCGGCTCGACCCAGCGCGCGGCCACCGTGGGTGACCTGCGCTGGCGCGACCTGCTCGATAACCACGACAACCTGGTCCGCCACGAGATCCAGCGGTACGGTGGGCGCGAGGTCAATACCGCGGGCGACGGGTTCGTCGCGAAGTTCAGCAGCCCGAGTGCGGCAATCAACTGCGCGGACACCGTCGTCGACGCCGTCGCGGTGCTCGGCATCGAGGTCCGGGTGGGGATTCATGCCGGCGAGGTCGAGGTGCGGGGGGCCGACGTCGCCGGCCTGGCCGTACACATCGGTGCCCGGGTCTGTGCGCTGGCCGGCTCCAGTGAGGTGCTGGTGTCCTCGACGGTGCGTGACATCGTCACCGGCTCGAGCCACAGATTCGCCGAGCGCGGCGAACACGAACTCAAGGGCGTGCCGGGCCGATGGCGGCTTTGTGCGCTGGTCCGGGAGCACCTCACGGGCCAGCGGTAGAGATCTGATCGGCAGCGGTTCGGGGACGGGCTTCGGGCTGGCGATCGACGCCAAAGGGCCGCGGGTCTGCTAGACGCGCGATGACTTGGGTGCGCCGACCACGCGGCTGACCCGTGAATGAATGGCCTGGTGCGCAAGCTCGCGCATCGTGGCGTCCACTCTGAGGACCTCGCTGAAGGCCGCGGCGTCCAGCGACCACAGCACTGAGGGCTGGCTCGCCCGCACCGTGGCCGCCCGCCGCCAGCCGCTGAGCAGAGCGATTTCGCCGAAGTGATCGCCGGCGACCAGCCGCAGCACCAGCTGGCCGTCGACAAACGCTTCGAGTTCACCGGATTCGACGACGTAGAAGTGTGAGGCCGGCTCCCCTTGACGGAACACGATGTCGCCGGACCGCAGCTCGATGCGACGGTACCCGCCGACCGAGAGCAACAGCAGCCTGCCGAGAGCCTGCAGCGGGACATCGATGTTCAGAAACGACTGCACGATGTCGCCCTGGTCGGTCAGCCCGAGATGCGGATGATCGCAGTCGATATCGGCGGCTTCCGCGCTGGCCGCGTAGAGCACCGCCGCCGCCAGCAACGCCATGGTCAGCGACATGGACTCGTCACCGCACATTGCCGAGCCGTCGAAGTTGACCGGAAATCCCGAGTTCAGCAATGTCGCATCGAGCTTGCCGTCGGCGATGCGCAGGTCGGCATGGCAGTTGGGATCCGGAATCGCAAGCCGGCGCAACGCGGCGCCCGAGAACTCGCGATCAGACGATGACGCCGACATCAACACCACGCCGGGGCGCAGTAGATCGTGCAACTCGGTGGGCACGCTGGTCGCTCCGGTGGCACCGATGATCACATCGTAGTCACCGATCGCCTGGGTCAGATCGATCGGGCCCGGGTGGCCCACGCGGGTGTCGTACACATCCACCCGCTCATGACGGGGACGCAGCTGGTCGGCCCGCGCGCTGCCGATCGCTCCCGCACCGGTGATCAGGATGGCGTCACCGCGGTCGAGGCCCTCGATGCGATCGAAGGCGCATCGTGTCACGTTGCCCGCGATTATCGGCGACTCGTAGAGGACCTTGGCCGACGAGCGGGCGATGTTGACGACGGGAAACCCGAGCGCGCAGTTGGCGATCTTGGCGTAGCCCGCCGACGTCTGCTCGATCCCGACGATGTTGGCCGTGCCGTCGAGTGCGGCACCAGCGGCGGCCAGCAACGAGCCACCGTCGTCGAGCAGCACGACTCGGCCGGCTCGGCCAGCCGCAAGCCGATCCCAGGATTGGGCGAAGAACCGTTCCACATGTCGCGTGTACTCGGTGTCGAAGGATTCGTGGGGCGCGTAGGCGGCGCTGAACTCATCGACGTGAACACCGTCGGCTCGCATGGCATCGGCGACTCCGAGATGAGTCGAGTAACGCTTGCCGATCACCGCGACGTTGCGGGGGTCGAGCCCGACCCGAAACAACGAGCGCAGCATCGCATGCGTCGTCTCCAGCAGATGCTGTGCGGCGATGACGACAACGCCGTCCAGGCTGCCACCCCGACGCGACACGATCGCGTCGACTAGCGGAAAAGTGGTGACCTGCGTCCCCTTTGGTAAGTTAGCACGCACTTTCGGCCCGCGACGGCGAATCCGGAGCACCGCCATGCCGGCACACACCCGACCGCGACGACTCCCGCCGGTAGTGCCCAGGGCGCCGATTACCGCAACAACCCGCCGGGTGGCCGGTGACGCCTTCGGCCGTTAGCAGGGACCGCTGGGCGTTCCGCGGGCGGGCGTGGTCTCCTGCGTGGGCGGCACCTGCGGGTAAGGCACCCGATACGGATTGGCCACCGCCGCTCCCCCCAAGGATCCCAATACCGCGTTGGGGACGCATTGGGGCAGCCTGGGCAGCGCGTTGAGCAGCGGAGGATCCAACTTGGGTCGCGATGGGTTCGGCGGGACAGCAAAGTTGAACGCCGAGGTCATATCCTCGGTGACACTGCGTCGCCAAGGGGTCAGGTTGGGCACCGGCACCCCGAACCGTGTCTCGATCAATCGCAACTGCGAGGTGTGGTCGAAGGTGTCGGAGACCACCAGCGGCCCACGGCTATAGGGCGAAATGACGATGCACGGCACGCGATAGCCCAGACCGATCGGCCCCCGGATGCCACCGGAGCCGGACACCGCGTCGATGTCGGGCACCGTGACGTATTCGCCCGGCGTTCCCGGCGGCGCCGTGGGCGGTGTGACGTGATCGAAGAACGAACCGCATTCGTCATAGCTGATGATCAACGCGGTCTTTTCCGGGTCTTTTCCCACACCGCGGGATTGGACAGCAAAGTCCGCAATATGTTCACAATCGCAACCGCACCGACGTTCACCGGCAGTGCCGGATGCTCGGATTGGATGATGTTGGGGACCACCCAGGAAACCTTCGGCAGCCTGTTGGCTTTCACGTCGAGAACGAAATCCTGAGGGTAGGTGGGGGCGATGCCGAATCGAGCGAGATTCGACCTTGGATCGGCGGTTTGCTTGAAAGCCTGAACCAGGCCGTTGTCGCTGATAGGCGAATTGATGTAGTGCCCGAAAAACTTGTTCTGGTACACCTTCCAACTAATGCCGGCATCCTCGAGATTCTCCGGCATGATGCGCCAGCTGAACGGCTGCAGCGGCAGGAAATTCGGCTCGTTCAGCAGCGGCCCACCGTTGGTACCGTCCGGGTCGATCCAGGCGCTCAACCAGTACAGGCGGTTGAGCGCGGTCCCGGTCAACATCGAGCAGTAGTAGTCATCGCAGATCGTGAAAGTGTCGGCCAGCATGTAGTGGATCGGGAGGTCCGCTCGGGTGTAGTAGCCCATGCAGGCCGGGATGTTGCCCTGGCGTATCTGCGAGTACTGCGACGGCAGCCAGGTGTCGTTGGCCCCGTTGTTCCAGGCGGTGTGCATCGCGACCCACCCCTCGACCCAGGGCTCCGGCGTTGTTGATTAGCAGGCTTGTGAGCTGGGGAATTGTGGATTGAGGAGGTCTAGGCGGCGGTTGGCGGTCAAAGCGGTGATCCGGCAGGCTTCGGCGATGTTGTCGGCGCCGTTGAGGCGGTGCAGATTGATCGCGGTGTTGCGTAGCGTTGCTAGGACCTGTGCGCCGTTTCCGGTATGTGCCCTTTGACGGTCTTCGTCGAAGGTGACGTCGCGTATCCAGTGCAGGCTGTTCTCGATTCCCCAGTGTTGACGCATCCAGGTCATGATCGCGGTAGGGCGGGCGTGCTCGAACGGCAGGCTGCAGATGGCATAGACCACCTCCACGCTGCGCTGGTCGGTGGCGGTGATCAAGCGTTCACGAGTGATCCGGATGATTTGTTTTGCGTAGGGGAAGCCGATTCCTCGTGCAGCGGTGATGATTTGCGGGGTGCGGGTCTCGACACGGCCGTGGCCGCGGGAGTCGTCGGTAGCGGCTGCGGGCACCTCGGCCCAGGGCAGCGCGGTGATACGCGCAAATATTTTGCTTGGTTGGACTTGACGATCATCAGGTAGTGCGACTTCAAGGTGGCGCAGATCAACTTCGCGGTGACGACCTGGGTATGCATCGCATCCACGGTGACCAGCCACCGCAAGCTACCCGGCAGCAGCGTGAGCAGGGCACGTACGCAGGGAATTTCATTGCTTTTCTCGGCGACAGCGAGTTGACCGAGCACCAATCGGGCACGGTGGGCGAACACCGACACGAGATGCGTGGCTGTCGCTTTGGCGCGTAAAGCACCACGCAGCATCTTGCCGTCCAACGCGATCGGCACCAATCCACTGGGGTCGCTGCTGGCCACGTGTGCAGTGAAGTAACTGCCCATCCTGGCGTTGAGGTCGGCGGGGTCTAGCCGAGACAAAACAGCGCGGAAGGTCTTCTCACTGGGCCTCCGGAACCGGACCCCTAATTGGGCCAACACATCATCGGGAGCGGTGGCCGCCCATGTGGCAAAACCAGCATAGCCGCGCATCCCCGCGGCAGTGGCCAGAACCGCGATCGCCAACAAAGCCATCAGCGAATACCTCCGACCGCGTGGGCCCCTCGGGTCTGGCACCGAGGCCAACACATCGAGAAACTCCGATCCGATGAGCTCGCTGCGCTCACCAGGACTCCAGCGGTCGAACACCTCTGGAACCGGCGACACACGCAATACTGAAACGGTAGGCACGGGCAACTCCAGACCAACGACGAACAGTAACCAACTCGATCGTTCTCCAGATAGCCCGTGCCTACACTCCGGCCCCAATAGCGCGGCACCAAAGATCATCAACCCAGCTCACAAGCCTGCTAATCAACAACGCCGGAGCCCTGGGGGTTACCCGGGTTCGCGATGTCTTCGATGCTGCGCCCGACACGTTTGAGTCATCTGACTGATCCCGCTAGGTCGGCTAGGTGCGACTCTTGGCATGTCTTCGCTATCAGGGGGGACCACGGGGGCAAGGAGCAGTAAATGGAAAATGCCCGGGCACCAGTGATGTTCATCCGTGGGCTTTGGCCGGCCGAGTCTGTGGCTCGACGAGGCTTCCCGCCTGCACCCCCTTCCCCGCCACCGGCGGACGACCCGACACATTCGGCCCCAGGGAGCGCCGTTCCCTAGTCGGTGCGGCGAGGGAACTGGCGGGTAGCACGCTTCACGCATCGCGTTCTGGTGGATGGCCGGTTGGCGCTACAGCTCGGAAACCCAGCTGTTGCTGCCAAAAGTGCCGTTGAAAAATAACTTTCAGTTGATCTCTCAGCGCTCAATACATGCTGAGGCTGTGTGGGCCTAGCGACATGCGATGCCAGGAGGCCGTGGATGTCGGTCGATACAACACACGTTGGCGAAGCACCTCGCGCTGGAATGGCCGTCTTGAGACGTGCTCAGCGTGAGTGTGAACCGTTCCTGCGGAATATAATTGGGTCGTTGGCCGAGCCGTTGGCCACGATGGCCGGATACCACTTCGGTTGGTGGGATGCCAACGGGCGCGACGCGGCAGGTACCTCGGGTAAGTCGCTGCGGGCCGCTCTTGCCTTCGGGGCGGCCCGGGCCTGCGGAGATGCTCGCGAAGCCGCCCCCGCGGCGGCAGCCGTGGAGCTGATTCACAACTTCACGCTGCTTCACGACGATGTGATGGACGGTGATTCGACCCGCAGGGGCAGGGCAACTGTATGGCGGGTATGGGGAGTGAATAACGCGATCCTGCTGGGAGATGCGCTACATGCCCTGGCGATCCGGACGCTTACCGACTCGCTTGGGCAGGGGGTGGCCGTGAACGCGATCACCCGTCTGGAGCAAACGTGCCTCGACCTGTGTGTGGGCCAGCACCAGGATTGCTCATTTGAGCGATGCACGACCGTAACAGTGCCGGATTACTTGCGGATGGCGGCCGGAAAGACCGCCGTGTTGATGGCGTGTGCGTGCGCATCGGGTGCGGTAAGCGCCCGCGCGGACGCGGCGACCGTAGCCGCGGTGGAACGGTTTGGTTACGAGCTCGGCCTGGCGTTTCAGATAGTGGACGATCTGATTGGCATCTGGGGGGGACCCTGCCCGGACCGGAAAGCCGGTCGGCAGTGATCTGGCCAGTCGCAAGGCGACCTTACCGATCGTTGTAGCGCTTAGCTCTGACTGCGAAGCGGCCCTCGAACTGGCAAGGCTGTACAGGTCCGACCACGCCATGACCCACCGTGAGGTTGTTCATGCTGCCGAACTCGTAGAGACCGCGGGCGGCAGGCAGGCCGCGCAGCACTTTGCCGATGAACGGATGCGCGCCGCGATCGCGGCGCTACCCGAATCAATGAGATGCAGTGAGCTCGTGGCATTGGCGCAGCTGGTGATCGATCGGGACAAGTGAGGTGTGTCGACGATGCCTACCTCGATTCCCGCCGCGCCCGCCGCGTTGCCACTACTCGGCCATACCTTGCCGCCGCTGCGTAACCCGTTGTCGTTCTTGCTGTCGTTGCCCGCCCGAGGCGACCTGGTGCGCATCCGAATCGGGCCGGCCACCGCCGTGGTGGCGTGCACGGCGGAACTCACCCACGAAATCCTCTGTGATGACCGAATTTTCGACAAGGGCGGCATCTTCTTTGACCGGTTCCGAGAGATGCTGGGCGATGGTCTGAGCACCTGCCCCCGTAGCCAGCACCGGCGGCAGCGGCGCCTTCTGCAACCGGCCTTCCATACGCAGCGGTTGCCTGGTTATGCGCAGACCATGACCACTCAGGTGGCCGCGACCGTCGGGCGCTGGCAGAACGGCCAGATCATCGATGTACCCGCGGAGATGATGGCGATCACCGGCCGGACCCTGCTCACCACGATGTTCTCGAATAGCCTCCCTAGCCCGGCATTGCGCCAGGCACTCGATGACCTGACCGCCATTTTCGCGGTCCTGTACTGGCGGATGCTGACGCCGCCACCGCTGGATCGGCTGCCCACCGTCGACAACCGTCGCTATCATCGCGCCAGCACTCGGCTACGCCATACCATCGGTTCGGCGGTTGCCGGCCGCCGAGCAGCCGGCGTCGACCGTGGCGACCTTCTCTCGGCGATCCTGGCCTCGCATGAAGTCGACAGCAGCACAGTAGCTTTCACCGATACCGAGGTCATCGACCAGATCGTGTCGTTTTTCATTGCGGGGACCGAGACCACTGCCCTTACGGTGGCCTGGGCGCTGTACTTACTGGCCGAACATCCCGCCATCGAGCAACGCGTGCACGCCGAGATCGATCCGGTCCTGGCGGGCAGGGCGGCTACCCACGCCGACCTGCCTCGGCTAGGGCTGGTCAACAGGATCGTCACCGAGACCCTGCGCCTTTATCCGCCCGGGTGGATCATCAGCCGCGTGGCCACCGCCGATGTCTACCTCGGTGGGCATCGGATACCGGCCGGGGCGACGGTCATCTTCAGCCCGTACCTGATCCACCATCGTCCCGATCTCTATGCCGAGCCCGACCGCTTCGACCCGGACCGATGGCTACCCGAGCGTGCCCGGGCTATCGGCCGCAACACCTATATCCCATTCGGCGGCGGGACCCGCAAGTGCATCGGCGACAACTTCGGCACCACAGAGGCGGCACTCGCCCTGGCGACCATTGCCGCCAACTGGCGGATGCAGCGCCTTCCCGGCCTGCCGGTCCGCCCGGCCGTGGCGGCGTCACTGCGCCCACGCAATCTCGCTTTGCGTGTCACCGCACGTACGGCCGACCGAACTCCTGGCGAACCCGGCCGGCGTCTAACAAGCCACGAAATCGGTTGAGCCGGAGGTGTCCGTGACCGCCATTTGCGAATTCGTCTTACCCGATATCTACTGTCCTTTTCCCGCCGCCTTTGCTCACTCTCGTCATCCGGCAGCGACCGAAGTAGAGCTGGCCATGACGAGCGCGCTACCCCAGGGCTCCGGCGTTGTTGATTAGCAGGCTTGTGAGCTGGGTTGATGATCTTTGGTGCCGCGCTATTGGGGCCGGAGTGTAGGCACGGGCTATCTGGAGAACGATCGAGTTGGTTACTGTTCGTCGTTGGTCTGGAGTTGCCCGTGCCTACCGTTTCAGTATTGCCTGTGTCGTCGGTTCCAGAGGTGTTCGACCGCTGGAGTCCTGGTGAGCGCAGCGAGCTCATCGGATCGGAGTTTCTCGATGTGTTGGCCTCGGTGCCAGACCCGAGGGACCCACGCGGTCGGAGGTATTCGCTGATGGCTTTGTTGGCGATCGCGGTTCTGGCCACTGCCGCGGGGATGCGCGGCTATGCTGGTTTTGCCACATGGGCGGCCACCGCTCCCGATGATGTGTTGGCCCAATTAGGGGTCCGGTTCCGGCGGCCCAGTGAGAAGACCTTCCGCGCTGTTTTGTCTCGGCTAGACCCCGCCGACCTCAACGCCAGGATGGGCAGTTACTTCACTGCACACGTGGCCAGCAGCGACCCCAGTGGATTGGTGCCGATCGCGTTGGACGGCAAGATGCTGCGTGGTGCTTTACGCGCCAAAGCGACAGCCACGCATCTCGTGTCGGTGTTCGCCCACCGTGCCCGATTGGTGCTCGGTCAACTCGCTGTCGCCGAGAAAAGCAATGAAATTCCCTGCGTACGTGCCCTGCTCACGCTGCTGCCGGGTAGCTTGCGGTGGCTGGTCACCGTGGATGCGATGCATACCCAGGTCGTCACCGCGAAGTTGATCTGCGCCACCTTGAAGTCGCACTACCTGATGATCGTCAAGTCCAACCAAGCCAAAATATTTGCGCGTATCACCGCGCTGCCCTGGGCCGAGGTGCCCGCAGCCGCTACCGACGACTCCCGCGGCCACGGCCGTGTCGAGACCCGCACCCTGCAAATCATCGCCGCTGCACGAGGAATCGGCTTCCCCTACGCAAAACAAATCATTCGGATCACTCGTGAACGCTTGATCACCGCCACCGACCAGCGCAGCGTGGAGGTGGTCTATGCCATTTGCAGCCTGCCGTTCGAGCACGCCCGCCCTACCGCGATCATGACCTGGATGCGTCAACACTGGGGAATCGAGAACAGCCTGCACTGGATACGCGACGTCACCTTCGACGAAGACCGTCAAAGGGCACATACCGGAAACGGCGCACAGGCCCTAGCAACGCTACGCAACACCGCGATCAATCTGCACCGCCTCAACGGCGCCGACAACATCGCCGAAGCCTGCCGGATCACCGCTTTGACCGCCAACCGCCGCCTAGACCTCCTCAATCCACAATTCCCCAGTTCACAAGCCTGCTAATCAACAACGCCGGAGCCCTGCGCGCTACCCGAAGACGGCAACACTCTGATTCGGCGCTCCGTCTCAGGCATTCATCTCGTGGATCATGCCGGGCGCCTGTATCCCGACGTGACCACAGCGGGGTTGCACACCGTCACCTCGTACTTTCTGCTCTTCTCCGTGCTTGATGAGTACTCCGAACAGCAAGACGGTGGCGGGCAGACTTTCAACCCCGAGACGCTACGTCACATTCACCGCACGGCCCTTCGGCTGCTGGACCAACCCGACGCGTCCAGCGACGATGATCTCGATATCACTCGAATTGTTCGGCCGTTGTGGCGATTTCTGAACGCCCTGGGCGATCGGAATGCGCGCAAGAACTTTCGCAACGCGTTCGAAAGGTCCCTGCAAGCGCGGATATGGGAACTCGATCACCTCCGAACCGCCAGTATTCCCTCCCTGGCGGTGTATCCCCGGTTGCGGCGGCAGAGCTCGATGGCTGTTCCTTTGCTCGAGCTTCATCCGGTGCTTTTCGGGCTGGCCGGCTCTGTCCGTTCGCTGGACCATCCCGCAATCCGACAGCTCCGCACGATGCTGCTCAACTGTGTGTTGTGGAGCAATGACCTGCTTTCGCTCGCAAAGGAGCTGCGCGACGGGTCTTGCATGAATCTGGCCCTGGTCTTGCAGAAAGACCGCGGGTGCGCACTACAGCAAGCCGTTGACGAGGTTGCATGGCTGATCGAGCGAGAAACCCTTGCCTATCTTGACCTCAAAGGGCAACTCCCTCGGATAGGCATTGGTTCATCGCAGGAATTGGCCTCCGTCACAGCGCTTCTCGATCGCGAAGAACGCTGGCACGCCGACTCCATCGAATGGCATAGCTGCCCGCGCTATCAAGCCGGCCCGTCGCAGCGGCGATAGCACGGCGGCGCGACATCAGTTGATCGGTCAAATACCCACCACGATTGGAGACCAACGATGACGATCGGCATCCGGGACACGACCGAAGCCCGCGATATCCGAGCCGCGGGGTGGGCAGCCATCATGGCAATCATCCCCGGAATCGTGGTGAACTTCCTGACTGGCACCCCGCTGGAACCTTATCCAAGTTGGGCCTGGACCGACGAGCGGATCGCCGGCTATTTCGCCGGTCAGCAGTCGGCCATCGCCGCACAGATCTTTCTCACCAATGCCGGGTTTGTACTACTGCTATGGGCAGTCGCCGGGGTGAAACGAGCGGTGCTCACCGATACCCGTCCATCGCTATACACTGACCTGATCATCCCGTCCGCCGCCATGGCGACCGTCGCGCTGCTGGCCGGCAATGGCCTGTACTGGACCGCCGGCCTGCGCGGCCTCTCGCCGGAGTTCACAAGACTCGCTTGCGATTTACTCATTCCCTTCGGCTACATCGGATCCCTGGTCAGTGTGGCGATCACACTGTTCTGCGCGGGCATTGCGATGCGTCGCAGCGCCGTTTTCCCCAAGTGGCTGGCGGTCGCCACACCCTGGACGGCCATCCCGCTGGCCAGCGCCCAATTCTTCTTGTTGGCCGATACCGGACCGGCGGCGCCCATCAGCCTGATCAGCTTGATCCCGTACCTCTTGCTGTACCTCTGGCTGGCGACCACCGGCATCGTCATGTTGCGCCGCAGCGTCCGGATCACGCCCGGCACCGATCTCCGGGCCGACGTGGCAGCGATAGGCAAACAGGGCGGCTGACGCAGTCCCGGCAGATCTCAGACTCCCCGAAAACCCCAACACCGGCACTTTGGAGAATGACATGGCGGCGCACATTCAGCGAGCAATAGGGTATCTCACCGAACAGCACGCATTGGGTTATCCAAACGCCGTACACAAGATGGGGTCCTATTCCACGGCGAAGTTTGTTCAACTCGCCGCCGATCATCTTGACCTCACCGCGGATCAGGTGCACAGATTCTCCACATTCACCTGTGAGAACAAGGCGTTCCACGTGGCAATGATCACCGATGCCCTGCAAGATGCTCTCGACGCCGGCCACTCGGAATGCCAAGCCATGGTGGACGAGAACATCGACTACCTACTCGGCTGCCGGGATGAAATTTCTTGGCGCTATTTCCCCGGCTTCGAGCCATTGCCCTACGACGCCGACAGCCTTGGGCAAATGACGCAAGTGCTCGTTCGAGCAGGCAAAGCGACGCCCGAAACCTTAGCGGACGCGTTCAAGCTTGCAGCCCTCAACGCATGGGAGGACGGCCCGATAAGCACCTTTTTCGCGACCGACCCCGAAGACAGAATCGTCATCAACAAGATATGGGGGCGTGGGCGCGACGACACCGGACGTGACGCGGAAGTCGTCGCCAACCTCCTCTACGGCGCGACGCTGTATCAAGACCAGGTAGGCGACTCGCCATTGACCCCACTGCTGGAAATCGCAACCAAATGGTTGACAGTTCAGCAACAACCCATGGGGTTCTGGCGCGCGGCATGGTATGTCGGAACCTCGTACAGCACCTACGTCGTAGTGCGCCAGCTGGTGGCCGCGGGCGGCCACCAGTCATCAGTTGATCGTGCCGTCCGATTTCTCCGGCAGGTGCCGGCGCCCGATCCGCTCAATCGTGCGCTGGCAATGCTGGCGATCACCGCGGCAAACTGCGCACCCGACCGCCACGACGCGTCGCTCCTGCACGACACCCAGTTTCACGACGGCTCCTGGGAAGCCATCCCCCTACTCGATAACCACGCACGGATCTGGGGAAGCCGAGCGGTCAGCACCGCCATCTGCCTCAAGGCATTGCTGCGGCAGGAGTCTCAATGACCACCGTCAACCCCTCATCGCGTTCGCGACCGCGCCCGCTCGCAGATGAGTCGGCAGCCACCACCGTTCTGTTGGCCTCGCCACGTTCGTTCTGCGCCGGCGTACACCGGGCGATAGAAGCGGTCGAGCGTGTGCTCGACCGTGCTACCGGGCCGGTGTACGTACGCAAGCAGATCGTGCACAACCGCACGGTGGTCGCCGAACTACAAGACCGCGGAGCAATTTTCGTTGACGAGCTCGATGAGATTCCCGATCCTCCCGCACCGGGTGCCGTCGTGGTCTTCTCCGCACATGGCGTCTCCCCGGCAGTACGCGCGGCCGCCAACGGGCGCGGACTCGAGGTCGTTGACGCCACCTGCCCGCTGGTCACAAAGGTTCATGCGGAAGCCGCGCGGTTCGCCGGGCGCGGCGATACCGTGCTATTGATCGGCCACCTTGGACATGAAGAGACCGACGGCACCCTCGGAGTTGCCCCGAATTCAATGTTGTTGGTGCAGAATGCCGATGACGTGACGGAACTGGATCTTCCCGAAGACGCCCAAGTGTCTTACCTAACTCAGACGACGCTGGCGGTGGACGAAACCACCGACGTCATTGACGCGCTGCGCAAACGGTTCCCAAAACTTGCAGAACCGCCTACAGAAGATATCTGCTACGCGACAACGAATCGGCAGCGGGCGGTTGAGGCTATTGTCCGGCGGTGCGATGCGCTGTTGGTGGTTGGGTCACAGAACTCGTCGAACTCGCAGCGGTTGGTCGAACTGGCGCGGCGCCGAGGCACCCCGCATACCTCATCGACGGCCCCACCGATATCGACCCGCACTGGTTGGACTCGACGGCCACGATCGGCATCACGGCCGGCGCTTCGGCTCCACCCCGGCTGGTTGAGCAAGTGATCGATGCGCTGCGCTTGCGCGGGCCGATCAATGTGGTCGAAAGCCCGGTCACAACCGAATCGGTGCGCTTCGCCCTGCCGCCAAAAGTACGAGTCCCGTGAGCATCACCATGCGTGCCGATCGAGCCGACCTGCTTTCACTCATCAATGGTCCGCAGGATGTCCAGGCACTGCCCGCCGACCAATTACCGTTGTTGGCCGCGCAGATCCGTCGACGCATGATCGAGACGGTGGCCAGCACCGGGGGCCACCTCGGCGCGGGACTGGGTACCGTCGAGTTGATCATCGCCCTGCACCGGGTGTTTTCCTCGCCGCGTGACATCGTGGTGTTCGATACCGGACATCAAACATACCCGCACAAACTGCTCACCGGTCGCGGCGACCAGTTTGTCACCCTGCGCCAACCCGGTGGCTTATCTGGATATCCCAGCCGCAGCGAATCCCACCATGATTGGGTCGAAAATTCGCATGCATCGGTGAGTTTGGCGTGGGTGGACGGCATTGCCAAAGCCTTGGCCCTGCAGGGGCGAGGTGATCGCCGTGTCGTGAGCGTGATTGGCGACGGCGCTCTTACCGGTGGAGTGGCATGGGAGGGCCTGAACAATCTGGGCGGCGCCGACCGCGCCGTGATCATTGTGCTCAACGACAACGGGCGCTCATACGATCCCACGACCGGCGCGGTAGCCACTCACCTGCAGGCGCTGCGCCATGGCGTCAGCTCAGGGCCCAATCTGTTCGAAACATTGGGCTTTACCTACATCGGCCCCACGGACGGGCACGACGTCGAATCGATTTGTTCGGCGCTGCGGCAAGCGGCCGCACTGGACAAGCCCGTTGTCGTCCACACTGTCACCGCGAAGGGACGCGGCTACCCACCGACCGAAGCGGATGAGAGCGACCGCATGCATGCCTGCGGTGTCATCGAGGTAGCCACCGGCCGGCCGGCCAAACCCACTGCAGCAAGCTGGACCGACGTATTCGAGCAAGAGCTCGTCCGAATCGCCGACGAACGGACCGATGTCGTCGGTATGACCGCGGCGATGCGGCTGCCGGCCGGCCTCGGCGCGTTGTCACGCAAATGCCCCGACCGGGTTTTCGACTCCGGCATCGCCGAACAACACCTCTTGGCGTGTGCCGCGGGCCTGGCCAGCGCGGGCGCACATCCCGTCGTGGCACTGTATTCCACGTTCTTACATCGAGCCTTCGACCAGTTGCTATTCGACGTCGGACTGTACCAGCTCCCCGTGACCTTGGTCCTCGACAGAGCCGGGATAACCGGACCCGACGGCGCCAGCCATCACGGGATGTGGGACTTGGCGCTGCTGACGAATGTGCCCGGCTTGCGTGTCGCCTGCCCCCGTGACGCAGTAAGGCTGCGCCAGCAGCTGCGTGTCGCGATCGACGACACGTCACCGAACGCGCTGCGATACCCAAAAGGAGTGCCCGACAACGATATCCCTGCGGTGGGCCAGATTGACGGGGTCGATGTCCTTTTCGCCGGCGGGAAACCCGATCGCGACGTGTTGCTGATCGCCGTGGGTGTCATGGCGCACCCCTGTGTCGACGCCGCAGAGCGCCTTGCTGCGGCCGGGGTCGGGGTCAGCGTTGTCGATCCTAGCTGGGTGTGGCCGCTGAACCCGGCGCTCACCGAGCTTGCCCGCCAACACCGTATCACCGTATGTGTCGAGGACGGGGTCGCCGACGCAGGGATCGGCTCACGCCTCAACCACCAGATCGGGTGGCTGAGCCCCCGGACCCGCACCCTTGTCCTGGGGCTGCCGCGCGACTACATCGCGCACGCGGGCCGCGACCAGATCCTTACTGAATGTGGGTTGTCCGGTTCCGCAATCAGCGCGGCATGCCAGTCGGCGCTGATTGCGGACTCACCCGGCAGCCATGACAGATCCGAACCGCTGGATCCATTGGCGCCCTCCCCTCTGGAGACACCATGACCATTGGTCTGGGCATCCCCGCACCGCCCGCGCCTCGGCTAGCGCCGCGACGCGTGACTCGCCAACTGATGGTAGGCAATGTCGGTATCGGGAGCGACTATCCCGTTGCGGTGCAGTCGATGACGACCACCAAGACTCACGATGTCAACGCAACTCTGCAGCAGATCGCAGAGCTGACCGCCGCCGGCTGCAACATTGTGCGGGTAGCGTGCCCACGACAAGAAGACGCCGATGCCTTACCGCAGATCGTCAAGCACAGTCACATTCCGGTCATCGCGGACATCCATTTCCAGCCGAAATACATCTTCGCCACGATCGACGCCGGCTGCGCCGCGGTGCGGGTAAACCCGGGCAACATCAAGGAATTCGATAGCCGGGTAAAAGAAGTGGCCAAGGCTGCGGCGGACACCGGCATCCCGATCCGCATCGGCGTCAACGCCGGCTCGCTGGGCAAGCGAATCATCCAGAGGTACGGCAAAGCGACCCCCGAGGCGCTGGTCGAGAGCGCGCTGTGGGAGGCATCGCTGTTTGAGGAGCACGGCTTCGGTGATATCAAGATCAGCGTCAAGCACCATGACCCGGTCGTTATGGTGGCCGCGTACCAGCTTTTGGCGACGCAGTGCGACTATCCACTTCACCTCGGGGTCACCGAGGCCGGGCCTGCGTTCCAGGGCACGATCAAGTCGGCGGTCGCGTTCGGCGCCCTGCTCTCCAGCGGCATCGGCGACACCATCCGGGTTTCGCTGTCGGCCCCACCTATCGAAGAGGTCAAGGTCGGCACCCAAATCCTCGAGTCACTGAACCTGCGCCCGCGATCGCTGGAGATCGTCTCGTGCCCGTCCTGTGGGCGCGCGCAGGTTGACGTCTACAGACTGGCAAATGAAGTCAGCGCGGGCCTAGACGGTCTTGGCGCTCCGCTGCGCGTGGCGGTGATGGGTTGTGTAGTCAACGGTCCCGGTGAGGCACGCGAGGCGGACCTGGGCGTGGCCTCCGGAAACGGCAAGGGGCAGATATTCGTCAAGGGCGAGGTGATCAAGACCGTGCCGGAGTCGCAGATCGTTGAGACGTTGATTGAGCAGGCATTGCGAATCGCCGAAGAGCGGGCCTCCGAGACCGAATGCACCGATCTCGTCGGTACACCGGTCGTGAGTGAGGTCTGAATGGAGGGCAATGAGCGGTTCGTTCCCCGGCTGGCGCCGTTGACCTTGGCGGTGAAAAGCCTTGCCAACCCACAGATTATTTACAACGCGAAAGCACAAGGTGCGCGTGCCGAACGCACCGAAGCGGGAGTGGTGACACTGTACCGTCGCGATGACCTGATGCGGATCAACCGTCATCCGGCGGTACTGGGCCCGGGTGGTCGCGGGGGGAATTTCGGCAACGACAATCCCCTGATCCCGTTGGAGATAGATGGTGAGGAACACAAGAAGTGGCGACGGCTGTTAGATCCGCTCTTCGCGCCCAAGCAGATGGCACGGTTGGAAGCCGCTGTTCGCAACCGTGCCGCGCAACTGGTCGACGGCTTTGCCGGCCAGACTAGCGCCGAACTGTATCAGGCCTACTGCGCGCCGCTGCCATGCTTTACGTTTCTGGAGCTCCTCGGCGCTCCGCTCGAAGACATTGAGTTCTTCACGGCATTCAAAAACGGCGTGTTGCATCCGCAAGGGGAGACCCGCGAGGAGATCCAGGCCAACCAGGCCGCTGCCGGGGCCATGCTGCTGGAGTACTTCACCAGGCTCGTGGCCCGACAACGTGCCGAAGGAGCTCAGGGCGAGGAAGTGCTCGCGGTGTTGTTGCGCTCACGGATCGACGGCCAACCGTTGACCGATGCGGAACTGTTCAACATCATCCATCTGCTGATATTCGCTGGCTTGGACACGGTCACCGCGTCCATGTCGTGCATCCTGGCCTGGCTGGGCCAACACCCGCACGAGCGCCGTCGCCTGGTCGAGGACACCGCACGGATCCCGGCTGCGATCGAGGAGCTGATGCGCTACGAATCGCCGGCGCCCAGCGGCATCCGCTACGCCACAGCCGACATCGACCTCGGCGACGGGCTGACAATCCGGGCGGGAGAAGCGATCCACGTCAGCTGGGCGGCTGCCAACGTAGATCCCACCGCCCATCCGGATCCCCTGCACGTGGACTTCGACCGCGCCCGGTTCCACCACCTCGCCTTCGGCAGCGGCATCCACCGCTGTCTCGGATCGCATCTGGCGCGACTCGAATTACGGGTCGCTCTAGAAGAATTCTTGGCTCGCATTCCCGACTACGCGGTGGACACGGCCGGGCTGGTCTACGACAACGTGTCGGTGCGCACCGTGCAGCATCTGCGCATCACCTTCAACGCCAACACCCCATCACCAGTTGATCCATCTCAACGCCATGCCTTCATGGCTCCGCTGACGGGCAGCGGGACAGCGTCTTGGAAAGGAACGGCCATGAACACCGATGACATGATCTTGATCAGCGTCGATGACCACATCGTCGAGCCGCCCGATATGTTCGATAACCATCTGCCCGCGAAGTATCTGCGGGACGCGCCGCGGCTGGTGCGTAATCCAGACGGCTCCGACGTATGGAAGTTCCGTGACAGCGTGATCCCCAATCCGGCGCTCAACGCGGTAGCCGGGCGGCCGAAGGAGGAATACGGCCTGGAGCCGCAGGGTCTGGACGAGATTCGGCCCGGTTGCTATCAGGTGGACGAACGGGTCAAGGATATGAATGCCGGGGGCATCCTGGCCTCGATTTGTTTTCCCTCCTTCCCAGGATTTGCCGGCCGGCGGTTCGCGACCGACGATCCGGATTTTTCGTTGGCATTGATACAGGCCTATAACGACTTGCATATCGACCAATGGTGCGGGGCATATCCGGCACGGTTCATCCCCATGGCGTTGCCGGTCATCTGGGATGCGCAGGCGTGCGCGACAGAGGTGCGGCGGGTCTCGAAGAAGGGCGTGCACGCGCTGACGTTCACCGAGAATCCCGCGACGATGGGTTACCCCAGCTTTCACAACGACTACTGGAATCCACTATGGAAAGCGCTGTGCGACACCAACACCGTGATGAACATCCACTTCGGATCCTCCGGCAACCTGGTGACGACAGCACCCGACGCACCGATAGATGTGTTAATGACTCTAGGGCCGATGAACATTGTGCAGGCGGCCGCGGATCTGTTGTGGTCCAGACCGATCAAGGACTACCCGGACCTCAAGATCGGGTTGTCCGAGGGCGGCACGGGCTGGATCCCCTACTTTCTGGAGCGGGCGGACCGCGTGTTTGAAATGCATTCGACGTGGACCCACCAGGACTTCGGCGGCAAGGTCCCGTCCGAGGTGTTCCGGGAACATTTCCTGGCATGCTTCATCAGCGATCCGGTGGGTGTCAAGCTGCGCAACATGATCGGCATCGACAACATCGCCTGGGAAGCCGACTACCCACACAGCGATTCGATGTGGCCGGGTGCGCCCGAGGAGCTTGGGGAGGTTTTGACCGCAAACAGCGTGCCTGACCTCGAAGTGGACAAGATGACTCACCTCAACGCGATGCGCTGGTACTCGTTTGACCCGTTTAGCCGCATCCCTCGCGAGCAGGCAACGGTCGGCGCGTTGCGCAAAGCCGCAGCCGGCCATGATGTGTCCACGCGGCCACGTAGCCAACACAAGAGCGGTGAGCGGACCAGCATACTGGTCGAACCGTGATGTCTTGGGCAGCAAACGAATCAGCCTGCGGGACGTAATCGTGCGGACTAACCAGCCTCGAGAGCCGCGCGTCATCGCGCATCGCCGAACTCGGCGAGATGCGGCAGCGACCTCGGCCAGTCCGTGCGCGCGCGGATATTCCGACTCAATGCCGTTGCAATCCAGTTGATCTCGACAAACGCGGCGAGATCGGATTCGGCATCTTTAGGTTGGGCACGCGAGCAATTTGGCACCCGCGGGCAGCGCACCTTCGAGGCGGCGGGAGCGGAATTCGTGGGCGGTGACGGGGCTTTCACGGGAGTCAGGTGGGGATCGCTTCGACTAGCTTTAATACCTTTTGCCCCAACAGGTTCAGTCAAATGACTCAATTTTGCGCAATGCACTATCGCAGGCCTTAAAACGGCCGGGCCGCCGTGTTAGCGTCGAAACTTATGAGCCCATCGGTTGCCGAGTTATCACAAGAACTCGGGGAAGCCTTCCGCCTGTCAAGCATGGATGACCCCTACCCGATGCTCGCAGAACGCCGACGTGAGACACCGGTTATGAAGGGCGACATCATGGTTGCTCTTGGCGCGCCTTCATACATGGGTCAGCACGCCGGCGAAACGCACACGGTCTTTCGCCATGATGACGTGATGGCCATCCTGCGCAACCATGAGACCTTCTCCAGCAGCATCTGGGAAATCTCGCAAGGACCTTTGATCGGCCGATCGATCCTCGCGATGGACGGCGCGGAGCACCGCCAGTGGCGCGGCTATCTCCAGTCCGTTTTTGGCGGCAAGTTGTTGAGCTCCTGGGACGAGAGTATCTTCCGGCCACTTGCCGCAAAGTACGTCGCGGACCTGGCGTCCAAGCGGGGCGCCGACCTCATTGCGATGGCGCTCGAGTACCCGTTGCGCGCGATCTACGAAATCCTGGGCTTAGAGGACTTCAAAGAAAACTACGAAGAGTTCCATGCTGACGTCCTGACCATCCTGCTCGCGTTGTGGTCCACCCCGGATCCGGCACAAGCAGACCAATTTCTGCTCAGGTTTCAAAAGGCGACCGAGGCGTCGGCCCGCAGCTGGGACCGGCTGCTTCCGATTGTTCAGCGCAAACGGGCGGCCGGCGCTTCGAGAAACGACCTCATTAGTTCACTCATCCGAGCCGAGTATGAAGGCGGCGTTCTTGATGACGAGCAGATCACTTCGTTTCTACGTTCGCTGCTGCTAGCAGCAACCGACACCACCACTCGACAGTTCTTGAACACGCTCACCCTCCTACTGCAACGGCCGGACGAACTGGACCGCATCCGGCGCGACCGCAGCCGCCTGCGGTTGGCGCTCGCCGAGGGTGAGCGCCTGGAACCGCCATCGCTCTTCATCCCTCGCATGATCACCCGCGATGTGGTCATTCGAGGCACGGAACTCACCGCCGGAACACCGCTGCTGCTAGCCATCGGGTCAGCCAACCGGGATCCGGAAGCATATCCGCCCGATCCTGACGAGTTCCGAATCGACCGCACGGGACCACATCACGCGACCTTCGGTTTCGGCACCCATATCTGCTCCGGCATGAACACCACGCGCCGCGAGATTGCCGCATTGATCGACGCGATGCTCGACGGACTTCCCGGTCTGCGTGTTGACCCCGACGCGCCGGCGCCGCTGATTAGCGGCATCCACTTCCGTGGACCGTCCGCACTTCCAGTGGTTTGGGACTAGCCAGCCGGTTCACCACGATCCGGAGGGCCCGCACCCGGCCGGGTTTGCATCGATCACGGCCGCGGTTACGCCGGGGGGAACGGGAGTGAGGCATGACGGCAGAACTCGAAAACAAAGTCGCGATCATCACGGGCGCGTGCGGTGGCATCGGACTCGAGACGTCGCGAGTGCTGGCGTGCGCGGGCGCACGAGTCGTTTTGGCGGACCTGCCCGAGACGGACCTCGCCGGTGCGGCTGCCTCCGTCGGTCGGGGAGCCGTCCACCATGTCGTCGACCTCACCAACGAGGTATCGGTGCGGGCCCTGATCGACTTCACGATCGACACATTCGGTCGGCTCGACATCGTGGACAACAACGCCGCGCATTCCGACCCCGCAGACATGCTGGTCTCCCAGATGACTGTCGATGTTTGGGACGACACCTTCACCGTCAACGCGCGCGGGACGATGCTCATGTGCAAGTACGCGATTCCCCGGCTCATCAGTGCCGGCGGCGGCGCGATCGTCAATATCTCTTCCGCAACCGCACACGCCGCCTACGACATGTCAACCGCGTACGCCTGCACAAAGGCCGCGATCGAAACGCTCACCCGGTACGTGGCAACGCAATACGGGCGTCACGGCGTGCGGTGCAACGCGATCGCCCCCGGCCTGGTCCGTACCCCGCGGCTCGAGGTCGGGCTGCCCCAGCCGATCGTCGATATTTTTGCCACTCACCACCTTGCCGGTCGCATCGGCGAACCACATGAAATCGCCGAGCTCGTCTGCTTCCTGGCCTCGGACCGAGCCGCCTTCATCACCGGACAGGTGATCGCGGCTGACAGTGGCCTGCTCGCGCATTTGCCCGGCCTGCCGCAAATCCGAGCGTCAGTCGCGGAACTTCAGAGTCAACCGTCGTAGCGGCGAAAAGTCGCTTGGCCCCAGCAGCGGGCCACCGCCGGGCCACTGTCGGCGGCTGGCAGTGGAGTGCCCGCCGGGCATAGTGACCACCGTCATATTCGATGCTGCCGTAACCACCCCAACCTGCGGCGATGACCCCACCGCGGCGACGGTGTCCGAGCACACCCGTTCCGAACGGAACTGACTGCGGCCCAGCTACGACTTGTAGTCTGACAGGGAGAAATGTGCTGATCTGAGGAGGGCCGTGGCGGCTCCGATTACGGGAGACCTCGATCTTGGCTCCGCGCGGCGTATCCAGCTCGATGTTTCGGGTATGTCATGCGCGGCGTGCGCGAGCCGCGTCGAAACGAAACTCAACAAAGTCCCCGGCGTACGCGCCTCGGTGAACTTCGCCACCCGGGTGGCCACCATCGACGCCGTCGACGTCGCCGCCGATGAGCTCTGCGAGCTGGTCGAGAAGGCGGGCTACCAGGCCGTTCCGCACGCCGAGTCGGCCGCCGACGACCGCGATCCAGATGCTGAGCACGCTCGCACACTGCTGCGCCGGCTACTGGTGGCGGCGGTGCTGTTCGTGCCGCTGGCCGATCTGTCGACCATGTTCGCCCTGGTGCCCAGCACCAGGTTCCCCGGCTGGGGATACCTCTTGACCGCCCTGGCCGCCCCGATCGTGACCTGGGCCGCCTGGCCCTTCCACTCGGTGGCGATCCGCAACGCCCGCCATCGCACCGCATCCATGGAAACGCTGATCTCGGTGGGCATCACGGCCGCTACCGTCTGGTCGCTATCCACAGTCTTCGTTGACCGGCAACCACGCCAGAGCCGGGGGATCTGGCAGGCGATACTCAACAGCGACTCGATCTATCTCGAGGTCGCCGCCGGCGTGACGGTTTTCGTACTTGCCGGCCGCTACTTCGAAGCACGCGCCAAGTCCAAGGCCGGCGGCGCACTGCGCGCCCTGGCGGCGTTAGGCGCCAAGGACGTCACGGTTTTGCTGCCCGACGGCGCCGAGCTGGTGATACCGGCCGCCGAACTCAAAAAGCGGCAGCGATTTGTGACCCGTCCCGGGCAGACCATCGCCGCCGACGGCGTCGTGATCGACGGCACCGCGGCAATCGACATGAGCGCGATGACCGGTGAGTCCAAACCGGTGCGCGCCACTGCGGACGCGCCCGTCATCGGCGGCACCATCGTCCTGGACGGGCGTCTGGTCATCGAGGCCACCGCGGTGGGCGCCGACACCCAATTCGCGGCCATGGTTCGCCTCGTCGAGGAGGCACAAGCTCAGAAGGCGCGCGCACAGCGCCTGGCGGATCGGATCTCCGCGGTGTTCGTGCCGGTCGTCTTTGCGATCGCCGGACTCGCCGGCGTGGCCTGGCTGCTCAGTGGCGCCGGCGCCGACCGGGCCTTCTCGGTAACGCTGGGTGTGCTGGTGATTGCCTGCCCCTGCGCGCTCGGACTGGCCACCCCGACGGCAATGATGGTCGCCTCCGGACGCGGGGCGCAGTTGGGGATTTTCATCAAGGGCTATCAGGCGCTGGAAACCATTCACGGTATCGACGCCGTGGTATTCGACAAGACGGGCACGCTGACGGTGGGGAAGCTGACCGTCAACACGGTGACCACCACCGGCGGGCGGGTGCGCGAGGAAGTTCTGGCTCTTGCATCCGCGGTCGAGGCAGCTTCTGAGCACGCTGTCGCGACAGCGATCGTCGCGGCCTCACCACATCCGGCACCGGTCACCGACTTTGTCGCGGTGGCCGGCTGCGGCGTGTCGAGGATCGTCGACGGCCACCGCATCGAGGTCGGTAAGCCGTCCTGGATTACCCGCAACACAGCAGCCGACGAGGTACTGGACACCGCTCGTGCGCAAGGCGAATCTCGCGGCGAGACAATAGTCTTCGTATCGGTGGACGGTGAGGTCTGCGCCGCTGTAACGATTTCCGACACGGTCAAGGACTCCGCGGCCGACGCGATCGCCGCACTGCGCAGCCGGGGCTTGCGAACCATCTTGCTCACCGGCGACAATCAGGCCGTGGCCGATTCGGTGGCCACCCAGCTGGGCATCGATACCGCCATCGCCGATGTACTTCCGGACGGCAAAGTCAACGTGATTCGACAGCTCCGCGACCAAGGCCATACGGTCGCGATGGTCGGGGACGGGATCAATGACGGTCCCGCCCTGGTATCTGCCGACCTGGGATTGGCGATCGGTCGCGGCACCGACGTTGCGATCGGGGCGGCCGACATCATCCTGGTGCGCGACGATCTGCACATCGTTGGGCAGGCGCTCGATCTGGCGCGAGCCACGATGCGCACGATCCGAACAAACATGATCTGGGCGTTCGGCTACAACGTCGCCGCGATTCCGATCGCTGCCGCTGGCCTGCTCAACCCGCTCATCGCCGGCGCCGCGATGGCGTTCTCGTCGTTCTTCGTAGTGTCAAATAGCCTGCGGCTAAGCAACTTTGGACCACCTACCGCGCGCATTGTCGCGTCCAATGGAGAAATAGATGACTGAACAAACATTCGCCGTTACCGGTCTGCGTTGCGAGGGATGCGTGGAGACCATCACCAACGCCTTGAGCGCGCTGCCGTCGGTCCTGACCGTCGAAGTAGAGCTGGACGCCGCCGGCGCGTCGGCGGTGCGAGTTTGCACCGACACCGAGCTCACCCGCGAACAGGTCCAGGCAACGCTGGCCGACAACGGCGATTTCGCCGTGGTCGGCTAGTGATCCGTCCCCGCCTTCACTCCCGCATCCGCGCCAATTCGCGCAGCATCGCGTTGTAGGCCTCCAGGTCGTCGTCCGCGTAGCTGCTGTCGGCATGGCGATCCTGGCGGGCAGCCACCTGACGGTCCTGGCGCGCCCACTGGGCCACCAACGCCACGATCACGATGATGATCGGTAGCTCAGTTGCGCCCCAGGCGATTCCACCACCAAGGTGTTGATCGGATTCGATGCTGGCCAGCCAGGGCAGAATGACCGAACGGTAGAACGTATCGCCGATCGCCGAATTCATTGTCATCAGCGCGATGCCGAAGAACGCGTGAAACGGCATCACCGCAAAGAGCAGCCCGATACGTCCGGGATAGGGGAGCCGCCGGGGCCCCGGGTCGATACCGATGATGGCCCAGTAGAAGAGGTACCCGACGATCAGAAAGTGCACGGCCATGAACTCGTGGCCCCAGTGATACCGGACGAGGGTATCGAAAAGCGGCGTGAAATAGACGATGTACGGCGAGGCCACAAAGAGGATGAGCGCGATGATCGGGTGTGAGAAGAAGGCCGTCACCCGCGAATGCAGCAGCCATGTCAGCCATTCGCGGGGCCCGGGCGGCTGTCCCTCACCGGCGGCGGGCAATGCCCGTAGCGCCAGCGTGACGGGCCCACCCAGCACCAGCAGCACGGGAATGAACATGTTCAGCGTCATGTGTTCGGCCATATGGACGCTGAACATCGCCGACCCGTAGGTCCGCACGCCCGAGCTACTCGTGATCACCAATACGGCACAACCGATCAGCCAGGACACCAGCCTGCTGACGGGCCAAGCATGGCCCCACCTACGCAGCCGGACGAAGCCGGCCACATATCCGGCGGCCAGCACCACCCCGGCAACCCCGACCAAACTGTCGAACCGCCACAGGGTGATCAACCTGCCCACATCGGGCGGTTGCGGCAGTTCATATCCCAAAAAGACGTCCCACGCAGTGAATTGATGGGCAACGAACCGTGGCGCGGTCTGAACGGCCATCGCGCCGATCGCCGCCAGCACCGCCATCATCGCCAGTGGGGCCGCGGTGGCGCCGCGCGTCGATCGTGGCGGCCGGACGAAGAGCTGCCAGCAGTCGAACACCCACACCAGCACCAGCAAGAGCCCGGCCAGTAGACCGATTCGGGCGAACTCGGAACCGAAGTCCCAGCCGGGAACGAACAGGTAGAGCAGCACCGCACCGTAGGACACCGCAAGCGCACCGCAAGCCACCTGCATCAGTTGGACGGCGCGGGTCGGCGTCGCCCCGGTCAGCGCCGTCGCGGCCTTCAGACCGGTCAACGTGGCAGCCGCCAACGCAAAGACGATCGCCGCGCTGGTCGCAAAGTCGTGGTCGGGCCCCTGTCCCGCATTGCCGGTCACGGCCGTCGCGATCACCGCAATCACGGTGGGGATGAGCAGCACGACATGAGCGACCCAACGGGTGTTGAGGCGCAACGCCACCGCGACCACCAGGGCACAAATGGTGACGACAATCCAGGCGCGCGCGATCTCCGAGGTTGCGATGGCGTCGCGCACCGCCCCGCTGGCCAGCAGCCTGATCGGCGACACTCCGGAGTCGTGGGCGCCCTGGACCACCACCATCGACGCAGCCAGAACCAGCCACGCAACTGAAACCCGTTCTGTTACAAGGTGAATTCGGAATGCACCCGCATCGATCAGGCCGTCGTGCTCGGGCCGCGACATCATGACGACATAGATCAAACCGCCAAGACAGACAGCGCCGGACAAAGACGCGAGAAAGTAGCCGGTCGGCTCGGCGGCACTCAGAAACCAACCGGGGTAGGGATTGCCCACCGTGGCATAGCGCCGCACGCCGGAAACCACCCCGTAGCTCGCCAGTACTGCCGAGATGGCGAGCAGGCCCAGCAGTAGCCAGACCGACGTCAGCGAGCCGGACCGGGACGGCGGCGCAGCAGAAGACGCAACCACACCAGGCCCGTCAGTATCCATCCCTCGAGCTTACGACTGGATGTCGTAGCACACAGGTTTGGCCGGGAACCTCGGATCGGCCGGTAGCGACCTATAGAGCATGGACCGCATATCCTGCGGTGGCCATCGCCGCCGAGCCCGAGAGCGACACCGTGACCGCCCCACACCCCGGCAAGTGAGTCCACATGATCAATGACCTGCTGATTCGTTGGCTGGCCACCGGACTGTTCGTGTTCAGCGGTGCCGACTATGCCCTTTCAGCCCTTTCAGCGTTTCCGGCGCTTCCGGCGCTTCCGGCGCTTTCGACATTTTCAGCCCTTCCAGCCTCTTCAGCCTTCTCCGGAGCCCCGACGGTCACCCAACAGCGGGCGTGGACCTCGGTCGTCAGCAATGGGTTGCACTTGGTGATGGCGATTGCGATGGTCGTAATGCTCTGGCCCGTGGGAGCGGCGTTGCCGACGACCGGTCCCGCGGTGTTCTTTCTGCTGGCAGCCGGCTGGTTCGCCACGCTCACCGCGCTTCGGGCCAAGACCATCACCGCGCTCGTGGGATGCAGCTACCACGCATTGATGATGCTGGCCATGGCCTGGATGTACGTCGCGATGAGCGACCAGCTCCTGGCCTGCCCGGCCGCGCATCAAACGATGGCGCCCGGCACCTCGATGCCCGGTATGCACATGTCGGGGACCGACATGGCCGCCGGTGCCACCGCGCCGGGCTGGGTCAGCGCCGTCAATTGGTTTTGGTTGTTGGCGTTTGCCATCGCCGCGATCATTTGGGCGGTCATGTCGGTGCGTGCGCGGCCACGCGCCGGGACGGAGTCCTGGCGCAGCTGCCTGACCCACGCCGGACGGGCGATGATGGCGGCGGGAATGGCGATCGCTTTCGCCGCCATGGTGTTCGGCATCTAGGACCGCCCCGACGGCCGGCCAGCGAACGCCTCGAACTATCCAGCCCGCTCGCCCTCTCGGGCAGCCCGCAACAGATCGTCGCGGGCCCGTGCCACGCGAGAGCGGATGGTGCCGATGGGCGAACCACAAATCTGCGCCGCTTCGGCGTATGAGAGGCCCAAGACCTGCGTAAAGATCAGTGCTTCGCGGCGCTTCTCGTCAAGCCCGTCGAGCAGGAGCCGAATCTCAACGATGTCCTCGAACCGGCTGCCGCGACGAGCTTGCCCAAGCGCTTCGCCGAGGTCGGCGACATACGCCGGGCGGGGCCGGCGCGTCTTGTAGCGGATCTGATCGACAACCACGCGACGGGCGATCGAAAACAGCCAAGTGCGGGCGTTAGACCGACCGGCGAAGCGCGGCAGGGCACCGATCGCCCGCAGAAACGTTTCTTGCGTCAGGTCATCGGCGCAGGCCGGATCGCTGAGATAGGCGACCAGCCGCCACACATCGCGCTGTGTGGCCTCGATGAATTCCGCAAGCGCGGCCCGATCACCACGTCCGGCGGCCATGGCCAGGACAGTGATTTGCTCATCAGCGCCGCCGGTGACCACGATCGTTGAGCGTAGGCCATAGATTCGCGCAACGGCCAGGGAACTCCTGGGCTAGCGACAACGACCTGTGTGGGGAGAAGCTTGCATCGGCAAGCCACAGATCAGCAGGAGGTCAAGCCCCACGATGTCAACGACGATCGTGACGACCGACAAGCACTTGGAGCGCGACCAACAGGTCCAGCGGTTCCAACTCGGGATCACCGGCATGTCCTGCTTCGCATGCGCCCGCAAGGTCCAGTCGACGCTCAACAAGGTGCCGGGGGTTCGGGCATCGGTGAACTTCGGTACCCGCACGGCGACCGTGGAGGCCGGCGAGGACGTCGACGCCGCTGCGCTGTGCGAGGTGATCCAGCAGGCCGGTTACCAAGCCGAGGTGCAGCCGGACGACGGTCAGGGCGCGGGCGATCCCGATGCTGAGCATGCTCGCCACCTGCTGATCCGGCTAGCCGTCGCGGCCGTGCTGTTCGTGCCGCTGGCCGATCTCTCGGTGATGTTCGCGGTGGTGCCCAGCACTCGTTTCACCGGCTGGGAGTGGGTGCTCACAGCGCTGGCTCTGCCGGTCGTGACATGGGCGGCGTGGCCGTTTCACCGCATCGCGCTACGCAACGCGCGCCACCACGGCGCGTCCATGGAGACGCTGATCTCGGTGGGCATCACCGCCGCCACGATCTGGTCGCTGTACACCGTGTTCGGTAGCCACCAGCTCGCCGACCGCAAGGGCATCTGGCAGGCGCTGTTGGGCAGCGACGCCATCTATTTTGAGGTCGCCGCGGGCGTCACGGTGTTCGTGCTGGCCGGAAGGTATTTCGAGGCCCGCGCCAAGTCGAAGGCGGGCAGCGCGCTGCGGGCGTTGGCGGCGCTAAGCGCCAAGGAGGTTGCCGTCCTGCAGCCGGATGGGTCAGAGCTGGTGGTCCCCGCCGACGAACTCCAAGAGCAGGATCGCTTCGTGGTGCGCCCCGGACAGACCATCGCCGCCGACGGCCTCGTCCTGGACGGTTCGGCCGCGGTCGACATGAGCACGATGACCGGCGAGGCCAAACCCACCCGGGTGCGTCCCGGCGGCCAGGTCATCGGCGGCACCGTGGTGCTTGACGGCCGGTTGATCGTGGAGGCCGCGGCGGTGGGCGCCGACACCCGATTCGCCGGAATGGTCCGGCTGGTCGAGCAGGCGCAAGCGCAAAAGGCCAACGCACAGCGCCTGGCCGATCAGATCGCCTCGGTGTTCGTTCCGTGCGTGTTTGTCATCGCCGCACTGACCGCGGCCGGGTGGCTACTGGCCGGCGGTTCACCCGACCGCGCCTTTTCCGCCGCCATTGCCGTCCTGGTCATCGCCTGCCCGTGCGCCCTGGGCCTGGCGACGCCGACGGCGATGATGGTCGCCTCTGGCCGCGGTGCCCAACTCGGCATCTTCCTGAAGGGCTATCAATCCCTGGAAGCCACCCGATCCATCGACACCGTCGTCTTCGACAAGACCGGAACACTGACCTCGGGGCAGCTCAAAGTCAGTGCGGTGGTGGCCGCACCGGGCTGGGACGCAGACGAGGTGCTCGCCATCGCCGCCACGGTGGAGGCGGCGTCCGAGCACTCGGTGGCCCTGGCAATCGCCGCGGCGACCACCCAGCACGACACCGTCACCGAATTCCGCGCCATACCCGGGCGCGGCGTCAGCGGTACCGTGTCCGGGCGCTCGGTGCGGGTGGGTAAGCCGTCCTGGATCGGTTCCTCCTCGAGTGACACGGCCTTGCGCGCCGCTCGGCGCAACGCCGAGTCCCTGGGTGAGACGGCTGTATTCGTCGAGATCGACGGTGCACCGTGCGGGGTCATCGCGGTGGCCGACGCCGTCAAGGACTCGGCGGCCGATGCGGTAGCCGCGCTGCGCGAACGCGGGCTCCGGACCATGCTTTTGACCGGTGACAACCCGGCATCGGCGGCCGCCGTGGCCGACCGGGTCGGCATCGACGAGGTGATCGCCAACATTCTGCCCGAAGGCAAAGTCGACGTAATCGAACAACTGCGTGACCGCGGCCATGTCGTCGCCATGGTCGGTGACGGCATCAACGACGGTCCCGCACTGGCCAGCGCCGATCTGGGAATGGCCATGGGGCGTGGCACCGACGTTGCGATCGGCGCCGCTGACATCATCCTGGTTCGCGACAACCTCGACGTCGTGCCCCTGGCGCTCGGCCTTGCCGCCGCGACCATGCGCACCGTCAAACTCAACCTGGCCTGGGCATTCGGCTACAACATCGCGGCCATCCCCATCGCCGCGGCCGGTGTGCTCAACCCAGTTGTCGCCGGCGCCGCGATGGCGTTCTCATCGTTCTTTGTCGTCTCAAACAGCCTGCAGCTGCGTAACTTCGGTGCCGCCACCAGCCAGACGACAACGTCCACAACCGAACCCGGCGCCACCGAGTGATCCTGCGCCGCAGCGCCTGATCAGGCCGCCGATCCGTCGGTGGGCCACAGGTGGCCGTGGCGACGTCCGCGAGATGCGTTCTGCGGCAGAACGATATCGGGCTCGTCTGCCAACACGTCCGGCGCCGGCCGAGGAGCACCGCGGCTTCGCCACACCATGATTGCCAGGACGGTGCCCAACAGCACCGGCAGATGGGTCAGGACCCGCGAAGTCGTCACGGCACCGGACAGCGCATCCACAACCACATAGACGCTCAAAACCGCCACGAAGACCATCAGCACACCGGCGAGTCCCTCGGCGGCGCCCGGCCATATCGCCGCGACCACCATGGCCACACCCAGCGCGATCGTCCACGCCGTGGACTCGTTGAGCAGATGGTTGCCCGACCCGATCACATAGTGGTGGCCCAGGCCGAGGCTGAAGCCCAGTCCTTGCACGATTCCCACGGCGACCTGCGCGATCCCCACGCACAACAGTGCCCAGCGCTGCCAGCTCATTCGTTTGCGTTCCCGCGGCTGCGGCGTCGGCCGAATCCCGGCCAGATCAACCGCCCCGATGACCGGCCGGGATTCGATCAGGCGCTGCAGACGGCTAGCTTGGCCGGCCACCTGTTCGAACCAGAGACCACAGGCACCGCACTCATCCAGGTGCTCGTCGACTCTCGCCGAGGGCACCGGTTCTCGCTCGCCGTCGAGTCGGGCCGACAACGCTTCGCGCGCCACCTCGCAATCCATGACCTAATAGTCGCGTATTGCCGACGAATTGTTCCCGGGTGTTCGTTTCGCGGCGGCTCGGCGCGAACTTGCGCTGCCGAGTCAGCCGAATTCGACCAGCGTCACCGGGGCCCGCAACCGGCCCAACCCGGGCAGCCGGTACGCCACCGGAAGTGCCCAGCGCAAGAACCTTCCGCGGCCCGCCGGCGCCGGCAACTCACGGACCGCGCGAACACCGGGGATGGCGCGCAGTTCGTCATAGTGGTCGGCGGTGAACCAAAACGGCATCGGGGGCGCCGTGTAGTGCTCACTGAGCTTGAACCCGCGCCGGCGCGAATACACGCTCAACAGCCAAGGGATGCTGTCGAAAACCAGCTGGCCATGGGGAAATCGTTTGGCGCAGGCCGCGATCAGCTCGAACACCACATCACGGCGCAGGTACTGGAACAGCCCCTCGGCGGTGATCAGCACGCCGTTGGTGTCGTCCACCTGCTCCATCCACGAGTAGTCGAACGCGGACTGAGCGCAGTAGCGAAGTCGGTCGCAGGCGGGAAGCAGCTGCTCACGCAGCCGCACGATCGGCGCCAGGTCTACCGAAAGCCAGTTCAGCTCACCATTGTCGAGACGCCAGAAACTGGTCTGCAGCCCCTCCGCCAGTGCGACCACGGTGGCGCCGGGGCGGGTCCGCAGAAAATCCCGGGTGCTGTTGTCAAATGCCAAGGCACGCAGGGCGGTAGCTTGGTGAGTACGGCCGAAGTGGTGGTAGGGGTAGTCGATGTCATTGCGCAGGGCGATGGCCATCGGGTCGTCGATGATGGCATCGGGCCGGGCGGCCTCGGTCGCGCGCTGATGCAGGGTCAGCAACGCAGTTTCGGATATGCCGTCGAGATGACGGGCGTCAATGACTGGCATGGCTGCACAATATAGGGCACCAAGGTGCGGCAGCGCCCTCCCCGCAACGGGTGACGACGGGTGACGACGGCTGATTCCGAACCCGCTGCCGACCAGATGGATTCACCTGACCTCGCGAAATGACCGGCTTGCCCCGCCCAACCAGGGTGCGCCGCGCTCCTCCGGCAAGACCTGCCCAACCCGGATTCAGAACCACGGCCGCCACGGTGGGAACTTTTTGCTCACTCGCCCCGACTAACCCTGGTAAAGCCAACCAGCGTCAGCCCGCCCACGGCGCGCGCACCACGCTTACGCAGGAGAGGGTAAGCCCTGACCGCCCCGATATGGATGGCCATACCTCCCGAGGTGCACTCGGCCCTGTTGAGCGCGGGCCAAGGCCCGGGACCGCTGCTTGCTGCCGCCGCACAGTGGCAAGAGCTGAGCGCGCAATACAGCGCTGCCGTTGTCGAGTTGACCCAGCTACTGGCCGAGGTTCAAGCCACCAGTTGGCAGGGATACGCCGCCCACCAGTGGTTGGCCGCGCATGGCCCCTACCTGATCTGGCTGGAGCAGGCCGCGATCGATAGCTCGGTAACCGCCGCGCAGCACAGGATCGCGGCCGCCGGCTACAGCAGCGCCGTAGCCGCCATGCCCACGCTCGCAGAGCTGGCCGCTAACCACGCCATCCACGGCGTGCTGGTGGTGACCAACTTCTTCGGCATCAACGCCATCCCCATCGCGCTCAACGAGGCCGACTACGTCCGCATGTGGGTTCAAGCCGCCGAGACCATGACCACCTATCAGGCAGTCAGTGAGGTCGCGGCCGCGGCGGTACCACCCACGCCACCGGCGCCGTCCATCCTGCGGCCCGGCGGCGAGAGCCAGGCCGCCGCGTCGGGCATCGGGAGTTGGATCGGTCAGCTGTTGAGGGACATCCTGAGTTTCCTTGCCGATCCGTACAAGTATTTCCTGGAGTTTTTCCAGCGGATGGGCTTCAGCCCGGCGGTCGCGGTCATCCTCGCCATCATCGCTTTGCAGCTATACGACTTTCTTTGGTACCCGTACTACGCCTCGTACGGGTTGCTACTGCTTCCCTTCTTCACTCCCGCGCTCAGCGCGTTGAGCGCCTTGAGTGCGCTGGCCTACCTGGCGAACAGAACGCCGATAACGGCACCCGTTGCCGCTCCCGCGGAGCGCAGTGTGGCCGACCTGGCCGGCCCGCAACCGGTCGTTGGTCTGACGCCGGCGGCGTCGGCGTCCGCCCCGCCAAGCCCACAAGCCACCAGCCCCGCACCCAGCGCCCCCTCCCCCGCCCCCACCGGCAGCCCGCCCAGTTCACCCGCGATCAGCTACGCGGTGTTGGGCCCCGCACCCCCGGGGGTGAGCTCGGGCCCCGGGGCCACCAGCGGCGCGGCCGCCACCGCCACCGACACCACCCGCGCCGCCGCTCCAGCCGCGCTGAGCAGCAGCCGAGCCAGTCGCAGAAAGCGCAGCAAGAACAGGGTGGGGGTGCGCGGCTACCGCGACGAATTCCTGCAAGAACCGGACATCATCTTGTGGGACAACCGAGTTCTCATGCACCGGGCAAAGCACGGGACGGCCTCGGGCACCCTCACGACCTACCGCCTGACCATGCTGGATGGTCTCGAGACGCCGGGCTACCCGGCATGAGCACCACCGATTTGACCTCGCCCGCTCACGCCGCTGTCGAGTCCGCCGGCACCACTGCGATCGCCGAGGATCTGCTCGCCCGGGTTCTCGAGCCCTACTCCTACAAGGGGTGTCGCTACCTGCTCGACGCCCGGTACCACGCCGACGACGATTCGGTGCTGGCCTATGGGAATTTCACGATCAGCGAGTCCGCCTATATCCGCAGCACCGGTCACTTCAATGCGGTTGAACTGATTCTCTGCTTCAACCAACTCGCATACAGCGCCTTCGCGCCCGCCGTTGCCAACGAGGAGATTCCGCAACTGCGGGGCTGGTCGCTGGAGGACTACTTCCAGCATCAACTCGCCAGCATGTTCATCAGGAACTCGTCATCACGTTTCAACCGGCCCATCAACCCCGCGAAATTCTCCGCACGGCTGCAATGCCGAAATCTGCAGTTTGTCCAACGGACGTGGCGCTATCTCCTGGTACCGTGCGCCATCGAGTTTTGGGACGAGGATGGTGGAGCCGCCTCCGGCGAGGTCGAACTGGCGGCCCTGAACATCCCCTAGATCGCTGGAAGGAAAGCGCTTTAGAGCTATGTCCGACTTACCCGCTACCGTGCTGGAACGGATCATCGAGCAGGCTCAGCGGCGGCCCGAGGCGATCGCCTTACGCCGCTGCGATGGCACGAGTGCGCTGCCATATGGCGAGCTGGCCGCCGAAGTGGATCGCTACGCCGGCGCGCTCCGTGCGCAGTCGGCATCGCGAGGATCACGGGTACTGGTTATCTCGGACAATGGACCCGAGACCTACCTAGCGGTGCTGGCCTGCGCGAAGCTTGGTGCCATCGCCGTGATGGCCGACGGCAATCTTCCGCCGGCAACCATCGATCGGTTCTGTCAGATCACCGACCCCGTCGCGGTTCTGATCGCGCCCGGGAGCAAGGTCGGGTCCTCGTCGCTACCCGAAGGCCTCGCCGCGATACCCGCTATCCGGGTCGACATCGGCTCTGGCACCGGGGAGTTCGCCCATTCGCCGGATACGGATCGTCCGGCGACCGAGCCCGGGCTTGGCGCCGACGATCCGCTGGCGATGATCTTCACCAGCGGCACCACCGGCGAACCAAAGGCGGTGCTGCTGGCCAACCGCACCTTCTTCGCCGTACCGGACATCTTGCGCAACGAGGGGCTCAACTGGGTCACCTGGGTCGACGGCGAAACCACCTACTCCCCGCTGCCGGCAACCCACATCGGTGGGTTGTGGTGGATACTTACCTGTTTGATGCGTGGAGGGTTGTGCATCACCGGTGGTGAGAACACCCCTTCGCTGATGCAGATTCTGAACTCCAACGCCGTCAACACCACATGCCTGGTGCCGACCCTGCTTTCGAAACTGGTTTCGGAGTTGAAGTCCGCGGCTACAACGGTTCCATCGCTGCGGCTACTCGGGTACGGCGGTTCGCGGGCGATCGCCGCCGATGTGCGGTTCATCGAAGCCACCGGTGTTCGCACCGCACAGGTCTACGGGCTGAGCGAAACAGGCTGCACAGCTTTATGTTTGCCGACAGACGATGGCTCGATTGCCAAGATCGAGGCGGGCGCGGTGGGCCGCCCCTACCCCGGCGTGGAGGTCTATCTGGCGGCCGACGACGAAGCGGACGGCGCCGGCCCCAACGCCCCGGGCGCCGGCCCTTCCGCGTCATTCGGCACGCTGTGGATCAAGTCGCCGGCAAACATGTTGGGGTATTGGAGCAATCCTCAACGTACCCAAGAGGTCCTGATCGACGGCTGGGTGAACACCGACGATCTGTTGGAGCGCCACGAGGATGGTTTCTTCTACATCAAGGGGCGGTCCTCGGAGATGATCATCTCGGGCGGCGTGAACATCGCCCCCGACGAGGTCGATCGCATTGCGGAGGGCGTTCCGGGCGTCCGCGAGGCCGCTTGCTTCGAGATCCCCGATCCGGAATTCGGGGCGCTGGTGGGCCTGGCCGTGGTAGCTGCCACCGACGTGGACGCGTCAGCGGCCCGCAAACTCAAGCACACGATTGCGGCTCACTATCGCCGCGAGTCCGAATCGGTGGCGCGGCCGTCGACAATCGTGATCGTCAGCGAGATTCCGCGAACACAGTCGGGCAAGGTGATGCGCACGTCGCTGGCGGCGGAGGCGAATCAGGTCCAAACCGGTGGCTGACCCGGTGCGCGAACGGATCCTGCTCGCCGTCTGTGACGTGCTCTACATCGACGAAACGGATCTGATCGACGGCGACGCTACCGATCTCAGGGATCTGGGACTCGACTCCGTCAGGTTCGTGCTGCTGATGAAGCGGCTGGGCGTGGACCGAGAGGCCGAACTGCCATCCCGATTGGCCGAGAACCTCTCGATCGAGGGCTGGGTTTCGGAGCTGTCGCAGTCCGAACTGGAAAGTCCTACGTGACCGCGCCCGAAGTAGGCTGCGCGGAGGCCATTCCGCTAAGCAAATCGCAGCAGAACCTGTACAACGGGGTGCTCCAGGACAACGACCCCGCGCTGTATCTGATCGGCAAGCGCTATCGGTTTCACCCGCTGGCGCTGTCGAATTTTCTTGTCGCGCTGGAAGCATCGGTGCTCAACAACCCCGTTCAGCTGTGCGTTCTGCAGATGGCCGCGACGGGCGCGGACTACCCACAGCTGGTGCCGCGGCTGCAATTCAGCGACCTTGTGCTCGTACGCTCGGCCGCCCAGGGCCAACCGGACGGGCCGGGCGCCGATCTGGAGCACACCTGGTCTTCGGGCATCCTGGACAGGCCGCTCGTGCGCTATACCGTCTCGACCGACGAGGGCGGCAATGTTTGCGGTCTCGACGTTCACACCCACCACATCCTGCTTGACGGCGGGGCGACCGGGATCATTGAGGCCGATCTGGCGCACTTTCTGGCGGCCAGCCTCGAACCCGCCGGGGTAGGCGAAATGCCCACCCTCAGCCAAGGATTGGCCAAGCTGGCGGCCGCGCATCTTCGTGAAACGGCCAAGGTGGCCGAAGCACTACGGCGACAAGCCGACGCCGTGCAGCGCGAGCTCACCGCCGAGGCCGGCCAGGGTGGGGGTGCGCAAGGCGCCAGCGGTACCTCCGGGGCCGCGGCCAAGGGCGTCCTGCAAGAGTCGATCGCCCTCTGCGGCCCAGCCTATGACGCCCTGCGTGCCCTCTCGGAGGCTCAACAAGTACCGCTCAACGTTCTGGTGGCGGCGGCCGCGGTCGCGGTGCAGGCGGGGCTTTGGCAGAGCACCGAGAGCCTGCTGGTGCACGCCGTGGACAACCGGTTCGGCGACCCCGAACTCAATGTCGCCACGTGCCTGGTCAACTCGGTTGCGCACGCCCTCCGATTTCGGCCTTTCGCGTCGGTGCGGGAGGTGGTCCGCGACCTTGACCGCGGCTACGTCAAGGCGGTGCGACGCCGATGGATTCGTGAAGAGCATTACCGCCGAATGTATCTGGCAATCAACCGGACCTCTCATGTGCAGGCCCTGACGCTGAATTTCATCCGCGAATCATGTGCGCCCGGCCTTCGCCCGTTCCTGTCGGAAGCACCCGTTGCGACCGAGATCGGCCCGATCGAGGGCACCACCGTGGCATGCGTGCTCGACGAACAACGGCACACCCTCAACCTGGCGATCTGGGACCGAGCCGATCTGCCCGAGCGCAACACCGGCGCCGGGGTCGCCGCTCGTATCGGCGCGGCGTTGGAATCGATGGCGGCGCTGTGGGATCAGCCGATCGCCATGACCGCCAACGAGTGGTTCGAGGTGGGCGCCGACGGCCTCCCCTGCCGCACCGAGACCGCGGGGCGACCGCGGCCACCGTCGGCACCTGCGTGGTTTGTCGATGCGGCACCGGGCCTGCGCCAGTTTCTGGACCGGCGTCGCCAGGTCTACCCGTGGGTCGGCTGGCTGGTGTGCCATGGGGTGGCGCCCGGTGATGTGCTGGTGTGCGCCGACGACAACACCGATAAGACCGTTGATCTGTTGTTGGCCTGTCACCTCGCGGGGTGCGGCTACAGCATGTGCGAGTCGGTCGACGATCTTTCGTTACGAGCCAAGACAATTGGTGAGCACTGTGAAGGGATTTCGGCGCACCCGGTCGACGTGGCCGCGGTCCGGCTCGGGGCGGTCCCGGATCACGCCCTGCAGGAGCGCATTGACCAGCGCCTTGACCAGGTGGCACGAGATCCCCTGCTGGCCACCAAGGCGGCGTACATCATGCCCACGTCGGGGACGACCGGGCAGCCCAAGCTGGTGCGGATATCGCATGGGTCACTCGCTGCCTTCTGTGCCGCAATCGGCCCCAGCTACGGCTGGAACAGCCAAGACACCATCCTGCAATGCGCGCCCTTGACGGCGGACATCAGCGTTGAGGAAATCTTTGGCGCCGCTGTTTGCGGGGCGGAGTTGGTCCGATCCGCGGCCATGAAGACCGGCGACTTGGGCGGTCTGGCGCGCGATATCCACGCCTTGGGGCCGACGGTCGTCGACCTGCCGACCGCGGTGTGGCACCTGCTGTGCGAGGACGGCGACGCCGTCGACGTCATCGGCCGTTCGCGGCTGCGCCAGATCGTCATCGGCGGCGAATCCATCCGCACCAGCACCGTCGACAAGTGGGTCAACTCCCCCGCCTTGGCACCGATCTCACTTGTCTCCAGCTACGGTCCGACCGAAGCAACGGTGGTCGCCACACACCTTCCCATCGTCTACGACGGCATCGCGGCCGCCGCACACACTCGGCTCAGGGTGGGCCTGCCGATGGTGCCCAATACCGTGTTCATCGCCTTCGGCGAGGTGGTCATCGCCGGGCCCTTGGTCAGCGACGGATATCTCGGGATCGATGACAGCAGCTTCGGTGCCGTGGCCCCCGGCGACGGATCGCAACTGCGCGCGTTTGCCACCGCTGACCGAGTGACCATCGACGAAGAAGGCTTTCCCGTCTTCGCCGGACGCAAAGACACCATCGTCAAAGTCGCCGGCAAGCGGGTCGACACCGCCGCGGTCCCCAGGCGCATCAGCGCTGACCCTACGGTCTGCGATGTCGCCATCGAGCCTCATGACGGCCGTCTGGGGGTGTGGTTCGAAACCGAGCGGACCCGCGAAGCCGCCGAGGACGGTGCGACCGCGGGACGGATCGGGCTCGCCCTGGCAAGCCTGGGAGTGCCCGCGTTCTTTGTTGTCGCCGTGCCGAGTATCCCTCGCAAGCCAAATGGGAAGGTCGATGGCGCAAGGCTGCACACACTGCCGCAACTCGCCGACGCGGTACCAAGGGACGCCGAGGCCGGCGAGAGCGCGGCCGGCCTCGCGCGCGTGTGGAGTTGCCACCTCGGAAGGCCCCTCGCTGCGGACTCATCGCTACTCGGTGCGGGAATCGGCTCATTGGATCTCATCAGGATCCTGCCCGACACTCGCAGGTATCTCGGTCGGCACCTCTCGGTGCTGGAGCTGATCAGTGCCGATACCGCCGCGAACCTGGTTTGCGACCTGGGCTCAAACCCGGCCGCGCCCGCGACCGATGGTTGGCTCGACGCTGAAACGGCCGCCGCGATCGAGCGTGACCTGGTGTCGTTGGGGAGCCAGTGCACCCCGCAGCCGTTGGGTGCCGAGCCGCCGCCGCACGACCGGGCCGCGGCACCAATCGTCGTGCTCGGGGCATCCGGAATTGTCGGCACCGGATTTGCCCGCGCCGTCTTGCAGCGCAAGCAGGCCGGACTAGCCTGTCCGGAAATAGTTTTGGCCAGTAGGTCAAAGCCCCCCGAGCATGGCCCGTGGTCGGCCCTGCGGGATCTCGAAGGGATCCGGATCGAACAACTCGGCGCAGCGTTGGACGCGGCGGACCTCGATGCCCTGATACGCGACACCGGCGCACGGTCCCTGATCAACTGCATCGGCAACACCAACGTGCTGGTGCCCTACCGCGGCCTCCGGGCCGCCAACGTTGAGCTGGTTTCCACGGTTGCGCAGGTGTGCGCACAACGGGATGTGCGGTTGGTGCACCTGTCGACGTTCGTCATCAGTGCTGATGTCACCGCGCCGCGAGTCACCGACCCCCGCATGTCGCCCTATCCATACGCGGCGTCAAAATCACTCGCGGAGTTGATCGTTGCCGCATCATCGCCGGCTCTGGATTTCACCATCGTGCGCCTGCCCCGGGTGCTCGGCGAGGACTACCAGTTGCGCGAGTCCGCCGACATCCTGGTTTCGGTGGTCGATGCCTGTATGGCATTGCGTGCCTTCCCGACCCTGACTTTGACCGAAGAGGTCACTACTGGCCGAGCCGCCGCGCAGGCGATTTTGGGGCTGTTGCCGCAATTCTCGGGCGCCGCCGGGCTGGGTCACGGAATCACCGTCGTGCGCGGCGCGGCGGTGCAATACCGCGAACTTCTCAGCGGCTATGCACTCGATGAAATCGACGCCGCCGAGTGGAAGCACCGGCTGGACCAAAGCGACTGGGCGAGAAGAAATCCGCAACGGTGGTTGGTGGTCGACGCGCGGGTCAGCCTCGGCATGAGGTTGGGTGCGCGCTCCTACTCGCAATACCTGGCCGGTTACCCGAGCATCCCCCTGCAAGTCGGAACCGTCGCCGAGATCGCCGCACCGCCAACGGCGCTGCGGGCCTTGCTGGAGCAAGGGTGCGCACAGCCGCCAAGACCCGCACTGGCCTAGCCCTCCACCCGAGTCCCGGCGATCTAACTCCCGGCGGTGGCCGGGGCACTCTCCACCGGCGCCGGCTCGGTGTCGCTCTGGGCGGCTCGCTGGATGGCTCCGCGGTCAGGTCGTGAGCGCACCCGCAGCGGCCACCAGAACCACCGACCCAACAGCGCAGCAATGGCCGGGGTCATGAACGCCCGCACCACCAAGGTGTCGAACAGCAGCCCCAGACCGATGGTGGTGCCCACCTGTCCGATCATCCGCACGTCACTGACCACCATGGATGCCATGGTGAACGCGAACACCAGCCCGGCGTTGGTCACGACTTTGCCGGTGCCGCCCATGGATCGGATGATGCCGGTATTGATGCCGGCGGGGATTTCCTGTTTGAACCGGGAGACCAGCAACAGGTTGTAGTCCGACCCCACGGCCAGCAGCACGATGACCGACATCGCGATCACCAGCCAGTGCAACGGCATGCCGATGATATGTTGCCACAGCAATACCGACAATCCGAACGAGGCGCCAAGTGAAATCGCGACCGTACCCACGATCACGCCGGCAGCCACCAGCGCGCGGGTGAGGATCAGCATGATGACGAAAATGAGGCAGAGCGAAGCGATTCCGGCAATCAGAAGATCCCATTTCGCGCCCTCGGAGACGTCCTTGAAGATGGCGCCCACCCCGGCCAGGTAGATGGTGGCGTTCTCCAACGGAGTCCCCTTGAGTGACTCCTCGGCCGCGGTGCGGATCTTGTCGATACTGGCGATGCCGCTGGCCGAGGCGGGGTCGCTGCGGTGCAAGATGATGAAGCGAGCCGCGTGCCCGTCCGGCGACAGGAAGCTTCCCATCGCACGTTTGAAGTCCGCGTTCTCGAACACTTCTGGCGGCAGATAGAACGAGTCGTCGTTCTTGGCGGTATCGAACGCCTTGCCCATCGCGTTGGCGTTCTCGCTGAGCTCGGTCATCTGGTCGACCATGCCCGACATGGTGCTGTGCATGGTCAGCATCATGGTCCGGATGTGTTCCATGGATTCGATCATCGGCGGGAACGTCTCGGTCATCTGCGGCATCAGCCGGTCCACGTTCTCGAGGTCACCGACCATCACGTCGAGTTTCTCGTCGATCTGATCCAGACCGTCCAGTGCGTCGAAGAGAGACCGGAATGTCCAGCAGTTCGGGATGTCGTAGCAGTGCTTCTCCCAGTAGAGGTAACTGCGGATCGGACGCCAGAAGTCGTCGAAATCCGCGAGTTTGTCCCGCAGTTCGTTGGTGATCTGCTGCATCTCGATGGTGTCGCCGACCATCCGGTGGGTGTTGTCGGCCAGCTGCGACGACAGTTCGTACATGCGCCTGGTCAGCGCAATCGTCTTGGCCATCTCGTCGGCCTGGGTCAGTAGGTCATTCATCCGCGCGCGCTGGTAGTGCAACGACTGCACCTGACCGGCGTTTTGCATGCTGAGCCGAAACGGGATGGTGGTGTGATCCATGGTTGTTCCGGAAGGCCTGGTGATGGCCTGCACGCGGGAGATGCCCGGAACCCGGAATATGCCCTTGGCCAGCTTGTCCAGCACCAGAAAGTCGGTGGGGTTGCGCATGTCGTGATCCGACTCGATCATCAGGATCTCCGGGTTGATCCGCGCCTGGGAGAAGTGGCGGTCCGCGACCGCGAGGCCCTGATTGGCGGGGATGAAGCTGGGCAGGTAGGCCCGGTCGTTGTAGCTGGGCCGGTAGCCGGGCAGGGTGATCAGACCGACCAGCGCGACGGCGCACGTGACGGCGAGAATGGGCAGCGGCCAGCGCACGATGGCCGTGCCGACCCACCGCCAGCCGCGTACCTGCAGCACCCGTTTGGGGTCGAACGCGCCGAACCGGCCGCCGACGACAAGGACGGCCGGCGCCAACGTCAATGCGACGAGCAGGGCCACCAGCATCCCCACCGAACAGGGGATGCCCAACGTCTGGAAATAGGGCATCCGGGTGAAGCTCAGGCAAAACGTTGCCGCGGAGATGGTCAGACCGGAGCCCAGGATGACATGGGCGGTGCCGCGGTACATGGTGTAGAAGGCCGATTCGCGGTCTTCACCGGCCTGCCGGGCCTCCTGGTAGCGACCGACGATGAATATCCCATAGTCGGTTCCGGCGGCGATCGCCAGTGACGTGAGCAGGCTGACCGCAAAGGTGGAAAGCCCGATCAATCCGCTGTGGCCGAGCAGCGCGACGGCCCCGCGCGCCGCGGTCAGTTCCAGGCCCACCGTGACGAGCAGCAAGAACACCGTGACGGGGGATCGATAGACAAACAGCAGCATGATCAGGATCACCGCGACCGTGGTCAGGGTGATCTTGGCCATGGATCGGTCGCCGCTCTTGTGTAGATCCGCGGCCATGGCCGGCCCACCGGTGACGTAGGCCTTCACCCCGGGTGGGGCCGGGGTGGCGTCAACGATCTTGCGGACCGCCTCGACGGATTCGTTGGCCAGCAGCTCACCTTGCTTGCCGGCCAGGCGCACCTGGACAGTGGCCGCCATGCCGTCGTTGCTCTGGGCGCCCGCCGCCGTCAGCGGATCCCCCCAGAAGTCCTGGATGCTCAGCACATGCTTCTTGTCGGCGCGCAGCTTGCGGATCAGCCCGTCGTAGAACTTGTGGGCATCGTCGCCGAGGGGCTTGTCGCCCTCCAGGATGATCATGGCCACGCTGTCGGTTTCGCCTTCGTTGAAGACGTGGCCGATGCGGTTGAGGGCCACGACCGACGGCGCGTCGGTGGGGCTCAGCGACACCGAACGCTCTTGTCCGACCACTTCCAGTGATGGGACGAACACGCTGAGCAGGACCACCACCGCCAACCAGAACAGGATGATCGGCACCGCGAGGGTGCGGATCATCCTGGCGACAAATGGCCGTTCGGCCGCAGTGGTGCCGGTCTGGCCGGGCACTGACTGTGTGGTACTCACGCGGTCTTCACCCTATCGAAAGTGGGCACCCCGCCCGCACGCTACCGAAGCACAACTCGAGGACAACTCATTGCGCTGCGCTCACTGGCGCTTCATGGCGGGGTGGATGCGGGCCATGATCGAGCCCATCCAATCCGGTGGCGTTACCCGGATCAGTTCGGCCGAGATGCGGTTGGCAAGACCGGGGACGACGACGGCCTTGCCGGCTGCCAAACCGTCGATGCCGGCCTGCGCCACCTGATCGACGGACTTCCACATGATCTTGGGCAAGCTCTCGGTTTCCTGCTGGGTGAACCCGGCTACGTCGCCGAAGCTGGTGTCCACCGGTCCCGGGCTCAGCGCCGTCACCGAAACTCCGCTGCCGTGCAGTTCGCCGCGCAGGCTGTGGGTGTAGGACAACACGAACGCCTTGGCCGCACCGTAGGCCGCCTGCCCGGGCAGGGGGGCGAATCCGGCCACCGACGCCACGTTGAGCACCGCGCCTCGCCCGCGTTCGACCATGGCCGGCAGAAACCGGCTGCACAGGTCGACCACCGCGGCCACATCGACCTCGACCAGGTTGAGTTCCTGTTCGGGAACCGATTTCGCCACCGGACCCAGCGTCGACAGCCCCGCGTTGTTGATCAGGATGTCGGGCACCAGGCCCAGCGCCGCCACCCGGTCGACCAGGCCGGCGCGGTCGCTGCGCACAGACAGATCGGCGGGCAGCGGGTGGGTATCCGAACCCAACCGTCCCGCGAGGGCTTCGAGGCGGTCGGCGCTGCGGGCCACCAACACCACCTGGTAGCCACGCTGGGAAAGGATCCGGGCGAATTCCTCGCCGATGCCCGACGAGGCGCCGGTGACGATGGCGGCGCGGTCTTTTCCTGGTGGTGGGAGAGCCATAGGGTGACCGTACCGGGCCACTGGGCCGGATAGGGAAAGCCGCGGCAACTGGGCCGACTCGGGGCATTTGCCGGCCGGGGTTCCCGGTGGTGGCCCGGTGATCAGTCGCCGGCCGCAGCGGCCTCGGCGTGCCCCGCGAGGCGGTCCAGCGAAGCGCGCAGCTGCACGGTGGTGGTGGCCCGCGCCCGGGGGAACCGCGCCGGGTCGGACAGCTCCGTCCAGTCGTATGTGTGGGTGACCAGGGTGCGGGTACCGCTGATCGGGGTGAGCTCCCAGCGCCAAAGATGACCGGGCGGCGTTTTTCCGAGTTCTGATGGGCGCCAGGCGATCAACCGGGCCTCGGTGAACTCGACGATGTGGTTCTCGCGCACGCTGCCCAGGGTCAGCGTCATGCGGAAGACATCGCCGACCCGGTGTACCCGTTGTCCCGCGGCACAGTGGGCAAGATTGTCGTTGCCGTCCCAGTCGGGCTGGCGAGACGGGTCGGCGATCAGCTCGAATATTTGCGCCGCGCCGGCCGCAATTTCGCGGGTGGCACTCACCACACGTTCGGAGCGGTCGGGCAGCGGGGCGTCGGTATCAACCACCTACCCATCCAAACACTGCGCCGGCTCGGCGCGGGTACCGCGGCTGGCAATCGGTGAGGTGACTTTGGGCCGATCCTGGTGGGGACCTTTGGCCATCGACGAGCCGTTGTTTCGCTGAAATACTGATTGTTACCAGGGCAACCTGGTGGTCTGTCCGAAGTGCAGTAAGCCCATTTTTGGGCGAGGCCCGCAAGGGCCTGCTTGACCCACCGTCAGAAGACGGGGATCTGCCTTCGGGCAGACCTCTTATGTGCGAGCGCCCAGATATACGTCACTGCGACGAGCCGCGGCGTTTCCTGTACATCAGGTATGTGTCGCGACGGGCACCACCCGCGCCGAGCCGCACCCGCGGATGGTTCAGTCCACCACCGACAGCAGGTGCAGCAACATCCGGGCCGAGCTGACCGAAACCTCGTCGACGAACCGATTGAAATCCAGCCCGGAACCGGCGCCGGCGAGGTCGGAGAGCGCGCGGATGACCAGCCAGGGAATGGCAAAGGACTCGCATACTTGAGCCAGCGCACCGCCTTCCATCTCGATGGCCATGCCGGCAAAGTCGTTGTAGAGCTGGTCCCGGGTGCGCGCGGAATGCAGATACTGGTCGCCGGTGAGGATGGTTCCGTAGTTGATCCGCGGTGGGCGGGCTCCGCCCCCGGCGGCGGCCGACAGCGCTGGCAGGGTGAAGTCCTCGAGGCGGTGTTTGACCCGATCCAGCAGTTCCGGGTCCACCCGATAGCCCAGCTGTTCGGTGGGTTTGATGAACGGGACGTGGCCGGGCTGGTAGGGCTGCAGTCCGTCATCGGTGAGCAACCCACAATCATGCTGCACCACGCGATCGGCGATAACGATGTCGCCGATGGACAACGCCGGGTCCAGTCCTCCGGCGACCCCGGTGAAAATCACGGTGTGACAATCGAATCGGTCCGCTAGCAGGGTGGCGACCAGGCCGGCGTTTACTTTGCCCATTCCGGCCGCGGTCAGCACCACCCGCCGATCCCCCAGTTGACCGGCATAGAAACAAATTTGGGCGATCTCCTGTTGATCGGTGGCGACCAGATTGGTGCGCAGATAGGCCAATTCCTGCGGGATCGCGCAGATAACACCTATCGTCACCGTGAACCGTTGCCCTGCAAGTCAATCTCCCATCGCCGGCCAACTCCACCGGTGGCCCAAAAACCTGACCGCGATTGTAGCGACAGGCCAAAGCGGGCTCGGCCGGTCTATCAGGGCAGCGCGGCTACAAAGGTTTCGTTTGTCAGGCCGGCGGCGAGCTCGTCGACGTCGAACGGCCGGTCCAGGCGGGCCCGAAACTTCGCCACATCGACGAGCAGACTTATCTCGTAGGTCTAGCGAGCGAAGAACCGTCCGACAACGGGGTACAGCCGGCGCATCGTGGCCCGGCCCGCGGCGTTGCAGCTTGCCGCGCAGTAGCCGACGTGGGCCAATTCGTCGGTGAGTATCTCGCTGTAGAGGCGCTCGATCCGGGCCGCCACCGCCGGTTCGTCGGCGAACAGTTCGACTCCGGCGCGTCGCAGCTCGTCGAACATGATGCAACCCGCCATCTCGCCCGCGCCCACGATTGGGAATGCGAGTCGATCCGGCAGGAACACGCTCATCTTGACGAACTGGCGCACCAGCAACGGTGGCGCAATCACCTGGAACGGCAGACCAAACATGTCCAGCACGTACGCCAGCAGCCGAGTGTGATAGTGCTCCTCGAGTTCGACGTAGACCCGCTCCGGCGGCAGGTCGGCACCGCTGTTGACTCCGTAGGTTTCGCCCAGGTTCACCCCAAACCGCTCAGCCTGGTTCAGCTTGGCGGTGGCCAGCAAGAACAACATCGCCCGGTCGAGTCCCGGCTCGGGTCGACGCCGCCGCAGGTTGCGCAGGAACACCTGCCGATCGACGCGGCGCGCCGAGCGAATGGGCTCGGCTACTAGCGCTGCAAAGAACTCTTCCCGGGTGGCAAGCCGGCGATGCAACAGGTCCGCCTCGCCGTCGCGTCGGGCCAGATATTCGCGGTAGCCCTCGATACCTGAACTGCTCATCGTGCCTCCATTCCGTGAACAACGGTCGTTACGAAGCGGTTCAGTAACGCGGTCCGCGCGTCCGGCGTCGTCGCGCCGGTGGCCAGCAACGCGAACAAACCGGTCAGGAAGATCACCCCCAGCTCACCCGCGTCGGCATCCGGTGGGACCCGATCCGCCCGCTGCGCCTGCGCGATCGTCTCAATGACGAATTCGGCCAACGGGTGTTCGCCCAGCTGGTCCTCGACCGGCCGGGTTGGGGCAAAGTGCAATCCGAGCATGTCCCGGAACACAAGCGGGCCCAGCCGTCGCTCGACGGCAACCACCTGGTGCGCCAGCGAACTCAATACCGATACCAGGTCGGTGGAATCGGCGGTTGGATCGCGCAGCTTTGCCACAATGGCGAGTTCCTCGGCGCGCTCCAACTCCACCAAGACGTGCTCCTTGGTGGGGAAGTGGAAGTAGAACGTCCCCCGTGCCACCCCGGCCGCCGCGGCGATCGCCGCCACATCCGCGCCGGCTAATCCGCGCCGACCTATCTCGGCGACCGCGGCATCGAATACCCGCGCCCGGCTGCGCAGCCGCTGAGCCTCGCGCACCTTTTGCTGCGGCGAGTGCGGCGCGGTAGTCGACGCGGTCGAGCCCACACCGATACCGTACGAGCATTAACTGACACCTGTCAATGACGGATGTCAGCGAACTGTGGTGCGGGAGCCTCGCCGGAACTTCAGCAGGTAGCCGGGCAGCCGGCGGGCCGGGACCGGCCTCGGCCAGTCGTCGGCGCGAAAGTACGCGTCGGAACCGCCATCCACGAACACCACACTGCCGCAGAGGAAATCCGCAGAGTCGCTGAGCATGAAACATATCCAGTCGGCCATGTGGGTGACCTCGCCGAATCCACCGACCGGGATCGGGAACGACCGGACGGCCTTGGCCTGAGTCGGGTCCGACAGCTGTTCGGCCAGCAGCGGCGTCATGATCGCGCCGGGCGCCAGAGCGTTGAGCCGCACCCCCGATCCGGCCCACTCCGGCAGCACCGCCTGGCGCCGAACCCAATGGCTCACCGCGATTTTCGACGCCGCATACATCAGCGAAGGCGCGGCTCTACCGAACAACCGCACCGCGCGCACCGCCTTGTCGGCATCATGGTCGAGCAGCGCCCGCACGCTGCGCCGCGGCACCATCGGAACAGTCGTCATCGAATTACTTGCGATCACAACTGCTTTGGCCCGTTCGGCGGCAGCTAGAGCGGGCCGCCACGCCTGCAATAGCTCCACCACACCCAGGTAATTGACCTGGGCGATGCGATGCAACCGGCCCGGGCCCGGACTCGGCCCCAATCCCGCGGCCAGTACCGCGCCATCGAGCCTGCCGTCACAGGCCGCAATGACGTCGCTTGCGGCCCGTAACCGGCCCTGCTGTGTCGACAGATCGGCGACGACGTCGGCGCCATCGAGGTCGACGCCGATCACCCGATGGCCCGCTTCCCGAAGCCGACTCGCGGTCGCATTTCCCATCCCAGACGCCGATCCCGTGATCGCATAGGTCCCCATACCGACCTCCGTTCGTTGCTGAGCGCAGTATGCCTGCTCGCCGGCCCGCAGCGCTGTTAGGTTGCGAGGATGTCCGACGAATGGCCTGGCACCGATTTCGACCGGCTCGAGTCGGTCTACGGGCCGCTGACCGCATCGATCCGTCGCCTCATCGACGTCAGCATCCGCACCCAGGCGGATCCGGCGACGGTCACCGCTTCCATGGCCAAAATCGACAGTGCTGCCGAGGAATTGAGTGACGCGCTGCACCCGGGAGGGTTCGGCGTCCAGCTGACTCCGGAGGGTGAGGCCGTCGCGTGGGGCAATGTTGTGGTGGGTGTGCGCAACCCGGTCGCACCACCGTTGTCGATCCATCACGAACCCGACGGACTGGTGTGGTCGGAGTTCACCTTGGGCGCGGCTTACGAGGGGCCGCCAGGCCATGTGCACGGCGGCGTGTGCTCGATGATCCTCGATCATGTGCTGGGCGCGACGGCCCATCTGCCGCGCCGCCCCGCCTATACCGGGACGCTGACCTTACGCTACCGGCGCGGCACCGTGCTCGGACGGCCGCTACGCGCCGAGGGCCGCGTTGAACGTATCGAAGGGGTCAAGACGTTCTCGGTCGGCCACATCGCCGACGAAAGCGGCATAACGGTGGACGCCGAGGGGATATTCATCCAGTCCAAGCAGATCCGGGCCTGAGCGTCGCCGCGCCGAGCCGGTCCGTCATGTCACCATGGCGGCGCGCTCCAGGTCCAGCAGCTGCTCACCATGCAGTTCCTCGTCATAGGCCTTGCGCCCACCGCGCAGACCGAACAGCCGCTTGGAGATCAGCAGGTAGAGCACGGCGGCCACATTGATGCTGAAGGTGACCACCCGGGTCATGGTGATCCCCCTGGCCAGGTCGTGGATCTCCCGCGGCAGGAAGACCGAGGTTGCCACCACCGCGAAGTACTCGCCCCAGCGTTTGAGCAGCCACAGGCGCACCCCCTCGACCACCTGCAGGACGGCGTAGGCGGCGAGCATGAAGGTGATCAACGCGAGCGTCGATGGCTTTGCGGCCAGCGCCTTTTCCAGTTCCTGAACGACGAACATCTGATCGACCTTGAACCCGGCGGCGCGAAAGATCGGCAAATCCCGATCAAGGGTTGTCTGAATGGCTCCCCGCGCGCCGCGAAACTCCCATACCGCCCACGCCGCAAGCCCGAGCACCATCGCCCGAAACAGGCGTTCGACCGCCAACGTGCGAATGATGATGGCCTGACGCAGCGCCTTGCCACGCATGATCAACGGCGCGTCTTCCGGATGCCCGCGGCCACGCGGCGCACCGAGCGTGAAGTCACCACAGCGCAGACAGCGCCACACTTCACCCAACTCGGTGTCGGCGCTGAGCCGGTCCGCCAGTGCCCGGTCATCGTGTGCGTAGGTGGCATGACCGGTCACCGAGCAGACCAGCAGCTCCCAGCGATTCACACCATGATCTTCACGCTTGGTCACGAGCCGATCATTCAACGCGTTGCGCGAACCGTGCAAGCGGGCGCGCAGTGGCATTCCCTAGCCACCGACCAGCTTCGAAGTACGCCATGACCGAACGCAAAGATGGACAAGACATTTCCGAGACGGCCTGCGCTACCCGCTCGGCATCGCGTCTCGTCTTTGTCTCCACAGATCTCGTTTGCCCGCAACGTCATTGCCATGCCGTTGGTACAGCGCACGATATGGAAGTGGGTCGCGCGCGGAGGTAGCTGCGGGCGGCGAGATCGGCAGCCGCACCGGCCACCGGGTGTAGGCTCGTGACGACTATGGATGAGCCCCTGCGGTACGAGAAGCTCGACGGCGGTGTCGCTATCGTCACCAACACGGATGCGCCACGGAACCGGATAGGCCTGGCCTACGTTGAGCGGCTCAGCGAGGTGGTAGACGACATTGCCGCCGACGACGAGATCCGGGCCTTCGTCATCACCGCGGACGGTCTGGAGAACTTCTCCGTCGGGATGAATCTCAAGGAACTGCCAACCGGCATCCAGGCGGCGGGCAGCGTCGACGCGTTCTTCGATCGACGCCTCGATCTCATCCAGCGCATCGAGAACATGGGCAAGCCTTCCGTCGCCACGCTGTTCGGCCACTGCCTGGGAGCCGGCCTCGAACTCCCACTGGGCTGCACCTTCCGCCTCGCCGCCGAGGAAGGGGCGTCGATCGGGCTGCCGGAGTTGCACCTGGGTTCGACTCCTGCCTGGGGAGGCTCGGCTCGGTTGGCCAAGACCGTGGGGCGCCAGCATGCCCTCGGCATGGTCTTGCGGGCCAAGACCGTAACCGGGCCGCAGGCACATGCCATCGGTCTCGTCGATGAGGTGTGGCCACTCGACGAGCTGAAGGACCGAGCAACGCAGCTCGCCCTGGAGTTAGCGGGGCAACCCGCTCTTGCCGTGCGGGCCATGCTGGGAGCCTTTCATGACTGCGAGCACCGGACTTTGGACGATCTACTCGCCGCGGAGCGACGGGCCATCTACGCAACCTTGAGTTCCGATGATGCCCGCGAGGGGATGATGGCTTTTCTCGAGAAGCGCCCGCCGGTGTTCAACCGACCCAAACGGCCTCGGTGAGTCCGAAGCCGTTGCGCTGCTCACGCGGGCCAGCACCGTCGCCGTGAGCTCGGGCGGTCAGCCGGGCGCCTGCCAGGTGATCAGCACCCGCCCATAGAGCAAGCGCCGCACTCGGGCCCCGGGCAGCAGTTCCCGAACCAATTCGCGCAACTGTGAAAACGTCACCGGCGGTGGCCATTTGATGGCGGCGGTGTGGTCCCATTTCCGTCTGACTCGATTGGCGACGCCAGTAGCCAGCCACGCGGTGAGGTGCCACAGGACGTTTCGCGGGGACGGTCTGACAAAGGTCACCACCGCCAGCGTTCCGCCGGGCAACACCAGCTCCGCAAGCCGGATCAATGCCCCACGGGTGTCCTCGATGTGGTGCAACGACGCGCTGGCGAGCACCGCGTCGAAGCCGCGATGCGGTAGCTCGCCGGTCATGACGTCGCCGTGCACCCACCGGATGGAGGTGTCGGCGAATCGGTGTTCTGCGCGTCGCAGCACGTCCGCGTCGACGTCCAAAGCGGTGACATCGGGTACCCGGTCAACCAGCCGGGCCGACAGGAAGCCGTCCCCGCACCCGACGTCGAGAGCGGTTTGGGTACCCGGCGCGACGGTGGCAGCCAACAACGCGTCGTAATGAATGTTGATGTTCCACGGTTGTCCCGCCGGCACCTGTCGAAGGTAGCCTCAGCCGCCCTATTGTTGGCCATTGGGGCGGCCCGGGCCGCGTTGCCAGTTCGCGCGGGTTCGGGGAGTAGGTCGGCGGGGCCGAAGAAGATGGGGTAGCTGTGAGCCGGAACGTTCTGACCGTGATCGGGGTCGGCGGCATGGGGCAGGCGATCGCCCGGCGGCTCGGCTCGGGCAAGACGGTGCTGTTGGCCGACAATAACGCCGACACGTTGGCATCGGTAGCCAAATCCCTTGCCGCGGAGGGACATGACGTCAGGAGCCGCGGCGTGGATGTCTGCGCCGCGGAGTCGGTTCACGATCTCGCCCAGTACGCCGCCACCCTCGGTGCCGTCACACAATTGGCGCACACCGCGGGGTTGTCTCCGGCGCAAGCGTCAGCGCAGGCAATCCTGGCCGTCGACCTAGTCGGCGTTGCGCTGGTGCTGCAGGAGTTCGGCGCGGTGATCGCCCCAGGGGGCGCGGGTGTGATCATTGCCAGCATGGCGGGCCATCTGTTGCCGCCGCCCAGCGCCGAACAAGAACACGAGCTCGCCCACCGCCCGCCCGGACAGTTGCTCGAACTGGACTTCGTCGGCAGCATCGTGGAGCCGGCCTTCGCCTATCCGTTCGCTAAGCAGGCCAATAGCATTCGGGTCCGTGCGGCAAGCCGACAATGGGGGCAGCGGGAGGCACGAGTCAATTCGATCAGCCCCGGCATCATCTCGACACCCATGGGACAGCAGGAACTCGCCTCCCCGGTCGGCGATGGGATGCGGGCGATGATCGCCATGTCCGGGACCGGTCGAATCGGAACCCCCGACGACATCGCCGCAGCGGCGGCCTTCCTGCTGGGCCCCGAGGCAACATTCATCACCGGGGCGGATCTCCTGGTCGACGGCGGTGTCGTCGCCGCCATCAGGGCGAACGGCTAGCCGCACGAGCCAGACCGGGCAACCGGTCAGACCGTCATCTGGATGCTAGACCGTGGATGGCGCATCGAAGTTGTGCAGGTTCTGGTTTGTCCCCTCACTCACGGTCACGTAGCCGTTGCCGTCCGGGTGAAAGGTTATCGCTTCGCCCTGCGACTCATCCGGTGTCGGGCCGGCAACCGCCGGCTGCGCCAACGCCATCCAAATGTCTTGGGAAGGATCACGATTCCACAAGTAGACGTGGCCATAGGTGCGCACGGCCAGTTGCGTTCCGTCCGGCGATACATCGGCCCCGGTCACCAAGTAGCTAGAGCCGCTCGGCAATGCCAGCGTGCCCACGTCCTGCAGGGTGGTGGTGCTGCCGCTAGCCAGTCCAGTGGGCCCCGAATAGATCGCGGGATTGCCGCTCGAGGTCTTGTCAATGATGAGCATGCGTCCCGTGCGCGGGTCCACCATGAGCGCCTCCGCGTTGTGTGGGCCGTCGGGATATTTGAGATTGAGCGTGTCCACACCGGTCAGCGTGGTGGTGACGGGGTTGGCGGCGGTGCCGGTGACTATCGGCTCCGGTACCCGATAGACGGCTATTGCGCTGCGGGAGAGCCCATTATCGCCAATGTCGCCCAGGTAGAGGTAGGACTGGCCCGGCACCGGTCCGGGACCGATCGCGATGTCCTCCCAGTCGGATGCCTTCGCACCGCTGAGCGTGTAGGTGCCCAGCGTGGCCCCGCTCTTGGCATCGATGGCGAATACCCGCGCCGTATCCCCGGAATCGTTGTGCACCCAATAGATGTTCGGGTTGGCGACGCCGGACTCGATGCCGGATATCTCGTCGAGTGAGGCATTCGTAATGGGTCCGGCGTTGGACGCCACCAGGTCTCTCCCGGCGGCCGCGTCAACCGCGTTCTGGCCGGCCCCAGAGCCCGGGTCCGGCGGATTCCCGGGGTCACCCGGCGCACCGACATGCGCGCCCTGGGCACCATCGGAACCGGCGTGGCCGTAGAGCCGGCCGCCGTTGCCGGCGGCGCCGCCGGCCCCGGGGTCGACGCCCGACCCGCCGCTGCCCCCGTTTCCCCCGTCACCGATCCATTGGGCCGAGCCACCCGGGCCGCCCGGGCCGCCGGTTCCGCTGGTTCCACCGGAACCGCCCTGCCCGCCCAACCCGCCGTTACCGAACAACAGTCCGCCAGATCCGCCGCGGCCGCCCGCCTGCGCCAACGTCGTGCTCACCCCCGAACCGCCCTGCCCGCCCGCCCCACCGGTGCCGATCAACCCCGCATTACCGCCGTTGCCGCCGACCTGACCGGCGGCGCCGGACCCGCCGTCGCCGCCATTGCCGTACAACAATCCGCCGGGGCCGCCGTCGCGGCCGGTGCCCGGCGCACCATCGGCACCATCGCCAATGAGTTGGCGGCCCGTTAGCGCCTGGCTAGGCACATTGATCACGCCCAGCAGGTCCCGCTCGACGAGCTGTAGCGGCGAAATGCCGGCCTGCTCGGCGGCACCATACGCACCCCCGGCGCCACCCAACGCCTGCACGAATCGAGCGTGAAAGGCGGCCACCTGAACGCTGATCGCCTGGTACTGCCGCCCCTGGCCGGAAAGCAGCGTTGCGATGGCCGCCGAGACCTCATCACCGGCGGCCGCCAGCAGTGCGGTGGTGGAGCCGGCGGCCGCCACGTTGGCCGCACACACCGACGAGCCAACGCCCGCCAGATCGGCCGCGGCACTGGCGAGCAGGTCGGGGATCGCGACCAGATGCGACATCGATGTCCTTCCGCCACGGGACGACCGGTCATATAATCAATCGATTGATTGTAAGAGACGGCCTGGCTTTCAGGACGAGATTGCGAAGCCACTTGGTGGCAAGGTTGTGCTGAGTTGTCGAGGCGACCTGCCAGAGGAGGACGACCTTCAATGAGAAGCCGCGCGGCCATCCTTTATGGGTACGGTCACCCCTGGACCGTCGAAGAATTCGAGCTCGACCCGCCGCGCGCCGGCGAGGTGCTGCTGCAACTGAGCGCGACCGGACTGTGCCATTCCGATGAACACATCCGACGCGGCAACCTCGCGCCACCACCGGAGACACTGCGCTCTTTGGGGCTGCCGACCATGTCCCCGACCATCGGCGGCCATGAAGGATCCGGCGTCGTGCTCGAGGTCGGCGAGGGGGTGACCCGGTTCGCACCCGGCGACCATGTGGTGACGTCTTTCATCGCGGTGTGCGGCCAGTGCCGCTGGTGCGCAACGGGAATGGAATACCTATGCGATACCGGATACGGCACCTTGGCACCCGGAATGCCCACCGGCGGTACGTTCCGTCATCACAGCCTCGATGGACGCGACCTCGGCCACGTGTCCAAGATCGGCGCGTTCGCCGAACATACGGTGGTCTCGGCCGATTCGCTGGTCAAGATTGATCAGACGTTCCCGCTGGTGCCGGCAGCCCTGCTGGCCTGTGCGATACCGACCGGATATGGCTCGGCGGCACGACGCGCTCAGGTCCGCGGCGGCAACATCGCCGTGGTGATCGGCGCGGGCGGCATCGGAACAGCGGCCATCCAAGGCGCCCGTATCCAGGGAGCGACCCGCATCATCGCGGTCGATCCCGTTGAGTTCAAGCGCAAATCCGCGCTGACCTTTGGGGCCACTCATACCGCGGCGACCACGGACGAGGCCGTTGAGACGGTGCGCAAGCTAACTCGCGGCGTGATGGCGGATGTGGTCGTGGTATCCCCCGCCACGATCGGCCCGGCCGACGTCGCGGCGGCACTGTCGCTGACCCGCAAGGGCGGAACCTGCGTGCTCACCGGTCTGCCGGACCCCGCGATGCACTCCATCGCCGTCGGTCTTCAAGACTTCGTGCTGATGAATAAGACGCTGTGTGGCACGGTCTTTGGCTCGTGCAACCCAAAGAGTGACATTCCGCTGCTGGCCACGATGTACCAGTCGGGGCAGTTACTCTTGGACGAGATGATCACCAAGCGCTACTCGCTCGACAGCATCAACGACGCCTACGCCGATCTGGTTGCCGGCGAGTTGATCCGCGGGGTCATCGATTTCAGTCTGAGCTGACGCCGCGCTCCCCGGCCCGCCCCGTTGCGCCACCGGCGACACCCCCTTGTGGTGCAACCAGTCCCGTGGCCTGATCCGCCAGGTTCGGCGCGCGTATTCCAGCTCGGTGTACGGCCACTGGGTGACGATGCGCCCCGAAGGTGAGCGGAAGTAGCTCTGGCACTGAGTCCAGATCGTGCGTTCCAAATCCGCGGAGATCTCGTCGTTGTAGCGCCTTTCCGCCTCCGGACGGACATCGAGGTATCCACCGCGGCGCGCCAGCCGACTGGCCGCGCTGGCCACCAGGCGTGCGCCGGCCTCAAGTATGTAGACGATCGAGTTTCCGCCCTGGTTGGTGTTCGGACCGTAGAGCATGAAGAAGTTCGGAAAGCCGCCGACTGCCGCACCCAGGTAGGCGGCGGGGTCATCACCCCACCGCTCGTGTAGGGACTGCCCTCCGGTGCCGATCACCTCGATGCCCGACAGGTAGCGCGACGTCTCAAATCCCGTGGCCAGCACCACCGCATCGACGTCTACGACTTGCCCGGCAGTCGTGACGACCGAGGTCTCGGTGACTCGCTCGATGGGATCAGTAACGAGTTCGACGTGGTCGTGCTGTAGCGCCCGGTAGAAGTCATCACCCAGCAGCACTCGCTTACAACGGAACGGATAGCCGGGCGTCAGCGCACGGCGCAGCCGCTCATCGGCGACGACGCGCTCCAGGAAGGAGGTAGCGATCTGGGTGCGCGATGTCACCACCGGATCATCGGCGAAGGTAGCGGTGTTGTCATGCTGGAACTTCCAGATCTGCCAGCGGGTCCGCCGAATTGCCAGCGGGTTGCGCCGAAACTGCCTCAATTCGGTTGCGGTGTAGCGGCGATCGTCCTTGGGAACCATCCAAGGTGGGGTGCGCTGAAATACCGTCAGGCGCCCAGCGAGCTTCGCCAGTTCGGGGACGACCTGCACCCCGCTGGCCCCGGTGCCGATCACCGCCACCCGTTTTCCCGTCAAATCGACACGGTGATCCCAGCCGGCGGTGTGCATCAACGTGCCACCGAAATCGGTCAGCCCGGCGATGTCGGGCAGCTTGCGCGGCCCGAACAAGCCAGTCGCACACACCACCACGTCGGCGGTCAAGATAGCGGTCCCCCCCGGCCCGGTCCACCTGGCAGACCCACCCCCACGTGTCCTCGTCCCAGCGGATCGAGCGGACCATGGCGCTCAGCATCAGGTGGCGGCGTAGATCGAAATCGTCTACGACCGATTCCAAGTAAGCCAGGATCTCGGGTTGCCGAGCATAGGTGCGGCTCCAGAATTTGTTGGGCGCAAACGAAAATGAGTACAGATGACTCTGAATATCGCAGGCGGCTCCCGGATAGGTGTTGCGACGCCAGGTCCCCCCAACGCCGTCGGCGCCCTCGATAATCACCAAATCATCAATGCCCGCGCCGCGCAGCGCAACGGCGGCGGCGATGCCGCCAAAACCGGCCCCGATGATGACGACCCGTGGTGGGCGCCCACGCCGGGTCGCCGCCCGGAGCCGGCCCGCGAAGTACCGTAGCCGGGCCGCCGGCCGGGTCATCGTGGCACCTGCGCACCACGAATCGCCAGACCTTCCAGGTCCCCTTTGGCCCGCCATGTCTCGAGGATGTCGGCGTATTCGGTGGGAGCGCCGAAGAAGAAGCTGCCCTGGCGAGTCTTGGCATCCGCCTTCCCCTCGCGGTTGTAATAGCCGGGGGTGCAGGTCTTGGCCCGCTCGGCGGTCGCCGCCGAACGGGTCACCACCGCCTCGACCCAAGCGGCCTCGGCCTCCGGCGAGGCCTCAACCTCGCTCACCCCGTGCTCGAGCGCCCAGGCGATGATCCATGCGACATGACTGGCCTGTGCACATCGAGCAGATATGGAAAGTTCACCGTGAGGCCGGCCTGGGCGATGCTTTCGATGAAGCAGTTCGGGAAACCGTTGGCACACAGTCCCTGAAAGGTGCGCACACCGTCGCGCCACCGGTCGGTCAGGGTGATGCCGTCCCGGCCGATCAGTTCGAAGCCGGTGCGACGGCAGTAGTCGGTGCCAACTTCGAACCCCGTCACAAAGATCAGGCAATCCAGCTCGTAGGCCACCGAGTCGACCACCACGCCGGACTCGATGATGCGCTCTACGCCGCGCCCCTTCGGTATCGACCAGCGTGACGTTGTCGCGGTTGAAGGTCTGCAGGTATTCGTCATGGAAGCACGGCCGTTTGCAGAAGTATCCGTACCACGGCTTGAGTGCTTGCGCGGTGGCACGATCGGTCACCAGCTGATCGACCCGCGCCCTGATCTCCTCCATCTTGGCGAAGTCGGCGAACTCGATTTCCCGCGAGCGTTTCTCCGGGTCCGTCGTGCCGGCGCTGTCGTGACGCATCACGGGAAGCTTGCGGGTAATGCTCGTCCAGGCATCAGCGACCAGATCTTCGGATGCCTGCCCTCCGGCGGTCAGAACTTGAAAGTTCGTGATGCGTCTGCGCTGCCAGCCCGGCTGTAATGTGGCAGCCCACTCGGTATCCGTGGGTTCATTGGCGCGCACATCCACCGACGAAGGCGTGCGCTGAAACACGTAGAGCTGCTGGGCCGCCGCCGCCACGTGGGGCACGCACTGCACTGCCGTCGCGCCCGTGCCGATGATGCCGACCCGCTTGTCGGCCAGATTCTGCAAGCCCTGGCCGGTGTAGCCGTAGTCCCACCGGCTGGTGTGGAACGTCTTGCCACCAAAGCTGGCGATCCCGGCGATCCCGGGCAGCTTGGGCTTGGCCTGATATCCGTTGGCCACCGATACGAATCTCGCCCGGATCCGGTCCCCGTGATTGGTCCGAATGATCCAGCGGGATATGTCCGCATCCCAGCGGATTTCGTGGACGTCGGTCTGTAGGCAGGCATCTCGGTACAGGTCGTACTTCGCAGCGATGCGCTGACAGTGCGCAAAGATCTCGGCGCCCTTGGCGTACTTTTCGGTCGGAATGTAGCCAAGCTCCTCGAGCAGCGGCATGTACACATACGACTCGACATCGCACGCGATCCCCGGATACCGATTCCAGTACCAGGTACCCCCAACGTCGGCCGCGCGGTCGATCAGCCGCACACTTTGCACACCGAGTTGGCGCAGCCGTGCACCGGTCAGCAGACCGCCGAAGCCGGCCCCGATGATCGCCACGTCCACCTCGTCGGTCAGGGGTTCGCGCGCGAATTCTTCATCCGCCCAGGGATCCTCGCCAAATCGGGAGAACTCACCCGCGATTTCCACGTACTGCGCGATCCCGTCGGGACGCAGCCGCTTCGTCCGCTCTTCGGCGTACTTCTGGCGCAACACATCAACGTCGAACGCGCACCCGACGGTTTCAGTCAAGGTCTCAACTCCGCTCTACGCGAGATGACCCTATAAGTGATCGCTTGATCATATCAAGCGATCACCACGTATTCGAGGCCCCACAAATCGCCAGTTCGGCCATCAGCAGCGAAACAGCGTGCCCCTGATCAAACCCTTGGCCGCGCTCAGCGCGGCGTGGAATTGGTCCAGTGGCAGGGTGGCCGCCATTTCGGTCAGACCGTAGATGAGCGCATAGATCGCCTCTATCGCACCGACCGTATCGGCCTGCTCGGCAAGCTCACCCCGGCGCCGGGCATCCTCGACCAGGCCCCTGATTATTTCTCGAAACGCGGTGAACCCGACTTCGCCGAGTTGGCCGCTCCCCTCCTGGGCGTCCACAGCGATGCCGTCTTCGGCCCGGATGGCGAACTCGAAGGCGGCCAGTTGCGGGTATTCCCGGATCAACTCGCCGCACTCGTCGAGCACCGCTTCGATGCGATCAACGATGTTGCCGCCGCCTTCGGCGGCCCGCCGCAGTCGCGGCATCGCCGCATCGGCCCTGGCCGCGATCGTCTCCTTGATCAGCTCGGACTTGTTCGGAAAGTAGTTGTACAAGCTGGCACTGGTCACATTCGCGGTGCGAGCGATCTCGCGGATGGTGGCTCGCGCATATCCCACTTTGCTGACACGCTGCATCGTCGCGACGATGATCCGCTGACGGGTTTCCTCGCCACTGGCGCCCACCGGGCGGCCCAGCTGCGTGCGGGTCATTGCGGTCGGATCCTCACCAACGGGTCTTGCATATTCATCGGCCGTGGGCGCATTGCGGGCATAGTCGAATATATTCGAATGATCATGACTTCCGGCGTCCGCGGGGCCGCGGTGAGTGATCGACAGCCCGATTGCGAGTGCCGCCTGACATGACCGTCCCCACCTTCTCGACGAGATCCCAGCTCGGCCGGCCGGTGGGCGCGCGCGGCGAACAAACCCGTCAACGGATCATCACCGCGGCAATGCGTTGTGTGGCCGAGGCCGGCCCCGCCCAGGCGTCGATCCGCGAGATCGCCAAGGCGGCCGACATGACCAGCGGCAGCTTGTACCACTACTTTCCGAACAAGTCGGAGCTACTCAATGCCACCGCCACGGAGATCGAAGAGATCGTCTTGCCCCGGCTCCATGCCGCCGCGGCCTCTTCCGATGACATCGTCGACCGGCTCGACGCGGTGTTGGATGAGTCGAAACGGTTGATGCGCGACTATCCCTACCTGGCCGGGTTCCTACGAGCGGTGCGCGCCGAGAATGCCGACCAGACCGGTGGCGGCCGCCGAACCTACCCGGGCTCCAAGGCCCTTCGCGACGTCATCACCGAAATCGTCGACGACGCCCGGGGGCGGGGCGTGCTGTCCGCCGGCATCGCCCCCGGCGCCGCGGTGGACGCCATCTGCGCACTGACGCGCGGCCTCACCGAGCAAGCGGCGAATCTGGGTCCGCAGTCCTACGACGTCACACTCGACTCGGCCAAGCAACTGCTCCGAGGATCACTGTTCGCGGGAGCCAAACCAACGGCCACGCACCGAACATGAGTTTGCTGACCGCGTTGCGGCTGAACATGACCAACATCGCCGATCCGGCGGCAGACCACGCCCAGCGCTATCGCGCCGCGCTCGACATGGCCGAATATGCCGACCACCACGGGTTCACCGCGGTCAGCGCCGAAGAACATCACTTGGCCGCGACCGGCTGGCTGCCGTCGCCGCTGATTCTGGCCGCCGCGGTGGCCGGACGCACCCGAAACGTGCGCATCAGCATCAATGCTCTGATCGTCCCGCTCTACGATCCGGTTCGGCCCGCCGAAGACATCGCCGTGCTCGACAACCTGTCCCAGGGCCGCTTCAGCTTCGTGGCCGGCATGGGCTACCGGCCCCAGGAGTACCACGCCGCCGGCAAGGACTGGTCGCGCCGGGGTGCCCTGATGGACCACTGCCTTTCGGTGCTGTTGCAGGCGTGGGGCGATGATCCGTTCGAATACGATGGCCGGCTGATCAATGTCACCCCCAACCCGCGGACCCATCCACACCCGATCCTTTTCGTCGGCGGGATGAGCGTTGCGGCGGCCCGCCGGGCCGCGCGCTTCAGCTTGCCGTTCTCCCCACCGATGGCGATGCCCGAACTCGAGGCCGTATACCACCAGGAGCTGGCCCGCCGTAACAAGCGGGGATTCGTCTACCACCCCGAAAACGGCAGCACCGTAACGCTATTGCACGCCGACCCCGACGAAGCCTGGTCCCGGTTCGGCGGTTTCATCATGAACGAGGCCACCGAGTACAGCGGTTGGAAGCGCGCCGATGTCCCCCGCCCCAACGAAGCACCGGCGGCTTCGATCGCCGAGCTGCGCGGCCTCGACAACGTGCAGATCCTCACTCCCGACCAACTGGTCGGCCAGCTGCAACGAGGCAGAAAGGAAGTCGTGATGAACCCGCTCATCGGAGGGCTGCCTGTCGAGGTCGGCTGGAGCAGCCTGAGGCTGCTGGCAGAAGAGGTGCTACCCGCGTAGCCGACATTCCCGACTCCGCCACCACGAAGCCCTGACCCCTGGCCCGCCTACCCGAGAACAAGGATGGTTCATCATGCTCCTGCCCCTGTCAGCGCAGCCCTACACGGCACCTACCGACCGCGACATGCTGCCGTCCGAGCGCCGCGAGTTCGTCCGCACCCACCGCACGTGTGTGTTTGGATACCGTCGGCGCAACGACGGCCCGGGGATGTCGATCGTCTACTACATCCCCACCGATGACGACGAACTGTTGGTGGCCACCATGGCCGGGCGCGGCAAAGCCAGAGTCGTCGAGCGCGACGGCAAGGTCAGCTTGTGCGTCCTCGACGAGCGTTGGCCGTTCACCTATTTGCAGGTCTACGCCGACGCGATGCTAGATCCGGACCGTGAGCTGGCGGTCGACGTCATGATGGCCGTTGCCGGCCGGATGTCGGGGCAACCGCTCGACGCCCAGGCGCGCCCGAGCGTCGAGGCGATGTGCGAACGCGAGAACCGCGTCGTGATCCGCTGCCGGCCGTACTCCACCTTCGCGACGCCGCCACGACACCTGCACCGAAACGACCAGGTGGAGCAACTGACGCACTGGGTGTCGGGAGTCGTGCCCTGGGACGCCGCGGACCCCGCGTCATCACGGTGAGTGACGGCGGGGCCGTCATTGACCTATCGCGCGGCGTAGCGATCACGCAGCTTAGCCAGCGTTGCTTCGATGCCGGCCGCGTTGGCCTTGCACGCGCCAATCCGCTCGTAGTACTTGAGCTTGTTCTTGAGCTCACCCGCCGCGTGGTAATCAAAGGTCTCGGTGACGCGGGTGAGCGTGGGCGAGAGAGACTCGAACTCCCATCTCCAGCGGTGCCCGGCCGGATGCCGCCATTCGACCAATTCGTTGGGCTTGAGAGCGGTCACCGTGCTGGTAATGCGGTACGGCACGCCGAACATTCGCATGTTTGTCGAGAACTTCGTGCCGGCCACCAGGGTCACCGGCGCCTTGATGTTGTCGCGAACCGTGCCGGAGCCGTCCAGTTCGCTGTGACGCCGCGGATCAGCAACGATTGCGAACAGCTCGGCCGCGGGAGCGGCCACTTCGACGGAACGACTGACCCGACGAGGGCCCGCATCGACAACCACGACAGTCATCAGTTCTCCTCGCGTCACGTGAACTCGCCCCAGCCTACGTAACCCGCTAGCCCATTTGCCTTGCCACCGGCCGGTAGCCGCTCCACACCCGGGACACCCGCTGGAAAAACATCACGCCCGAAGCCCTTGACAGATATACCCCTGGGGGCGTATATAGACAGAGTGGTTATATACCCCTAGGGGGTATAGATGGGAGAGTGATGAACACCAGCCAGTACCAGGTCGCCGGGATGCGATGCGGGCATTGCGAATCCGCCATCCGAAGCGAGGTGGCCCAGATCCCGGGCGGCGCCACGGTCGCCGTCAGCGCGCGAACGGGCAGGCTGCTGGTTGCAGGGTCGGCTCCGATTGATCCGACGACGGTGTTGGGTGCGATCGACGAGGCCGGCTACCAGGCGGTCCTGGTCGCATGAGCGCGCGCGCCAGACTAGCCCTGTACGCGACGGGCATGGCCGCGTTGTTCGGCGCGGCATTCCTGGTCGGGGGTGCGGTGATTGCGCACCCGATCTCGACGTCCTGGGCTCGGTCCGGGCACGCCGGTCACCAGGCTGGGACGCAACCGGTGCGCGGGGTGTCTCTCAGTGCGGGCGATCTGATGCTCGACGACGTCGCGGCCCCACCCGCGGTCGGAGTGCAGGGCACCTTGTCATTTCGGGTCCAGTCGCTCGGAGGCGTGCCGGTGACGAGGTATGCGATCGAGAACGCCAAGAAACTTCATCTCATCGTGGTCCGCAGCGACGGCACCGAGTTTCGCCATGTCCATCCCACGATGAGCGCCGAGGGCCGCTGGTCAATCCCATGGGCATGGAACGCCGCCGGTACCTATCGGGTGTTCGCCGACTTCGTCCCGGAAGGCGGCAACCCCACGGTCCTGACATATGCGCTCAATGTCGGGGGCATGTTCACCCCGGACCCACCGCCGTCGGCGACAAACGTCAGCCGGACCGACGGGTTCACCGTGACCATCGACGGCCCGTTCACGGCCCAGTCACCGTCACGGCTGATCGCAACCGTCACCCGGGACGGCCAGCCGGTCACGACCCTGCAGCCCTACCTCGGTGCATACGGACATCTGGTGGTGCTGCGCGAGGGAGACCTGGCGTATCTGCATGCACATCCCGAGAATGGCGCGGCGTCGGCCGGATCGGCTAGCCCGGCCCAGATTGCCTTCACCACCGAACCGCCCACCCCGGGCCGCTACCTGCTCTACCTCGACTTCCAGGTGAACGGGCGAGTGCACACCGCCCAGTTCGTGCGCTGCGCCGCAGAGCAATCCAGCCATCCAGCAACACATCAGTAAGGAGCACACCATGCCCAAGACGACCGGTTTGCCGGCCACACTGAGCAACGTCGAGCTGGACATCGCCGGGATGACCTGCGCGTCATGCGCGATGCGCATCGAGAAGAAGTTGAACAAGCTCGACGGTGTCAGCGCGACCGTCAACTACGCGACCGAGCGGGCCACCGTCACTGCCCCGGCCGGGTATGACCCGCAGATCCTGATCACCGAGGTCGAGAAGGCAGGCTACGCAGCGGCTTTGCCGCAGCACCGGCAACAGCCCGCGGCGGCGGCAACAACGGACACGCACGGCGTCGACCCCGAGCTGGCGTCGCTGCGCGGTCGATTGGTCGGCGCGGTTGTGCTGGCCGGCCCGGTGATCCTGATGGCGATGCTGCCCACCCTGCAGTTCCGGTACTGGCAGTGGGCCTCGCTGGCGCTGGCCGCGCCGGTCATCGTGTGGGCGGGCCGACCTTTCCACCAAGCCGCGTGGGTCAATCTCAAGCACGGCACCGCCACCATGGACACCTTGATCTCGGTTGGGACCCTCGCGGCGTTCCTGTGGTCGTTGTACGCCCTGTTCCTGGGTACGGCCGGAGAACCCGGGATGCGCCACCCCTTCGAGCTGACCATCACACCCGGTGACGGCGCATCCAACATCTATCTCGAGGTGGCCGCGGGGGTGATCGCGTTCGTGTTGGCGGGCCGGTATTTCGAGAAGCGCTCCAAGCGGCGCGCGGGCGCCGCCTTGCAGGCGCTACTCGAGCTCGGCGCCAAAGACGTAGCGGTATTGCGCAACGGCGCCGAGATCCGGGTCCCCGTGCAAGAACTCACCGTCGACGACGAGTTCGTGGTGCGCCCGGGCGAAAAGATCGCCACCGACGGCACCGTCGTCGCCGGCTCTTCGGCGGTGGACGCGTCGATGCTCACCGGGGAGTCCGTCCCGGTTGAGGTCGGCCCGGGGGACACCGTCACCGGCGCCACCACAAACGCCGGCGGGCGCCTCGTGGTGCGCGCCACCCGGGTCGGTGAGCACACCCAGCTGGCGCAGATGGCCAAGCTCGTCGAGGCCGCCCAATCGGGCAAAGCCGACGTGCAACGGCTCGCCGACCGCGTCTCCGGGGTATTCGTGCCGATCGTCATCGCCATCGCCGTGACCACACTGGGTGTGTGGCTCGGCGCGGGCTATCCGGTCAGCGCGGCGCTGACCGCCGCGGTGGCCGTGCTCATCATCGCCTGCCCGTGCGCGCTGGGACTGGCGACTCCGACCGCACTGCTGGTCGGCACCGGGCGCGCGGCCGCGCTGGGGGTCCTCATCAAGGGGCCCGAAATGCTCGAGTCCACCCGCAGAGTCGACACAATCGTGCTGGACAAGACCGGAACCGTGACGACCGGCAAGATGACCCTGCTCGAGGTGATCACCGTGTCCGACACCGACCGCGCAACGGCGCTGCGTTACGCGGGCGGGCTCGAGGCCGCCTCCGAACACCCCATCGCGGCGGCAATCGTCAAGAGCGCCAGGGCAGAACTGGGCACGCTGCCCGAGCCGGCGGACTTCGCCAACACCGAAGGTCAAGGGGTTCGGGGCATTATCGACGGGCACGCCGTCATCGTTGGACGCGCCAGCCTGCTAGCGGACTGGGCACAGCACCTCGACCCGGACCTGGCAGCGGCCAAGGATCGGGCCGAGAGCCAGGGCAAGACGGCGGTCGCGGTGGGTTGGGACGGTCGGGCGCGCGCCATCCTGGTGATCGCCGACACCGTCAAACCCACCAGCGCTGCGGCCATTCGGGAGTTCAAACGGCTGGGGCTAACCCCGGTGCTGCTAACCGGTGACAACCCAACGGTGGCGCGCCACATCGCCGACGAGGTCGGTATCGACGAGGTCATCGCCGATGTACTGCCAGCGGGCAAAGTTGCCGCGGTCAGGCGCCTGCAGTCCGAAGGCAAGATCGTCGCGATGGTGGGCGACGGCGTCAACGACGCAGCCGCGTTGGCCACCGCGGATCTGGGACTGGCGATGGGCACCGGCGCCGATGTGGCGATCGAGGCCGCCGATCTCACCCTGGTGCGCGGTGACCTGCGTGCCGCAGCAGACGCGATCCGGCTCTCCCGGCGGACCCTGAACACCATCAAGACCAACCTGTTCTGGGCCTTCGGCTACAACGTCGCCGCGCTCCCGTTGGCCGCTTTCGGTCTGCTCAATCCGATGCTCGCCGGTGCCGCGATGGCGTTCTCCAGCGTGTTCGTGGTGAGCAACAGCCTGCGGTTGCGCTCCTTCACCAGCGTCATCACGGACGCACCGCCAGCCACGGGCAGTCCGACGCGATGGGACGCCACACCGGAATCGCCTGCCGAACTCTCAACGCTGCCCGGCGAACCCTCCGGTTGCCCACGATAGCCGCCTTCGGCACGGCCGCCTCGAAACGTCACCCGGCGGAGGTCAACCGAGCCAACCGCCTACCGAGGGCGGCATGGAAACGTCCAACCGCACTCTCGTGCCGACCGAACTCGACGAAAGCGTTTGCTCCGGCGGCGAGGCCACGTTGAACGCCCTCGGACATCTCGTTGTCCTCGGAGAGGCCCTGCCCGATGAAGCTGCCCGCGCCGGCCAAGTTGCTCGACGCGTCGAGCGAATCACGCTCGGCGACATCGGGGGTGACCATCGAATAGATGGTCACGGCGGTGCGATCGACGCTCACCGGATCGATCACGACCATGGCGATCACATCCGGGAACGTCGCCAACATGACGTTGGGGAACAGCTGATACAAATACGTCACCCTGGCACCCGTGGTCCAGGTGTGCTCCGGACGGTCTCGGAGCCGTTCAATATTGCGGTACGGGAAGGTGATACGAGTGTTGGGCCCGAATGCCTCCACCACATTGAGATCGTCGTACTGGACGGGAAAGAACGTGTCTTTGTGGGTCGACCGGATACGGTAGCCCTCTAGGAACTGCTCTACGAGCACCTTCCAATTGATCTCCCGCAGCGTTGATTCAACGACAATCAGGCGCTCGGCCGGGACGAGCTTCGCCCGCCAGGGACTACCGTCGGTCAGCCAGCCGATCGCTCCCTCGTCCTCGATCAGGCCAGCGTCCACGGGGTCGAGTGGACCAATCACGATGAGCCCGTCCACCTCGTGGCTTTCCACCTCGACCAAGCCACGCGCGGACATGTCCAGGTCGGGGAAGGCCTCCGCGTGCGGGACGTGCGACAACGACCCGTCCAGACGGTATATCCAACCGTGGTAGCGGCATACCAGCGCATGAGAACAGCCGGCGTTCTCCACCAGAGCAAAGCCGCGATGCCGGCAGGCATTGCGGAACACCCGCGCTCGCCCGTCGGCCCCGCGCACCGCGAACAGGGGCACCCCGAAGGCGGTCCGTTCCACGTGATCGCCGTTGTTCGGGATCGCGGCCGACGGCACGAACACACTCGGCATGCCGCGCAGCAACCGTAACTCGGCGGCGAAGCGCTCTGGACTGACGTAGTTTTCGACCGGCTCGCGCCAAGCCTCGCCCTCGTCGGTGGTCCCGGCATCGATATGGGCAAGGACGCGCCGGACGATCTCTGCATCCTCGGCAACCAACGGCTTCGTCGGCGAGCTCACGTATGCCAGTATCACACTGTGGAAATCATGCGTCAACAATTCGGTGATATGGAGGTTAGGTGTCCCCGACGTCCGCGGCCCGAGTACGCCGGCTGATCGGCAACCGGCCGCTCAGCGCACGTTCGGTGCTCGCATCGGCATTGCTGGGCGCCGACCAGGCCCGCCTCACGGTGGCCGAGTTGGTGGCGGTGGCCTCCCTGTTCGGCATCAGCGACGGCGCCGCCCGCACCTGCCTCTGGCGGATGGTCAGCAGCGGCGAACTGACCAGCGGCGAAGGCAGCTATGCGCTCGCCGGGCACCTGCTGGAGCGGCGGCAGCGTGTCGACGAGGCGTCTCGGATCGCTGACACAGCCGTTGGCTCCTGGGACCGAACCTGGGAACTGGCGGTCGTCTCGCTGGATCGCCGCTCCGCGGCCGATCGCCTCGAGCTCAGAAAGGCAGCCATGGCTCTGCACCTCGCGGAGCTGCGCGAAGGCGTCTGGATACGTCCGGATAACCTTGACCCGCAACGTCTTCCGATCTCCCGGTCGGTGCTGGACCGCCAGTGCATCCATTTTCATGGCGCCGCTACCGATATCAGCGCCGACAAGGCCAGCAGCCTGTTCTCCCTCGACGAGTGGGCGGCCGATGCCCTGACCCTCATCCAGGCGATGGATGCCGAACTGGACCGGAGTAGCCGCGACGTTTCGGCGCAACGTTCCAGCTACCAGTTCGCTTTGTCGATCGCGGTGGTCCGCCACCTCCAACGCGACCCATTGCTACCGGCGGAGCTGATCGGCGACGACTGGCCCGGGCACCCATTGCGCAGCACCTACCTGCGCCTCGACGAGGCATTCAAGCGGCGGATGAGTCACGCGTTTCGTTGAACCCAGTGGCCGGCACGGCCTTTGCGCCGCAGCACCGGCGGCCCCTACGCCCCGGACTCCGCATCGAGCAGGAGCTGCAGCGTCTCCCGAAGCTCGCCCAATCGTTGCGGTCCCAGGATCTTTTGCCACCGCCGCTGCGCATCGAGCGCGTTGGCGCGCATCACCCGAAGCGCCTGGCGGCCCCGTGGCGTCAACTCGATGATTCGCGCACGAGCGTCAGCCGGGTCCGGCGCCCGCAGGACATACCCGTGGCGTTCCAGTGCGGCTACCGCCTGGGCCACCGCCTGCCTACTCACCCCAAGCCGGTCGGCCAGGTCCGACGCATGCAGGCCCCCGCCCGCCAGTGGAACGAGGCCGATCGCTTGTGCCGGCCGGATCCCATCGAGTCCGGCCGCGGCGAACGCCGACCTCAACTGGGGAGCCGCTGTGGCCGCGACCAATTGCATCAGGGCCGGCACCGTGGGCTCCCACGCCGCATCCAGAACACGTCGCATGACACCGAGTCTGCCATTCACGACACTAATGACAAGATGCTTGTCAAGTATGCGGCTGGGTGTCACCATGTGGCCGTGGCGGTTCGATGCGCTCGGGTAGTCAACGTGTGCCTGCTGGCCGCCTTGATCTTCTTGGCCAACACCTGCGTAGTCGGCACGCGGCTATCGGCAACGCCCGATTTCCCGATCCCGGCCGGACGGTCGGTTCAGATCCTCAACTCGGGCGGGATTTTCCGGATCTATCGGGTGTACCGTCCGCGTGGCTTAACCGGCGCGGCGCCCCTTGTGGTGATGTTGCACGGCGGTTTTGGTGATGGCGCGCAGGCCCAGCGCGACTACCACTGGAACAGTCAGGCCGACACCGACGGTTTCGTGGTCGCATACCCCAACGGTGTGCTGCGCGCCTGGAATGGCGGCACCTGCTGTGGCGCGCCGGAGAGCTTCGACATCGACGACGTCGGATTCATCACCGATATGGTCGCGACCATCCAGCGCCGGACCCCGATCGATCCGGCACGCGTCTACGCCACCGGCATGTCGGCCGGCGCCATCATGGCGCTTCGGTTGGGTTGCCAGTCCGACAAGTTCGCGGCGATCGCTCCCGTGGCCGGCACGCTGCTGACCGATTGCGCCCACGCGCGGCCCACATCGGTGCTGCAAATCCACGGCACCGCCGACGATCGCGTCCCATACGACGGCGGGCCGGGCGCGGCCCGCTCGTTCGACGGCACTGCGCGTGTCGACGGCCCCTCAGCGGCCGCGGTCAATGCCACCTAGCGCGCCATTGATGCGTGCGCACCGCCGACCTCAACCACTTCCGGAGTCGTGACAACCCAAACCGCTTCCTGCACCGACGCACGCAGGGTCACATTGATCTCGGTGGCCGGAGCCGGCCACCAGTGGCCCGGTAGCAGGTCCAAACCCGTCCTGGAAACGATCGCCGGCATCTCGCCACCGTCGACGGCGCTGGACGCGACCGCCACCATCTGGCAGTTCTTCAGTCAGGCCCACCTGTGAAAAGGCTTACAGCGCTTAGCTTCTCACCGTAGGCACATTGGCAGCCCGGGTCAGCGCTTCTGCGCCAGGATGGCGCCGCCGACCCACCGCCTGATAAAGCTTTTCAGCTCATCATCGGAGCGACTGGGCACATTGGGCGCGACAAAGAATGACAGCAACACCCGCAGAAGGAACTCCACCAGGTCGTGCCTGGCCGACTCGTCGGCGAATCCATACTCCGCCCAGTCGACGTCGAAACGCTCCAGCATCCGCACCCCGAATACCTGTGCCTCTTCGGAGGTGAGATTTTCCGGGTGTGTGTGGGCGTACGGTTGCGCGATCAGAATGCCGAGATGGGGCGTGCGCACCACGTCGCGCAGCGTAAACATCACCGCTTCGGCCATCGCCTCCGCGGGATCGCGCATGCCGCGCACGGCTTCGGTGAGCCGATCAAGAAAGCCGTCCACCGATGCGATTGCCGCCGCGCGCATGAGCGCATCTGCGGTCGGATAGTAGCGGTAGACCGTCTGCCTGATGACCCCCAGAGACGCTGCGACCTGGGCGAGACTGACATCGGATCCGGTCTCGGCGATCAGCCTCACCGCCGTGTCGACAATGCGCCGCGATGCCTCTTCGTCCGAGGCCGGCGGCGCTCCATTCCATCCGCGCCTACGCGCCACCGAACATCACCTCCGAGCAAAGCATTGGGTGAGCATAGCGCGACATGATGAATAACACGAAGGCATACCTATGCTGCGGCAACCCGCAGCCACGAACCCCCGCGACGTGTCCAGATCCTCGATAAACCTGCAGCTAACCGGCGTGCGGGTGGCCACGAAGCGAACGCGCGAGCTGGCCATACTTGGACGTCCTGGCACCCACGATATTCATTGGACATTGATTCCAGAGCAAACAAGGTGAGACGTCGACGATGTGGTCTGGCCACGGGCATTACCCCGGCGATGCCGGCGGACTCCCCGCCCGATGCGTGAAACGCCCCGCCGCTTCGGACGGCTTACCACCAGCGGTGAGTGCTCACGGCCAGTTGGTGGCGAAATTTGCGTAGTCCTCGTCGAGCTTGGCACAGAAGTCGGCGGCGGTGCCGGCCAGCAGGATGTGGTAAGTCTCAGGGCGGTGGTCTTGCCCTGACGTCGGATAGGTCCATCCGTGGGCGCACATCGCGTTGGATCCACCGGCGGTTGCCGCGGGCCAGACGGACCGGATGCAACCGGTCAGCGCCTGCATGTCCGATGTAGCGCTCTCGGCGATGACGAGCATCGCCCCCCCCCCCCCAACCCGCCATCGCTGCGCCGGTAGGCACGGGCCCCAAATGACGTGTTGACCTTCTGACATCCCAACGCGCGCTGCAGGGGGGCGAATGCGGAAGCCAGGCGTGAGTCGGCCACCTGCGCCGAGTCCATGATGAACGAGGCCGCGTCCGCGCCATCACCCTCTTGGACATCGGCATTACCCACGCTCATGAGTTGTCGCGCGATGCGGCTCTGGGCAGCCTCATCACCGCCACCGATGATCGGCCCGCCACCCGTGGATGGGATCGGGGGCAAGACGGCGCCGGGTGCGGCCTGCACCGGGGGCGCACCCACGACCGCGCCGGCGCACAGCACCCAGGCCGCGATATTCATGCCGATTCGAAATGCCATTGATTCCCCCAGGGTGGGCCGATGATCCGGGCTAGCGTACCCACCCGGGTGCAGCGCGCGACCGTGGTTCGCCGCGGCCGGAATGGCCGAGCGCGCCCGAATGCCAGCTGCTAGTCGTTCAGTATGCCGTCGATCAGCCGACGCAACACCTGTCGGCTCTCGCGGCGGGCACGCTTGGGATCATCGGCCGTCGCAATGAACATTGCCGCCTCGTCGAGCGCGCCGATCAACACATGGGCCAGTGGCCGCACCGGGTGGCGATCCAGCTGGCCCGCCCGGATGGCCTCGGTGATCAACTGCTCGGTCATGCCCAGGCTGTAGCGCTGTGCGACATCGCGGAAGCCCGCCCAGCCTAGCACCGCGGGTGCGTCCAACAGGATCAACTGACGCACCTCTGGATCGCCAGACACCTCCAGCCAGGCATCGACGGCAGCACGGATCGCGTCGGCGGGCGTGGCCGCCCCCGAGGTAGCCACCGAGGTAGCCATCCGCGTCATCACGTCCTGTTCCACCGCCTCGACGACCTCACCGAATAGCGCTGCCTTGTCAGCGAATTGGTGGTACATGGCGCCGCGGGTGACGCCGGCTTCCGCGGCGATCTCCGGCGTCCCCACCTCGGCATAGCCGCGACTGCCCCACAGCTTGCGAGCAGCGGTGATCAGCGCCTCGCGGGTAGCCGCGGAGCGCTCCTCTTGCGTGCGTCTCTTGATTTCCATACAACCTGTTGGTAAGTTACCGGCAGCGTGTTTGTAAGTGTATCGAAATGGGAGTCATCCATGCCGACGATCGACATTAACGCCGGAACCATCCATTACGAAGTAACCGGACCCGAACACGGCAGACCGGTCATATTCGTGCACGGGTACCTGATGGGTGGCCAGCTATGGCACCAGGTCAGCGAACGGCTTGCCGAGCGGGGCTTGCGTTGCTTCGCGCCGACCTGGCCCCTTGGCGCACACCCGAGGGCATTGGGTCCGGATGCCGACCGATCGATCACCGGCGTGGGTGACCTGGTCGCCGATGTGCTGGCAACCCTGGACCTGCATGATGTGGTGCTGGTAGGCAACGACACCGGTGGGGTCGTCGCACAGTTGGTGGCGGTGCATCATCCCGAGCGTCTTGGCGCGCTGGTGCTCACCAGTTGCGATGCTTTCGAACACTTTCCGCCACCGATTCTCAAGCCGGTGATCCTGGCAGCCAAGTCCAAGAAGATGTTTCGGGCCGCTATTCAAACCATGCGGTCGCCGGCGGCCCGCCGGCGCGCCTACGGCGACCTTGCCCACGCCGACATCGATGAGCTGGCGCAGCGCTGGGTACAACCGGCGCTCTCGAATCCGGCGATCGCCGAAGACCTGCGTCAGCTAACCCTGTCATTGCATACCGACGTCACCAGGGGCGTCGCCGCGCGGCTGCCCGAGTTCAGCAAGCCCGCCCTGATCGCCTGGTCGGCCGACGACAAGTTCTTTGCACTCGAGGACGGCCGGCTCCTCGCCGCCACCATCCCGAACGCCCGACTCGAGCTCATCGAGGGGGCCAGGACGTTTTCGATGCTCGACCGGCCAGATCGATTGGCCGATCTGCTATCAGCGGTGGCCGTACGCACCTAGGGCGCAACGCGCTGGGGACTGACGACGATCCAGCACCGCAACCGGCGCCCGGTTGGACGCCATTCACGCGATGACAATCGCCGCCAACCCCTGTTGCACCCGATCCGGCAGCGAGCCACCCTGACCAAGCCAGTCATCCAGCGCGATGCGCACCACGGCCATCGCCAACGCACCGACCAGCCGCGGCCTCGGGTCTTGGGGTACCAAATTGGGTATCCGCGGTGCAATCAAGTCGGCGATCGCCGATTCGTACCGCACATAGATGTGCAGCGTCCAGGCTTCCAACGTTTCCGAAGACCGGGTAAGCGTTGCCAATTCGCGTACTTGATCTTCCATCTCGGCAAATCCGACGGCGAGCCCACCGAAGGCGCCAACGACCGCCTCGACGGCGCTCAGATGCTCGGGTTGTGCCGCCAGAGCGGTAGCGATCCGGTCCAGCCAGTGCGCTGTCATGCCTTCTGCGACGGCGTCTTCTTTGGAGTTGAAATAACGGAAAAAGGTCGCCCGGCTGATGTCGGCGGTATCGGCGATGCGCTCCACCGTTGCCGCGGCCAACCCCAGATCGGCAACCAGCTGCGCCGCGGCCGTGGCAATGCGCTGGCGGGTCGCGGTGCGCTTGCGCTCGGCAAGCGAGGTGGCTGCGGGTGGCGGAGACATTCGCCCACTATATTCACGCGAACCACTACCGAATGTGTGAGACATAGTCTTATTGTGACACTATGTCTCACCACCTCGCCAGGCCTGTCGCGGATGCCCCCCAGGCGCTTGCCGCGTGGCAGTTCTTTCAGCGGATGCTCGCAGACGTCACCAAGATCGTGACCGAGGACGCCGAGTCCGAGCCGGAACTCCTGGAAGGACTGCGGGTCATCGCCCGGGTGTCGTCGCTATGCGCGCAAATGTCGGTGGAGTCCGACCCCGCCCGGCCCGTGTTCTTCGATATGTGTCCGCCGAACCGCATGATTGGCGGCCCCAACCCGGAGGGCAACTACTTTCTGGCGATGATCCGCGGCGACCACCGTTACCGGATCACCGGTACCCGGGGCACCAGTTGTTACCTGGGAATACAGATACTGGCCGGCACCGGACTCACGCCCCGGCGAATGGCCGGCTACCTCAGCGACGCCGACTTAGCGCTGCAGTCTGGTGAATTCACGCTGCTGCTTTCGGCGCTGGAACCCGGCGAGCTCGGCGGCGGGCAGTGGGTGCAAATCCCCGACGACGCATCGGCGATCGTCGTCCGGGAGTACGTCGGCGATCGCAGCCACGAAGAGCTGGCCAAAATGCGCATCGAGGCCTTCGACCCAGCCCCGGCGTCGCCACCAACCGACGACGAACTTGCGGGACAGTTCACGGCACTGGCGTGGTCCTTGATGAAGCTCACCACGCTGCACCGCACCATCAAGCCCGAACTGCTCGACCACCCCAACACCCTACTGACCGCCCAGGCCGCCGATCTTGGCGCCGCCGACACCACCCCGGACAACCTGTACATGATCGGGACCTTCCGGCTAGCACCGGGGCAGGCCCTGGTGCTGGACTTCGAGCCACCGGAAACGCGGTACTGGAGTGTCGCGCTGGAAAGCATCTGGCACGAATGTCTGGAGCCGGACAGCAGGCACAGCTCGGTGACCAATCGGGCGGTACGTGCCGGCGCGGATGGCCGGGTGCGTATTGCAATTTCCGAGCAGGACTTCGGTTTTGGACATTGGCTCGACACCGGTGGCCGGCATCGGGGGTTCGTGATCCTGCGCTGGCTGGACAATCCCCAAGCGCCCGACGTCGAGGTGTCGGTACGCCACCGGGAGCAGCGGGCATGAGCATGCCGCAGGATCGGTTCAAGCCCGAACGCCTGATCGCCACCGCCTGCGAGGAAGCCGGAAGCGACGACTTCGGCGCCGACGGGTGGCAAGACCGATTGCAGCGGGTCACCGACGCACTGATCCACGAGGCGCGGTTGTCGGCTATCGGCGTCGAGATCGCCCACCTGGACCTGATGCGCGCATTGCGTAACCGCCTCGGCGTCATCGCGTGGCGCCGCCAGCACCCCGAAATCGCCACGAAGGCAATCGATCAGCCCATCGTCATCGTCGGCCAGCCCCGCACCGGAACGACGATTCTCTACGACTTGCTCGCCCAGGACCCCGACCTTCGGGCACCGCTGACCTGGGAAGTCGATGCGCCGTGTCCGGTCCCCGCGCCCGAGACGTATCTCAGCGATCCACGAATCGCGCAGACAAAGGCCAGCATCGAACTCTCCGAGCAGATCATTCCCGGCTTCCTGTCCTTTCACCCGATGGGCGCACAGGTCGGACAGGAGTGCGTCCGCATCACGGCCAGCGAATTCACCAGCATGATCTATTCGGTGCAGTACCGGCTACCCAGTTACTACCGCTGGCTGCTGTACGAGGCGGACCACCGCGGCGCCTACCGATTCCATCGAATCTTTCTGCAACACCTTCAATCCGGCGTCTGGGGCCAGTGGCTGCTCAAATCGCCCGCGCATCTGTGGCAGCTGGATGCGCTATTGGCCGAGTACCCCGACGCGTTGATCGTGCAGACACACCGTGACCCACTCAACGTCATCTCCTCAATCGCGGCGCTGACCCATCACCTGCGCCGGATGGCCAGCGACGAATCCAGCATCGCCGAATGCGCGGCCCAGTGCTACGAGGAAATCGTGGTCGGCCTCGACCGGGAGATGGCGCTGCGCGCCGGTGGCGCCCCCCCCCGGCGGCCAGGTGATCGACGTGCTCTACACCGACTTCGTTAATGACCCCTGGAACACGATCAGGGGCGTATATCGCAAGCTGGGCCGCGAGCTGGCGCCGGAAACCGAACAACGCATGCGTGACTTCCTGAGGGCTCATCCCGGTGATGGCGGGCGGGGTCGGTACACCTGGTCGGATACCGGCCTGGACGCCAGCGTCGTTCGCGACCGGGTGCGTCCGTATCAAGACCGCTATGGGGTACCCACCAGGGCTCCGGCGTTGTTGATTAGCAGGCTTGTGAGCTGGGGAATTGTGGATTGAGGAGGTCTAGGCGGCGGTTGGCGGTCAAAGCGGTGATCCGGCAGGCTTCGGCGATGTTGTCGGCGCCGTTGAGGCGGTGCAGATTGATCGCGGTGTTGCGTAGCGTTGCTAGGACCTGTGCGCCGTTTCCGGTATGTGCCCTTTGACGGTCTTCGTCGAAGGTGACGTCGCGTATCCAGTGCAGGCTGTTCTCGATTCCCCAGTGTTGACGCATCCAGGTCATGATCGCGGTAGGGCGGGCGTGCTCGAACGGCAGGCTGCAGATGGCATAGACCACCTCCACGCTGCGCTGGTCGGTGGCGGTGATCAAGCGTTCACGAGTGATCCGGATGATTTGTTTTGCGTAGGGGAAGCCGATTCCTCGTGCAGCGGTGATGATTTGCAGGGTGCGGGTCTCGACACGGCCGTGGCCGCGGGAGTCGTCGGTAGCGGCTGTGGGCACCTCGGCCCAGGGCAGCGCGGTGATACGCGCAAGTATTTTGGCTTGGTTGGACTTGACGATCATCAGGTAGTGCGACTTCAAGGTGGCGCAGATCAACTTCGCGGTGACGACCTGGGTATGCATCGCATCCACGGTGACCAGCCACCGCAAGCTACCCGGCAGCAGCGTGAGCAGGGCACGTACGCAGGGAATTTCATTGCTTTTCTCGGCGACAGCGAGTTGACCGAGCACCAATCGGGCACGGTGGGCGAACACCGACACGAGATGCGTGGCTGTCGCTTTGGCGCGTAAAGCACCACGCAGCATCTTGCCGTCCAACGCGATCGGCACCAATCCACTGGGGTCGCTGCTGGCCACGTGTGCAGTGAAGTAACTGCCCATCCTGGCGTTGAGGTCGGCGGGGTCTAGCCGAGACAAAACAGCGCGGAAGGTCTTCTCACTGGGCCGCCGGAACCGGACCCCTAATTGGGCCAACACATCATCGGGAGCGGTGGCCGCCCATGTGGCAAAACCAGCATAGCCGCGCATCCCCGCGGCAGTGGCCAGAACCGCGATCGCCAACAAAGCCATCAGCGAATACCTCCGACCGCGTGGGTCCCTCGGGTCTGGCACCGAGGCCAACACATCGAGAAACTCCGATCCGATGAACTCGCTGCGCTCACCAGGACTCCAGCGGTCGAACACCTCTGGAACCGACGACACACGCAATACTGAAACGGTAGGCACGGGCAACTCCAGACCAACGACGAACAGTAACCAACTCGATCGTTCTCCAAATAGCCCGTGCCTACACTCCGGCCCCAATAGCGCGGCACCAAAGATCATCAACCCAGCTCACAAGCCTGCTAATCAACAACGCCGGAGCCTGGGGTACCCACCGAGCAATTGCGGTAATTCACAAATGGCGTGAAGAAATTTGGCGCGGCGCTCCCTATAAGGGACCGAAACGGCATAGAATTCCGGCTTGTGACGACCTCGTCGAACCCGTGGGGCGACGAACGACGGAGACTCTCGCATCAGCTGCCGATGCGCGATCACTTATTCGGCCGCAGCCAGGCGCGACGGCTGAGCCGTCGATTCGCCGGGGTGGGCGTGAGGATCTCACCGCAGCGTCTTCGGGAGATGCACGCCGGCATGCCCGCCTCGGATAGCGAAATGACGAATATCAGTTTTGCGTTGATCGCCATCCAAATAACCCGTGAAAAACGCGTCGCGAAATTACACCGGTTGCAGCGCAAGTGCCGGCATGCATTGCTCTCGCTGGGCATGGTTATCGTCGCATTGAACTTCCTGCTCTGCATCGGCTACCTGCTGTTCAGCCTGACGCTGCAGCGTTCGATGTAAATCGTTGGCCCCCAGCCAGATAGCTCACCCGGCAGCACTGTTGCGCCCACCATTCGGGTAGCCCTACCCGGGTAAGACGAGTAGAACTACCCAAGCGGTCCACCCGGCCCACCCGTGATGCTTCAGGCATGACATCGCTGACGGGCTTTCCCAGCCCCGCCGAACTTGCCGAACGCACCCCGGCCGACCGTGACCGCGCCATCGACGTCATCCGCATCACGGCCTTGGTCGGCGTGGTCGTGGGCCATACGGTGATGGCGACCAGCGTCATCCGCGGTGAAGTCCTCCGCTGGGACAACCTGCTGACCACCTCGACCACGTTTCAGGCTCTGACCTGGATTTTTCAGATCATGCCGTTGTTCTTTTTCGCCGGTGCGGCGGCGTGTGTCCCGTCCTGGCGACCCGGAACGAACTGGGGCGGCTGGCTGATGAAGCGCGCCGCGCGGCTGTTTCGACCGGTTTTCTATTACCTGAGCTTTTGGGCGGTGGCGCTGGTCATCTTCTATCCGCTACTGCCCCAGCACGTTTACGAGCCGGTCGCCGGTGTGAGCATCCAATTGCTGTGGTTTCTCGGCGCCTACGTGCTGGTGCTGGCGGCGATGCCGGTGCTATCTCGAATCACCAGCACGGCGCGCCTGGCCGCCAGCGTAACCGCGGTCTACGCCATGATCGCGGCCGTCGACGCCGTCCGACTGCACTGCAGCGCCGGACCATCGCTCGGATACCTCAACCTCGCGGTCTGGCTCATTCCCGCCATGTTCGGCGTGGCCTATCGCCGCCGATTGCTGACACGAGCCCGCGCGATCGGCACCGCCGCGATATTTCTGGCCACCAACGTCGCGTTGCTGTGCTGGGGCCCTTACGAGCTGAGCCTGGTTGGCATCGAAGGCCAGCGGCTGCCCAACATGAGCCCTCCCTCACTGTTGTTGGCCGGTCACGCAATCATTCTGAGCGCGTTGGCTGTTGTGGCGGCACCGGCAATCGCCCGATGGGCTCGGCGCCCGCGGGTCTGGTGGTTGGCGGCGATCGGCAACTCCGGAGCCATGACTTTGTACCTGTGGCATATGCCAGCCCTGCTGGGCGTGCACCTGCTCTTCGACGGATTGGGAGCTCCCCGCTATCCCGGCGAGCCGGGCTTCGCCGTGATCAGCGCTGCCCAACTGTTGATCATGTGTGGTGCGGTGGCAGCGCTGTTCGTTGCGCTGCGGCCGCTGGAGAACAATCCGCTGCCCGGCTGGGACGGCGCACCTGCCATCACCTCGGTCTGGCGCGGCGCGGGGGTCGGCGTACTGCTGTGTGTGGCCGGGGCGGCCATCCTGGCGTCGGTGAAGTGGGGCCTCAAGGACGACGGACTTGCCTGCATCGCAGTGACGGTCGCCGCCCTGGTGGCCGCTCGGATCCTGGCCGTGGCGCGACTCCCGCGGTAAGGAACGGCCCCGCCTGGAAGCCAGCCCCTCGCTTGATTGACAAGCTACTTGTCATTCCGGCAGAGGGCTGTCACCATGAGTTGATGGCGCGTGAAACCGCTCGCATCCTTCGGGTGTTGAGCGCGGTTATCCTCGGCTCGCTCGTCGTCTGGACGGGCGGATGTTCCGCGGGTGGGCATGCGACTGGAGCGCCCGCACCCGCGACGATCCCGGTGGGCCGGTCCACTCAGAGCATCCAGTGGGATGGCGCCGAACGGACGTTCAATCTCTACCGGCCGCAGGGATTGACCGGCGCGGTCCCACTGGTGGTGATGATGCACGGCGGTTTCGGCAACGGTGCGCAGGCCGAGCGCGCGTACCACTGGAACGACAAGGCAGATCAGCAGCACTTCCTGGTCGCCTATCCCGACGGTCTGCACCGGGCCTGGAACGCTGGAACCTGCTGCGGCCTGCCCCAGCGCAACAATGTCGACGACGTCGGATTCCTCACCGCCATGGTTGCCGCGATCGGAAAACAGATCCCGATAGATTCCGCGCGTGTTTACGCGACCGGCATGTCCAACGGCGCCATGATGGCGCTGCGGTTGGGTTGCCAAACGGATATCTTCGCCGCGATCGCACCGGTGGCCGGCACTCTGGTGACCGATTGCGCACGCGCGCGGCCGACCTCGGTGCCGCAAATCCACGGCACGGCAGACCAGAGCGTCCCCTATGACGGCGGCCCCGGCAAAGCGGTGAAAATCAACGGATCGCCACGGGTGGATGGCCCGTCGGTGCCTTCGGTGAACGCGACCTGGCGCGCCATCGACGCATGTGGACCGCCCATCTCGAGCACTGCGGGCGTGGTGACAACCGTGACCGCCGAATGCGCAGACGGCCACACCGTGGAATTGATCTCGGTGGCCGGGGCGGGCCATCAATGGCCCGGCGGTACGCGCGGCCCCCTGCTGGAGAGACTCGGTCTTCCCGAACCGTCGACGGCGTTGGACGCGACCGACACCATCTGGCAGTTCTTCGCCGGGCACCGGCGCTGACCCGCCAGCTCCGTCGCCGAATCAGTCGCTGGAAAGCTCGCGGTGCTCGATCAGGTCGCGCATACCGCCGATACCGAGCCGCTCACGAAACGCCTGCGCCGTGTAGCCGACGGCCGTCGCGTCGGTGCGGGCCCGCACCGTTGCCGAACGCGGCATGTGAAACAGCACCCCCATCTCGCCGAAATATTCTCCGGGCCCGGCAACTTTGACCAATTCTTCGCCGCCGTCAGCTAATTCGTGCACGATTTCGAACTCACCCGCCGATACGACATAGATGAGGTCGCCCATCGTGCTCTGTTCAAACAGCACGTCCCCGGACTTCAATTCGACGACTTCGGGCGGCCGGTTGGTCTCCGCGAAATCGGGCGTCAACTCCACAACACGGTCAGCCATCGGCAGCATCCTGCTGTCGTGGGTGGCCACCACGACCACTCGGTCACCATCGGCGAGCTCGCGGATAAGCCGCAGCACTTCCTCTACCTGGATGAAGTCGAGGTGTGCGGTCGGTTCATCGGCCAGGATCAGCGGCGGGTCCAGCGCGATCGCGCGCGCAACCGCGACGCGCTGCTGTTGCCCTCCGCTGAGGTCCCCGGGCCGGTGTTTCATCCGCTCCTCGAGGTTGACGCGCTTCAACAACTCCTCGGCGCGCGCCCGTGCCGCAGCACGTGACATCCCGGCCGAACGCAGCGGAACCATCACATTCTCCAGCGCGGTCAGGCTCGGCACCAGGTTGAACGCCTGAAAGACGACGCCCACCTTGTCTCGCCGATATTTCGCCAGCGCCGTACCTTCGAGCGTGGTGATATCGATGTCCTCGAACTTGATCGCCCCGGACTTGGGTCGCAGAATGCCGCCCAGGCAAGACAGCAACGTTGTCTTCCCGCATCCACTCGGACCGAGCAGGATGACCAGAGACCCGGCCTCCACGTCGAGGTTCAAACCATTGATCGGCCGAAGGGCATATCCACCGCTGTAGTACTCGACTACCAGGTCCTGAATGCTGAGATCGCCCACCGGCTAAGGACCTCCAAACGCGAGTGCGGGATCCACGGTCATCACCCGCTTGAGTCCGGCGACGCTGGCCAGCAGGCCGATCAGGATTGCCACCACCGGTAGCGCCAGATAGGCCCCGCCAGGCACCGCGACGATCATCGGGAACAACGGAGCCAGCAGTTTCGACAGGACGACACCCACAACAGCGGCAAGCACCGCGACGACCAGCGCCTGCAACGCCAGTCCCGCCATGATCGAGTGCGTTGGCGTGCCGATCGCCTTGAACACCGCAAAGTCGCGCATGCGCTCCAGCGTGGAGAGATACACCACCGATCCGACGATCAGCACCGCCACAATCCACAGCAAGACCGCCACGATCGAAATTGAATTCACGGCGACCTTCAGCGGACGTATCAGGTCGTTGACCGCGCCCTCCCGGTCGTAGGTCTGGTAGCCCTCCGGGAGCTCTCGGGGCGAGCCGTCGATCCCGATCGACGTGATCATCGGTTGCCCGTTGTAGGCCACCCGCTGCAGGCCCTCGGTGGTCAGAAAAATGTTGGGGATCTTGGCCAGCGCCGTGGAGTTGGGCACGATGCCGACAATCCGCAGCTTGTGCGCTCCGAGCTGCAGGGTGTCATCGATATGCCGGTTGAGCGTGCTGGATACCGCGACCTCGTCCGGTTTGGACGGCGCTCGCCCGTCCGATACCTCGGGCATGCCCGGTCCGTGCTCCGGTGCACCGAAAGCCGTGACGTTTCGGGTTGACTTGCCTTCCTTCATGATCGTGCCCATGCTGGCCAGCGGCGCCGCGGCCACGACGCCGGGCTCGGCGGCCACCCGCGCCACGTCAACGTCGGGAAATGGAATCGAGCCCAGAAACGGCCCGGCCGCGCCGGCTTTGACCACGAAAACGTCGACACCGAGGGAATCGACGGTGTGCTGCGCCTCCACCCGGAAACCATTTGCCAGCCCGGTCATGACGAGCGTCATCCCGAAGATAATTCCGGTGCTGATAATCGCAATGACCAGGCGGCGCTTTCTCCATTGCATGTCGCTCAACGCCCCGAAGAGCATTCCCAGAACCTACCAACGTCGCATCGTCGGGGACCATGTTTTGTTGAGGCCACCCAGGCCCGGCAGCGCCAACCGACCGGCGCGATTGCGGCGTCGGCATGCCGGATCCCGCGCGGCGAGCGCGCCCGATCTGGTGGTGGCCTAGGATTTGTGCAGACCGGGGGTGCGCCACTGAGCTGCATGTTGGCGGCGGAAGCGGTCGGCGGGGTTCAGATAGCAGCCCGGCCCGAAACATTGGATGTCTGCCAACGAGCGGTGTCCCGAACAGGGACGGATGTGAGATACAGCAATGGTGGAACAATCTGGCGACCCAACGCCACCCACAGCATTCGGAATCGAAAAATCCCGGGTTGGCGAAGCGGTCGTGGTGACGGTGTCGGGGGAACTCGACATGCTGACCGCACCCCGGTTGGCCGAGATGCTCCGCACTTCGCTCATCGAGGCGCCCGCAACACTGATCGTTGACCTCTCGAAGGTCGATTTCCTGGCCTCAGCGGGGATGACCGTCCTGGTCAGCGCCAAGGCGCAGGCCGTGGCGCCGACGCGATTCGTGGTGGTCGCGGACGGTCCGGCCACCAGCCGGCCGATCAGGCTGATGGGGATCGACGCCATGTTGCCCCTCTATGACGCACTGGATGACGCGCTCAACGACATCTCCGATAGCTGAGCCGGCACCCCAGCGTTTGCGCTCTCGAATCATTGACTGAATCGAGCGGGCGGAATACCGTCGTACATACGCTACGCGCCGTAGCGTAATAACCATCCAGGTCCGGGTTGGCAGGCCGGTGGCTCGCGTCGCAGCCGCGCGACCAGGGAGAGGCTCAGAGGGCTCATGTTCGATTTGAAGATCGTCGGCGGCACCGTCGTTGACGGCACCGGGGCCGCACGCTACCGGGCCGACATCGGCATCAAGGACGGCAAGATCGTCGACGTCGTCCGGCGGGGCACCGATGATCCCGGCCTGGGCGGTGAGTCCGCCGAAACCATCGACGCCACCGGTCAGGTGGTGGCCCCCGGCTTCGTCGACATCCACACGCACTACGACGGTCAGGTGAGTTGGGACAGCACCCTGGAGCCCTCCAGCGGGCACGGGGTGACGACCGTGGTCACCGGCAACTGTGGGGTGGGTTTCGCACCCGTTCGCCCCGGCAGCGAGGACTGGCTGATCAGGCTGATGGAGGGGGTCGAGGACATCCCCGGCACCGCGCTCACCGAGGGCATCACCTGGGGCTGGGAAAGCTACCCCCAATACCTCGACACGATCGGCAAGCAGAAGTTCTCCATCGACGTGGGGAGCCAGATCGCCCACGGCTCCGTGCGCGCATACACGATGGGTGAACGCGGCGCCCGTAATGAACCGGCCACCGCCGAAGACATCGCGGCGATGGGCCGGCTGGTCACCGAGGCGATCGAGGCCGGTGCGCTCGGGTTCTCGACCTCACGCACGCTGGCTCACCGCGCGATGGACGGCGAACCGGTGCCCGGAACCTTCGCCGCCGAGGACGAGCTATTCGGGCTGGGGCGCGCCATGGCCGCCGGCGGACAGGCCGTCTTCGAGCTCGCCCCGCAGGGCGCCGCGGGCGAGGACATCGTCGGGCCGAGAAGGGAACTGGAATGGATGCGGCACCTGGCCGGTGAGATCGATCGACCCGTATCGTTCGCTCTGATCCAGGTGGACGCCGATCCCAACCTGTGGCGCGAGCAGCTGGAGCTCTCGGCCAGCGCGCACGCGGCGGGCAGCCGCCTGCACCCGCAGATCGCCGCGCGCCCGTTCGGGATGATGATCGGGTTCCAAGGTCACCACGCCTTCACCCACCGCCCGACCTACCGCCGGCTCAAGGCCGACTGCACCCGCGACGAGCTCGCGCAACGGTTGGCCGATCCCGCGGTGAAAGCCGCGATCCTGTCCGAGGACGACCTACCCATCGACCCGAACGTGTTGTTCGACGGCATGTCCGCCTTCGTTCAGTACTCGCTGGGACGCCTCTATGCGCTAGGCGATCCGCCCGACTATGAACCCACCCGCGACCGCACCGTCGCCGCAATAGCCCAAGCCCGCGGCCAGGATCCGCTGGCGACCCTCTATGACCTGATGCTCGAATCGAACGCGAGCGCCATGCTGATGTTGCCGCTGTTCAATTACGCAGACGGAAACTGCGATGCGATCCGCGAAATGATGCTGCACCCGGCCGGCGTTCTGGGGCTCTCGGACGGCGGCGCTCACTGCGGCATGATCTGCGACGCCTCCTACCCCACCTTCTTGCTGACCCATTGGGCACGCGATCGCAAGCGGGGCGAGAAGTTGCCATTGGAATATGTGATCCGCAAGCAGGCCCGCGACACGGCCCACCTGTTCGGCCTCACCGACCGCGGCACCATCGAGCCCGGCAAGAAAGCCGATCTCAACGTCATCGACCTCGAAGCGCTGCGGCCGCATCCGGCCGCTGTGGCCTACGACCTGCCCGCCGGCGGCAACCGGATATTGCAGGGCGCAAGCGGATACGCCGCCACAATCGTCAGCGGAGCGGTGACCCGCCGTGGCGGTGTCGACACCGGAGCCCGTCCCGGCCGCCTGGTGCGCGGAGCGCGTTAGCGGGACGCGATGAGCACCGCCGCCGGCAATCCCGCCCGCACTCGCGACGAGGACGCGATTGGAGTTCCGCCGGCTTCCCCGACACTGGTGCCCGCGCAGCGCTACCACTCCCCCGCGTTCGCCCAGCTCGAAATCGAACGAATGTGGCCCAAGGTGTGGCAGCTCGCCTGCATGCTCGACCATGTCGCCGCGCCGGGCGACTACTTCGAATACCGCTGCGGCCCCTATTCGGTACTGATCGTCCACGACTGCGACGGCGTGCTGCGCGCATTCCAGAATGTGTGTCGCCATCGGGGCAATTCGCTGTGCGCGGGCTCGGGTTCGGGCCTGCGTGAACTGAAGTGCGGCTACCACGGCTGGGCCTGGGATCTGACCGGAGAACTGCGGCGAGTGCCCAATCGCAAGGGTTTCGGCTCGCTGCACATGCCCGACTTCCCGTTGCTGCCCGTGCGGGTCGAGACCTGGGAGGGCCTGGTCTTCGTCAGTCTCGACGTCACCGCGATGCCATTGATGGATTACCTGGACCCGATACCCGAAGACATCGCGTGGTGCGGGCTGAGTGATTTTCGCTGCTACGCCACGCTCACCGTGGAAGTCGATGCCAATTGGAAGACCATCGCTGACGGCTACAGCGAGACCTACCACATTCAGACGTTGCATCCCGAATTGTTGCGCTGTGTCGACGATATTCACGCCCCACAACAGATCTGGAGGCACGCTGGGAAGTCGGACCAGCCCTACGGTGTGCCGAGCCCACGCTTCGAAGGCACCCTGAGCGACCAAGAGGTCTGGGACGCTTACGTTTACACGCAGGGTGCGCTGATGGGCGCGGCCGAAGGCACGCCGTTGCCGGCCGACGAGCGCCGGCCCGGCCAGTCGGTTCAGGATCTCATTGCGGCACGCACCCGAGCCTTTGCCGCCACCCGCGGTGTCGACCTCGAGTGGGCCGACACCGATCGGATAACCCGGCTGCATCAGTACAACTTGTTTCCCAACATGACGTTTCTGGCCAACGCGGACCACCTGACCATCATGTGCTCGCGGCCCCAGCCGGAGCACTTCGCCGATCCCGACAAGGGCGAGATGGTGATGTTTCTGATGACGCGGATGCCGCCGGACGCGCCGCACAACAAGCCGACAGACGTCCGGATGGCCGCCGATCAGGCCGAGCCCGGGATCGTGCTCACTCAAGACATCCGAGTGCTCCCGGGTGTCCAGCGCGGCTTGCATCAGCCCGGCTTCACCCATCTGGTGCTGTCCGGCGAGGAACGGCGGATCATCAACATGCACCGCAACCTGGAGCGCTACCTTGATCTACCCGAACCCGAGCGGATGAGCGGGGGCGGACTTCGCCCCGGACCGGGGGCCCCGCGTGTGTGATGGTTCACATCGGGCGGATCGGATCAGCAATCGATCCGGCACCCACCACAGCTCCGGCCGCCGTTTTCGCAGCTGAACAGCGGTCCGAATGCGGCGCCGCGGGCCCCGAATATTATTGTGCGCATCCGCGTTTAACGCTCGATGGTCAAATGTGTCCGGTCTTGGTCGCCCCGGGCCTGCAGCCAACCGCCCGCCCGTGCGGTGTCCGGCCAACCGCCGGGCACCGCCAAATGTGGCCAATCGGGGGAGTGACAAGACGACGAGTCGGTGTGTATGTTGACTGCTCGTCACAACAAAATAGCCAACAACATTGCTGTTGACGCGACGCGGGAGAAACCTCGCTATCGAGGCGCCGTAGGAGCAATCTCCTCCCCGAGAATCTCTCAGGCCCCAGTACCGCATCGCCGAGGCGACTCTGGAGACAAGGATCGGTCACCTAGACCGTGCCTTACCGAAGGTGTACGACGTCGCTGTAATGGCGGCGCCACAGACTCTCAGGTTTCAGGACAGAGCGGGGAGGGAGCAACCAGCCCGGTGCGATCCGGGCCCACGGAAACCGGAGTTGCCCCTTGTCTGAAACATATGAACAACTGCACGGCGGTCGCGCTGTCGCTTCCAGTTTCGTGCCCCGTCACATCGGCCCCGATCCTGCGGCGATTGCGCACATGCTCGCCACGGTCGGCTACCCCAGCCTCGATGACCTCATCGATGCTGCCGTGCCGGCGTGGATCCGAAACACCGCGCCGATGGCCCTGCCCGCGGCTCGAACCGAACAGCAGGTGCTCACCGATCTGGCCTCGATGGCCGAACGCAACACGATCCGGGTGTCCATGATCGGCCAGGGCTACTCGCCGTGTGTGACACCAGAAGTGCTGCGCCGCAACCTCATCGAATCGCCGGCTTGGTACACGGCGTATACCCCTTATCAGCCCGAGATCTCGCAGGGCCGTCTCGAAGCGCTGCTGACCTTCCAGACCATGATCGAGGACCTCACCGGGCTGCCACTGGCCGGCGCGTCGTTGCTCGACGAGGCGACAGCGGTCGTGGAAGCGATGCTGCTGATGCGGCGGTCCAACAAGAGCCCGTCTGCACGACTGTTGGTCGACAGCGACTGCTTCACCCAGACCCTGTCGGTGCTTCGGACCCGTGCGGCAGCGGTGGGCATCGACATCGAACTCGTTGACATCGAAAAGAAGCTGCCCGAGGGCGACTTCTTCGGCATCGTGCTGCAAGCACCCGGCGCCAGCGGCGCGGTACGGCACCTGGGCCGGTTGATCGCCACCGCGAAAGCCCGGGGCGCCATGACCACCGTCGCCGCGGACCTGCTGTCGCTGACCCTGTTGACCCCGCCAGGGGAACTCGGCGCCGACATCGCGGTGGGCTCGGCCCAGAGATTCGGTGTTCCGCTGTTCTTCGGCGGGCCCCACGCCGGGTACATGGCGGTCCGGAGCGGGCTGGAGCGGGCACTGCCGGGCCGGCTGGTCGGGGTGTCCAAGGACGTCAACGGCGCACCGGCCTACCGACTTGCCCTGCAGACGCGCGAACAGCACATCCGCCGCGACAAGGCCACCAGCAACATCTGCACCGCCCAGGCACTGCTGGCCAACGTCGCCGCGATGTACGCCGTCTATCACGGACCGGAGGGGCTGCGCGACATCGCTTCTCGAGTTCACGCCCATGCTGTGTCGATTGCGGCCAGCCTGCGCCACCACGGTTACACCGTGGCCCATGACCAGTTCTTCGACACCGTGCTGGTCGAAGTCCCAGGCCGCGCCGGCGAATTGATCGCACGCGCGGAAAGCCTCGGCATCAATCTGCGACGTGCGGGTTCTGATCATGTCGGAATCAGCTGCGACGAGACCACCACCACCACCACCGAGGTCATCACTTTGGTGCTCAAGGCCTTCGATGTCGAACGCATCGCGCCGAGCCGATCCCCCCTGGGCTCGGAGTTGCTCGGGACAACGCCCTACCTGCAGCACGGCGTATTCTACGAACACCGCTCCGAGACCGCCATGATGCGGTTCCTGCGCAAGCTCTCGGATCGCGACCTGGCCCTGGACCGCACCATGATCCCGCTGGGTTCGTGCACCATGAAGCTCAACTCCGCGGTCGAAATGGCCCCGATCAGCTGGCCGGAGTTCGCGGCCATCCACCCGCACGCCCCGATTGCGCAGACCACGGGATATCGGGAGCTGATCGCCGATCTCGAACGCTGGCTGGCCGAGATCACCGGCTACGACCGCGTCTCGCTGCAGCCCAACGCGGGATCCCAGGGCGAACTCGCCGGCCTGCCCGCCATTCACGGCTACCACGCCAGTCGCGGCGAGCAGCAACGCCGAATCTGCCTGATTCCGCAGTCGGCTCATGGCGCCAACGCGGCCTCGGCGGTGCTGGCCGGCATGCAGGTGGTCGTGGTGGCCACTGCCGCCGACGGCAGCATCGACCTAGCCGACCTGCGCGCCAAGATCAGCACCCATTCAGCGGAGCTGGCGGCCATCATGCTCACCTACCCGTCCACCCATGGTGTCTACGAGCCCGACGTCACCACCGTGTGCGATCTGGTGCACAAGGCGGGCGGCCAGGTGTACATCGACGGCGCCAACCTCAACGCGCTGGTGGGAATCGCGCGGCCGGGCCATTTCGGCGGCGACGTCTCACATCTGAACCTGCACAAGACATTCTGCATTCCGCACGGCGGGGGTGGACCCGGTGTGGGCCCGGTCGCGGTGCGGGCGCACCTGGCCCCGTTCCTGCCGGACGACCCGCACCAGGACACCAGTGACTCGTCGGTGGCGGCGGCGAACTACGGATCAGCCGGGATCTTGCCGATCACCTGGGCCTATATCGCTCTGATGGGTCCCGACGGCCTGGCCACGGCCACCAAGTCGGCCGTGCTGTCAGCCAACTACCTGGCCGCCAGGCTCAACGACCACTACCCGGTGCTCTACACCGGTCCACACGGATTGGTCGCCCACGAGTGCATTCTGGATCTGCGGGAATTGACCCGCCGCTCCGGAGTGACCGCAGAGGACGTCGCCAAGCGGCTCATCGACTATGGATTCCACGCCCCCACGCTGGCGTTTCCGGTAAGCGGCACACTGATGGTGGAACCGACCGAGTCCGAAGATCTGGCCGAGCTCGACCGGTTCGTCGATGCGATGGTCGCCATCCGCGGCGAAATCGACCTGGTCATGTGGGGCGAGTGGCCCTTGGAGGCCAGCCCACTGCGCCAAGCCCCGCACACCGCCGAAATGGTGTGTGCAGATACCTGGGACCTGCCGTACCCGCGCAGTGTGGCCGCATTCCCGGCGCCCTGGCTGGTCACCGACAAGTACTGGCCTCCGGTGCGGCGCATCGATGGCGTACACGGCGATCGCAACCTGGTCTGCTCGTGCCCGTCGCCAGCGGCCTTCGAGTCAACGTTGCCGCCGAAATCCGCGTCACTTCAAGTACTTTGACCAGCAAGGGAATAGACATGACGACCAGCAGAATCACACCGGCCACTCCATTGCTGCAGCAGCACCATGAGCTGGGTGCCCGCTTCACCGACTTTGCCGGCTGGCAAATGCCGGTGCGCTACGGCAGCGAGCTCACCGAACATCACACCGTGCGCAGCGCCGCCGGATTGTTCGATCTGTCGCACATGGGCGAAATCGAGGTCCTCGGTCCCGGGGCCGCGGCCGCCCTGGACTACGCGTTGGTGGGCGCGTTCTCCGGCCTCAAGGTAGGAAAGGCCAAGTACTCACTGCTGTGCCGGGAGGACGGCGGTGTGATCGATGACCTGGTGGCATATCGGCTCGCCGAGGACAATTTCCTCGTCGTTGCCAACGCCGCCAACGTGGCGGCCGTCTACGAAGCGCTGGTCCAACGGGCCGCCGGATTCGACGCCACGGTCACCGACCGCTCCCAGGACACCGCGCTCATCGCGTTGCAGGGACCCGTCGCCGAGCGGATGCTGTGCAAGGTGGTCGCCGAGGCCGACCGGGCCACGGTCACCGAGCTCAAGTACTACGCGGCCACGCAAGTACAGCTGGGCGAGATACCAGTGCTGCTGGCCCGCACCGGATACACCGGCGAAGACGGATTCGAACTCTACGTCGACAACGCGCACGCCGCCCCGGTCTGGCACCTGCTACTCGACGCCGGTCGCGCCGACGGCGTCATCCCGGCCGGATTGGCCTGCCGCGACACGCTGCGGCTGGAAGCCGGTATGGCGCTCTACGGCCATGAACTCTCGCTGGAGACCAGCCCATACGACGCGGGACTGGGCCGAACGGTACGGCTCGAGAAGTACTTCGTCGGCCGCGATGCCCTCGCCGAACTGGCCGCGCAGGGACCGCGACGCACGCTGATCGGCCTGCAGGGACTCGGCAAGCGCGCCGCTCGGGCCGGATATGCGGTGTACACCGAGGACGGCCAACGGCAGATCGGGACGGTCACGTCGGGGGCCCTTTCTCCCACGCTGGGCTACCCGATCGCGATCAGCTACGTCGACGCCGGCACGGTAGACGCTGATTCCATTGTCGCCGTGGATATCCGGGGCAGCATGGAACGCTTCCGGGTAGTCGCGACACCGTTCTACGTGCGACCGCGCCCAGCCTGATCCTCATGACCATCGCGACCGCCCACGCATCCCAAGAAAGGCGACCATGACCGACCGCAAAATACCTGGCGACCGCAGCTACACCGCTGACCACGAGTGGATCGACATCGCGCCCGGTGCGGCCACACCCGACGGTCCCGTCCGCGTCGGCATCACCTCGGTGGCCGTCGAAGCCCTCGGCGACCTCGTCTTCGTGCAACTGCCCGAGGTCGGCGAGACCGTCTCCGCGGGCGAATCCTGCGGGGAAGTGGAATCGACAAAGACCGTTTCGAATTTGATCGCCCCCGCCAGCGGTGAGATCGTCGAGGTCAACACCGCCGCCGTCGATGACCCGGCAACCATCGCCACCGATCCCTACGGCGCGGGATGGCTGTACTCCGTGCAGCCGACGGCCGTAGGAGATCTGTTGACCGCCAGCGAGTACGCGGGACAGAACGGACTAAGCTTGTGAGCATCCTCAACGAATCCCTAAGCACCTTCGACCCCGACATCGCGGCCCTGATCGACAGCGAGCTCAACCGCCAGGAAACCGGGCTGGAAATGATCGCCTCGGAGAACTACGCACCGCTGGCGGTGATGCAGGCCCAAGGCTCGGTCCTGACCAACAAGTACGCCGAGGGCTACCCGGGCCGGCGCTACTACGGCGGCTGCGAATTCGTCGACGGCGTGGAGCAATTGGCCATCGACCGCGTCAAAGCGCTCTTCGGCGCCGAATACGCCAACGTGCAACCACATTCGGGTGCGACTGCCAATGCGTCCTCCATGCACGCGTTGCTCAATCCCGGAGACACCATTCTCGGGCTCTCGCTGGCTCACGGGGGCCACCTCACCCACGGGATGCGGATCAATTTCTCCGGCAAGCTCTACAACGTCGCGGCCTATGAGGTGTCCAAAGACGACTACCTCATTGACATGGATGCCGTCGCTCAAGCAGCCCGCGATCACCAGCCCAAGATGATCATCGCGGGCTGGTCGGCATACCCCCGGCAGTTGGACTTCGCCCGATTCCGTGAGATCGCCGACGAGGTCGGTGCCGTGCTGATGGTCGACATGGCACATTTCGCCGGCCTGGTCGCCACCGGCCTGCACCCCAGCCCGGTGCCGCACGCGCACGTCGTCACCTCCACCACGCACAAGACGCTGGGTGGGCCGCGCGGCGGCATCATCTTGTCCAACGATGCGGCCATCGCCAAGAAGATCAACTCCGCGGTGTTCCCCGGCCAGCAGGGCGGGCCGCTCGAACACGTCATCGCCGCGAAGGCCACCGCCTTCAAAATGGCTGCGCAGCCCGAATTCGTGCAGCGCCAACAGCGTTGCCTCGACGGTGCCCAAATCCTGGCCGATCGGTTGAACCAGCCCGATGTCGCCGAACGGGGCATCACCGTGCTGACCGGCGGAACCGACGTTCACCTGGTGCTGGTCGACCTGCGCAACGCCGACCTTGATGGCCAGCAAGCCGAGGACCGGCTGGCCGCCGTCGACATCACGGTCAACCGCAACGCCGTCCCATTCGATCCGCGGCCCCCGATGGTCACCTCCGGGCTGCGCATCGGCACCCCCGCGCTGGCCTCGCGCGGCTTCTCCCACGATGACTTCGGTGCCGTAGCCGACATCGTCGCGGCGGCGCTGACCGCTGCTGACGACGACCAGCTGGGTGAGCTGCGCAAGCAGGTCCAGGAGCTCGCCGCGCGCTATCCGCTGTACCCGGAACTGCACAAGCCATGACGATCAGCGTTTTCGAACTCTTCACCGTGGGCATCGGGCCCTCCAGTTCCCACACCGTGGGCCCGATGCGCGCGGCCAACGAATTCATCGCTGCGCTGCGCAGCGCGGGGCAGCGCGATGCCGTCGCCGCGGTACAAATCGATCTCTTCGGCTCACTCGCGGCCACCGGCGCGGGCCACGGCACCATGTCCGCGGTGCTACTCGGCCTGGAAGGCTTTCAGCCCGAGGCGATCAGCAGCGAAGCCAAGGAGCGCCGGCTCGCCGAAATCGCCGAGTCCGGAGTCACCCGGATCGACGGCACCGTGGCGGTCCCCCTTACCGAGGGGGACGTCAAGCTGCATCCCGACGTCGTCTTGCCCACCCACCCCAACGGGATGACGCTGACCGCCACCGATTCCGGCGGGCGGGTGCTGGCCACCGAGACCTACTTCTCTGTCGGCGGCGGCTTTATCGTCACAGCGGGTTCCGATCACAGCGACGACCGCCATTCATGTCGCACCCCCCTGCCGTACTCCTCGGGCCAGGAGTTGCTCGACATCTGCGACCAATTCGGCATCTCGATCAGCGAGGTGGCGCTACGCAACGAATCATGCTGTCGCAGTGCACAAGACGTCCGAAGCGGTCTGCTGCACCTACGCGACGTCATGGTGGAGTGCGAACAGCAGAGCATTTCGCGCGACGGTTTACTCCCTGGCAGCCTGCAGGTGCGGCGTCGCGCGAAGAGCTGGTATGAGCGCTTGAACGCCGAAGACCCGAACCGCAAACCCGAATTCGCCGAGGATTGGGTCAACCTGGTTGCGCTGGCCGTCAATGAGGAGAACGCTTCCGGCGGCCGCGTCGTCACGGCGCCAACAAACGGTGCGGCCGGCATTGTGCCCGCCGTCCTGCATTACGCCGCCCACTACACACGGGCCGGTACCGCGGACTCCGACGACGCCACGGTTCGTTTTCTGCTGACCGCGGGCGCCATCGGATCCCTATTCAAGGAGCGGGCGTCGATTTCCGGGGCCGAGGTGGGCTGTCAGGGCGAAGTCGGCTCCGCGGCCGCGATGGCCGCCGCCGGACTGGCAGAGGTCCTCGGTGGCACGCCGCGGCAAGTGGAGAACGCCGCCGAGATTGCCATGGAACACAGCCTTGGCCTGACCTGCGATCCCATCGCCGGGCTGGTGCAGATCCCCTGCATCGAGCGCAACGCGATCTCCGCGGGTAAGGCCATCAACGCCGCCCGAATGGCGCTGCGGGGTGACGGTTTCCACCGCGTGACCCTTGACCAGGTGATCGACACCATGCGGGCTACCGGCGCCGACATGCACGCCAAGTACAAGGAGACCTCGGCCGGCGGCCTGGCCATCAACGTCGCTGTCAACATCGTCGAGTGCTGAGGACGTTTCGGTCGCTCCCCATGCCGCCGGTGCAGCCCGCCTCGATCCCCTTCGCCGCGCATTGGCACCTGTTACAGTCACCCGCGCCGGCAAGCGAAGACTGATTGGGGTAGCCGCATGGCTGATGACACACCGGAGCACATTGTCGAATCCACCGACGTAGTCGTGATCGGTTTTGGCGCGGCAGGTGTGTCCGCGGCCATCACGGCACGCGAACAGGGCGTGCAGGTGGTGGCGCTGGATCGGGCTAATGGTGGTGGCGCAACAGCGATATCGGGCGGCATCATCTATGCCGGCGGTGGTACGGCGGTCCAGCAGCAAGCCGGTGTGCGCGACAGCTTCGAACAGATGCTGACCTATCTCCGCCTCGAAGTCGCAGATGCAGTCAGCGAGTCGACCCTGGAATCATTCGTGCGCGGTAGCCCCGAAATGATCGACTGGCTGAGCAACTACGGCGTGCCTTTCGACTCCACCGTTTGTCCCTACAAAACCTCGTTTCCGAATAATCACTACTACCTCTACCACTCGGGTAGCGAGAATTCCGGGGCGTTTCGCAGCCACACTCCGCCCGTCCAGCGCGGACACCGAGTCAAGGGAAAAGGCACCTCGGGCAAGCAGCTATATGCGCCACTGGCCAAAGCCGCACTCTCCCTTGGTGTTCAGTTCTACCCCCACACCAAGGTGACAAAGCTGCTGCAGGACTCGACGGGTCGGGTGACCGGAGTCGAAGCGATGACGATGCACGATGCGCCACCCCGCATTCGGCGGGCGTATGCCGCGTTAGCGGCGGTGTCCACCAAGCCCGGGATCTACTATCCGCCGCTGCGAAACTTGATGGAGCGCCGCCTGCGTGCCCTTGAGCGACGCTACGCCCGCGCGGTTCAGATCCGGGCACGCCGAGGGGTGATCGTGTGTGCCGGTGGCTTCATCGCCAACAGCGAATGGATCAAACGGTATGCCCCGCGCTACGTGACCGGGCTTCAACTCGGCACCAGCGGTGATGATGACAGCGGTATTGCGCTGGCACAGAGCGTGGGAGCGGTCACCGAACGGATGGACAACGTCTCGGCATGGCGCTTCATCACGCCACCGAGCGCATTCATCAGCACCGTCATGGTCGACCAGCAAGGTCAACGCGTCATCGACGAGAGTCGGTACGGCGCTGCGGTCGGCAAAGCCTTGGTGCAAGATCACAACGCCAGGGCATGGCTGGTCACCGATGCGGACTTGATGAATGAAGCTCGGCGCCAGATGCTCAAGCAGCCGTTGTGGTTTCAGCGCGCTCAAGCCGCGGCATTGATGGTCGCCGATTCGGTGAGGGCCGAGACGCTGGCCGACGTGGCGCGCAAGGCGGGCGTCGATCCCGACGGCCTGCAGGCCACCGTCGACGCGCACAACAACGCAATCGACGCCGCAGCGACAGACCCCGCCGGTAAGCCCGCGGAATTTGTGCGCCGAGTAGCCCGCGCTCCTTTCACCCTGCTGAACATCTCGGTTCGGCCCAGCCTGCTCAACCCCACCCCGATGCTGACCCTCGGCGGGATCAAGGTCGATGAACAGACCGGAGCCGTGCTCGACGCATCCGGTGCGGCGATTCCCGGTTTGTTCGGTGCGGCTCGCACGGCAACCGGCATCTGCTCCAACTCCTATGTCAGCGGGCTGTCCATCGCAGATTGCGTGTTTTCCGGGCGTCGAGCCGGCACCCACGCCGCCAGCGCCGCGCTCGAATAGCCCACCGGCAGCGCAACGGGGAAGCCGGCTCGGGCAAGTTCGGATCCGGAAACGGTCGTCACGGCGCGGGGTCGGTCAGGTAATGCACGATCACCGGCCGCAGCCATCTGATGAGTTCCTCGTCGTCCATGTGCAGCAACGGCGGGAGGCCGATTACGTAGCGGGCCGTCGCCACACCGACCATTTGCGCTGCCACCAGCGCGGCGCGTTCGGGCCCCCGGTCCGGCACGATCGCCGATAGCGCTGGGCCGACCCGGTCGACGAACACCTCGACCAGCGCGTCCGCCGCGTCACGGTTGGTCGCGGCCGCGCGCAGTAGCGGGAGGAATGCCCCCCTGGGCCCCCACACCCTGAGGAAATTGGGCAGCAGCGCGTCGGCGATGCGGTCCATTGGGATGCCCGAGAGATCCGGGAATTTGATGTCGAATCGGGTGGCTGCCGTGAAGAGCCCCGCCTTGCTGCCGAAGTAGTGCATGACCAGCGCCGGATCGACCCCGGCGGCCTTGGCCACCGATCGGATGGTTGTTCGCTCGAACCCGTTCTCCCCGAACTGGGACTGTGCAGCATCCAGGATCGCTGACCGGGTGGCGGTTGCGTCTCGCGTCTTCACGGGCATGCCAACCAGTGTATTCAACGATCGTTGACAGTGGGGATATTGAGATCTAACCCATAGCGGATTGCCATCTTGGCCGCTCAGTAGCCCAGTGCTTCGCGTAGTGCGACGGCGCGTAGTGCTGCCGCACTACGCGAAGCACTCGACTACTAACCAGCCAAGCCGGCAGCGGTCAATCACTCCACCTACCAACGCCCAACGCCGAAGACAACCAAAGGGATCCAGCAATGACCTCCCCTCTGACCGTCAGTATCCCCAGCCTGCGGACTGCGGCGGGTGAGCTGTTCGCGATCAGTACCGCAGCTGACTTTCCGAGGATTCCGCCGGGAGTCCTTGCGATCGGAACTGATCCGGCATCAGTGCATTTCAATCGGCTTTCGCCGGCCATGTTGGGAACGTTGAACGCGAGGCTGCTGGCTATCCAAAAGGATCTTTTCCAGCTGTCGAATGATATGGCTGCCGCGGCCCGCGCCTACCAAGAGGCCGATGCAGCCGGGAGGTAGGTCACCCCGGCCGGGCGAACGCGCGCCAGCTGACCAATCCGGTCCGGCGTTGACCGGCTCTTCGGACTTGGTAGGGACCTGGTGTGCGGATCCCGTTGGCGATCTTGATCTGTGCCGCTCAGATCTCGGCCAGCAGCACCGTGCCGTCGGCCCCAATGTGCAGGCCGAGCCCGCTGACCTTCAAGATGTTGCTCACATGCTGCGCCGCGATCAACGGCGGGACCGCTTCGGGTTGGGCCTCCCGTGTCGCCTCGATCAGCGCTTGAGTGCTGAGGACGCCGGCGAAGATATCCTCCTTGACCTCCGTGGCGAATTCGCACACGTCGAAGTGCCAGTCGGTGACAAGTGCGATAGCGGCCAGCACGGACCTCATCTGTTCCAGGATTTCCTCGAACCTCACAGCGGCTGCGGCGCCGGCCGGGCCCTGCCAACGACCATCCTCAAACAGCGCCCCCGCCTCCCAGCACGCCTCCCCCACGTCTTCGAGCTGCGCGCACGTGCGGCGCAACATCACCGCCAGGTCCGACACGAGGTCTTCCTCGATGCCGGGCCATCCGTCAGGTTCGAGCATCGCCGGGGCGTCGGCAGTGGTCGGTCTTGGGATGGGCATCGCTTAGCTACCTCCGATGGTTGACGCGGTCAGCTGCGCCCCGAGGGACCACCTTGCCCACTCACGCCCTGGCCGAGTGCCGGCTCGGCCAGGGCGTGAGCAGCCGACCCCCATCAGGCAGCGATTGCTTGTGCGCTGTCGAGTTGCGCGGTGATGTACAGCCAGTACAGCCAGTCGGTCACCGCAGCGCGCTGGGCGTCGGCGTCGACGGCGTTGTGTGCCCGCCAAAGCAGAATCTCTTGGCTGTGGGCCGCGTAGTTGTAGAACTCGGCCACGCGCGCAATCTCGCGGCCCGCGCACTCGCTGCCCATGGGTTTGAGTACCTCGAACCACAACCTGTGGCGTCGATCGACCGGCGCATTGGCATCCGCCGGTGCGGCGGGTAACAAGTCGATCAGACGCGCATCAACGGTCGCGGCCAGGCGCTTGGCCGCGCGTGGGTCCACCACTTCCAGCCGAGTTCGACCGCTCATCTGGCCGGTGTCGGGGATCTCGTCGGGTTGCAGCAGAATCTTCGGCACGCCGGGATCGCAGTTGGCCAGCTGTTCTTCGGTGGCGATGATCGCGCGCAGCGTGGCGTTGTGATGGGCGGCCCAGCCCTGCACGGCCATCACCGGGTAGGTGGCCCAGCGGGCCCGCTCGCTGGCGGCGATCCCCCGGTCGCTGCTGGCCATGTGCACCGCTGCCGGCAGGTGCACCCCGTCGGGGATGTAGGCCAGCCCGTAGCTGTTGGCCACCACGATCTCACCGTCGGCGGTCACAGCGGTGACCCAGAAGAACCCGAATTCATCGGTGCCGCCGACATCGGGTGCGTTCAGCGCCGCGGCGATGCGTCGGGCCAGGGCCAATGGATCGGGCGCCTCGCTGGTGCGTGGCGTCGAGGCCGCAGCGATCGCATCACGTTCCGCCAGCGCGGCGGCCACCGGAATCGCCACCAGCGCATCAGCATCCATCGTCTCGGCGGTGCCGGCGAAGTCCCCATCCGCAGTGGATCGGGCGTGCACCGGGGCCTTGCCCGCTGACTTGTCTGCTGCCGGCGTGGTGGGCGTTCGACCCGATCGGGTGCCGGCTACCGGAGCACTCGAACGCACGCCCGGCCCCGCGGCGGCACCCCCCGACGCAATCGATGTCGTCGGTGCCGCCGAGGCTGACGAAGCGCCCGACGCGGCGGCCGCCGGATCAGCCTGCGGTACTGGGGAACTCGCCCCGACCTCCGGCCCCAAGAACTGGGGCCGGATCCCTTGTCCACCCGGGTGCGCGCCACCCCCACCGGTGGGCACCGGTGCAGCGGCCGGCTCGGCTGCCGACGTGTCCGGCTCCGAGGAAGGCGGACCTTGAGGGGCGGCCGCCGAGGATCCCGACATTCCCGCACCCGACATCGACGCCAGAGACGACAGTGAACTCAGACTCGACAGCGGGCTCAACGCGGCCGTCGCACCCGAAGTCGGCACCGAGGTGGCTGCCGGCGTGCTCCCCGACGTGGGTTGCACGGTGTCCGATGACGTCGAGTCCGAAGCCTGTTCTTGCTGGCCCAGTAGTGGCTTTATCGGCTTGGGGATGTTGTTGGAGATCGGCGCGGGTAGCGGCGGTAGCGGCGGGTCGAGATCGGGGAGGTAATCCGCGGGTGAGTTCATATCGATCGCCGGGAACATGTCCTCCGGGATCAATCCCAAGCCCGTCTGCAGCGCCGTTGCGACGGTAACCACCATGGCGGTGTTCGACGCGTTGGCCTCAGCGAGCAGCGCCATGATCTGAAGGGGCGCTGCGGGGTTTTCCTCCGCGGACGCCTCGAGTTCGTCCACCTCCGCTTCAGTCTCTATGACGAGCATGCAGATTCGCTTCTTGACCGTCATGAGCAGCGCGGCCATGTCGCCGTACCAGATGTATACGCCCAACAGCTGTTTGACCACGGTTTCCAGCCGCGAGCTGAAGTCGCTGAGCTTGGCGTGGGCGGCCTCAGCGGCATCTCCCGACCAGACATCTTTGGTGAACATCTCGCTCATCTGCTTGAGACAAGCCGAGTGCACTTCGCTCAGTTGCTTGTGTGCCATGAAGTAATCACGGGCCTGGTTGATCAGGTCGAGCTCGTAGACGTTCGGCCACCCGTTCGGTTCGAGCATCGCCTCCGAGTTGGGAGTGTCCGGTTTCTTGATTATCTGCGGCATCGCCTAGCCACCTCTCACGATCTGAAAACCCTCATCGATCACGTCGGCCAGGGCCGACAGAATGCCGTGCAAGTGCGGCAGCGCTCGAGCCAGCCGCTCATCGAGCTCGGCTGGCATCTGCGGGTCGGCGGATTCCAGCACCTCTTGCAGGTACGCACGCCAGACCCGGGCCGCTCGGTCGGTGCCCCGATGGTTCTTGGCCGCCCGCTCGAAACCCTGCGCAAGTTGTTGCGGCGCCTGGCTTCCGCCCGTACAGGAGGTCCGCCACGTGTCGCCCGAAAGGGTCAGGACTTCCGCCGCGCTCTGCACCTCCAACTCGGCGCCTTTCGGCGTCAGGCCTTTGGGCGCCACCTGCACATCTGGACGTCTCGTCATGTTTGCGTCAGTCCTCGACGCCAGTACCCGCCGGCGCCGGATTCGCGGCCGCCGGCGGTTGGAACTTGTACTGGCTGAGCTGCTCACCCAGCGTTTTGTCGGTGTTCGTATAGGTGTTGGCCGCGGTGACGATGTTGGAGCCCAACTGGTGCAGGGTGGATTGAGCGGTGTTGAGCACGTCCTTCACCGCGAAGTAGATGTGCGGCAGCACCTCATTGGCCGCGATCACCGCGTAGTCCATTTCCAGCCCGATCGGCGGCTTCGGCGGTGACGGAAACGAGAGGCCCCGCAGCGCGTCCCCGGCAGCCGCCAGGACAGGGGCATCGACAGTGACTGGGTTCTTCGATGTCGTCATTCGCGGATCCTTGTGCGTGTGTTTGTCATTGGCTGTTGGTGGGCTAGGCGAACAGGGCCGCGAGGCCTGTTTCGGTGGTCAGCATTTCTTGGTTGGACTGGTGGATGGCGCGCGCGAGGGCCTGCAGCGCGGCGTTGAGGTCAGCAGAGGCGCTATCCCATTGCTGTTGGACCTGTTGGTAGGCCTCAGAGCCGCTGCCACCCCACACCTCGGTCAGGGTGGAAAGAACCTGGTTGGCGTCGTGGAGGTGCTTTTGGGTTTTGATGACCTCGGCCTGGATTTCGGCAACCCCGATCTCGATGGCGGCGAAGTTGTAGTGCAGTACTGCCATGTCGCTGTTCCGTTTCTGATGCTCAGGAGGGGACTAGAAGTTCATTTGGTTTGACAGCAAGCCGGTTTCGTGGTCATCGGTGTCGGTGTAGTCCTGCGCGGCAGTCCAGATCTTTGTCGAGATTTCATTGAGTTTCTTGACCTGCTGGGTGGCCGCCTGGTGATACAGCGCAATCGCAGCCTGGGCGGCATGGCCGGCATCACCGCGCCAGGCCAGCAGCAACCCGGCCGCGTTTGTCTCCACCCGCCGGATCGAGGCTTTCAGGTCATCAGCGATCCGTTCGAACTGACGGGCCTGACCGGTCAGGGTCGCGGCATCGGTCTTCATCTCCGCCATGGGCGATCACCTTCTCCTTTTCACAATGCGGGTCAAACTGCCGGCCGAGCACGGCCATCTCACTCGATGACGCCGGGGGTGCTGGCCGGGTTGGGGTCTGGTGTCGCGGGCCGGGCGCCTGGTGTGCCGGGGACGCTGGGCTGGACGCATCCGGTCGCCGCGGCGATCAGCTGGTTCATGTGGTTCATGTCGCCCTCCTCACCGTCGACTCATGTTCGGCGGCGAAGACGTTGGTGATGCCGAGGATCTTCTTGTTGGTACGTTGGCGCCCGCTTCCACGGGCGTGGTCAAGCGGGCTCGCGCAGACACTCGAGTCAGGCGCTTGCGCGATAGCTCGCCGATCGCGGTTGCACTGTTCCGGGTCTCTGCACCGGTTAGGAATAACCGAATATCATTATCCGGCGCATTAGCTCAACGATTTCGACTGTGAAATACCTGAAGATTATTAATGGCCATCGGTGAAATTCACCAACATCGCAGTTTAATTCATCAATTTGGCCAGGCAATTCATCGTTGCGCGCTGGCCGCCATCCGGCTCGGTCAGTAAACATCCTGCTAGAGGCCCCCGTCTGCGACGGGACGCGCCTGCGCTGGATGCCGGAATTCATCACTGTCGGCACCGTACTTCGTCGGCTCTCCGCCCGACAATTCATCACTCATGCCCGAACGTTCTGACCGGTTCTGACGATATTGCGACAACCATCCGTCGCAGAAATCGGCAGCAAAAGCAACCCAGGCCTCCGGCGTTGTTGATTAGCAGGCTTGTGAGCTGGGTTGATGATCTTTGGTGCCGCGCTATTGGGGCCGGAGTGTAGGCACGGGCTATCTGGAGAACGATCGAGTTGGTTACTGTTCGTCGTTGGTCTGGAGTTGCCCGTGCCTACCGTTTCAGTATTGCCTGTGTCGTCGGTTCCAGAGGTGTTCGACCGCTGGAGTCCTGGTGAGCGCAGCGAGTTCATCGGATCGGAGTTTCTCGATGTGTTGGCCTCGGTGCCAGACCTGAGGGACCCACGCGGTCGGAGGTATTCGCTGATGGCTTTGTTGGCGATCGCGGTTCTGGCCACTGCCGCGGGGATGCGCGGCTATGCTGGTTTTGCCACATGGGCGGCCACCGCTCCCGATGATGTGTTGGCCCAATTAGGGGTCCGGTTCCGGCGGCCCAGTGAGAAGACCTTCCGCGCTGTTTTGTCTCGGCTAGACCCCGCCGACCTCAACGCCAGGATGGGCAGTTACTTCACTGCACACGTGGCCAGCAGCGACCCCAGTGGATTGGTGCCGATCGCGTTGGACGGCAAGATGCTGCGTGGTGCTTTACGCGCCAAAGCGACAGCCACGCATCTCGTGTCGGTGTTCGCCCACCGTGCCCGATTGGTGCTCGGTCAACTCGCTGTCGCCGAGAAAAGCAATGAAATTCCCTGCGTACGTGCCCTGCTCACGCTGCTGCCGGGTAGCTTGCGGTGGCTGGTCACCGTGGATGCGATGCATACCCAGGTCGTCACCGCGAAGTTGATCTGCGCCACCTTGAAGTCGCACTACCTGATGATCGTCAAGTCCAACCAAGCCAAAATATTTGCGCGTATCACCGCGCTGCCCTGGGCCGAGGTGCCCGCAGCCGCTACCGACGACTCCCGCGGCCACGGCCGTGTCGAGACCCGCACCCTGCAAATCATCACCGCTGCACGAGGAATCGGCTTCCCCTACGCAAAACAAATCATCCGGATCACTCGTGAACGCTTGATCACCGCCACCGACCAGCGCAGCGTGGAGGTGGTCTATGCCATCTGCAGCCTGCCGTTCGAGCACGCCCGCCCTACCGCGATCATGACCTGGATGCGTCAACACTGGGGAATCGAGAACAGCCTGCACTGGATACGCGACGTCACCTTCGACGAAGACCGTCAAAGGGCACATACCGGAAACGGCGCACAGGTCCTAGCAACGCTACGCAACACCGCGATCAATCTGCACCGCCTCAACGGCGCCGACAACATCGCCGAAGCCTGCCGGATCACCGCTTTGACCGCCAACCGCCGCCTAGACCTCCTCAATCCACAATTCCCCAGCTCACAAGCCCGCTAATCAACAACGCCGGAGCCCTGGTCTGAACCCCAAGGTGGCCAGCCGTTATCCGGCCCAACTCTCCGGTGGCGAACAACAGCGGGTCGGGCTGGCGCGGGCGCCGGCGGCTGACCCGCCGATCCTGTTGATGGACGAGGCCTTCTCTGCTGTCGACCCGGTGGTACGCCATGACCTGCAGAACGAAATCCTGCGTCTGCAAAGCGATCTACACAAGACCATCGTTTTCGTCACGCACGACATCGACGAGGCGTTCAAACTCGGTGAGGTGGTGGCGGTGTTCGCGCCGGGCGGTCGGTTGCAGCAATGTGACCAGCCCGCCCGGCTGCTGGCCCGCCCGGCCAATGAGTTCGTGTCGAAATTCATTGGCTTGGGCCGTGGCTACCGGTTGCTGCAACTCTTCGATGGGGCGGGGCTCGAGCTGCATAACCTCGAGCGGATCTGTGTGAGCAGTCTGGGGCGGTCGCAACCGCCCGATGGCTGGGCGCTGGTGGTCAGCGACGATGACGTCCCGGTGGGCTGGATTGACGCCGACGGATTGCGCCGCCATCGCGATGGTGCGACCTTGCCGGACGCCATGACCGTGGTCGGGGCGGTGTTCCGGCCGAACGGCAACCTTAGCCAGGCGCTGGATGCCGCGCTGTCGTCGCCGTCATCCATGGGTGTGGCCGTCGACGACGGCGGCAAGGTCATCGGTGGAGTGCTGGCCGATGACGTGCTGTCCGCGTTGAAAAGCCGGCGATAAGGCCCGGGTATGCATTACTTGATGACCCACCTCGGCACCGCCTGGGCGCTGACCATGGTCCATCTGCGGCTGTCGTTGATTCCGGTGCTGATCGGTACGGCGATCGCGATCCCGCTGGGCTTGTTCGTGCAGCACGCACCGACGCTTCGTCGGTTGACGACGGCAACCGCCAGCGTGGTCTTCACCATCCCGTCGCTCGCGCTGTTCGTGGTGTTGCCGCTGATCATCAAGACGCGGATCCTGCAAGAGGCGAACGTGATCATCGCGCTGTCGGCCTACACCACCGCCCTGCTGGTGCGTGCGGTGCTGGAGGCCCTGGATGCGGTGCCCGCGCAGGTCCGGGATGCCGCCGTGGCGGTCGGCTATTCGCCGATTGCGCGAATGCTGAAAGTCGAACTGCCGCTGTCAATTCCGGTGCTGGTATCCGGCCTGCGGGTGGTCGTCGTGACCAATATCGCGATGGTTTCGGTGGGGGCGGTGATCGGCATCGGCGGTCTGGGCACCTGGTTCACCGCGGGTTACCTGATGGACAAGAGTGACCAGATCGTGGCCGGCATCACCGTGATGTTTGTCCTGGCCATTCTGATCGACATGGTGCTCAACGTGGCCGGCAGGTTGGCCACGCCGTGGGAGCGCAGCTCGCGTGGCCGGCGTCGGTTCAGATCTCCGATCGTGGGTGGGGCTCGATGAACTTCCTGCAACAGGCGCTGTCCTACTTGTCCACCGCCGCAAATTGGACCGGATCGGCCGGCCTGGCCCACCGTACCGCCGAGCACCTGGAATACACCGCGCTGGCCGTGACGGCGTCGGCACTGGTTGCCATACCGATTGGGTTGATCATCGGCCACACCGGCCGTGGTCAGTTGCTGGTGGTGAGCGCGGTCAACGGGCTGCGCGCCTTGCCGACGCTGGGCGTGTTGCTGCTCGGTGTGCTGTTGTTCGGGCTGGGTCTGGGGCCGCCGATAGTCGCGCTGATGCTGTTGGGCATGCCGCCGCTACTTGCCGGCACCTACGCGGGCATCGCCAGCGTCGACCCGCTGGTGGTCGATGCCGCCCGTGCGATGGGGATGACCGAGGCCCAGGTGGTGTTGCGCGTCGAGATGCCCAACGCCCTGCCACTGATACTCGGCGGGTTGCGCAGCGCGACGCTGCAGGTGGTTGCCACCGCGACGGTGGCTGCCTACGCCAGCCTGGGCGGGCTGGGCCGCTACCTGATCGATGGGATCAAGGAACGTCAGTTCCATATCGCCTTGGTCGGTGCGCTGATGGTGGCGGCGCTGGCGCTGTCTTTGGACGGGCTGCTGGCGTTGGCGGGATGGGCGTCGGTGCCCGGTACCGGCCGCGTGAGCAGGTTCTGGCACCAGCCAGATGACCGAATTGACGTTGCAGTTAGTCCCAATTCCGCCGCGGTTGGTTCACACGTCCTACGGTAGAGATGTGAACTCAGTTTCCTCTGATCCGGCTCGGCGCCTCTGGACGGCTATGTTGACGTGGCGTGCTCAAGACGTCTCGCGCATGGAATCGGTACGAATTCAGGTGTCCGGCAAGCGGATCAGGGCAAATGGCCGCATTGTGGCGGCCGCTACCGCCAGCAATCCCGCATTCGGCGCTTTCTACGATCTGCAGACCGACGAGACCGGCGCCACCAAGCGGTTCGGACTGACCGTCACGCTGGCCGAGCGGGAACGTCAGCTCGCGATCGCCCGGGACGAAGAGAACATGTGGTTGGTCACCGACCACCAGGGTGAGAGCCGAGCGGGGTACAACGGCGCGCTGGACATCGACCTGGTGTTCAGCCCGTTCTTCAACGCGCTGCCGATCCGGCGCCTCGGAATCCACGAGCGTGCGGAGATGATCACCTTGCCGATGGTCTACGTCAACGTGCCGGAGATGAGTGTCGACGCGGCCACCGTGAGCTACAGCAGTGAGGGCCGCCTGGATGGCATCAAGTTGCGCTCCCCGGTCGCCGATACCACCGTGACCGTCGACGATGAAGGTTTCATCCTGGACTATCCAGGCTTGGCAGAGCGGATTTGATCACGCCGCCCGCCCGGCCGGCCGCCGCCAGTCGTTCGCGCCAGCGCGGCTCGCCGATCGTCACCGTGGAGATGTCGGAGCGCGGGAAGCTCTCGTAGCGGGTGCGCGCGGCGTTGCCCGCGTCGACCAGGTCGGCCACCGAGCCATTGCAGGCCAACGAATCGCGTGCGCGGTTGAGCAATTCGATGATTCGGTCCGCAGCCGGCACCAACTGTCCGGTGTTGGCCTCGCACATCGCCCGAACCAGGTCGGGAGCGGTGCCGGCAACGCGGGTGGCGTCCCGGAACGAACCCGCGGCCAGAGCAAAAGCCAGGGGGACTTCGGCGGCGGCGACCGCCAGTGCCTCGGCGAGCAGGTGGGGCAGGTGTGAGATCGCCGCCGCGGCCGCGTCGTGCTCGTCGGACTTGGCCGGCACGACCACCGCTCCGCAGTCCAGCGCCAGCTGCATCACCATCGACCACACCACGGGATCCACGTGGTCGTCGACGCTGACGACCCAGGGTGCCCGCGTGAATAGGGCGCCGTGACCAGCCCCCCAACCGGAGTGTGCGGTGCCGGTCATCGGGTGACCGCCGACGAAGCGCTCGCGCAGACCGGCCTCGGTGACTTCCTCCAAGACGGCGGTCTTGACGCTGGTCACGTCGGTCAGCGGGCAGTTAGGGGCCAACTCGCGGATGTGGGTCAGCATGCTCGGCAACGCCGGCATAGGAACGGCCAGCACAATCAATGCGGTGGTGTCGGCGGCCCGGGCCAGTGTTTCGGCGAGATCGGTGGTGGCCTCAAATCCGTCCGACTGGGCGCCGTTGGCGCCTTCCACCGACCGGTTGTAGCCGAAGACCACACGATCTGCTGCAGCGGTGGCCCGCATGATGGAACCACCGATCAAGCCCAGCCCGAGTACACACACGGGTGTCGTCTGCACAGTCCCAAGGTTGGCACACTTGTATTGCTTGTGCGTGTCCGCCGCCGCGCTTGCCCAGCGGCGCTGGTCAAGGGTCATCTGGTCACAAACCTGGCCAGCGACTACCGTAAGCGCCCATGGGAGCACAACGGGCCGCAGCGAAAGGCCCGTCCGCGGAAACGCCGGACGGTTTCGGCGTTGCCGTGGTTCGTGAAGAAGGCAAATGGCGTTGCGCCGCGATGAGTCCGAAGGCCTTGGCCACGCTGTCGGAGGCCGAAACCGAGCTGCGGGAATTGCGCAGCTCGGGAGCTGTCTTCGGGCTCCTGGACATCGATGACGAGTTCTTTGTCATCCTGCGTCCGGCGCCTTCAGGGACACGGCTGCTGTTGTCGGACGCCACCGCGGCACTTGACTACGACATCGCGGCTGAAGTCCTAGACAGCCTGGACTCTGAAATAGATCCCGAGGACCTCGAGGATGCCGACCCGTTCGAGGAAGGCGATTTGGGCCTGCTGGCAGATATCGGCCTGCCCGAGGCCGTGCTGGGGGTCATCCTCGACGAGACTGACCTCTACGCCGACGAACAACTCGGCCGCATCGCCCGGGAAATGGGCTTCGCGGAGCAGCTGTCGGCGATAATCGACCGCCTCGGTCGGTGATCGCGGACGAAGATCTGGTCCGCGCCGCCCTGGCGGCAGCAGCGACGGCCGGTCCGCGCGACGTACCCATCGGTGCGGTGGTGATCTCCGCTGACGGGACCGAACTCGCCCGCGCGGTAAACGCCCGCGAGGAACTCGGCGATCCGACCGCCCACGCCGAGATCCTGGCGTTGCGGGCGGCGGCGCGAGTGCTCGGGGATGGGTGGCGGCTCGAAGGCGCCGCGCTGGCGGTAACGGTCGAACCGTGCACCATGTGTGCGGGTGCTCTGGTGCTGGCGCGGGTGGCTCGTTTGGTGTTCGGTGCGTGGGAACCCAAGACTGGCGCGGTCGGTTCCTTGTGGGATGTGGTGCGCGATCGTCGGCTTAATCACCGCCCGCAAGTGCGCGGTGGTGTCCTCGCACAGGAGTGCGCTGCGCCCCTGGAAGAGTTCTTCGGCCGCCAGCGATTGGGGTGACGGGCCATCGGTTCGGTAAGCTGCTCGGCGGTGGCGTGTCCGAGCGGCCTAAGGAGCACGCCTCGAAAGCGTGTGACGGCTAAAACCGTCCGAGGGTTCAAATCCCTCCGCCACCGCCAAGCGATGAGTCGACCCGTGGGTGACACCACGGGTCGCGTCATCGGCTACAGATTCCCCGGCCGTCGGCCGGGGTTTTTGTTCTTGGCGTGGATTGGCGCGCAATCTTCGACGAGCGGACCAAGGCCGGGCAGCATCACAGCTCCGTGGCCATCGTGGTCGCGCGAACGGTGACGCACCGGGTCGACCATAGAACTCTCCAGCCACTGCTCCCTCCAGTGGCGGGTGTCGCGTCCCTTCAACGTGTGGTCTCGGCCTAGAGCCGTTTTGAGGCGGCGCCTTCCCGTTCGAGACATTGGTTTCACGTACTAGACAGATTTGTTTCAAATAACCTGTGTGGCAATATATTTCGCCACATCGCTACTTACGATACGCGGGAATCGGCACTGGAGCCGATGGGTGACGAGCGGTTTAGCCCATTTTTCCGATGGTGCCCGCCTATCGCAGAGGAGTGGTGTGATGTCGTTTGTTTCGGTGGGTCCGGGTCTGTTGGAGGCGGCTGCTCGGGATTTGGCGGGTCTGGGTGCGGGGCTTCGGGAGGCCAATCTGGCGGCGGCCGGTGCCACGGTGGGGGTGTTGCCGGCTGCCGGTGATGAGGTGTCGGCCGCGATTGCGGAATTGTTTGGTGGTTTCGGTCGGGAGTACCAGGCGATGGGTGCTCGGGTGGCGTTGCTCCACGACGACTTCGTGCGGGCGCTGACCGCGGGCGGGAGCGCCTATGGGCAGGCCGAGGCGCTGAATATGTGGCCGTTGCAGGAGCTCGAACAGCAGGCGCTGGGGGTGGTCAATGCGCCGAGTATGGCGTTGTTCGGCCGTCCGTTGATCGGTAATGGAGTTGATGGGGTCGCGGGCACTGGGCAGGCCGGTGGGGCCGGCGGGATCTTGTGGGGCAACGGCGGAAATGGTGGGTCGGGGGCGGCCGGAGCCAACGGTGGAGCCGGTGGTTCCGCGGGTCTTATCGGCACCGGTGGCGTGGGTGGTGCCGGTGGCGTCGGTGCTGCGGGTATGACCGGCGGGTCTGGTGGGGCCGGGGGCAGTGGTGGCTGGTTGTGGGGTGCGGGTGGCTCCGGTGGTGTGGGTGGTGCTGGGGGCGTGGGTGCCGGCGCCGGTGGCATCGGCGGGCATGGTGGTGCTGGTGGCGCCGGGGGTGTGGCGCGTTCGTTGTTGTTTGGCACCGGCGGAGCCGGCGGTGCGGGCGGGGTCGGTGGTGGTGGGGCAGCTGGCGTCGACAGCGGTACTCCAGGAGGCACGGGAGGTATTGGCGGTGTCGGTGGCGCGGGTGGTGCTGGTGGTGTCGGGGGTGCGAGCCGATCGTTGTTGTTCGGCGCCGGCGGGGTCGGTGGCGAGGGCGCTTCGGGCGGGCTAGGCGGCGGCGGAGGTGCCGGGGCCAGCGGTGTGGGCTTCGATATGGCGGGCGGTGCTGGTGGCGATGGCGGCGCCGGTGGTGCCGCCGGTGCCGGGGGTTCCGGAGGCTCCGGTGGATGGCTGTGGGGTAACGCCGGGCAGACCGCGGGTGCCGGTGTTGGCGGTGCTGGTGGCGCTGGTGGTGCGGGTAGTGATGCCAGCCTGGCGGGCCAGGCCGGTTTTGCTGGTGGCTCCGGTGGTGCTGGTGGCGTTGGGGGTAGTGCCGGGGCCGGCGGTGTTAATGGCTCCGGTGATGATGGGGGTGCCGGGGCTGCGGGTGGGGCCGGTGGCGCTAGTGCGACCGTGGCGGGCTCCGGTGGTGATGGCGGTGCGGGTGGCGCCGCGGGTGGCGGTGTCGGGGCTGCGGGTCTCGGTGGTGATGGTGGCCACGCCGGTGCCGGTGGTGCCGGTGGTGAGGGACTCAGTGGCGGCTTCAACACCGGTGCGGCTGGCGGGATCGGTGGCGCTGGTGGTGCCGGGGGAACCGGTGGTGACTCCGGTGGTGTGGGCGGTGTCAACGGTGACGGCGGTGCTGGTGGTGGCGGTGGCCGTGGCGGTGATGGTGGCTCCAGCACGAGCACGTCCGGTGTGGGTGGTGCCGGAGGCGCGGGCGGTAACGGCGGCAACGCAGGCTTCGGTGTGGGCGCCGGCGGCACGGGTGGCAGCGCAGGTGACGGCGGTGCTGGCGGGTTCGGCGGTGCCGGTATCGACGGCAGCGGCGCGGCCGGTGCCCGCGGCGGCGATGGCGGGGCTGGCGGTGGCGGTGGCGCCGGAGGTGTTGACGGCGTCGGTGGCGCCAGCGGAAACGGTGGCGCGGCAGGCGCTGGCGGGGCCGGGGGCAGCGGCATCGGTGCTGGCATTGATGGTGGTGCCGGTGGCGCCGGAGGGACCGGCGGTGCGGCAGGGTTCCCAGGCGGCGGAGGTACCACGGGAGCTTGGGGTACCGGTGGTGCCGGCGGTGCTGGTGGCGCCGGCGACCACGGTGGCGTAGGCGTCAACACGGGTGACTCGGGTACGGCCGGGTGGGCTGGTGGTGCTGGTGGTGCCGGCGGAGCCGGCGGCAGCGCCGCGTTCAACGGCGTCAACGGTGCTGGTGGTGCTGGCGGCAACGGTGGTGCCGGTGGCGGCGGCGGTGCCGGGGCCAGTGGTATCGGCGCCGGTGTGGCCGGCGGTGACGGCGGAACCGGCGGTACTGGTGGCGCCGCCGGAACTGGTGGCGCGGCGGGAACCGGCGGCACCGGAGGCGCTGCGGGTGCGGCCGGTAGCGCTGGTGATGGTGGCGCCGGGGGTGCTGGTGGCGCTGGTGACGACGGCAGCGCAGGAGTGGTCTCGGGCGACCCGGGCACGGCCGGGAAGGCCGGGGGTGCCAGTGGAGCTGGTGGCGTCGGCGGCAATGGTGTTGCGGGCGGAGTCAACGGCAGCGGCGGTGCTGGCGGTGCAGGCGGCGCAGGCGGCACGGGTGGTGCCGGGGCCAGCGGCGTCCCCGCTAGCGTGGACGGCGGCGACGGCGGCGCAGGTGGTGCCGGTGGTGCGGCCGGTTCCGGTGGTGCGGCCGGCACGGGTGGCAGCGGTGGCAGTGCGGGTAACACGGGTGCCGGCGGTGCCGGCGGCGATGGCGGCGTCGGGGGCGCCGGCGGCAATGCCGAAGGACCGGGCCTGTTCGGTTACGACGGCGGCATGGGCGGGGCTGGCGGTGCTGGCGGCAGCGCCGGGTCTACTGGCGTCAACGGAGACGGCGGTGCCGGTGGCGCGGGCGGTGTTGGCGGCCTCGGTGGCGATAGTGCGGCTACGGCCGGTGGTGGTGGAGCCGGCGGCGATGGCAGCGCTGGTGGTGCCGCGGGCGCCGGTGCGGGTATCGCGGGTTCAGCTGGTGACGGCGGGCACGCCGGTGCGGGCGGTGCCGGCGGTGACTCCGGTGGCGTCGGTGGTGTTAACGGTGCCGGCGGCAATGGCGGGGCCGGCGCGAACGGCACCGCCAGCCCGGGTGTCCCTGGCCCCGGGGCTGGCGGCGACGCCGGGGCCGGCGGGAATGGAGGCGCCGGTGGGGGCAGCGGCGCACGTAACGGTGACGGCGGTGCCGGCGGAGTGGGTGGCCGCGGCGGCGATGGCCATATCCACCCGAGCGGTTTCCGTATCAACGGCGGCGATGGCGGGGCTGGCGGCGCCGCAGGACTTGCCGGCGTCAATGGCGCTAGTGCCGCTGGCGATGCCGGCCACGGCGGCGATGGCGGGGCCGGCGGGAACGGCAGTGTCGGCGCGTCGGGAGCAAATGGCGTGGGGGCAGGAGCTACCGGCGGTTTCGGCTCCCAAGGTGGCGATGGCGGTAAGGGTGGTGCCGGTGGAGCCGGCGTGAATGGAGTTGGTGGCGGCGACGGTGGCAAGGGCGGCACCGGTGGTGCCGGCGGGGCCGGCGGAGCGGGTAGCGATGGCATCATCCCGTCGAATGGCGGCCTCGGCGGCAACGGCGGCTCGGGCGGTCTGGGCGGGGCAGGTGGTGCCGGTACCGACGGCGGAGCGTCGGGCGCCACTGGCACCTACGGCACCGGAGGCGCAGGAGGGGCCGGAGGCGCCGGAGGAAACGCCACCGGCGGCGCGGGCGAGGGCGGCGGCCTCGGTGGCAACGGTGGCAACGGTGGTCAAGCATTCGGGGATGGTGTCGGCGGCGCCGGTGGTATCGGCGGCAAGGGTGGCAATGCCGCTATCGGCACCATCGTCATAAATGGTGGAGTTGGCGGGGCGGGCGGTTCCGGCGGCTTGGGAGGTGCCACCGAGGACGGGGTAGGTGGTGTCGGAGGCGCCGGCGGGGCCGGCGGCAATGGTGGTCGGGGCGACAGGTTGTTCACGGTCGGCGGCAGTGGCGGCACCGGCGGTGACGGCGGCGGCGGCGGTAGCGCTAGCGGAAGCGGCACTGGTGGCTCCGGCGGTACCGGTGGCGTTGGAGGGATAGGCGGCGATGGCAAACTAGGCGGCTTCGGCGGCGACGGCGGCGACGGTGGTGACGGCGGGTTCGGTGTCATCGGCGGCCAAGGCGGCGGCGGTGGGTTCGGAGGCCTCGTCGGGACGGGCGCGGGTGGCGCGCCTTCCGATAACGGGATCAACGGTGAACCAGGCAACCCGGGCTGAGCGATGCCACACCCAACCATTCCCGGTCCGGCGTTAGAAGATGGCCTGCAGGACAAGCGAATAACTGGGATCTAGCCGAGCCGGGCCCGTTTTACCCGCTGATCAACAACGGAAGCGAGATCGCTCCCGCTCCTCCGGTCACCACAATTACCCAACGGCCGTCGACGGGCAGGCTCACCTCAACGTTGAAGATGGCGAACCCGACCTCGGCGGTGGTTGCGGCGTCGGGCAGCTCGAATCCCATCAGCAGGGGTTCGTCATCGGTAGGAGGTCTGATCTCGACTTCGATCCGCTGGTGGGGGTCGTCGGTTTCGGTCTGGGTCAACACCACCAGCAGAAACCGTGCTGCCCGGTCGGTGTCGACCCAGTATCGGTACAAAACGCCGCCGGATACGTTGAGCTTGTTATCCACCGCAGCGGCCGCTTCGGCTAGAAAAGCCCCCACTATCACTCCCCGAACCTACAGCCATGGTCACGGCACGCTCGGCGGGGCTCGGAGCGCCCCGCAGCTATTGCTGAGGCTGGGGTGCGCCGCCATAACCGAGCTGCGACGCGGTGTAGCGTGCGGCATCGGTGACCGGCACCGCCTGCACCGCAGTGCCGTACGCGCAGATCTCGGTCCATACGTCACCGAGCTCGGTGGTGTCGAAGCGCATCCCGATAATCGCGTTGCCGCCCTTGTTGCGGGCCTCGGTCATCAGCCGGGCCATCGCCTCATTGCGGCTCTCGGCCAGGTTCGTGGTCATGCCCTGCAACTCGCCGCCGAACATCGATTTGAATCCGGCGCCTATCTGGGAGAAGGCATTTCGGGAACGAACGGTCAGTCCGAAGACTTCGCCGCACACCCGCTGGATTTCCCAACCGGGAATGTCATTGGTCGTGACAACGAGCACCGGGCCACCTTTCTGCGGACGTTCGATACGACGTGATTGCGCTGCAGACTACCGCTGCGTGGGCGGGGCGCCTAGCGCAGCTTGCGGCCGTAGCTGTCGGCAACGTTGCCGGTGAAGATCATGATCGCGTCAACGATTCCCCACAGCACCGCGGCAATGAGAAACGGAAAGCCGATGAGGCAGAAAACGGTGAAGGCCAGGCCGCCGAGTCCGAGGCACAACTGAGCCGTGGCAACGGAATTCGAGCCGACGTAGAACCGGCCGATCCCGGCGAAACCGAAAAACAGCTGCAGCAGTCCGGCGGTGGCGGCCGACTTATCGGAAAGGGGCACACCGCTGATCGGATCGCGCCCAAAGGGCGCCTGCGGATCTGGCGCCTGGGCGAAATTTGGGTACGGGTACGACGGGTTGCCGGGGTATGGCTGTGGCTGGCCCCCGGGTTGAGCCGGATACCCCCATGACGGTGGGAACTGGGGATTGGGGCCCGGCTGGCCGTAAGGCTGCCCGACCCAGGGGGGCTCGTCGGAGGAACCTCCGGGTTGATTCGGTGTCGCCATCGGCTAGCACTACCCCCTCGTAATCTCGCCTCCCCACGCTACCCCGGCCCCAGCCGGTGTCGCTTGACGAAACGGCCACACCCGCGGCTACCGTCTTTGGAGTATGTCGAAGTCGAAGTGGGGATCCGGTGGAACCTTCCAGCACTGACATCGCTGACATCGACTTTGACGATCTGACGAGGCCCGTGCTGACCGACGTCCAGCGCCAGGTTCTGCAGTTCACCGAGTCCAGACACGTCGAATTCGACATCGCGGCACTGCTCGCCGAAGCTGTGGACCAGGCCGGGGTCGGCGACGACCTTGGCGACACCGACGGCTTCGGAAACCGCTTGAGGGCCCATGTGGCAGCGATCGAAGGTGAGCAAGGTCTCACCCAGCTCACCCGCTCGTCCTTGCGGCAGCGAGTGGTTCGGCTGCTGCGCAACCGCCTCTCATTGACCGACCTCATCCGCCGATACCCCGAGATCGAATCGATCCGGATCGAAAAACCGTTCGTCGTGGTGGGCATGCCGAGGTCGGGCACCACCCATCTGGTGAATCTGCTCGCTGCCGATCCGCGCCGGCGTGCGCTGCCGTACTGGGAGAGTCAAGACCCGATCCCGGCCCGAGGCCAAGGCCCCGACATCTTCGGCGTGGACCCGCGCTACACCAGGGCCAAAACCGAGCATGATGCATTGATGGCCGCCGCTCCGGTGGTGGCCGCCATGCATGACCGGTTTCCCGAAGCGATCGAGGAGGAAGTGGAGCTCCTCGACCTGGACCTGGCCTCCTATGTCCTGGAATGGCATGCGCGGGTGCCCGATTGGCGCGACTACTATCTGGGGCTCGACCAACGCCGCCATTACGCCTACCTGAAGAAGGTGCTGCAGGCGCTGACGTTTCTGCGCGGCCCGCAAACCTGGGTCCTCAAGAGCCCGCAGCATTGCGAGCAGCTGGGCCCGTTGATGGCGACCTTTCCCGACGCCACGGTGGCTTTCACGCACCGTGATCCGGTGGCGGTGATCCAGTCGACCATCACCATGATGGCCTACTCTGACCGGCTGCGCCGCACCAGCATCGACGCCGGCTGGCTGCTGGACTACTGGAGCGACCGCGTGTATCCACTGCTGTGGGCCTGCGTGCGTGACCGTGACATTGTGCCGCCCGACCGCAGCATCGACATCGGCTTCCATCAGCTCAACGGCAACGAAATGGCGCTGCTGGACGAGCTTTACCGGTGCAGCGGCGTCGCGATAACCCCGAAGGTTCGCGGACTGTTTCAGCAGTACCTGGACGGCAATCCGCGCGGCAAGCACGGTCGGGTGCGCTACCACCTGCAACGTCATTTCGGCAGCTCGGCCGAGCAACTTCGGGAACGGTTCGACTTCTATTTCGACAGGTTTGATGTCCGCCCCGAGTGAAGGAGACGACCGCGATGTTCGAACCGGTCTACCGCAGCAGGCCGGGCGCCGATGCGATGCGCCCGGCGGCCGCTGAGCGGGCTGAGCAGATCGCGCCAGGCTTGTGGTGTTCACCGGGACTGTCGAACTCCTACTTGCTGACCACCGCTGACGGTCGGGTGGTGGTCAACACAGGGATGGGATTTGAGGGCCCGGTGCACCGCGCGAATTTCGATGCCGTGGACTGCTCGCCGGTGCGCTACATCATCTTGACCCAGGGCCACGTGGACCACGTCGGTGGCCTGGACAGCGTGCGCGACCCCGAGACAAAGGTTGTCGCACAAGCGAACTGGACCCTCTGGCGCGACGACAACGAGCGCCTCATCCCGTATCGGGCCAGCCGCAGTGCCTTCGCCTTCAAAGACACGCTGAGCGCCGGCATCCAGGCGATCCAGCGACGTCTCGGTACCACCCGCCTGCCGGCCAGAGCGTGCCCAACGTCGATCTTGATTTCGCGGACACGCTCGTCCTGGAAGTCGGCGGCCGACGGATGGAGCTGGTGTCGGTACCGGGGGGAGAAACGACCGACTCGTTGGTGGTCTGGCTGCCGGAGGAACGAATATGTCTGTGCGGAAATACCTTTGGTCCGCTATTCGGCCACATCCCCAACCTCGTCACCATGCGTGGCGACCAGTACCGCGACGCGCTGGCTGCCATCGCCTCGATCGAGCGGGTGCGCGCGCTGCGCCCCGAAATTCTGGTGACCGGTCATTTTGACCCGATCACCGGCGCCGAGCTCATCTATTGCGAGCTCACCCGACTGCGCGACGCCATCACATACGTCCACGATCAGACCGTCGCCGGGATGAACGCCGGCAAGGATGTGGAAACCCTGATGCGCGAGATCGTGCTCCCCGCCGAATACGACGTCGGCCAGGGATATGGGACGGTGGCCTGGGACGTGCGGGCGATCTGGGAGAACTACTCGGGCTGGTTCCACCATCGCTCGACAACCGAGCTGTATCCGGTGGGATTCGACGCTGTCGCCGCCGATGTGGTGGACCTGGCGGGCGCGGATGCAATTGTGGATCGAGCCCGCGCTCATCTGGTCTCCGGCCGCCCGGGTGCAAGCGATCCACCTTGCCGAGCTGATCGAGCGGGACCACCCGGGCGCCCGTGAGGTACTCAGACAAGCCCACGAAAACCTGCTCGCCTGCAGTACCAACTTCTGGGAAAGCGCATGGCTAGAGCGTCAGATAGCGAGCCACTCATGACGGCGCGGGTGAGCTTCGATTTCACTGGGACTGCGGCCCTGATCACCGGCGGTACCAGCGGGATCGGACATGGGATCGCGATGCTGTTCCGGGACGCGGGGGCCCAGGTCACCGTCACCGGAACCAAGCCGGGGTCCGCGGACTACGACACCGACTTGTCCGGCATGACTTACCGGCAACTGCAGCTCACCGACCCGGATTCGATAGCCCAGCTGACACAGCGCTTCGACCGGCTGGATGTCCTGGTCAACAACGCCGGCGCGAATTTCCCTGGGGGACTTGATGAATCGAAGCCGGATGGTTTTGACGCTTCGGTACAGCTCAATCTGACCGGTCCGTACCGGCTTACCATGGGTCTCTACCGCTCGCTGAAGGCATCGACCGCGGTGGGAGGCGCCAGCGTGGTCAACATGGCATCGATGTCGGCATTGCGCGCGGTCACCTTGGTCCCCGGCTACGGAGCCGCCAAGGCGGGAATCATCTGTGTCACCAGAAACCTGGCGGTCAAGTGGGCGGCCAAGGGCATCCGGGTAAATGCCGTGGCGCCGGGCACGATCGATACCCCGATGACCGCGCCGATGCATCTCGCGACCGAGCTGGTGGATGCGGAGCTTGCTCATATTCCGGTGCGCCGCTTCGGATCAGTCGGTGACATCGCACCCACGGTGGCGTTCCTGTGCACCGAACACAGCAGCTACACCAACGGGGCGGTGTTCGTTGTCGACGGCGCGTCGGATTGCGTCTGAGGCGACGCTGCAGGGCAACGGCTATGCCCCGGAAGTCACCGCCGATGTCCCGAGCCCGCTTCCCGATCGGACCGCGTTTCTGGCGCTCACAGACCCCGATGGGCGGCCGGGGAGGGTACTGACGGGGGCCTAGAAGCCCAACTGTTGGGGCATCTCGGTGACCAGCACCGGAAGCGTGACCGACCCGGTGTCGGAGCTGGCCACGAGTTCCCAGCGGCCGTCGATGGGAAGGCGCAGCTGGATCTCGAAGAAGGCGAAGCCCGGAAACTCGGCCACGGCGGCCTCCGGAACCTCGAATTGCAGCCGGGTGGCTTCGGCATCCGCAGGAGGCCATGCCTCGACAGTGAGCTGCCGATCCGTGCTGCCCGGGTTCGACTGGGTCAGCACTACCAGGACAAACCGGGCCAGACGATCAGGCCCGACCGCGAAACGGGACAGCACGCCGCCCGACACGTTGAGTTTGTTGTCTACCGCGGCAGCGGCGTCCGCGAGAAAGGCACCGGTAAGTATCACGCGGCTGAACCTACCGCGAAGTAGATTTGCCAGCAAACCCGAGGGGGGTATGGCCCTGGGGCGGCTTTGGTACAGCGTGCGTCGCACCTTCGTCGTGTGAAACCTCGGCCCGACAAACGTCAGTAGCGGGCTGCGCATCATCGGATGCTCGAAAGACGGGCCCGGCGGCATCGGTGGGGGCGGGCAATGCCGGCCGGTTCGGGAGCCGCCTCGCGGCGATTCCCGGGGGTGCGATGAGCGCTGCGGCGCGGTTTGCGAGCGCACGCATCTGTCCTGCCCGCTCAGTCGTCGGGAGGGGCCTCCGAACGAGCCGAGTCGCGAAATATGCGGTGGCATAACGGCTACCGGCGTTACCCCGGGCTCAACATCGGGAATCTAACGCCATGGTAAAAGTCTTGACGAATACAACTATGGCCAGTTACTACTGTCGCTATAAACATTGGTTGTGGTGTCGCTCACACGGTCACGGCCCATCCGGGACTGGTGTGCGCTCATCCGGCCGTTGCGGTCATCGGGCCCAAGTCCGCGCAACTAAGGAGGACCAGATGCAGTCGATGTCGATCGATCCGGTCGCCGCCGATATTGGTGCGCAGTTGGCCGAAGGCGCCTTTCGGGGTCTGCAGGCCGGCGCGACGGCGGCCACTTCCATAACTTCGGTGCGGCCGGCTGGGGCCGACGAGGTTTCCACCCAGGCGATGCTGGCGTTCACTAAACACGCCGGACAAATGCTTGCCCTCAATCAGGCGGCGCAGGAAGAGCTCAGGAGGGCCGGCGAGGCCGTCAACGCGATCGCGCGGATGTACGCCGACACCGACGTGGCGGTGGCCAGAAACCTGATCGACGTCGGATGGCGGTCGGGATCGGCGTTGGCGAACGTCTGATCGTGTGGCTGGGTATCCCCGCCGCTTCAGCCAATTTCGCGCCTGAACGAGCGATACTGGGCAGGTGGCTGATCGCAACGTGCTGGGTAACCCGTTGGAGCAGTGTGGGACTGAGCCGCCCACCGGGTTCTATCGTGACGGCTGCTGTGCTACCGGGCCCGAGGACGTTGGCCGGCATACGATCTGCGCGGTGGTGACCGCCGAGTTCCTCGAACATCAGCGTTCGATCGGCAACGACCTGTCCACCCCGGTGCCGGAGTACCGCTTTCCCGGACTGCTGCCAGGCGACCGCTGGTGCGTCGTCGCGGTGAATTGGCTGCGTGCCCACTATGACGGCTGCGCCGCGCCGGTGGTGCTGGCATCCACCAACGAGCGGGCACTGGAAGTTGGTGCCACTCGAGGTGCTGCAAGAACACGCCGTCGATGTACCCGATGACCTGGCCAACTTGTAGTGGCCGGCGGCGTCAGGGCACTGCGGTCGAATACAGCCAGGTGTCCCACAAGTCCCGTAGCGACTCGGTGGCGTAGTTGGCGGCCAGGCCGGTGAAGTCGTCGGTGATGACCGTGCCGTGCCGGTACCGCGTCGTCCAATCCCTGAGCAGGGCGAAAAATTTCGCGTCACCCAACCGCCCGCGCAGGCTGTGCAGGGCCAACGCGCCGCGCTTGTAGACGCGATCGTCGAACATCAGTTGGGGCCCGGGATCGGTCAGTAGCAGGTCTTGCGGTTTCCCCCGCAGCTCCTGGTGGTGATAGCGGGCCAGCTCATCGGCGCTGGGCCCGCCGCTGTGCTCCGACCAGAGCCACTCGGCGTAGCAGGCGAATCCCTCGTGCAGCCAGATGTCGCACCATCGCCGCGCCGTCACCGAGTTACCGAACCACTGGTGCGCCAGTTCGTGCGCGATGAGCCGTTCGCTGGAACGGGTGCCATCGCAGTGATTGGCGCCGAAGATCGAGATGCCTTGCGCCTCCAGCGGTATCTCCAGAGCATCGTCGGTGACCACGACCGTGTATCCGTTCGCCAGCGGATACGGGCCGAACAGATCGATGAACAACTGCATCATCGCCGGCTGCCCGGCGAAGTCGTGGTCGAACTCGGAGCGCAGCCGTTCGGGCAGCGCCGCCCTGATCGGCACCGGGGACCTGGACATCCGGGCCATGACGTAGACGCCGACCTGGAGGGTGATCAGGTAGGTCGAGGTGGGTTCGGGCTGCTCGTAGGTCCACACGGTCTGTGACGCCCGTACCCGCTGCCCGACGAGCTTGCCGTTGGCAATCGCCCGGTAGGAGCTCTCGGTGCTGATCTGGATGCGAAACGCCGCTTTCGCGCTGGGATGGTCGTTACACGGAAACCACGAGGCCGCGCCGTTGGGTTGGCCGGCCACCAGCGCCCCTTCGGTCAGTTCCTCGAATCCGACTTCACCCCAGAGCGTTTGCAGGGGCCGCGGCGCTCCGCTGTAACGCACGAGAACCGAAAACGCCACTCCGGTAGCCAGCTTCGAGGTCAACCCGATGCGCAACTTGCCGTTGCGGCTGGCAAAGCGCGCGACGCGCTTGCCGTTGACCAACACCTTCGACACCGACAGCGCATCGGATAGATCGAGGGTGAATTCCTGCAACTCGGTCAGGGTCACCGCGGTGATCGTCGCCGTTCCCGACAGTCGGTTGATCGCAACCTTGTATTCCAGGTCCAGCTCGTAGCGTGAAACCCGGTAGCCGAAGTTGCCGTTCTGGGGCAGGTATGGATCGATGATTTTGATAGCTTTCTTCGGCATCTTGGCGGATGCTTTCACGCGGCAGTGTCCTTTGCGCCGCCTTCGGATTGTTTTGTGCCGCTGGACTTCTTGCGGCGAGTCTGCCACGGCCTGATCGGATTGCCCTGCCAGCGCGTCGACCCGGGTACCTCGTCGCCGCGGACAACAAGTGAGGCCGGACCGACCGTCGCGCCCGAGCCCAACCGGGCCGCGGGCAACGCCACACAATGCGGGCCGAGGGTCGCGCCGGGTTCCAGAACGACGCTGTCCATCCGCATGATTCGGTCGTGGAAGAGATGGGTCTGCACCACGCAGCCGCGGTTGACGGTGGATCCCGCGCCGAGGGTCACCAGGTCCGCCTCCGGCAGCCAGTAACTTTCACACCACACCCCGCGGCCGATGTGGGCCCCCAGGCCACGCAGCCACATGTTCAGCACGGGTGTGCCGCCGGCCGCGCGGGCGAACCACGGAGCCGCGACGGTTTCGACGAACGTATCGGCCAGCTCGTTGCGCCACACGAACGACGACCACAGGGGATATTCGCTGGCCTTGATCCGGCCGACAACCAGCCATTTCACCACGACCGAGATCACCCCGGCGACGGCACCGGCGGCCAGCAGAACCAATCCGCCCAGCAGCGCGGCCCACCAAATCCCTGACGGCCCGAACGCCAACACCACCGCCTGCAGACCGCCCAGCACGGCCAGGCCGATCGCAACGGTCACCATCATGGGGAGCAGCCGGCATGTCTCCACCGCGGCCCGCATCAGCTTCAACCGCAGGGGCGGTTCAAAGGTGGTCGCGGCATCGGCTTCGGCGGGCTTGCGCCGCAACCTCATTGGCGGGCTGCCCAACCAGGAGGAGCCGCGTTTGGCCTTGGGCGGCGTAGCCGACAGCACCGCCACCAGCCCGTCGTCGGGGACGCGCCGGCCCGGTTGGGTGATGCCCGAATTGCCCAAGAACGCCCGCCGGCCCACCGTCGTCGGCGCGGCATATATCCAGCCGCCGCCCAGTTCGTATGCGGCGACCATGGTGTCGTCGGCCAGGAACGCGCCATCCTCGATCACGGTGAACTTGGGGATCACCAGGGCAGTGGAGATCTCGGTGCCGCGGCCCACCTTGGCGCCCAGTATCCGCAACCAGATCGGCGTCAGCAGGCTGGCATACAGCGGGAACAGATAGTTGCGGGCAGCGTCCATCAGCCGCTCGGTCGTCCACAGTTGCCAGCCCGTCCGGCTGCGTACCGGGTGGTAGCCCGCGCGCAGCCCGATCGACATCGCGCGCACCGCCAGCACCGTCACCAGCACGTAGACGGCGGTGGCGGCCAGCGTCGCGACCGGGGTCCACAACAGCGCCGGCAGCACCGCTTGGGACAGGCTGCGGGTGTGCCGGACCGCCGCCGCGATCACCGCAAGGCCGGTGACCGCGGCCAGCAGCGGCAGACCGGCAAGCAGCAGCGAGGTCAACCCGTACACGGCCACCCACTGCCCTCGGCGCGGCGGTCGCTGGTCCGGCCACGGGTGATTGACCCGGCCCGATTTGGCCGCGGGTGACCCCTTCCAGTACTGGCCGTTCTTGATCTTGTCGATCACCCCGGAGCCGGGTGCCACATCGGCGTTCTTGCCGACCACCGCGCCGGGCAACAGCGTGGTTCGCGACCCGATCGTTGCGTCGTTGCCGATCGTGATGGCGCCGACGTGAAACAGGTCGCCGTCGATCCAGTGTCCGCACAGGTCCACCTCGGGCTCGATCGCGCTGCGGTGCCCCACCGTCAGTAGTCCGGTGACCGGCGGCATCGCCTGCAGGTCGACGCCCTTGCCGATGTCGGCGCCCAGCGCGCGGGCGTAGTAGACCAGCCACGGGGCCCCGGCCATGTTTTCGGCCCCGCTGGCCTCGGCCAGCCGCTCGGCGAACCACACCCGAAGGTGTACCGATCCGCCGCGGGGATAGCTGCCCGGTGTCACCTTGCGCAGCAGGATGCGTGCACACAGCACCGCGATGCCCATCCGGCCCAACGGTGTCACGAACGCGACGAACGCCACGACGATCAGCCACCAGTTCACCGACACGGTCCACGGCACCAGGTGCAAGTCATGGGCGATGTTGTTGCCCACCGCCAGCCAGGTCACCCACGGCAACGCCGCCAAGGTGGTCAGCGGTATCGCCGCGGCCGTCTGGATCAGTTGGGTCAGCCGGGGGGTGGGGCCAACGACACGTTCGTCAACCTGCGGCGGCGGCCCGAGCTCATCGAGGAACCCGGCCAGCGATCCGAGCCGGGGATGGTCATACAGATCGGCGACGGTGACCTGCGGATACTGGTGGCGCAGCATGGCGACCAGCTGCGCGGCCGCCAGCGAGCCGCCGCCGAGTGCAAAGAAGTCGGCCTCCGGGCCGGAGATGGCGGCGCCGAGCAGGTCACGCCACATTCCGGCCAGCCAACCCGTCGTGCCGGCCAGATCGGGTGTCTCTTCGGTGTCGCTGCTGCCGGGCGGCGGCCAGGGCAGCGCATCGCGGTCGACTTTGCCCGACGTGCGGGTGGGCAGCTCGTCGATTTGCACCAGGCGCGGTACCAGCGCGGCGGGCAGATGTTCGGCGAGTTGACGGCGCGCCGCGGCGATGTCGAACGCGGGATCGGCGCTGACCACGTAACCGACCAGCACCGGCGTGCCGGTGGCGGTGCGGCGTACGGCGGCCGCGCCGCCGCTGACTCCGGCCAGGTGGACCAACGCCGAGTCGACCTCACCCAACTCAATGCGCCGGCCACCCACTTTGACCTGGTCGTCGCCGCGCCCACAGAAGTAGAGCCCGTCACGTTCGAGGCGCACCAGGTCGCCGCTGCGGTAGGCGCGCGTCCAATCCAGGGACGGCATCGAGGCGTACTTTTCGGCGTCTTTGTCGCTGTCGAGGTAGCGGGCCAACCCCACCCCACCGATCACCAGCTCGCCGACCTCGCCGTAGCCGACCGGCTGACCGTTGGCGTCGACGACGGCCAGGTCCCACCCCGGCAACGGCAGCCCGATGCTGATCGGCCCGGTGCCGTCGAGCCGGGCGGCGCACGCGACCACGGTGGCTTCGGTCGGGCCGTAGGTGTTCCACAGTTCCCGGCCATCCACCGCGAGCCGCTCGGCCAATTCCGGAGGGCACGCCTCGCCGCCAAAGATCAACAGCCGCACCGCTTCGAGTGCCTCCGCCGGCCACAGCGCGGCCAACGACGGCACGGTCGAAACCACGGTCACGTCGCGGGTCACCAGCCAGGGCCCCAGGTCCATCCCGCTGCGCACCAGCGATCGCGGCGCGGGGACCAGACAGGCGCCGTGGCGCCAGGCCAGCCACATCTCCTCACACGATGCGTCGAAGGCGACCGACAAACCGGCCAGCACCCGGTCGCCGGGGCCAATCGGGTTATCTTGCAGGAACATCTGGGCTTCGGCATCGACGAACGCGGCGGCATTGCGGTGGGTGACGGCAACGCCTTTGGGGGTACCGGTGGATCCGGAGGTGAAGATGATCCACGCATCGTCTCGAACCAGCGGCGCCCCGGCGCGCCAGCCGCGCGATGCCCCGAGTGTTCGCTCGATGCCGCCCTCGGTGATCACCGCGACCACGTTGGCTTCCCCGAAGACCAGCTCGGCGCGCTCGTCGGGATCATCGGCGTCGACGGGCACGTAGGCCGCGCCGGCGGCAAGTATCGCCAGGATCGCGGTGTACAGCCCATAGCTTCCGGATGGCATCCGGATGCCGATCCGATCGCCCCGGCCCACGCCCCTGGCGGCGAGCCAGGCCACGCTGGCCTCCATGTCTTCGACCAGCTCGCTGTAGGTGAGCTGAACTGTTCCATCGTCGATCGCCGCGGCGTCCGGGTACCGCGCGGCCGTCTCGTAGATGATGTCGATCAGGGTGCGCGGGTTGGGTGCGGCGCTCGACAACAGATAGTGCGCGGGGATCTCGGGCGTCACCACCATAGGAACCCTACTCAACTGTGGCGAGATTGCCGCTCGAGCGCCACGGTGATGCGCCGCCGGGCCGGGCACAATGCAGTGGCGAGGGGGCGGTACACGAGTCGATAGCTGATAGGGGCCTGGAAATGAGCCAGCCGGCATCGCATGGCTTCGGCCAAGACCACGTTCCCCGGGTGGCGATTCTCGACGACTACGCGCGCGTAGCCACCGACCTCGCCGACTGGCCACCGGTGCGGGGCAGGGCCACCCTCACCGTTTTCGACCGCCATCTTGGCCAGGCCGAGGCCGCCGAGGCGCTGGCGGACTTCGACGCGGTGTGCACCATGCGCGAGCGGATGGCCTTTCCGCGCTCGCTGCTCGAGCGGTTGCCGCGCCTGAAGCTGATCACCATCGTCGGCATGAACCTGCCCAACCTGGACCTGGCCGCGGCCACCGAGCGCGGGGTGCTGGTCGCTCATTCGAACTTCGCCCATCCCCGATTCAGGGCCGCGCGCGACGCCACCGCTGAGTTTGCCTGGGGGCTGCTGATCGCGACGGTGCGCAACCTGGCCGAAGAGCATCGTCAGCTGCGTGCGGGTGGCTGGCAGACCACCACGGGCATGACGCTGTCCGGCAAGACGCTCGGACTGCTCGGTCTCGGCCGGGTCGGCAAGCGGATGACCGAATACGCGAAGGCGTTCGGGATGGACGTCATCGCGTGGAGCCAGAATCTCACCGAGGAGGCCGCCGCGGCCCACGGCGTGCGCCGGGTGGACAAGCCGGTGCTTTTCGCCCAATCCGATATGGTGTCCATCCATGTGGTGCTTTCGGAACGCACCAGGGCCTTGGTCGGCGCGGGCGAGCTGGCGGCGATGAAGCCCGGCGCCTACCTGATCAACACGTCCCGGGGCCCGATCGCCGACGAGGGCGCGCTGATCGGTGCGCTCGAGGCCGGGCGAATCGCCGGAGCCGGACTCGATGTCTATGACGTGGAGCCGCTTCCGGTCGATCACCGGTTGCGATCGCTGCCGAACGTGACCCTGTCGCCCCACCTCGGGTATGTCACCCGCGAAATGCCGAGTGCCTGCTACGCCGACACCGTGGAAGCGGTGGTCGCCTGGCTGGACGGCGCCCCCATCCGGATCGCCAACCCGCAAGCGGTTCGGCGGCCACCGTCATGACCGGCAGGCCAGTGCGTCCGCGCGCACCGGGCGGCTATCGGAAGCAGCCGGTTCCGCCGTCGACGTGAATCGTCTGCGCGGTGATGAAGGAGGCATCGCTGCTCAGCAGAAACGCCACCAGCGCCCCCACGTCGGTGCGAACATCGCCGATACGCCGCATCGGAACCCGACGCAGTGCCTTGGCGTAGTCATCGGGGGCGAACTGCTTCCAGAGCTTGACCCCATCCGACTCGGCGAACGGGCAGATGACATTGACGCGGATGTTGTCGCGCCCCCACTCCAGCGCGGCGACTTTCGACAATCCGCGGATCGCCTCCTTGGCCGCGGCATAGCCACCCCACTTGGCTTCGCCGCCGGTGCCGGTTCCTGAGCCCAGGTTCACGATCGAGCCCCCGCCAGCCTCGACCATCACCGGGTACACCGCTTGCATCAGCAGAAACGTCGCCCGCGGGCCGACGTCGTGGTCCAGGGCCAGATCCTCGGTGGTGATCTCGACGAATGGTTTGGGCTCGTTGGTCGCGATGGCGTTGTTGACCAGGCCGTGTACCGTGCCGAAGGCGTCGACCGCGGCCGCGACGATCCGCTGCGCGCTGTCGGGATCGCGCAGGTCGGCGACCAGCATTTTGGCGCGACCCGTCGAATCGAGTTCGGCGGTGGTGGCGGCCAGGGCCTGGTCGAGGATGTCGACCAGCAGCACCGCGGCGCCACGTTCGAGGAGCGCGGCCGCGACGCCCTTGCCGACCCCGCGGGCGGCGCCGGTGACGATCGCGATGTGCCCCCGTAGTGATTCCGGATGCGAGTAGCTCACCGCTCGAGACCTCGACTGGCTCGTGCCGGCCGGCCGGCGAACAGCGGCAGATCCAAGTAGGTCGCGATGCCGGGATCGGCGGCGCAGACAACGGGGATGGCGTTGACGCAGTGATTGGCGGTCGCGACGACGCCGGGGTTTCGTTGCAGCCCTTCGGTAATCGATGTTGGCTGCAGGCCTTTGAACACCAGACTCACGCTCGGGTCGCCGGTGATCTCGATCTCGAAACGTTCGCCGCGCTCCCCGAACGACCAGTCCGGGTCCATGTCGGCCTGCCCCATCAGCCAGTTGACCGCGGCGGTGATCACCGGCTTTCCGTCGGCGAGTGCCTGCCAGCGGAACTTGCGGCCGGCGACGGTGTCCGCGGCGATGGGCAGCACATCGGAGGCGATGTCGGAGGTCGCCACGGCGATCTCGTGTGTCGCTCTGATCGTTGGGTCGATGTGAAATCCCATGTGGTCGGCGATCATTCGTACCGACATCTTGAATCCGGATTCGAGCAGCGCCGCCATCGGTCCCTGCATGGCTTGGGCAGGGGGCACGCCGAATCCCATGATGTCGCGCACCACATCGGGCGCGTTGTAGGTGCGGATGTCGGAGAACTCCTCGGCGCGGACATGGGTGATCGCGGACGAGAGCGAGGAGACCATCAGCGGAAATCGTTCGGTGATGCCGCCAGGGTGGATGCCTGACCCGTGCAGTGTCACCCCGCCGGCAACCGCCGCATCGGCGACCGCTTTGACGCGCGGTTTGCTGAGGTCGGGATAAACCCAGCCAACCGGGGTGACCACGTTCTTGCCCGAGCGCAGAATCGCTTTGACGTCTTGCTCATCGGCGACCAGCGGACTGTACATGACGCAGTCGGCGTCCAGCGCCAGCAACTCGTCGACGTCGTTGGTGGCGGTAACGCCAAACCGGGCCGCGCCGATGATCGTTCCGACGTCGAGGCCGTGTTTGGCGGCGCTGTGCACCCAGCAACCGGCCAGCTCGAGCTGCGGGTGATTGAGTATGCACTCGATGGCGGCCTTACCAACGCCCCCGGTCGCCCATTGGATGACTCGAAGCTTGGCGGGACCACTCATCGGCGACCTCCCAAACGCACGGTATGTCGATATGGCGGGCACTGTCAACGACGGCGGCGGGAGGCGCGCAGCGGGTGCACCGGCGGCAGGGGAAGGGGCCCGGGCGCTCCGTGACGCGGGGTTGAAAACCACCACCGACCTGCTGTGACCTAGTCGGTACCCGGTGTCCTTGATGGTCAAAAAGTTGTCGCTTGCTGTCAAGACTGAGGGCCGTGTCCTGCCGCAAAGTGTTCTTGGTGGTTCAACCACCGCCCTGCGGACAATGCGGTCCGTGGGGCCAGCCAACCCGAACAGGACACGCGAAAATGAACTCCAGCAGCATCGAATACGTCGACGTGTTGATCGTCGGTGCCGGGATCTCGGGCATCGGCGCGGCTTACTACCTGCAGGAACATCAGCCGGCAAAGACGTTTGCAATCGTCGAGGCGCGCAACGACATCGGCGGAACCTGGGACTTGTTCCGGTACCCCGGGATTCGTTCGGACTCCGATCTGCACACGTTCAGCTACGAGTTCAAGGCCTGGGAAAACGAGAAGGCGATCGCCAGTGCCGGCGCCATCATGTCCTACCTTCGGGAGACGGTCGCAGAGAATAGCCTCGCACGGGCGATCCGCTTCGGGCACAAGGTGATAGAGGCGGCCTGGTCTACCCGGGATGCGCGCTGGCGGGTCACGATCGAGCGCCTCTGCTCCGGCGAACGCGTGACCATGAGCTGCGAATGGTTCTTCTGCGCCAGCGGCTATTACCGGTACGACGAGGGCTACACACCGGAGTTCCCCGGCCGCGAGCGCTTTGCCGGCCAGGTGGTGCACCCGCAACAGTGGCCCGAAAACCTGGACTACCGGGGCAAGCGGGTGCTGATCATCGGTAGCGGCGCGACGGCGGTCACCTTGGTGCCGGCGATGGCCGAGACCGCCGGCCACGTGACGATGCTGCAGCGGTCGCCGACCTACATCATTCCGGTGCCGTCCAAGGACCGCATCGCCAACACGTTGCCCAAGCTGGTCGGCCGGAAGCGGGCCTACGCCCTCACCCGCAAGAAGAATGTCGCCAAGCAACGACTCGTGTGGCACTTCTGCCAGCGCTACCCCGGGGCGGCGCGGCGAGTCATCCGCCATCTCAACGCCCGGCTGCTGCCAACCGGGTATCCGGTAGACGAGCATTTCCGGCCCGACTACAACCCCTGGGATCAACGGCTGTGCGTCGTGCCGGACGCCGACATGTTCCAGGCCATTCGCGACGGGCGGGCCTCGGTAGTCACCGACCAGATCGAGACGTTCACCGAGCGCGGGATCCGGCTGCAGTCCGGGCGTGAATTGGAAGCCGACATCATCGTCACCGCCACCGGCCTGAACCTGCTCGCCTTCGGCGGCATCGGCCTGTCGGTCGACGGTGAACCCGTCGATGTCTCCCAGAAGGTGGCCTTCAAGGGTTTCCTGCTCGGCGACGTCCCCAACTTCGCCTACGTCTTCGGCTACACCAACTCGTCATGGACGCTCAAGGTCGGGCTGGTGTGCGAGCACTTCTGCCGACTGCTGGCCCACATGGATGCCAACGGTCACAACATATGTCGCCCGCACGCGCCCGCGTCGATGCCAACCAGGCCGCTGCTGGAGATCACCGCCGGATACGTCAAGCGTGCCGCCGCCGCGTTCCCCCACCAGGGCACCGAAGGCCCATGGCGGACCTGCATGGACTACCGCGCAGACCGCGCGACGCTGCGCGAAGGTCCGGTCGACGATGACCACCTGCAATTCAGTGCGTCGGCCGCCGCCGACACACCCCCGCTGGCCTTGACGGGCTGACTGCCCGCAGACGGGCCGAGCCACCACGAGGAGTAACAAGACGATGGAACTGATGTCACCGGTTGACGCGCTGTTCTTGTCAGCAGAGTCGCGCGAGCATCCGCTGCATGTCGGTGCGCTGCAACTGTTCGAACCTCCCGAGGGGGCGGGACGGGCATTCGTGCATGAGACTCACCAGGCGATGCTCGACTGCCGCGAGGTGGCCCCGCTGTTCCGCAAGCGCCCCGCATCGTTTCAGGGCGTACTCACCAATCTGGGCTGGTCGGTCGACGATGACATCGACTTCGGCTTTCACGTGCGGCGTTCGGCCCTGCCGGCTCCGGGGCGGGTGCGTGAGCTGCTGGAACTGACCTCGAGGCTGCATGCCCACCTGCTCGATCGTCATCGTCCGTTGTGGGAGACACACGTCATCGAAGGCCTCAACGACGGGCGCTTTGCGATCTACTCGAAGATGCACCACGCGCTGATCGACGGCGTCTCCGGACTCGCGCTGATGCGCCGGTCGCTTCCGGCCGATCCCGCTGACACCAACTTCCGCGCTACCTGGTCGCCGGCGCCGGAGCGGCCGCGCGGGGTTCAGACCCGGCCCGGCCCGCTGCGCCAACTCGGCGGGATGCTCGGATCGGTTGCGGGGCTGGCTCCCTCGTCACTGCGCCTGGCGCGGTCCGCGCTATTGGAACAGCAGCTGACGTTGCCGTTCGCAACGCCGCGCACCATGCTCAATGTCGCCATCGGCGGAGCGCGGCGCTGCGCCGCGCAGTCATGGGACATCGACCGCGTCGAGACGGTCAAAAACGCTGCGGGAGTGAGCCTCAACGACGTCGTGCTGGCGATGTGCGCGGGTGCGCTGCGCTGCTACCTGGAAGACAACGACGCGTTGCCCGACGCACCGCTGGTGGCGATGGTTCCGGTCAGCCTGCGCACCGAGCGTGATTCGGTCGGGGGCAACATGGTCGGTGCGGTGTTGTGCAACTTGGCGACACATCTTGACGATCCGGCGCAGCGCTAGGCCGTCATCCACGCCTCGATGCGCGACAACAAGAAGGTGCTGGCACAACTGCCCCAGGCGCAGGCGTTGGCCCTGTCGCTGCTGCTGCTGAGCCCCGCTGCGCTCAATACGCTTCCGGGTCTGTCGACGGTGACACCGCCGCCGTTCAACGTCTGCATTTCCAACGTCCCCGGCGTCCGGGAGCCTCGATACTTCAACGGTGCCCGACTGGTCGGCAACTATCCGGTGTCGCTGCCAATCAACGGACAAGCGCTCAACATCACGTTGACCAGTACCGCCGACCGGCTGGACTTCGGGCTGGTCGGTTGCCGCAGCAGCGTGCCGCATCTGCAGCGGATGCTCGGACATCTGGAGACCTCGCTTAAGGAGCTGGAGCGTGCGGTCGGGCTGTGACGTAACTCGAGCGCCGATGTCTACCGCTGGCTGGGAACCGTCCGCACTCGCGGCGGTCCGGTAGTCGGTGATGCCGGAAGAGTCGTTGTCGCTATCTCCGTCGCGGGGTAGCCCGCACGCGGGTCTTGGCGCGATAGGCGGCCGGCCCGATTCCGAACCAGCGTTTGCACGAGCGGGTCAGCACGCTTTGCTCGGCGTAGCCGAGTTCGCGCGCCAGATGCGACAGACTCATGGCGGTGGTCCGCAGGTAGCGATCGGCGGTCTCCTTGCGCACCTCGTCGATGAGTGCGGCGAAGGTGGTGGATTCGTCGGCAAGCCTGCGCTGCAGGGTCTTGGGATGCAGGTGGAATTGCGCGGCGACCACCTCGAGTGTCGCCGCCCCGGTGGGCAGCAGCTGGCGGGCCATGGTGCGCACCGATTCGACGATCCCGGCGCCCAGCGGGGTGATGCTGCTCAGGTAGTCGACCACCGCGCGGTGCGCCAGTTCGTCGCGGTGCAGCGGACGGACCAGGTCGGTGCTGCGCACCGTGAATCCGCTGCGGCGCTCCGCGAAGTGGGGCGTGCACTCGAAATACCGCACATAGGTGGTCGGAGGGGTCAACGGGTCGTGCGGCAGATGCACCGCCAGCGGGGTGTAGTCGGCACCCATCAGCAAACGGAACACCCCCAACGAGACGCCCAGTGCCAGCTCCAACGTGTGCGGGCAGGGGATCGGATCGTCGGGCACAATCTCGATGTCGACGAACGAGCGCTGCGTATGGGCCAGCGGCGTGATCTCGATGTGGATGGCCGGACTGTAGGCGGCCATGAAGGTGTGAAAGATCATCAGGGCATCCGCCACCGTCGCGGCGGTGCGCGCCGCCACCCCAACCGGTCCGAGAATCTCGATGCCCTGCCGCTGCGCCAGCTGCCGCCCGAAGTCGTGCGTGCCCGTGGCGGCCGCGGCTGTCTCGATCGCTCGGATGACCGCGCGCACCGGTATGAACGCGTCGTAGTTGCCGACGTCTTGCTCGCAGACACCGGCCGCGCGCAGCAGCGCCGCCGGGTCTCCGCCCAATTCGGAAACCAGGTTCGGGTAGTTCGAGAGCCCGGTCCCGCGCACCACGGACATGCACTCGACACTCTGCACAAGCTCGCGTCGTGTCAAGGACCAGAGTCGGCGTGGCCGGTGGTCGGCTGGATATCTACAGGTCAAAGTGTGAATGGCGGCACAAGGGCCGATTCGCAACGTAGGCTTTCAGCCGGTACTGGGAAGGTGGCGGCTGGGCGCCTAATCTCGAATGGGTGCGAGCCGACAGAGCTTGACTCAGTTGTTTGGCCCCGGCACCGCTATCTGACTTTCGGATCTGACTTGGGAGAGGTTGCTGAGCATGCGTGAATGGGATGTTCCCGCGGATTTCACCGTTACCGCAGAGGACAACGTCGCCAGCTGCGTGTACACGCATGAGCGAGACTACCCAGATCATGTGATCTTTCAGCGGCTTGTCGACGGCACCTGAACGGACGTGACCTGCGCCCAGGCCGCCCAGCAGATCCGGGCCGCCGCACTGGGTTTGATCGCCGAGGGGGTCAATGCCGGCGATCGGGTGGCCATCTTGTCGGCCACTCGCTACGAGTGGGTGATCCTCGACTACGCGATCCTCTCGGTCGGGGCGGTGACCGTGCCGATCTACGACACGTCTTCGGCTGAGCAAGTGCGCTGGGTCCTGGAGGATTCGGGGGCGGTATTGGCGGTCGCCGAGACCGATGCCCATGCCCAGCTGATCAAGCAACTCAGCGATGAGTTGCCCAGCTTGCGCAAGATCTTGCACCTCGACTCCGATGGGCCCGCGGCGCTCGACGAGCTCGCCGAAGCAGGGAAATCGGTAGCCCGCGACCAACTCGACGACCGGCTGGCAGCGCTGCGGTCCTCCGACCCGGCGACACTGATCTATACCTCGGGCACCACCGGGCGCCCGAAGGGCTGTCAGCTGACCCACTCCAATCTGCTCTACGAAGCGCGCGGCGCGGCGTCATGCTTTCCGACGCTGTTGCGCAAGGGCGAGCGACTGCTGGTATTTCTGCCGCTGGCCCATGTGCTGGCCCGGTCGCTGTCGATGTTTGCGTTCGCCAACAAAGTCACCATCGGCTACACCGGCGACATCAAGAACCTGGTGGCGACGCTGGGCGTCTTCAAGCCGACGGTCGTGGTATCGGTGCCCCGGGTATTCGAAAAGGTCTACAACACAGCCGAGTTGAAGGCTCGCGACAGCGGCCGCGGCATGATCTTCGATCTCGCCGTCGCAACCGCGATCGCCTGGAGTAAGGCGCTGGACACCGGCGGCGCAGGCCTGTTGCTGCGGGCCCGGCATGCACTGTTCGATCGGCTGGTGTACGAGAAGCTGCGCTCGGCGCTGGGCGGCGATTGTCACGCCGCCGTCTCCGGGGGAGCGCCGCTGGGCACCCGGTTGTGTCACTTCTACCGCGGCATCGGGCTGACGATCTACGAGGGCTACGGACTGACCGAAACCAGCGCTGCCATCACCGCCAACCGGATCGGTCAAGAGCGAGTGGGCACGGTCGGAAACCTGTTGCCCGGCAACAGCATGGCGATCGCCGAGGACGGCGAGATGCTGGTCCGCGGCGGGGTGGTGTTCACCGGCTATTGGCACAACGAGAAGGCCACCGCCGAGGCGATCGTCGATGGGTGGTTCCACACCGGTGACCTGGGGTCGGTCGACGACGCCGGATTCTTGTCGATCGTCGGTCGCAAGAAGGAGATCATCGTGACCGCCGGCGGCAAGAACGTGGCACCGGCGGTCCTCGAAGACCAGCTGCGGGCGCACCCGCTGATCAGCCAGGCGATGGTGGTCGGGGACAACCGGCCCTTCGTCGGCGCGCTGATCGCCATCGACCCGGAAGGCTTCGAGGTCTGGAAGCAGCACCACAGCAAGGCCGCCGCCGCCTCGGTTGCGGACCTCATCGATGACCCCGACCTCACCGCCGAGATCGATCAGGCCGTCAAACAGGCTAATCAGGTGGTCTCCCAAGCGGAATCAATCCGCAAGTTCTGCATCCTGCCGGTGGACTTCACCGTCCTCACCGGTGAGCTGACCCCCACGCTGAAGGTGAAGCGCAACGTGGTCGCCGAACGATTCGCCGGCGAGATCGATTCGCTCTACCGCAAGCAGTGACCGCGGCGCGAGGCCGTCAAAGTTTGTAGCCGATGGCGCGAAGCAGTTCGCGCCGCTCGGTCACATCCACGTCGGTCTCCACGCCCAGCGGCGTCTGGCCGTCGATCACCGCGGCGATGCCGCGACCCCGGGGAGTCGCCGCGACCACGATTTCCACGGGATTGACGGTGGCGCAGAAGATCGTGCAGACCTCGGGCACCGCCTTGACCGGGTTGAGAATGTTCACCGGGAAGCCCTCGCGCAGGAAGATCACAAAGCTGTGGCCGGCCGCGATGGCCAGGGCGGTGTCGGTGGCAAGGTCGACCAACTCGGCGTCGTTGCCGGTGCGGCGGACCAAGCGTGGGCCCGACGCCTCGCAAAAGGCCAGCCCGAACCGCAGCGACGGGCTGACCCCGACCAGGGCTTCATGCAGATCGTCGACCGTCTTGATGAAGTGCGCCTGGCCGATGACGACGTTGACATCCTCGGGCTTGTCAACCGAAACCACATCCCAGGACACCGTCGTCGTGGAAACCTTTCCCGTCACGGTTCCATGCTGCCATCAATTCCGGCGATTCGGCCCGCGGGTGATCAGCAGGGCTCCGGCGTTGTTGATTAGCAGGCTTGTGAGCTGGGGAATTGTGGATTGAGGAGGTCTAGGCGGCGGTTGGCGGTCAAAGCGGTGATCCGGCAGGCTTCGGCGATGTTGTCGGCGCCGTTGAGGCGGTGCAGATTGATCGCGGTGTTGCGTAGCGTTGCTAGGACCTGTGCGCCGTTTCCGGTATGTGCCCTTTGACGGTCTTCGTCGAAGGTGACGTCGCGTATCCAGTGCAGGCTGTTCTCGATTCCCCAGTGTTGACGCATCCAGGTCATGATCGCGGTAGGGCAGGCGTGCTCGAACGGCAGGCTGCAGATGGCATAGACCACCTCCACGCTGCGCTGGTCGGTGGCGGTGATCAAGCGTTCACGAGTGATCCGGATGATTTGTTTTGCGTAGGGGAAGCCGATTCCTCGTGCAGCGGTGATGATTTGCAGGGTGCGGGTCTCGACACGGCCGTGGCCGCGGGAGTCGTCGGTAGCGGCTGTGGGCACCTCGGCCCAGGGCAGCGCGGTGATACGCGCAAGTATTTTGGCTTGGTTGGACTTGACGATCATCAGGTAGTGCGACTTCAAGGTGGCGCAGATCAACTTCGCGGTGACGACCTGGGTATGCATCGCATCCACGGTGACCAGCCACCGCAAGCTACCCGGCAGCAGCGTGAGCAGGGCACGTACGCAGGGAATTTCATTGCTTTTCTCGGCGACAGCGAGTTGACCGAGCACCAATCGGGCACGGTGGGCGAACACCGACACGAGATGCGTGGCTGTCGCTTTGGCGCGTAAAGCACCACGCAGCATCTTGCCGTCCAACGCGATCGGCACCAATCCACTGGGGTCGCTGCTGGCCACGTGTGCAGTGAAGTAACTGCCCATCCTGGCGTTGAGGTCGGCGGGGTCTAGCCGAGACAAAACAGCGCGGAAGGTCTTCTCACTGGGCCGCCGGAACCGGACCCCTAATTGGGCCAACACATCATCGGGAGCGGTGGCCGCCCATGTGGCAAAACCAGCATAGCCGCGCATCCCCGCGGCAGTGGCCAGAACCGCGATCGCCAACAAAGCCATCAGCGAATACCTCCGACCGCGTGGGCCCCTCGGGTCTGGCACCGAGGCCAACACATCGAGAAACTCCGATCCGATGAACTCGCTGCGCTCACCAGGACTCCAGCGGTCGAACACCTCTGGAACCGACGACACAGGCAATACTGAAACGGTAGGCACGGGCAACTCCAGACCAACGACGAACAGTAACCAACTCGATCGTTCTCCAGATAGCCCGTGCCTACACTCCGGCCCCAATAGCGCGGCACCAAAGATCATCAACCCAGCTCACAAGCCTGCTAATCAACAACGCCGGAGCCCTGGGTATTCGGTCAGCTCAGCCGAAAAACAGTCCTGGCGAACCATTCGAACCGGCAACGCCGTCATCGGCGGTTCCCCCGCCGCCGGTACCCCCTGGGCCCCCGGCTCCGCCGTGGCCGGCGAACTGAGCATCACCGCCGTTGCCGCCCTCACCACCGTTCCCACCGGAGTGGTCGCCGCTTACCCCGCCGGCCCCGCCGAGGCCGCCGGCCCCGCCATTGCCGAAGACACCCGCGCCTCCACCGGCTCCACCGCCACCACCCACACCGCCGGCAAACTCCACCACGGTGAGGCGGCCGCTTGGGCTGATGTAGGTTCCAGCACCGCCGGATCCCCCTGGCCCACCGGCGCCGGCGTTGCCGAATAGCCATCCGCCGTGGCCACCGATTCCCCCATCGCCACCGGTTCCCCCAGTGCCGAATAGGGAACCGATCGTGATTGTTGAACTAGAGCTCGCGATGATGAAATCACCGTTGTCGGTAGGCCCGGCGAGCCCGCCGATGCCACCGGCACCACCCGCCCCGCCGGCACCGAACAGTCCGGCGGCACCGCCCGCCCCGCCGTTGCCGGCGGAACCGGCCGCTGCGCTCCCACCCATGAAGTCGACCACACCGGTGGCGCCGTCGGCATTTGTGGCGAGGAACCCGTCGCCGCCGCCACCGCCCTGTCCACCGGTACCTCCCGAGCCATACAGCAGACCGCCATGGCCGCCATGGCCACCGGCGCCACCATCACCGGCGCTGATATCGAAGACGCCTTGGGCACCGGCGTTCAGCCCACCGACCCCGCCGGAGCCACCCGCGCCTCCCGAACCGAAGAGCCCGGCGGCACCACCGACTCCCCCGCTCCCGCCATTGCCAACGCCAAGGCCGTCCACCGCGGCCGCGCCAGCACCGCCTTGCCCGCCAGCACCGCCGTTGCCGCACAACCACCCACCGCTGCCGCCGGCGCCGCCCGCGGCGCCGATTCCACCGTTCCCGCCACTTCCGCCGTTGCCGATCAACCCGGCAGCGCCACCGGCGCCCCCCCGCTACTCCGGCCGTCGTTTCGGAGTAGCCATTGCCGCCGTTGCCGTACAACAGCCCTCCGGCGCCACCGTTGGGGTCGGTCGCCGTCCCGGCGGCACCGTCGCCGATCAGCGGACGCCCGAAGATGGCCTGGGTGGGGCCATTGATCGCTGCCAGCAATTCCTGGCCGACGGCCTGCAGGGGGGTGGTGTTCGCCGCCTCGGCCGCCGCGTACGACCCGGCACCCGTTGTCATCAACTGGACAAACTGCTAATGGAAGGCTTCCGCCCGGGCAACCAAAGCCTGATACTCCTGGGCGTGCCCGCCGAAGAGTGCGGCCACGGCCGTGGACACTTCGTCAGCACCGGCGGCCATCACCGTCGTTGTCGGCGCCGCGGCGGTCAGATTTGCTGCGCTGAGCGCCGAACCGATGCGCTCCAGCTGGTTCGCGGCCGAAGCGACAAGATCTGGGGCGACCGCGATGTGCGGCATCTGAGACAACGCTGCCTCCATCCGTGGTCGGCAATCGTGGGCATTCCGGAAGCGCAGCCGATTACGTTGAAATCCCTAGACCGACTACATTTCCATTCCAACCTAAGCCGACCCCGTGAGCGTCGTTCATCTCTTGGATAAATTGCGCATTAAATGCGTTCGGGCGTGCGCTAATCAGGCCGCGGGCCGGTGTGCGGACACGAAAAGGGTGGGCGGGACGGGTCCTTCGGCATCGTCGGGCACCGGACGCCCGTAGCGGGTCAGCAATTCGGCCGAGGTCGTGGCCGACGCGCGCCAGCCGTGCTCACCCAGCCAATCCGCGACCGGGGTGCGCTCTTCGGCGTACCAAAGGTCTTCGACGGCCGGCATCTGGATCTCCACCAGTCGGCCGGCCGCCGCTCGCATCCGCTGCATTTCCTCGTGTTGACGGCGCACCAGATCGGGATCCAAGAAGCCTTCCTGGGGCACGTTGGTTGCCAGCCAGCTTCCGGCGGGGCTGAGCGTATCGATGCGCTCGAACAGCAGATCCTGAGCCCGCGCCGGAAGGTAGCGCACCAGCCCTTCCGCCGACCAGGCAGTCGGCTTAGACGCGTCAAAACCGCTGTCCAACAAGGCCGCTGGCCAGTCTTGGCGCAGATCTATCGGGATATTCATCAGTTGCGCCGTCGGCCGGGCACCGTGCTGACGCAATGTGGCGGACTTGAATTCCAGCACCCTGGGCTGATCAAGCTCGTATACGACGGTGCCGTCCGGCCACGGCAACCGCCAGGCGCGGGAATCCAGACCGGACGCCAGGATCACCACCTGCCGCACACCGGCGTCGGCGGCACCCAGAAAGAACTCGTCGAAGAACGCCGTCCGCGTCGCCATGAAGTCGATCATCTGGCGGACCCGCGCCCCCACCTGTGACTCGATTTCTGGTGCGCCGGCCAGCAAAGCGGGGTTGGCGAACATGCTCCACATGCCATCGCCGGCGGCGTCGACAAAGACTCGCGCGAACGGGTCCTCGATGAGGGGGTTCTCGCTCTCGGTCTCCGCGGCCCGGGCGGCTGCCACACCCAAGGCGGTGGCTCCGACGCTCTCGGTGATGGTCCAGGAATCATTGTCGGTTCGTGGCATTGCCAGCCTCCCAAGCAGAAATGGGTTCCAGCCATCCAGTCTTGCAGCCGCCGCGGGCCGTGGCCGCTCGCCGGGAGTGTCCTACGCTTTTTCCCAGAGGGTCTACAGGTTGCAAGGGAGCACCATGACACGGACGCCGCAGGAAGTATTCGCCCACCACGGCCGCGCGCTCGCCGCCGGTGACCTCGACGAGATCATCGCCGACTACGACGACGACTCCGTGCTCCTGACCGCTGCGGGTGTCGCGCGCGGCAAGGATGCCATCCGCCAGGTGTTCGTCAAGTTGCTCGACGACCTGCCCGGGGCCACCTGGGACCTGAAATCCCAAGTCTTCGACGGCGACCTGTTGTTCCTGGAATGGGCCGCCGATTCCGCGCACCACCGCGTGGACGACGGCGTGGACACCTTCATCTTCGACGGCGGCATGATCCGGGCCCAAACGGTTCGATACACGCCACAAGCCAAGGGCTGACGCCGATGCACCCGGTGGATCCCGACGCGGTCGCGGAATGGATGTCCGGGCAGGGACTGGGTGAAGGTCCCTTGTACGACGTCTGCGCGGTCACCGGTGGAACACAGAACGTGATGCTGCGGTTCACCCGCTCCGGACGCACCTACGTGCTGCGCCGCGGCCCCCGCCACCTGCGTCCGCGCAGCAACAGCGTGATCCTGCGCGAGACCAAGGTGCTTGCGGCGCTGGCCGGCACCGACGTTCCACACCCACCTTTGATCGCCGCCTGCCCGGACCCCACGGTGCTCGGTGATGCGGTCTTCTATCTGATGGAACCCGTCGAAGGCTTCAATGCCGGTGAAGGGCTGCCGCCGCTGCACGCCGGGGACGCGAGCATCCGGTTTCAGATGGGCCTGTCGATGGCCGACGCGCTGGCCAAGCTCGGCGCGGTCGACCATGCCGCCGTGGGTCTCGCCGACTTCGGCAAGCCGGCGGGATTTCTGGAACGCCAGGTGCCGCGCTGGCTTGCCGAACTGGAGTCCTATCAGCAGTACGACGGCTACCCGGGACCCGACATCCCCGGCATCGGGGAAGTGTCCTGCTGGCTGGACAGCCATCGCCCGACGGCGTGGACGCCCGGCATCCTGCACGGCGATTACCACATGGCCAATGTCATGTTCTCCCGCACCGGGCCGGAGGTGGTGGCCATCTGCGATTGGGAGATGTGCACCATCGGCGACCCGCTGCTGGATCTGGGCTGGCTGCTGGCCACCTGGCGGCAGTCCGACGGGGCCAGCGTGTTCGGCCACGCCCTGGGCGCCCAGGACGGGTTGGCCAGCACCGACGATCTGCTGCAGCGATATGCGGCCAACACCACGCGAGATCTATCTCACATCACCTGGTACACCGTGCTGGCCTGCTTCAAGCTGGGCATCGTCATCGAGGGCACGCTGGCACGCGCCTGCGCGGGCCAGGCCGAGAAAGAAGTGGGCGATCAGCTCCATGCCGCCACAGTGCACCTGTTCGAACGGGCACTGGGGCTGATCGGCGCCTAGCCCGCAACCCGGGCGGCGGCGCGGCGCCGACGCAGAAAAGCCCGAACCCCCGTCGAGGATTCGGGCCGATTCCCGCCAACTCGGATGTCCTCAGACATCATCAAGCGCGCCCGAAGGGATTCGAACCCCTAACCTTCTGATCCGTAGTCAGATGCTCTATCCGTTGAGCTACGGGCGCCGATGTTCAGTTGTGTCCCCGGAGGAACCGCGCGGAGGCGAGAGGATTTGAACCTCCGGTCCCCTTGAAGGGGGACAACTCATTAGCAGTGAGCCCCATTCGGCCGCTCTGGCACGCCTCCTTTGGACTTCCTGAGGGTACCCGACGCTGGGAACCCCCCGAGCCGCCGGAGGCTTAGCGTACACAGCCGCAACATATGCTGTCGAAGTGACCGCCCGCCTACGCCCCGTATTGGCCGGGTTGCCAGTCTACGTTCCCGGCAAAACAGTGCCGGGAGCCATCAAACTGGCCAGCAATGAGACGGTGTTCGGCCCCCTGCCCAGCGTGCGCGCGGCCATCGAACACGCCACCCAGTCGATCAACCGCTACCCCGACAACGGCTGCCTTGCGGTCAAGGCGGCGTTGGCCCGCCACGTCAGCTCGCTGAGCGCGGCGGACTTCGGCCCCGAGCACATCGCCGTCGGGTGCGGTTCGGTGAGTCTGTGCCAGCAGCTGGTGCAGATCACCGCGTCGGTGGGAGACGAGGTGATTTTCGGGTGGCGCAGCTTCGAGCTCTACCCACCCCAGGTGCAGGTGGCCGGCGCCACCGCCATTCAGGTGCCGCTGACCAACCACACCTTCGACCTCGAGGCGATGCTGGCCGCGGTGACCGAGCGCACCCGGCTGATCATCGTCTGCAACCCGAACAACCCGACGTCGACGGTGGTGCAGCCGGAGGCTCTCGCCGAGTTCGTTCGCTCGGTTCCGCCGCACATCCTGGTCGCCATCGACGAGGCCTACGTCGAGTACCTGCGCGACGGCACGGTTCCCGACAACCCGCACCTGGTCCGCACTCACAGCAACGTCGTGGTCTTGCGGACCTTCTCCAAGGCGTACGGCCTGGCGGGCCTGCGCGTCGGCTACGCGGTGGGGCAGCCCGACGTGATCGCCGCGCTGGACAAAGTCTACGTGCCGTTCACCGTGTCCAGCCTCGCCCAGGCCGCGGCCATCGCCTCGGTGCAGGCCGCCGATGAGCTGTTGGCCCGCACCGACGCGGTGGTGGCCGAACGCGGCAGGGTCAGCGCCGAACTGCGTGCCGCCGGCTTCACCGTGCCGCCGTCACAGGCCAACTTCGTGTGGCTACCGCTGGAAGACCGGACCACCGACTTCGTCACACAGGCCGCCAAGGCGCACATCGTGGTCCGCCCTTACGGGGCCGACGGGGTGCGAGTCACCATTGCCGCTCCCGAAGAGAACGACGCCCTGCTGCGGTTCGCCCGCTGCTGGATCACCCACCGCGACGGTGCGCGATGAACGCCCGTGACACGTTCACCGAGTTCAAAAACCGTGTGGGTGCGATTCCGGATGCCGAGCTCGACGACTTCTGGGCGACCCTGGAACCGGCAAGCATCGACGGCATGATCGGCGAGTGGAAGGGCGGTGAGTTCGACACCGGTCACAAGATGAACGGGCAGTTGGAAAAGGCCCGCTGGTTCGGCAAGACCTTCACCTCCCCCACCGATGTGCAGCCGCTGGTGTGCCTGGACGCCGATGGGCAGAAGTTCTCCAACGTGGCGATGGGCAAGGGCGAGGCCAGCCTGTGGCTCGAGGACTTTCGGGGCGAAACCACCGCCACGATGGTCTACGACGGCCAGCCCGTGCACGACCACTTCAAGCGGATCGACGACGACGCGGTGATGGGCATCATGAACGGCAAAGGCGTTCTCGATAACGGCCGCTACTACTACTTCTATCTGGAACGGGTGTAGGGCCCGCGCAGAGGCGTCGAGGGTGCCTACCTGATCGGGTTGCGGCCGGTGAAGGCGACCAGCCGGTGCAGCCCGCGGACATCGTCGCCAACCTGGACCGGATCATCGAACCCGGCGGCACCGCGTTCGTGCGGCTGGATCAGGTTCTGCGCTAAACCCAGGACATAGTCGGCCAGCAAGTCCGGGACGTGAATGTCATGCCCCACCGCCGTCGCGTAGTCCCACGCGTGCACCAGGAATTCAATCGAGAACACCGAGACGGCCACCCTGGCGGGCATCGAGGCGGGGCCCAGCGGCACGTCGCCATCCATGCCGCGGCGATGCCAGGCATCCAGTGCCGGGCGCGCGGCGCTGACCACCTGGCCTTCCGGCGTGGAGGTGTGGTCGCGCATCGTGAATTCGGCGCCGGCCATACCGCCGAGGACCACGATGGAGTTCAGCAAGTGCCCAGTCAGCCCGGACACGTCGTACTCGGGGCACGGCGTTGGCCGGAACAGGTCACCATCTCCGATCGGGTGCAGCACCTGCTGCAGGACCGCCAGGGCGCGTTCGGCGCTGGCCAGCTCGTCGGTCGGCGGAGAATCTGGTCCGGGTCGCAAATCAGAGGCCATGTCCGCCACGCTACGGTCTGGACATGGGCGAAACATACGAATCTGTCACCGTCGAGATCAAAGACCAGGTCGCACAGGTGACGTTGATCGGGCCGGGCAAGGGCAATGCAATGGGGCCCGCTTTCTGGTCGGAGCTGCCGGAAGTCTTCGCGGCGCTGGACGCCGACCGTGATGTGCGGGCGATCGTCATCACCGGGTCGGGCAAGAACTTCAGTTACGGACTGGACGTGCCGGCGATGGGCGGAACTTTCGCCCCGCTGATGGCCGAAGGGGCGCTCGCGCGTCCCCGCACCGACTTTCATGCCGAGGTGCTGCGGATGCAGAAGGCGACCAATGCGGTCGCCGATTGCCGGACCCCGACCATCGCGTCGGTGCACGGCTGGTGCATTGGCGGCGGCGTCGACCTGATCTCGGCGGTGGACATGCGCTACGCGAGCGCCGATGCGAAGTTCTCGATACGCGAGGTCAAGCTCGCCATCGTCGCCGACATGGGCAGCCTGGCCCGCCTTCCGATGATCCTCAACGACGGGCATCTGCGGGAGCTGGCGCTGACCGGTCGGGATATCGACGCCGCTCGGGCCGAGAAGATCGGCCTGGTCAACCAGGTGTTCGAAGACGCCGATGCAACCTTGGCCACCGCCCACGCCACCGCCACCGAAATTGCCGCCAATCCCCCGCTGGCGGTGTACGGCGTCAAAGACGTCCTCGACCAGCAGCGCGCGTCGGCCGTCGCGGAAAACCTGCGCTACGTCGCGGCCTGGAATGCGGCGTTTCTGCCGTCCAAGGACCTCACCGAGGGAATATCGGCGACCTTCGCCAAGCGGCCTCCCCAGTTCACCGGGGAGTAGGCGGCGGCCTCCACGTACCCTCGCGGTGTGGCGAATATGACCGAAGACGGCAGGATTCGAGTCCCGGCCGACCTTGACGCCGTCACGGCGCTCGGTGCGGAAGATCACTCCGAAATCGACAGTGCGGCTATCGAGCGGATCTGGCAGGCCACTCGGTACTGGTACCAAGCCGGGATGCATCCGGCGATCCAGTTGTGCATCAGGCACAACGGCCGGGTGGTGCTCAACCGGGCGATTGGCCACGGCTGGGGTAACGCACCCAGCGATGCGCCCGACGCCGAGAAAATCCCGGTCAGCACCGATACACCGTTCTGTACGTATTCCTCGGCCAAGGCCATCACCGCCACGGTCGTGCACATGCTGGCCGAACGCGGGCACTTCTCGCTCGATGACCGCGTCTGCGAGTACATACCCAGCTACACCAGCCACGGCAAAGACCGCACCACCATCCGGCACGTGCTGACCCACAGTGCCGGCGTCCCCTTCCCCACCGGGCCCCGCCCCGACGTCACCCGGGCCGACGACCACGAGTACGCCGCACGCAAGCTGGGCGAGCTGGGCGAGCTGGGCGAGCTGGGCGAGCTGCGGCCGCTCTACCCGCCGGGGCTGGTGCACATCTACCACGCGCTGACCTGGGGACCGTTGATGCGCGAGATCATCTGGGCCACCACCGGCAAGGAGATTCGCGACATCCTTGCCACCGAGATCCTCGACCCGCTGGGCTTTCGCTGGACCAACTTCGGCGTCGCCGAGGAGGACCTCCCGCTGGTGGCGCCCAGCCACGCCACCGGGCGCCCGTTGCCCCCGGTGATCGCCGCGGCGTTCCGCAAGGCGATCGGCGGCACCGTGCACGAGGTCATCCCCTACACGAACAAGCCGCTGTTCCTGCGCACCATCATCCCGTCGTCGAACACGGTGTCGACCGCCAACGAGCTGTCCCGTTTCATGGAGATCCTGCGCCGCGGTGGCGAACTCGACGGGGTTCGGATCATGGCGCCCGAAACGGTGCGCAGCGCGGTCACAGAATGCCGGCGTTTGCGGCCCGATTTCGCGACGGGACTCGCTCCCCTGCGCTGGGGAACCGGATTCATGTTGGGTTCAAACAGATTCGGACCGTTCGGCCGAAATGCACCGGCGGCCTTCGGACATCTCGGGCTGGTCAATATCGCCACCTGGGCCGACCCTGACCGCGGGCTATCGGTCGGCCTCATCAACAGCGGAAAGCCCGGCAGGGATCCCGACGCCAAACGCTACGTCGCCCTCAAGAATGCCATCACCGCTGAGATTCCCCCGAAAACCGTCGAGTGATGTCGCCGATCGGGGCCCGCGAATTTTAGTGAAAGTAACCTGATATGTAGTCCTTGGCGTTGAGCACACCCGAGGAATAGTCAGCTAATTGCCCGAAGCCGGAATCGCCCGTCCCGGTACTGAAGAATCCCGAATTGACCGCTCCCACATTGACAAATCCAGAAGTATTCCCAACGGGCGTTCCCGATGGGTAGACGGTGTTTCTGAATCCGGAATTATAGTTGCCATAGTTCAGGAATCCCGCATTGTTGCTTCCAATGTTCAGAACGCCCGAGTTACTGGTCATCCCGGCCTCGTGCCCGGCGCTGTCAGCACCCGAGTTATAAGTTCCCCTATTAGCGAATCCGGAGTTATAGTCACCGGTTCCCCTGATTCCCGAGTTTCCGGTTCCGGTATTCATGAATCCCGAATTCGCGACGTTCTGATCAACTGGACTGCCGATGCCCGTATTGAGATCCCCGGAGTCGAAAAAGCCCGCGTTACTGGCCCCCGAGTTGAAACCCCCCGTATTGTAGTTACCCGACCCTGCGTAACCGGTGTTCGAGTCGCCCGAGTTAAAGGCCAGTGTGTTCGAGCTTCCCGCATTGAAGCTGCCGGTGTTCGTGCTGCCGGCATTGAAGGCGGCGAAGTTGTTGTTCCCCGAATTGAAGGCGGCGAAGTTGTTGTTCCCCGAATTGAAGAGCCCCGTGTTGACGTCACCCGAGTTGAACAAGCCCGTATTGAGGTTCCCGGAGTTGAAGAAACCCGTGTTGGTATCGCCGGAGTTTCCGATGCCCGTGTTGTGGGAACCCGAGTTGAACCAACCGGTGTTGGTAGTCGCGCTCGACCCACCCGAGTTGAACAGGCCCGTGTTGAGGTCGCCGGAATTTCCAATGCCCGCACTCAAGTTCGGGCCTCGCCCCGTGCCAAGACCCGAGTTGATGAAGCCCTTGTTCTCACTGCCCGAATTCAGGAAACCGACATTATTGTCACCCGAGTTGAAGAAGCCGATATTGTTGTTGCCCGAATTCCCGACACCAATATTTCCGGAGCCCGATTTCAGGCCGCCGATGCCTATCTGACCATCTCCGGTCAGACCGAATCCGATATTGTTGTTGCCGCTGTTGCCGAAGCCAATATTGTTGTTGCCGGAGTTCCCGAAGCCGAAGTTTCCGGAACCGATATTCCCGCTGCCAAAATTCGAATTTCCGTAGTTTCCGCCGCCTACGTTGTGGTTGCCGCTGTTGCCGTTACCGAAATTGTGACCGCCGGTGTTGCCGCCGCCGAGATTGAAGTTGCCGGTATTCCCAATCCCAAAGTTGCCCTTGCCGATATTGCCGCTACCCAGGTTGAGGTTGCCGATATTGCCGCTGCCCAGGTTGAGCTTGCCCGCGTTTCCCCAACCCGGGTTGAAACTACCGGTGTTGCCGCTGCCCAGGTTGATTCCACCGGTGTTTCCGCTGCCGAGGTTCAGGTTGCCGGCGTTACCCCAGCCCAGGTTCAGGTTCCCGGCGTTACCGAGACCGAGGTTCAGCAGGCCACGGTTGCCGATGGACAGGCCCGGGATGACAAAGCCGCCGAGGCGACCGCCAGCCACCGCCGAGCTGACCGACCGGCCAGACAGGCCCGCCAACATCCGATGAAACGGGGTCAACTGTTCGGCGGCCGCCGAGCTGGTCGAGTGATAACCGACCATCGCGGTCACGTCCTGCGCCCACATCTCCTCGTAGTCCGTCTCAACCGCCGCGATCGCGGGCGCGTTCTGCCCGAAGATGTTCGAGAGCGCCAGCGACACAAACTGAGCGCGGTTGGCCGCGACCAAGGCCGGGTGCACCGTGGCCGCGCGCACCGCCTCAAAGGCGCTTGCCACTACCCGGTCCTGGGCGGCGGCCTGTTCGGCCTGGCCCGCCAGGCCCTGCAACAGTCCCGCATGGGGAGTAGCTACTGCCGCCATCGCCGTCGCCGACGCGCCCTGCCAGGCCCCAGCCATCAGGTTTGCGGTCACCGACTCGAACGAGGACGCCGCCAGGCGTAACTCCGCAGCTAACCCATCCCAGGCCTGCGCGGCCGAGAACATCTGCCCCGAACCTGGACCGGAATAAATTCGCGCCGACGTTAATTCCGGCGGATCGACCAAGAAATTCACTAATGCTCTCCCTGTCCTCGAGGGGTGCCATTAATAACCAAATGCGCGGCAGTGCAGCGGCCGCCTTCTGCCACCACTTTCTATACGAAATGCCCTCCAATTGACAGTTTTTCGTGACAGCAACGGTGGCGTCGCCGGGGTTTTGATCCCGAAGTTACGGGACTCCGGAAGATGCCAAAATGCGACTACTCGGTTGCGAATACCCAGCCGCGAATGCTCAAACAAGAATGCGTAGATGCGAATACTCAAAGGCGCTGCCGAAAACTTGCCGGGGGTCGATCTTGCTCACGAAAATCCTCGGCCGGCAAAGTCTCTACGGCACGTGCGGGCCGTGCCAGCCGAATGCTCACCGCGCGGAAGTGCGGTCCGGGTGCCTTGCTACTGAGCCGCTACCGGGCTGCTATCGAGCCGCTACTGAACCGCTACTGAGCCGCTACTGAGCTCCGCATAGGGCGCGACCACGCGGTAGCGCGACCACCAGCACGGTCGCCGACGGCTCGATCGATCACATGGCGGTGGCGGAGGGATTTGAACCCCCGGACGGTTTTAGCCGTCTCTCGCTTTCAAGGCGAGTGCATTAGGCCGCTCTGCCACGCCACCGCTGCTAAGGGTAGCTGGGCCCGATTCCGAGGTAGTAGCGTGGCGTTCGTGCACGCCATCGTCGCCGAATCCGCGGATCATCTGGTTTGGCAGCAAGTACCCGATGTCACGGCCGGGGCAGGCGAGGTGGTCATCAAGGTCGCCGCCGCCGGCGTCAACCGCGCGGACGTCTTGCAGGCCGCCGGCAAGTATCCCCCGCCGCCGGGAGCCAGCGAGATCATCGGCATGGAAGTCAGCGGCACCATCACCGATATCGGCGACGGTGTCACGGAATGGTCTGCTGGACAAGAGGTTTGCGCACTACTGGCCGGTGGTGGCTACGCCGAGTATGTGGCCGTTCCGGCCGGCCAGGTGCTACCGATGCCCCCCGGAGTCAGCCTGATCGACGCCGCGGCGCTGCCCGAGGTCGCCTGCACGGTGTGGTCGAACCTGGTGATGACCGCGCACCTGGGGCCGGGTCAGCTGGTGCTGATTCACGGTGGCGCCTGCGGCATCGGCAGCCACGCAATCCAGGTCTGCACCGCGTTGGGCGCCCGCGTGGCGGTCACCGCGGGGTCGTCCGAGAAGCTGCAGCTGTGTCGCGATCTGGGAGCCCAGATCACCATCAATTACCGCGACGAGGACTTCGTGGCGCGCCTGAAGCAAGAGACCGACGGTTCGGGTGCCGACGTGATCCTCGACATCATGGGCGCGGCCTACCTGGACCGCAACGTCGACGCGCTGGCCGTGGACGGACAGCTGGTGATCATCGGCATGCAGGGCGGGATCAAAGCGGAACTCAACCTGGGCAAACTGCTGACCAAACGTGCTCGCGTCATCGGCACCACGCTGCGGGCCCGGCCGCTGCAGGGTCCGAACGGCAAGGCCGTGATCGCCCAGGCCGTGACGGCCTCGGTCTGGCCGATGATCGCCAGCAACCGGGTGCGGCCCATCATCGGCTCCCGACTGCCCATCGGGCAGGCGGCACAGGCGCATCAACTGCTGCTGTCAGGTCAGAGCTACGGAAAGATCCTGCTCACCGTCGACGGCTAGCCCGAACGTAGGCCGTCGGGAAACCCCCAACCCCCGGGCTCAGCCCAACGAGGCCAGCGCACGCACCAGCTGGTCCACTTCGGCCATCGTCGAATAGTGGGCCAGCCCGACGGTCACCGCGCCGCCGACATCGTTGACGCCCAACACATCGAAAACCCGCGAACTGGAGTTGGAAACCGCCAGGATGCCGTTGTCGGCCAAGCGCTGCACCACCCGGTCGGCCGGCACGTCCTGCAGCGCGAAGCTGACCACCGGTATCCGCGCCTCCGGTCGGCCGATCAACATCACCAGCGGCAGCGACCGTAGCGAGACCATCAGGTAGTCGAAGATCCGGTTCAAGTAGGCCGACGCGGACTGCATCGATACCGACAGGCGCTCACGCCGCGTTCCGCGCGCCGACTCGTCGAGCGAGGCGAGGTATTCGATGCTGGCGACCACACCGGCCAGGAATCCGAATTGGTGTAAACCGGTCTCCAGCCGTTCCGGGCCGGTCGCGTGCGGATCGGTCGACACCGAGCTGAAGCTGTGCATGAGCGCCGGTTCCGGAAAGACCATCGCCCCGATGGGCGGACCGCCCCAGCCGACCGCGTTCATCGCGACCACGTCGGCCTCGGTCTCCTTGATGTCGAAAAGCCGGTAGGGCGCCGCGGCGGAATGGTCGACGACGACCAGGCCGCCGATGTCGTGAACCAGCTTGGTCATCGCCCGCAGATCGGTGACCGCGCCCAGGGTTCCCGAAGCCGAGGTGACGGCGACCAGCCGGGTCGACTTGCTGATCAGGCTCTCCCATTGCCAGGTCGGTAGCTCACCGGTCTCGATGTCGACCTCGGCCCACTTCACCTTGGCCCCGTAGCGGTGGGCGGCGCGCAGCCAGGGGGCGATGTTGGCTTCGTCGTCGAGGCGGCTGACGATCACCTCGTACCCCAGCCCCGCGCGTGAGGACGACGCCTCGGCCAGTGCCGACAACAGCACGGCACGGTCGGCGCCCAGCACCACACCGGCCGGGTCGGCGTTGACCAGATCGGCCACCGCCTCCCGCGCCGTTTGCAGCACGGCGGCGCTGCGCCGGGCGGACGGATGCGCGCCCGCGGTGCTGGCGGCCGAACGCCGGAAGGCCGTGGACACAGTGGTCGCGACCGAATCGGGAATGAGCATGCCGGCGGGTGCATCGAAATGCACCCACCCGTCGCCCAAGGACGGGTGCAGTCCACGCACCCGGGCGACGTCATATGCCATGCCTGCCACCTTAGAGAATCTAGCCACTCACGCGGATTGGTGACGTTTAGCGGGTGGCCCGGATCGTTCCAGACATTCCAACCGTTCCGGCTTCCGGAGCCAGGTCACCCGGCCCCGCCATAATAGTCGAGTGACCTTGTGGTTCGGAACGCTGATCGCATTGATCCTGCTGATCGCGCCGGGGACCCTCATCGCACGTATCGCGCAGCTCAGTTGGCCGATCGCTATCGCGGTGGGCCCGCCGCTGACCTACGGCGTGATCGCACTGGCGATCGTCCCCTACGGCGCGCTCGGCATCCCGTGGAACGGCTGGACAGCGCTGCTGGCGCTGGCGGTCGTGGCCGCGGCGGTAACGGGTTTCCAGCTGCTACTCGGCCGCTTTCGCGACAAGGAGGCAGAAGCCCGCGGTGTCAGCCGCGGCCCGGCGCTCACCGTCGCGGCGGGCGTGGCGCTGGGGACGCTGTTCATTGCCTGGGCGGCCTACCGGGGCATCCCGCACTGGCAGTCCATCCCCAGCACCTGGGACGCGGTCTGGCACGCCAACACCGTGCGCTTCATTCTCGACACCGGCCAGGCCTCCCCTACCCACATGGGCGAGCTGCGCAACGTCGAAACCCATGCGCTGCTGTACTACCCCTCGGTGTTTCATGGCCTGACCACGGTGTTCTGCCAACTCACCGGCGCGGCGCCCACCACCGGCTACACACTGAACTCGCTGGCCGCAGCGATCTGGCTGTTTCCGGTCAGCGCGGCAACGCTGACCTGGCGCGCGATGCGCGGCCACCTGACGGAATGGCGCACCGCGGGCTCCGCGGCGACAGCAGCGGCGCTGTCCGCATCGTTCACCGCGCTGCCCTACGTGGAATTCGGCACCGCGGCCATGCCCAATCTAGCCTCCTACGGCGTCGCGGTACCCGCGATGGTGTTGATCACCTCGACACCGCGGCACCGCGACCGCATTCCGATAGCGGTGCTGGCACTGGTGGGGGTGCTGTCGGTGCACATCGCGGGCGGCATGGTGGTCGTGCTCTTGGTCGCAGCCTGGTGGTTGTTCGAGGCGCTGTGGCATCCGGTGCGGGGCCGGCTGGCCGATCTGGCGACGCTGGCGGGGGTGGCCGCGATTTCCGGGTTGATCATGTTGCCGCAGTTCATCAGCGTGGAACAGCAGGAAGACATCATCGCCGGGCATTCGTTTCTCACCTACCTGAGCAAGAAGCGGGGCGTGTTCGATGCGGTGTTCCAGCATTCGCGCCATCTCAACGACTTCCCGGTGCAGTACGCGCTGATTGCGCTGGCCGCGATCGGCGGGTTCATTCTGCTGATCAAAAAGATTTGGTGGCCGCTGGCGGTGTGGCTGCTGCTGGTCGTCATGAACGTCAATGCGGGAACCCCCTTGGGCGGTCCGATCGATGCGATGGCCGGGTCGCTCGGCGAGTTCTTCTACAACGATCCACGCCGCATCGCGGCCGCCACCACGCTGCTGCTGATGCTGATGGCCGGCGTGGCTTTGTTCTGGATCGTCACGCTGGTGGTGGCGGCGGCGCGGGGACTCACGGATCGATTCCGGCCACTGCCCCAACCGTTCTGGGTCTCGGTCACCGTGGCGCTACTGCTGGGGGTCTGCCTGGTCAGCACCTGGCACTACTTTCCGCGCCATCGGTTCCTGTTCGGCGACAAGTACGACTCGGTGATGATCGACCAGAAGGACCTCGACGCCATGGCGTACCTGGCGACGCTGCCCGGCGCGCGCGACACCATGATCGGCAATGCCAACACCGACGGCACCGCCTGGATGTACGCCGTGGCGGGTCTGCATCCGTTGTGGACCCACTACGACTATCCCGTGCAGCAGGGGCCGGGATACCACCGGTTTATTTTCTGGGCCTACGCAGGTAGAGGCGATTCCGATCCCCGGGTAGTCGAGTCGATCAAGGTGCTCAATATTCGCTACATCCTGACCAGCAGCCCGACGGTCAGAGGGTTCGCCGTTCCCGACGGGCTAGTCTCTCTGGAGAATTCCCCGTCGTGGAAGAAAATTTACGACAACGGTGGAGCCCGAATTTACGAGTGGAGCGGCAAGACCGCACAGACGCACTCCAAGTAGGTCCGTAAGAGGATGGTGACTGGATTGAGTACCGGCAACGATGACCCGGAGGCCGAGGACGTCGAGGTCATCGGTGGCATCGACCCGAGGCTCATGGCGGTAACCGACGAAGACTCCGACGAGCGCTCACTGACCGACCTGGTGGAACAGCCCGCCAAGGTGATGCGCATCGGCACCATGATCAAGCAACTGCTCGAAGAGGTCCGGGCCGCACCGCTAGATGAAGCCAGCCGCAACCGGTTGCGCGACATCCATGCCACCAGCATCCGCGAACTCGAAGACGGTCTGGCACCCGAACTGCGCGAAGAGCTCGACCGGCTGACCCTGCCGTTCAACGAGGACTCAGCGCCGTCGGACGCGGAGTTGCGCATCGCACAGGCGCAACTGGTCGGATGGCTCGAAGGGCTGTTCCACGGCATCCAGACCGCCCTGTTCGCCCAACAGATGGCAGCGCGCGCGCAGCTGGAGCAGATGCGCCAGGGTGCGCTGCCTCCAGGCATCGGCAAACCGGGACCCCACGGTCACGGCACCGGACAGTACCTCTAGACCGTGTCTGAACTGCCACGGATCGAAACCCGCGACGCGTGGGTCGAATTCCCCATCTTCGATGCCAAGTCGCGCTCGCTGAAGAAGGCCTTCCTGGGCAAGGCCGGCGGTTCCATCGGCCGCAACAGCTCCAACGTCGTCGTCATCGAGGCCCTGCGGGACATCACCATGTCCCTGGAACACGGTGACCGGGTCGGCTTGGTCGGCCACAACGGGGCCGGAAAATCCACGCTGCTGCGCTTGTTGTCCGGCATCTACGAGCCGACCCGTGGGCTGGCCAAGGTCACCGGCCGGGTGGCGCCGGTCTTCGACCTGGGGATCGGCATGGACCCCGAGATCTCCGGCTACGAGAACATCATCATCCGCGGCCTGTTCCTGGGGCAGACCCGCAAGCAGATGCTGGCCAAGGTCGACGAAATCGCCGAATTCACCGAGTTGGGCGACTACCTGTCCATGCCATTGCGCACCTATTCCACCGGCATGCGCGTCCGGCTGGCCATGGGCGTGGTGACCAGCATCGACCCGGAAATCCTGCTGCTTGACGAAGGCATTGGCGCGGTGGACGCGGAGTTCCTCAAGAAGGCCCAGTCCCGGCTGCAGAGTTTGGTGGAGCGTTCCGGAATCCTGGTTTTTGCAAGCCATTCCAACGAGTTCCTGGCGCGGCTGTGCAAGACGGCGATGTGGATCGACCACGGCGAGATCAAGCTCAGCGGCGGGATCGAGGACGTCGTGCGGGCCTACGAGGGCGAAGACGCGGCCCGCCACGTGCGCGACGTGCTGGCCGAAACGCAGCGTGACAACGTCGCTCAACAGCCGCTGGCGCACAAAGCTTCCGGGGATGAGTGACACCGTCATCGCCGTCGTGGTCACCCACCGGCGCCCCGATGAGCTGGCCAAGTCGCTGGACGTGCTGAGCACCCAGACCAGGTTGCCCGATCACCTGATCGTGATCGACAACGACGCTGCCGAGGACTCCGGCGCCAACCGGGTTGGCGATCTTGTTGCGGGACAACCGATCCCCACCACCTACTTGAAGTCACGTCGAAACCTCGGCGGCGCGGGCGGTTTCGCGCTCGGCATGTTGCACGCGCTGGCGCTGGGGGCCGACTGGGTGTGGCTGGCCGACGACGACGGGCGCCCCCGGGACACCGGCGTATTGGCGACCCTGTTGGCATGCGCCGAAAAGTACGGGCTGGCCGAAGTGTCGCCGGTCGTCTGCAACATGGACGACCCGCAGCGCCTGGCCTTTCCGTTGCGGCGTGGCCTGGTGTGGCGCAGGCACGCCAGCGAATTGCGCACCGAGGCGGGCCAGGAGTTGCTGGCAGGAATAGCCTCGCTGTTCAACGGAGCGCTGTTCCGCGCGTCGACGCTGGAAGCGATCGGCGTCCCGGACCTGAGGCTTTTCATCCGGGGTGACGAGGTGGAGATCCACCGCCGGCTGGTTCGGTCCGGACTACCCTTCGGAACCTGCCTGGACACGGCCTATCTGCACCCGTGCGGATCGGACGAGTTCAAACCGATCCTCGGCGGCCGGATGCACACCCAATACCCTGACGACCCCGGCAAACGGTTCTTCACCTACCGCAACCGCGGCTACGTGTTGTCTCAGCCCGGCCTGCGTAAGTTGCTGCCCCAAGAGTGGCTGAGGTTCGGCTGGTTCTTCCTGGTGACCCGCCACGACCCCAAGGGTCTGCGGGAGTGGATTCGGTTGCGCCGCTTGGGGCGTCACGAGAAGTTCGGAAAGCCCGATCTTGGAGGATCCAGATGACGTTCATCGACGCGGCGGCCCAGTCCAGGACGTTCGCCCGCGCCCGGGGTGACCTGCTGGAGGGCTTTCGGCGCCACGAGCTGTGGTTGCACCTGGGCTGGCAGGACATCAAACAGCGCTACCGCAGATCGGTGCTGGGGCCGTTCTGGATCACCATCGCGACCGGCACCACCGCCCTGGCGATGGGCGGGCTGTATTCCAAGCTCTTCCACCTCGAGCTGTCCGCACATCTGCCCTACGTCACCCTGGGGCTGATCATCTGGAATCTGATCAACGCGGCCATCCTGGACGGCGCCGACGTCTTCGTCTCCAACGAAGGCTTGATCAAACAGCTGCCGGCACCGTTGAGCGTGCACGTCTACCGGCTGGTTTGGCGGCAGATGATCTTTTTCGCACACAACATCGTGATCTACTTCGTCGTCGCGATCATCTTTCCCAAGCCGTGGTCCTGGGCGGACCTGTCGGTGGTGCCGGCGCTGGGGTTGATCGTGCTCAATTGTGTATGGGTGTCATTATGTTTCGGCATCCTGGCGACTCGCTATCGCGACATCGCACCGCTGCTCAATTCGCTGGTGCAGCTGCTGTTCTTCATGACGCCGATCATCTGGAACGACGAGACCCTGCACCGCCAGGGCGCGGGCCGGTGGGCACGCATTGTCGAACTCAATCCCCTGCTGCACTACCTCGACATCGTCCGCGCGCCATTGCTGGGTGCCCATCAAGAGCTGAGGCACTGGCTGGTGGTGATCGCACTGACGATCGTCGGCTGGGTGCTGGCGGCGTTCGCGATGCGGCAATACCGCGCGCGGGTGCCCTACTGGGTGTAGCGCCGCCAGCGGTATCAACCCAACCCGTCTTGGTGCTTTGCCTATCAGCCGCCGCCGGTTTGGTGCCGTAGCCGGGGCAGGCTGTAGAAACGCCAGGTCACATCCAGCACGGCGGCCAGCAAGCGCCCGGGCAACCACGCCGGGGTGTCGAAGCTGATCGAGTAGTCCAGCTGTGTGCCGCGTCCGGGGACGGCGGTGAGTTCGATGCGGCCGAAATGATTGCGCACCGGGCCGCGAATGGTCCGATATTCGATCAGCCGCGCCGGCCGGTGACCGACAATCTCCTCCTGGATCGGCCAGACGCCCAACGCGCGTTGCGCCCGGACCGACCGCAGACCGTCCGGCGCACGGGGATGCACCCCGGCCCGCACCCGCCGGTGGCGTACCGGCCACAAAGTCGCCCAATGGTGGGTGAGCACGTCGAAGGTCCACTCAGGTGGAGCGTCGAGTTCGACGGTGTATTGCAGGCGGTGCCGCCCGACCGGGGCGGTAGCCGCGGTGTCCGGCGGGCACTCGTCGAGGCGCGCGGAAAACCAGTCACGTAGGAACGGAAACACGTCCGCACTCGCCGAGGGATGCGGCAGCGGGGATTCGTGGTTGTGATTGCGGGCGAATCCGTGGCGGCGTGCGGCGGATTGGATGCGCCGGTCAGCGTTGCCGAATGCCTGCGCAAGCCGCTTGCAGCGCCCAGCGGGGGCGATGACGTCGCGGGGAGCTGTGATGGCCAGTGCGGGCACGTGTACGGCCTGCAGCGCCGCCGACAACTCGCCGCCAGCGCGTTCGGCACGGCCCCAGGAGATCGCGTCTTGGAAGGCGGCCACTGGCTCGTCTTCGGGACCGAGCCGAAACAGCCGGGCCGGGAACATACCGCGCCACATGCTGGCCTGCACGGTCGCGGCCACCACCCGATTCGCCAGCAACGGGATATCGACGGCGCTTTCCACCAACACCAGCCCCGCGACCTGCGCTTGTTGCATCGTCTGTGCGGCGGCGCGGGCCAATGCCACCCCACCAAACGAGTGCGCCACCCAGAATGCCGGACGACCGTTGTGGGTGGCGATCAGCCGTTGGACGGCCGACAGATCGATGCGAACCATCTCCTCCCAGCCCGCGCGGACCCCGGTATCGACGGCTACCCCACCTGCTCCGCGCCGCTCGACGATCCATACGTCCAGGCCGCTATCGGCCAGTGCTTCGGCCAGCCCACCCCCACCCGGCCACAAATACAGACGACGGTTGTCGAACATCCCGGGGAGCAGCACCACCGGAGATCCCTGACCCGCACCGACTCGGGTGACCCGAAACCGGCCCCCGTCTGCGACGGTCATTGCGGTGCTCTGCACTGGTTGCCGCCAATGCTGCTCGCTGATCCATTCAGCCAGCTCTGAATCGTCGTTCATGGTCTCCTAAGTCGCCGACCGTAGTCGTGGCATTCGTCGCGGCGGCATTGGTCCTGCGCCGGCCCTTCGCGAGTCCGTCGGGGAGTTGCCCACCGTACCGACCGGACATCTGGCAGCCATTCTTCTATGACCGCGATGAGGGCGACCCACACCGTCCAAAAACTTCTTGCCCCAATTCAGGAAACATCGGGTCTTATACCGCTACCATCTGAGTTTCGTTGATGGTCACCTCCGGTGAATTCCGGGCGGTGTGGTCTTGGTCCGTTCCGGGGTGGGGTGATCAGTGATGTCTTATCTGGTGGTTTCTGCGCAGGAGCTGGAGTCGGCGGCCGCGCTACTGGCTGGTGTCGGTTCCAATGTTGGTGCGGCCAGTTCGGCTGCGGCGGGTCCGACCGCGACGGTGTTGGGCGCGTTGGGTGCCGATGAGGTGTCGGCAGCGGTGGCGGGGTTGTTCGGTGGCCACGCTCAGGCCTATCAAGCGGTCAGTGCGCAGGCGGCGGCGTTTCATCAGCGGTTCGTGGCGGCGTTGGCCGCGGCCGCGGGCTCCTATGGCCGGACCGAGGCCGCTGGTGCGGCGGTGTTGCAGACCGTCGGCGACGATGTGCTCGGTGCGGTGAACGCGCCGACGATCGCGGTGTTGGGGCGCCCGTTGATCGGTGACGGTGTTGACGCGGCCGCGGGCAGCGGCCACAACGGCGGGGCGGGCGGCCTCTTGTGGGGCAACGGCGGCAACGGCGGGGCCGGGGCGGCGGGTCAGGCCGCTGGCCGCGGTGGCGACGCCGGGTTGATCGGCAGCGGCGGAGCCGGCGGCGCGGGCGGGACGGGCGGCGCGGGCGGCGCCGGCGGGCACGGCGGTTGGCTGGCCGGCACAGGAGGCGCCGGCGGGGCGGGCGGGGCCCGTGCAGCCGGCGGAAACGGCGGTGTCGGTGGGGCCGGGGGCGCGGCGGACTGGTGTTCGGTGATGGCGGCGCGGGCGGGGCCGGCGGGGCGGGTGCCCAGGGTTTGACCGGACAAACCGGCCAGACCGGACACGACGGCGGGGCCGGCGGGGCCGGCGGGGCCGGTGGCCGAGGCGGCTGGCTGTTCAGTGCCGGCGGCGACGGTGGAGCCGGCGGGGCCGGCGGTGCCGGCGGTGCGGGCGGAGCCGGAGGCGCGGGCGCAACCGCGACGACCGCCGGGACCAGCGGCGGCAACGGCGGTAACGGCGGTAACGGCGGTAACGGCGGTGGCACCGGCTGGTTCGGCAGCACCGGGATAACCGGGGCCGGCGGTAACGGCGGCACCGGCGGGGGCGGCGCGATCGCCGGCAACGGCGGCGCCGGCGCCAACGGTGATGCCCTGCACCTCGACGGCGGTGACGGCGGCAACGGCGGTAACCCCGGCGCCGGCGGCGCCGGCGGGACCGGCGGGACGGGTTCACACACCGGCGCCCACGGCCTGGCCGGCACCACCCCCACCACCAACGCCGGCGACGGCGGACGCGGCGGAGACGGCTACACCTCCACCGACCCCACCCTCAACGGCGGCAACGGCGGCAACGGCGGAACCGGCGGGGGCGGCGGCGGCGGGGGCAGCGCAACCCACGGCGCCACCGGCACCAGCGGGGCCGGCGGAGCCGGCGGTGACGGCGGTGACGGCGCGATCGCCGGTGACGGCGGCACCGGCGCCAACGGTGACGCCACCCACGTCGACGGCGGCAACGGCGGCAGCGGCGCCAACCCCGGCATCGGCGGACTCGGCGGGGCCGGCGGCACCAGCGGCGACGGCACCGACACCGCCGCCCACGGCATCAACGGCACCACCCCCACCACCACCACCAACGGCAGCGGCGGACGCGGCGGAGACGGCTACACCTCCACCGACCCCACCCTCAACGGCGGCAACGGCGGCAACGGCGGCACCGGCGGAAACGGCGGCAACGGCGCCACCGGCACCAACCCCACCCCCCACCCCGTCACCAGCACCGCCACCTCCGGAACCGACGGCACCACCACCAACGGCGGAAACGGTACGACCGGCAGCGACGGCACCACCGCGGGACAACAAGGCGGCACCGGCGGCGACGGCTACAACAGCGGCGGCCAGGGCGACACGAATCCCTTCGGAGGTAATGGCGGAACCGGCGGTATCGACGGCCCCGGCACCCAAGGCGGCGCCGGCGGCACCGGCGGCACCGGTCCCCTGGTAGGCGGCTGGGGCGGCGACGGCGGAGCAGGCGGCGACGGCGGCGGCGCAGGCGGCGACGGCGGCACGTCGTCCGGCGCCAACGGATTCACCGGCCAAGCCGGCGACGGCGGCAACGGTAGCAATGGCGGCGCGGGCGGAGCAGGCGGGTCCGGCGGCCTCTACGGCAACGGCGGCAACGGCGGTACAGGTGGCGCCGGAGGCGACGGCGGCACCGGAGCCACCGGGGGCACCGGAGCCATCGGCGGCAACGGCGGCGACTCCACCGGCAACAGCCTCTCGTCGCTCCCCGGGAACGGTGGCGACGGCGGGGACGGAGGCACCGGCGGCACGGGAGGCACCGGAGGCAACGGCGGCGACGGCGGCGCCGCGGGTGCTGGCGGCAGCTACGGACAATCCGGCACCAACGGCACCGGCGGCGCAGCCGGCAACGGCGGGACCGGCGGTGAGGGCGGTGCCGGTGGCGACGGCGGCAGCGGCGGCGTTAGCTACGACCCCGTCGACCCCCGTCCCCCCTACGGCACCAGCGGCCTGTCCGGGGATACCGGGGCCACAGGATCTACCGGCCAAGCCGGTATGGCCGGCACCTCCCCCGGCACCGGTACCCCGGGCCCCGGAGGCTCCGGCGGCGATGGCACCGGAGCCAACGGTGGCGACGGCGGACCTGGGTTCCCCTGATACGCGACACCCGCCTACGGAGTAACCACCGGTGGGCCTGGCCAGTTGGCACAGCGCCGCGGCCCGGCAGAATCCTTACTTTTCGCGCGCACCCGAGATTTCGGCATCTATCAACCGCCCGACCCTTCACTCGCGGGCTGCGAGCCGGCCTGTTGGATCTGAATGAGATTGCCGCAGGTGTCGTCGAGAACCGCGGTGGTCACCGGCCCCATCTCGGTGGGTTCCTGGGTAAAGCGAACACCGAGGGCCCGGAGTCGGTCGAACTCGGCTTGCACGTTGTCGACCGCGAAGGCCGTGAACGGAATCCCGTCGGAGCTCAGCGCGTCCTTGAACGGCTTGGCCGCCGGGTGCTCGTCGGGCTCGAGGACCAGCTCGGTGCCGTCGGGGTCCTCCGGTGAGACAACGGTAATCCATCGGAACTGGCCCATCGGAACGTCGTGTTTGGTCTGGAAACCGAGGATTTCGGTGTAGAAGCGCAGTGCCTTGTCTTGGTCGTCGACCAGGACACTGGCCAGATTGATCCTCATGTAGTCCCTCTTCCGGAGTCGGCGGTATCGATGCGCCACCTCTTGGCGATCTGGCCAAGGGGAGCGGTGTTGAGATAGTGGAATTTTTGCCGGCCGCCGCGCTGCGTTTCGATCAACCCAGCCGCCTCCAGCACATCGAGGTGCTGCGAAATCGCCTGTCGTGTCGAACAAATCCCATGTTTCGTAGTCAGACGAGCGCAGATCTCGAAGAGAGTTTGGCCGTTCCGGTCGGTCAGCTCGCCGAGGATGACACGCCGGGTGGGATCCGCCAGCGCCTTGAAGACATCGCCCACCTCCCGCACGATATGCAAGCCGTTACTTGCCTGTCAACGGATAAGGGTTTGCCGGCCGCTCACGCCCAGGTGGGCAATCGTTACCCAAACTCGGAAACGTGTGTTATCATTTTGCTAGTGAGTGCTGTGCCCATGGTGCTGTGCCCATGGTGCTGTGCCCATGGTGCTGTGCCCATGGTGCTGTGCCCATGGTGCTGTGCCCATGGTGCTGTGCCCATGGTGCTGTGCCCATGGTGCTGTGCCCATGGTGCTGTGCCCATGGTGCTGTGCCCATGGTGCTGTGCCCATGGTGCTGTGCCCATGGTGCTGTGCCCATGGTGCTGTGCCCATGGTGCTGTGCCCATGGTGCTGTGCCCATGGTGCTGTGCCCATGGTGCTGTGCCCATGGTGCTGTGCCCATGGTGCTGTGCCCATGGTGCTGTGCCCATGGTGCTGTGCCCATGGTGCTGTGCCCATGGTGCTGTGCCCATGGTGCTGTGCCCATGGTGCTGTGCCCATGGTGCTGTGCCCATGGTGCTGTGCCCATGGTGCTGTGCCCATGGTGCTGTGCCCATGGTGCTGTGCCCATGGTGCTGTGCCCATGGTGCTGTGCCCATGGTGCTGTGCCCATGGTGCTGTGCCCATGGCGCTGTGCCCATGGCGCTGTGCCCATGGCGCTGTGCCCATGGCGCTGTGCCCATGGCGCTGTGCCCATGGCGCTGTGCCCATGGCGCTGTGCCCATGGCGCTGTGCCCATGGCGCTGTGCCCATGGCGCTGTGCCCATGGCGCTGTGCCCATGGCGCTGTGCCCATGGCGCTGTGCCCATGGCGCTGTGCCCATGGCGCTGTGCCCATGGCGCTGTGCCCATGGCGCTGTGCCCATGGCGCTGTGCCCATGGCGCTGTGCCCATGGCGCTGTGCCCATGGCGCTGTGCCCATGGCGCTGTGCCCATGGCGCTGTGCCCATGGCGCTGTGCCCATGGCGCTGTGCCCATGGCGCTGTGCCCATGGCGCTGTGCCCATGGCGCTGTGCCCATGGCGCTGTGCCCATGGTGCTGTGCCCATGGTGCTGTGCCCATGGTGCTGTGCCCATGGTGCTGTGCCCATGGTGCTGTGCCCATGGTGCTGTGCCCATGGTGCTGTGCCCATGGTGCTGTGCCCATGGTGCTGTGCCCATGGTGCTGTGCCCATGGTGCTGTGCCCATGGTGCTGTGCCCATGGTGCTGTGCCCATGGTGCTGTGCCCATGGTGCTGTGCCCATGGTGCTGTGCCCATGGTGCTGTGCCCATGGTGCTGTGCCCATGGTGCTGTGCCCATGGTGCTGTGCCCATGGTGCTGTGCCCATGGTGCGGTGCCCATGGTGCGGTGATCGCGGATTTGGTGGTGTCGGGCGCCTAACGGCCGGGGGAACTAACGATGTCTTATGTCTTCGCGAGCCCGGAGGTGCTCAACGCCGCCGCTGCTGAGGTCTCGACCATCGGATCCAGCCTGCAGACGGCCAATGCGTGGGCGGCGGCGCCGACCACGGCCCTGTTGAGTGCGTTGGGCGCTGATGAGGTCTCAGCGGCGGTCACCGCGATGTTCGGCAACCACGCCCAGGCCTATCAGGCCGTCAGCACCCAGGCGGCGGAGTTTCATGACCGCTTCGTGGCCGCGTTGACCGCGGGCGCCGACGCCTACTCCGGTGCGGAAGCCTCGGGTGCCGCAACGTTGCAGAGCCTGCCCCAAGACCTGCTCAACGTGGTCAACGCGCCCACCCAGGCACTGCTGGGGCGGGCCCTGATCGGCAACGGCGCCAACGGCGCCGACGGGACCGGGCAGAACGGGGCCGATGGCGGCCTGCTGTGGGGCAACGGGGGTAACGGCGGAACCGGAGCGGCGGGGCAGGCCGGCGGCAACGGAGGCGCGGCGGGCCTAATCGGCAATGGCGGCGCTGGTGGGGCCGGTGGAGCGGGCGCCACCGGAGGCGCCGGGGGTACCGGCGGGGCCGGCGGCTGGTTGACCGGAGCCGGAGGGACCGGCGGAGCCGGCGGGACCGGCACTAGTGGCGGCGGCGGGATGGGCGGGGCCGGCGGGCAGGCCGGGTGGCTGTCCGGGGCCGGCGGGGCCGGCAACAACGGCAGCGGCGGGTCCGGCGGCAGCGGCGGGGCCGGCGGCCTGTCTAGCAGCGGCACCGGCGGCGACGGCGGATTCCTATTGGGCCAAGGAGCGGCGGGCGGGGCCGGCGGCAACGGTGGGGCCGGCGCTACCGGTATCTCCGGGCCAGCCGGTCAAACCGGAGGCGACGGCGGGGCCGCCGGCAACGGCGGAAACGGCGGCGCCGGCGGCAAAGGCGGGCTGCTGTTGGGCGGCGGCGGGCGCGGCGGGGCCGGCGGCCTGGGCGGGGCCGGCGGGATCGGCGGCATCGGCGCGGCCGCCACCACGCCCGGCGCCACCGGAGGCGACGGCGGCAACGGCGGGACCGGCGGCACCGGTGGAAACGGCGGCGCCGGCGGACAAGCCGGCCTGTTCGGCGCCCAGGGTCAACAGGGCGACGGCGGCACCGGCGGGGCCGGCGATGCCACCCATCTCGATGGCGGCAAGGGCGGCAACGGCGGAAATCCAGGGCTCGGCGGGACCGGCGGCGCCGGGGGCACCGGAGCCAGCACCGGCATCCACGGCTCCGACGGCGCCACCCCCACCACCGTGGCCGGAAACGGCGGCAAAGGTGGCGACGGCTACACCCCCACCACACCCGGCGCCGACGGCGGTAACGGCGGCGCCGGCGGAAACGGCGGTCTTTACGGAAACGGCGGCAACGGCGGAAACGGCGGAAACGGAACCGTTGGCGCCGCCGGCGTCAACCCCACCCCAAACCCGGTCTTCGAGCAGGCTGACCCCGGGACCGACGGCATTGACACCACCGGTATCGGTGGCGACGGCGCACCGGGTAGCCCGGGGGTGTTCGCCGGGCAGCAGGGCGGCAACGGCGGTGAGGGTGGCACGGGCGTCGACCTGGGTGGCGGCGGTGGTGATGGCCAAACCGGCGGGCCCGGCACCCTGGGAGGCAATGGCGGCAACGGCGGCACCGCCAGCATGGGCGGGTCCGGCGGCGGCGGCGGGTCCGGCGGCGATGGCGCCGGCGGGGGCGGTGCCGGGGGCAACGGTGCGATCGGCGGCTTTTCCGGCGGCAACGGTGGGGCCGGCGGTAGCGGCGGGTCCGGCGGCGGGGCGGGGGGCAACCGCGGCGATGGCGGCAACGCCACCGACCTCATGATCGGCAACGGCGGCACGGGTGGCGCCGGCGGCAATGGCGGCAACGGCGGCACGGGTGGCGCCGCCGGCTCGGGTGGAATGTTCGGCCAGATGGGCGACGCGGGCGACGGTGGTGACGCCGGCACTGGCGGCGACGGCGGGACCGGCGGCAGCGGCGCAATGTCGGGCCAGACCGGTGACCAGGGCGCCGGCGGGACACCGGGCACCGGCGGCGCATCGGGCTAATCAGGGACGGCCCGCTCGCCGCACGCGCTTTACCGGTCCTGGGCCTCGGCCAGCCGATAGAACGCGGCAGAGTTCTCCCACAGCACCTTGCTGGCGCCCGCGTCCCCGAGCGCCTCGCTGATCAGATCGATGTCGCTGTCCTCGAACGGGCGCCGAGCACGCGTCGAGGGCAGGTCAGTGCCGAACATCAGGGCATCGGGGTTGACCGCGTGGATCTTCTTCACCGTGTCCCGCACATCCAAACCGACCCGGCCAAAGCCGGTCGCCTTGACCCGAATCCCCTTGTCCACCAACGGCAGCAACAGCTCAACCCCTTCGGCTGACATGCCCAGATGGTCGATGCTGACCGCTGGCAGCGCAATGAGCTGATCGGCCAACTGCCCGAGGTGCGCGGCATCGACATAGAGCTCGACATGCCAACCCGCAATGTCGTGAACCCGGCGGGCGAACGAGTTCAATTCGTCGATGGTCTCGGACCCACCGCGATAGAGATTGAACCGGACCGCACGGATTCCGGCGGCATCAAGATCGCGTATCTCCGCGTCCGAAGTCGTCGAGGGCAACTGGGTGACCCCGACAAAACCGGGCCCCAACCGCGCCAGCGATTCCCGCAAATACCCTTGGTCGAACCCCTGGAATGACCCGAAAACAACGGCACCGCCCCGGATGCCCAGCCCGGCGGTGCGGGCGCGGTAGTCGCCGATGGTGAAGGCGGGCGGGAAATACCCATCGTTTCCGATCAGCGGAAACGATGGGTCGATGATGTGGAAATACGCATCGAATAGCCTTACCGGCGGCCGCCGCGATGTCCGCATGACAAATCTCCTGTCCCGCGCAGTCTGCCTGCGACGATGGCGGCACGCCAGGCTACCAACCCCGCGAAACCCGCGCCGGCGACACCGGTATTGGCCGCCTTTACCCTGGTCTCCCGCCGGAGCCATAAGGTGTTCCGACACGCCGCCGCACGTATACTTCATCAATGAAACGGCCTTCACGAGATTTCGAAATCAGCTGACAAGTCCTGCCATTGCGTGTGAGCATCGATTCAGGTCGCTATTGCCGATGAGACTCGAAGGGTAGCGGATGGAAATTCTGGTCATCGGCGGCGCGGGCTTCCAAGGCAGCCACCTGACCGAATCCCTATTGGCCGATGGACATTGAGTAACCGTCCTCAATACACCTTCTAAAAACACCACTCGCAACATGCAAGGGTTCCAATCGCACGAGCGGGTTTCATTTATCTCCGGATCGGTAACCGACGGCGAGACGGTGTATCGCGCGGTGCGTGATCACCACGTCGTGTTTCACCTGGCGGCCAGAACCCAGGGCTCCGGCGTTGTTGATTAGCAGGCTTGTGAGCTGGGTTGATGATCTTTGGTGCCGCGCTATTGGGGCCGGAGTGTAGGCACGGGCTATCTGGAGAACGATCGAGTTGGTTACTGTTCGTCGTTGGTCTGGAGTTGCCCGTGCCTACCGTTTCAGTATTGCCTGTGTCGTCGGTTCCAGAGGTGTTCGACCGCTGGAGTCCTGGTGAGCGCAGCGAGCTCATCGGATCGGAGTTTCTCGATGTGTTGGCCTCGGTGCCAGACCCGAGGGACCCACGCGGTCGGAGGTATTCGCTGATGGCTTTGTTGGCGATCGCGGTTCTGGCCACTGCCGCGGGGATGCGCGGCTATGCTGGTTTTGCCACATGGGCGGCCACCGCTCCCGATGATGTGTTGGCCCAATTAGGGGTCCGGTTCCGGCGGCCCAGTGAGAAGACCTTCCGCGCTGTTTTGTCTCGGCTAGACCCCGCCGACCTCAACGCCAGGATGGGCAGTTACTTCACTGCACACGTGGCCAGCAGCGACCCCAGTGGATTGGTGCCGATCGCGTTGGACGGCAAGATGCTGCGTGGTGCTTTACGCGCCAAAGCGACAGCCACGCATCTCGTGTCGGTGTTCGCCCACCGTGCCCGATTGGTGCTCGGTCAACTCGCTGTCGCCGAGAAAAGCAATGAAATTCCCTGCGTACGTGCCCTGCTCACGCTGCTGCCGGGTAGCTTGCGGTGGCTGGTCACCGTGGATGCGATGCATACCCAGGTCGTCACCGCGAAGTTGATCTGCGCCACCTTGAAGTCGCACTACCTGATGATCGTCAAGTCCAACCAAGCCAAAATACTTGCGCGTATCACCGCGCTGCCCTGGGCCGAGGTGCCCACAGCCGCTACCGACGACTCCCGCGGCCACGGCCGTGTCGAGACCCGCACCCTGCAAATCATCACCGCTGCACGAGGAATCGGCTTCCCCTACGCAAAACAAATCATCCGGATCACTCGTGAACGCTTGATCACCGCCACCGACCAGCGCAGCGTGGAGGTGGTCTATGCCATCTGCAGCCTGCCGTTCGAGCACGCCCGCCCTACCGCGATCATGACCTGGATGCGTCAACACTGGGGAATCGAGAACAGCCTGCACTGGATACGCGACGTCACCTTCGACGAAGACCGTCAAAGGGCACATACCGGAAACGGCGCACAGGTCCTAGCAACGCTACGCAACACCGCGATCAATCTGCACCGCCTCAACGGCGCCGACAACATCGCCGAAGCCTGCCGGATCACCGCTTTGACCGCCAACCGCCGCCTAGACCTCCTCAATCCACAATTCCCCAGCTCACAAGCCTGCTAATCAACAACGCCGGAGCCCTGGGCCAGAACCAACGTTGACGAGTCGCTTAGCGACCCGAAAAGCTTTCTCGAAACAAATGTCATGGGCACCTACCGAGCACTCGAAGCGGTGCGCCGCTACCGCAACCGGCTGATATACGTGTCCACCTGCGAAGTTTACGGAGATGGGCACAATCTCGAGGAAGGCCAGCGCCTCGACGAACACGCCGAACTGAAACCGAATAGCCCCTACGCCGCGTCCAAGGCCGCCGCCGACCGGCTGTGCTACTCGTATTTTCGCTCCTTCGGAATCGACGTCACCATCGTCCGCCCGTTCAACATCTTTGGAATTCGCCAAAAGACCGGCCGATTCGGCGCGCTGATTCCGCGGCTCGTCCGGCAGGCAATCAATGGCAAGAACCTGACAATTTTCGGCGGGGGCACTTCGAGCCGCGATTATCTCTATATCAGCGATATTGTGAACGCCTACAACCTGATATTGCAGACCCCGTCCCTGCGTGGCCAGACGATCAATTTTGCCAGCGGTAAAGACACCTGCGTGAAGAATATCGTCGAGTACGTCGCGGGTAAATTCGATGCCACAATCGAACAGCGCGATGCCCGCCCTGGGGAGGTCCAGCGATTTCCCGCCGATATCTCATTGGCGAGAAGCATCGGATTCGAGCCGCAAGTCGATATTTGGGAAGGCATCGACCGGTACATCGCCTGGGCTAAGGATCAGCCCCAGCACGCATACGAGCTGGACGGGCTCGGCGACAGGTCGACCGCGAACGGATGACCGTCCCCCACTAGCGCTGGGGCGCGGTAATCGTGCACGGGGTGGCCGGCGGATAACTGCCCGACACCGCCCGCAGCCGCCCGGGCGGCGGCCACGGCCGCAGCCCCAGTTTGGCGAGATAGCGCAGCGGGTTGACGTGCGAGCCGCGCTGGCGGACCTCGAAATGCAGATAGCCGTCGTCCGAGTCGCCCTCCGCGCCGAGCCGCGCACCCGCGCGCACCCGATCCCCAACCGACATCCCGTTTCGCTCTACCGGGCGAAACACATAGACGACGTCGAGGTCCGGGCCCTGCGAGATCGTCATCGACAACAAGCCGTCGACATCAGCGACAGCGCTGACCGCCCCGGACACCACAGCGTACACGGGTGTTCCCGGGTCGGCGGCAAAGTCGACACCGGGGTGAAAACCACCGGCGCGTTGCCCGTATCCACGGCCGATGGCCCGCGGTTCCCGGTCAATCGGCAGCCGCCCGCCCGGCTCGAGCGGGTCGAAGTCGCCGCGGATGCGCCGCTGATAGTCGGCTTTGAGCAGGTCGACCTCGTCGAGCGCGTAACCGAACAGCAGGGACCGGTCGTAGGCCACCCCGAAGTTGTGCCGGTAATCCGGATCGAGCCGGAGATAGTGCTCGACTCTCGAGATCCGCTCCGCCAGCGTCGACCAACCGTCGTGCACCAGCCGAACCCCCTCCAGCCGGCCGATCCGACCGTGGTCGGTGATATTGGCCGGCCAGTGCGGGTTGTGCATCAGCTTGATCCCGGCACGCAGACCCGGAGACCAGCGCCAGAAGGGCCCGCGCAGCGCTTCAGCGGTTCCCATTACCGGAATCAGCTCGGGATATTCGGGATCGTCCCAACTGGACACGATCGGGCACAGCAGCGCCGCCACGTCCTCGGGGGTGCGGGCCAGGGCCGCACGGACATCGATGTCGGTCTCGACAAGCCAATCCGCGTCGACCATCATCACCCAGTCCGGGCGACAGAAATCGGCCATCCGATACAGCAGTTCCAGCCCGGTGGACTCCGGAATCAGCCAGGGCGTGGCGGGAAGATCAGAACGTGCACGCACCACATTCGTCACCGCAGGGTGGTTCGCCAGAATCTCGGCGGTGTCATCGGTGCTGCGGTCATCGATCACATAGATGTCGTCGCTGAACGCAGCCAACGAGTCCAACGTGCGCACCAACGTCCGTCCGGCGTTGTGCGCGCGTGTTACCGCCAGAATCCGCATGCAGTCTCTCTATCACCCGAGAACGCAAAAGCCAGTAGCTGGAAGAATATGCAAGTGTGAGCGACGCCTCGGTGATCGGTTGCGTCGGGACGTTGGTGGTCGCGACCCGCGGCAAACACGGTGCCGGCGAGGTCCTGCTCACCGTTCGGGGCTCCAAGGAGGCCTTCCTGGCACGATCTGACCATCCGTTACCCAAAGGCACCACGGTGCTGGTGGTAGGGGTTCGGGGAGCCCGGACGGTGCTCGTCGAGCCCTGGAACGATCTGTTCGTAACCGAACTTCTCTGATCCAAACCACGAAAAATTCAAGGAGTCCAACAATGCTCGGTTACAAGGTTCCCGATCCGGATGAGGCGATGCTGATATCCGGGGGCCGGGTCAAAGGCAACGCGCCGTTTCGCGTGGTAACCGGCCACGGGTCCTTCGTCGTTCCGTTCTTCCGTAAGGTCCGCTTCCTCACGCTGGCGATGTGTGAAGCCGAGGTCGCCGAGAAATGCGTGACCCAGCAGGGCATCACGCTCAACGTCCGGGCGGTCATCGCCTTCAAGGTCGGCAACGACACCGAGAGCATCATCGCCGCGGCGCAACGATTCCTCTCCGAACAAGACCAGATGTCGGTCTTGACCGGGCGCATCTTTGCCGGCCACCTGCGCTCGATCATCGGCTCCATGACCGTCGAAGAGATCATCCGGGAGCGCCAAAAGCTCGCGACCGAGGTGCTCGACGGTTCCAAGGAAGAGATGGCCCGAATCGGCCTCAACGTCGACGCCCTGCAGATCCAGTCGATCGACGACGACGGGCTCGGCTACATCGACGCGATGTCGGCACCGCACAATGCGGCGATCCAGCAGCAAGCACAGATCGCCCAGGCGCAGGCCAACCAGTTGTCCGCCGAGGCAGAGCAGGAATCGCAGCGCAAGCAAGCCGAATTCGCCCGTGAGACCGCCATTGTCAAGGCGCAATACAAGGCCGAGGTCGACAAGGCTCAAGCCCAGGCCGCCCAGGCCGGTCCGCTGGCCGAGGCCCAGTCCCAGCGCGAGGTGCTCGAGATGCGCACCGAACTGGCCGAGCGGGCCGCCGAGTTGCGCCAGCAGGAGCTGGTCGCTGAGGTGGTCAAGCCGGCCGAGGCCGAAGCCGAGCGGGTCCGCATCCTGGCCGTCGCCGACGCCGAGAAGATGAAGATCCAGGCCGAGGCTGCGGCGTCGCACAACCGGGTGGCGCTGGATCGCATGCTCATCGACCAGCTGCCCGACATCGTCGAAAAGGCCGCCCTGGGTCTCTCGGGCGCAAATCTCACCGTGCTCAATGGCGCCGACGGGCTCAGCCAGGTGGCCGCGGGGCTGGTCTCTCAAGGGGTCGCCATTTTCGACGCGATGCGCGGCAGCGTCGCTGACGACAACGACGGGGAGAACGCGGTGGCGCCCTGGAACGCCGGAACCACAGACAACGTCTAGCAAGGCCGTTGGCGCCACCGGCGGGTGGCCACGACGGTCCGGGGCAAGCCGCAGGACTTTATCGGGCTGTAAACGCTTCACGAATACGGGTGACGGCGGCCTGTCAGTGGTGTAACACTGGAACGCCACATGGCCGATGAGTTATTGGCAAACGGAACTACGGGCAACCCACATCGGACGAAAGGTCGACGGACGTGAGTGAGGAAGTCCAATCACCAGGGCTGGCAGAGGCAGCGCGCGATAACCTCGCCGCCGAGCTGGCCCGGCTCCGGCAACGCCACGACCGGCTGGAGATCGAGGTCAAAAACGACCGCGGAATGATCGGCGATCACGGCGCCGCGGCTGAGGCGATTCAGCGCGCCGACGAACTGGCCGTGCTGACCGAACGGATCCACGAGCTCGATCGGCGACTGAAAGCCGGGCCATCCAACGCGACCGGGTCCGAAACGCTGCCAAGTGGCACCGAGGTCACCTTGCGCTTCGACGATGGCGAGGTGGTCACGATGCACGTGATCGCCATCGTCGAGGAGAACCCGGTCGGCCACGAGTACGGGACGCTGACCGCGCACAGCCCGCTGGGGCAGGCCCTGGCGGGGCGCCAGGCGGGTGACACGGTGACCTACTCCACCCCGCGCGGACCGAGCCAGGTGGAACTCCTCTCGATCAAGTTGCCCACCTAGTAGCGCCCGTTCCCGACAGAACGCCAGAATCGCTCGCCAACCTGGTTAGACTTCCCCCGATGATCCCGCCAGAGCCCGCTGCCGCGCCCGCCGAAGAGCACCAGCGCCAGCATTTGCATCTGACGACTCAGATGATCCGCTTCATCGTGACCGGCGGTTTCGCGGCAATCGTCGACTTCAGCGTGTACGTGGTGCTCTACAAGGTGGTCGGCCTGCAGGTCGACCTGTCCAAGTTCATCAGCGTCGTGATCGGCACCATCACCGCCTACCTGATCAATCGCCGGTGGACGTTCCAGGCGGCACCAAGCGGGGCGCGATTTGCCGCCGTGATGGCTCTCTACGGGGTCACCTTCGCCGTGCAGGTCGGAATCAACCACCTCTGTCTTGCACTTATGCACTATCGCGGGTGGGCGATACCGGTCGCATTCGTGATCGCCCAGGCCGTTGCTACGGTGATCAACTTCGTGGCGCAGCGGGCCGTGATCTTCCGTAGACACTGAGCCGGTCCCGCCCAAACTGCACTTTCCCGCCGGCAAAAACGCCCGCTACCGGCGTGAGCGTGGGCATCCTTGCCGAACCAAGCGGTACCCTCTTTGACGATGTTTAGCGCGCCCGTTCCCACCACACCCACCCGGCTGACCGGATGGGGTCGAACCGCGCCGTCGGTGGCCGAGGTGCTCCGCACCCCAGATCCCGAGGTGATCGCGACGGCTGTCGCGCGTGTCGCCGACACCGGCGCCAGGGGCGTCATCGCCCGCGGCCTGGGCAGGTCCTACGGCGACAACGCGCAAAACGGCGGCGGGTTGGTGATCGACATGAGCCCGCTGAACAAGATCCACTCGATCAGCGCCGACAGCACGCTTGTCGACGTCGATGCTGGGGTGAATCTCGACCAGCTGATGAAGGCGGCGCTACCGCTGGGCCTGTGGGTCCCGGTATTGCCGGGCACCCGGCAAGTCACCATCGGCGGTGCGATCGCATGCGACATCCACGGCAAGAACCACCACAGCGCGGGCAGCTTCGGCAACCATGTGCGCAGCCTGGACCTGCTGACCGCCGACGGCGAAGTCCGCCACCTCACTCCGACGGGCACCGAGACCGCAGACACCGAGCTGTTTTGGGCCACCGTCGGCGGCAACGGCCTGACCGGGATCATCCTGCGCGCCACCATCGAGATGACACCCACCGAGACCGCGTACTTCATCGCCGACGGGGACGTCACCGCCAGCCTGGACGAAACCATCGCGTTGCACAGCGACGGCAGCGAAGGCAACTACACCTATTCCAGCGCCTGGTTCGACGCGATCAGCGGGCCGCCCAAGCTGGGCCGTGCCGCGGTGTCGCGCGGCTGCTTGGCCACCATCGACCAGCTCCCCACCAAGCTGCAACGGGATCCGCTGAAGTTCGACGCGCCGCAACTGCTCACATTTCCCGACGTATTCCCCAATGGGCTGGCCAACAAATACACCTTCGGGCCCATCGGCGAGCTCTGGTACCGCAAGTCCGGCACCTATCGGGGCAAGGTCCAGAATCTGACGCAGTTCTACCACCCGCTGGACATGTTCGGTGAGTGGAACCGCGCCTATGGTCCGGCGGGTTTCCTGCAATATCAGTTCGTGGTTCCCACCGAGGCGGTCGACGAGTTCAAGCGGATCATCGGCGACATCCAGGCCAGCGGGCACTACTCATTTCTCAATGTGTTCAAGTTGTTCGGCGCCGGGAATCAGGCCCCGCTGAGCTTCCCGATTCCCGGCTGGAACATCTGCGTCGACTTCCCGATCAAGGCGGGTCTGAACGAGTTCGTCAGCGAACTCGATCGCCGGGTCATGGAATTCGGCGGCCGCCTCTACACCGCCAAGGACTCTCGTACCACCGCTGAAACCTTTCACGCCATGTATCCGCACATCGACGAATGGATCGCCGTGCGCCGCAAGGTGGACCCCTGCGGGGTGTTCGCCTCCGACATGGCCCGACGTTTGGAGCTGCTCTAAATGGTGCTGGACGCCGTAGGAAATCCCCAGAGCGTGCTGCTGCTCGGCGGCACCTCCGAAATCGGTCTGGCCATTTGCCAGCGCTACCTGCGTAACGCTCCGGCCCGGATCGTGCTGGCCTGCCTGCCCGACGACCCTGGCCGCGACGACGCGGTCGCGCAGATGAAGGCCGCCGGCGCCTCCTCGGTCGAGCTGATCGACTTCGACGCGATGGACACCGACAGCCACCCGAAGGTGATCGAGCAGGCATTCGGCGGCGGCGACGTCGACGTGGCCATCGTCGCGTTCGGTTTGCTCGGCGATGCCGAAGAGCTGTGGCAAAACCAGCACAAGGCCGTGCAGATCGCCGAGATCAACTACACCGCGGCGGTGTCGGTGGGCGTGCTGCTGGGCGAGAAGATGCGGGCCCAGGGCTTCGGCCAGATCATCGCCATGAGCACGGTGGCCGGTGAACGCGTACGACGCTCCAACTTCGTCTACGGATCCACCAAGGCCGGCCTGGACGGCTTCTACCTCGGGCTGTCCGAGGCTCTGCGTGAACACGGGGTTCGTGTCCTGGTGATCCGGCCGGGTCAGGTGCGCACCCGGATGAGCGCACACGTCAAGGAAGCTCCACTGACGGTGGACAAGGAGTACGTCGCCAACCTCGCGGTGACCGCCGCCGCAAAAGGTAAGGAACTGGTTTGGGCGCCAGCAGCATTTCGCTACGTGATGATGGTGTTGCGTCACATCCCGCGGAGCATCTTCCGCAGGCTGCCAATCTGAGCATGCGTAATGCACTGGCCACCCTCGGCCAGATGGCGGCCGCGGTACTGGTGGCCGTGACGGTCGCGGTGGTCGCCCTATCCGCCATTTCGCAGGTGCAGTGGCCGGCCTTTCCGTCGTCCAACCAGCTGCACGCGCTGACCACCGTCGGCCAGGTCGGCTGCCTGGCCGGCATGCTCGGCGCCGGCTGGGCCTGGCGACGCGGCGGCCGGCTGCGGCGGCCGGCTCAGCTGGGTGGCTTGGTGTTAGTCTCGGCGTTCACCGTGGTGACGCTCGGCATGCCGCTGGGGGCCACCCGGCTGTACCTGTTCGGCATCTCGGTGGACCAGCAGTTCCGCACCGAATACCTGACCCGGCTGACCGACAGCCCGGCACTGCACGACATGACCTACATCGGACTGCCGCCGTTCTACCCGCCGGGCTGGTTCTGGATCGGCGGTCGCGCCGCGGCACTGACCGGCAGCCCCGCCTGGGAAATGTTCAAGCCGTGGGCCATCACCTCGATCGCGGTCGCGGTCGCGGTCGCGCTGGTGCTGTGGTGGCGAATGATTCGCTTCGAGTACGCGCTGCTGGTCACCATCGCCACCACGGCGGTGACACTGGCCTACAGCTCGCCGGAGCCCTACGCCGCGATGATCACGGTGCTGCTGCCGCCGGTGCTGGTGCTGACGTGGTCGGGCCTGCGCGCCGGCGCCCCGCCCGGCCCCGAACGTCACGCCAGCGTGGCGCCCGACGCCGAAAGACACGCTGACGTGACGCTGGGCGCCGAGGCGGCTCGGGGCTGGGCCGCGGTGGTCGGCGCCGGGATCTTCCTCGGCTTCGCCGCCACCTGGTACACGCTGCTGGTGGCCTACAGCGCGTTCACGGTCACGCTGATGGCCGCGCTGTTGGTCGTGTCACGGTGGCGCCGCGGCGGGCTCAGGGCCGCGGTGGATCCGCTGCGACGGCTGGCCGTGATCGCCGTGATCGCTGCGACGATCGCGTCCACCACCTGGCTGCCCTACCTGTTGCGGGCGGCCCGTGACCCGGTCAGCGACACCGGCAGCGCCCAGCACTACCTGCCCGCCGACGGCGCCGAACTGACCTTCCCGATGCTGCAGTTCTCGCTGCTGGGCGCGCTGTGCATGCTGGGCACTCTGTGGCTGGTGGTGCGGGCACGGTCCTCGACCCGGGCCGGCGCCCTGGCCATCGGCGTGCTGGCCGTCTACCTGTGGTCACTGCTGTCGATGCTGACCACGCTGGCGCGCACCACCCTGTTGTCGTTCCGGTTGCAGCCGACCCTGACCGTGCTGCTGGCCACGGCCGGGGTCTTTGGCTTCCTGGAAGGAACGCGTGCGCTGACCGTCCGCAGCCGCGCCGCGCTGCCCGTCGCCGCCGCGATCGGACTGGCCGGGGCGATCGCGTTCAGCCAGGACATTCCCGACGTGTTGCGGCCCGACCTCACGATTGCCTACACCGACACCGACGGTTACGGCGAGCGCGGCGATCAGCGCCCGCCCGGTTCCGAGAAGTACTACTCGACGATCGACACGACCATCCGCAAGGTCACCGGCAAGCCGCGCGATCAGGTCGTCGTGATGACCGCCGACTACAGCTTCCTGTCCTACTACCCCTACTGGGGTTTTCAGGGTCTGACGTCGCATTACGCCAACCCGCTGGCGCAGTTCGACAAGCGCGCGGCCCAGATCGAGAGCTGGGGCAAGATCAAGACATCCGACGAGTTCGTCCAGGCCCTGGACAAACTGCCCTGGCCGGCGCCAACGGTTTTCCTGATGCGACGCGGCGCCGGTCCCGGTTCGGGCGCTAGCTACACCCTGCGGCTGGCCGAAGACGTCTACCCCAACCAGCCCAACGTCCGGCGTTACACCGTCGACCTCAAGGCCGCGCTGTTCGCCGACCCACGCTTCACCGTCGAGACCATCGGCCCCTTCGTGCTGGCCATCCGCAAGCCGGCGGCGAGCGCCTGATGGCGACCGAGACCGCACCCGGCGCATTGGAACAATTACCATCTACGTCCGTGAGCGATTCGGGAGCAAAGTACCGGATTGCCCGACTCGTCGCCGTGGTCACGGGTCTGCTGGGGACCCTTCTGGCGCTGGCAACCCCGCTGCTGCCGGTCGACCAGACCACGGCCAAGCTGAATTGGCCGCAGAATGGCACGTTCAGCAGCGTCGAGGCACCGCTGATCAGCTATGTGGCCACCGACCTGGAAGTCACCATCCCCTGTTCGGCGGCCGCCGGGCTGGCCGGCCCGCAGAAAAATGGCAAGACGGTGCTGCTGTCGACGGTGCCCAAGCAAGCCCCCAACGCCGTCGACCGTGGACTACTCGTTCAGCGCGCCAACGACGATCTGGTTCTCGTGGTGCGCAACGTCCCGGTGGTCTCCGCGCCGCTGAGCCAAGTGCTCAGCCCCGCCTGCCAGCGTTTGACCTTCACCGCGCACGCCGAGAGCGTCACCGCCGAATTCGTCGGGCTCAAGCAGGGCCCCAACGCCGAGCATCCGGGCGAGCCGTTGCGCGGCGAACGCAGCGGCTACGACTTCCGGCCGCAAATCGTCGGGGTGTTCACCGATCTGACCGGGCCGACACCGCCGGGCCTGAGCTTCTCCGCGACCATCGACACCCGCTACAGCAGCAGCCCCACCCCGTTGAAGATGGCCGCGATGATCATCGGCCTGCTGTCCACCGCGGTCGCCCTGGTCGCTCTGCACATCCTCGATACCGCCGACGGCACCCGGCATCGGCGCATCCTGCCGCCGCGCTGGTGGTCGATCGGCGCGCTGGACGGGCTGGTCACCGCCGTGTTGGTGTGGTGGCACTTCGTCGGCGCCAACACCTCCGACGACGGCTACATCCTGACCATGGCCCGGGTGTCCGAGCACGCCGGCTACATGGCGAACTACTACCGCTGGTTCGGCACGCCCGAGGCACCGTTCGGCTGGTACTACGACCTGTTGGCGATGTGGGCCCATGTCAGCACCGCCAGCGTCTGGATGCGCCTGCCCACCCTGGCGATGGCATTGACCTGCTGGTGGGTGATCAGCCGGGAGGTCATCCCGCGGCTGGGGCACGCCGTCAAGACCAACCGGGCCGCGGCCTGGACGGCCGCGGGCATGTTCCTGGCGGTCTGGCTGCCGCTGAACAACGGGCTGCGCCCAGAGCCGATCATCGCCCTGGGCATCCTGCTGACCTGGTGTTCGGTCGAGCGAGCGGTGGCCACCAGCCGGCTGCTGCCGGTGGCAATCGCGTGCATCATCGGTGCCCTGACCCTGTTCTCCGGGCCTACCGGCATCGCCTCCATTGGCGCGCTGCTGGTCGCGATCGGGCCGCTGCGCACCATCCTGCACCGCCGCTACAAACAGTTCGGCGCGCTGCCGCTGCTGGCGCCGCTGCTCGCCGCGGCCACCGTCACTGTGATCCTGATCTTCCGTGACCAGACCTTCGCGGGCGAGGCTCAGGCCAGCGTGCTCAAACGCGCGGTCGGCCCCAGCCTCAAGTGGTTTGACGAGCACATCCGCTACGAGCGACTGTTCATGGCCAGCCCCGACGGCTCGGTGGCCCGTCGCTTCGCGGTCCTGGCGCTAATCCTCGCGCTCGCCGTCGTGGTGGCGATGTCGCTGCGCAAGGGCCGGATTCCTGGCACTGCGGCAGGCCCCAGCCGCCGCATCATCGGCATCACGATCATCTCGTTCTTGGCGATGATGTTCACCCCGACCAAATGGACCCACCACTTCGGGGTGTTCGCCGGGCTGGCCGGCTCGCTGGGAGCGCTGGCCGCCGTCGCCGTGACCGGGGTGGCGATGCGCTCGCGACGCAACCGCACCGTGTTCGCCGCCGTGGTGCTGTTTGTGATGGCGCTGTCGTTCGCCAGCGTCAACGGCTGGTGGTATGTCTCCAACTTCGGCGTTCCGTGGTCGAACTCGTTCCCCAGACTGCGGTGGTCGCTGACCACCGCACTGCTCGAGCTGTCGGTGATCGTGCTGGTGGTGGCCGCCTGGTTCAACTTCGTCGCCACCGGGGACGGGCCGCCCAGGACCCGCCTCGGGGCGCGGCTGGCGCCGATCGTCCAAGCGCCGCTGGCCATTGCCACCTGGTTGCTGGTGACGATGGAAGTCGTCTCGTTGCCCCAGGGCATGATGTCGCAGTACCCGGCGTGGTCGGTGGGCCGGTCCAACCTGCAGGCGCTGACCGGCAAGAGCTGTGGGCTGGCCGAAGACGTGCTGGTGGAGCTGGATCCCGACGCGGGAATGCTGCCCCCGGTGAGCGCTCCGGTGGCCGATGCGCTGGGCGCCGGCCTGTCAGACGGGTTCACCGCCAACGGAATCCCCGCCAACGTCTCCGCGGACCCGGTGATGGAGCGCCCGGGCGACCGCAGCTTCGTCAACGACGACGGTCTGGTCACCGGCACCGAGGCCGGCACCGAGGGCGGCACCACTGCCGCACCGGGCATCAATGGCTCGCGCGCGCGGCTGCCCTTCAACCTCGATCCGGCGCGCACGCCGGTGCTGGGCAGCTGGCGATCCGGCATCCAGGTGCCTGCCATGTTGCGGTCGGGCTGGTATCGACTGCCCCCCGCGGATCAGCGGAAGAAGACACCGCTGCTGGTGGTGTCCGCGGCCGGCCGGTTCGATCCCCGCGAAGTCCAGGTCCAGTGGGCCACCGATGAGCAAGCGGCAGCTGGGAAGCACGGCGGCTCGATGGGGTTTGCCGACGTCGGGGCGGCACCGGCGTGGCGCAACCTGCGGGCGACGCTGTCCGCCATCCCCGACTCCGCCACGCAAATCCGCCTGGTGGCCGACGACAACGACCTGGCTCCGCAGCACTGGATCGCCCTGACCCCGCCGCGGATTCCGCAACTGCGCACCTTGCAGGAGGTGGTGGGCTCCAAGGATCCGGTGTTCCTGGACTGGCTGGTGGGCCTGGCCTTCCCGTGCCAGCGGCCATTCGGCCATCAGAACGGTGTCGATGAATCACCGAAATGGCGGATCCTGCCGGACCGGTTCGGCGCGGAAGCCAACTCGCCCGTGATGGACAAGAACGGCGGTGGCCCGCTCGGCGTCACCGAGCTGCTGTTCCATGCGACGACGGTCGCCAGCTACCTCAAGGACGACTGGTTCCGGGACTGGGGCGCGTTGCAGCGCCTCACCCCGTACTACCCGGAGGCCGAACCGGCACGGCTGCAACTGGGCACGGCAACCCACAGCGGTCTGTGGAATCCGGCACCCCTGCGTAAGGGTTAGCGGGGCCCCGAGGCGGTGGGCAACCGCTTTGCGGACTCGCGGCCGCGCCGCACCCAATCCGCCTGTCCGACCCTTCGCCACGGCGCCGGCGCCGGAATCGCTTTGCGGCGGCGCGTCCTGACGGCGCTGGATCCGCCGATCCGGGCCCTCCCCGGAGCCGCTTTGCGGCCCCGCGTCCTCACCGCGCTAAGCCGCGTCGCCTACGATCGACCATCGTGTCCCTCGACGGTAATGAGCGATCTCAGCGGATCGCCCGGTTAGCAGCCGTCGTCTTGGGAGTCGCCGGGCTGGTCCTGTGCGCCTTGGTTCCGCTCCTTCCGGTGAAGCAGACGACGGCGACGATCCTGTGGCCCCAGGGCGCCTCCGCGGACGGCGACATCAGCCAGATCACCGCCCCACTGGTGTCCGGCGCGCCGCGCGCATTGGACATTTCACTGCCTTGCGCGGCGATCGCCACCCTGCCCGCCAACGGCGGTCTGGTGCTGTCCACCCTCCCCGCCGGGGGCGTGGATACCGGCAAGAACGGGCTGGTCGTCCGCGCTGACAAGGACTCGGTCGTGGTCGCATTCCGCGACACGGTGGCCGCGGTGGCACCGCGCGCCGCGATCGCCGAGGGTCGGTGCAGCGCGCTGCACATCTGGGCCGACGCCACCGGCGCGCACGCGGATTTCGTCGGCATTCCCGGTGCCGCGGGCACCCTGCCCCCGGAGAAGAAGCCTCAAGTCGGTGGCATCTTCACCGACTTGAAGGTCCAGGCCCAACCGGGGTTGTCGGCGCGCATCGACGTCGACACCCGATTCATCACCGCGCCCACGGTCACCAAGACCATCGCCATGATCCTCGGTGCGATCGCGGTCCTGGGCGCCATCGTGGCCTTGGCCGCCCTGGACCGGCTCAGCCGCGGCGGTGACGCGCTGCGCGACTGGCGCTCCCCCATCTCCTGGCTCTCCAGGTACCGGCCGCGGCTGCCCCGGCTGTCGCGCTGGCGCGTCGGGTTCGCAACCTGGCTCACCGACGCCGCGGTGATCGCCACGCTGCTGCTCTGGCATGTGATCGGAGCCCTTTCCTCCGACGACGGCTACAACCTGACCATCGCCCGGATCGCACCCCAGGCCGGCTACGTGGCCAACTACTACCGATACTTCGGGGCCACCGAGGCCCCCTTCGACTGGTATCACGAGCTGCTGGCGCACCTGGCCCAGATCAGCACCGCCAGCGTCTGGATGCGGTTGCCCGCCGCCCTGGCCGGCATCGCCTGCTGGCTGCTCATCAGCCGTTTCGTGCTGCGCCGGCTCGGCCCCGGCAAGAACGGCCTGGCCGCCAATCGGGTGGCCGTGTTCACCGCCGGCGCGGTCTTCGTGGCCGCCTGGCTGCCATTCAACAACGGCCTGCGCCCCGAGCCGCTGATCGCCCTTGGCGTGCTGGTCACCTGGGCACTGGTGGAACGCGCCATCGCGCTGAGCCGGCTGGCTTCGGCCGCGATCGCGATCATCGTCGCGATGCTCACCGCGACGCTGGCACCGCAAGGTTTGATCGCGGTGGCCGCGCTGCTGACCGGGGCGCGCGTCATCGCCGGGATCATCCGTAAGCGCCGCGGCACCGACGGGCTGCTGGCCCCGCTCGCCGTCCTGGCCGCATCGCTGTCGCTGATCACCGTCGTGGTGTTCCGCAACCAGACGCTGGCCACCGTGGCCGAGGCGGCGCGGATCAAGTACAAGGTCGGCCCGACCATCGCGTGGTACCAGGACTTCCTGCGCTACTACTTCCTGACCGTCGAAACCAACATTGACGGGTCGATGACCAGACGCTTCGCCGTGCTGGTGCTGCTGCTCTGCCTGTTCGGCTCACTGGTGGTGCTGCTGCGGCGGGGCTGGGTGGGCGGTTTGGCCCGCGGCCCGGCCTGGCGACTGATCGGCACCACCGCGGTTGGTCTGCTGCTGCTGACCTTCACGCCGACCAAGTGGGCCGTGCAGTTCGGCGCCTTCGCCGGGCTGGCCGGTGCGCTGGGGGCGGTGATGGCATTCAGCTTCGCCCGGATCGGCCTGCACAGCCGACGCAACCTCACGCTCTATGTGACCGCCCTGTTGTTCGTGCTGGCGTGGGCTACCTCGGGCATCAACGGGTGGTTCTACGTCGGCAATTACGGGGTGCCCTGGTACGACATTCAGCCGGTGATCGCCAGCCATCCGGTGACCTCGATGTTCCTGACCCTGTCGATCCTGACCGGGCTGCTGGCCGCCTGGTACCACTTCCGGATGGACTACGCCGGGCACACCGAAGTCAAGGACAACCGGCGCAACCGCGTGCTGGCCTCCACCCCGCTACTGGTGGTCGCGGTCATCATGGTCCTGGGCGAAGTCGGCTCGATGGCCAAGGCCGCGGTTTTCCGCTACCCGCTCTACACCACCGGCAAGGCCAACCTGGCCGCCCTGACGTCGGGGCTATCCCCGAACAGCTGCGCTATGGCCGATGACGTGCTGGCCGAGCCCGATCCCAATGCCGGGATGCTGCAACCACTTCCGGGGCAGACCTTCGGACCGGGCGGACCGCTGGGCGGCATCAACCCGTTCGGGTTCAAGCCGGAAGGGGTCGGCGAAGACCTCAAGTCCGACCCGGTGGTCAGCAAGCCCGGCCTGGTCAACTCCGACGCATCGCCCAACAAGCCCAACGCCGCCATCAGCGACTCCGCCGGCACCGCCGGCGGCAAGGGCCCGGCCGGCATCAACGGATCCCACGCGGCGCTGCCGTTCGGACTGGACCCGGCCCGTACCCCGGTGATGGGCAGTTACGGGGAGAACTCGCTGGCCGCCACGGCGACCTCGTCCTGGTACCAGTTGCCCGGCGATTGGAAGGCCAACATCGCCGCCCAGCCGCTGGTCGTGGTCACCGCGGCCGGGGCCATCTGGTCCTACAAAGAGGACGGCGACTTTATCTACGGGCAGTCCCTGAAACTGGAGTGGGGCGTCACTCGCCCCGACGGCACCACGCAGCCGCTGGGGCAGGTATTCCCGATCGACATCGGGCCACAACCGGCGTGGCGCAACCTGCGCTTCCCGCTGGCCTGGGCCCCGCCGGAGGCCAACGTGGCGCGCATCGTCGCCTACGACCCAAACCTGAGTCCCGAACAGTGGTTCGCCTTCACCCCGCCCCGGGTGCCGGTTTTGGAAACCCTGCAGCAGTTGATCGGATCGAAGACCCCGGTGTTGATGGACATTGCGACCGCAGCCAACTTCCCGTGCCAGCGGCCGTTCTCCGAGCACCTCGGCATCGCCGAACTGCCGCAGTACCGCATCCTGCCTGACCACAAGCAGACCGCGGCGTCGTCGAACCTGTGGCAGGCCGGCCCGACCGGTGGGCCGTTCCTGTTCACCCAGGCGCTGCTGCGAACCTCGACCATCGCCACCTACCTGCGCGGTGACTGGCATCGCGACTGGGGATCGGTGGAGCAGTATTACCGCTTGGTGCCGGCCGATCAGGCGCCGGAGGCCGTTGTGCAAGAGGGTGTGATCACAGTGCCCGGCTGGAGTCGCCAGGGACCGATTAGGGCGCTGCCATGAGCGTCACGAACGAAACCGAACAGGCCACCGCCGCCACCACCGCTAGCGCCCGTGAGGTGCGGGTGACCCGATGGGTAGCCACGATCGCGGGCCTGATCGGCTTCGTGCTCTCGGTGGCCACCCCGCTGTTGCCGGTCGTGCAGACCACCGCGATGCTCAACTGGCCGCAAAACGGGCAGCTGAACAGCGTGACCGCGCCGCTGATTTCGCTGACGCCGGTGAATCTGACGGCCTCGGTGCCCTGCAGCGTGGTGCGCGACATGCCCGCCAAGGGCGGGGTGGTGCTGGGCACCGCACCCAAGCAGGGCAAGGACGCCAACCTGCAGGCGCTGTTCGTCGTCGTCAACAGCAAGCGCGTCAACGTCACCGACCGCAACGTGGTGATCCTGTCGGTGCCACGCGAGCAGGTGGATTCCCCGCAATGCGAGCGCATCGAGATCAGCTCGACGCATGCCGGTACCTTCGCCACCTTTGTCGGCCTCAAGGATCCCTCCGGCGCCCCGCTACGCAGTGGCTACCCGGATCCCAACCTGCGCCCTCAGATCGTCGGGGTCTTCACCGATCTGACCGGACCCGCGCCGGACGGGCTGCGGCTCTCGGCCACCATCGACACCCGGTTCTCCACCACACCCACCACGCTGAAGTTGCTGGCGATCATCGGTGCGATCCTGGCCACCACCGTCGCGCTGATCGCGCTCTGGCGCCTCGACCGACTGGACGGGCGCCGGCTACGCAGCCTGTTCCCGGCTAACTGGCGCGCCTTCACCCTGGTCGACGCGGCGGTGATATTCGGATTCCTGCTGTGGCATGTCATCGGGGCGAACTCGTCCGACGACGGCTACATCCTCGGCATGGCCCGGGTCGCCGATCACGCCGGCTACATGTCCAACTATTTCCGCTGGTTCGGCAGCCCCGAGGACCCGTTCGGCTGGTACTACAACCTCCTTGCGCTGATGACCCACGTCAGCGACGCCAGCATCTGGATGCGGTTGCCCGACCTGTTCGCCGGGCTGGTGTGCTGGCTGTTGCTGTCGCGTGAGGTGCTGCCCCGGTTGGGGCCGGCGGTCGCGGCCAGCAAACCCGCCAACTGGGCCGCGGCGATGGTGCTGCTGACCGCGTGGATGCCATTCAACAACGGACTGCGTCCCGAAGGCATCATCGCGCTGGGCTCGCTGGTCACCTACGTGTTGATCGAGCGGTCGATGCGTTACGGCCGGCTGACACCGGCGGCGCTGGCGATCATCTCCGCCGCGTTCACCCTCGGTGTGCAACCGACCGGGCTGATCGCGGTGGCCGCGCTGGTGGCCGGTGGCCGCCCCATCCTGCGGATCCTGGTCAAACGCCGGCGCCAGGTCGGCACGTTGCCGTTGCTGTCGCCGATGCTGGCGGCCGGCACCATCATCCTGACCGTGGTGTTCGCCGACCAGACCCTGTCGACGGTGTTCGAAGCCACCCGGGTGCGCGGCAAGATCGGGCCGAGCCAGGCCTGGTACACCGAGAACCTGCGGTACTACTACCTGATCCTGCCCACCGTCGACGGGTCGCTATCGCGCCGGTTCGGCTTCCTGATTACCGCGCTGTGCCTGTTCACAGCGGTGTTCATCATGCTGCGGCGCAAGCGCGTCGCAGGCGTGGCGCGCGGACCCGCGTGGCGCCTGATGGGCGTCATCTTCGGCACCATGTTCTTCCTGATGTTCACCCCCACCAAGTGGGTGCACCACTTTGGGCTGTTCGCCGCGGTGGGAGCGGCGATGGCGGCGCTGACGACGGTATTGGTGTCTCCAACGGTGCTGCGCTGGTCGCGCAACCGGATGGCATTCCTGGCGGCGCTGCTGTTCACCCTGGCGTTGTGCTGGGCCACCACCAACGGGTGGTGGTATGTCTCCAGCTACGGGGTGCCGTTCAACAGCGCGATGCCCAAGATCGCCGGAATCACGGTCAGCACCATATTTTTCGTGCTGTTCGCGCTCGCCGTGCTGTACGCGGCCTGGCTACACTTCGCCCCGCGCGGCAGCGGTGAAGGCCGGCTGACCCGCGCGCTCACCACGGCGCCGGTTCCCATCGCGGCCGGCTTCATGGCGGTGGTGTTCGTCGCATCGATGGGTATCGGGATTCTCCGGCAATACCCCACCTACTCCAATGGCTGGGCCAACCTGAGGGCCTTTACCGGCGGCTGCGGCCTGGCCGATGACGTGCTCGTCGAGCCGGACACCAACGCGGGTTTCATGACGCCGCTGCCCGGCGACTACGGCCCGCTGGGACCGCTGGGCGGGGTGAACCCGGCCGGGTTCTCCCCCAACGGGGTCCCCGACCACACCGTCGCCGAGGCGATGGTCATGAAGCCGAACCAGCCCGGAACCGACTACGACTGGGATCAGCCGGTGAAGCTGAAGACCCCGGGTATCAACGGGTCCACCGTGCCGCTACCCTACCAGCTCGACCCGGCGCGGGTTCCGCTCGCGGGTACCTATGCCACCGGGTCACAGCAGCAAAGCAAACTCACTTCGGCGTGGTACCAGCTGCCCAAGCCCGACGATGGGCACCCCCTGGTGGTGGTGACCGCCGCGGGCAAGATCGCCGGAAACAGTGTGCTGCACGGCTACACCCCCGGACAGACCGTGGTGCTCGAGTACGCCAGGCCCGGTCCCGGCCCGCTGGTGGCCGCCGGACGGATGGTGCCTGACGACCTGTTCGGCGAGCAGCCCAAGGCCTGGCGCAATCTGCGCTTTGCCCGCGACAAGATGCCGGCCGACGCCGTCGCAGTCCGTGTGGTGGCCGAGGACCTGTCGCTGACACCGGAGGACTGGATCGCGCTGACCCCGCCGCGGGTGCCGGACCTGCGCTCGTTGCAGGAGTACGTCGGTTCGACGCAACCGGTGCTGCTGGACTGGGCGGTCGGGCTGGCGTTCCCCTGCCAGCAGCCGATGTTGCACGTCAACGGCGTCACCGAGATCCCGAAGTTCCGTATCACGCCGGACTACAACGCCAAGAAGCTGGACACCGACACCTGGGAGGACGGCGTCAATGGCGGTCTGCTCGGTATCACCGACCTGCTGCTGCGGGCCCATGTCATGGCGACTTATCTGTCCCGCGACTGGGCGCGCGACTGGGGGTCACTGCGTCAGTTCGAGACCCTGGTCGATGCGCCGCCCGCACAGCTCGACTTGGGCACCACGACGCACAGCGGGTTGTGGTCGCCGGGCAAGATCCGCATCGGTCCGTAGCTGCCGCGAAGGACCGGTTCGTGGAAGTGAGTCGCACACCGCTCTTCGCGACCGGCGGCCTCGGCCATGACGCAACCTAAGCTGCACGGTATGCACCAGGCGTGCGACCACAGTGGCGCATCGATAGTGGCCGCGGTCTCTTCACGGCGGTCCGCCCTGACCGCGGCGGGGTTAGCCGTCGTCGGCGCAGGCGTTTTGGCCACGTCGGCCTGCGGTCCGGGCGAGTCGCCGGCGCCGCCCAGCCCGGCCGCGTTGCCCGAAAATGCGCTGATCACTCTCGGGGTCGCCGCGGGCCCGCCGCCAACGCCCAACAAGATCGGAATCTCGTCGGTGCTGAAAATCGGCGGCGATCTCTATCTGATCGATTGCGGCTTGGGCTCGCTGAACGCGTTCACCAACGCGGGCCTGCAGTTCAATGACCTCAAGGCGATCTTCATCACCCACTTACACACCGACCACATCGTCGACTACTACAGCTTCTTCCTCTCCGGCGGCTTCCAAGCCCCGCCCGGGCGGGCGCCGATCCCGGTTTATGGTCCCGGTCCAGCCGGCGGATTGCCGCCAAGCGAAATCGGCAACCCGAATCCCGCCACCGTCAATCCCGCCAACCCGACGCCAGGGCTGGCCGCGACCACTGAAGCGCTGCACCAGGCCTTCGCCTACAGCAGCAACATCTTCATCCGCGACTACGGCATCGATAACGTTCAGGATCTGGCCAAGGTCATCGAAATCCCGGTGCCGGCGGGGTCGGACTATCGCAACACAGCGCCGAAGGTCAGCCCGTTCCCCGTGGTACCGAACGACAACGTATCGGTCACCACGACGCTGGTGCCCCACTACGACGTCTATCCCGCATTCGCCTTCCGCTTCGACGTGAAGAACCCCGCTGTGTCCATTACCTTCTCCGGCGACACCACCAAATCCGACAACCTCGTTGCGCTGGCGAACGGCACCGACATCCTGGTCCACGAAGCGATGTTCAGCCTCGATACCGCCTACTACGGCAACGTCTTCCCGCCGGACTATCTGCCCAAGTCACACACCTCCGCCGAGCAGGTCGGCGAGGTAGCCGCAGTGGTCAAACCGAAGCATCTGATCCTGAGTCACTACGCACCCGACGACCTGCCCGATTCCCAATGGCTCGACAAGATCAACCAGAACTACTCGGGCAGAACCACAGTCGCCAAGGACGGGCAAATCTTCGCCCTGTGATCCGCTAACCCATGGCGGCGTTGCGTGAGCTGCGGGCGGTCGAGCCTTGTTGCCGAGCCATTTTCGATTCGTGGTCACCCGGTAGGTGCCATCGGTGAGGTTTCAGCGTCAGCGATGCGGTCAATATCCCAGTTCGGGCGGGCAAATCAAACGCACATAGACGGTGGGGCTGATGCGCAGGCTGGTACGGATATTGATGGTGTCCACGGCAATCACACTGGCAATCTCTGCGGGGGCAGCTTTTTCGGCTGGCACCGCGGGTGCCATTCCGGATCCTGGAGGCGCTACTCGGGTTGGGTTACGGGCGGCTGGGCGACACTGCGACTTCAGCATCACCGCTTTCGCGCCCCAGCTGCCGCCAGGCCCCACCGGCACCGGCTCGGCCCTCATCCGCACGGCCGGTTCCACGGTGATCGCCGAGGTGCATCTGGTGAACACCGCGCTACCAGGCATGCACTATGACGTCGGCCTGATTCAGGCGCCCCGCCCGTCGTCGGCCCCTTGCGGCCCCGGCGCGCCGGACACCGCCTTCACCGGACTGGACCTCGACGGGTCCGGCGCGGGGACGGTGACCATTCGAAACGCCATCCGTCCGGGTGCCACGGGGGTCTGGGTGCTGGTGCAACGTCCGAGCAGTTTTTCCCAGGACCCCGCCGAGGTCTACACCTCCGACTTTCTGGCTTCGATCTAGCGGGCATCGGGCCCGCCCGGGGCCGCACCGACGGATCTGCCGGCAAAAACGGGACTTCGTACCCTATCGCCGCAGCGTGTTGTGGTGATCCGATGGAGGTGATGCGCCAATGGCGGCCAATGTGGTCAAAGGAGGTACAGCCATGAGCGTCTCACTGGATTCGCAGGCCAGGACCCGGATGTTTTGCCGGGTATTGGGTCCACTGCTTGTCATCGTCGATGTCACGGCGGTGGCCCGCGCCTCCGACATGCAGAACCTGCTGTCGCAATTCGAGGCGAATTCCCTGTGGACATGGGTCACCGGCGCCTTTGTGCTGGTGCTGGGGCTGGTGATGGTGGCCGGTCACCAGTACTGGCACGGTGCAGCGGCGATCATCGTGTCGGTGCTGGGCTGGATCGTCACGCTGCGCGGGGTGCTGCTACTGGCGTTCCCCAAGGCGTTTGTTTCGGCGGCCAACAGCATGATCGGTGCGCAAGCCGTGTGGGTGAGTCTTTGCATCGTCTTCGCGCTGCTCGGGCTCTATCTGATCTATGTCGGCTGGGCGCCGGCGGCCAGCGGGCCCAGCCAGCACGAAGCGGCGGCGTCGCGAGACCTGCCGCGCGCTGCCTGAGCACCCGGCGCAACGCCTTCACCCGGCAGCACAGGTGTAATACCGTCGCGTCATGAGCCAGCGCGACGGCGAGTACGAGACGGAGGGCGTCGACCGGTTGCCCTTCTCGACGCCCGAGAAGGCCCAGCGCTACCAAACGGAGAGCTATCGCGGGGCTGTGGGCCTCAACTGGTACCTGACCGACCCCACGTTGCGATCGACCGTGGCGTACTACCTGCAACCCGACGAGCTGGCGGTCGTCGAACCGCACCTGATCCGCACCGGCGAGCTGATGGGTGGTGCGGTGGCACGGTGGGCCGAGCCCCCCCCCCCCCCCGCGCGCGCCTGCAGCGCTACGACCGCTGGGGCCACGACGTCAGCCGGATCGTCATGCCGGCATCCTTCACCCAGTCCAAGCGCGCCGTCCTGGATGCCCAGGCGGCATTGCGTGATGAGGCGCGAGGTGCCGGGATGCGACCGACCGTGGCACTGTTTGCGGCCAACTATCTGCTCAACCAGGCCGACATCGGCATGGGCTGCGCGCTGGGTACCGGTGCCGGGATGGTGCAGTCGCTGGTGGCCGCCTTCGCGCCGGCCGACGTGCGCGATCACGTCCTGGCCAAGTTCGACTCCGGCGAGTGGGCCGGCGAGACCGCCCAGTTGTTGACCGAGCGCACCGGCGGCTCGGATCTGGGCGCGCTGGAGACGACGGCCACCCGCGATGGGGACTCCTGGCGGCTCAACGGCTTCAAGTGGTTCGCGTCCAACTGCGCCGGGCAGGCCTTCGTCGTGCTGGCCAAACCCGAGGGCACTCCCGACACCACCCGAGGGGTCGCGAATTTCCTGGTGCTGCGCACCCGCCGGGACGGATCGCGCAATGGCGTACGGGTCCGACGCCTCAAGGACAAGCTCGGCACCCGATCGGTCGCCTCCGGCGAGGTGGAATTCGTCGACGCCGAGGCCTTCCTGTTGTCCGAGGAGCCATCCGGCCCGCAATCTCAAGCCGGCCCGTCTGGCGGGCGCGGCCTGGCCCGGATGATGGAGCTGACCAACGCGGCCCGGCTGGGCATCGCGTCGTTCGCGCTGGGTAACGCGCGCCGCGCCTTGGTCGAATCGCTGTGCTATGCCCGCCAGCGCCGGGCCTTCGGCGGCGCACTCATCGATAAGCCGCTGATGCGCCGCAAGCTCGCCGAGCTGATCGTCGACGTCGAAGCCGCCCAGACGTTGGTGTTCGACGGTCTCGGAGTGGCCAACCACCGCCAGCCCAGGACCATCCGCCAGCGCATCGCCGTTCCGGTTACCAAGCTCAAGGTCTGCCGGCTCGGGATCAGCGCCGCCTCGGATGCGATCGAGATCCACGGCGGCAACGGCTACGTCGAGAACTGGCCGGTGGCCCGCCTGCTGCGCGACGCGCAAGTCAACACGATCTGGGAGGGCCCGGACAACATCCTGTGCCTGGACGTACGGCGGGGTATCGAACAGACCAGCGCCCACGAGACGCTGCTGGCCCGACTGCGTGACGCGGTATCGGTCGCCGACCACGACGACACCACGCGACTGGTCGAGGCCCGCATCGACGATCTCGACGCGGCAATCACGGCGTGGACCAAGCTCGACAGGCGCCTTGGTGAGGCGCGGCTTTTTCCGCTGACCCAGTTCATGGGCGACGTCTACGCGGGGGCGCTGCTCATCGAGCGGGCCGCCTGGGAGCGCGAGGTCAGCGGCACCGACCGCGCGACGCTGGTCGCCCGGCTCTACGCGGAACGGTATCTGGCTGATCGTGGGCCGCTGCGCGGCATCGACGCCGACTCCGGAGAGGCCCTGGATCGGTTCGGTGACCTCGTGGCGGGGGCGCTGGCGACCGCCTGATCGGCCTGGCCCATGCCCGCGGGGCGGCCGAACCGACCAACTCCCAAGTAGAGACGAAAGTCCCTATTGGTCCGCGGCGAATTAGCGCGACCGTAAACGCCAACGCATCACGCTTGGGGTAAGGGGACACGGGATGTCGTATGTGATCGCGACGCCAGACATGCTCGCGGCGGCGGCATCGGATTTGACCAATATCGGCTCGGCTCTTGGCGCCGCCAATTCCGCGGCGCTGGCCCGGACCACCGGGCTGCTGGCCGCTGCCGAAGACGAGGTATCCACGGCCATCGCGTCGCTGTTTTCCGCCAGCGCCCGGGAATACCAAATGGTCAGCACCCAGGCTGCCCACCTGCACGCCGAATTCGTGCATTCGTTGACCAGGGCCGGCGCCGCCTACGCGGCTGCCGAGGCTGTGAATGCCTCTCCCCTGCAAACGCTCGAACAGAACGTCCTCGCGGCGATCAATGCGCCCAGCCAAGCGCTGACCGCACGTCCGCTGTTCGGCGACGGTGCCGATGGGGCGCCCGGCACCGGGCAAAACGGTGGCGATGGCGGCTGGCTGATCGGCAACGGTGGCAACGGCGGTTCTGGAGCACCCGGCGGCAATGGCGGTGCCGGCGGTTCGGCTGGATTGTGGGGACGCGGCGGCAATGGCGAAGCCGGGGGTACCGGTGTGGCTGGCGGGGCCGGGGGCAACGGCGGTGACGGCGGTGACGGCGGTGACGGCGGTACCGCCGTCACCGCGGGCACGGCCGGTCTCGGCGGCACCGCGGGCACCGCGGGTACCGCCGGCACCGGTGGCGGTGGCGGCCGGGGCGGCGACACCACCACCGCCGGGCACACCGCCGGCTGGGGCGGCAATGGCGGCTATGGCGGCCAAGGAGGCGGCGGCGCCGCCGGCCCTGCCGGTGGCAGCGGCTCCGACGGTGGGCAGGGCGGCCAAGGAGGCGCCGGCCGGCGCCGGCGGCGACGCCGTGGCCGGAGCAACCAATGGCAGCGGCGGCACCGGTGGCTACGGCGGCCAAGGAGGCCAAGGAGGCGCCGGCGGCACCGATGACGGCGGCGACAATGCCGGCACCGGCGGTGCCGGCGGCGCTGGAGGCACCGGGGGCGCGGCCGGTGCGACCGGCAGCGGCGGCACGGTGGGCTTGGCATTCCCCGGCACCGCGGGCCACGGTGGTGACGGGGGTGCCGGCGGCGAAGGCGGTGCCACCACCATCGTCGGGCACACCGCAGGTACCGGCGGGAGCGGCGGTCAAGGTGGTGAAGGCGGCGCTGCTGCCGACACCGGCGTTCCCGGCGCCGCCGGGTCCACCGGCGGTTTCGGCGGCACCGGGGGTGACGGAGGTACTGGCGGCGATGCCGTCGCCGGCGCAACCAACGGCAGCGGCGGCGCCGGCGGTCAGGGCGGCGCGGGGGCCAAGGGCGGGCAGGGCTACGACGACGACGACGCCAACAACGCAGGTGTCGGTGGCAACGGTGGCGAAGGCGGCGGCGGCGGCGGCGGAGCGGCCGGCACCGGAGGTGACGGCGGCACCGCGGGCGCCGCGGGCACCGGCGGTACCGGTGGTGACGGCGGCAAGGGCGGTGCGACCACCATCAGCGGTCATCATGCTGGCTACGGCGGCAACGCCGGCGGCGGCGGCGGCCAAGGTGCCGATGGTGGCGCCGGCCCGGCCGGCGGCAATGGCTACGACGGTGGCCAGGGCGGCGCGGGAGGCACCGGCGGCCAGGGCGGGGATGCCGTCGCCGGCGCGACTAATGGCTACGGCGGCCAGGGCGGTATCGGCGGGACCGGCGGCCAGGGTGGTGGCGGCGGCGCCGACGATGGCAGCGACAATGCCGGCGCCGGTGGGAGCGGCGGCGCCGGCGGCCTGGGCGGTCAGAGCGGCGCGGCCAGCACCGGCGGCATCGTCGGCACCGGCGGCATCGGCTTCGCGGGCGACGGCGGCGACGGCGGCGGCGCGGGTGGCCAAGGAGGCGCCACCGCCGTCAGTGGTCACACCGCCGGGGCGGGCGGCACCGGCGGCACCGGCGGCACCGGCGGCGATGGCATCGATGGCCCCGCCGACCGTCCCGGCGGTCGCGGCGGCCAAGGCGGTCACGGCGGCGACGGCGGTAGCGGCGGCAGTGCCGTCGCCGGCGCGACCAACGGCAGCGGCGGAGCCGGGGGCGCGGGCGGCACGGGAGGCCAAGGTGGCAACGGCTACGACGACGACGGCAGCGACGCCGCAGGCGCCGGCGGCGACGGCGGCTTCGGCGGCGTGGGAGGCAGCGCCGGCGCGGTGGGCTCGGGTGGCTCCGGCGGCACTGCCGGTACCGCGGGAATGGGCGGCGACGGCGGCGACGGCGGCAAAGGCGGCGCCACCACCACCATCGGCAGTTCCGCGGGCTCCGGCGGCGATGGCGGGAACGGCGGCCTAGGCGGCGCCGGTGCTATCGGCCCCGCTGGCGCTGACGGCTCCACCGGCGGTCAAGGCGGCGCCGGCGGCTAGGCCGGCGATGGGGGCGACGCCGTCGCCGGCGCCACCAACGGCTTGGGCGGGGACGGCAGAGATGGCGGTAGCGGTGGCCAGGGCGGCGCCGGAGGGGTCGATGACGGCGGCGGAGCCGGCACCGGCGGCCAGGGCGGTGAGGGTGGTCAAGCCGGCGACGGCGGCGTGTCCGGTAGTGGCGGATTGTTCGGCGGTGGTGGCGACGGCGGCCACGGTGGCCAGGGCGGCACCGGCGGTGACAGCGCACTGGGTACCGGCGGTGACGGTGGCCAAGGCGGCCAGGGGGAACTGGCGGCACGGGCGGCGATGGCGCCTTCGAGGGCGGCTTCGGTGGCGACGGCGGCGATGGCGGAACCGGAGGGACCGGCGGCGTCGGACAGAGCGGCCTTCCCGGCACCGGTGGCACCATCGGCATCGCGGGCGTCCCGGGCAGCCTTCCTTCCGGCACTACCGGTGGCGCCGGCGCCGGCGGCGACGGCGGCGACGGCGGACCGGGCTCGCCCTAGCCGGGCGAGCTACTGGGGGGCGGTACTCGCTAGACCGGGATCAGGCCGTGCTTGCGGCCCACCCGCCACCACAGCTGCTTGTCCCGCAGCAGGTGCATGGACTTGCGCAGCAGCAGCCGGGTCTGGTGTGGGTCGACGACGGCGTCGATGAACCCGCGCTCGGCGGCGATCCACGGGATCGCCATGTTCAGGTTGTAGCCCTCGATGAAGTCACGCTTGATCTTCTGGGCCTCGGGCGTGGTCGGGTCCGGGAAACGCTTCATCAGCAACTGCGCGGCACCGTCGGCACCGATCACCGCGATGCGCGCGGTCGGCCAGGCGAAGTTGAAGTCCGCGGTCAGCTGCTTGGAGCCCATCACCGCGTACGCACCGCCGTAGGACTTGCGGATGGTGATCGTCACCTTCGGCACGTCGGCTTCCACCACGGCGTACAGGAACCGCCCGCCGCGCTTGATGATCCCGTTCTTCTCCTGCTCGGCCCCCGGCAGGAAGCCGGGTGTGTCCACCACAAAGACCAGCGGGATCTTGAACGCGTCGCAGAACCGGACGAACCGTGCGGCCTTGTCGGAGGCTTCGTTGTCGATGGCGCCGGACATGTGCATCGGCTGGTTGGCCACCACCCCCACCGGGCGTCCGTCGACGCGCGCGTAACCGGTGATGATCGCCTGGCCCGCCTGCGCGGCGACGTCGAGGAAATCCCCATCGTCGAAGATCCGCAGCAGAATCTCGTGCATGTCGTAGGCGGTGTTGTCCGAGTCCGGCACGATCGAGTCGAGCTCGAGGTCACTCGGGGTGATTTCGGGCTCCAGCCCGGGGTTGACCACCGGCGGGTCGCCAAAGCAGTCCGATGGCAGGAATGACAGGAAGTCCCGCACGTACTGGAATGCGGCGGCCTCGTCCTCCACCACCTGGTGGATGTTGCCGTAGCGGGCCTGCGAGTCGGCGCCGCCCAATTCGTCGAGGCTGACGTCCTCGCCGGTGACGTCTTTGATCACGTCGGGCCCGGTGACGAACATGTAGCCCTGGTCGCGCACGGCGACCACCAGGTCCGTCTGGATCGGCGAATACACCGCTCCCCCAGCACATTTGCCGAGGATGATGGAGATCTGCGGTACCTGGCCGGACAAGATCTCGTGGCGCCGGCCCAGCTCGGCGTACCACGCCAGCGAGGTCGCCGTGTCTTGAATACGGGCGCCGGCGGAATCGTTGATGCCGATGATCGGGCAACCGACCATCGAGCACCACTCCATCAGGCGGGCCACCTTGCGGCCGAACATCTCACCGACCGAGCCCTGAAACACGGTCTGGTCGTGGGAGAACACCCCGACCGGCCGGCCGTCGATCATGGCGTGCCCGGTGACCACCCCATCGCCGTACAGCGCGCCCGGGTCACCCGGGGTCTTGCACAGCGCACCGGTCTCGAAGAAGGTGCCCGGGTCCACCAGCGCGTGCACCCGGGCGCGGGCGCTCGGAATGCCCTTCTTGTCACGCTTGGCAGCGGCCTTCTCACCGCCGGGTTCTTTGGCCAGCTCCAGGCGTTCCCGCAGTTCCGCGAGCTTCTCGGCAGTGGAGTGCACCACAGGAGCTGGGCCTGGAGCTGTATCCGTCACTACTTGCCTACCTCACTGGTCGGTTCAGCCTTGATGTTGTCCACAGCGCGGCTCATGTGTTCGCCGACCTTGGCGATGATCGGCTCGTCGATGGCCTGGATGTGCTCGCCACCGATCGGCACGACCTCGAGGTCGGAAACATACTCGCCCCAGCCGCCGTCCGGCTGGCGAACGGCATACCGCGGCTCGAACATGATCGCGTCGTCATGGTAGCGATCGGCCATGTAGAGGGTGACATGCCCGTCGTACGGGTGGATCTCGGCGGTGTCGATCGCCCGGTTGTCCAGGTACGAAGTGCGTTGGTGCTCGATGATGCCGGCCGGGATCTCCACCCCGCTCTGGCTGACGGCTTCGAGAACGAACCGGACCTGACCTTCGTCGTCGAGCTCCTCGAGATGCTCGTACGGGATCGCCGGAACGGTGACGTTGAACGTCTTCTCGGCGAACTTGGCGTAGCGGTCCCAGCGCTTGCGGATCTCTTCCTTGGTCTGGGGGATCTCCTCCCCCGCCCGCACCGCGTCGATCAGACCGACAAACCGGACGTCTTTGCCCAGGCGCTTCAGCCCGATCGCGCACGCGTAGGCCAGCACGCCACCCAGCGACCAGCCGACCAGGATGTAAGGCCCGTCGCCCTGCATCTCAATCAGCTTCGGCACGTATTGGGCCGCCCGCTCTTCGATGGATCCCTCGACCCGCTCGAAGCCGTACATCGGCGTGTCCGCCGGCAACCGGTTCAGCAGCGGCTCGTAGACCACCGTCGAACCACCGGCCGGGTGGAACACGAACACCGGCACCTTGGAGCTGCCCTCGGGGCGGGGCCGCAGGGTGCGCACAAACCCGTCGATGGTGCCCGCCTCCAGGTATCCGCGCACCTTCTCGGCCAGCGCCTCGATGTTCTGCGAACTCAATACGTCCTCGGTGGTGATGGAACCTTCCGCCCGCTCGGACAGGCGCTGTGCCATCTTGGCGGCCTTGTCCTTGTCCAGCTTGGGCAGCGGGTTGAAGATGCCCCCCGCGGACTTGCCGGTGACGATCGCCCAGGTAGCGAAGACGACACGCTCGGCGGCATCACGCGGCGGCACGTCGGCGTTCAGCGCCTTGGCGACCGCTTCCTGGTTGAGCGCATCGGCGGCGCCCTTGAGGTCGGGCGTCGAACTGGACTGCCCGTTGGGGGACGGGCCGGCCGGGTTGGTGGGCGGCGGCAGCGGCACGTCCGACGCCGGCGGGGCGGCCGCCTCCGACTCCGGCGCCTCGGCCTCCGCCTCCGCGGCGGGAGCCGGCGCGGAGTCGTGCTTGGCGTGCATCAGCTCCGCCTGCGCCCTGGCGATTTCCTCGGCCGTCTGGGTCCTCTGGTGTTCGTGTAGCTGCTCGACCTCATCGCGGTGTTCGACCGCGTATTCGATCAGCTTCTCCACGTTGTAGAGGTTGGCGTCACGCACCGCCGTCAACTGGATGGGCGGCAGGTCGAAGTCGTACTCCACACGGTTCTTGATCCGCACGGCCATCAACGAGTCCAGGCCCAGCTCGATCAGCGGCACCTCCCAGGGCAGGTCCTCGGGCTCATAGCCCATGGCCGATCCGACGATCAGGCCCAGGCGATCGGCGATGGTTTCGCCGGTATCCGGAGTCCATCTGCCCATGCCGCTCGGCATGTAGCGGTTGGTCAGGCTGTCCGTCAGCGTCTCCGCGTCGGATTCCTCGGTCGCGTCCGCGGACGGTGCCACGGCATCGACGGCACCGTCGACAGCCGCCGCAACGGCGGTACCCGCGCCGACCGCGGCCGGCAACACCGCGTCCTGGCCGACCCGGGCGACCAGGGCGTCATAGACGAGGGTGAACGATTCATCGATGCGGGCGTGCACCTGCACCGACGCGCCGCCGGGATGGCGGGCCAGGGTCGTCACCAGCCGCGCGCCCTCGCCGGGCAACGCGCGCTGCTCGGCAGCGCTGAGCCGGGCGTCCGGAAGCACCTGCGTGGCAGCGGCTCTGACCAGTGCGGCCAGATCGGTGGCCTCGCGCGGGGCGAATTCCCAGACGTGCCGGCCATCGGGCAAGGCGACATGGTTACCCGGCATGATCACCGACGCATCACCGGAGAACTTTGCGTCCAACCAGTGCTCTTTGCGCTTGAATCGGGTGGGCGGAATGATCGCGTAGTCCGCCGGCCCGGCCGGCCCCTGGAACAGGGTGCGCATGTCCAGGTCGTGGCCGTGCACGTAGAGCTGCGCCAGCGTCGAAATCATCGACTCGACTTCGTCTTGCTTGCGGGCCAGTGTCGGAATCAGCTGGGCGTCATGCAGACCGGCCGAGGCCGTGGTCAGACCAACCTGCATCAGCGCGACGGGGTTGGGTGCCAGCTCCAGGAAGGTGGTGTGCCCGCTGTCGACCGCGTTGCGGATGCCGTGGGTGAAGTAGACGCTGTGGCGCAGGCCCTTCTTCCAGTAGTCGACATCGTGGATGGGGTCACTGCCGGGTTTGACGTAGCTGCCCTCGTGCACGGTCGAGAAGATGCCGGCGGTCGGGCTCATCGGCTTGATGCCCTGCAGCTCCGCGGCGAGTTCGCCCAGCAGCGGGTCCATCTGCTGAGTGTGGCTGGCGCCCTTGGTCTGGAACTTGCGGGCGAACTTGCCCTCGGATTCCGCGCGGGCGATGATCGCGTCGACCTGCTCGGGCGGGCCGCCGATGACGGTCTGGGTGGGTGCCGCGTAGACACACACCTCCAGATCGGGGAAGTCGGAGAACACCGTCTTGATCCCGTCGGCGGAGTACTCCACCAGCGCCATCAACCGGATGTACTCGCCGAACAGCATCGCCTCGCCCTCGCCCATCAGGTGCGAGCGCGAGCAGATCGCCCGGGTGGCGTCGCGCAGCGACAGACCGCCGGCGAAGTAGGCCGACGCGGCCTCGCCCAACGACTGGCCGACCACCGCGGCGGGCTTGGCGCCGTGGTGCTTGAGCAGCTCACCGAGCGCGATCTGGATCGCGAAGATGGTGACCTGCGTGGTCTCGATGCCGTAGTCCTGCGAGTCGTCCAGAATCAGCTCGAGCACCGAGTAGCCCAGCTCGTCCTGGACCAGCGCGTCGACCTTCTCGATCCACTCGGCGAATACCGGGTTGCGCAGGTAGAGGCTCTTGCCCATCTTGCGGTGCTGCGCGCCGAACCCGGCCAACACCCACACCGGGCCGTTGGTCACCGGACCGTCGACGCTGAACACGCCGGGACGCTGCTTGCCCTCGGCGACCGCGCGCAGGCCCTTGATGGCCTCTTCATGGTCGTGGGCCAGCACCACCGCGCGGGACCGGCCGTGGTTGCGCCGCGACAGCGAGCGGCCGATCGACTCCAGCGAGGACGCCTGGCCTTCGGGGCTTTCCATCCAGTCCGCCAATTCGGCGGCGGCGGCCTTCTTACGCGAGGTCAAAAACGCCGAAACCGCGAGCGGAATCAGGGGCTTGGTGGGCCCTTCGGGCTCTTCCTTGGCCGCGAGCTCTTCCAGCGCGACTTCCTTGAGCCGCAGCGCTTCCTCGGTGACCCCGGGCAGCTCGGGCTCCGCCTCTTCGGCTTGCCCGTAGCTGGGCGCGTCGGTGATGATCTCGCCGTACTCGTCGAAGCGCAGTGCGTGGCCTTCGGCGCTCGCCGCCTCGGACTCGCCGGCCTGCGCGGGCGCGGCCGGCGCCGACTCGGGATCGGGTTCGCGCTCGATGACGTCGCGCGGCAGTACCTCGCGCACCACCACGTGGGCGTTGGCGCCGCCGAATCCGAAGCTCGACACCCCGGCCAGCGCATAGCCGCCGTATCGCGGCCAGTCGGTGGCCGCGTCGACCACCTTCAGGCGCATCGCGTCGAAGTCGATGTAGGGGCTGGGTCCGGCGAAGTTGATCGACGGCGGCAGCTTGTCATGCTGCAGCGCCAGCACCACCTTGGCCATGCTGGCCGCACCGGCGGCCGACTCCAGGTGTCCGATGTTGGTCTTGACCGCACCGAGCAAGGCGGGCCGATCCGCCGGACGCCCCTTGCCGACCACCCGGCCGAGCGCCTCGGCCTCGATCGGGTCACCCAGGATGGTTCCGGTGCCGTGCGCCTCGATGTAGTCGACGTTGCGCGGGTCGATGCCCGCGTCCTTGTAGGCCCGGCGCAACACGTCGGCCTGGGCGTCCTGGTTCGGCGCGATCAGGCCGTTGGACCGTCCGTCGTGGTTGACCGCGCTGCCGGCGATGACGGCCAGGATCTGGTCGCCGTCGCGGCGGGCGTCATCGACGCGCTTGAGCACCAGCATGCCGGCACCCTCGGAGCGGGTGTACCCGTCGGCGTCGGCCGAAAACGACTTGATCCGGCCGTCCGGGGCCAGCACCGCGCCGATCTCATCGAAACCAAGCGTCACCATGGGGGTGACCAGCGCGTTCACCCCGCCGGCCACGACCACATCGGCCTCACCGTTGCGCAGCGCTTGCACGCCCTGGTGGACTGCCACCAGCGAGCTCGAGCACGCGGTGTCGATCGCCACCGAAGGCCCGCGGAAGTCGTAGAAGTAGGACACCCGGTTGGCGATGATCGACGTCGCGGTGCCGGTGATCGCATACGGGTGGGCGATGGTCGGGTCCGACACCGCCAAGAAGCTGTAGTCGTTGTTGGAGACGCCGACGTAGACGCCGACCGGGCCGCCACGCAGGCTCGACGGTGGGATGCGGGCGTGCTCGAGCGCCTCCCAGGTCAGCTCCAGCGCCATCCGCTGCTGCGGGTCGATGTTGTCGGCTTCGGTCTTGGCCACCGCGAAGAACTCGGAGTCGAAGCCTTTAATGTCGCTGAGGTAGCCGCCGCGAGTGCGGGCGTTTGCGACCCGCTCGGCGATCCGCGGCTCTTCCAGAAATTCCGACCAGCGCCCCTCGGGCAGGTCGGTGATCGCGTCGCGGCCCTCCAGCAGCGCCCGCCAGGTTTCCTCCGGGCTGTTCATCTCGCCGGGCAGCCGGGTCGCCAGACCCACAATCGCGATGTCGACCCGCTCGGCCGGGCCGTTGCGCGTCCAGTCGATGTTGTCGATGCCGTCGTCGGCGACTTCGGGCTCACCCTCGATGATGCGAGTGGCCAGCGACTCGATGGTCGGATGCTGGAAGGCAACCGCGACCGACAGCGTGACGCCGGTCATGTCTTCGATGTCGGCGGCCATGGCCACCGCATCCCGTGACGACAAACCGAGCTCGACCATCGGCACCGACTCGTCGATGGAGTCCGGCGACTTCCCGACCGCCTTGCCCACCCAGTTGCGCAGCCACTGCCGCATCTCGGGGACCGTCATATCGGACTTGTTGGCTTGCGCGTCCTCGTTCGACTGAGGTTGGCCTGTGTCAGCCATGGCTACCTTTGCTTACGCTTGCTTACGATCCGGTGGCGAAGACTGTCGGGGAGCTGACGCCGCTGCGCAGGCTGCCGTCGATGTAGGCGGTGCGGCAGGCGCGGCGGCCGATCTTGCCACTCGAAGTCCGAGGAATGGTCCCGGCCGACACCAACAGCACGTCCCGCACGGTCACTCCGTGCCCGACGGCGATGGCCGCCCGAATGTCATCGGCGATCGGCTGGTACTCGAGCTTGTGGGTACCCGCGGCGCGTTCGCCGACGATCACCAACTGCTCGGAGGTGTCCTCGGGGTCGAAGCTCAGTCCGGCATGCGGGTCGTCGAAGACCTTCTGCGGCAATTGGTTGGCCGGCACGGAGAAGGCCGCGACGTACCCGACCCGCAGCGCCTTGGTGGATTCTTGCGCCGTGTATTCGAGGTCCTGCGGGTAGTGGTTACGACCGTCGATGATGACCAGGTCCTTGATCCGGCCGGCGATGTAGAGGTGGCCCTTGAAGTAGGTCCCGTAGTCGCCGGTGCGCACCCACAAGCCATCGTCGGGAGCGCCCTCGGCATGCGACTCGGGAACCCGCGACTTGAGGATGTTGCGGAAGGTCTGGGCGGATTCTTCTTCCTTGCCCCAGTAGCCGATCCCCAGGTTGTTGCCGTGCAACCAGATCTCACCGATCTGGCCGTCCGGGAGCTCACTGGCCGTCTCGGTGTCGACGATGACCGCCCATTCATCGACACCGACCTTGCCCGCCGAAACCTGCGCGACGGCGTTTGGCGCGTCGGCGGCAACCTCGACGAAGCGCTGTTTGTTCAGCTCGTCGCGGTCGACGTGAATGACCGTCGGCACCTCGTCCATCGGTGTGGTGGAGACGAACAGGGTGGCCTCGGCCAAACCGTAGGACGGCTTGACCGCGGTCTCGCGCAGGCCGTAGGGCTCGAACGCCTTGAAGAACTTGCGCATCGAAGCCGGCGACACCGGCTCGCTGCCGTTCAGGATGCCCTTGACGTTGCTCAGGTCCAGTGGCGGTTCGTCGTCGCGGGGCACACCGCGCATCGCGGCGTGCTCGAACGCAAAGTTCGGCGCGGCCGAGAAGGTGCCGCCGGTCTCGCCCGGTTTGCGGGCGAGCTCACGGATCCAGCGCCCGGGCCGGCGCACGAACGCGGCCGGCGTCATGAAGGTGAAGCTGTGCCCGAGCACCGACGCCAACAGCACCGTGATCAGGCCCATATCGTGGAAGAACGGCAGCCAGCTGACCCCGCGGTCACCTTCCTGGCCTTCCAGCGCGTTGAGCACCTGCAGCACGTTGGTGGGCAGGTTCAGGTGGGTGATCTGCACGCCAGAGGGGACGCGGGTGGAGCCGGAGGTGTACTGCAGGTAGGCGGTGGTCAACTCGTTGGCTTCGGGTTGCTGCCAGGTGGAGGCGACCTCGGTTGGCACCGCGTCGACCGCGATCACGCGGGGCCGCTCTTTGGCCGACCGGCTGCGGATGAACTTCCGCACGCCCTCGGCGGAGTCGGTGGTGGTCAGGATGGTCGACGGCGTGCAGTCGTCGAGCACGGCGTGCAGGCGGCCGACGTGGCCCGGCTCGGCCGGGTCGAACAGCGGCACCGCGATCCGGCCGGAGTAGAGCGCACCGAAGAACGAGATGAGGTAGTCCAGGTTCTGCGGGCACAGGATCGCGATGCGGTCACCCGGCTGAGTCACCTGCTGCAGCCGCGCACCGACGGCGCGGTTGCGGGCGCTGAACTCCGACCACAAGATGTCGCGCTCGACACCGTCGCGCTCGGTGGAGAAGTCCAAGAAGCGGTAGGCCAGCTTGTCACCACGAACCCGTGCCCATTTCTCGACGTGACGAACCAGGTTCGTGTTCTCCGGGAACCTGATCTTTCCATTCACGATGAACGGGTTGTGGTACGCCATGGGGCCCTCTCCTGTCACAACACTGCTCAGTCGGCTACGCCGACGGGGTTACATTTCGGTCGGCTGGGCCGACGTTTTACATCTGTGCGCGGACCAGCCCTCGAGCGGCGCGCGCGAGCCACAGCTCGCGCGACGGTGCCAGCTTCGACCCGATGCGGCCTTCCACATGCTCTTAAATTTCTCTTAACGTTAAGGGGCAGGGCGCGACAGACCAAATCACAAGGTACCGCTGTTTGCGCCTGCCATCGCGAGCGAGTCGCTGTGTCCCCCTGGCGAGGCCCGCTGGCGGTCGCCGATCGCTACTACCGGGACTCGATCACCCGTGTTTGGGATGCGGTGCCTTGTCGATGAGTTCATGGGCCCAGTTCAGCGTCCACTCGGTAGCCGGCTCCCCATCGGAGCTCCAGAAGTCCGGGGTGGCATACATCGCGTGAACCGGCTGACCCGCTCCGCCGGCCAGGGTGTTCAGGGTGGTCGGCAGGTTGGCGGGGCTGAAAGCTTCTTGCGGGGCGGCGCAGATCAGGTCGCCCTCGGCGCAGATTTCGTTGGTCCGGTCATCGAGCGCACCGAATCCGCCGGGCCGGGGGCCGGTCATGGTCAATCCGAGCCCGGACAGCACCGGCACCTCGTGCAGGGTGATTTCGGCGCCTTCGCCCGGCGGGCTGGGCGGGATGTCGTTGCCCACCCCGGGCTGCCGGCGCCCGTCGGCAATCAGCGTCACACCCAGCACCAAGTCTTCGTCGACGGGTCCGCGGCCGTTGCCGATATCGCTGGCCACGTCGCCGGCGATCACTGCGCCCTGGGAAAACCCGACCAGTACGTAGCTGGTCAGGGGGCACCTGTTGTTCATGTCCGTCATTTCCGCGACCATCGCGCGGGCGCCTTCGGCCCGGCTGTCGTTATAGGACATCTTGCCGTCGGCACTCAACGGATTGTGGAACTGCGCGGTGTAGGGAACCGTGTAGGTCTGCACCCGGGATTCGGGGAAGTCCGTGGAGATCGGCCCGGTGACCTTGAGCAGCAACGCTTTGGGGAACGTCAGCGGGTTGAGCGGGTCATCCTGGGGCGATGACTCCCAGGTGCCCGGAACCGCGATCAACTGCACGTCGGGGCACGACGCATCCTGGAATGCCGGCCGGGGCTTGCGCGGGTGGGGGGTGGTGGGCGCCGGAGTCAAGATGCCCGGCGGTACCGCGCTCGGCGGGGTTTCGGAATGGCGCAGCAGGATCACCCCGGCCACGATGACCAACGCCACCACCGATGCCATCGCACCCGCGGCGACCCAGGCAAGGATCCGGTGTCGGCGTCTCCGCCGGGAGTTCGTGGCCATGTTCTCCTGCTGCAGGGTAGGTACTTATCAGTGTGGGTACAGGTGCTGGGGGCGGCGGTGTCGCGCCCGCTCACCACCCGAGCCACCCGAACTCACCCGCACCGCGTATTGACGCGGCGGTACCGCCCTTAGCTGCACTCCATACACGGTACCGGCTCACCACGGGGTTACTTCCCGGCTGACAGATACAGCGGGTGTCGGAGCAGCGCCGTCAGCCGAGGTCGTACGCCGGCCGGCTAGCGGATTGCGCCGACGATATCACCAGACATCGCACCCAGCTGCGCTGACCACGAGCCCCAGCCGTTGTCGCCGCCGCCCGGGAAATCAAAGTGGCCGTTGTGCCCGCCAACGTTGCGATACTGCTGGTAGAACGACCGGCTGTCGCCCATTGCCGCACCGGCCTGGCCGATCATGGCCGCGGGATCACTGGCGCCCGGGTTGGTCGGACTCCACACCCACACTCGGGTGTTGTTCTGCGCCAGCAGGGCGGCGTGGACCCACGGGTCGTGCCACTTCCACCGACCCAACTGTGGGGCACCCCACATGCCGTTGCCATCCACTCCGCCGAATTGCTGCATCCCGGCCAGGATCGCCCCGTTGGTGGTGGTGCTCGACGGGTACAAGAACCCGGACAGCGATCCGGCGAAACCGAACCGGTCGGGGTGGAATGCGGCCAGCGCCATCGCGCCGTAGCCGCCCTGGGACGCACCGACCGCGGCGTGGCCGCCGGGCGCCAGGCCCTTGTTGGCAGCCAGCCAATCGGGCAGCTCACTGGAGAGGAAGGTGTCCCACTGCTTGCTGCCGTCCTGTTCCCAGTCGGTGTACATGCTGAACGCGCCGCCCGCCGGCGCGACCACCGAGATTCCTTTGCCGCCGAGGGTGTTCATCGCGTTACCCGCGGTGACCCAGTTGCTGACATCGGGGCCGGCGTTGAAGGCGTCGAGAAGGTAGGCCGCGTGCGGCCCGCCGGCCAGGAAAGCCACCGGGATGTCTCGGCCCATTGCGCCCGAGGGGACCATCAGGGTCTCGTACGGAGCGGCGTTGGCCTTTCCGGTGGATCCCGTGGCCACCGTGATACCGCCCAACGTGACTGACAGCACGGCAACGCAGAGCAGCCGTATCACCACTGACACACCCCTCATGTCCACCTCCATCGTGTATCGCTGCGTGCTCACAGCAAGGCCCGGCCCGCACGTAGCTAACCACACCGGCTACGACCGGATAAAGGGGAGATAACGCCAGAAATGATTAACGGCGGCGACCCCTGAGGGCCGCCGCCGTTAATCGCTGTTCTGTTAGTACGCCGAGCGCTTGGTACTAGGCGCCCTGGGTGTCACCGGTGTTGGGTGTCGCACCCAGCGTGTGCTGCAGGTCAAGCTTCATAGCGTTGAGCTGCGCACCCCAGTACTCCCAGCTGTGCGTGCCGTTGTCGTCGAAGTTCCACACGGCGTTGTGGCCACCGGCAGCGTTGTACGCGGCCTGGAACTTCATGTTGCTGGTCCGGACGAAGCCCTCCAGGAACTTCGCGGGCAGGTTGTCGCCACCCAGGTCAGACGGCTTGCCGCTACCGCAGTACACCCAGATCCGGGTGTTGTTGGCAACCAGCTTGCCGACCTGAAGCATCGGGTCGTTACGCGCCCAGGCCGGGTCGTCCTTCGGGCCCCACATGTCGGAAGCCTTGTAGCCGCCCGCGTCACCCATGGCCAGGCCGATCAGCGACGGGCCCATGCCCTGCGACGGGTCCAGCAGTGCCGACAGCGAGCCGGAGTACACGAACTGGTCGGGGTGGTAGGCCGCCAGGATCAGGGCCGACGAACCCGCCATCGACAGACCAACCACGCCGCTGCCGGTGGGCTTGACACCCTTGTTGGCCGACAGGTACTGCGGCAGCTCGCTGGTCAGGAAGGTCTCCCACTTGTAAGTGGTGCAGCCAGCCTTACCGCAAGCCGGGTTGTACCAATCCGAGTAGAAGCTGGACTGGCCACCGACCGGCATGGCGACCGAGATGCCCGACTGGTAGTACCACTCGAACGCGGGGGTGTTGATGTCCCAACCGCTGAAGTCGTCCTGCGCACGCATGCCGTCCAGCAGGTACAGCGCCGGAGAGTTGGCGCCACCGCTTTGGAACTGGACCTTGATGTTGCGGCCCATCGCCACCGAGGGCACCTGCAGGTATTCCACCGGCAGGCCCGGCCGCGAAAACGCACTCGCGGTCGCCGAGCCGCCGACGAAGCCGACCAGACCCGATAGCAGGGCCGCGCCAACGGCTCCCACCATGAGTCGGCGCGACGTACCCGTCACGGCGCCACGAAACCTGTCAACAAGCTTCATCCTTGCTTCCTCATCCTCATTCATTTAGGCGCATCCGGTTAGATCGGGCGCATCCTCAACTAGGTCAGACTGCGCGCGGTGGGCCGCAGTGCCCGTGTAGTCAACCACATCTTTGGGCCGATCCTCTCATCGAAGACGGCGCGCAGTTCGTTACCCAGCGGGGATCCGGACCGATTTTTCGGACCCGCCCGCCACCGCAACGTTGCGTTTTCGCACGTGCCCGCGGTTCCGTGCGCGCGGGTGACAGATCAAATGTGATGTTTCTGTCAGTATCCGATCAAACCAGGGTCAGCCCCGGCGTGCGGTGCGATCGAATCCGACCCAAATATTTACCAAACCGAATATTGCGCCGCGCAGCGGCACCCCCAAAACGGTCCGGCGCCACTACCGACTTGCTCATTCCCGAGGCGGGGCGGGCGGGACGTCGGGCACCTCGAGGCCACACCTGACCAGCTCATACAGCGGCACCCGGTTGATCCGGTACCGGGTGAACTCAAACGAGTGCACCACGTTGGACACGAACCGGTGCAGGCTCATCGGTGCCCGCACCGAGTTCAGCACCGCCTGGGTGGCGGGGCATCGCAGGGCGGCCTCGGCCTGCGCGACCCACTGCTGATCGAGGTAGGCGGGGACACCCGGATACCACTTCACCCACGGACCGTCGGCGATCACCCAGTCCGGGAACAGGTTCTTGTCGTGGCCGATACGGCCATGCTCGAGCCGCCCGGTGTGCGCGGCCAGCGGGTTTGCCAGACCGATCTGGTCCAGCACCCGGACGTCGAGCCCGACGTTCATGCCAACCATGCCCAAGTTGGTGAAAAACACCGTGTGCTGCGGCTTTTCGCTGGCCGGGATGCCGGGGGCCGATCCGGGCTTGATCATCGGCGCCAGATCCCACTGGGTGTAATTGCCCGACGGCAACAGCAACGCCCCGTCCGGGGTGTTGTTGAGCGCCGTCAGAATGGCGGCCATCCGCGGGTAGTCGAGGTAGTCGGCGGCGGTCAGCGGGTGCGCGTGCCCGGTGGCCTGAGCGTAGAAACGGCGCTCATCGACGATCCCCGAATAGCTGACGTGGGTGGCGTCGTCACCCATCCCCGGCGAATTCGCCGCCCACAGTGACCAGCCCGCAACGCCCAACCACAGCACGCTGACGGCACCGGCCACCCAGTAGCCGGTCTCACGCGAATAGTCCTTGCCATCGGGCACGACCAGGGGAATGACGGCGACGGGCGCCAGCACGCAGAACAGCGGCGCCAACAGCACCCGGCCATGCATGAAGTCGCCACCCTGGCGAATCCAGTACAGCGCCTGCAGTACGCCACTGCCGGCCATGAAGACCACCACCGCGGTCGGGCTCTGCACCGCGCGGGCAAACCGTCCGTAATCGGGTGCCAGCACCGGGCGCAGGAACGCGGGCCGCCGCCGCGCGAACATCACGACCACTCCCAGCGGCACCACCAGCACCAGCGGCAGCCAAAGCGCATACGGCCGGTTGAAGTTCGTCAGGTAGACCATGCCCTGCGACCATTTGTCCCTCGCGGCGTCTTTGGCCAGCGCCGTGCCGGGAACCAGCAAGCCGTAGTAGCCCATCCGGAAGATCTGGTAGGCCACCGGCAGCAACCCACCGGCGAGCACGATCAACCCGCGACGACGCCAACTGCGGGCCGCGATCAGCATCATGATCAGGGCCAGCCCACCGATCAGCGCCAGCTCCGGGCGCACCAGCACACTGCATCCGGCGACGAAGGCCAGCAGGCCGATGAAGACCGGGTTGTCCGAGCGACCCCGCAGCGGCTGCGACCAGCAGACCATCATCCACCACAGCAGTCCCAGGTAGGCCAGCACCAGACCGCTTTCCAGGCCGGACGTCGCGAAGTCACGCGCCGGGGGTACCGCGATGTAAACCAGCGCCCCCGCGGGCAACATGATCGCCCGACGGCCGCGCAGGCTCGGCGCATACAGCCGGCCGGCGCCCAGCATCACCAGCACCACACCCAGCACCGACAGCGTCAGCGCTACCGCCAGCGCGACGTACTCGAGCCGCATCGGCCCGCCGACCCAGCTCGCCGCGTAGAGCAGATAGGTCCACACCGTCGAGGTGTTGGCCTCCACCCGTTCGCCCATGTTGAACACCGGCCCGTTGCCGGCCAACAGATTGCGCACCGTGCGCAGCACGATGAGTCCGTCATCGGCGATCCAGCGTCGTTGCCAGGCTCCCCACCCGAACAGCAGGGCAATGATCGCCACACCGATCCACAGGCTGATCCGGACCCAGGGGTCATACGGAAACGCCGGCCACCTGATTGGCCGCAGCACTGGCCGCCGTGCCAGCGCACCGGCCTGCAGGGCCTTGAGTCTGGAGCTAGCCGAAGGCAACAGCGGCCCCAACTGTTCCTATCCACGCCAGCGCCAACAGCTGCAACACCCGGTCCCGCAGGGCGATCTCCTCGGGCTCCCCGGCCAATCCCCCGTCGACATCGACCGCGTAGCGCAGGATGGCGATGGTGAACGGCACCATCGACGCCGCGAACCAGGATCCCGAGTAGTTGTCCCGCTCGAACGCCCACAGCCCGTAACACACCACCACGGCGGTGGCCGACAACGTCCAGACGAACCGCAGATAGGTACTCGTATAGCTTTCCAGCGACTTGCGGATCGCCGCACCGGTGCGCTCGGCGAGCTGCAGCTCGGCGTAACGCTTGCCGGCCACCATGAACAGCGACCCGAACGCCGCCGTCAGCAGGAACCACTGCGACAACCGGATGTCGGTGGCCGCGCCGCCGGCGATGGCGCGGATCAAATACGCCGATGACACGATACAGATGTCGATCACCGCTTGGTGCTTGAGGCCGAAGCAGTAGCCCAACTGCATGGCGAGGTAAACGACCATCACCACGGCCAGGCTCGGGGTCAACCACCAGGCCAGCCCCAGTGACGTCACGCCCAGCGCCACCGCCAACGTGTACGCCAGCCATTCGGGCACCACGCCGGCGGCGATGGGGCGAAACCTCTTGGTGGGGTGCTCCCGATCCGCCTCGACGTCTCGCACGTCGTTGATCAGATAGATGGCCGAGGCGGCCAGGCTGAACACCACGAAGGCCACCAAGACCTCGAACAGCACTTCCGCGTAGCCGTACCGGACCCCGCGGCCCGCCGCGGCCAGCGGGGCGGCCAGCACGAGCACGTTCTTCACCCACTGACGTGGGCGCATCGCCTTGACCACACCGGCCACCAGGTTGGTCGGGGGTCCGGTCACCACGTCTTCGCTCATAGCGACATACCTTTTGTCGAGACCTTGTCGAGTCGCGCGGCGATGGCCGCGACGCTGGCACCCACGGCGACGCCGGCGGCCACGTCGCTGGGATAGTGCACCCCCAGCAGTATTCGAGACAGGGCCATCGGCGGCACCAACACCGCCGCGCCCGCAGCTTCGGACACCCCGGCCGCCCTGCTGAGCAGGATGGCCGCGGCGGCCGTCGAGGTGGCGTGCGCGGACGGGAAACTCAGCTTGCTGGGCGTGCCGACGTTGACCGTCACGGCCGGGTCATGGGGCCGTTTGCGCCGCACCACCCGCTTGATCACCACGGCGGCGGCGTGCGCGACGAAGGTGCCGGCCCCCGCGACCACCCACTCCCGGCGCCGGCTCGGGAACAGCATCGCGCCCAGCGCCGACACCAGCAGCCAGCCCACGCTGTGCTCGCCGAAGTGGGAGAGCCCGCGCGCCGTGCCCAGCACCCCGGGGCGATCAGCCAGTGCCGACTGAACCGCGACGATCGCCGCGGCTTCACCGCGCGGTGGCGCCGGTTCAGGCATGCTCGGGCTCGTGGCTCGTCGCCGGCAGCAGCGCCGTCTCCCATTTCTGCTTGCTCGACAGCACCGGCAACGCGTTGCGGTAGGTCCTGCGCATCTCGTCGAATCGCTTGGACAGCTCCCGCTGACGGCGCAGCGACTGCCACAGCAGTGAGAGCATCTTGGCCCGGTCGCGCTGCCGATAGACCACGCCACACCCGTCGGCCGTCGTCACGGTGACGCCGTCGACCGTGCACAGCCGGAACCAGCGGGCGTCTTGGGTCGGCACGTTGAATTCCGGGCGGCCATGGTGGGCCGGGTCGGCGGTCTTGAGGTTGTGCAAGATGCCGCGGGCCAACCGGTAGCCGATCGTCACCGGGTTGGTGGGGGGCTTGTTCACGATGTTCTTGTGCAATGGCGGGGGCAGCTCACTGGCCGCGGGCAGCACCACCGCATCCGGGTAGGACTTGCGAATGCGGTGCACTTCCGGCAGCGCCGATTCCAGGATCGAGAAGATGTGTTCGGGGCCGGCGAGGAAGTCGTCGATGGCCTTGTTCTGGATCTCCACCGTCGAATACTCGAGGCAAGCGAGGTGTTTCAGCGTCGCCTTGAGGTGACTGCGGACCAGTCCGGTGACGTCACCGTCCCAGTGCATGGCCGCGACCACCAGCCGGTTGCGCAGATGGAAATAGGCCTGCCAGTCGATGGCATCGTCCTTGTCGCTCCAAGCCATGTGCCACACCGCCGCCCCCGGCAGGGTGACGGTGGGGTAACCGTGTTCGGCGGCCCGTAGCCCGTAGTCCGCGTCGTCCCATTTGATGAACAACGGCAGTGGCTGGCCCAGCTCCTCGGCCACCTGCCGCGGGATCATGCAGGTCCACCAGCCGTTGTAGTCGACGTCGATGCGCCGGTGCAGCAGCTTGCTCTTGTCTTCGTTGTCGTTCAACGGGTATTCGGCGAAGTCGTGGTCATACTCGGCGTGCGAGGCCGCGGTCCACATGAAGTTCGCCCGGTTCACCACTTCGCCCATGATGTGCAGGTGTGACGGCTCCTGCAGGTTGAGCATCTGCCCACCCACCAGCATCGGGCTCTTGGCGAAGCGGTGCATCGCCAGCACCCGCAGGATCGAGTCCGGCTCGATGCGGATGTCGTCATCCATGAACAAGATCTGCTGGCAGTCGGTGTTCTTCAGCGCCTCGTACATGACCCTGCTGTAGCCACCGGAACCGCCCAGGTTGGGCTGGTCATGGATGGAGAGCCGGTCGCCCAAGCGGGCTGCGGCGGCCGGGAAGTCCGGGTGATCGCGCACTTTGCGGGTGCCTTGGTCCGGCACGATCACCGCGCCGACGACCTCGTCCACCAAGGGGTCCGCGGTGAGTTCGCGTAACGCGTTGGCACAGTCCGCGGGGCGGTTGAACGTCGGGATGCCGACCGCGATGTTGGCCGTTCCCGGCGCGGGCTCGGCCGCGTACCAGCCCGCGTTGAGCAAGGTCACCGCGGTGTCGGTGGTGATGTCGAACCAGATCCAGCCGCCGTCTTCAAACGGCGTCAGCGCCACCTCGATCTCGAGCACGGCCGGCTTGTCCTCATCACCGGCAAATGCGCGCCCTTCGACGAAGATGCGCGCTCCGGTGGCCTTGGTCCGGTAGACGTCGACGCGCCCGGCACCGGACAACTCGACGCGCAGCACCACGGACTTACAGATCGACCAGCGTCGCCAGTAGCTGGCCGGAAACGCATTGAAGTAGGTGGCGAAGGAGACCTCGGATTCCGGACCGATCTGCAGCGAGGTCCGGCTGGTCGCATGCGCGCGCCGAGCGTTGGTGGTCGACTCCTCGAGGTACAGCTTGCGCACGTCGAGCGGTTCGCCCGGACGCGGCTGGATGACTCGGGACAAAAGGCTTACGGCACTCATCCGCGCGCACTCTCCTCGGCCGGCGGTTCCGCCAGCGGTCTACCGTCGCGCAGGTGCGACGCGAGGACGTTGTCATACATGCTCAAAGCGCTGGCAATGGCCATATGCATATCCAGATATTGATAGGTGCCCAAGCGCCCGCCGAACAGAACCTTCGATGACGCGGTCTCGGACTTCGCCCGGGTCCGGTAGGCGGCCAACAGGGCGCGGTCGGCCTCGGTGTTGATCGGATAGTAGGGCTCGTCCTCGTCTTCGGCGAACCGGGAATACTCGCGCATGATCACCGTCTGGTCCGACGGGTATTCGCGCTCGGGATGGAAGTGGCGGAATTCGTGGATGCGGGTGTAGGGGACGTCGAGATCGTTGTAGTTCATCACCGACGTGCCCTGGAAGTCTCCGATCGGCAGCACTTCCACGTCGAAGTCCAGGGTGCGCCAGCCCAGCCGGCCTTCGGCGTAGTCGAAGTAGCGGTCTAGCGGGCCGGTGTATACGACGGGAGCCTCGGGGTTGGCCGCGCGCAACTCGTCGCGGACGTCGAACCAGTCGGTGTCGAGCCGGACCTCGATGCGGTCGTCGGCGGCCATGTTCTGCAGCCACGCGGTGTAGCCGTCGACGGGCAATCCCTCGTAGGTGTCACTGAAGTACCGGTTGTCGAAGGTGTAGCGCACCGGCAGGCGGGTGATGTTCGCCGCCGGCAGCTGCTTCGGGTCGGTCTGCCACTGTTTGGCGGTGTACCCCTTGACGAACGCCTCATACAGCGGGCGCCCGATCAGGGAGATGGCTTTCTCCTCGAGATTCTGGGCGTCGGCGGTATCGATCTCGGCGGCCTGCTCGGCGATGAGTTGGCGCGCTTCGGCGGGACTGCAGTACTTGCCGAAGAACTGCGAGACCAGACCCAGCCCCATCGGGAACTGATAGGCCTGCCCGTTGTGCATCGCGAACACCCGGTGGCGATAGTCGGTGAAGTCGGTGAACTGCCCCACGTAGTCCCACACCTTCTTATTGGAGGTGTGAAACAGGTGCGCACCGTACTTGTGGACTTCGATACCGGTCTGCGGCTCGGGTTCGGAATATGCATTACCGCCGATGTGCGGGCGCCGCTCGACAACCAGGACACGCTTGCCGAGTTGGGTAGCCACGCGCTCGGCGATCGTCAGGCCGAAAAATCCGGAGCCGACGACGAAGAGGTCAAAGCGTTCGGTCATCGGTTGCCTAGGGTATCCGACCTTCCTGCGAAAACCCGATTTGGCAGGACGACAAGGTCAGGGTTGCACCGGCTTTCGACAACCCAAGCAGGCCCTAAGCAGGTCTAAAGCGGGTCCGATGACCCCGATGGGCCGAAGATGCCACCTTAGGTAGCGATTGCCTCACGATTCGATATAACCACATTAGTCTCACCAACCTCACTCGTACCATCGAGCGTGTGGGTTCGAGCCGCCGAGGACAGCCGGCGCGAACCGACGCTACACATAGTCCAGATTGAGGAGACTTCCGTGCCGAATCGACGCCGACGCAAGCTCTCGACAGCCATGAGCGCGGTCGCCGCCCTGGCAGTTGCGAGTCCATGTGCATACTTTCTTGTTTACGAATCGACCACCGAGACCAAGCCGACCGAACACCACGAGTTTGTGCGGGCGGCCAGCGTGGCCGACCTGCCCACCGAGTTGATGACCGCGCTGTCGCAGGGTTTGTCCTCGTTCGGGATCAATCTGCCTCCAGTGCCCAGCCTCACCGGCGGTACCGGCACCGGCATGAGCCCGGGGTTGACCAGCCCCGGCTTGACCAGCCCGGGTCTCACCAGCCCAGGCCTGACCACCCCGGGTCTGACGCCGGGAATGCCGGGAGACTTGGCCCTGACGGGCACGACGCTGCCCCCGACACCGGGCGCCGCCGTCAACCCCGCACTCACCAATCCGGCGTTGACCAGCCCGACCGGCTTGGCACCCGGCTTGACCAGTCCGACTGGCCTGGACCCGTCACTTGGTGGCACCAACGAGATTCCCATCACGACGCCGGTCGGCCTGGACCCCGGGATGGACGGCACCTATCCGATCCTGGGTGACCCCAGCCTGGGATACGGGCCGGGGACCTCATCCCTGGGCGGCAGCGGCCTGGGCAGCAGCACCGGCGGCGGCGGAATCCTCAACGACGTGATGCAGGCCGCCAACCAGCTGGGCGCAGGCCAGGCCATCGACCTGCTCAAGGGCGTGCTGATGCCTTCGATCATGCAGGCCGTCCAAAACGGTGGCGCAGCCGCGCCGGCGGCCGCAGCGGCGGTGCCCGAACTACCCGCCGCGGCAGCGGCACCCGCGGCGGCCGCACCTGCGGCAGTCGCACCGGCTGCGGCGGCTGCCGCAGCCGCGGTACCGCCGATCTAATCGGCACCTAGCGAAAGGCCCCAGAACCTGTCACTTGACGACACCGCAGAGTCACGCTGGACCCGAACCCACCCCCCAGCTACTTATCCTCTGCGGTGTCGTCGACAGGTTTTCGGCCCATTACCCCGTGTTGCCTCACAAGAAACATCAGACACACAAGTAACATCCCTTTGGTGCCGTCCCGCAGTCGCGCACCGACCATGCTGCTCACCGCCATCGCGGCGACGGTCGTCATCGTCTCGTGGGTGCTGACCCGTCCCCCTCCCAGCACCCACGAGCAGCCGTCGGCTCAGGACACCCGGCTGGTCGAGCAGCCGCTGGTCGGCCTCGGCGGCGGCGTCACGGTGCGCCAACTCACCCAGGACGAGCCGTTCTCCCTAGTGGCGCTGACCGGGGATCTGGTCGGCACCTCAGCACGGATGAGGGCCAGGCAGTCGGATGGTTCGTGGGGGCCGTGGTACCAGGCGGAGTACGAAACCGCCACGCCCGACGAGCAAGGCGCCGGGGCACCGGCAACGGCGGGGACCTCGGAGCGACCGCGTAGCACCGAACCGGTCTTCGTGGGCACCACCAACACGGTCGAGATCGCGGTCACCCGCCCGATCGACGCCCCGGTGACTCAGCCGCCACCCACCGGCGAACCCGAGCCCGTTGACCTTGGTTACCGTCCGGCCACCAAGGAGCTGCCGTTCGGGCAGAACATTTCGGCGGTGCTCATCTCCCCGCCGCAGGCCCCGGCCGGCACCCACTGGACCCCGCCCACCGGGGTCACCATGCCTGGCCAGGCGCCCCCCATCATCAGCCGCGCGGATTGGGGAGCGGACGAAGCGTTGCGCTGTGAGAGCCCGGAATACGACCGGGCGGTACGCGCCGCGGTGGTCCATCACACGGCGGGCAGCAACGACTATTCCCCGTTGGAATCGGCGGGCATCGTCAAGGCGATCTACACGTATCACAGCAAGACGCTGGGCTGGTGCGACATCGCCTACAACGCGCTGGTCGACAAGTACGGTCAGATCTTCGAGGGCAGTGCCGGCGGGCTCACCAAACCGGTCGAAGGGTTCCACACCGGCGGATTCAACCGTGACACCTGGGGTGTCGCGATGATCGGCAATTTCGATGACGTGGCGCCCACGCCGCTGCAGATCCGTGCCGTCGGACGACTGCTGGGGTGGCGGCTGGGCATCGCCGAAGTCGACCCCAAGAGCATGGTGGAGCTGGAGTCCACGGGCAGTTCGTACACCACCGTTCCCGGCGGCGCCATCGCGAAACTGCCGGCCATCTTCACCCATCGCGACGTCGGCAACACCGATTGTCCCGGCAACGCCGCCTACGCCCTGATGGACGAGATCCGCGAAATCGCATCCCATTTCAACGACCCGCCGGAGGAGCTGCTCAAGTCCTTGGAGGGCGGCGCGATCTACCAGCGCTGGCAGGAGCTGGGCGCGATGAACAGCGTGCTGGGGGCACCGACATCTCCGGAAGCGGACGGGGCCGACGGCGCGCGCTACGCCACCTTCGCCAAGGGCGCGATGTACTGGTCACCGACCACCGGCGCCCAACCGGTGACCGGCGCGATCTATGACGCGTGGGCCTCGCTGAGCTACGAACGCGGCCCGCTCGGATTGCCGACCAGCGCCGAGATACAGGAGCCGCTGCGGATTACGCAGAACTTCCAGCACGGTGTGTTGAACTTCCAACGGCTCACCGGCAACGTCTCCGAGGTCGTCAACGGGATCACCACACCGCTGGCGACCAAACCCCCGAGCGGGCCGATGGTGCCACCCGAGCACTTCTCGCTACCAATCCACCCGATCATTCCCTGAGGCGCGGCGACGCGCTCAGAACCACCAGCGCTCGAGCACCTTGGCGACACCGTCCTCACTGTTGGGGGCGGTGACCTCGTTCGCGGCGGCCAACGCGTCGGGATGGGCATTGCCCATCGCCACACCCAAACCGGCCCGCAACAGCATCGGCACATCGTTGGGCATATCGCCGAACGCCACCACGTCCGTATCGGCAATGCCCAAGGGCGCCGCGACGTCGCGCACACCGGTGGCCTTGCTGATGCCCAGCGGCACGATTTCGACCAGCCCGTTGTTGGTCGAGTAGGTGATGTCGCCCTCGATGCCCACGTGCTTGGCCAGTTCGGCCGCCATGTCCGCGCTGGCGGCACCGGCCTTGCGGATCAGCAGCTTGATCGCCGGGGCACTGAGCAGGTCTTCGATCGACACCTCGGTGTTGTCCGGGTTGAGCCAGGCGTGCTCGTAGCCGGGCGAGCTGACGAACTGTGGGGTCGCCGTGTCGTGGGCTCGCTCGCCGATTCGCTCGACCGCCAACCCAGACCCGGGAATTACCCGACTGGAAACCTCCGCCAACGTGGCCAGCGCCTCAACCGAGAGGGTGTGCGCCGACACCACCCGGTCGGTCGCGGGATCGTAGATGACGGCGCCATTGGCGCACACCGCCATCGGCGTGAACCCGAGTTCTTCGACGACCGGCCGTACCCAGCGCGGCGGCCGGCCGGTGGCCAGAATGAAGGTCGCGCCGCCGGCAACCGCGGCGCGCACCGCATCGCGGGTGCGTCCGGAGACGTGTTCATCATCGTTTAACAAGGTGCCGTCGACGTCGCAGGCGATGAGCGCCGGCCGGCTCTCCGGTGTGGTCAGTGTGGTCCGCCTTCGCTGGAACTGCGTGAGGTAACGCCGTCATATCCGCGCTTGCGGGCGCGTTCGGCCAACTCCGCGATGCGGAATTGGCTGGACTGCTCTGGACCGGGCGCGCCGCCGCCCAGCCGCTGTGGCACCCAGAATTCCCCTTCGGGGTGAGGGTACTGCTCCTGCACCCAGTGCGGCATCGATTCCATCGCTTGCCGCAGCGTGGCGTTGAGTTCCGTCGGATCGCCCGCCGGCGGCAGCCCGGGCCCAATGGCCACACTGATCGGAACCTTGTTGCGGAACAGATTCTTGGGGTGACCCTTCGGCCAAATCCGCTGCGCGGCCCAGACGATCATCGGAACTATCGGTACCTGAGCCTCGAGCGCCATCCGGGCCGCCCCGGTCTTGAATTCCCGTAGTTCGAGGCTGCGGCTGATCGTCGCCTCGGGGTGTACCCCGACCAGTTCACCCTCACGCAGTCGTTGGACGGCGACCCCATAGACATTGGCGCCCTCGGCGCGGTCAACGGGAATCAGCTGGGCGTGCTTGATCACATAGTTGACCGACCTCACCTCCTGCATCTCGGCCTTGATCATGAACCGCAGCCGACGTTTGCGTTCCTTGGCGGCAATGGAGGCAGGGACCCAGTCCACATAGCTGGTGTGGTTGAGGGCGATCAACGCGCCGCCCCGGTCGGGGATGTTCTCCAACCCGTAGTAGGTGATCTTGTTTCCGTTAGCGGCAACGATCGACGGAACAAGCACTTCCATCATTCGGAAGAATGGCTCTGCCATCCTTCGGTTCCTCCTTCTGTCCTTCAGCCGCCACTACCGCGATTGATGCGGTGTCCGGCCGGCGGCCCTGGCGGCAGCCTCGTCAGCGTCCAGCCGAGCTGCCTCGGCCGGAGTCGGCGCGGTGCCGCCAAGCCGGCGCGGCACCCAGTACTGCCCTGCTGGCTGCGGGTAGCTCCGTTGCGCCTCCTGCAGCAGCATGGTCATCGCTTGGCGCAGGGCGGCGTCGGTCTGCGCAATGTCACCGGCAGCCGGTAAACGCGGGCCAACCTGCACGACGATCGGAACCTTGGCGCGTCCGATGTGCCTGGGCTGGCCCTTGGTCCAGATCCGCTGAGCACCCCAAACAATAACCGGCACAATCGGCACGTCTGCGTCCAGCGCCATCCGCGCGGCCCCGGTCTTGAACTCCTTGAGCTCGAAGCTCCGGCTGATCGTCGCCTCTGGGTAGACGCCGACCAGCTCCCCTTCGCGAAGGCGCTGCACCGCTAGGGCATAGGCGCCCGCCCCCGCGCCGCGATCCACCGGAATGGTCCGAGTGCGCTTGATCAGGAAGTTGACCACCTTCACTCGTTGCATTTCGGCCTTGATCATGAATCTCATGCGACGGTGCCGCCGATTCATTGCCAGCGCGGCCGGAAGCCAGTCGACATAGCTGGTGTGATTGATCGCGATCACCGCGCCGCCCCGCTCGGGCACATTCTCGACGCCGACATAAGCGATCCGGGTCCCCGTGGCCAGCACCAGCAACTTGGCCAGGATCTCGAGGGTCCGGTAGGTCGGCTCCGCCATGCGCTACTGCTCCGGCGCTCCCGCGGGATGGGCTCGTTGGGCACGGCGAGCGGCCCGCTCCGCCGCCTCCTGCGCATCCATCTGCGCCGCCTCGGCCAGCGATGGCGCGCTGCCGCCCAGCCGGCGCGGCACCCAGAACTCCCCGGACGGATGCGGCCCGTACTGCTCCTGCGCTTGGTCGAGCAGGTGCTGCATCCGGGAGTGCAGCAGATTGCTCAGCTCCGCGGTCGGCAGCGTGGGTTCGATCGGTTCGCCGACGACCACCACGATCGGCACTTTCGGGCGGAACAGCTTCTTCTTGTGGCCTTTGGTCCAGATCCGCTGGGCGCCCCAGACGATGTGGGGGACGATCGGCACCCCAGCCTCGAGCGCCATCCGCGCGGCGCCGGACTTGAATTCTTTGATTTCGAAACTTCGGCTGATCGTTGCCTCCGGATAGACCCCGACCAGCTCACCGGCCTTGAGCAAGCGGACCGCAGCGTCATAGGACGCGGCGCCGTCGGCCCGGTCCACCGGGATGTGTCGCAGCTTGCGCATGATGGGACCGGTGATCTTCTGGTCGAAGACCTCCTGCTTGGCCATGAACCGCACCTTGCGCCCCAGCCGCTGCTGGTAGGCCGGCAACCCGCCGAAGGTGAAGTCGAGGTATCCGGTGTGGTTGATTGCGATGACCGCACCACCCTGGACGGGTATGTTCTCCACACCAGTCACGGTGATGCGGAGCCCCTGGATGCGCCACGTCAAGCGGGCAAGCTGAATGACCGTCCCGTATACCGGTTCCACAGCAGTCAAGCCTAGTGCTCCCGGCCGGCGGTCGGTTGAAGTGGCGAATTTGAAGTCCGAAAGAGGAGTGCTTTGTCCTTCCCCGCCGCACCTCCCGCGGTGCCCCCGGTTGTCCGACGGCTTGCCGCCGGGCGCCCCGTGCAAGCCGTCTGGGCCAACGAACTGGGCGGTGTGACCTTCCGGGTGGGCCCCGGCGCCGAGTTCATCAAGGTGGCCAGAACCGGCGTCTTCGACTTCACCGCCGAGGCGCAACGCTTGCGCTGGGCGTCAGCACACCTCACCGTGCCGGCGGTGCTGGACTTCGGGGTCGAGCAAGACTGGGCGTGGCTACGCACCGCGGGGCTACCCGGCGTCTCGGCCGTGCACCCCCGCTGGGTGGCCGCACCCGATGTCGCCGTGCGGGCCATCGGTGTGGGGTTGCGCACACTGCACGAGCGCTTGCCGGTCCGAGCGTGCCCATTCGACTGGTCTGCGCAAAGCCGACTGGCGCGGCTGACCGCGGCGGGCCGGGCTAATGTCGGCGCCCCGCCCCCGATCGATCGGTTGGTGGTCTGCCACGGCGACGCGTGTGCACCCAACACCCTGATCGCCCAGGACGGCAACTGTTGCGGCCACGTCGACCTCGGCACGCTGGGCGTGGCCGATCGATGGGCCGACCTGGCGGTAGCAACGTTGTCGTTGCAGTGGAACTTTCCCGGCCACGGTTGGGAGGCGAAGTTCTTCGCCGCCTACGGAGTGGCGCCGGACCCGCGGCGAATCGATTACTACCGGCGGCTGTGGGGGCCGAGGATCTCGACTCAAGCTAAGCTCGATGCTGCATTTGGCGCCGAACATGCGTCAGCAGTAGCTGTTGCAGGAAGGTATTTGTGCAGGTCACAAGCGTCGGCCACGCCGGCTTTCTGATTCAGACCCAGTCCGGCAGCATTCTGTGCGACCCCTGGGTCAACCCGGCCTACTTTGCTTCTTGGTTCCCGTTTCCGGACAACAGCGCACTGGACTGGGACGCCATCGGCGACTGCGACTACCTATATGTCTCGCATCTGCACAAGGATCACTTCGACGCCGAGAACCTGCGTTCGCACGTCAACAAAGACGCGGTGGTGCTGCTCCCGGACTTCCCCGTGCCGGATCTGCGAAATGAACTCGAGAAGCTGGGATTTCACCGGTTCTTCGAAACCACCGGCTCGGTCAAGCACCGGCTCAGCGGGCCCCGCAGCGATCTCGACATCATGATCATCGCGCTGCGGGCGCCGGCCGACGGTCCGATCGGTGACTCCGCGCTAGTGGTTTCCGACGGCGAGACCACCGCCTTCAATATGAATGACGCACGACCGATCGAGCTGGACATGCTGGCATCGGAGTTCGGCCACGTCGATGTGCACCTGCTGCAGTACTCCGGCGCGATCTGGTACCCGATGGTCTACGACATGCCGGCCCGGGCCAAGGAGGCGTTCGGCACCCAGAAGCGACAGCGCGGGATGGACCGGGCGCGCCAGTACGTCGCGCAGGTGGACGCGACCTGGGTGGTGCCGTCGGCGGGACCACCGTGTTTTCTGGACCCCGAGCTGCGCGAGCTCAACGACGACCGCAGCGATCCGGCCAACATCTTCCCCGACCAGATGGTCTTCCTGGACCAGATGCGCATCCACGGCCATGATCGCGGTTTGCTGATGATTCCCGGATCGATCGCGGATTTCACCGGATCGACCCTGAATTCGCTGAGCCACCCGCTGCCCACCGAAGACGTCGAGGCCATCTTCACCACCGGAAAGTCCGCCTACATCGCCGATTACGCCGACCGGATGGCTCCGGTGATCGCCGCCGAACGGGCGAGCTGGGCCCCCGCGGAGGGCGAGCCGCTGCTGGAGCCGTTGCGCGCGCTGTTCGAGCCGATCATGTTGCAGAGCAATGAGATCTGCGACGGTATCGGTTACCCCGTGGAACTGGTCATCGGCGCCGAAACCGTCGTACTGGACTTTCCGAAAAGGACGGTGCGCGAGCCGATTCCCAACGAGAAGTTCCGCTACGGGTTTGCCATAGCGCCGGAGCTGGTGCGCACGGTACTGCGCGATCAAGAACCCGACTGGGTCAACACCATCTTCTTGTCCACCCGCTTCCAGGCCTGGCGCGTGGGTGGTTACAACGAATACCTGTACACGTTCTTCAAGTGCCTCACCGACGAGCGGATCGCCTACGCCGACGGCTGGTTCGCCGAGACTCACGACGACTCCGCTTCAATCACTCTGGACGGCTGGGAGATTCAGCGCCGCTGCCCTCACCTCAAAGCCGACCTATCGAAGTTCGGTGTGGTAGAAGGCGATACGTTGACCTGCAACCTGCACGGGTGGCAGTGGCGCCTGGAGGACGGCCGCTGCCTCACCACCCGCGGTCACCAGCTGCGGAGCTCGCGGAAATGATGCGGTTCTACGACGACGGCGTGGTCCAGCTCGATGGGGCCGCGCTGACGTTGCGTCGCTACCACTTCCCGTCGGGCACCGCGAAGATCATCGCGCTGGACACGATCCGCGGCTACCGTGCCGAATCGCTGGGACTGCTCACCCATCGCTTTCGCATCTGGGGCAGCTCGGATCTGCGCCGCTGGCTGCCGATGGACATGAACCGGCCGCTCAAGTCGACGTTGATCACCCTCGACATCCCCGATGCTCGTTGGCAACCGGCCTTCACCCCGGCGCGTCCAGACGATTTCATCGCGCTGCTCGACGAACTGCTCAGCGACCGGCGCTGACCCGCTAGCGGTCGGCCAGCGCCGCACGACCGGCGTTGAAACCGGGGATGAAGGTGATTCCCGGTCCGCCATGGCATCCCGCGCTGCCCAGGTAGAGCCCGGCGATCGGGATCGGCTGGCCGATGAAGCCTCTCGGACCCGGCCGGTTCTGACCTATCTGGTCGGGGTGCAACAAGCCGTGGCAGTAGTCGCCACCGGGCGCTCCGAACATGACGCCCATGTGCTTGGGAGTGAAGGTGGTGTGCCGGATGATGCTGCGCTCGAAGTTGGGCGCCAAGCGGGTGACCTTGTCGATCACCCGTTGCCCCATTTCGGTCTTGGCCTGTCCGTACTCATGGGAGTCTTGCTCGCCCTCGATCGGGAACCACATCGCGAACGCCGATGCGGCGTGCTTGCCCGGCGGCGCCAGGTCGGGGTCGTGCACCGACGGTACCTGCAACACGACGGTCGGGTCGGCCGGCACGATCCCGCGGCGGCAATCCTCCCACTGCTGCTGCACTTCCTCTGGCGTGCAGAAAATGCCGATCGAGGCCTGCATGGCCGGATCGTTGAGGGCCTCATACGGCGCCGCGAACGCCGGGGCTTCCTCGAGGGCGAAGTGCATCTGCAGGTAGCTACCGCGGTGGTCGATGTGTGCGTAGCGATCCCGGACATCGCTGGGCAGCACCGTCGGATCGATCAGGTCGTTGATCGTGACGTCTGGGGCAATCGCGGAAACCACGATCGGGGCGGCCACGATGTCGCCCGCCTCGGTGCGTACGCCACTGATCCGCGCTCCGGCCTCGGCGCTGTCGACGAGGATCTCGCTGACCTTGGTGCGCAACCGCAACTCGCCGCCGTCGCGCTCGAACAGCCGGCACAGATGTGCGGTGAGTGCGCCGATGCCCCCGCTCAGCTTCTTCATCTGCACGAAGTCTCCGTCGGGGATACCCAGACCGAAGGCAAGCGCGGCGGCGCTACCCGGCGTGGCCGGTCCCCGGTAGATGGTGTTGACGGCCAGGACCGTCATCGAACCCCGTAGTGCGGCGTGCTTTTCCCGGTCCGGAAAGTACCGGTCCAGCACGTCGGTGACCGACCCGAACAGCATGTCGTCGATGGCCGATCGCTCGAATTCGTTGGTGGCGCACGCATACATCTGGTCGAAGGTCTTGGGGAGCGTGTCGGATTCGAACCGCCCGAGCGCCCGGGTCGGCGCCTGACTCCAGGCCAGCAGGCCCGCCATCCCGGTGACCGCGTCGGCCCCGTGCACCTCGTTGAGGTGGGCGAACATCTTCATCGGGTCGGTGTACTGGACCAACGGATCGTCGCCCACGCCGCGTAGGGCTACCGACATCACTTCCAGATCCACGGTCGGCAAGGTGTCCAGGCCGAGTTCGCTGATCACCGCGGCCGCCGTCGGGAACTGCACCGATCCGGCAATCTCGAACCGGTAGCCGTCAAACAGTTCGACGGTGGAGGCCATGCCGCCGGCGTAGAGCTTCGCGTCCAGGCAGAGGGTGCGCAGGCCCGCTCGCTGCAGCAGCACCGCGGCGGTCAGGCCGTTGTGCCCCGCGCCGATCACTATCGCGTCATACTCCGCCATGCTCTCGACCTCCCGAGTTGGAGGCTGGCACGGTCCGAAAGTTTTGTCAATTATGACGAAACAGTCCGGGGCCGGTCGGGGCACCAGGTGTTGGTGAGCCCGGCCCGCAACGTCTCCAGCGCCAGCTGACACACCCGCGCCAACTCGCCGAGGGACCGGTCTTCGCCCAGCATCCACACTTCCATCGCGCCGAACACCGCGGCCGCGATGCAACGCGCGGTCACCGCGGTGCGAACCCGGGCATCCGGGGTTTGCGCCGACGTTCCCGCCGCGGCACAGCTACGTCGTCGCAGCTGAGCCGCGATCACCTCGGCGAAGTCGGCCTGGACCTCCTGAATGTGCCGGACGATGCGGCTTGGGTCCAGCTCCCCACCGCGCAGGGTGGCGATTTTCGCTACGGCTTCAACGTCATACGGGAAGGCGAAGATCGCGGTCTGTACCGAGTCGATGATCGCCTCGTCGACGGGACGGGCGTCCAGCGCCGCGCGAAACCAATGCAAACCGGTGTAGTCGGCAAACAGCAGATCGTGCTTGGACCTGAAGTGGCGATAGAACGTGCGCAGTGACACCCCGGCATCGGCGGCGATCTGCTCGGCCGACGTCTCCTCGACGCCCTGGGCCAGGAATCGCACCACCGCGGCCTGGCGCAGGGCCTCGCGGGTGCGTTCGCTGCGCACCGTCTGCGCGGGCCTGACCATGGCAGTAAGGTACCTCAACCCGCGACCCCGACAGTTATGTCAATATTGACAAAACTTCGGGATAGGGGTGAGACTGCGCCCATGGTGTCGCTTCTTGTCCACGCGGTTCTCGGAATTGCCGTCATCAGCTGGATCATCGCGTCGAACCCTCAGGTGTATGCCCGGCCGGCCGCAGGTGCGTGGTTCTCCCCGCCGGAATGCGTGTACTACGCGGTCGGCATCGCCTCGATCGCCTTTGGCTGGTACTTCAACATCCGCTTCGTCCGGGAGTACTCGCACGGCGCGACCAACCCCATCTGGGGCCCGGGCAGCTGGGCGGACTACATCCGGCTGATGTTCACCAACCCGGCCGCCGGTTCGGCCAGCCAGGACTACACGATCGCCAACGTGATCCTGCTGCCGCTGTTCTCCATCGTCGATGGCTACCGACGCGGTCTGCGCAGGCCCTGGCTGTACTTCGTGTCCAGCCTGTTCACCAGCTTCGCCTTCGCGCTGGCGTTCTACTTCGCCACCATCGAACGCCAGCACCGCCACGAACAGGCTCGCGACAAGGTGGGCGTCTAGCCCTTGGGCTCGAGCACCTCGGTGCCCACGAACCCAACCAGGGCCGCGGGAACCCGCACGCTGCCGTCGGGCTGTTGGTGGTTTTCCAGAATCGACACCAACCACCGCGTCGTGCCCAGCGTGCCGTTCAACGTGGCCGCGATCTGCGGCTTGCCGTTGGCGTCGCGGTAGCGCGTCGCCAGCCGTCGGGCCTGAAACGTGGTGCAGTTCGAGGTGGAGGTCAGCTCGCGGTAGGTGCCCTGGGTCGGTATCCACGCCTCGCAGTCGAACTTGCGGGCGGCCGAGGCGCCGAGATCGCCGGCCGCCACGTCGATCACCCGATAGGGGACCTCGATCTGCGCCAGCATCTCGCGCTGCCAGGCCAGCAGCCGTTGATGTTCGGCCTCGGCGTCGGCGGGGGCGCAGTAGACGAAGCCTTCCACCTTGTCGAACTGGTGCACCCGGATGATGCCGCGGGTGTCCTTGCCGTAGCTGCCGGCCTCGCGCCGAAAGCATGACGACCATCCGGCGTAGCGCAACGGCCCCTCGGACAGGTCCACGATCTCGTCGGCGTGATAGCCCGCCATCGGCACCTCAGAGGTGCCCACCAGGTACAGGTCGTCGGCCTCGAGCCGATAGACCTCGTCGGCGTGGGCCCCGAGGAATCCGGTGCCGGCCATCACCTCGGGACGCACCAGCACCGGCGGGATCATCGGGATGAAGCCGTTGTCGACGGCCAGCCGCAGCGCCAGCTGCAACAGACCCAGCTGCAGCAACGCACCCTGACCGGTCAAGAAATAGAATCGCGACCCTGCCACCTTGGCGCCGCGCGCCATGTCGATCAGGCCCAGCGATTCGCCGAGTTCCAGGTGGTCTTTCGGATTGTCTAGCGCGCGGGGTTCGCCGACCACGTCCAGCACCGCGTAGTCGTCCTCCCCGCCGGCGGGCACGCCGTCGAGGATGACGTTCGGTATTGCCATGTGCGCTGCGGTGAAGGCCGTCTCGGTTTCGGACTGCGTCGCCTCGGCGGCCTTGATCTGCTCGGCGAGATCCTTGGCCCGTTGCAGCAGGGCGGGACGCTCTTCGGGCGATGCACCACCCACGCTCTTGCTGGCGGCTTTCTGCTCGGCCCGCAGGGAGTCCGCGGTCGAGATCGCGGTCCGGCGGGCCGTGTCCGCCGTGAGCAGGGCATCTACCAGCGCCGGGTCTTCGCCGCGGCTGAGCTGGGATCGGCGTACGACGTCGGGGTCTTCCCGGAGCAGTTTCAGGTCGATCACGGCCGCAAGACTACTTTTGACGGGTTGGCCGCGTCGCGTCAGCTCGGCTTCTGTCGGGCTCTGGTATCACATGTGCAACATTGGTCACGTGGCTATGTGGGCCCTGTAAGAATGGAACTGATGTTGGACGCGCCCGAGAAGGAGCTCGCACCGGATAGCGAGCCTGACCCCGACGCCGAAACTGCCGCCGAAGCGGAGCAGCCGTCGGCCGGCTTCCGGTGGCCGCGTGCCCTGCAAGCGTCGGCGACCAGGCGCGGGTTGCTGCTCACCGCACTAGGCGGCCTGCTGATCGCCGGGTTGATCACCGCGATCCCCGACGTTGCCACCGGGCCGGGCCGGCTGGCCGGCTACATCGACAACAACCCGGTGCCCAGCACCGGCACCAAGAGCAACGCCGCTTTCAACCGCGCCACCACCGGCGACTGCCTGATGTGGCCGGAAGGCACACCGGAGGCGGCCACCATCGTCGACTGCGGCGATGAGCACCGGTTCGAAGTCGCCGAGTCCATTGACATGCGAACCTTCCCCGGTTCGGAGTACGGGCCCGACGCCTCTCCCCCATCACCGGCCCGCATTCAGCAGATCAGCCAGGAACAGTGCCAGGCCGCGGTGCGCCGCTACCTCGGCGCCAAGTTCGATCCCAACAGCAAGTTCACCACCAGCATGCTCTGGTCCGGCGACCGGGCGTGGCGTCAGGCCGGCGAGCGCCGCATGTTGTGCGGCCTGCAGTTGCCCGGTCCCAACAACCAACAGACCGCGTTCAAGGGCAAGGTCGCCGACATCAATCAATCCAAGGTCTGGCCGGCCGGCACCTGTTTGGGCATTGATTCGACCACCAACCAGCCAATCGATATTCCGGTCGACTGCGCGGCGCCCCATGCCATGGAGGTCACCGGCACGGTCAATCTGGCGGAGAAGTTCCCCGACGCCCTGCCTCCCGAGCCCGAGCAGGACGGGTACATCAAAGACACCTGTACCCGGATGACCGACGCCTACCTCGCCCCCATCAAGTTGCGCACCACCACCCTGACCCTGATCTACCCCACGCTGTCGCTGCCGAGCTGGTCCGCGGGCAGCCGCGAAGTCGCGTGCAGCATCGGCGCGACGCTGGGCAATGGGGGCTGGGCCACGTTGGTGAACAGCGCCAAGGGGGAGCTGTTGATCAACGGGCAGCCACCGGTGCCGCCGCCCGACATTCCCGAAGAGCGGCTCACGTTGCCGCCCATTCCGCTGCAGGTGCCGCCCGCCGCGCCCGCGCCCGCGCCCCGGCAGACCCAAACGGCTCCGCCGAGCAATCAGCATCTGCCCAATCAGCAACCGGTGGTGACGCCGTCGCGGGCACCCGCCGCCCCGGCCACCACAACCCAGGCGACTCAGCCGCCGCCGGCGACCCAAAGTCAGCCGCCGCCCGCCGATGGCGGCGCACCACCGCCTGCCCAAGCACCCGAACCCGAGGCCCCCGCGCCCGCGGAACCCGCACCGGGAGGCTAGCCGGGTGGCGGTGCGGATGGACCCCCGGCGGTTCGACGAACTGGTCTCTGACGCACTGGACCTGATTCCGCCCCAGCTGGCGGCCGCTATGGACAACGTCGTGGTGCTGGTCGCCGACCGCCACCCCGACGAACACGACCTGCTCGGCCTTTACGAGGGGGTCGCCCTGACCGAGCGTGATTCCGACTACGCCGGAGCCCTGCCGGACGCCATCACGATCTACCGGGAAGCGCTGCTGGATGTCTGCGAGTCCGCCGACGAGGTTGTCGACCAGGTGGCGATCACGGTGATCCACGAGATCGCCCACCATTTCGGTATCGACGACGACCGGCTGGGCCAGCTGGGCTGGGCGTGATCGGCCATCGAATTACGATGGGCGCGCCAACCCGGCGATGTCGGGGTGCGGTGCTATGAACGGTCTATGAGCACAGGCTGCCGCGACTGCCGGGCAGGCTTGGAACACTGCCACGGGACCTTGATTCGGCACGTGGAGGGTCCACTATCCGGCCGGTCGGAATGCACCGAATCTGATTGTGACGACGCCGAGCTGATACCGCACACCTTCGTCGTCGACTGCGCGGCCATCGGCTGCACTTGCGGCGAGAGCGCCGCGGTCACCCCGGCGGGGTGACCGTCAGCCCATCGGGTCGCCGCTGGACGCCATGAGGTCGCCGGCGGCGGAGTCGACCTCGGCGCAGAAGGGCGGCGTTTTCGTTCCCCACCGGACGCAACTCCAGCGACCGTCGGTGATCGGGGTCAGCACCACCGATTCGGCGTTGTCCAGGTGGTTGTCCAAGGCGAAGTTGGCGTCCACCCCGGCGAGCACAGCACCGGCCAGCCGGATGGCCGCGCCGTGGCTGACCACGACGAGATCGCCGGTTCGGTCTTCGTCGTCCAGATAGCGCATTCGCAGGTCGTTGAGCACCGGCACATAGCGCGCCAGCACGTCGTTGGCGCTCTCACCGCCCGGCAACGGGACATCCAGCTCGCCGCAATGCCACCGCTTGTAGATGGCGTTGAATTCCGCGACGGCCTCGTCATCGCAGCGGTTTTCCAGCTCGCCGACCTGTACCTCGTGAATGCCGACCACCTCGTGGGCCGAGACGGTCAGTTCGGCGGCGATCACCTCGGCCGTCTGCGACGCCCGAGTAGCGATCGAGTGCACCAGCATGGCGGGTCGAATCAAACCGCCGCGCGCGAAGGCCTGTGCCTGCGCCCGGCCCGTCGGGGTCAACTCCGCCCCCGGCGGCAGCGTGTCCAAGCGACGCTCGACATTGCTGACCGACTGACCGTGGCGAACCAGCACCAGACGACCGCTCATAGCGGCGGCTCCGGGCTTGCTTCGGGCTTGCCTTCGCGCAGCTGCTGCAGCCAGATCGCCGCCTCGTCCGCCGGCGGCGGCTGCGCCGCATAGGTCTGACCCGTCGGCCAAGAACCCAGGTATCGCACATCAGCACAACGACGGTGCAGCGCCTTGAGTGCCTCAGCCACAGCATCGTCGGCGATGTGGCCCACACAGTCGATGAAAAACATGTACGTGCCCAGCCCGGTACGGGTGGGCCGGGACTCGATTCGGGTGAGGTCGATGCCGCGCATGCCGAACTCGGTCAGTGCATCCAGCAGGGCACCGGGCACGTTGGCGATACGCAGCACCGCCGAGGTGCGATCGGTGCCGGTGCGCGGCGGCGGCGGTCCCGGTACACCGATGAGCAAGAACCTGGTGCGGGCGTTGGACTCGTCAACGACGCCGTCGGCCAGCGACTGCAGCGCCCAGTGCGCGGCGGCCAGCGGGGAGGTCACGGCAGCGTCGACCTGCCCCTCCGCCACCTGGCGGGCCGCGTCGGCGTTGGAGTACGCCGGATGCAGCTCGACGTTGGGCAGATGAGCGGTCAGCCACTGTCTAACCTGCGCCGCTGCCACCGGGAAAGCCGCCAGGGTCCGTACGTCGGCCGCGCCGACGCCGGGCTTGACCACGATGCTGAAGGCCACGTCGAGCGTTGTCTCGGCGAACACCTGCAGCGGCGACCCGATGGCCAGGCTGTCCAGGGTGGGGGCCAGCGAGCCGTCGATCGAGTTCTCGATGGGCACGCAGGCGAATTCGGCGGCGCCGGTACGGACGGCGTCGAGCGCGGCGGGAGTGCTTTCGACCGGCAGCGGTTGCGCGCCGCCGTCGTCGTGGCCTGGGACCAGCCCGGCAGCCGCTATCTCGAGCAGCGCCGCTTGGGTGAATGTCCCTTCCGGACCGAGATATGCGATGCGCGCCACGCACACAACATTAACGGCGGCGCCCGCCCTTTCGGTGCTTGCAGCCACCACCTCAGTAAGTTAACTTAGGCTTACCTAAGAGCATGGAGGAGTTTGTGATGCTGCCGCTCACCAGCCCGGCGCCGACGACCGCCGAACGTATTCGCAGCGCATGCGCCCGGGCCGGCGGTGCCCTGCTGGCGGTGGAACGGGACGGCCCCGTCGCCACACCCATCCATCACCTGATGCCCGACGGGTCTTTTGCGGTGGCCGTTCCCATCGAGCACCCGGGTGCGGGCACCGGCGATCCCGGGCAGCCCCCGTCGCAGGCCCTCCTCGAACTAACGGACTACGCCCCACTGCCGGTGCGTGAACCCGTCCGCTCGCTGGTCTGGATACGCGGGCGCCTGCACCCCGTTCCCGCGGACATGATCGGCGCTGCGCTCGACCTGATCGCCACCAAGAACCCCAACCCAGCCTTGCTGCAAGTCCAGACACCTAGATCCGCACCGGCGCACGGCGCGGAGATCCGATACGCATTGATGCGACTGGAGATCGAGTCGGTGGTCGTCACCGACTCCACCGGCGCGGAACCGATCAGCGTCGTGGACCTACTGGCCGCGCGACCGGATCCGTTCTGCGAGATCGAGTCGAGCCTGCTGCGCCACCTGACGACCGACCATCAGGACGTGGTCGCGCGGTTGGTGTCGCGCCTGCCGGCCCCGCTGCGACGCGGTGAGGTCCGCCCGCTTGGCCTCGACCGCTACGGCGTGCGGTTTCGCATCGAAAGCAACGACGGCGACCGCGATATCCGGCTGCCATTTCATCGCCCGGTCGACGACATGCACGGGCTCAGGCAGGCCATCCGGGTGCTGCTGGGCTGCCCGTTCGGCAACGGTCTGCGCGCCCGGCGATAACCGGCCGCGGCCAACCCGTTGCGCCCCGCGCGCCGTGGCGGCCGGCTGCGTTCCGGTGTCCTGGCACGTACGTTTTCCAGGTGAACGGCGATCGACCCGCTCAGTTTCGGCGACCCCAGCCTCCGATCCCGCCGCAATCGGAACCCTCGCAGGTCATCCGGCGCGACACGCTGCCCCTGCGCCGTCCGGCCGAACCCAGCGGGGCGCCACCGCGTCAACCAACCTCAGCGCCACCTCCACCCAAACCGGCCACCGGCCCCGTCGGCCCCCGACGCCGGCGGCGCACCCCCACCCCGGCGCCGCCGCCACGTCCGGCCGCACCCAAAGCGCGCCGCAAAAAGACCAAGCGCCGCTGGGGCAAGATCGTTGCGCTGAGCCTGCTGACCGCCGTGTTGCTGGCCGGCGCCGGCATTCTCGGCGGGGCTTTGTGGCTGGACACGGCGCTGCACCGGGAACCGGTATTGCGCGACTATGCCGACCGGCCCGGCCCCGGGCGCGGCACCAACTGGCTCATCGTCGGCTCGGACAGTCGCCAGGGTCTGACCGCCGAGCAACAGCAGGAGCTGACCACCGGCGGAGATCCCGGAGACGGGCGAACCGACACCATCCTGCTGGTCCACCTGGCCGGACTCGGATCGAGCACCCCGACGGCCCTGGTATCGATCCCGCGCGATTCATATGTCCCCGTTCCCGGGTATGGCCGCGACAAGATCAACGCGGCATTCGCCATAGGCGGGGCGCCCTTGCTGGTGCAAACGGTCGAACAGGCCACCGGCCTGCGAATCGACCACTATGCCGAGATCGGATTCGGCGGATTCGCCGAACTGGTCGACGCGCTCGGCGGTGTCCGGATGTGTTTGACGGAACCGATCGGCGATCCACTGGCCGGCATCGACCTAGCGCCGGGCTGCCAGCAACTCGACGGCCGAAGCGCACTGGGCTACGTCAGGTCCCGAGCCACACCGAGAGCCGACCTGGACCGGATGATCAACCAGCGCCAGTTCATGTCCGCGTTGCTGCGCCGGGCCGAAAGCCCCGCGGTATGGCTCAATCCGTGGCGTTGGTATTCGGTGCCGCGCGCCGCAGCCGCGGCGCTCACCGTCGACCAGGGGGCCCACGTATTCGACCTTGCCCGGCTCGGGTGGGCGCTACACGGGCACCCGACGGCCCTGACGGTGCCGATCGGCGAATTCACCACCACCGACGTCGGCTCGGTCGTGGTGTGGAACCACGACGCGGCCGCCGAGATGTTCGACGCGCTGGCTTCCGACACACCGATACCGGCCGACGCTTTCGACGGGCCACCATAACAACGCAATTTCGGCGCCCCGGGTGTGTTGTAGGTCATAAAAATGCGGAAAATGCGCCCATAATTCCGGCCCGGCTAGGTTTACTTAGGCAAACCTGACCTTATTGATTTCGCGCATCGGCTTAGGAAAACCTTTCCTGAGTAAGTCATGCCTTCGTTGCAGGTGGCGTTTTACCTGCACTATTCTGGCGGTATGACCGACTACGACGGACCAAAGACGAAATTCCATGCGCTGGTGCAGGAACAAATTTTCAACGAATTCACCGCGGCCCAACAATACGTTGCCATTGCCGTTTATTTCGATAGCGAAGAATTGCCCCAATTGGCGAAGCACTTTTACGCTCAGGCGGTCGAGGAGCGCAACCACGCGATGATGCTGGTGCAGCATCTGATCGACCGCGACCTCCGTGTCGAGATTCCGGGAATCGACTCGGTACGAAATCACTTCGACAAGCCGCGCGACGCCCTGGCGTTGGCCCTCGATCAGGAGCGGGCCGTCACCGATCAGGTCAGTCGGCTGACCGCGGTGGCACGCGATGAGAGCGACTTCCTCGGCGAGCAGTTCATGCAGTGGTTCCTGCAGGAGCAGATCGAAGAGGTGGCGCTGATGGCCAGCCTGGTGCGCATTGCCGACCGGGCCGGGGCCAACCTGTTCGAGCTCGAGAACTTCGTTGCGCGTGAGGTCGGCCGGGCTCCGTCGGGCGCAGCCGCTCCGCGTGCCGCCGGAGGCAACCTCTAGGCCTCCGGCGGGGCGGCGGGACCGCTACTCACGCCCGGCCGGCCATGCTGCAACCAGGCCTTGGCGCGGCCGGGGTGGTCGGTGGCCATCCACGCCACGCCGACGTCCCGGCAGAAATCGATGTCTTCGTACTCGTCGACACCCCAGCAGTACACCGCTCGCCCCTGGGCGGCGGCGCGATCGACGAGTTGTGGATATTCCCGCAACACCGCCAGCGACGGTCCCACGGCGGTCGCTCCGACAGCCGAGGCGGCACCGCTGGCCAGATAGCGAGCCGTTTTGCCGAGCAGCACCGTTGGCAGCAGCGGTGCTGCTCGGCGAATCCGCCACACCGCGGCCGCCGAAAACGACATCACGACGGCGCGGGACCGGTCTGCGGACGCAGGTTGGGCAATGCCGAAGCGCTGCAGCAGCGCCAGCACCTTGCTTTCGACCAGCGACCCGTACCGCACCGGATGCTTGGTCTCGATGAAGACCTTCACCGGCCGTTTCCAATCCAGCACCAGCGAGATCAGCGCGTCCAGGGTCAGCAGGCTGGTATCTCCGTGGGCACCGTCCGGCCGCCAGCTGTCATGCCAGGCGCCGTACTCCAACTCACGCAGCTGATCCAGCGTCATCGTGCTGACCAACCCGGCCCCGGTCGAAGTCCGATCCAACCGGCGATCGTGCACGCAAACCAGATGACCGTCACGGGTGAGCCGGACGTCGCACTCCACACCGTCGGCCCCCTGCTTGAGCGCCAGGTCGTAGGCGGCGAGCGTATGTTCCGGCCGGGCGCCCGACGCCCCGCGGTGGGCCACCACGAAAGGATGCCCGGCGATCACCTCGTCGGCCCAGGTCATACCCATTATGCTGCCGGTTCCTGCCCCTCCAGCTCAACCGCATCAGCATCAGGGGCCGCATCGACCCGATCGTCTTCATCCGTGGCGGACCGGCCGGGTTGATCATCCTGACCCATCACCAGCCAGCGGTGCGCGGGCCGTTGCACCGGCTTGCGCTCGAATCCCTCGAAAACGCGAGAAACGGTGCCCACGGCGGCTGCCGCCAGTGCATACGCGACGACCACCATGACGGTGTTGTTCGCGATGCCCTGAGCGTCGCTGGAAAAGCTGGTGGCGATGGCGAACAGCGACGTGGCGGTGCTGACCACCCATGCGATCCACCACACCAGGATGGGTTTCTTCAACCGTTGATAGGTGTCCTCGACCACCGCGAGTTCGATGAGATACACCGGCGCCCACAGCAGGTTTGCCAGCGGCGTCAGGCAACCAGCCCACAACTGCAGGGTGGAGCGGTGCTCGGGTAGGCCGTAGTAGGCGAAGGCGGCGGCCCGGCGCGCGACAAGCCACTTGATCAGTACGACGAAGCAGACGCCCATCGCGGCGAGCGCGGCGAAACTGACCGCCACTCCCACCCAGACCGCGATGCCGGCCAGCACGGAATTCAGCAGAATGTCGCGGTTGATGATCAGCAACACGTATCGCACCGCGTAGACGAATGCGGCGGCACCGAGAACCAGCATGGTGGCGAACAACAGGGTGCGTACGGTCGCGGCCGCCGGTCCCGTCTTGGTCGCTACCGGCACGGGCGAAGGGCCGGGCTGCGCGACGCGGTCGCCCAGTCCCCAGCGCGGCATCACCGTGTACCGGGGGGTGGGCCCGTACGCGCGTCGCCGGGGCCGGTGCGGTGGCGCAGCGCCCGGACGCACCGCTATCCAGCGAAAACCTGGTGGTAGCCGGGGCGCCGCCCGCCGCGCGGTAGACGCCACCCGTTGCGGGCCGACCGAGGTTCGCGACTGCGGGTCGGCGGCCGCAGCCCCGGTCAGCGGCGCCATCAGCGCTCCCCGACAACGGGGACACCACACGCGCTGTCGCTCGCGTACGTTCCACCGAGTGCCGCACTGGGAGCACACCTGTATCACCGGACCAGCGTAATGCGAGTCGGCACTCGTGGGCATACGGGCCGCGCGACCTCCGACTCAGCTACTTGTGGGTATCCACAGTTTCCACAGGTTTATCCACAACATGGGTTGGGTGGGTTTTGGTTATCAACACAGCGTCTGTCGGTCGAGATCGGCCGTCGCTGTGGATAACCCCCGCCACCAACACCCGCCGATCGACAGCCCTGGCCGGGCCCGAGCGAAATGCATTGCCGCGCTAAGCACTTGTACCCAGTTGGACGACTCGACAAACGTGACCGACCACGGCCCACCGAACAGCGTCCGCCGGCGGCCCACATCGCCGCATTGGCGCTCTCACCTGGTGCGGTTGCCGACCCGCCCAGGCAAGAATTTTTCAAGCCGGGCACCAGGGGTTATGATCGCGGACGCCAGGTTCAGTGTGAGTCACCTCACTGTTGGAGGTGACCGTGCAGGTGAAAGGCGCTCGATGGCGACACATTCCTACGGCCCCGGGTCGACTCCCTCACCGAAGTCGCACTCCGGATCGCCCACCTGGAATCACGCCTACGTCATAGCCGCCCTGCGTGCGGGCCTGATTGCGCTGGCATTACTGGGAGTTCTCGCCCTCATCGTCTTGTATTAGATCCCCGACCAACCGGGTACCCGGCAGTATCAGCCCGGTGGGGCGTCCTTGCGGCGCGAGCGCTCATGAAGCAGGGTTAACTACTGCAGCCCGCTGCGTGGCGGTCCCCACGCGAATGACTTATCGGACGATCGAAGGAAGGAATGCCGTGGCTGAATACACCTTGCCCGATTTGGACTGGGACTACGGAGCCCTGGAACCCCACATCTCAGGTCAGATCAACGAGCTTCACCACAGTAAGCACCACGCCACCTACGTCAAGGGTGCCAATGACGCCGTCACCAAACTCGAGGAAGCGCGCGCTAAGGAAGACCACTCGACGATCCTGCTGAACGAGAAGAACCTCGCTTTCAACCTCGCCGGCCACGTCAACCACACCATCTGGTGGAAGAACCTCTCCCCCAACGGTGGCGACAAGCCCACCGGTGAACTCGCCGCGGCCATCGATGAGGCGTTCGGGTCGTTCGACAAGTTTCGGGCCCAGTTCCACGCCGCCGCGACCACCGTGCAGGGGTCGGGTTGGGCAGCGCTGGGCTGGGACACCCTCGGCAACAAGCTGCTGATCTTCCAGGTCTACGACCACCAGACCAACTTCCCGCTGGGCATTGTCCCGCTGCTGCTGCTCGACATGTGGGAGCACGCGTTCTACCTGCAGTACAAGAATGTGAAGGTCGACTTCGCCAAGGCCTTCTGGAATGTCGTCAACTGGGCCGACGTACAGTCGCGCTACGACGCCGCCACCTCGAAAACTCAAGGATTAATCTTCGGCTGACTCGAATACCCGAAGGCTTGGGCGCCGCGCACACCATTGCGCGGCGCCCTTGCGTTTTAACCGGGCCTTAATATTTCGCGCTTACGAACACCGCCGGACACCCGCCGTGTCGAGTTGCACGGCGCCAAAACCCCGCGCATGCTTGATCATTCGAGCTACCATTTATTCGAGCTACCAGCGTGGTTATTTCGGATGGAGGCGTCAACGGAGGGCGAGATGGATGCTGGGTCAGATGGGCCTATCGGTGTTGCACCCTTTCATTCTCGTGGTTCGCTGAAAGGGTTTGTCATCTCCGGGCGTTGGCCTGATTCAACGAAAGAATGGGCTCAACTGTTGATGGTCGCCGTGCGCGTCGCATCTTTGCCCGGGTTGCTTTCGACCACCACGGTATTCGGGGCGCGCGAGGAATTGCCCGATGAGCCCGAGCCCGGCACCGTCGGACTGGTGCTGGCCGAGGGCACGGTGTTCGGCGAATCCGCGATCCAGCCGGGATACTTCGCCGATCATCAACCCCCTGCATTGCTCATGTTGCATCCGCCGTCGGAAACGACGCCGTCGCTGCCGGAGTGCACCGGCGCCGCCTCGGGCTGTGTGCTACTACCGGGGTTGCCGTATCTGGGATTGGAACATCGGGCGGCGTGGGTGGAGGCCGAAGCCGACAGAACCATCACCTCGATGGTCAGCCGCGTCGGCGTTGACCCCATCAGTCATCCCGACACCGCAATTCTGGCGATGCTGCTTGCCGCATAAGGAGATTCGAACCAATAAGTTCGCGCGCCGAATCGACGGATACGGCCGCCCGAACTTCATCGCCACGGTGGCGCGCATCGAATCCGGCCGCTAGCCTGGGAAACTGTTAGCGAAGGGGAGTAGCCCCGAATCGTTGGGTCGACATACTGGCGCACAGCCCGGCCCGCGAACCGTCACACCGGACGGTGGGCGAGACCTTCGACCGATGTTCGATGACCGGACGGTCATCGGCACGTGTCGAGAGGTCGCCCGCATGCTTTCCGCCACAATGCTGAGTCTCGGAGTGGTTTTCCTTGCCGAGCTGGGCGACAGATCGCAGCTGATCACGATGACCTACGCGTTGCGGTACCGCTGGTGGGTGGTGCTGACCGGGGTAGCGATCGCATCCGTCACCGTGCATGGTGTCTCGGTGGCGGTCGGCCACTTCCTGGGCACCACGGTGCCGGCCCGGCCGATGGCGTTTGTGGGAGCGATCGCCTTCCTGATATTCGCGGGCTGGGCCTGGCGCGAAGGCCGCGAAGACCCGGCCGGCGCCGACGAGGTCGCGCATCTGCCCAACCCCCGATTCGCGCTGCTCACCGTGGTGTCGTCGTTTGTCCTGGCCGAGCTCAGCGACAAGACAACCCTGGCCACGGTCACCTTGGCCAGCGATCACAACTGGGCCGGCGTATGGATCGGCACCACCTTGGGCATGATCGTGGCCGACGGCCTGGCAATAGGTGTCGGACTACTGCTGCATCACCGGCTGCCCGAACAGCTGCTGCATCTGCTGGCCAGCCTGCTGTTCCTGCTTTTCGGCTTGTGGATGCTGTTCGAGGGGGCGCTGGGATGGCGCTCGGTCGCCATCGGTGTGACCGCGGCGGTGGCGCTGGCCGCCGCTGCCGGAGCCACGGCGCAAACTCTCCGGCGGCGTCGCAGCGCCTCCGCACTCGGCACGAATTCACCCTCGGGCCGGTAGCCGGCACCAACCGGCATCGGCCGGGCTCCGGCCATCTCGACCACCGCCCCCGACATCGTCGCACCGGTCCCCCGCCCGCCCCGGTTTCGCGCTGCCACCCGCCGAGGCTTCATAGACAGCAAAGCGCCCAATCCGACGTCCGCCGTTGGCGTCTGGTTGCCCAGAATCGAGCGCGTTCCGCCGACGGGCAGCACCTTTGTTCCTTGCCAGCGCCGGTGCTCGTGGGCTTTCGATGCCATCCGAAGGCCGTATTCTGCGGATAACCTGTGAAATTCGTTCATCTTATGGACACCCCACCGAATCGGTTGGACGCTCGTCGGAGGCGGCTTGGGCACCTGTCCGACGCACCGGCACCCAATCGCCTCAGGTTTGCACTTGGTTGTTGACATAACTGTCGCTACCATGATCAGCAAATACATATAGATAAGCGTTCAATTTTGCAGCCCGGTGGAGGTCATATCGATGAGCACGACGTTCGCTGCCCGCCTGAACCGTCTGTTTGACACGGTGTACCCGCCCGGGCGGGGGCCGCATACCTCCGCCGAGGTGATTGCGGCGCTCAAGGCGGAGGGCATCACGATGTCGGCTCCTTATCTATCGCAGCTACGCTCCGGCAACCGCACAAACCCTTCCACCGCGACCATGGCCGCCCTCGCCAACTTCTTTCGCATCAAGTCGGCCTATTTCACCGATGACGAGTACTACGAAAACCTCAATCAGGAACTGCAGTGGCTGGCCACGATGCGTGACGACGGCGTGCGCCGCATCGCCGTTCGTTCCCAAGGGTTGTCCACCCAAGCGCAGCAGGAGATCGTGGAGCGAATCGAAGAACTCCGCCGGACGGAACGCCTCGACGCTTAACGCGATTACCGCAGGGCCGGTCCCCCGACCTGAGGGATTGCCGACGCCCCTCCCGGATTAGGGTTGGGCCCAGCGAGCGCGCACGCACCGCGATAGTCCACGAGATACCGGGAGGCGGCCGGGAATGGGCCTGTTCCGCAAGCGAAAGAGCCGCGCGACGCGTCGCGCCGAAGCCCGCGCGATCAAGGCCCGCGCCAAGCTGGAAGCCAAACTGTCCGCCAAGAATGAGGCGCGCCGCATCAAGTCCGCGCAGAAGGCGACCGACAAGGCGCTCAAGGCGCAGCTCAAGGCGCAGCGCGACAGCGACCGGGCGGCATTGAAGGTCGCCGAGACCCAACTCAAGGCGGCCCGCGAGGGCAAGTTCCTCTCGCCCGCTCGAATCCGCCGGACACTGACGGTGTCTCGATTACTCGCCCCGATCCTTGCGCCGGTGATGTATCGCGCGGCCATCGCGGCCCGCGGACTGCTGGATCAACGGCGGGCAGACCAGCTCGGGGTGCCGCTGGCTCAGATCGGACAGTTCTCGGGCCACGGCGCACAGCTGTCCGCCCGGGTGTCCGGTTGTGAGCGGTCGCTGCGGATTGTGCAGGAAAAGAAGCCGAAGGACGCGGAGACCAAGCAGTTCGTCTCGGCCATCAGCGAGCGGCTCTGCGAACTCTCGGCCGCTATCACAGCAGCCAAGAACATGCCGGCCCAGCGGCGTCGAGCCGCGCATTCCGCGATCTCCTCGCAACTCGACGGCATCGAGGCGGACCTGATGGCGCGTCTAGGGCTAGCCTGAGTCAGCATGCCGGTCCTGCGCAGTTGGGTTTCGAGCAGCCGTGTTCAGTCACGAGCCAGATATTCGCGTGGTGTGGTTGCGCAGGTGCTCGGGAAGTTGCGGTTCGCGCCGTTATTGGTCGCCATCACGATTGTCGTCGCGCTGCCGGTTCCGGCGGCATCCGCGCAGGCTGGAGGCATGGCGGCGCACGAATCGGTGACCGTCGGCGCCAGTGGTGATGGCGGTGGCGATTCGGGCGAGGACCTGCCCGCCTGGCCGTTCGCGGTGGGAGTGGTCGCTGCGGTAGGCGCGGCAGCGCTGTGGGCTACGCGGCGCCGGCCGTAGCGGCTTGGGCCGGCGACCTGGTAGGCGAGGCAGACGACGAACCGTGTCCTGGCATGATGGACCCGAGTGTTTCGCGATCTAGTGAGCAATGAGGAAGCTGCAAAGGAGCGGCCGCATGGCAGACCCGCAGGATCGACCCGACGGCGAACCCGACGCGACACCGGGACAGCCGGCCAAGAAGCCGCCCGCCGACAAGGCTGCGAAGACACCGGCCAAGAAGACACCTGCGAAGAAGACGCCGGCCAAGAAGGCCCCGGCGCAGAAGGCGCCAGCCAAGAAGGCCCCCGCCAAAAAGGCACCGGCCAAAAAGGCCCCGGCGACCAAGCCGCCCGCACAAAGCCCCGAACCGGCCCCGCAACCGACCGCGCTGGCCAACGTTTCACAGCAACAACCGAGCGCCAACGGCCAACTCGCCGAAGCCGCTAAAGATGCGGCCGCACAGGCTAAGTCGACGGTAGACCGCGCCAACAACCCACTTCCCCGGGTCGCCGATGAGCAGCCAAGCCACTCCACCGTTCCGCTGGTCGTCGCAATCGCATTGAGCCTGTTGGCGATGCTGCTGATCCGCCAGCTGCGCCGGCGCTGATCGATGGGAAACGTGGCGTTTCGGCCAACGGCCGATCTCGTTGACGACATCGGGCCCGATGTGCGCAGCTGTGATCTTCAATTCCGCCAGTTCGGTGGCCGCGCCGAGTTCGCCGGACCGATCAGCACCGTGCGGTGTTTTCAGGACAACGCGCTGCTGAAATCGGTGCTCTCGCAGCCGGGTGAGGGCGGGGTGCTGGTGATCGACGGTGCCGGTTCCCTGCATACCGCCCTGGTCGGTGATGTCATCGCCGAACTGGCGCGCTCCAACGGCTGGGCGGGGCTGGTGGTGCACGGCGCGGTCCGCGATTCGGCCGCACTGCGTGGCATTGACATTGGCATCAAGGCACTGGGCACCAATCCGCGCAAGAGCGCCAAGACCGGGTCGGGTGAACTCGACGCCGAAATCACGCTGGGCGGTGTCACGTTCGTGCCGGGCGAGATCGCCTACAGCGACGACGACGGCATCGTGGTGGTCGCCGCCGTCGCAACCGAATCCTGAATCGCGGCTAAGCCGGCGACTAAACCGGCACTGCGACCGGCTTTTTGGCGAATCGCAAACCCTCGTCGTCGATCTTGCCGCGGCGAATCAGATGAATATCGCGCAGATAGTTCTGGTTGAGTCGCCACGGCTTGCGTGAACCCTGCTTGGGAAGTTCGTCGATCACGCGCAGCACATAGCCCGGAGTGAACTCCATGAATGGACATTCCTGCACATCCGAATCCGGGCGCTCGACGACGACGGACTCATAGTCATTGGCGTCCATGGAGTTGAGCAGACGGCAAACGAACTCCGACACCAGATCCGCCTTCAGTGTCCACGACGCGTTGGTGTAGCCAACGGTGTAGGCCATGTTGGGCAGGCCGGAAAGCATCATGCCCTTGTAGGCCATCGCCTTGGTGAGATCCACCGACTCTCCGTCCACGGTGACCGCCGCCCCGCCGAAGAGCTGCAGGTTCAAACCCGTTGCGGTGACGATGATGTCGGCCGGCAGCTGCTGGCCCGAGTTGAGCCGGATGCCGGTCGGCGTGAACCGGTCGATCGTGTCGGTGACCACATCGACCTGTCCGTGGCGAATGGCCCGGAACAAGTCGCCGTTGGGCACGAGGCATAGCCGCTGATCCCATGGGTTGTAGTGCGGGCCGAAATGCTTTCGCACGTCATAGCCTTCGGGCAACTGACGCTGGGCCAGTCCCATGAAGTTCTTCCGCATTCGCCGCGGCCACTTGCGGCAGGCTCCGTATACGGCGGCCTGGCGCAGCACGTTCTTCCACCGCACCATGGCGTAGGCCATGTTCTCGGGAAGCCAGCGGTTGAGGCGCTCAGCGATGCTGTCCCGTTCTGGCTGGGAGACTATGTAGGTCGGCGAGCGCTGCAGCATCGTGACGTGCTTTGCCCCCGAGTTCGCCAGCGCCGGGACCAGAGTGACCGCGGAGGCACCGCTGCCGATCACGACGACGTTCTTGCCGTCATAGTCGAGGTCTTCGGGCCAGTGCTGCGGATGGATGATCGAGCCGGCGAAGTCCTGCGCGCCGGCGAAGTTCGGGGTGTAGCCCTGGTCGTAGTTGTAGTAGCCGCTGCAGAGAAACAGGAACGAACAGGTGACGGCGCTCATGGCACCGTTGCTCTCGATCTGCAGCGTCCAGCGGTTCTGCGCGTTCGACCAGTCCGCGCTGATGACTTTCTGGTTGAGCCGGATGTGCTTGTCGATGCCGTACATGGCCGCCGTGCCTTTGACGTATTCGAGGATCGGCTTGCCGTCGGCGATGGCCTGGCGCTCGGTCCACGGACGAAAGCGGAAGCCCAGCGTGTGCATATCGGAGTCGGATCGGATGCCGGGGTAGCGGAACAGATCCCAGGTGCCACCCATGGCGGCGCGCTTCTCCAGGATCGCGTAGGACCTGGTCGGACAGCGGTCTTGAAGATGCCAGGCTGCACTCACGCCGGAGATACCCGCCCCCACGATCACGACGTCAAGATGCTCAGTCATGGCGCCACGCTATCAACGCTGTGTTGAGTCCGTCAACGGAGTGTCGAAACTCTCGACGCGCGGTAAGCTGCCGTGGTGTCTACTTCCACTGCCAGTCAGGCATCGGTGAGCCGGGGCCGCCGTAGCGCGCGACCATCCGGTGATGAGCGGGAGCTGGCGATCCTCAACACGGCCGAGAAGCTGCTCGAGGACCGTCCGATGGTCGACATCTCGGTCGACGACCTGGCCAAGGGAGCCGGCATCTCCCGCCCCACCTTCTACTTCTATTTCCCGTCCAAGGAAGCAGTGTTGCTGACCTTGCTGGACCGGGTGGTCAATGAGGCCGACGCGGCGCTGGACAACCTCGCCCAGGCACCCGACGTCGACCACGTGACGATGTGGCGCAACGGAATCAACGTGTTCTTCGAGACCTTCGGATCGCACCGAGCGGTCGTGCAGGGCGGTCAGGGCGTCCGAAGTATCAGCACCGAAGTCCGGGAGCTGTGGTCGACATTCATGCAGAAGTGGATCGCCTATACCGCCAAGATCATCGAAGCCGAGCGCGAACGGGGCGCCGCGCCGGTGACGCTGCCCGCCCTGGAACTGGCCACCGCACTCAACCTGATGAACGAGCGGACTTTGTCGGCGTCGTTCCTGGCTGAGGAGCCGTCCGTGCCGGAGACACATGTGGTCGACACCCTGGTGCACGTCTGGGTCAGCAGCATCTACGGCGCGGCTCGCTAACCAGGAACTTGTCGGTCCGCGGTGCGAACATATGTTCGTGCACGGCGATGCCTCCATCCTGCACGCGGACCTGGATTCGTTCTACGCGTCCGTCGAGCAGCGTGACGACCCCTCGTTGCGGGGTCGGCCGGTGATCGTCGGCGGCGGTGTCGTGCTGGCGGCGAGCTATGAGGCCAAGGCATACGGGGTCCGCACCGCGATGGACGGAGCTCAGGCGCGGCGGCTGTGCCCGCAGGCCGTGGTGGTGCCGCCGCGTATGCGCGCCTACATGCGGGCCAGTGATGCCGTGTTCGAGGTGTTCCGCGACTGCACTCCACTGGTGGAGCCGCTTTCGGTGGATGAGGCGTTTCTCGATGTGGCCGGCTTGCGCCGGGTCTCGGGCACACCGGTGCAGATCGCGGCGCGGCTGCGGGAAGACGTACGCGGGCGGGTCGGGCTGCCCATCACCGTCAGCGTGGCGCGGACGAAGTTTCTGGCCAAAGTCGCCAGCCAAGAGGCCAAGCCGGACGGCTTGCTGCTGGTGCCGCCGGAAGATGAGCTGGCATTCCTGCATCCCCTGCCGGTGCGCCGGCTCTGGGGAGTGGGCCGCGAAACTGCAGTCGCACGGCCTGTGCACCGTCGCCGACGTCGCCGAGCTCAGCGAATCGGCACTGAGCTCGATGCTGGGTGCGGCGATGGGGCGCCAGCTGTATGCCCTGTCCCGCAACATCGATCGGCGCCGGGTGAGCACCGGTGTGCGACGGCGTTCGGTGGGCGCCCAGCGCGCACTGGGGCGAGCGGGCAACGCCCTGTCGCCGGCGGAGTTGGACGCGGTGGTGGTCACGTTGATCGACAGAATCACGGGCCGGATGAGAGCGGCCGGCCGCACCGGCCGAACCGTGGTGCTGCGGCTACGATTCGACGATTTCAGCCGGGCGACCCGGTCCCACACGTTGCCGTGGGCAACGTCGTCTACCCAGCCGATCCTCGCCGCGGCGCGCCAACTGGTGCGCTCGGCCGCGCCGGCTATCGCGCAGCGGGGATTGACGCTGGTCGGCTTCGCCGTGTCCAGCATCGACCCCGGCGGTGCCCAGCAACTGATGCTGCCGTTCGGCGGCGAACCCGTGGCCATTGACGCGGCTGTGGACCGGATTCGGCGTCGATACGGCAACTCCGCGCTCACCCGCGCGGTGCTGGTGGGCCGGGCCCCGGACCAGGAGGTGCCCCGTCTACCGGACTGAAGCCCAGTCGAGGAGTCTGTCGACCGGCCAGGTATTGATGATGCGATCGGCCGCAACTCCCGCGTCGAGCGCGCGCTGAGCGCCGTAGCCGAGGAAGTCCAGCTGGCCGGGTGCGTGTGCGTCGGTGTCGATGCTGAAGACACAGCCGATGTCGCGGGCCAGGTTCAGTAGCCGGGTCGGCGGATCGCGCCGCTCCGGACGCGAGTTGATCTCCACCGCGGTGCCGTGGTCACGGCAGGCGGTGAACACCGCTTCGGCGTCGAATTTGGATTCGGGCCGGATGCCACGGTTGCCCGTCACCAACCGGCCCGTGCAGTGGCCGAGCACATCGGCATGACCGTTGGAAACGGCCCGCACCATCCGCCGAGTCATCGCCGCCGACTCCATCGAGAGCTTCGAGTGCACGCTGTCCACCACGATGTCGAGACGGTCGAGCAGCTCCGGTTCCTGGTCGAGGCTGCCATCCTCGAGAATGTCGACCTCGATTCCGGTGAGGATGCGCATCGGGGCGAACTTCTCGCGCAATTCGTCAATGACATCGAGCTGCCTGCGCAATCGCTCTGCCGACAGCCCGTTGGCGATCGTCAGCCGCGGCGAGTGGTCGGTTAGCGCGCAATACTCATGCCCCAACGCCGCCGCGGTGTCCATCATCTCCTCGATCGGCGCCGAGCCGTCCGACCACTCCGAGTGCAGGTGCAGATCCCCACGCAGCGCGCCGCGAATCTCACCGCCGCCCAGATCTTGCGCCGCAGACCGCAGTTCGACCAGCAGATCGGGCTCCTGACCGGACCACGCTTGGCTGATGACCTTTGCGGTCTTGGGACCGATACCCGGCAGCGATTGCCAGCTGTTGGCCCGACCATGCCGCTGGCGCGCATCCTCGTCCAGTCTTTCGATGATGTCGGCGGCGTTGCGATAGGCCATGACCCGTCCGGGGTCCTGACGGCTTCGGTCCTTGTAGTAGGCGATCTGCCGAAGTGCGGCTACCGGATCCATGCCTTGTCGCTCACCTCAGCTGACCGACGATGAACCCCACGAAGACCACCGTGAAGCCCCCAATCTCCCCCAGCATTAGCGAGACCATGAACACGCCGGTCCCCGGCACAGCAGGATCGAACTGATTCTCGGTGTCACGACGCGCGCCGTGGAAGATGTATGTCGCGATCGCAGCGACGAAAAAGAACACCATGACCATCGCCGCCGTGAGATTGAGCCACGCTGGCCAGACGCTCAGCTCGACGAAGACGGCAACCAGCAGCGTTGCGAACGCGTAGAGCAGCGCGGCCCGATGCGCGATATCGACGTAAACGTGGGCCCGGTGCCCATCGCTGACCATGACCTGCCGGTACTTCCACACTCCGAGCGCCAGGGCCAGCAGAAAGATGGCTCCCGCCGCCACCAGCGTGATGGCGGTGTCGACCCCGAGGATGTGGCTCATCGTTGTATGGAGTCTAGTTGCGCCCCGGGCTTCATGGCGTTCTCCGACGTCACGCCATCGGGCACCGCGGTGGTTATGGATTCTGCATGTGTGTCACCCATTTGCTTGAACCGTCGATCACCCGGCAAATACCGTCGAATACAGCTGCGTGACGAGTTAGTCGTCCGTGAAATACCGACAATTCTGAAGGAGAGGCCGTCATGTCGATCGCGAAGCACGAACGGCCAAACGTGGGATTCCCCATTCTGAAGCGCCCCGCGATGAGAATGGTGTTGGTTGGCGCTGCCGTCATTATCGGCTGCCTGGTTGGGGCGACACCGGCCGGCGCCAGTCCCGGTGAAGTCATCGAAGAGCCCAACCCCTTCGGCGGCTTCAGCTGCAATTGTGGGCCGGCCGAGAGCCCGATCATGCCCGAGGAGATAACCCGCGGGCTACGGGCAGGCCTCACCTAAACCGCCGGGAGCCGCACGGCCTGCGCGCCGGTCGTCTGCTGCGCGTTAGCGGCCAAATCCAGATGATCTGCTAGCTTGGGTCACGTCGGTCACCGGGGTCCGCACCAGCTGGCCCCGCCTTGTCGTCGATGCAAATCTCGCGGCAAGCCAATCCCTTGTGTCTATGCCGTCGCGCCGCGATGTGCTCCAGGAGGAATTTCGACATGCGTCACATCATGATGTTCGTGCTGGTCACGTTTGCCACGCTCTTCGGCTCTACCGGCCTCGCCGCAGCCGCGCCGCCCAAGAGCTACTGCGACGAACTCAAAGGGACCACCACCGGCGAGGTGTGCAAGATTCAGATGACCGAACCCGGCTACACCGTCGATATCAGCCTGCCAAGCAACTACCCCGACGGGAAGTCGCTCGAGAGCTTCGTCCGCGAGACGGGCGAGCATTTCCTCGACAAGGCGAAATCCTCCACTGCGCGCGACGCACCCTACGAGCTCGACATCACCTCGACCAATTACGAGTCGGCGATTCCTCCGCGGGGAACGCAGAGCGTGGTGCTCAAGATTTATCAAAACGTCGGTGGCCCGCGCCCCCAAACCACATACAAGGCGTTCAATTGGGACCAGGCCTATCGCAAGCCGATCACTTGGGACAAGTTGTGGCAGCCTGAAACCGATCCGCTGAAGGTCGTTTTCCCAATCGTGGAAAGCGAATTGTCAAAGCAGTCCGAGGAGCAGGTGGTGATCGCATCCAGCGCCGGTCTGGACCCGAAGAACTACCAGAATTTCGCCATCTCCAATGACGGGATCGCGTTCTTCTTCAGCCCGGGGGAACTGCTGCCCGAAGCCGCCGGCGCTCGCCAGGTGCTGGTCCCCCGCGCTGCGGTGGACCCGATGCTGGCCTAGCCGCGGCTTGGCCTCAGGAGTTTGGGGGCGTGCGGGCGATGATGACCGGAATCCGTGCCGAGTTGACGACCGCTCGGCTGAGCGAGCCGAGCAGCATGCCGGGGAACCCACCGCGACCGTGGCTGCCCACAACCACAAGCTGAGCGTCGTGGGCGTGTTCGAGCAGCCGAGGTGCTGGTCGGTCGCTCACCACAACCTTGTGCGTAACCACATCGGGATAGCGTTCCTGCCATCCGCAAAGGCGTTCCGCTAGGACTTCTTCCTCCTGGTCCTTGATGTTGCTCCACTCGATCGGCGCCCAATTGATGCTCGGGAAGTCGAGGGGACCCATGTCGGTCCAAGCGTGCAATGCCACCAATTCCGCGCCGCGCCGAGATGCCTCGTCGAAAGCGATCTCGGTGGCCAACTCCGAGGTGGGCGAGCCATCGACGCCCACCAGCACCGGCGCCTGTGCGGACCGCGGTGGCAGCGGTTCATCGTCATGGATGATCGCGACGGGGCAATGTGCGTGGTGGGCCAGCCCGGAACTGACCGACCCCAGCAGGGCACTAGCCACCCCGCCCTGGCCGCGGCAACCCACCACGACCATCTCGGCCTGCTGGGACAGCTCCACCATGGCGGGCACGATCGCGGCATAGCGCACCTCGCTCGTGACGTGCGCTGCCCGACCCGGCGCGGCCGCGTCGACCGCCACCGCGTGGGCCTGCTGCACAATCTGGTGCGCCTGGTCTTCTCGCCAGCGCGCATAGTCCGCGGGCATCGCAACGTCTGCCCATCCGTTAGCGGGAGCCACCATGGGCGCGAAGACGTGCACCACCTTCAGCGGCACATTACGCATCTCAGCGTCCCGCGCGGCCCACTCCACCGCCAACGTGGAGGCCGGCGAGCCGTCGACGCCGACCACAATTGCCGGGCTCGTGGACTCGGTCGACATAGACAACCTCCCTGTTCGGGCATCGCTACCGCATGTGGTGGACGTTCAAGCTTTGCCGGCTAACACCGACGTTAGTTAATCCGCGTGCGGGTGGCAGGAGGCGTTGGTCCCTTCTCCGTGGGCACTATTGCTCGCAGGCAAGTGTGCGAGGTTTCGTGTTCGGTAGGTCTAAAACCGCTGGCGCACAGGGCAAGTCATACGCGCGGCGACCGTGGACCTGCGCGGGCGTTTGCGGCAGTTGCACCGCGACTACCGTCGAAGGCATGCGTTTCGCTTTCAAGACCTCACCGCAGAACACCACCTGGGAGCAGATGCTGGCGGTCTGGCAGACCGCCGACGGCATCGACGTCTACGAATCCGGTTGGACCTTCGACCACTTCTATCCGATCTTCAGCGACCCCACCGGCCCCTGCCTGGAAGGGTGGACAACGCTGACCGCGCTGGCTCAGGCCACCACGCGGCTGCGGCTAGGCACCCTGGTGACCGGCATTCACTATCGCCATCCCGCGGTGTTGGCCAACATGGCCGCCGCACTCGACATCATTTCCCATGGGCGACTCGAGCTGGGGATTGGCGCCGGCTGGAACGAGGAGGAGTCCGGTGCCTACGGAATCGAGCTGGGCAGCGTCAAGGAGCGCTTCGACCGATTCGAGGAAGCCTGCGCGGTACTGACCGGGCTGCTGAGCCAACCGAGCACCACCTTCGACGGGAAGTACTACCAGCTCGAGGACGCGCGCAACGAGCCCAAGGGCCCGCAGCGTCCGCACCCGCCGATTTGTATCGGTGGTAGCGGGGAGAAACGTACGCTGCGGATCACCGCCCGCTATGCCCAACACTGGAATTTTGCGGGCGGAACTCCGGAGGAATTTGCCCGCAAGCGCGACGTATTGGCGGCCCATTGCGCCGATATCGGGCGCGATCCGAAAGAGATCACGCTTTCAGCCCACCTGGGTTTGGCGCCGGAGCGCGATTTCGGGCAGGTGATCGAGAACGCCGCCGCGCTGGCGGCCGAGGGATTGGATCTGGGAATCGTCTATATCGCGCCACCGCATGACCCGGCCGTGCTGGAGCCGATGGCCGAGGCGATCCGCGAGTCGGGATTAATTGACGGATAAACGATGCTTCTAATAACAACTCGATGAAGTCGAGCAAACCCGTTTGGCGCCGGCAAGTGCGCCGGGCCAGGCGCTAGACCGCGAACCGCAGCAGCTCTTCGGCCGTTGCCAGGCGCTCGTGTTTGGCAGGAAACTCGTGGCTTTTGACGGGGTGGCGAAACCATGACCAGGCGATTCGCCCCATCCTTGACCGGGGTAACGGGTTACTACGCACAGTGACGCTCCCTGTGATCGGACAAACTACTTGGACCCCATGTGCGACGTCTATGTGACGGAGCCCACATCGGCCAATTAGACACCCCGGCTCTGGCAAACCGAAAACGACGCGCCGAGCAATTATCAAATGTTTCTAATGTGGCTGTTGTGATTATTGAAGCGGTGCTGCGGTCGGTTTGATTGGGGCTGGCAGCGCCGTGGAACCCATCAAATAGCGGTCCACTCCGGCCGCCGCCGCCCTGCCTTCGGCAATCGCCCAGACGATCAATGACTGGCCACGACCCATGTCTCCGGCAACAAAGACGCCCGGTGCTGAGGTCTCGAAGTCGTCGCCGCGGGCCACGTTTCCGCGGTCGGTGAGCTTGACCCCGAGGTCAGTGAGCAGACCGGGCTTCTCCGGACCGACGAAGCCCATCGCCAGCAAAACCAGGTCGGCCTCCAATTCGAAGTCTGACCCTTCGACCTTGACGAACTTGCCGTCTTGCATCGCGACTTCGTGCGCCTTGAGCGCACGCACGCGCCCATCGTCACCGATGAACTTCTCGGTGTTGACCGAGAACACCCGCTCGCCGCCCTCTTCGAGTGCCGCAGACACCCGATACATCAGCGGGTAGGTCGGCCACGGGGTCGACGCAGCGCGGGCTTCCGGCGGACGCGGCATGATCTCGAACTGGTGGATGTTGGCCGCACCTTGGCGATGCGCGGTGCCCAGGCAGTCCGCGCCGGTGTCGCCGCCGCCGATGATGACGACCTTCTTGCCCTGGGCGGTAATCGGTGGTTGCCCGTCGGGCCCCAGCACGTCGTCGCCCTCCTGCAGCCGGTTGGCCCACGGCAAATATTCCATCGCCTGATGGACGCCATCCAGCTCCCGGCCGGGGATGGGCAGATCCCGCCACGCGGTGGCACCACCGGCCAGCACGACCGCATCAAAATCGGCGCGCAGCTGCTCGGCCGTGATATCAACCCCGACGTTGACGCCGGCCCGGAACTCGGTGCCCTCGGCCTGCATCTGCTCGAGCCGCCGATTCAGAACACGCTTTTCCATCTTGAACTCGGGGATGCCGTAGCGAAGCAGACCACCGATGCGGTCCTCACGCTCGAAGACGGTGACTTTGTGCCCGGCCCGGGTGAGCTGCTGCGCGGCCGCCAGACCGGCCGGACCGGAGCCCACAACGGCAACCGTCTTACCGGTCAGCGTCTGCGGCGGCAGTGGCTTCACCCAGCCTTCATCGAAGGCGTTGTCGATGATTTCGAGCTCGATCTGCTTGATCGTCACCGGATCCTGGTTGATCCCGAGCACGCACGCCGGCTCGCACGGCGCCGGACATAGCCGCCCCGTGAAGTCCGGAAAGTTGTTGGTGGCATGCAGCCGTTCGATTGCATCGCGCCAACGCCCCTGGCGCACCAGGTCGTTCCATTCCGGTATCAGATTGCCCAACGGACATCCGTTGTGGCAGAACGGAATACCGCAGTCCATGCAGCGTGTCGCCTGCTCACGCAGCGTCTCGTTGTCGAAGTCCTCGTAGACCTCGTTCCAGTCACGTAGCCGCAACGGGACGGGCCGACGGGTCGGCAGTTCGCGATGCGTGTATTTCAGGAAGCCGGTCGGGTCAGCCATGCGAAGCCGCCATGATCGCTTTGTCGATATCCACACCGTCGCGTTCGGCCTCGGCAGTCGCCTGCAGCACCCGTTTGTAGTCGCGCGGCATCACCTTGACGAAATGCCGTTGCTGCTGCGGCCAGTCGGCCAGGACGCGCTGGCCGACAGCGGAATCGGTGGCATCGACGTGAGCCTGGACGATGCCGTGCACGAACTCGGAATCATCGTCATCGAGCGTCTCGACATCGACCATCTCGGTGTTCAGGTTGTCCGGCAGTTCGCCGTCGGGGTCGTAGACGTAGGCGATACCGCCCGACATTCCGGCGGCGAAGTTGCGGCCGGTCTGGCCAAGGATGACGACCCGGCCGCCGGTCATGTATTCACAACCGTGATCGCCGACGCCCTCAACCACGGCATGAGCCCCGGAGTTGCGAACCGCAAAGCGCTCACCCACCACGCCGCGCAGGAATACCTCTCCGCTGGTGGCACCAAAAAGGATCACATTTCCCCCGATGATGTTGTCTTCGGCGATATAACCCGGTGGCGCATTATCCGATGGCCGCACCACGATCCGGCCACCCGAGAGGCCTTTGCCGACGTAGTCGTTGGCGTCGCCGTAGATGCGCAAGGTAATCCCCTTCGGCACAAACGCACCGAAGCTGTTGCCAGCGGATCCCTCGAATGTGATGTCGATGCTTCCGTCCGGCAAGCCTTGGCCGCCATAGGCTTTGGTCACCTCGTGACCAAGCATGGTGCCCACCGTGCGGTTGACGTTGCTGATGGTGGTGGCAAACCGGACCGGTTTGCCGGAATCCAGGGCCTCCCTGCTCATCACGATCAGCTGCTGGTCGAGCGCCTTGTCCAGCCCGTGATCCTGGCTGGAACTGCAGTACAGGTCCTGGTTCATGAACGCCGACTCAGGCTCATGCAGCACGGGCGTCAGATCCAGCCGGTGCGCCTTCCAGTGCGCCCGCGCCAGCGTCGTGTCCAGTGCCCCCGCTTGGCCGACAGCCTCGTTGATGGTGCGGAAGCCCAACTGCGCCATGTATTCGCGCACTTCTTCGGCGATGAACATGAAGAAGTTCTCCACGAATTCGGGCTTTCCGTTGAACCGCTCCCGCAGCAACGGATTCTGGGTGGCCACGCCGACGGGACAGGTGTCGAGGTGACACACCCGCATCATGATGCAGCCGGCCACCACCAGCGGCGCGGTCGCAAAACCGAACTCCTCGCCACCGAGCAGCGTCGCGATCATCACGTCGCGCCCAGTCTTGAGCTGACCGTCCACCTGAACCACGATCCGGTCACGTAATCCGTTGAGCAGCAACGTCTGCTGCGTCTCGGCCAGGCCCAGCTCCCAGGGCGCACCGGCGTGCTTCATGGACGTCAGTGGCGTCGCACCCGTACCACCGTCGTGCCCGGAGATCAGCACCACATCGGCGTGGGCCTTCGAGACGCCGGCGGCGACAGTCCCCACCCCGTTCTCGGAGACCAGCTTGACGTGCACCCGTGCCGACGGGTTGGCGTTCTTCAGGTCGTGGATCAGCTGCGCCAGATCCTCGATGGAGTAAATGTCGTGGTGCGGTGGCGGCGAGATCAGGCCGACACCCGGGGTGGAGTGGCGCACCTTCGCCACCCAGGGATAGACCTTGTGCCCCGGAAGTTGGCCTCCCTCACCGGGCTTGGCACCCTGCGCCATCTTGATCTGGATATCGGTGCAGTTGGTCAGGTAATGCGAGGTGACGCCGAAACGCGCCGAGGCGACCTGCTTGATGGCGCTGCGACGCCAGTCCCCATTGGGGTCCTGCTCGAATCGCCCGACGTCCTCGCCGCCTTCGCCACTGTTCGACCGGCCGCCGAGCCGGTTCATGGCAATCGCCAGCGTCTCGTGTGCCTCGGCCGAAATGGACCCGAAGCTCATCGCTCCGGTCGAGAAGCGCTTCACGATTTCACTAGCGGGCTCGACCTCGTCCAGCGGTATCGGGGGCCGTACGCCGGCCCGGAACTTGAGCAGTCCGCGCAGCGAGGCCATCCATTCGCTCTGGTCATCGACCAGGCGGGTGTACTCCTTGAAAATCTTGTATTGGCCGGTGCGGGTGGAGTGCTGAAGCTTGAAAACGGTCTCGGGGTTGAACAGGTGGTACTCGCCTTCGCGACGCCACTGGTACTCCCCGCCCACTTCAAGCTCTCGATGTGCGCGTTCGTCGGGCCGGTCCAGATAGGCCAGCGTGTGGCGGCTGGCGACATCGGCGGCGATGTCATCGAGGGTGATCCCTCCGGTGGCGCAGGTCAGTCCGCTGAAGTACTCGTTGAGGACTTCTTCGGACACCCCGACCGCCTGGAACAGCTGGGCCCCGGTGTAGGAAGCCAGCGTTGAAATGCCCATCTTGGACATCACTTTCAACACGCCTTTGCCGGCAGCCTTGACGTAGTTGCTCAACGCGGTGTTGCGGTCGATGCCGTCGATGACCCCCCGGTCGAGCATGTCCTCGATCGACTCGAAGGCCAGATAGGGGTTCACCGCCGCCGCGCCGCAGCCCAGCAGCATCGCCATGTGATGAACCTCGCGGGCATCGCCGGATTCGACCACCAGCCCCACCTTGGTGCGACTTCGCTCGCGTACCAGGTGGTGATGCACCCCGGCAACGGCAAGCAGGGCCGGTATCGGTGCCATCCGCTCATCGGACTCGCGGTCCGACAACACGATGATCCGGGCGCCATCGGCGATCGCCGCCGACGCCTGAGCACGTACCTCATTCAACGCGGCAGCCAGCCCGGCACCACCTTCGGCGACCGGGTACAAGCAACGAACCACCTTGGATTTGAGCCCGTGTGGCCGTCCGCTGATCACGGTCTCGGGGTCGAGGTTGATCAGCTTGGCCAGCTCGTGGTTCCGCAGAATCGGCTGGGGCAGCTGGATTTGGTGGCAGGAGTTCTCGTCGGGGTTGAGCAGGTCTCGCTCGCCACCGGTGGTGCCCTGCAGGCTGGTCACCACCTCTTCGCGGATCGCGTCCAGCGGCGGGTTGGTCACCTGCGCGAACAGCTGCTGGAAGTAGTCGTAGAGCATCCTGGGACGCCGCGACAGCACCGCGATCGGGGTGTCGGTGCCCATCGACCCGATCGGTTCGGCACCGGTGCGGACCATCGGCGCCACCAGCAGGTTGAGTTCCTCGTAGGTGTATCCGAAAACCAGCTGCCGCAGGACCACCCGTTCATGGGCCATCCGGGCGTATTCGCCCGACGGCAACTTCTCCAGCGGCACGAGGTTGTTGTCGAGCCATTCCTGATAGGGATGCTCGGCAGCCAGCTCCGCCTTGATCTCCTCGTCGGAGACGATGCGGCCTTGCGCGGTGTCGACCAAGAACATCCGGCCCGGCTGCAACCGCATCCGCTGCACCACCGTCGACGGGTCCAGGTCCAGCACACCAGCCTCGGAGGCCATCACCACCAAGCCGTCCTCGGTGACCCAGATCCGAGACGGGCGCAAGCCGTTGCGGTCCAGCACCGCGCCGACCATGGTGCCGTCGGTGAATGTCATCGACGCCGGGCCGTCCCACGGCTCCATCAACGAGGAGTGGTACTGGTAGAACGCCCGCCTGCTCGGGTCCATGCTCGCGTGGCGTTCCCAGGCTTCCGGGATCATCATCAACACGGCATGGGCCAGGCTGCGCCCGCCCAGGTGTAGCAGTTCGAGCACCTCGTCGAAACGCGCGGTGTCAGACGCGCCCGGGGTGCAGATGGGGAACAGCTTCTCCACGTTTGCTTCGGTGCCGAAGACATCCGTCTTGATCAACGCCTCGCGGGCCCGCATCCAGTTCTCATTGCCGGTGACGGTGTTGATCTCCCCGTTGTGGGCGATGCGCCGGAAGGGATGCGCCAACGGCCAGGACGGGAACGTGTTGGTCGAGAACCGCGAGTGCACGATTCCCAGGGCACTGGTCAGCCGATCGTCCTGCAGATCCAGGTAGAACGCCTTGAGCTGTGGGGTGGTCAACATGCCCTTGTAGACGAACGTCCGGCCGGACAGGCTGGGGAAGTACACGGTCTCCCGGCCCGGGCCGTCTTGGCCGGGGCCCTTGGTCCCCAACTCGTGCTCAGCCCGTTTGCGGATGACGTAGCAGCGCCGTTCCAGGGCCATGTCAGAGGCTCCGGCCAGGAAAACCTGGCGGAATGTCGGCATTGCGTCGCGTGAAAGTGCGCCCAGTGACGAGTCGTCGGTGGGCACGTTGCGCCAGCCCAGCACCTGCAGGCCTTCGGCTTCGGCGATCTTCTCAACGGCCGCGCAGGCCGCGGCCGCGTCTTTGGACGACTGCGGCAGGAAGGCGATGCCGGTGGCGTAGCTGCCCGGGGCCGGTAGCTCGAAGTCGACGACCTCCCGGAGGAATGCATCCGGGACCTGAATCAAGATGCCGGCACCGTCACCGCTGCGCGGCTCGGCACCAGCAGCGCCCCGGTGTTCCAGGTTGAGCAGCGCAGTAATCGCCTTGTCCACAATGTCGCGGCTCCGCCGGCCATGCATGTCGACCACCATGGCTACCCCACACGAATCGTGTTCGAATGCGGGGTTGTATAGCCCGACGCGCTTGGGCGTCATACCCACCTAACCCTTCAGCAGACTTAACTGCGCGGCCTCACCAGCAGCCCGTAGGCCACCTCGCCCCGACGTTGCCCGCGTTGGCCCCTTCGGTCTTGTCGATAGGCTTGCCCTCGTGCGGGATGACCCAGTCAGGGATTCGTCCGTGCAGCGCTGAACGGTGCCCCTGTAACCGATCACGACAAGTCGTAAAACGATATGACAAAGCCCGCCTGACATGCCAACTTACCAATGGTAACCCGCCCAGTGGTGATGCCGTACGGTCAGCGCAGCCAATGATCGAAGGCCGCGCTCACGTGCCGTTTTCCGGTGAATTATCGGCGTGCCAACCGCCGCCCCCAACCCCGCGACGAGCCACAGTAACTGCTTAGACTAATTTGCTGGACCGGCGCCGAAGCGCACTCGGCCACAGCGGAGACCGCGTCACACAACAGTCACTTCGGCAACACGTTCCACGATAAGGCGTGGCAGTTATCGTGCAGGAATTTTGGGATCACCGTGCACGCGCCATGGCCACGACGCCACGACATCCCCCGGTTGCCGCCGGTCATGTTTGCGCAATATTAAGAAAACGCTAAGGTCAGCGGTCCGGGTCGGCGATTCGCCCCGCCTCGCCCAATAGCTAGCAGCCGATTCTGGACCGACCCCAGTTCAGCGTCCATCGACAGTCCGCGAGAGTGTGATCGGACACACCTGGCCGTGGCCGGTGAGCCCGACAACGAAAACCACGACAACCACACCGCCGACTCCGGCCCGTTGGGTGTGCCTAGATCACCGCCTCTAGCGCGCGGTCCAATGCCTGTTGATCGCGCCGACACACCCACACCCCCGCGTCGCCGTGATCGCCATACGAATCGCGGGATCCAACGAGTGGGCACACCCTCCGCTGTGGCGACAACTGCATTGACTATTTAACACTTGCCCCCGCCAGGTCGCCTTGACGCAATGTATCAGAAGCCGTGCATATCGTTTTATTTCAGAAGGTAATTCTGATTTATCCTGGAAGGCCGTTCTGCTTTCTTGGCTGAAAATTGGCGTGGGGATCACCGCATTTTGTCGCCCATAATAGATGTGCACGGCGGATAGAAATTCGGGCACGCCAAACGAGAATCCATTCGAGCGCACCTCCGGTAAGCCCATCGAGCCGAGCCGGCACAGCCTGAACCGCAGCAACGATAACACCAGATCAGAAGGAACTTTGCAGCATACAGCCTTTCAATCCAGCAGGCAATGACGCGCCGGTGCCTGGCGGAAACAACAACCCGCCGGAACCGGAATTACGTGGCGAACCTGGATCAGTGATGTGCGCCTGCACCGAGGCCGTCCTCTTCGCCTGGTTGATCTACGCTTTGGCACATCCAACACCCCCCGAAGAGGGTGACAGCGTCGTGCGCCGCGCAGGGCTCCGGCGTTGTTGATTAGCAGGCTTGTGAGCTGGGTTGATGATCTTTGGTGCCGCGCTATTGGGGCCGGAGTGTAGGCACGGGCTATTTGGAGAACGATCGAGTTGGTTACTGTTCGTCGTTGGTCTGGAGTTGCCCGTGCCTACCGTTTCAGTATTGCGTGTGTCGTCGGTTCCAGAGGTGTTCGACTGCTGGAGTCCTGGTGAGCGCAGCGAGTTCATCGGATCGGAGTTTCTCGATGTGTTGGCCTCGGTGCCAGACCTGAGGGACCCACGCGGTCGGAGGTATTCGCTGATGGCTTTGTTGGCGATCGCGGTTCTGGCCACTGCCGCGGGGATGCGCGGCTATGCTGGTTTTGCCACATGGGCGGCCACCGCTCCCGATGATGTGTTGGCCCAATTAGGGGTCCGGTTCCGGCGGCCCAGTGAGAAGACCTTCCGCGCTGTTTTGTCTCGGCTAGACCCCGCCGACCTCAACGCCAGGATGGGCAGTTACTTCACTGCACACGTGGCCAGCAGCGACCCCAGTGGATTGGTGCCGATCGCGTTGGACGGCAAGATGCTGCGTGGTGCTTTACGCGCCAAAGCGACAGCCACGCATCTCGTGTCGGTGTTCGCCCACCGTGCCCGATTGGTGCTCGGTCAACTCGCTGTCGCCGAGAAAAGCAATGAAATTCCCTGCGTACGTGCCCTGCTCACGCTGCTGCCGGGTAGCTTGCGGTGGCTGGTCACCGTGGATGCGATGCATACCCAGGTCGTCACCGCGAAGTTGATCTGCGCCACCTTGAAGTCGCACTACCTGATGATCGTCAAGTCCAACCAAGCCAAAATATTTGCGCGTATCACCGCGCTGCCCTGGGCCGAGGTGCCCGCAGCCGCTACCGACGACTCCCGCGGCCACGGCCGTGTCGAGACCCGCACCCTGCAAATCATCGCCGCTGCACGAGGAATCGGCTTCCCCTACGCAAAACAAATCATTCGGATCACTCGTGAACGCTTGATCACCGCCACCGACCAGCGCAGCGTGGAGGTGGTCTATGCCATCTGCAGCCTGCCGTTCGAGCACGCCCGCCCTACCGCGATCATGACCTGGATGCGTCAACACTGGGGAATCGAGAACAGCCTGCACTGGATACGCGACGTCACCTTCGACGAAGACCGTCAAAGGGCACATACCGGAAACGGCGCACAGGTCCTAGCAACGCTACGCAACACCGCGATCAATCTGCACCGCCTCAACGGCGCCGACAACATCGCCGAAGCCTGCCGGATCACCGCTTTGACCGCCAACCGCCGCCTAGACCTCCTCAATCCACAATCCCCCAGCTCACAAGCCTGCTAATCAACAACGCCGGAGCCCTGGTGCGCAGCGGGGTGATGTTCGACCAACTCAGCGGCCAGATCGCGGCCCTGGTTCCCGAGGAGGGCTGGCAGGGCATCGCGGCGCAGGCCTATGCGGGCCAGACTCTCGCACAGTCACAACACGCGCGGGTGATGGGCGATCTTGACCGCCTCTCCGCCGGCCTAGTGGCCTCTCAAGCAGAAATCGTGAAAACCGTTCGCACCGGCGTGATTGCGTTGATGGTCATCGTTGCCGGTACGGGCGCGGTGTGTCTCTACATTGAGGGGGCGCTGGGACCGGCGGGCTGGCGACTGTCACAACACATCGCCGGGGTCGTCTGCGTCGGGGCGCTGACCAGCTGGTTCGGCCTGCTGGTGTACGGCGGTATTGCCAGTGATCGGAATCGGCGGAGCTTGCAGGTGCTCACGCAAAGATTGACCGACATGATGACCAATTTGCCGAATTGGTCTGGCCCGGTTCCCGCGCTGGCCGACGCGGCCGTTCCCCCATCGGCTTCCACGTCGGCATCCGATGGAGCCGCGCAAGATTTGCCGTGGCGTGCCGCCGGACTCGCCGAGGACCTTGGGCCCCTTCCTCAGACCACCGATGCCGCCATGATTTTGGCCGGCCTACCCGACCTACCCGGCTCACCCGAGTTCAGCCAGCCCAGCGCACCGAGCCCCGGTTTCGCCGATTTCGGTGCGCCCCACTTGCCCATCCCCACCTTGGCCGGCATGCCCACGACGCCCACCGGCGGCGAATTGGCGGCAATGAATCGGGTTACCGCAGCCCTGGGCCAGCTCAACACCGCCGCGGCTCAACAGGCCCAGATGATCTCTTCACTTGCTCAACAGCGCACCGGGGCCGACAGCACCGGCGCTGCCGCGAGCACCAGCACCGACGAGCGTGCGCCGGTCACGACCGCGACCGGCCGAACCCAACACCACCAACCGCGCGTCGGCACCCCCCAGCGGGGCTAGCGCCGATACCGCGCCGGGCCCGTGCGCAGCGTCCACGCCAGTTCGGGCAGCCGTCCTGCAGGCCGCTTCGATAACAGCGTTGTCCATTTAGCCGAAAACGCCCTGCAACTCGCATTTCCGAAGTAAAGTCCGGTTCGCTTGCATAGCCATTCCATTTCAGAAACTACTCCTGATTCATTCTGGAACGCAATTCCATTCTTGAGGCCGGAGACTTTGGTGCAGAAACGACTGAATTCGGCCACCAAGCCCGCCACCAGCGCGGACCACAGCAACACAAAGATCAGATCGATAAGAGAGGTCGGGCCATGACCAGGGCTCCGGCGTCGTTGATTAGCAGGCTTGTGAGCTGGGTTGATGATCTTTGGTGCCGCGCTATTGGGGCCGGAGTGTAGGCACGGGCTATCTGGAGAACGATCGAGTTGGTTACTGTTCGTCGTTGGTCTGGAGTTGCCCGTGCCTACCGTTTCAGTATTGCCTGTGTCGTCGGTTCCAGAGGTGTTCGACTGCTGGAGTCCTGGTGAGCGCAGCGAGCTCATCGGATCGGAGTTTCTCGATGTGTTGGCCTCGGTGCCAGACCCGAGGGACCCACGCGGTCGGAGGTATTCGCTGATGGCTTTGTTGGCGATCGCGGTTCTGGCCACTGCCGCGGGGATGCGCGGCTATGCTGGTTTTGCCACATGGGCGGCCACCGCTCCCGATGATGTGTTGGCCCAATTAGGGGTCCGGTTCCGGCGGCCCAGTGAGAAGACCTTCCGCGCTGTTTTGTCTCGGCTAGACCCCGCCGACCTCAACGCCAGGATGGGCAGTTACTTCACTGCACACGTGGCCAGCAGCGACCCCAGTGGATTGGTGCCGATCGCGTTGGACGGCAAGATGCTGCGTGGTGCTTTACGCGCCAAAACGACAGCCACGCATCTCGTGTCGGTGTTCGCCCACCGTGCCCGATTGGTGCTCGGTCAACTCGCTGTCGCCGAGAAAAGCAATGAAATTCCCTGCGTACGTGCCCTGCTCACGCTGCTGCCGGGTAGCTTGCGGTGGCTGGTCACCGTGGATGCGATGCATACCCAGGTCGTCACCGCGAAGTTGATCTGCGCCACCTTGAAGTCGCACTACCTGATGATCGTCAAGTCCAACCAAGCCAAAATATTTGCGCGTATCACCGCGCTGCCCTGGGCCGAGGTGCCCGCAGCCGCTACCGACGACTCCCGCGGCCACGGCCGTGTCGAGACCCGCACCCTGCAAATCATCGCCGCTGCACGAGGAATCGGCTTCCCCTACGCAAAACAAATCATTCGGATCACTCGTGAACGCTTGATCACCGCCACCGACCAGCGCAGCGTGGAGGTGGTCTATGCCATCTGCAGCCTGCCGTTCGAGCACGCCCGCCCTACCGCGATCATGACCTGGATGCGTCAACACTGGGGAATCGAGAACAGCCTGCACTGGATACGCGACGTCACCTTCGACGAAGACCGTCAAAGGGCACATACCGGAAACGGCGCACAGGTCCTAGCAACGCTACGCAACACCGCGATCAATCTGCACCGCCTCAACGGCGCCGACAACATCGCCGAAGCCTGCCGGATCACCGCTTTGACCGCCAACCGCCGCCTAGACCTCCTCAATCCACAATCCCCCAGCTCACAAGCCTGCTAATCAACAACGCCGGAGCCTTTATCATCACCGCTGCACGAGGAATCGGCTTCCCCTACGCAAAACAAATCATCCGGATCACTCGTGAACGCTTGATCACCGCCACCGACCAGCAGGGCTCCGGCGTTGTTGATTAGCAGGCTTGTGAGCTGGGTTGATGATCTTTGGTGCCGCGCTATTGGGGCCGGAGTGTAGGCACGGGCTATCTGGAGAACGATCGAGTTGGTTACTGTTCGTCGTTGGTCTGGAGTTGCCCGTGCCTACCGTTTCAGTATTGCCTGTGTCGTCGGTTCCAGAGGTGTTCGACCGCTGGAGTCCTGGTGAGCGCAGCGAGCTCATCGGATCGGAGTTTCTCGATGTGTTGGCCTCGGTGCCAGACCCGAGGGACCCACGCGGTCGGAGGTATTCGCTGATGGCTTTGTTGGCGATCGCGGTTCTGGCCACTGCCGCGGGGATGCGCGGCTATGCTGGTTTTGCCACATGGGCGGCCACCGCTCCCGATGATGTGTTGGCCCAATTAGGGGTCCGGTTCCGGCGGCCCAGTGAGAAGACCTTCCGCGCTGTTTTGTCTCGGCTAGACCCCGCCGACCTCAACGCCAGGATGGGCAGTTACTTCACTGCACACGTGGCCAGCAGCGACCCCAGTGGATTGGTGCCGATCGCGTTGGACGGCAAGATGCTGCGTGGTGCTTTACGCGCCAAAGCGACAGCCACGCATCTCGTGTCGGTGTTCGCCCACCGTGCCCGATTGGTGCTCGGTCAACTCGCTGTCGCCGAGAAAAGCAATGAAATTCCCTGCGTACGTGCCCTGCTCACGCTGCTGCCGGGTAGCTTGCGGTGGCTGGTCACCGTGGATGCGATGCATACCCAGGTTGTCACCGCGAAGTTGATCTGCGCCACCTTGAAGTCGCACTACCTGATGATCGTCAAGTCCAACCAAGCCAAAATATTTGCGCGTATCACCGCGCTGCCCTGGGCCGAGGTGCCCGCAGCCGCTACCGACGACTCCCGCGGCCACGGCCGTGTCGAGACCCGCACCCTGCAAATCATCGCCGCTGCACGAGGAATCGGCTTCCCCTACGCAAAACAAATCATTCGGATCACTCGTGAACGCTTGATCACCGCCACCGACCAGCGCAGCGTGGAGGTGGTCTATGCCATCTGCAGCCTGCCGTTCGAGCACGCCCGCCCTACCGCGATCATGACCTGGATGCGTCAACACTGGGGAATCGAGAACAGCCTGCACTGGATACGCGACGTCACCTTCGACGAAGACCGTCAAAGGGCACATACCGGAAACGGCGCACAGGTCCTAGCAACGCTACGCAACACCGCGATCAATCTGCACCGCCTCAACGGCGCCGACAACATCGCCGAAGCCTGCCGGATCACCGCTTTGACCGCCAACCGCCGCCTAGACCTCCTCAATCCACAATCCCCCAGCTCACAAGCCTGCTAATCAACAACGCCGGAGCCCTGGCACCCCTGGACAGCACAACCCACCCCACCCAACAACACCGAAAACTCGCCGTGTGAAGCCAACAGGCCACGTCCGGCACAACGTCCGACCGAAGGAGACGTTCATCTCATGCAGCCAGCCACCATTCAAACAATAAAAGCGATGCAAGACCTTTCGCAGCAAGTGCTCGACGACCTCAACGCCGCACAGGCGAATCCGCCAGCGGCGGAAGAGGAGTTGACCGATAGTTTCCTTTCGAAGCATCGAGGAAGCGTTGTTTGCTTGGGGACCGACGGCATCCTTGGTGGCTTGCTCGCATGGCTTGGACATGGGTTCCCCGACCAGGGGGACCGCATGGACAGCAGTGGATCGATGTTCGACGGTGTCATTGCCCAGATCGCGGCCCTTGGTCCCGACGGCGGTTGGCAGGGCAGCGCGGCCCGCGCCTATGGGGCTCGCAACCTCGCCCAATCCCAGCACACGGGGCTGATGGCGGATCTGGACCGACTCGCCGCCGAGCTGGTGTCAGCCCAAGCCGATGACGTGCACAAAGTGCGCTCCACCCTGTGGGCACTAGTAGCGATTGTCTCGGTCTTGCTTGTGGTTTGCATTGGTTTGGAACTGCAGGGGCCCGAGGGCCAACTCGTCTCCTTCTATTCCGCACTACCCATATGCGGTACCGCGTTGTTTGTCGCCGCTGTCGCCCTGACCTTCTTGGCGGTCACGACGTCGCGGAATGCCAGCGCCGTGCAGGCGGCGACACAGCGATTGACCGCCATGGTGGCGGCCCTGACCACCGGCTCCGACGCGGTTCCCGGTTCGCCTGAAATGCCCACTCCCCCGAAACATTCCCTCTCCGAGTTCGGTCTCGCCGAGGACACCGGGCCCACCCCACCGCAGCTGCCCGATCTGCAGTCGACGTTGGCCGAGTTACCCGGCGCCCCCGAGTTTCACCTGGCCACCGGGGCCGGGGTGGGCTTCCCCGACTTCGGCGCACCGCAGCTGCCCATCACCGCATTGACCGGCCTGCCAACCCTGCCCATGATCGCTCAACTCAGCACCACCCTGAGCCAACTCACCAACCTCGACGGGCCCACCAGCGCCACGACCCAACCGGCCCAACAGCACACCACCGCGGCCGATCACCTCACCCAAGACGACGCCACCAACACCCCCGACACCGCCACCGCAGCCACCACCACCAGCGGCGAGCGCGCGCGCCTGGGCAGCACAACCCGCCCCACCCAACAACACCAAGACGTCGTCGTGTGAGGCCACACAGATCACACCACCGATCAACCTTCAACAGCCGGCTCCACGTGAAACCGAAGGAAAGTTCAACGCATGAACCTCAACGGAACAATGAGGAATCTGATTCGACGACTGATCGCAGAAGACGCAGAGGGGAACGAAGAAAATCCCCAACGGCTGCGCCGAGGCAGCGTTGTTTGCCTGGTGACCGACTGCATCCTTGGCGGCGAACTGGCATGGCTTGGACATGCGTCCCCCGACCAAGGTGGTTGCCTGGTCAAAGGCGCGGCGATGTTCGACGACCTCGGCGCCCAGATCGCGGCTCTTGTTCCCGACAGCGGTTGGCAGGGCTGCGCGGCCCACGCCTACGGGGCCCACACCCTCGCCCAGTCCCGACACTCCACGCTGATGGCTGATCTGGACCGGCTCGCCGCCGAGCTGGTGTCCTCCCAAGCCGACGACGTGAAGCAAGCCCGCACCGCACTGTGGGCAGCAATAGGCTTTGTCTCGGCCTACCTATTGATTTGCCTCGGCATAGAACTTCAGGGCCCCGAGGGCCAGCTACTCTCCTTCAACTTCGCCGTAGTCGTATGCGGTGCCGTGCTGGGTATCTCTGCTCTTGTTCTGCACGACTTGGCGAAGAAGACGTCGCGCAGGGCCGGCAGTCTGCAGACGACGACGCAGCGACTGTCCGACATGGCGGCGGGGGTGCCTACACGGTCGGACATGATCCCCGGTGCACCCGAAATGAGCCTGCCCCCAGCGCATTCCCTGTCGGAGTTCGATCTCATCGATAGCAGCGCCGCCTCCCCGCCGCACCTCCCCGATCTGGACTCGGCTTTCGCCGACCTACCCGGCGCCCCCGAATTTCACCTGCCCACCGCGGCCGGCGCGGGCTTGCCCGACTTCGGCGCACCACAGCTGCCCATCCCCGCGCTGACCGGCCTACCAACCCTGCCCACGATCGCTCAACTCAGCACCACCCTGAGCCAACTCACCAACACCGCCACCCAACACGCACAAATGATCTCCACCCTGGCCCAACAGGGCGCCCATCAGCACACCACCCTGACCGATCACCACACCACAGACGAAACCCCCGACACCGACGCCGCCACCGCAGCCACCAGCAGCGGCGAACGCGCACCCCTGCACACCACAACCCACCCCACCCAACACCGCCTAGACCACATCGTGTGAGCCCAACTGGTCACACCGATAACTGGGGGCGGCCGGCACAACGTGGGCCCGAAAGGAACGTTCATCTCATGTATCTCAGTCAACTTCAGCGTTTGGTTCAGGGAATCTCGCGATGGGTACGCGGAGATGGAAATCTGCAGAACTTCCAAGACATCCAAGAGGGAGGCGGAAATCCGCCGCCGGCGCAGGAGGGGGCGCCCGACAATTCCCCTTGGGCGCGTCGAGGAAGCGTTGTTTGCGGGGTGACCGAGGGCATCCTCGGCCTTCTACTGGCATTGCTTGGAGAGGCCGGCCCGTCCCGGGGCGAATCCCTGGACCGCAGTGGATCGATGTTCGACGGTGTCAGCACCCAGATCGCGACCCTTGATCCCGACGGCGGTTGGCGGGGCAACGCAGCGCGGGCCTATGGCGCCAAGAACCTCGCCCAATCCCAACACACCACGCTGGTCGCTGATCTGGACCGGCTCACCGGCGAGCTGGTGTCATCCCAGGCCGACGCCGTGAAGCGGGCACGCGACCTGCTATCGGCCGAAATTTGGATTGTCTTGGTCTTGCTTGTGGTTTGCATTGGCTTGGAGCTGCACGGGCCCGAGGGCCAAATCCTGTCCTTCCATATCGCAATACCCATATGCACTATGGCGGTGTTTACGGCCGCTACCGCCCTGGGTGTGTTGGCGGCCACGAAGTCGCAGGATGCCAGCGCCGTGCAGGCGGCGACGCAGCGATTGACCGCCATGGCGGCGGCCCTGACCACCGGGGCGGACACAGTTCCCGGTCCGCCCGAGATGACCTTTCCACCAATACATTCCCTGTCGGAGTTCGATCTCACCGAGGCCACCGGCCCCACCCCACCGCAGCTTCCCGATCTGCAGTCGACGTTGGCCGAGTTACCCGGTGCCCCCGAGTTTCACCTGGCCACCGGGGCCGGCGCGGGCTTCCCCGACTTCGGCGCACCGCAGCTACCCATCACCGCATTGACCGGCCTGCCAACCCTGCCCGATCCCACAAACCTGCCCGACCCAACCAGCACGCTGGCCGGCCTGCCCACGATCGCTCAACTCAGCACCACCCTGAGCCAACTCACCAACCTCGCCGGACCCACCAGCACCACGACTCAACCGGCCCAACAGCACACCACGCCGGCCGATCACCTCTCCCGAGACGACGCCACCAACACCCCCGACACCGCCACCGCAGCCACCACCAGCAGCAGTGAACGCGCACCACTGGACACCCAAACCCGCCCCCACCGGCAGCGCCTACTGACCTGACCGGCTTTGCCAACCATGCCCATCATGGTCCCCGATTCGCTAGACCTGGCTGACCTGTACCGGGACAAAACGAATTGGCTGCGTTGCCCGATCTCTGCGACGGCATAGCGTGGCCTATTCGGTCGGGCCGCCGCAACTGTGCCCGTCCGAGCCGCCGTGGTCTTGGTTCACGGGCGGCGATCGGGACTAGCCAGTTGTTGCAGTGAAGTCGTTCTTGTATCGGGTGGCGAACACCTCTTCTTCTGCCGCGGCCGCCTGCTCGGGCGTCGGCAAGTTCATTGTCTTCTCAACGATTTCGCGCAGTACGGCGCGTTGTTCTTCGTCGTTCACTTCATCCATGCCTTGGAGCATGAAGGCGTGCTGCGCGGCCCGCGCCTTCTGCCGGGCCAGGTCCGCAAGAACAAATATCTCCTCGGCAAGCCTCGGTTCGGACATGTTGTCGACCTTGTCCGACAGCTCGACCCGGTGGATGTCTCCGCCCATGACGGCCGACACCGAAACGCTCCCTTGAGGATTGGTTACCGTGAACAGTTCGCACTCATCGGTTTTGTCCTCCTCGGTCGCGCCAAGGATTGCTGACATGTCGGATCCGGTGTCCTCGGGTTGGGCCGGTGCGTAGCTGAGCAACGCGTCGATGGCGGAGTCGGTCTCTCCGGTTGCGGGGCCGGAGAAACCCAGTCCCGCTAGATAGTTATGGGCGTCGTACCCGGGCTGGTCGGTCATGACATGCCTTTCTGAGATGGGTTGCGGGCGTGGCGAGAAGCTAGCCCGAGGTTTGGGCCTCGGCGTGGTCTGGCCACACGCCGAGCGGGAACATCAGTTGTCAATCTGCTCGTCGAGGATCTCGGCGCCACGTTGGTCCGTATCGGCGTAGGCGGCGAACGCCCGGGTCAGATTCGTGGAAAGCCCATCAGCGACCCCCTCCAGGGCTCGCCCCGCGCTAGCGCAGACTGCCTCGTAGGCGCTTAGTGCATTGTTGAAGGTCGAGGTGAATGGGCCGTGGGTCTCGGCGACTGTCGCACCGATCCCGGCGGGCGCCGCCGTCGCTGCCCGCAGACTTGTTGCGGTGGCGTCGTGCCCGCTGGCAAGCCGGTTCACGACGTCGGGCTGCAACGTCAACATGTCATTCATCGGCTGAACTTCGCTTTTCGTCAGTGTGGCGTCGCTTTCGGTTTGGTGTGGTTAGGGGTGGGTTTGGTTGATGGCGGTGGCGAGGGTGGCCAAGGTGGTGGCCAGGGCGTGGTTGGCGGCGTTGCCGTAGGCGTGAACGGCTTGTTTGGCGTTGTGGAGGGCTTGGTTGACGCGGTGGGCGACGCCTTGGGAGCCGAGTTGTTTGAGGAGGCCGTCTTGGATGCGGATGCCGGTGAGCCAGTTGTATCCGTTGAGGGTGACCTCGACGGTGTGGGTGTTGTCTGAGGCTTTGAAGTTGCCGGCGTTCATTTGGTGGAAGCGGTTTTGTAGGGCGGTGTGGAATTGGGTGAGCCCTGCGAGCAGGTGTGCGGCGGTGGGGTCGAGGTTCATGGTTTGTGCTCCGTGGTGGTTGTGGTGGTGAGGTGGGGTCGGGCGGGGCCGATGAGTGCTTCGGTCCAGGGGCGTTGTTCGGTGTAGAGGGCTCGGTCGTCTTGGTGGGTGCGTTTGGTTTTGGTGGTGTGGGCTGGGCTGTTGGTGCCTAGGGGCATGCCTGCCATGGGGCCGGCGCCCGGGGGGGCGGCCGGTGGGGGTGGTGCCGGGGCCCAGGGCGCCTGGTGCACCCGGGGGTGTGGGGCCCGCGCCTAGGGGGGCGGTCAAGGGGATCGCGGCGCCGGCGCTTTCGCCGAGTGCGGCGGGTTTGACGGTGGGGCCGGTGGCGAGTGTGGCGGCGGCGCGGGCGGCTTCAGTGGTGTCGGGGGTTGCGGCGGGGGTGGGGTGAACGGCATCGTCGGCATCGGTGGTGTGCCGGTGAAGGGCAGTGTGGGGTCCCCGCTAGGCGGGAGGGGTGGTAGCGGGGGTGGGGGTTTGGGGTCGTTGTGGGTGAGGGCTGCCGGTGGTCGGGGTGGTTGTACGGGCTCGGTGATTGTCCTGGTGGCGTATCCGGTCAGCACTTCCTCGGATTTCTTCTGACATTGCGCGTAGACCTTCATAAACGGTTTTTATCGGGCACCCTGGGGTCACGAAGGACGTCTTCTAATGTGGTGATATCAGCCAATGTCGGGTGTTGGCCGATGGCCCAGTGGTGGGCTTGTTCGAGGCCTGAGGCTTGTTTGGCCATCGTGGTACGCAACCGCGCGATCAGGCGCAGCCAGTCCCGGTGTTGATCGAATGCGGCCTGCACCGCGGTGGCCGCTTCACCTTCCCAATTCTCGAAGTCGCGGAACCGTCCCAGGGACTGCTGAATTGTCAGGTTGTAGGCATTCCAGTCATGGGCGAACTTCTTCAGCGATACTCCCTGGTCGGGCTTGTTGAGGTTGATCGCGGCCAGTTTGACGCCGGTATATGGAGACGGAGGCGCTGCTGGTGCGGTGGGGGTGTCGGTTAGCGCGGGCAGGGGCAGGTCCGTACCCGAGGGCACCGGCGGTGCCCCGATGCCGTGGCCGTTGGTGCCCAAAGCCGTTGCCGCACCTTCGTCGATCTGTTCGTAGGCCTTGGCCGCGTCCCGCATGAACTGCGCAAGCCGTTGCCGCGCTTGGGCGCTCGACTGCAGATAGGCGCGCATGCTCTCGGCCGACAACGCCATTTGTGTGGCCCCCGCAACCGCCGGGCCCAGGGCGCACGCGGCCAACACCGCACCGCCGGGCGGATCAGCGATCGGGGCTTCCACCTCGGTGGCCCTGGCCACGATCTCGCTGGGATCCACCGCCAGCATCCACGGCTGCGACATGCCGAAACCCCTTCATCGTGCTATAGCTATTATCGTCGCTAAATTCGATGGTTCGCGCACCAAATTCCGGCATTTTTATTTCAGAACTATCTTCTGAAATAAACCGGAATTAGATTCCGGAACATAAACCCGAATTGGCTTCTGAAATGGGCCACCAGGTGCTCTGCGCCCTCCCGACGCGCTAAATCATTGCCCACTTTTTCGGGGGCATCCGGCAGGAACGTTCCGGACCGCAGATATACGGCGAATCGTCAACTTGTAATTGCACGCACGCAGGACTTGATGGCGCAATCCGGCAGGTCCGGCGCCGGGCCCGGACCCAGGGCTCCGGCGTTGTTGATTAGCAGGCTTGTGAGCTGGGTTGATGATCTTTGGTGCCGCGCTATTGGGGCCGGAGTGTAGGCACGGGCTATCTGGAGAACGATCGAGTTGGTTACTGTTCGTCGTTGGTCTGGAGTTGCCCGTGCCTACCGTTTCAGTATTGCCTGTGTCGTCGGTTCCAGAGGTGTTCGACCGCTGGAGTCCTGGTGAGCGCAGCGAGCTCATCGGATCGGAGTTTCTCGATGTGTTGGCCTCGGTGCCAGACCCGAGGGACCCACGCGGTCGGAGGTATTCGCTGATGGCTTTGTTGGCGATCGCGGTTCTGGCCACTGCCGCGGGGATGCGCGGCTATGCTGGTTTTGCCACATGGGCGGCCACCGCTCCCGATGATGTGTTGGCCCAATTAGGGGTCCGGTTCCGGCGGCCCAGTGAGAAGACCTTCCGCGCTGTTTTGTCTCGGCTAGACCCCGCCGACCTCAACGCCAGGATGGGCAGTTACTTCACTGCACACGTGGCCAGCAGCGACCCCAGTGGATTGGTGCCGATCGCGTTGGACGGCAAGATGCTGCGTGGTGCTTTACGCGCCAAAGCGACAGCCACGCATCTCGTGTCGGTGTTCGCCCACCGTGCCCGATTGGTGCTCGGTCAACTCGCTGTCGCCGAGAAAAGCAATGAAATTCCCTGCGTACGTGCCCTGCTCACGCTGCTGCCGGGTAGCTTGCGGTGGCTGGTCACCGTGGATGCGATGCATACCCAGGTCGTCACCGCGAAGTTGATCTGCGCCACCTTGAAGTCGCACTACCTGATGATCGTCAAGTCCAACCAAGCCAAAATACTTGCGCGTATCACCGCGCTGCCCTGGGCCGAGGTGCCCACAGCCGCTACCGACGACTCCCGCGGCCACGGCCGTGTCGAGACCCGCACCCTGCAAATCATCACCGCTGCACGAGGAATCGGCTTCCCCTACGCAAAACAAATCATCCGGATCACTCGTGAACGCTTGATCACCGCCACCGACCAGCGCAGCGTGGAGGTGGTCTATGCCATCTGCAGCCTGCCGTTCGAGCACGCCCGCCCTACCGCGATCATGACCTGGATGCGTCAACACTGGGGAATCGAGAACAGCCTGCACTGGATACGCGACGTCACCTTCGACGAAGACCGTCAAAGGGCACATACCGGAAACGGCGCACAGGTCCTAGCAACGCTACGCAACACCGCGATCAATCTGCACCGCCTCAACGGCGCCGACAACATCGCCGAAGCCTGCCGGATCACCGCTTTGACCGCCAACCGCCGCCTAGACCTCCTCAATCCACAATCCCCCAGCTCACAAGCCTGCTAATCAACAACGCCGGAGCCCTGGGCCCGGACCCAACTAGGCCAATCGGCCACCCCAGGGCACAAGCCCAGGGCTCCGACCGCGTGGGTCCCTCGGGTCTGGCACCGAGGCCAACACATCGAGAAACTCCGTTCCGATGAGCTCGCTGCGCTCACCAGGACTCCAGCGGTCGAACACCTCTGGAACCGACGACACAGGCAATACTGAAACGGTAGGCACGGGCAACTCCAGACCAACGACGAACAGTAACCAACTCGATCGTTCTCCAGATAGCCCGTGCCTACACTCCGGCCCCAATAGCGCGGCACCAAAGATCATCAACCCAGCTCACAAGCCTGCTAATCAACAACGCCGGAGCCCTGGGCACAAGCCCCCCACAAGCCCCCGAACCGGGCAACACAGCGGTTCACGGGGGTGTCGGGCCAAACCGGCCGGCCGGCGAGAGTGCCAGTCGATGCTTGGATACTGGTCGGTGTTTGGCATTGGCAGTCTGATGCGACCGAGGAGCCCATGAACGAACGCGAGGAGTTTCTGCGAGACCGGGTCCGGCCGGACCAGCCCAGCGTTCCCGACGCGAGTCGGTCTCGTCAGCGTTCCGGTATGCACCGGACGGCGACGGACGCGTCAGGCCCTCCGGTAGCGCCCACTCACCCACCTCGGCCCGCCCCGCCCCGTCCGCCGACTCCGCAGCCTTCACCCGTCCCACCGCGGGGGGCCAACCCGCATCCCCCGCCGCCACCGGCGCCACCTTCGGTCCCGGAGCTGCCGCCCCCACCGGTGGCGCATCCACCCACCGGGCACAACTCGCCGCCACCCCCGGTGACCGCGGGCCTCACCCCACAGTCACCGGCGGCAAGCCCCGCTGCACCCGTGCCGCACTCCCCGCCACAAGCTGCCCCACACGAACCGATGCCGGAGGTTCCACCGCCAAGCCTTTGGGCCGAGCCCACACCGGCGCGTACCCCCGGCGAGCCTCCATCCACCGGCCACGGCTGGCGCCACATCATTCGAGTCGCGTCGTTTGGGCTGATCAACCCACGCCCATCGGCGGCGCAGCGCGATGCCGCCGAATTCGAAGCGGCCATTCGAGCCCCGTTGCGCGGCACCCACAAGGTTGGTGTGCTGGGCAAGGGCGGCGTCGGCAAGACGTCAGTCGCTGCCAGCATCGGGTCACTCCTGGCCGAATTGCGACAGCAGGACCGCATCGTGGCAGTCGACGCCGATACCGCTTTTGGCCGGTTGAGCAGCAGGATCGATCCCACGGCGCGTGGCTCGTTCTGGGACCTGACCGCCGATAGGAATCTGGCGTCGTTCGCCGACGTGGTTGCCCGCTTGGGCCGAAACGCTGCGGGCCTGCACGTTTTGCCCGGCGAGGCGGCCGTCGGTGGTCGCCGGTTACTTGACCCCGCGATTTATCGCGAAGCGGCGCTACGACTCGACCGCCATTTCGCCATCTCGATCATTGACTGCGGCTCCACGATGGACGCGCCCCTAACTCAGGAAGTGTTGCGCGACCTGGACGCGCTTATCGTGGTGTCCTCCCCCTGGGCGGACGGTGCCTCGGCGGCCGCCAAGACAATGGAATGGCTCGCGGACCGCAAACTCAGCGGCTTGCTGCGGCGCAGCGTCGTGGTGCTCAACGATTCGGACGGGCATTCCGACAAGCGCACGCGTTCGGTGCTTGCGCGCGAGTTCGTCGACCATGGACAGCAGGTTGTCGAGGTGCCTTTTGATCCGCATCTGCGCCCCGGCGGTGTTATCGATGTGAGCCATGAGTTGGAGCCGGGAACGCGACTGAAGTTTCTGCAAATCGCCGCAACGATTACCGGACACTTCGCCGCGCGGTCCGCTGCCGATGAAGACCCCCGTCCCACCGAAAACGTAGCGTCTGAGACCTAGAGCTTCTGGTCCGCTGGATGCTCGAATGCAAAACAGCGCGAGAAATCGTTGGATTTCTCGCGCTGTTTGCCTACGTGGCAATTCACCCCGGCGTCGCCGCAGACCCCTCGCAGCAGCGGCGGACGCGGCCGGGCATCATGCCGATTGGGCGGTGATCCGCTCGCGCGCCGGGAAACCGTTGCGCTCTGCCAGCGACCGAAGTTGGCCCAACGCGAACGCCCGCGCCCGGCCTGCTTCCGGAATCACAACACCCGCCCAAAGTCCTTCCGCACCCGGCGACTCAACCGCGTCCCGCGCACACGCCCACCGACGCGGGCACGCGCGACACAGCGTCTTGGCTTCCTCGTCGGGCGTTGTCGTCCAACGGTCGGGGTCCTGCGTGCAAACGCCCAGCGGAATCTCGTACAGAGCAGTTGCAGTCATATCTAAGCGTTCCTCCATAAAGCAAAAGCGTTGCAGGTTCGTAACCTCTGCCCGAGGATTGTATAGCACTAACTGTCGCAATGCAACAGTTCTCGATGCAGGGCCGCACACCCTCCTGCTACAACTTCGCTGCGCGATGGGCCATCATCAGCATCCAACCTGGCATAACCTGCGGTAATTAGCTGTCAATCGGCTGGGTGACACGGCGCTCCACCCACCCCGACGCACACCCTTCCGGACAGAAACTGTTCCACTGCGCAATGCTTCGGGGTAGGATCAAACGTAGCGGTGGCCCGGTTTAACCAGACAACGGTCGCTTCGGAACCCCGCCGGCTGTCGTTCGAGAAACGTAGCGAAGGCATACCAATGGAAGGGTGCAACGGTTAGGATGTTGGTCAGCGGAACGCGCGCCTTGCCACCCGCCTCAGTAGCCGCGAGCGAGGAATCGACGTACATGCCCGACGCCGAATCGACTGCTCGGCCGGCCCTGCGAGTCGCCCGTGGCGGCGACTCACCGGGCCTGGTAACGCCCGGTCACCGACCCGTCGGCCGCGGCGCGCTGACCAACGCACGACTGGATGATCCCGTGTTAACGCAGACACATGTGCGAGCGGTTTCCGATGGTGGGCAACGGCGGATCGTCACCAACAGCCCAAACGGTAATGTCGTCGACGGAACAGGGAAAAGTTCTGTGGCTGTCAGCGACAAGACCATTGTCCGGTTCGGCGATCCCACTGGAGGCAAGGCGTTGACGTTCGAAGTCGTCAGGCCCTCGAATTCGCCTGAAGAAGACAGCCGTGAACAGCGACCGGCCGAGCAATCGGACTCTCAGACCAACGAGGCCGATCCTGGTGTGGTTCGCGCCGGGGCCGCCGCGGCGGCACGACGCCGGGAGCTCGACATCAGTCAGCGCAGCCTGGCAGCCGACGGGATCATCAATGCCGGCGCACTGATCGCGTTCGAGAAGGGCCGCAGCTGGCCACGCGAACGCACCCGCGCCAAGCTCGAAGAAGTCCTGCAGTGGCCCGCGGGAACCATCGCGCGGATCCGCCAGGGCGAGTCCGTTGCGCCAGAGCCCGCTCCCGAAGCCAGCGTGGAAGCGCCGACCTCCGACGGCCCAGCGTCGCTGATCGCGCAGGCGGTTGCCGCCGCGGTCGACACCTGCAGCCTCGCAATCGCCGCATTGCCCGCACCCGAGGAAGCCGACTTCACCGAGCGGGCCGCACCGATCCTTGCCGATTTGCGCCAGCTCGAGGGCATCGCCGTCCAGGCGACCCGCATCAGCCGCATCACACCGGAGCTGATCAAGGCGCTTGGTGCTGTTCGGCGCTATCACGACAAATTGATGACGCTCAGCGCAACCGCACCAGGAGCCACACTGGCGCAGCGTTTGTATGCCGCCCGGCGGCGGGCGAATCTGTCCACTTCGGAAACCGCGCAAGCCGCCGGAGTGACCGAAGAATTGATCGTCCGCGCGGAAGCCGAGGAAACTTTGCATGCCGAAGCCGCCGAGGCTATTGAAGCGCTCATCCGTCAAATCAATTGAGGTTGGCGCCCAGTGGCAACTCACCTTGAATCGCTCGAGTCCGAACGACCGAGGACCTTCGCGTTACCCCGGTATTCGAGCATGCGGACCTTGGTGTTGTGCGCGCGAAAATGCCCGCACTACCAAGAAATTCGTGCGTCGACCACGGCCGGAGCACCGCTAAGCTCAATGTACAGACCAAAGGTACACACAAAAAGACAGTGCACGAAACACCGAGTGTAAGGAATCCCGCGAATGGCGCCAAAGGGAAGCGGTCTTTGCAAGACAACAAGTAATTTCATTTGGGGTCAGTTGCTTTTACTCGGAGAAGGCATCCCCGACCCGGGCGATATCTTCAACACCGGTTCGACGCTCTTCAAAGGAATCGCCGACAAGATGGGTCTGGCAATTCCGGGCACCAACTGGCTCGGCCAGGCGGCAGACGCCTATTTGAACCAGAACATCGCTCAAGAACTTCGCGCGAAGGTGATGGGTGACGTCGACTATCTGACCGGCAACCTGATTTCGAATCAGGCCGAATATGTGTCGAACACCCGCGACGTGCTGCGCGCGATGAAGAAGATGATCGACGGCGTCTACAAGGTCTGCAAAGGCCTCGAAAAGGTGCCGATACTCGGCTGGTTGTGGTCGTGGGAGCTCGCCCTGCCGATGTCGGGCATTGCGATGGCCGCCGTCGGCGGCGCGCTGCTGTACCTGACCATCATGACGTTGATGAACCTGACCAACCTGAAGGGCCTGCTCGGCAGGTTGGTCGAAATGTTGGCCAGCCTGCCATCGCTGATCGGCGGCCTACTCCCGAACATCCCGGGCATCATCGACGACCTGTGGCCACCCAAGTTGCCCGACATTCCCATCCCGGGTCTACCGAACATCCCGGGCCTGCCCGATTTCACCTGGCCACCCAAGATCGACATTCCGGACTGGAACTTGCCGATCCCGGGGCTCCCCGGTTTCGAATTCCCGCCGACCTCGGGAATCCCCGGCATCGACTTCCCGTTCCCCAACATCCCGGGCTTGCCCAGCTTCCCCAGCCTTCCTGGGTTGCCGAGCATCCCGGACCTGTTCCCCGGCTTGCCCGGCCTGGGTGACCTGTTCTCCGGGATCGGCAAATGGGGCACGTTGCCCACCTGGACCGACTTGGCGGCCCTACCCGACTTCTTGGGTGGCTTCGCCGGGCTACCCAGCCTGAGCTTCTCCAACCTGCTCGGCTTCGCCCAATTGCCCAACGTCAGTTCGCTGACCGCGACGATGGGCCAGCTGCAACACCTGGTCGCGGCCGCTGGCGGACCTGGCCAACTGGGCAGCATGGCGGGCCAGCAGGCCAGCATGATCTCGTCGCAGGCTTCCCAAGGCGGTCAACAGGCCACCCTGGTGAGCGACAAGAAGGAAGACGACGAAGGCGGTGCGGCCGTGGGCAGCGCCGGTGCGGAACGCGCCCCCATCGACACGGGAACCAACACAGGGCAAGGTAACGAGGGGACCCTCCTCTAGTCCGGGCAACCGGCGGCGGCTCACTGGCCTACCAAAGCCATAGCGAGCCAAACCCATAGCGAGTAGAAAGTTAGACGTAGAGGAAAGGTCTACCCCCATGACAGGACTACTGAACGTCGTGCCTTCATTCTTGAAGGTGCTGGCGGGCATGCACAACGAGATAGTCGGCGAACTCAAATCGGCGACCAACGTCGTGAGCGGAATCGGCTCGCGGGTCCAGCTGACCCACGGCTCATTCACCTCGAATTTCAACGACACGCTGGTCGAGTTCGAAACCACCCGCAACAGCGCCGGGACAGGCCTGCAGGGCGTCACGGGCAAGTTGGCCAACAATCTGATCTCGGCCGCTGGCGCCTATCTGAACTCCGACGAAGGGCTCGCTGGCATCATCGACAAGATTTTTGGCTGATATGACCGGTCCGCTCGCTACCGGTCGCGCGGGCACCGGTGACGATGTCGTCGGAGTCGAGGTAACCATCGACGGCATGCTGGTGATCGCGGACCGGTTACACCTGGTCGATTTCCCTGTCACGCTTGGGATCCGGCCGAACATCCCGCAAGAGGATCTGCGAGAGATCGTCTGGGACCAGGTGGCGCGCGACCTTACTGCGCAGGGCGTGTTGGACCACAACGAACAACCGCATCCGGCGGTTGCGGCGATGGTCGACACGCTCAGCAGGGCGGACCGCACCTTGGAAGGCCGCTGGTGGCGCCGCGACGTTGGCGGCGTGATGGTGCGGTTCTTGGTATGCCGCAAGGGCGAAAGACATGTCATCGCAGCTCGCGATGGCGACATGTTGGTACTGCAGCTGGTGGCTCCGCGGGTCGGCCTGGCAGGCATGGTGACTGCCGTGCTGGGCACCGCGGAACCCGCCAATGTCGAACCGCTGACCGGCATTGCCAGCGAACTGGGTGAGTGCACCAATGCCGCACAGCTGACCCGATATGGGCTCACGCCGACCACCGCCCGCCTGTACACCGAAATCGTCACCAATCCGAAGAGCTGGGTGGAAATCGTCGCCAGCGAACGCCATCCGGGCGGCACTACCACCCACACCAAGGCTGCCGCGGGGGTCTTGGATTCAGTACATGGCAGGCTTGTCTCACTTCCCCGCCAAGTCGACGGGGAACTGTACGGCAGCTTCCTCCCCGGTACCGAGCAGAATCTCCAGCGGGCGCTGGACAGTCTGCTCGAACTGCTTCCGTCAGGCTCGTGGTTGGATCGCGCCGACGCCACCACCCGAGGTTGACTTAATCCTCTCCGTTACGAGTTCAGAAAGGGACGCCACAGTGGACCTGCCCGGGAACGACGACTACAACCAAGATCTCGGCGCCCTAGATTTCTCCGGCGGCGGTACGTCTGAGGACTCTGGACTCGGTGCACTCGACGAGTACGCGCCCCCCGAGCCCCAGGAAACCGAGCAAGCCGGAGCCGACCTGGATGCACTTCACGGGCTGACCGAGAAGGAAGACGAGCCCGACATCGCGATGTTCACCGTGACCAACCCGCAAGGGAGCGTGTCGGTCACGACCATGATGGGTGGCATCGTCCAGCGAGTTACGGTGACCGACAAGGCTGCGAACATGTCGGAATCCGCTCTGACCGAAGAGATCTTTGTCATCGCTGATCTGGCCCGCCAAAAGGCGCGCGCCGCACAACACACGTTCATGGTGGAAGCCATGGCCAGCGAACTGAGCGACGAGACCGAAGAAGAAGGTGCGCTGTTGCGCGAGTTCGTCGGTATGACACTCAACTTGCCGACGCCGGAAGAAGCAGAAGCGGCCGAAGCCGAGGTATTCGCCACCCGCTACGAGGTCGACTACACCTCTCGTTACAACGAACGGTGATACATGACTGATCGCCTGGCCGGTTTGTTCGAAAGTGCCGTCAGCATGCTTCCGCTGTCGGAGTCAAGGTCCATGGACCTATTCACCGAGATCACAAACTATGACGAATCAGCGTGCGATGCTTGGGTCGGCCGGATCCGATGTGGCGATGTCGACCGGGTGACTTTGTTCCGCGCCTGGTACTCGCGCCGCAACTTCGGCCAGCTGGCAGGCACGGCGCAGATCTCGATGAGCACCCTCAACGCCAGGGTCCCCATAGGTGGTTTGTACGGAGACATCACCTACCCCGTTACCTCCCCCCTGGCCATCACCATGGGCTTCGCCGCATCCGAAGCGGCGCAAGGAAACTACGCGGACGCGATGGAGGCCATCGACGCTGGTGCGGTCACCGGTTCGGAGCATCTGGTGTCGTGGCTCAAGGCGGTCATCTTCGGCGCTGCCGAGCGCTGGACCGACGTGATCGATGAAGTCAAGGGTGCCGGGAAGTGGCCAGACAAGTTCCTGGCCGGAGCCGCCAGCGTCGCCCATGGGGTTGCGGCGGCCAGCCTTGGCCTGTTCACCGAAGCCGAACGCAGACTGACCGAAGCCAATGACTCACCGGCCGGCGAAGCTTGCGCGCAGGCCATCGCGTGGTATCTGGCCATGGCCCGGCGGGGCCAAGGCAACGAGGAAGCCGCGGTGGCACTGCTGGAATGGTTGCAGACCACGCATCCGGCTCCAAAAGTCTCTGCTGCGTTGAAGGATCCGTCCTACCGGCTCAAGACAACCAACGCCGAGCAGATTGCGTCCCGTTCGGATCCATGGGATCCGACCAGCGTGGTGACCGACAATTCCGGTCGCGAAAAGTTGTTGGCCGAAGCCCAAGGAGAACTCGACCGCCAAATCGGACTATCCCGGGTAAAAAGCCAGCTCGAGCGGTACCGCGCGGCGACCATGATGGCTCGCATCCGCGAGGCCAAAGGCATGAAAGTCGCACAGCCCAGCAAGCACATGATCTTTACCGGGCCCCCTGGCACCGGGAAGACCACGATCGCGCGGGTGGTCGCCAACATGCTCGCCGGACTAGGCGTTATCGCCGAACCCAAGCTGGTCGAGACGTCACGTAAAGACTTCGTTGCCGAGTACGAGGGCCAGTCAGCAGCCAAGACCGCCAAGACGATCGATCAGGCTCTAGGGGGCGTGCTGTTCATCGACGAGGCTTACGCCCTGGTGCAGGAGCGCGACGGACGCACCGACCCGTTCGGCCAGGAAGCGATGGATACCCTGCTGGCCCGGATGGAGAACGACCGCGATCGCTTGGTGGTCATCATCGCCGGTTACAGCTCCGATATCGATCGGCTGCTGGAAACCAACGAGGGTCTACGCTCGCGATTTGCCACCCGTATCGAATTCGACACCTACAGCCCGGAAGAGCTCCTCGAGATCGCGAAAGTCATTGCGGCTGGCAATGACTCGACGCTGAGCACGGCGGCCGCGGATGAACTCCTGCAGGCAGCCAAAACGCTGCACGAACGTACGTTGCGGGGCCGTCCGGCTCTCGACATCGCCGGCAACGGCCGATATGCGCGACAATTGGTCGAGGCCTCTGAGCAGTACCGTGACATGCGGCTAGCACAGGGCCTCGACATCGAGGCCCTCGATGTGGACAGACTGCAAGAGATCAACGGCGCGGACATGGCCGAGGCAATTGCCACGGTGCATGCACACCTCAATATGAGAGAGTGAAACATGGGGCTTCGCCTGACCACCAAGGTTCAGGTAAGCGGCTGGCGCTTCCTGCTTCGCCGAGTCGAGCATGCCATCGTGCGGCGCGACACCCGCATGTTCGATGATCCGCTGCAGTTCTACAGCCGCTCGATAGCGCTGGGCATCGTTGTCGCCGTATTGATCTTGGCCGGTGCCGGCCTGCTGGCCTACTTCAAACCAGCTGGAAAACTTGGTGGCAGCAACCTGCTGACCGACCGCGCGACTAACCAGCTCTATGTACTGCTGTCCGGGCAGTTGCACCCTGTCTACAACTTGACCTCGGCGCGCCTCGTGTTGGGCAGCCCTGCCGCCCCCGTCACCGTCAAGTCCTCCGAATTGAGCCAGTTGCCCTTGGGCCAAACCATTGGAATCCCCGGCGCCCCCTACGCCACCCCGGTTTCCGGGGACACCACTTCAACCTGGACCCTTTGCGACACCGTCAGCCGGGCGGGTACCGCCTCCGCCTCGGTCGAGACATCGCTGCTGGTGATGCCGCTGCGGATCGATGCCGCGATCGATCCGATCGAGCCCAACGAGGCGATGCTGGCGGACTATCACGGCCAGACCTGGATCGTCACATCAAAGGGACGCCACTCGATCGACCTCAACGATCGTGCGCTCACATCGGCCGTGGGCATCCCCATCACCGCCCAGACGGTCCCCATTTCCGAGGGAATGTTCAATGCGCTTCCGGCCAGGGGCCCCTGGCAATTGCCACCCATCCCCGCCGCCGGAGAGCCAAACACCCTCGGGCTTCCGGAAGATTTGGTAATCGGATCGGTGTTTCAAATCCACACCGACAAGGGGCCGCAATATTACGTAGTGCTGACCGACGGCATCGCCGCGGTAAATGGCACCACTGCCGCGGCACTGCGCGCCACTCAGTCTCATGGGCTGGTGGCGCCGCCCGCGGTGGTGCCGAGCCTGGTCGTCAGGATCCCCGAACGGGTTTACGCATCACCGCTGCCAGACGAGACCCTCAACCTCATGTCCCGGCCGGACGACCCGGTCTTGTGTTGGGAATGGGAGCGTAGCGCTGGGGACCAGGCCCCCAACACGACGGTTCTCACCGGACGGCACTTGCCCATCCCGCCCTCGGCCATGAAGACCGGCCTCAAACAGATTCAGGGCAGGTCAACCGTCTATATCGACGGCGGGAAATTTGTTCAGTTGCAGTCACCCGATCCCCGATACGGCGAATCGATGTACTACATCGACCCGGAAGGGGTGCGCTACGGGGTGCCCGACGCCGACTCGGCCAAGGCGCAGGGCCTGGGTATACCGAAGACGGCACCGTGGGAGATCGTTCGCCTCCTGGTGGACGGTCCGGTGTTATCCAAAGACGCCGCTCTGCTCGAACACGAAACGTTGCCCTCCGACCCCAATCCTCGAAAAGTTCCAGCTGGGACACCCGGAGCACCTCAATGACGACAAAGAAATTCACCCCAACGATCACCCGTGGCCCCCGGCTCACCCCGGGCGAGATCAGCCTCACGCCACCGGATGATCTCGGTATCGACATCCCGCCGTCGGGCGTGCAGAAGATCCTGCCCTACGTCATGGGCGGCGCGATGCTGGGCATGATCGTGATCATGGTGGCCGGCGGCACCAGACAGCTATCGCCATACATGCTGATGATGCCCCTGATGATGATCGTGATGATGGTGGGCACACTCGCCGGGGGCAGCGGCGGCGGCAGCAAGAAGGTCCCCGAGATCAATGCGAACCGCAAGGAGTACTTGCGGTATCTCGCCGGCCTGCGCGGCCGCGTAACGACGTCGGCCACCTCCCAGGTTTCGTTCTTCGGCTACCACGCGCCCCATCCCGACGATCTTCTGTCCATCGTCGGCACCCAGCGGCAGTGGTCGAGGCCGGCCAACAGCGACTTCTATGCGGCAGCCCGCATCGGGATCGGCGACCAGCCAGCGGTGGACCGGCTATTGAAGCCGGCGGTCGGCGGCGAGCTGGCGGCCAGCAGCGCCGCCCCCCAGCCCTATCTCGAGCCGGTAAGCCACATGTGGGTGGTCAAGTTCCTGCGTACCCATGGGTTGATCCACGATTGCCCGAAACTCGTGCAGCTGCGCAGTTTTCCAACGATCGCGATCGGCGGTGATCGACCGGGAGCCGATCGACTGTTGACCGCGATGATCTGCCACCTGGCGGTCTTCCATCCGCCCGACCTGTTGCAGATCCGCGTCCTCACCGAGGACCCCGAGGATCCCGACTGGTCCTGGTTGAAATGGCTGCCACATGTCCAGCACCAGACCGAAACCGACGGGGCCGGGCCGGTCCGGATGATCTCCACGCGCCCGGACGGCCTGGCCGACCTGGCCGCCCGGGGACCCCACGCTCCCGACACTCTCCCCACCGGTCCCTACGTCGTGGTCCTCGACCTGACCGGCGGCAAGGCGGGCTTCCCGCCAGACGGCAGGGCCGGGGTGACGGTAATCACGCTGGGCAACCATCGCGGGTCCGCCTATCGCATCAGAGTGGCCGAGAACGGCACCGCAGACGACCGGCTGCCTGGGCAGCAGTTCCGGCTGGTGACCTCGGCCGCCGACAGCATGACGCCGCAGGAGGCCACCCGCCTCGCCCGCAAGTTGGCCGGATGGTCGATCACCGGAACCATCCTCGACAAGACCCAACGTATCCAGAAGAAGGTCGCGACCGAGTTCCATCAGTTGGTCAACGCCAAGAGCGTCGAGGACATCACCCCGGGCCGTTGGCGCATGTACACCGACACCGATCGAGACCGGCTCAAGATCCCGTTCGGTCACGAACTCAAGACCGGCAATGTCATGTACCTGGACATCAAGGAAGGTGCGGAGTTCGGCGGCGGGCCGCACGGCATGCTCATCGGCACCACCGGTTCCGGCAAATCCGAGTTCCTGCGCACCATGATCTTGTCGTTGGTGGCGATGACCCACCCCGATCAGGTGAACCTGCTGCTTACCGACTTCAAGGGCGGCTCGACATTTCTTGGGATGGAGAAGCTCCCACACACCGCGGCTGTCATCACCAACATGGCCGAGGAAGCCGAGCTGGTAAGCCGGATGGGCGAGGTGCTGACCGGTGAACTGGACCGCCGCCAGTCGATCCTGCGTCAGGCGGGGATGAAGGTCGGCGCGGCCGGCGCGCTGTCCGGCGTGGCCGAGTACGAGAAGTACCGCGAACGCGGCGCTGACCTTCCGCCGCTGCCGACACTTTTCGTTGTGGTGGACGAGTTTGCCGAACTTCTGCAGAGTCACCCGGATTTCATCGGCCTGTTCGACCGAATTTGCCGAGTCGGGCGATCATTGCGGGTGCACCTGCTACTGGCCACCCAGTCACTACAAACCGGCGGTGTCCGCATCGACAAGCTCGAACCCAACCTGACGTATCGCATCGCGTTGCGTACCACCAGCTCTCATGAATCCAAAGCGGTGATCGGAACCCCGGAGGCCCAGTACATCACCAACAAGGAAAGCGGTGTCGGCTTTCTCCGGGTCGGCATGGAGGACCCCATTAAGTTCAGCACGCTCTATATCAGTGGGCCATACGTTCCGCCGGCGACCGCTGAAACCAACGGCGATGGCAGCGGACCCAGTACCCAGTTCGCCAAGCGAGCCTTGCAGATCCGCGAGTTCACCGCGGCTCCGGTTCTCGAGGAAGCGCTGACACCATGATCCACGCCGGCGATGCTGCAGCAGGAAGCAACGAAAGGGAGCGGCGCTCATGACTGCCGAACCTGAAGTACGGACGTTGCGTGAGGTCATCCTTGACCAGCTCAGCACCGTCGAGTCGCGCGCCTACAAGATGTGGTTGCCGCCGCTGGTTGATCCGACCCCGCTCGACGAGCTGGTCGCCCGCGATCGGCGACAACCACTTCGCTTCGCGCTGGGAATCATGGACGAGCCGCGCCGCCACCTGCAGGACGTCTGGGGCGTCGACGTGGCGGGCGCTGGCGGACACATCGGTATCGGCGGTGCCCCCCAGACCGGCAAGTCGACACTGCTGCAGACGTTGGTCATGTCGGCCGCTGCCACGCACTCGCCGCGCAAGGTCCAGTTCTATTGCATTGACCTCGGTGGTGGCGGCCTGATCTATCTGGAGAACCTGCCCCATGTGGGCGGGGTCGCGGGCCGGTCCGAACCCGACAAAGTCCACCGGGTGGTCGCGGAGATGCAGGCCGTGATGCGACAACGAGAGGCCACCTTCAAGGAACACCGGGTCGGCTCGATCGCGATGTATCGCCAGCTGCGTGACGACCCCAACCAGCCCGTCGCCTCAGACCCCTACGGCGATGTATTCCTGATCATCGATGGATGGCCCGCCTTCGTCAGTGAGTTTCCCGACCTCGAAGGTCAGGTCCAGGACCTGGCCGCACAGGGGCTGTCCTTTGGTGTGCACACGATTCTGTCCACGCCGCGGTGGACGGAGTTGAAATCACGTGTCCGCGACTACCTGGGCACCAAGATCGAATTCCGGCTCGGCGACGTCAACGAAACCCAGATCGACCGCATCACCCGGGAGATCCCGGCGAACCGCCCGGGTCGGGCGGTGTCCATGGAAAAGCACCACCTGATGATCGGGGTGCCCAGGCTCGACGGTGTGCACAGCGCCGACAACCTGGTGGAGGCGATAACGGCGGGCGTAGCTCAAATCGCAGCCCAGCACACGGACAAGGCGCCTCCGGTACGAACTCTGCCGGAACGCATCCACCTCCACGAGCTGGATCCCAACCCTCCCGGGCCCGAATCCGACTACCGCACCCGCTGGGAGATCCCGATCGGATTGCGCGAATCCGACATGGAAGTGGCTTACAGCCACATGCACACCAACCCGCACCTGCTCATCTTCGGTGCCGCCAAGTCGGGCAAGACGACCATTGCCCACGCGATCGCACGCGCCATCTGCGCTCGAAACAGTCCCGACCAGGTGCGGTTCATGCTCGCCGACTATCGCTCCGGACTCCTCGATGCGGTGCCCGACACACACCTGCTCTCGGCCGGAGCCATCAACCGCAACAGCGCGACGTTGGACGAGGCCGTCAAAGCCCTGGCCGCTAACTTGAAGAATCGGCTGCCCCCAGCCGACCTCACGACGGCTCAACTGCGCTCGCGTTCGTGGTGGAGCGGATTCGACGTTTTGCTGCTCGTCGACGACTGGCACATGATTGTCGGCGCTGCCGGCGGCATGCCCCCGATGGCGCCATTTGCGCCCTTATTGCCGGCGGCGACCGATATCGGCTTGCACATCATTGTGACCTGCCAGATGAGCCAGGCCTACAAGGCGACCATGGACAACTTCGTCGGTGCCGCATTCGGTTCGGGCGCTCCAACAATGTTCCTTTCCGGCGACAAGCAGGAATTCCCCTCCAGCGAGTTCAAGGTCAAGCGGCGCCCCCCCGGCCAGGCGTTTCTGGTCTCGCCCGACGGCAAAGAGGTCATCCAGGCCCCTTACATCGAGCCGCCAGAAGAAGTGTTCGCAGCACCCCCAAGCCCCGGTTAGGATTATTTCATTGCCAGCGACGCATCACCCGAGCTGACGGAAATCAAGCCCGGGAGGCGATCACCGGCAGGCCGTTTCGGCGACAACCAAATGAGGATTTGTCCGAAGCGCAAATAAAGGAGAAGAAGCAGGCAAATGGAACAAAAGTCACACGGCGCGGCGATCGCCGACATCGGCACACTATTGAGCGGCAACGCTCGCATTGGTGTGACCTCCGATGCGGCAGCGTTGGCGTCGGTGACCGGGGTGGTTCCAGCTGGGGCAGACGAGGTGTCGACGCAAGCGGCCGCAGCCTTCGCCGCCGAGGGCGCCCAGTTGCTGGCTTCGAGCTCGGCGGCTCAGCGGGAGATCCACCGAGCCGGCGAATCGCCCCACCGTATCGCCCCTAACCCTGCAGAAGTCAGCGACGGCGCAACCAGCGTCATCGTGTAGAAAATCAGTCACCAGACACGGCGCAACAAGAAGGAGTGATCACCATGCTGTGGCACACAATGCCACCGGAGCTGAATACCGCTCGCCTGATGGCCGGCGCGGGCCCGGCCCCGATGCTGGCCGCGGCCGCCGGATGGGAGGCTCTGGCAGCCGCCTTGGACGCTCAGGCCGTCGAATTGACCGCGCGCTTGAACTCGCTCGGCGAAGCGTGGACCGGAGGTGGCAGCGAGAAAGCCCTAGCGGCCGCTCTGCCGATGGTGACCTGGTTGCAGACCGCCTCGACCCAGGCCAAGACGCGTGGCCTACAAGCCGGTGCGCAGGCCGCCGCATACATGCAGGCCATGGCCACAACGCCTTCGCTACCCGAGATCTTTGCCAGCCAGATCACCAACGTGATCCTCAACGCGACCAACTTCTTCGGCATCAACACGGTTCCCATCGCCTTCAACGAGATGGATTACTTCGTCCGCATGTGGAATCAGGCGGCGCTGGCGATGGATGTCTACCAGGCCGAGACGACGGCCAACACGCTGTTCGAACAGCTTGAGCCGATGACGTCGATCCTCGATCCCGCCACGGCACAGAGCATGCTGACTTCGTCGACTCCGCTGCTGGACATGGCGTCACAGGTCACCGGCATACCGAGCAGTGAGCTTCAGCAGACCGCCACGCAGGTCGCCGAGGCGAGTGGCCCGATGCAGCAGCTGGCACAACCGGCGCAACAGATGACGTCGGCGTTCAGCAACACCGGCAGCTCGGGCAACGGCGCGGACGAAGAAGGCTTCCGGATGGGCCTGCTCGGGGCCGGCGCGCTGTCCAATCACCCGCTGGCAGGTGGGTCAGGCCCGACCACCGGCGCGGGCCTGCTGCGCGGTGAATCACTACCCGGCGCCGGCGGGACCCTGACCCGCACGCCACTGATCAGCGAACTCGTCGAAAAGCCGATGGGTCCGTCAGTGCAGCCGGCCGCGGCTGCCGGATCGTCGGCAAGCAGTGGCGCCGCCCCGGTGGGCGCCGGCGGAATGGGGGCAGGAGCTGGCGCCGGTGCTGGCGGTTCGTCGCGGCCAGGCATGGCCGCCCCGGCGACGCTGACCCAGGAGCGGGACGAGGCCGACGAAGACGACTGGGATGACGAGGACGACTGGTGAGCGTCGTCAACACGAACAGACTTCCCGGCCACCCGGGCCGGAAGACTTGCCAACAATTTGGCGAGGAAAGAAAGAGAGAAAGTAGTCCAGCATGGCAGAGATGAAGACCGATGCCGCTACCCTCGCGCAGGAGGCAGGTAATTTCGAGCGGATCTCCGGTGACCTGAAGACCCAGATCGACCAGGTTGAGTCGACCGCCGGTTCGCTGCAGGCCCAGTGGCGCGGTGCGGCTGGTACCGCCGCTCAGGCTGCGGTGGTCCGTTTCCAGGAAGCCGCCAACAAGCAGAAGGCCGAACTCGACGAGATTTCGACGAACATCCGTCAGGCCGGTGTCCAGTACTCCCGGGCCGACGACGAGCAGCAGCAGGCGCTGTCCTCGCAAATGGGCTTCTGATTCCCCTAGAACGAGAAAGAAACGGAGCAATACGACATGACAGAACAGCAGTGGAATTTCGCCGCCATTGAGGCCGCATCCAGCTCAATCGGGGGAAATGCCGGCAGCATTCATTCCCTTCTGGATGAGGGCAAGCAGTCGCTGCACAAGCTGGCCGCAGCCTGGGGTGGTAGCGGTTCGGAGGCCTACCAGGGTGTGCAGCAGAAGTGGGACTCCACCGCCCAGGAGCTCAACAACGCGCTGCAGAACCTGGCTCGCACCATCAGCGAGGCCGGTCAGGCAATGTCCTCCACCGAGGGCAACGTCACGGGGATGTTTGCTTAATCCCCCCTCTCGTTCGCGTAGAATACCGAAGCACGAGATCGGGGCGAGTTTCAACCTTTCGGAATCTCGCCCCTTCTCGTGCTTCGTTCTATTGGCGAGCTTCTGAGAGGTTCCGATGCCGGCGGACTACGACGAGCTATTTCGGCCCGCCGAGGGTTCCGGACCTCCAGATGATGAAACTGGGCAAACCTTCTTTGATCCTGGTACCGCGTATCCGCCGCCCGTAAAACCCAACGGCGACGGGCACTCGGCGCCTAAGGACTGGTCGCGCGCATTTCCGCCGGCGGAAGATGAGTCGCCGTCAGACTCCGCAGAGCCGGCAGCTGGCCCCGCCAAGTCGCCGTTGCCCCCCATGCCCATCGGCGGGCCTGCGCCGATACCCCCAGAGCCACCACCGGCCCCCCGGAGCTACCACCGGCACCCCCGGGACCGCCACCGGCTCGTCCGGAGGCACCTCCGCAATCGCCGACAGCCGAGGCTGAACCTCCGGACGAGGCAATGCCCGTTAGCGGGCCCCCGCCTGGCGGCAAGTCGCCGATGCCTCCGATGCCTATCGGTGGGCCGCCACCGGCATCTCCGGAGCCACCCGCGGCTCCACCGGAACCGACGGCGCCAGCAGAGCCACCGCAGCCGCCGGAGGCTGCTGCACAATCGCCGCAGGCCGTCGAGGAACGGGCCCACGCAACCGCCGAACCCCCCGCGGCACCAAAACCGCCGCGTCCCCCCATGCCCATCGGCGGGCCCCCACCCGCACCGGAACCACAACAGGGCGCGCCGCACCCGCACCAGGACATAGAAGACGAACCGAAACCGGCGGCCGCCGAAACCCCAGCGGCACCACCGAAATCACCGCGACCCCCCATGCCGGTCAACGGGCCGGCACCCACCCGGCCCGAGCCACCGTTACCACCGGGCCCCCCGCGTCGCCGCGCTCAACCGCCAACGGCGCCACCCAACCAGCCCGGGCAACCGAAGCCCATCAGCGGACACCCGCCGCCCCCACCAAGGCCAGCGGCGTTCACACCCCCAGCACGCGGCGCCACGCCAAACCGGCATGAATCGGCCGAACCTCCGCCACCGCGCCGGGTCCGGATCGGTGGCCCGCCTCAGCCTCCAGGGCCACCGGAGGCTAAATCCGAGGCTCCTCGGCACTCGCGGCATGCCCGACGGGCGCATCGTTATCGGCCCGAGCCCGAAACCGATGACCTCGAGGCCACCGCGGTACGGCCGCTTCCGACGCGCGAGCCAATGAGGCGAAACGGACCCGCGGCGGACGAAAGCTCAACCGCGTCCTTCGCGTGGCTGCAGCAGAGCCAACCAACGCTCGATCGGCCTTCCGGACCCATGCCCGCCGCCCCTGGGGCCCCCGTCGAGTCCGCGCCGGGGCGCCCTGATGGTCGTAGGGCCAGGCGGCGCGCCGAATCCCGGACTTCGGCCGCTTCGACACCATCTCCGCTGGTGCCAACCAGGGCTCAACCGCCGGGCCCCACCAGGGCTCAGCCGCCGCGCACCGCCGCCGCGGCTCAACCCGCTACTGAGGCTACTGAGCCCCTGCCGGACGCCGGTGCCCCGGCCAAGCAGCCGAAGAAGCCGAAGAAGCCGGTGCCACAACGGGGTTGGCGGCGGTGGGTTCACGCGGTCACGCGGATCAACTTCGGCCTTTCTCCCGATGAGAAGTATGAATTGGACCTGCGCACGCGGATCGGTCGAAAGCCCCGCGGCTCGTATCAGATCGCGATCTTGGGCCTGAAGGGCGGCGCCGGGAAGACGACCACGACGGTCACTCTTGGCACCACACTGACGCACGTGCGCGGGGATCGGATCCTGGTGCTTGACGCCGATCCGGGCGCCGGAAATCTCGCCGAACGTTCGGGACGTTCGTCGCCATCATCGATTGCCGATCTGCTGGCGGATCCGCGGCTGCCGCACTACAACGATGTCCGCGCACACACCAGCGTCAATGCCGCCAATCTCGAGATTCTCCCCACCGCGGAATACACCTCCGCGCAGCGCGGGCTCAGCGGCGAAGACTTGCGATCGGCCGTCGATACCGTGTCGAAGTTCTACAACCTGGTCCTGGCCGATTGCGGGGCAGGGCTATTCGATCCGGTGACACTGGGTGTGCTCGATACCGCCTCAGCGATCGTGATCTTGACTAACGTTTCCATCGACAGTGCGCGCCAAGCCGCAATCGCGCTGGACTGGTTGCGCAAACGCGGTTACCAGGATTTGGCGAGCCGCGCATGCGTAGCGATAAACCATGTCGCCGTTGGCGAAACCAACGTGTCGGAACAGCAGTTGGTCCGGGACTTTGAACAGCAGCTCCAACCCGGGCGCGTAGTGGTCTTGCCATGGGACCGGCACATCGCGGCCGGCACCGAAATTCATCTCGACCAGCTTGGCCCCGTCTACCGACGACGGGTTCTCGAGCTGGCCGCGGCTCTGTCCGACGATTTTGAAAGGGCTGGGCGTCGTTGAGCGCACCTGCAGTTGCCGCACCCTCCGCCGCCACGGGAACAACCCCACCCAAGCCGGCAACCACCCGGGTCACCGTCCTTACCGGCAGACGGCTGACAGATCTGGTGCTGCCCGCGGCGGCACCCATGGAGAGCTATGTCGACGAGACCGTCGCGATCTTGGCCGATCTGCTCGAAGACACTCCCGCGGAGGTGCTGGCCGGCTTCGACTTCGAAGCTCAGGGCGTTTGGACGTTCGCTCGGCCCGGATTCCCGCCGCTGAAGCTCGACCAGTCCCTCGATGAGGCCGGCGTTGTCGACGGATCGCTGCTGACCTTGGTCTTGGCCAGTCGCACGGAGCGGTATCGGCCCCTCGTCGAGGACGTCATCGACGCGATCGCGCTGCTCGACGAGTCGCCCGAGTTCAACCGCACCGCTCTGGAACGCTTCCTCGCCGTGGCAATCCCCCTCTTCGCCCTGCCGATCACCGCCGTTGCCATGCGGGCCTGGTGGCAAACCGGGCGCAGCGTGTTCTGGCCGCTGGCGATCGGCCTAATTGGGCTCGCCGCCTTGGCCGGTTCCTTCGTCGCAAAACGGTTCTACCAAAACTCGCGGCTCGCCGAGAGCCTGCTGGTTACGTCGTACGGCGTCATCGCCGCGGCGGCAGCGATCGCCGTTCCCCTGCCGCGCGGGTTCCATTCGCTGGGGGCGCCCCAGCTCGCCGCCGCCGCCACAGCGGTGTTGTTCATCACTTTGATGATGCGCGGCGGGCCGTACAAACGCCACGACATCGCGGCGTTTGTGGTGATTACATCGATCGCGGTCATTTCGGCGGCGGTCGCCTTCGGATACGGATATCAGCAATGGGTGCCGGCCGGGGCGATTGCGTTCGGGTTGTTCATCGTGACGAACGCGGCCAAACTGACTGTCGCCGTCGCGCGGATCGCGCTGCCGCCCATCCCCGTTCCCGGAGAGACCGTGGACAACGAGGAATTGCTCGATCCCATCACCGCCCAAGACGCGACCAACGAAGAGACACCGACCTGGCAAGCCATCATCGCCTCCGCGCCGGCGTCGGCAGCCCGGCTCACTGAGCGCAGCAAATTGGCTAAGCAGCTGCTCGTCGGCTACGTCACCGCGGGAACGCTGATTCTTGCGGTCGGTTCGATAGCCGTGGTGGTACGCGGCCACTTCTTCCTACACAGCATGATTGTGGCGGGTCTGATCACGGTGATCTGTTCGTTCCGATCGCGGCTGTACGCGGATCCGTGGTGCGCATGGGCGCTGCTGGCGGCGACGGTTGCCATCCCGACCGGGCTTGCCGTGAAGCTGAGCCTTTGGTATCCCCACTATGCCTGGCTGTTGTTGACGATCTACCTCGCGGCGGCCCTCGTTACGCTCATCTCGGTCGGCGCGATGAACCAGGTACGTCGCGTTTCGCCAGTCATGAAACGGGCCCTGGAATTGTTCGATGGCGCGATGGTCGCATCAATTGTCCCGCTGCTGCTGTGGATTACCGGCGTCTATGACCTGGTTCGAAACATCCGATTCTGAGTCACCGGAGGGCTACGTCAGGGCGGGCGTGGCAACGGATCGGCCCGCACCGAAATTGGCGCAATCGGGCTTGTTTCAGGTCGGGTAAAATTTGCTCAACCCATTACGTACAGGAGGGATTCTGCGATGGCTGAGCCTCTGGCCGTCGATCCCGCCCGTCTGATTGCTGCGGGAAGCAAGGTCGCCGAGCTGGTTTTTCCGGCGCCACCAGCGCCGATAGCAGCAACTGGAGGGGATCCGGTTTCGGCTGCAATTAACGACACAATGCCTGGCATCGAGTCCTTGGTATCCGACGGGATGCCCGGTGTAACCGCCGCCTTGAAACGAACCGCTTCCAGCATGTCGACTGCCGCAGACATCTACGCGAAGGCCGACCAAGCCCTTGGCGATGCACTGACGCAGTACCAATTCGGCGGCGACGGCCAAGCGCTAGGCGCAAGCGGTACAAACGCTGTGGCACAGAGCCAGGCCGGACAGACCGTGCAATCGTTGGCCGCGCCCGCCGCTGGGCTATTGGGCGCGCCCGTGGCGCAAGCATTGGCCGCGCCCGCGACCGGGCTGCTGGGCGTACCCGCGGCGGCGGCGACACAGATCGGCGAGGCGGTCAGCGCTCAGGCGGAAGCCCTGTCGCCCCGAGTGGCCGCCACAATTCCCCAGCTGGTGCAACTGGCCCCGCAAGCCGGTCAGATGGCGCAGCAGGCCTCACCGATCGCGCAGACCATCAGTCAGTCGGCCCAACAGGGTTCCTCGCAGGGCGGCGCAGCGCCGGCACAGCTCGTCTCGGACACCAAACCCGACGAAGACGCGGAGCTGGCTGACGAGACCAAAGAGGGCGAGGAAGACGCCCTGGCAGCGGCCGGTGCAGAAGGCGCCGCGGCTGGCCACGCCACACTGGTGAGCGCTCCCGTCGAAAGCGCCGGCGGTGGCGAGACGTCGACGGGTTCGGTCTCAGCTCCGATCTGATAATTCGGCGTAAGCCGCACCCCGATCGGGCGTACGGCGGATACGCGCGGTGTCACCGGCGACATCCAACCGCGGCCGGGCGCCGGATGGGGGCGTGCCCACATCGGGCGCCGTCATACCGGCCGACCCGGGGATCGCGTCCGAGCGTGCCGACCGTGCCGACCGTGCCGCCAACATTTCGGTCGCTCGCTGTGTCGCCGCCCGCAGGCTACTGGCGTTCGAGGAGGTCTTGTTCGCCAACCCGATCAGGGTGGTGGCGGCGGCAACCTGCACAACACCGCATGCGGCGACCGCAATGTGGAAGGACGGGAGCTGGCCCTCGGGCCCCCCTAGTTCCAGGCCGGCACAAACCACCAGCACACCCAGGACTACCGCGATCAGTACCGACAGCCGCTCGCGGGCTTGCTTGACGGCATCGGCTTGGGAGGACACCAGCCCGGCGGTGAGCCGGTCCAGGTCGGCCATCAGCGTGGCGCGCCGCGACTGTGCGACGTTCTGAACCCAATAGGCCTGCGCCGCATTGCCCCGCCAACCGCCGTCCGGACCAAGGGCGGCGACCTGGGCGCCGACGTCGTCGAACAATGACCCACTGCTCGCCAAGCGATCACCCTGCTCGGGCGACTCATCTCCAAGCCATCCCCACATGACACCAAGGATGGTCAGGGTCGCCCCGCAAACAACGGTTCCTGGGCATAGCTCGTGGGGATTATCGGCCGCCCCCGCTTCCGCTTCTCGCTCAATCTCCCCTACGTCCGATTCGAATCCGTCAAATTGGATCTCCCATGCGTCCGATTCGAATCCGTCAGGTTCAAACAATCCTGCGTCCGGCTCTAAGTGGGCGAGCAAATCTTCAAAGCTTCGGTTATGGGTCGCCGCTTCATCCGGGTGCATGAGACGAAGATTCCTTTCGAGCTATCGTTGTGCCGCCCAGCACGGCTGTCCCGCATCGTCATGTCGAAAATGCTGCTAGGCCGGCCGCACGCCTGTCCGCACGCCGACGCACTCGAGAGCGAACATCGGGTGTTCGCATCTGCTCTGCCGCGCCGAGCCGCCCCGTAAGGCACCAGCAATTATTGCCACCGAATTCGCCGGGCCTCACACGAAATTCAGGCCTGGATATTTCAGAATAAACTTCTGATATAAATCAGAACTGACTTCTGAAATTGATCGCAGAAGAATCGTGTATGAATTGCGGAATCAACTATAACTTACTTTCGAAAAACGCACTGGCAGCGGCCTTGTTCAGGCACGCGCACAGCAGTGTCGTCTCCCGCGAGGCCCTGGCGTGGGATCGGATCACTCCCAGGGCTCCGGCGTTGTTGATTAGCAGGCTTGTGAGCTGGGGGATTGTGGATTGAGGAGGTCTAGGCGGCGGTTGGCGGTCAAAGCGGTGATCCGGCAGGCTTCGGCGATGTTGTCGGCGCCGTTGAGGCGGTGCAGATTGATCGCGGTGTTGCGTAGCGTTGCTAGGACCTGTGCGCCGTTTCCGGTATGTGCCCTTTGACGGTCTTCGTCGAAGGTGACGTCGCGTATCCAGTGCAGGCTGTTCTCGATTCCCCAGTGTTGACGCATCCAGGTCATGATCGCGGTAGGGCGGGCGTGCTCGAACGGCAGGCTGCAGATGGCATAGACCACCTCCACGCTGCGCTGGTCGGTGGCGGTGATCAAGCGTTCACGAGTGATCCGGATGATTTGTTTTGCGTAGGGGAAGCCGATTCCTCGTGCAGCGGTGATGATTTGCGGGGTGCGGGTCTCGACACGGCCGTGGCCGCGGGAGTCGTCGGTAGCGGCTGCGGGCACCTCGGCCCAGGGCAGCGCGGTGATACGCGCAAATATTTTGGCTTGGTTGGACTTGACGATCATCAGGTAGTGCGACTTCAAGGTGGCGCAGATCAACTTCGCGGTGACGACCTGGGTATGCATCGCATCCACGGTGACCAGCCACCGCAAGCTACCCGGCAGCAGCGTGAGCAGGGCACGTACGCAGGGAATTTCATTGCTTTTCTCGGCGACAGCGAGTTGACCGAGCACCAATCGGGCACGGTGGGCGAACACCGACACGAGATGCGTGGCTGTCGCTTTGGCGCGTAAAGCACCACGCAGCATCTTGCCGTCCAACGCGATCGGCACCAATCCACTGGGGTCGCTGCTGGCCACGTGTGCAGTGAAGTAACTGCCCATCCTGGCGTTGAGGTCGGCGGGGTCTAGCCGAGACAAAACAGCGCGGAAGGTCTTCTCACTGGGCCGCCGGAACCGGACCCCTAATTGGGCCAACACATCATCGGGAGCGGTGGCCGCCCATGTGGCAAAACCAGCATAGCCGCGCATCCCCGCGGCAGTGGCCAGAACCGCGATCGCCAACAAAGCCATCAGCGAATACCTCCGACCGCGTGGGTCCCTCGGGTCTGGCACCGAGGCCAACACATCGAGAAACTCCGATCCGATGAGCTCGCTGCGCTCACCAGGACTCCAGCGGTCGAACACCTCTGGAACCGACGACACAGGCAATACTGAAACGGTAGGCACGGGCAACTCCAGACCAACGACGAACAGTAACCAACTCGATCGTTCTCCAGATAGCCCGTGCCTACACTCCGGCCCCAATAGCGCGGCACCAAAGATCATCAACCCAGCTCACAAGCCTGCTAATCAACAACGCCGGAGCCCTGGGATCACTCCGAATTCAGGATGCGTCCGCCAAAGCGTTGGCAAGCAGCCCGGCGACATAACGCCAGTACAGCCAGTCGGCGACCGCCGGCCGCTGGGCTTCAGCGTCTGCCGCGCTGTAGGCCTGGTGCAGCGCGATCTCCTGCCAGTGTTCGGCATAGGCGCGGAATGCCCGCAGGTGCGCGACCTCACGGCCGGTGGCGTTACTCGTCATCGGCTTCATCAGGTCGAACCAGAACATGTGCCGCTCGTCGTCTGGCGGATTGGCGTCGGCCGGCGCCGGCGGCAGCAACTCCAGCAGCCTCAGATCTTCGGTCTCTGCCAGCTGGGCCGCCGCCGAGGGGTCTACCACCTCGAGCCGCGGACGTCCGGTCATCTTGCCGCTCTCCGGAATGTCGTCGGCTTCCAGGATGATCTTGGCCGCGCCCGCGTCCGAGTTGGCCAATTGTTCGGCCGTCCCGATCACCGCGCGCAGCTTCAAGTCGTGAAACGCCGCCCAACCCTGCACGGCCAACACCGGGTAGGTGGCGAACCGGGCCTGCTCATCTGCTGGGATCGCATGGTCAGCGCTGGCCATGTAGACCTTGTGCGGTAGCTCGACATTCTCGGGTATGTAGGCCAGCCCATAACTGTTGGCCACCACGATGTCGCCGTCGGTGGTCACCGCGGTGATCCAGAAGAACCCGTAGTCGCCCTTGTTGTAGGTGTCGGGCGCGTTCAACGCGGCCGCGATGCGTCGCGCCAGGCGCAAGGGGTCCTTCTTTTGACTGCGACGAGACGCCGAAGCGATGGCATCGCGCGCGGCGCGCGCCGCCGAGACCGGAACCATCGGCGATGGCGTAACGGCATCGGGCGCTTCGGACTTCTCTTTTTCGTCCGGCTTGGGTCGCTCCGGAGCCGGACGGGTCGGCGATGCGGTGCGAGCCGCTACCGGGCGCGGCGCGGCCGTATTGGGGCCCCGGCCGCCCGACTCCACCGGTGCGCGCCCCGCGGCGGCACGCGAGCCGGCGCCCGAGGCCGCTGACTGGCTTGTGCTCGAACTCGCTCCGGCCGAGGACAGACCCGAGCTTGATCCAGCGGACACTCCCCGACCGCCGCCCGGCATCGCGCTGGCGGCAGGTGCGGCCGCGGCCCCTCCCGAGGAGTCGTCGCCGTGCGCAGGGCCCGAAGGTCCCGACGGCTGGGTTGACGGTGCCGTGGACGTCTCCGTTGCCGCTGCCGGCTTCACGTGAGCCGGGTCGGTTGAGGGCTGCCCCGGCGTGGACGGCGACCCCGGCTGCGACGGCGCGGGCTGCGGACTCGCACCCGGGTCGGCGGGCGCCGGCTGCGGACCGGGCCCCGGAGCGGGCGCGGGCTGCGGTGCCGGCGCTGGTGCCGGCGCCGGGGCCGGGGTTGGCTCGACCGGCAAGACCGGGGTGTCGGGTTTCCCTGGCTTCGACTTGCCGGGGGTGACCGGGGTGATCGGCGTCACCGGGGTGCCCGGGGTGATCGGAGTACCCGGGGTGATCGGAGTAACCGGGATGCCCGGGGTAACCGGGTGCGGTGGCCCGCCGGGTGTCGGAACCACCGGAGTACCCGGCGTCGGGTTCACCGGCGTGCCCGGGCCGCCAGGGGTAACCGGCTTGTGCGGGTTGACCGGCGTGGGTTCGAATGGCTTGGGTCCGGGTGCCCCGGGGGTTGGCTGTCCTGGTGTCGGCACGGTCACGGACGGAATGCCCGGTGCCGGGTGCGTCACCTGGTGCAGCAGATCCTTGAGCGCATTGTGCGGCGGCTTCCAGTTTCTGGATGCCAGAACCTGCTCAGCGGCTTCGGCCACCAGACCTGAGTTGGCCTCGTGAGCTGAACGGATCAGGGATGCGATCGCCGCCTTGCGCTCCTCGGGATCAAGGTCGGCGTTGCCCTCCAGAACCCGTATTTCGCGATGAGCACCGTCCACGTTGTTGTCAATGTTTGCCTTCGCCTCGGCGATCAACCCGGCCACATGCTGGTGCCAGGTAATAACCGTGGCGAGATAGTCCTGCAGCGTGCCCATTTGCTTGAGATTCCCGCCCAGCGCACCGTTGGCCGCACTGGCAGCACCACCGGACCAGACACCACCGTCGAACACCTCGACCTGCTGGTGCCGGCAGGCGTCCATCACGTCGGTAAACAGGTGCAGGACCCGGTTGTACTCGCGAGCCCGGTCGTAGTGGATGTCCTCGTCGGCGTCGGGCCACCCACCCGCCTCGAGCATCCGCCCGGCGTACTCCCCCGTCGGCCTCGGAATACCCATCGCCTACTCTCCTCCCCGCAGCATCCAGGCCGCAGCGACCAGACCTGTCAGGTAGGTACCCGCAGTGGATCGTTGGACCGGCGCGCACACCGCACCGCCGTTGCGCTGGCTTGCGGGCCGCGTCAGCTGGTCAGTGGTACCGGACGTCATGGTTAACAAGCCTAACCGAGCTTAAGACCAGCTAGATGCGCCAATTTGGGGATCGGGACGGGCCGACGAAAATGACACCACAGCACGGCAGACCGCCGTATCGGAGAGATTTCGCGCAGGCTTGAGCCGCGCGCAGAACGACGCAGACGCCGCGACAGGGAGGCACCACGGCGGTCGCGTCAATGGTCCGCTAGCGCGAACCAAAAGCCGCTGACAGGCGCGCCGAGGGGACTGTTTCCACCCCGGCGCAGGGACGGATCAGACCATCCCGTTGTTCATTGTTTGAGACATTGAGGACAACACTGCGGTTAGTTTTTCTCCCGCCGCGTCGTTGTACTTGGATGCGGCGTCCTGGGCGTTCTTCAACGCCTGGTTGACCCGCGCACTAACGACCTCCGGACCAACTTCCTTCAGCAGGCCGTCGTCGATGCGCACAGCGGTGAGCCACTGGTGCCCATTGATCGTGACCTCGACCGTCTCGGTGTCGTCTTTGCCACGGAAATTGCCGGTATTCATTTGGTTCAGCGTTCCGTCCAAGGCCGACTGGAACCGTGCTGCCAACGCCAACACCTGCGCGACTTGGGGGTCCATCTCCATGCTGGTCACCTTGACTCCTTACTGTCCTGACGACTGTCCTAACGGCTACTTGTTGTCCTGACGGCGGCGGTTACCGATTACGGCCTCGGTCCACTCGCGGTCCTCGGTGTAGAGCGCTTCCTCGTCTTGTCGAGCGCCCTTGGACTTGGCGCCGCCCTGGCCCTGGTCGGCGCCGCCCATCGGCATTCCCATGCCACCCCCGGCCATTCCGCGACCTGCGGCGCCAGCACCCTGGCCGGCACCGGCGACGTCGCCTGCCGCGGCCGGTCGTACGGACTCGCCGCCAGCCAGAGGCGCATCACCCATGGACACGCCGCCGAGACCACCACCGCCGCCGCCCAAAGACATCGGTTTGACGCCGAGGCCCTTGGACAGGTTGGACGCCGCCTCGCGACCCGCCGAGGTGAGCTCGGCGGTGTTGACGTCCGGTGTACCGCCCGCTCCACCGGTGGGCGGAATCATCGGCGGCGTCATTCCCGACGCCAGCCCGGTGGAACCGTCGCTGGGCGGCATCAAGAAGCCGGGGATCAGGCCCTGAGGTTGCGCGGGTGGCGGTGGGTCGATCTTGATCGCCTCCGGAGGCTTCGGCGGATTCACCGGCTCGAGATCTGCCTTGGTGTTGTATTCGCTCAACACCTTCTCCGAGGTCTCTTGATACTCGGCGTAGAGCTTGATGGCTTGCTCTTGATAGTCCGGGTCTTTCGCCAGTCTCTCGAGTTCGATGATGTCGGCCAGGGTGGGGTGCCCTCGCCGGGCCCACAGCTGCAGTTGCGCCATGAAATTGGCCTGCTTGGCCAGCGATGCACTCAGCTTGGCCATGTGGAGTATCCAGTCCTTCTGCTGGTCCAGCGAGGCCTCGCAGGCGGTAGCGGCGTCTCCCTCCCAGTTCTCGAAGATCCGGAACCGCTTGATGTCCCGTTGCAGAGCCAGGTTGAAGTTGTTCCACCCGTCGGCGAAGTTGACCATCGACGTGCCCTGGTCACCGGATTCGAGCTTTGTCGCCGCGGTCTTGAGGTCGGTGAAGTCTGATTCACCCGCGGCCGCCACCTTCGGGGTTTCCTCCAGCGAATCGGTCTGGCCGGCGCCGGCGCCGCCCGCAGATTGGGCGTCGACCTCGCCATTACCGTCGTTATCGAGCGCGGTTGCGGACTCGTCCTCGACCTCGCCATACGCCGCGGCGGCGTTGCGCAGCGACGTCGCCAGACGTTGCCGTTCCCGCTCGCCTGCCTGCAGGTATAGGCGGACGTTGTCGGCGGAGATCGCCAGTTGCTCGGCCGCGTTGTTGGCTGCCGTGAGGCCGGACGGTGCCTGGGGCACATCAGTGGGCGGAGTCGCCATCGGCGCCTCCACCTCGTCTGCCCTGTTCAAGATTTCCTGCTGATCCACCGTTACGGTCTGCGGCTGGCTCATGTCGGATCGTCCTCCTTAGTGCTCCATGCCATTATCGTCGCTGAAACGACCGCTTGCTGCACCAAAAAATTTCGCCGCCTCTTCCAGCTCACTTGGACCTACTTGGGCAGGGCCATCTGGAAGCGACTTTCCTCCGGTGGAGAGACCCGCCGGATCGGCAGCTTGCGGTGTCGTGGGGTGCCGACCAAGTTGTGACGCAGGATCACCCGGTCGATACCAGGGTGCGCGCCCAGATAGGTCGTCGCGTTCGGCCACACCACCTTGGCCTCCGCGCCGACATGGGCACCGATGAGCCTGGCGAATTGTTCGAAGTGTGGTCCCACGGTGACGGCGCCCCCGGCAGCCGCCGAACGCACGGCGAACTGGGTGAAGGTCTGGGCGTCCCCCAGGTTGACGGTCGCATCCACGTCATCGAACGGCATGTACACCGGGCAGCGGTTCACGGTCTCACCGATTAACACACCCGCTGATCCGATTGGCAGTTGGCAGTGGTGATTGGCCACCAGGCTCTGCCCTTCCAACGCCGGCCGCTGACTGCCGAACAGGCGCGAGAAGCCCCGAGGAGTCTTGGGCTTTCTCACTGTGGTCAACAACACCGTGGACCGCGGCGGCATCCCGGGAGCAATCCGGACCCTGGTAATGGTGTGGTCCGCTCGTGCGGACCACCACAAATCCGGGCCGCCGGGCGCGGTGTAGGCGGCGGTGTAGCTGTCAGCGCCCTTGATCATCGACCATTTCTCCCGCACATAACCGATGTCGGTGGCGCGGTCGTAGTCGTCGAAGCTGCGCCCGCATACTGCGTCGACGCCGTTGCTGGCCAGGCCATCGGCGATGCGAGTCGCCGACGCCACCAGATAGCGAGCCAAACCGGCGAGGCCGGCCTCGCGACGCTGCGCAGACTTGCGGGTTTGTTCCGGGTCGGCTCGCAGCATGATCCACGTCCGCCGGTTTGCCGGAGCCGGATCGGCGCCGATCACCCGCTGGTAAAGGCTCACCACCTCTTCGGAGGCGGTGTTGCCAACGCGGTAGCCCGCCGAGACCACATCTGCTTCCAGGTCCGGGCAATGCACCGACAGCAGGTCCTCGAGTAGGCGGGTGTCCAGCACGTCGTCGGTGTGAGCCTTGCCGTCGACGATGACCGTCGGGGTAAACGGGCGGGGCTTGAGCTCGATCACCGCAATCAGGTGGTCGCGTCGCCAACGCACCGCGACGTGATCACCCGGCTTCACGGTGGCACCGACCACCGGTTCGGACGGCACATCCGGCGGTCGGCGACGCCGACGCAGCCAGGCGAACACGGTGGCCACCCACCCGGTGACCCGACGACCGGAAAAAGTCACCGTCGCCACGATGACGCCCAGCGCTACCAGCGCGATGCCCACCCACCAGTAGCGCATGTGCAGGAACATCATGATGCAGGGCGGCGCCAGCACCGCAACGACAAGTGTGTGGCCGGTGCTGACCCGGAACCGTATTGAACTGAAGGGGTTCCTCATCGGCGCCTCAGCGCCCGGGCGGCCAACGTGCCCAATCCGAGCACCAGCGTCAGCCCCAGTAGCGACACCGCCACCATGGTGATCGGGCGGTGATCCGGGCCGGGTTCGATGCGTGGGGGCGGTAGTCGTCTGACGCTGGGGGGCACCGAGGCCGGGCCCGGCGGGATGTCCCAGGTCAGCGCCGCGACGGCATTGACCACGCCGGAGCCGACGAGATTGTCGATACCGCCTCCGGGATGTCGCGCGGTGGCGGTGATCCGGTTCATCACCTGCACCGGCGTCAGTTCCGGAAACCGTTGCCGGACCAGCGCGGCCAGACCGGAGACATAGGCCGCCGCAAACGAGGTGCCGGCGATGGGCACGGGTCCTTCTCGACCTTGCAGGGCGTTGACCGGTTCGCCGTGATCACCGAGCGCGATGATGTTCTCCGCGGGTGCCGCTACCCCCACCCACGGTCCGTGCATGGAAAACGAACTCGGCACCCCGTTCTGGCCGATGCCCCCGACAGTCAGCACCAAGGGCGCATACCAAGCCGGTGTGACCACGGTCTGCACCTTGTTCCAGCCCCGGGGATCATTGGGTGTCGACGCGTCGGGCATCGGATTCTGCGAGCAGTCGCCGCCGGTGTTACCCGCGGCGACGACGACCACGGCGTTCTTGGCGTTGACCGCATAGTCGATGGCCGCGCCCAGACTTATTTCGTCGATCGGCCTGCTCACCTTGTAACACGCCGCCTCGCTGATGTTGATCACTCCCGCCCCGAAGTTGGCCGCATGCACCACCGCACGGGCAAGACTGCGAATGGACCCGGCCGCCGGCGTCGCGTTGGGATCATTGGGGTTGGGTTGCGAGCCAACCGGTTCGAAGGCCTCCGATGTCTGGCGCAACGAAAGCAGTCGCACGTCGGGGGCAACCCCGACGAAACCGTCGGTCGGTGCGGGGCGCCCGCCGATAATCGAGGCCGTGAGCGTGCCGTGCGCATCACAGTCCGACAGTCCGTCGCCGGCCTGATCGACGAAGTCCCCGCCCGGCTCGGCCGGGACCCGTGGTGAGGCGTCCACGCCGGTATCGATCACCGCCACCGTCACGCCGGCCCCGGTCGCAAACTTGTGGGCCTCTCCGACACCCATGTAGGCGTTGCTCCACGGCGGATCGTGAAAGCTGGAATCGGGCAGCGTCGTGGGACTGGTACAGAGCACTCGCTGCTCGGTGGGTTGGTCGGGACCGGTTACATCCGGTGGTACCGCGCCGGGATCAATCGAGGGAGGATCGATTGCAAAAGCCGGCGGTGCGGTCAGCAACGCCAGCGCGACCATCGTCAGCAAGGTCCGGTGCACCCCGGAATCACTCCGTTCTTTAGCCGCAGTGAGGCTCTGGCACGCTCGTGTCAGTCCTGCCTGCATTTTAGACGTAACGGGCGCGTAAACGACGCTATTCAACCCGGTGCCAGCCTGTCCATCCTGAACTGTGACCAAGCGGCGTCGGCAACTGACTCCGCACACAGTGCCGTACCGGTCCGGGTGTCATTCAAAGATGCACGAACACATGCCATTCCACGCGCCGGGGCTTGCCCTCGCCAACCGGCGCGATCCGTCACCAAACGATGGCGGCCATGTCACGGTTGTCCGCGCACACGCTGCGCACCGCGGCTTCGACATCACCAGCGGCCATCATCTGAAGATCCTCGACCGACACCGCTCGCCCCGCTCGCTTCTGGGCGACCACTCGAGTGTCCCGATATCCCTCGGCGCGCTCGATGACGTTGCGCGCGAACCGCCCGTTCTGCATGGCATCGATCCCGTGTTGCCCACCCGGGGTGGCGTAGTTGCGGATGGTGGTGGCCGCGTCCAAAAAGATCTCGCGCGCCGCCTCATCGAGCAGGCTGGCGCGCGGCGCGGCATAGCGCTGCCCGATCTCGACGATTTCCGTCGGCGAATAGGACTCAAAGCGCAGCTTGCGATTGAATCGTCCGGCCAAACCCGGATTCACGCTGAGGAATTCGTCGACCTGATCCTCATAGCCCGCACCGATGAAACAGAAATCGAATCGGTGGGTCTCCAACTTGACCAGGAGCTGGTTGACCGCCTCCATGCCAATCATGTCCGGTGTTCCGTCCTGGTGACGTTCCACCAGGGAGTAGAACTCATGTTTCATCCGCACCGAGAAGCGGGTGGTCGCCGCACGCAGCCTGCGGTTGTAGAAGAGGTGCCCGGAGTTTTGGTCCCGGTTGGACAAGCTCAACGGCATTGCTCAGTACCCCCTTGGGGAACGACGTGGATCGGCTTGCTGGATCCGATCAGCCAGGTTCGATGCATCAGCGGCAACCCCGTAGCGGCCCTGCGCGTAGTTGATGAACGCGCATGCCTGGGCCACCAGGTTGGTGATGTTGGTCGAGGTGCCCGGCTGGTGGTAGGCCGCGAAGGTCGGTGCGATGAACTGCCACGCTCCCCTACTCGACGTGCCCTGGGCCGCATTAGCGTCCCAGTCGTTCACCGCGCTGGCGTTGTAGCCCGACTCTCGGCGGGCCACCAAATCCATCCCGCGTGTCCAGCGCGCTCGTGCTGCAGGGTCGTGAATACCCTTGATATCGAGGGCTTTACGGATCGCCGCCAACACAGCGGGCCGGCCCGTGGGTGAAACGTGATGATGCTGTCGCCTAGCGGCTGCCTGTAGGTACCGCAGCCGGCGCAGCCGCAACACCAGTTGTCGCGCCCGTGCACGCGACCGCACGATGTGGCGGCGCTGGGCTCGCAGTCTTGCCGCCATGCGGACCATGGCTTCGCGCCGGCCAAGCGGCGTATCGGCCGCAAGCGCGCTATCGGCGTGGGCTGCCTGCAGGATGGCGCGCGTGGCCCTTCTCGCGAGCGCGTGATCGGCCTGGGCTATCGACATGATCTGCGCGAGTTCCCGGTCGGTGTCGATGGACCGTCGTACGGCCTGGACGACGGCGTGCGATCGCGCTGCGGCCCGATCGGGAAGCCGGTCCCCTCCTGTCTGCGATACGGAGTCGGCCAGTGCCTGAAGCTGCGGCTCGTGGCGGCTTCTTTCGTCGACTAAGCGACCGGCGAACAGCCCGTGCCCGCGGGACAAGGTCGCCAGCGTCTGAAGGATCAGCGGATCAGTCAAGAATTCCTCCGCCGCCGTGCCGAAACCGGCCCACGTCTGTCAGCAGACCACTCCGCCTGGAAACAAACACCCAAGCCACTACTCCCGTACCTCCGGGTCAGCGAAACACGGCGCACCATGGGCGCGGACACCGTCGCCCGCCCATCACAGGGTAGCTGCAGCGAATTTGCGCGCGCATTTCGATTGCCGGGCCACCATCGGTAATGGCGACACCCGTGACGAGATTACTTCGGCTCGGAGGAGCCGACTAGTCACCTAACCACACGGTTGGCGACGACTGACCAGGTAGCTAAGAGGTCGCCGGCGACACTTGAGAGAGGTCATTTCGCGGAACGCACGTTTTCCTGGGTGCGCTGCCGCGGGGTGGGCGGACCATCCCGCGCGTTGCTCCCAACTGGGCAAGCATGAACTCATGCCGGCGCGCACCTTCCGATATCTGGGCGTAGTCGGCTTCATGAATCGGCCAGAATCGATGTCCGCCGAGCTATTGTCACTAGTCCTCGGCGGCTACCAACTAATGAATGCGTTCAAAGTTGCGCGAATTCGCGTCCGTTTATTTGGATGCTCCCGGATGCCCCGGCGACGGGCCTCATAAGGCAATACACCCCGCCCTTCATCGGATGGCCATCGCCACCGCGGTGTATCGAAGGCTCGACAAGTGGGGGCGCAGACGGGCGGTCAGCGCTGAGAGTGAATTGACGCGCCGACGCACGGTAGTAATGTTGCCGCCGATCGACAAGGGGGTGAAGGGGGGTGAAGGGCCGTTCGTAGCATGATGTCGTGCCAGGAAGCAGGTGCGCTTGGCTACAACGTCACATTGCAGGGCCGTAGCTGCTGGAGAGCGCGTTGGACAACACCCCGAACGCAGCTGGTAGCACTCGTCGGATAGCCCAGTGCACCTTCGACATATAAGCCAGGCTGCGCTGATTACCTTCGCTGGCGGCGATCCGTGGAAGATCAACGCCACCCTGCAAAGCGGGCGACCGGCGCAGATTTCCGATCTTGCACAGGCGTTTCACGATGCGGGGCAATCCACGGCCGAGGCCGACACCGCCTTCCGTCAGGCCCGCGAGCGCTTCGAGAAATCCTGGACCCACGAAAACGGCGAGAATCCGATCAACGACTCGGCCGAGGTACGGCGCACCGTCACCACGCTGGGCGTGCAAGCGGCTCAGCTGCCGAAGATCGCCGCCGACCTGCAAAATGTCGCGGCCACCCTGGCCGAGGCGCAGCGCTCAGGCAAATCAGCTCTCGCCGCGCTCGAGGACGAACTACATCGTATTGACGATCAGCTCGACGAAGCCCTTCAGCTGGAGCGGGATCCGAACCTGACCCGAGTGGAACGTGACCTGCTCGAGGAGTACATCACCGGTTGTGAGCAAGAGGCCATCGACAAGACCAGAGCCGCGATAGGCGACCTCGAACGCATCCGTGACGATTACTCGGGCAAACTGCAGCAGGCCGAGTCCAACTTGCACACCGACGGCTACGACACCACATTGGTAGCCGGCCTCGACGGTCATACTCCCGAGACTCCGCAGCAGGCCGAAGAGGATGTGCACAAGGCCCTGGCCGGCGACAAAGCCGCTGCCGCCCGGGTAGCGGCGGTGCTGGATTCGATCACCGCCGACCAGCGAGCGGGCAATCTACCACTGACGCCAGAACAGGCGTCCGTGTTGAGTCAGATGCAGGCGCAGCAACACGGCATGTCGATCGACGATCTCAAGACGGCCGAAGAACGCCTCGACGACCAACGACATGTCATCGGCGATTCCTGGCAGTTGATGAGCACGCCGACGATCTCCTTCCCCAAGACGCCATTGAACCCTGGTGCCAAGGAAAGGTCGGAAACGGTGCAAGGTGGGTTCGCGCAACTGCCCGAAAGCGTGCAACGGACACTGGCCGCACCTGAGATCCTGTTTGCCGACCAGACCAGGACGATCGCCGACATCGTCAAAGGCGGCAACCCCATGCTGCAGCACAACACACCACTGGACCAGAACCTGCTGCACAAGGGCGCGCAAATCATGAGCTCGTTTGATTGGACCCGCAACACCTTCGACCCGACGGTCGAGGCCGTTTTCTGGGCAGCCGGGCGAGACCATGGTGCCGTCAACTGGATGGTCAACGACCTTGGCATGTGCGACGCCGCCAGCGGAGACTTCATGCTGAACATCACCCACCAAACGTGGGCAGACGACGGTGCCGCCGCAGGATCATTGTTCAGTTGGACACAAAACGCCACCGGGCCGGAAGCCGGAATCGCCGGCCAGACCGCCCAAACCTATGCCGCATACCTCGGGCAGAACTCCCACGAGTTGCTCGACCTGCCGGGACATCAAACTCTCGGTCAGATGAACCCGAAGTTGGTGCAGGACTTCGCCAAAGGCCTGGCGCCCTACGTCGCCAACATCGCCGGTGACAGCAATGATTTGTCGCAGTACTTTCACACCCCGGACACGAACCAGGACGTGGAGACGAGACTTCCTGTTGCAAAAGGCATTTTCTCTGTCCTTAGCACCGACAACGACACCTCCGATATCTTCAACGGGGCCGCGATGCGGCAGATCATGCAAGACCAAAACGACTACGCCGCAGCGGTAGCCAACCACACGCCGGGAGCAGTCGCCCACGATGCCGATTTGCAGCAGGCAGCGACCTTGAAGGCCTTGGTCGACTGCGGCGTCAACAACGCGGCCCACGCCCAGGGGCTCAACGGGGATCAGCTAGCAGCCGAGGCCTACGCGCGTAAGCAGTCGGCGTATGGCTCAGTCGTCAAAGGGCTCAGCACCGGAGCCGGGATCGCGCGCGGTGCGCTGCCACCGCCCTTCAACATCGTGGGCAAGCTTTCCGGTCCGGGTGTGTCCATGGCTGGGAATGCGTTGCAGCAGGACATTATCGGTGCCCCGCCGACAGCCATGACAACATCGGAGATCGTGGCGAACATGCCAGACAGCGTCGCCTATTCCCAAGTGCTCAACGGGCTGATCGCAAACCACGCCCCGATTAGCGGACTGGACAGCGACTTCTTTGTGCACACGGTTCCCGGCGACCCGAGTAGTCCGCTGCGGATAGCGACGTACGACGAATATCGGCGTATCAGTGGGGGCGGGAATACCTTCGAGTACAACCAGAAGCTGAGGGATGCGGTGCAGGGAGCGCTGGGTGATGGAACCGTGATTCCGCATATGCAGAACCACTACAACGACGTGGTCCAAATACCCAACCCCTAGGAACAGGCAGATGAAGCTCAGACGGTGGCGGCTCCGGCTCGCGATGGCGTGCGGGATGCTGCTGGTTGCATTGTTGGGCGGCTGCGGGCCGGCGCCCAGCCCCCAGCCATCCACACCGCCAGCGAAGCTGCCCTGGACGGGAATGCTGGCCGATGTGCGCGCGGTATGGAGTGCCGAACCGGGCATCGATCTACTCACCGCACCGGCCGTCACGGTCCGCGCCTACCTCGAGTCGATCTATCTGGCGGACTACGGCGGTGACATCGCCTATGCGTACCCGGGATTCGCCCAGGCGGTGCCACCGAATGCTCCGGAAGGCCACCCGCACAGCACCCGCGATCGCTGGCCGGACACCCAACACCCCATCGGTATCCCCGTCGTGGGTACCCGCGGCTATCACATCCTGCGGGTTGATGAGATAGATCGGCAGGTGACCGCGGTGGTGTGTGTGTGGGCCTACACCACAGCGCTCGATCTAGGCCACGGGAAGTATGGCTGGATGCACGAGACGGCATTCACGGCTCCTTCTAGCGGGATTGGGATGCAATGGGTGTCGATGACCACCCCACAAGGTGGCACGGGACCACCCCTGCCGGTGCAGAAAGGAACCGCCCCAGCACCGGTCGATGATGTCTTCGGCGCCTGGCGAATCGACGGCGCCCTCATCATCGACGCCTCTCCAACCCGAATCACCGAGTTTCCGGAGTGGCCATCGCGGCCAGCCGACGCCCAGTCCTGTGTCGAAAAGGCACCAGATCCTCTAGAGCGCCGGCTATTTCTCAGCAACGGCGTGCATCCCCGTTCAGACTTTCCCCAGGGCTCCGGCGTTGTTGATTAGCAGGCTTGTGAGCTGGGGGATTGTGGATTGAGGAGGTCTAGGCGGCGGTTGGCGGTCAAAGCGGTGATCCGGCAGGCTTCGGCGATGTTGTCGGCGCCGTTGAGGCGGTGCAGATTGATCGCGGTGTTGCGTAGCGTTGCTAGGACCTGTGCGCCGTTTCCGGTATGTGCCCTTTGACGGTCTTCGTCGAAGGTGACGTCGCGTATCCAGTGCAGGCTGTTCTCGATTCCCCAGTGTTGACGCATCCAGGTCATGATCGCGGTAGGGCGGGCGTGCTCGAACGGCAGGCTGCAGATGGCATAGACCACCTCCACGCTGCGCTGGTCGGTGGCGGTGATCAAGCGTTCACGAGTGATCCGGATGATTTGTTTTGCGTAGGGGAAGCCGATTCCTCGTGCAGCGGTGATGATTTGCAGGGTGCGGGTCTCGACACGGCCGTGGCCGCGGGAGTCGTCGGTAGCGGCTGCGGGCACCTCGGCCCAGGGCAGCGCGGTGATACGCGCAAATATTTTGGCTTGGTTGGACTTGACGATCATCAGGTAGTGCGACTTCAAGGTGGCGCAGATCAACTTCGCGGTGACGACCTGGGTATGCATCGCATCCACGGTGACCAGCCACCGCAAGCTACCCGGCAGCAGCGTGAGCAGGGCACGTACGCAGGGAATTTCATTGCTTTTCTCGGCGACAGCGAGTTGACCGAGCACCAATCGGGCACGGTGGGCGAACACCGACACGAGATGCGTGGCTGTCGCTTTGGCGCGTAAAGCACCACGCAGCATCTTGCCGTCCAACGCGATCGGCACCAATCCACTGGGGTCGCTGCTGGCCACGTGTGCAGTGAAGTAACTGCCCATCCTGGCGTTGAGGTCGGCGGGGTCTAGCCGAGACAAAACAGCGCGGAAGGTCTTCTCACTGGGCCGCCGGAACCGGACCCCTAATTGGGCCAACACATCATCGGGAGCGGTGGCCGCCCATGTGGCAAAACCAGCATAGCCGCGCATCCCCGCGGCAGTGGCCAGAACCGCGATCGCCAACAAAGCCATCAGCGAATACCTCCGACCGCGTGGGTCCCTCGGGTCTGGCATCGAGGCCAACACATCGAGAAACTCCGATCCGATGAGCTCGCTGCGCTCACCAGGACTCCAGCGGTCGAACACCTCTGGAACCGACGACACAGGCAATACTGAAACGGTAGGCACGGGCAACTCCAGACCAACGACGAACAGTAACCAACTCGATCGTTCTCCAGATAGCCCGTGCCTACACTCCGGCCCCAATAGCGCGGCACCAAAGATCATCAACCCAGCTCACAAGCCTGCTAATCAACAACGCCGGAGGCCTGGGGGTACCCCCACCCTTCGATGAGTGCGCGACCCGGCTTCGTTGAGCAGTCCGTCCGCATGGCCACCACACCCCCTTAAGGGGGGTGTATTGGACGGACGGCAGAACGATGGCTAGAACTGGGAGAATGTGGCTAGCGCGGCCCGTCTGTCCGGCAGGACGCGGACGAATTTCGGTGGTGCAACGCCTGGCCGAGAATGTCGTTGGCCGAACTTATAGTTGTGTTCACGCAGGGCCTTCCCGGCACGGTCGCGGGTTGCGCTGAGCGGGACGCCAAGGGCATCAAGGGCTTCGGTGCAGTCGCCGACCTTGGAGGTGGTCGTGGTCGTGGATGCCAGAAGGTGACGTGTCGGTTCGGAGTAACGCCGCAGTTCGATCGTCTGCGGGTGCCCGAGCCCGCGTCCCTTGTCGAGCGTGAGCGTGATGTTGTTGTCCCGTCGTTTCAGAATCCATCGACATCGACATCGACATCGTCTCGCTTAGCCGACGAGCCGCGAGCGCCCTTACTCAGATCGTGGCCTTGGTGGTCGAGGCGCAGCACAGCGCGGCCCTGCCGACGCAGAGGCACCATCGTGAAGTTATAGAAATACCGCTAGGTGTCGGCGCTGTCCTCCTTGCCCTCGACCAGTCGCGAAATTGTGTCCAGAATGATCAAGCTCGGATCATGCCGTGCGGCGGCGAGGGCGAGTTTCCTCCCGCCTACCGCCGTATCGAGCGGTGGTAGGTCGGGATACGAAAAGTAGAACAGCGGCGCGCCATCCAGCGCAGCCGCCTCGTGTCCCATGCCGTGGAGGCGGTTGGCCAGTTCCGTCTCCGTGTTCTCCATATCGACGTACATCACGGGGACCGGCTCGCGAGCGGGCTCACCAACAAGTGGTCGGCCGAGTGCGAGATTGATCGCCACTTCGAGCATCAGCAGGGATTTCCCCGCACCGGCCTGAGCAATGAGGGAGCCCGACTCTCCCTCGTCGGTCAGCCCCTGAATGAGCGAGTCTTTCGGCGCGGCGGTGCCAAGTAGTCGCCAGTCCAGCGGCGTCAGCGCGCAGTCGTCCATGGTCGTGTACGTCGTCACTAGGCCACCGATTCCTGGTCGCTGACAGCCATTTCACGGTCCTCCACAGAATTCAAGCGAGTCTCGTACAGGGCTGGCAACGACCGGATCAGGTCCTGCGGGCGGTCGAACTTGCGCCACAGAGAGCTCGTCGTGGGCACGGGGAAGTCGCGAAGTCGCGGAGCGCATCCCACACAAGGAGCCGGCAGCTTCGTCCGGCCGCCAGCGTTGTTCTGGTGGCCCCACGCGGCGTGGGCGGCACAACGGTGGCACAGCCCCTCATTGAGGTACGCCTGCTTGGTCTGATCCCAACGCTTCGCTTGCCGAATCGTTTCCGGGAGCCCCACCGCCCCCACTCCGCGGCCTCGGGAGTCGGGTCAGCGACTGCCACCTTCGCGGCGGATTCGGCGACGAGGCTGTCAATGTATGCGTGCAGCGCCACCTCACTGATGAGCCGCCGCTTGCCAACCTTGACGAACTGCAAGCGGCCGGCCTCCATTTCCAAGTAGAGCGTCGAGCGGCTTAGTCCGAGCTTCTGCCCAGCGCCTATGAAGCTATGAAGCTATGAAGCTGTGAAGCTGTGCAATGTGTGTTATGTCCATTCTCATAGTAGTTCCTGTATGTAGCTGAAATCCTCCAGAAAGCTACATCATGGAGCGTGTGCTCTGCTCCGGAACGATACAACTAGTGTGGTATATGCGTCCATATGCCGAACATTGATGAACAAGCGAAGGCGTACGAGACGGGTCGTGCTGGCTGGTTTGGGATTGCCGTGGGGTGGCGGCGCAAGGCATTGGGCCTCACCGCCGCCGAACTGTCGCGGAAGACCGCTGAGCTGGGCTTTCCTATCACGCGGGGGACGATCGCGGAGATTGAATCGAACCTGCGCTCGGGCAAAATCGACGTAGCGGAAGTGTTGGTCCTAGCCGCGGCCCTCGACGTTCCGCCTCTGTTGCTGTTGTTTCCGCAGGTGGCTTCTGATAGCGGGAGCAGCGTGCTTCCCAATGTGTTTACGACGGACGGTGAGTCGATCCGCTGGGTGTCGGGCGAGACCTCTAACCCACGTGTCTACGACATGAATGCTGGACGGCTGGACGGCGAGCCATCGCTGCCGAATGACGGTGTGGAGCTGATCGCCAACATCACGTTGCTTCACCAGGCGCTGGACACCCGCAGTTCCCTTGTGCATCATCTGCGGACGGTTGAGCGTGATCCGACCGAAATGCATACCGCTCAGCAGATGTTGGACCGCAACGCCGACCAGATCGCAACTATCCGCAACCGCATCCGCACTGCTCAAGAGTCGCTGTGGGGAATGAACCGCACCGCAATGTCCGAGGAGGACAACAATGACTAGGCAGCAGCTTCCCCCGCAGATCAAGAAGATCACGGTGAAGGACCGGACAACCGGCAAAGCCGTTGTGTGATAACAGGTTACCGTTGACGCCGGCATCAACCCGACGACGGGGCGCCGGCAGCAGGCTCGCAGGCGGTACGCGACCGAGCGTGCCGCACGTACCGCCGTCGCCGAGATTTCCAGCGCCGCTGCAAAAGGTGAGTTTGTTGCCCGCTCGTACATGACAGTCGACGAGCTCTGTGAGGACTACATCGCGAGCCGTCACAACCTTCGTGAATCATCGAAAGCCAAGCTGGCCTATGATCTTTCGCCCCTTCGCGAGCGTTATGGGCCGGTCCCTGTGCAGCGCCTGGCCAAGGCCCACGTCGACAGCCTGGTCGCAGACCTCGTCGCGGGCGGCGCAACCACAATAAATGGACGGACGGGGCGGCCATGGTCACCGGACTCGGTTAACAAGGTGATCGCGACAATCGGGCAGGTACTCGCCGACGCTAAGGTTCAGGGCATAGTTCCGCGAAACGTCGCAGAGGTGGTGAATCGTGTATCGGTTCCCCACAAAGATGTTGATACGTACACAGAAGCTGAGGTCAGTGACCTTCTTGGGGCTATCGACGGTCACCGCCTCGCTCACGCTTGGGAGCTGGCGCTTTCCGGCTTGCGCCGTGGAGAAGTAGTTGGTCTATACTGGTCTGATATCGACTTCGACGCCAAAACGCTTGCGATTACGAACAATTGGGTGTCTGCCGCTGGACGCACCGTTGAGAACGATCCCAAGTCGGCGGCGTCGCGACGCACCCTCCGATTGCCGGAGCGGCTCGTCAACGTGCTGCGGTCGGCGAAGGTGCAGCAGGCAGCCGAACGCCTGGCGTTGGGCGCTAACGTTGGCGAATGGACGTACGTCGTGAGCAACGAGGTCGGGGAGCCGTATGCGCCGGGCGTCCTGTCGCGGTACTGGCGCGACACGGTTAAAGCCGCAGGTGCCCGCCACATCAAGTTGCACGCAGCGCGGCACACCTGCGCGACTTTGATGCATCTGCAAGGGGTCCCAGCAGCGGTGATTGCCGCGTGGATTGGGCACAAGGATGCCACTCTCACGATGAAGCTGTACGCGCACTCTCAGGACGACGCATTGAAGGCAGCGGGAGCGACCTTGAACCGGGTTGTGACAACTCGTGACACTGACGTGGTCAGGGCTCCGGCGTTGTTGATTAGCAGGCTTGTGAGCTGGGTTGATGATCTTTGGTGCCGCGCTATTGGGGCCGGAGTGTAGGCACGGGCTATTTGGAGAACGATCGAGTTGGTTACTGTTCGTCGTTGGTCTGGAGTTGCCCGTGCCTACCGTTTCAGTATTGCCTGTGTCGTCGGTTCCAGAGGTGTTCGACCGCTGGAGTCCTGGTGAGCGCAGCGAGCTCATCGGATCGGAGTTTCTCGATGTGTTGGCCTCGGTGCCAGACCCGAGGGACCCACGCGGTCGGAGGTATTCGCTGATGGCTTTGTTGGCGATCGCGGTTCTGGCCACTGCCGCGGGGATGCGCGGCTATGCTGGTTTTGCCACATGGGCGGCCACCGCTCCCGATGATGTGTTGGCCCAATTAGGGGTCCGGTTCCGGCGGCCCAGTGAGAAGACCTTCCGCGCTGTTTTGTCTCGGCTAGACCCCGCCGACCTCAACGCCAGGATGGGCAGTTACTTCACTGCACACGTGGCCAGCAGCGACCCCAGTGGATTGGTGCCGATCGCGTTGGACGGCAAGATGCTGCGTGGTGCTTTACGCGCCAAAGCGACAGCCACGCATCTCGTGTCGGTGTTCGCCCACCGTGCCCGATTGGTGCTCGGTCAACTCGCTGTCGCCGAGAAAAGCAATGAAATTCCCTGCGTACGTGCCCTGCTCACGCTGCTGCCGGGTAGCTTGCGGTGGCTGGTCACCGTGGATGCGATGCATACCCAGGTCGTCACCGCGAAGTTGATCTGCGCCACCTTGAAGTCGCACTACCTGATGATCGTCAAGTCCAACCAAGCCAAAATATTTGCGCGTATCACCGCGCTGCCCTGGGCCGAGGTGCCCGCAGCCGCTACCGACGACTCCCGCGGCCACGGCCGTGTCGAGACCCGCACCCCGCAAATCATCACCGCTGCACGAGGAATCGGCTTCCCCTACGCAAAACAAATCATCCGGATCACTCGTGAACGCTTGATCACCGCCACCGACCAGCGCAGCGTGGAGGTGGTCTATGCCATCTGCAGCCTGCCGTTCGAGCACGCCCGCCCTACCGCGATCATGACCTGGATGCGTCAACACTGGGGAATCGAGAACAGCCTGCACTGGATACGCGACGTCACCTTCGACGAAGACCGTCAAAGGGCACATACCGGAAACGGCGCACAGGTCCTAGCAACGCTACGCAACACCGCGATCAATCTGCACCGCCTCAACGGCGCCGACAACATCGCCGAAGCCTGCCGGATCACCGCTTTGACCGCCAACCGCCGCCTAGACCTCCTCAATCCACAATCCCCCAGCTCACAAGCCTGCTAATCAACAACGCCGGAGCCCTGAGACTTTCCCACCCTGCCACCATTTCCCGGCTGGCCCGCAGCAGGAGCACTGTGATCAGCTATGCAATTCCCAAGTGCTCAACTGGGTAGTCGCCAACCACACCTCGGTTCGCGGATTAGAGGACAAGTTCGTTGAGCACGGTTACCAGCGGATCCTACAACTAGCCATCCATGCTGATGCCGGTTTCCCGACCTGATGTATCGCCCCAGAATTTGGGCGATACTTCTTTCACCCGATCAGGACCTACCGCATCTACTTTCGCTTGAAACTCTTCGAAAAGACGTTGTGCGCGTGCAATCTCATCGGCCATCGGCGCTGTGAAGCCCTCACGCTCCGCTTCCTCGGCTGTGCGGAAAATCTTGCCCGTAAATCCTGCACTCACCCGATAACTCCGTTCGTTCATCATTCCTGCACGGATCGACCAATTCATCTACCACACAACAGTCCGTGGAAGCGGCCTTGGTGAGTTCTCATTCAGTTGGAAACGTAGAAGCGACAGTCCAATCTCATCTCCACTGCCGCACAGCCTGTTTCGGCTAGCTCCATAGCTGCCAGGACCTTTGCTGCCGCCCCATCAGAAGCACGACCAGAGGATGCGATCACCGGCTCCAGCCCCTCGTCGGCAGCCAACACCGCGGCGCCAGCGCCATCGAGGGCCGCGGGATCCACGGCCAGCGGCGCCATCAGCTCATGACCACATGCTCTGATTCGCTGACATGACCGCGGTGTAGTTGGTGTGCGCGCTGTGTCCCGCGGACCGCAACTGAGCAAACGCTTCGCGCATCATCGCTTCGCCACCGGCCCAATGCCGATGCGCCTCGGCATGGGCTGCCGCGGCCTCGCCCGTCCATGTCACGTGCAATCTGGTTACCAGGGATTCGATTTCAGCAATCATGGCCTCCGCGTGACGACCAAACTCCGCCATCTGCGCTACCGCATCGGACAGCGAGGCGGGATCCACCCGGAAGGGATCAGCCATGGCCCAATTCACGTAGAGCCCGCGCCGACGCCGCCTCGTTGGCCTGATAGCCCGCGCCCGCTTGGCCTACCGACTCCGCCAGCATCGACAGCCCCAACTGCACCTCTCCGGCACCACGGCGCCACAATTCCCATGCCGAGGCAAATGCACTCCCCGCCGCGCCGCGCCACCCGCCCAACATGTCGCCAACCTGTCCTTCGAGCTCAGCCAGTTCGCCTTGAAGATGTTCGGCAGCACCATGCAGCGATTCCGCGAAGCCAAGCATCGCAGCGGCATTCGCACCTAGCGTGCCGTCAGCATCCATGTCGGCAACCTAGCCACCCGGAGGCGCGTCCGCAATTCACCTGGCCGCCCCGCCCTGGGCCCACCCAGCGCACCTGGACAGCCATGTCCAGCTCAATGCCACATGGCTTGTTACTTTCCGCGGAGCTGCTCGTCAATGCGGGAGCCCATCGTCGTGCGCTCGAGGCGATGGTTGGTCATATTGCGGCATTCGCCGTAGAGCTGGATGCCGCCCTTTCCGCTAGCGGAGCTTTGGGTCAGCACCGCCACCACCCCGTTCTTGTTCAGGACGCGGCCAAAGGAGTGCCAATCAGGCGGAGGGCCATCACTCCAGCCGTGAGCAACCATGTCGGTCGCGATCTGTTGAAAGACCGTATTCGGTTCGGCTGCAGCGGGATAGCCCCCGGTGTCGTCAGTGGGCCACGCGAAGCTCATGGAGACCAGGCCGCGATATGGCGGATCGCCTTGGTCATTGCATGACGAGAAGTCGAAGCGTCCGGTTGGATCCTGCAGGCCTGCAAAGCTGGCGATCTGTTTGGCCGGTTCGATGACTTGATCGCGGGCCTGTTGGTCCGACAGCGGATGAGCCGGCTGATCGATCTCGGGACGGTGCGGTCTCATCAGTGAACATCCTCCCAAGACGAGCACAGCCATCGCCACCCCGATATGCCGCAGTGCAGTGCGGTATCGGGCGCGGTGATCAGCGGGGCGGTTGGTAAGCGGGATAGTGGTGGTCATCATGGACGGTGTCTCGTGGACGGTCGCTTTCTGGATCGATGTATGCCGGAACGCCGGGGACCCGGAACGGTCCGACGTGCGGCTGCCGCCGCCCCTCGGCAATCAGGTCGTCGCTCGCAAGTCGGTCTGGATGGCCGCTGGAGATATCGGTAATGCTGCGCAGCGACTCGCTGCCCATCACGTAGTAGTGCGAATGGTCGTGTCGGTCCATCGTTCCAGAGCCAGGTACTTCCGCGTGAAAGCGGACTGATCCAAAGCCGTCGCCGGCCGGATCACGACCCAAGCCGGCATCCAACGGAATCGGCACCCCATACTCCCTGAGTTTGCCTTTGAGTAATTCGCCAGGTACACCGCTGGATTCGCCGATCCAGCTGACCGGGTCCGTAGAGGCCGACCCGACGTAGACCTGTCCTCCGTCGAGATGGAAGTCGGCTGCACTGCGTGCGAGATCGGTTCCAGGACATCCTATGAGGATTGCGTCGTTCGCGTGCATGCCGCTGCCGGCAAACGCATCGGCTACCGTTGTCGATCCGTAGGAGTGTCCAATTACGGTGACATGTTGGGGCGTCAGGCTGTTGTGGGTAACCCAAAGCCCGTTCACATCGTTGGCCAGCAGTGCACCGCCGCTGCGCGCGAGCCCTGGCTCTGTGACTCTCACGTCGGAAAATCCGTTGGGGGCGTCATATCCCATCCAGGCGATCACCGCTGTGTAGTGGTGCTCAGGGTCTGCGGCGAGGGCCTGATCATAAAGGTTGGTTGCATCGTCGTGGTCTGACATCCAGCCCTGCGCCACGCTGCTGCCGGTTCCCGGCACGATCACGGCGGTATTGCGTGCATAGTCCGGGTTGCCGATGGCGATCGCCGCTTTGCCCTCGCCGTTGAAGGCCAACGGGTCGTATGCCCATAGCATGACGGGCCTCGGGTCATCGGTCGCGTGCTCCCGGTCATAGATGAGACCGTCGCGGGTCCTGATGGCATTTCGATAGCGCGTGACATCCGAGCCCGAAAGCCCATACTTCTGCGGGTTGTTCACGATGTCGTCAGCCGAGACGCCGCGTTGCATTGCCACGCTTTCCACCCGGGTGATGTCGTCGTCCATCACGGCCTGGTTCACCAAATCACGAGTGATGGCGTTGATGCCGTTGAGATTGCCCAGTTCTGGTGGATGTTCGTCGATCAATCGCCCTCGCTGTTGCGGACTCAACGAATCCCACCACTTCTTGACCTCCTCGGCACTCGCGGTAGGCGCCGGGATCGCAATCACCTCAGCGGGTTCAGCCGGAGACTGCGGGGCGTCCAAGGCCTGGATAGCCGCCGGATCGAAGCCGTCGGCGCTCAGACTGGTCAGGGCTTGGTGCAGCAGGCCCGCGTATCCCGCTCGTATCGAATGCAATTTACTCACTGCCGATTGCGTGTCGCCGACGGCTTGATCTTCAAGTGCGCAAACAATCGCCTCGAGGGCCAGCCTGTCCGCAGTTGTCAGTTGGGCGCCGTGTTCCAGCGCCAGCACCTCGCCAATTTCACTGTCGATGTCGCACAGCTGCGCCTCCAGGCCCACAATCTAGCCAGTCGCTGACCGCTGCGCCCCGGCCAGACCGCCGGCAATGTTGTCCAGTTGGAGCCCGATTTCCGGCAGCCTGGCAGCCTGCGATCTCAACGAAGTGGTAAGCTCCTGGACCTGGGGCGAATCGTTGATCGGGTGAGCGCCGTTCTCCCGATTCCAGGACGTCTCGAAACGGCGTCGTGCTTGCTCGAAGGCCGTGTCCGCCTCGGTGGTCGATCTGCCCGCATCGTGAAATGCCGTTGCTAAGTCTGATATCTGGGCCGGGCGACCAAGCTGCAGACTCTGATTGATCGCCCACGGGCCACCGCCGGCCTCGGCAATCAGAAGCGGGATGCTTATGTACCGGAGTTGCATCGCACCGTCCACAGCGTCGTGGCGTGACTCGAGCCTCTTGAGGTGGTTGATGCGCGCGGCGTGCGACATGCGCTGAGTCGCGCCCGCTGCGGCGGCAAATCGAGGACGATACCCGGCATCAGCGCTCGACACCCGAACTGAGGCGCACTACTTTGGATATGCCCGTGCGTCCGGCGACATCCATCGCTCTCCAGCAAACCGGTGTCGACCAACATCGTGAACCCTCCCGCGCCGGCAGAAAGATTACTACCGAGAAATCGCCGGTCAAGTCACCTTGCGGACGCTACGGCCTATGGCAATGAGTGGCGCAAGGGCCGGGGGCGGGTCGGCCGCCGCTGAAATAGCGAAGGTCCGGTAAAGGGTTTGTCCCAGAACGGATATCGTCCCTGGACGGCGGATCTGCAGTTCGTTCGCGATGCTCGGGATACCTATGTACCCGCACCCCACCGCACCGCTTGCAGCGCTTGGGCGTTGTGCCCATCCATGGCGGTGAATCCCTTGGCGGCCAAGTGTGCGTTGCTGCCGACCGCCGTCAGTGCTTCCTGATGGGCCTGCAGGTTCCGCACGTGTTGCGCATGCGCCGAGTGCACGGAGTTGTGAAACGCATCGGCGGCGGCGAAGTCGGCGAACATTCCTGACATGAGCGGCCCCAGCGCGAGACGATCGGCGCCTTCTTGGGCGTGTCCCCCGGCTCGGTGAGATTCGTTGCCCCCCAGGTGCAGCAGTCCGGTGTCAACAAACATGGCCAGCCTTGTCTCGTCCAAGTCGCCCGGCAACGCCCTGTCGCGGTCCCCGAAGCGTCGCCGTCCCTCTCATCCAGGCCGCCACGCTAGTGACGCCCACCTTTGGTGGTCAATTCACCTTGATCAAGTCCTCACAATGCGCTGGCACCATCGGCGGTCCCATCACCGTCGGAATCGGTGATCCGCACATCCCATTCGCCGTCGCCATCGGTATCGACGTACCCGGTGATCCCCTCCTCTTCCGGACACAGCGCCCGGTCGGCAACCCCGTTGCCGTCGGTATCTATCAGCTGATCGTCGGCTTGCCCGAGCCCGTCGAAGTCAACCAAGGGGCCACCGGTGTGCTCGACACCATCGAGACCGAACCAACGAAGTTGCCCGCCGCGCTCAGCGCCGACCGCCCACGTCCCCGAGCCGTCGTCGGTAAAGACGGCTTCGGGGGTTCCGTCGTTGTCGAAGTCGAAGATGCCATGGTCGGCCATGCCGTCACCGTCGAAGTCCGCCAATGCGTCATCGCGCATGCCGTCACCGTCCAAGTCGAGATCGGGCAGGCGCTGCCAGATGGCCGCCGTTCCGTCCTCGCCACCGATGCAGTAGTCCACTCCTACTTGGACGCCACACCGCCGCTAGGGGTTCCCCCGCGATTGCCACCAGGACAGCAGTTCGGCCTTGGCTTCCTCGATGGTCAACGGTCCACGCTCGAGCCGCAGCTCTTTGAGATAGCGCCACGCCTCACCGACTTGAGGGCCGGCCGGAATGTCGAGCAGCGTCATGATCTGGTTGCCATCCAGATCCGGCCGCACCCGGTCCAGGTCCTCCTGGGCGGCCAGTTCGGTGATCCGCTCCTCGAGCCGATCATAGCTGGATTGCAGGCGCGCGGCCCGACGCTTGTTGCGCGTGGTGCAGTCAGCGCGTACCAGCTTGTGTAGTCGCGCCAGCAGCGGTCCCGCATCGGTGACATAGCGCCGCACCGCCGAGTCCGTCCACTTCCCATCGCCGTAGCCGTGGAATCGCAGGTGTAGATACACCAGCTGCGAGACGTCGTCGACCATCTGCTTGGAGTACTTGAGGGCCCGCATCCGTTTGCGCACCATCTTGGCGCCCACCACCTCGTGGTGGTGAAAACTCACGCCGCCGTTGGCCTCGTGGCGTCGGGTGGCCGGCTTGCCGATGTCATGCAGCAGCGCCGCCCACCGCAGCGCCAGGTCCGGTCCTTCGTCTTCCAGTTCGATCGCTTGGCGCAGCACGGTCAGCGAGTGCTGGTAGACATCCTTGTGCTGGTGGTGTTCGTCGATGGCCATCTGCATGCCACCGATCTCGGGGAGCACCACCTCGCCCATTCCGGTGTGCACCATCAGGTCGATGCCGGCCACCGGATCCTCGCCCAGCAGCAGCTTGTCCAGCTCCGCGGCGACCCGTTCGGCGCTGATGCGTGCCAGTTGCGGGGCCATTTCCTCGATCGCGTCCCGCACCCGCGGTGCCACGGCGAAGCCGAGCTGGGAGACGAACCTCGCGGCCCGCAGCATTCGCAGCGGGTCGTCACCGAAGGACACCGAAGGCGCGGCCGGCGTGTCGAGCACCTTGTCGCGCAGCACCGACAAACCGCCCAACGGATCGAGGAACTCGCCCGGGCCACTGGCCGTGATCCGCACGGCCATCGCATTCACGGTGAAATCGCGGCGCACCAGGTCGTCTTCGAGGCGCTCGCCGAAACGGACCTCGGGGTGCCGTGAAACCTGGTCGTAGCTGTCGGCCCGGAAGGTCGTGATCTCCAGGCGGTAGTCGTTCTTGGCGATGCCAATCGTCCCGAATTCGATGCCCGTGTCCCACACGGCATCAGCCCAGGGGCGCACGATCTTCAGTATCTGTTGCGGGCGGGCGTCGGTGGTGAAGTCCAGGTCGGGGGACTTCAACCGGCCCAGCAGGGCATCGCGAACCGAACCACCGACCAGATACAAGTCGTGACCCGCATCGGCGAAGGCCGATCCGAGTTCACGAAGCACGGCGGCGTGCCGATTGAGGGCTACCGCGGCAGCGGTCAGCAGGTCGGCATCCTGGACGGTTTCAGGCACGTTCGATCAGCCTAGTCACCAGACTCCACCGCGCGACCAGACGGCCGGTAACGGGTGCCCGCCGCCCTCGGATCCGGCACCGAAATCCGGCCGCAATGCCGTCGATGCGGCCGGCGACGGCGAGTGCGTCCTGAAGACCCGCTCCCGCCAGCTAATATCGCTTGGGTGTCGGAGGGCGAACAAGCCAAACCACGTCGACGCCGAGGCCGGCGTCGCGGACGTGGCGCTGCACGCTCAGCCGAGAATCATACGGACAACGCCGGGTCCACCGACCCGAACCCAGCACCCACCAAGGGTCGCAGACCCCGCCTACCCCGTCGCGGCCGTCCGGACCGGTTGCGGACCGTGCACGAAACATCGGCCGGTGGCCTGGTCATCGACGGAATCGATGGACCGCGCGACGCGCAGGTCGCGGCGCTGATCGGTCGGATAGACCGGCGCGGACGCATGCTGTGGTCACTGCCCAAGGGCCACATCGAGATGGGTGAAACCGCCGAGCAGACCGCGATCCGCGAGGTCGCCGAGGAAACCGGCATTCGCGGCGGCGTGCTCGCCGCGCTGGGTCGCATCGACTATTGGTTCGTCACCGACGGCCGGCGTGTACACAAGACCGTGCACCACTACTTGATGCGGTTCTTGGGCGGAGAACTCTCCGACAATGATCTCGAGGTCACCGAGGTCGCGTGGGTGCCGATTCCGGAACTCCCGTCCCGGCTGGCCTACGCCGATGAACGTCGGCTGGCCGAAGTCGCCGACGAGTTGATCGACAAGCTGCAGACCGACGGTCCCACCGCGCTCCCGCCGTTGCCGCCCAGCGCGCCCCGCCGACGGCCCCAAACTCACTCACGCACTCGTCACGCAGCCGAAGGATCCCCACCCGGACGCAAGAACGGTCACGGACCGGGGCCGTGACCGCGTTGCGACTCCCTTGGTCCGGGATGTGGCGCCTCGCCGCCGTGATCGGCATCGTTGCCGGGTTCGCGGTAGTGCTCACTGCTCCCGCCGCGCCCCGCGCATCGGCGGGCGAGCCCGGTGCGACGCCGTTCGTGCAGGTCCGAATCGATCAAGTGACCCCAGACCTGGTCACCACCACAAGCGACCCGGTAATCACGGTCAGCGGCATGGTGACCAACATCGGCGACCGCCCGGTTCGCGATGTCATGGTCCGGCTAGAACACGCCGCCGCGGTCACGTCGTCGTCGGCGCTACGCACGTCGCTGGACGGCAGCACGGACCAGTACCAGCCGGCCGCGGACTTCCTCACGGTGTCCTCGGAACTGCGGCGAGGCCAACAAGTCGGCTTCACCCTGTCGGCGCCGTTGCGCTCGCTGACCAAACCATCGCTGTCCATCGATGGTCCCGGAATCTTCCCGGTGCTGGTCAACGTCAACGGGACGCCCGACTACGGTGCGCCGGCCCGTCTGGACAACGCGCGCTTCCTGCTGCCCGTCGTCGGGGTGCCCCCCGACCGTGACGCCGACTTCGACGCTCCCGTCACGCCCGAGACCGACAAGCCGGTTTGGATCACCATGCTGTGGCCATTGGCCGATCGGCCTCGATTGGCCCCCGGCGTTGCCGGCGGGACCATTCCGGTACGGCTGATCGATGACGACCTGGCCAACTCGCTGGCCAGCGGGGGCAGGCTGGATACCCTGCTCTCCGCCGCCGAACTGGCCACCAGCCGCGACGTCGACCCGGAGGGCACCGTCACCCGCTCTATCTGTCTGGCCGTGGACCCCGACCTGCTCGTCACCGTCAACGCGATGACCGCGGGCTACGTCGTATCCGATTCCCCTGACGGCCCCGCTCAATTGCCCGGCACCCCGACACATCCGGGAACCGGCCAGGCGGCCGCAAACATCTGGCTGGACCGCCTGCGCACGCTGGCCCGGCGGACATGCGTGGTGACACTGGCTTACGCCCAGGCCGACCTGGACGCCTTGCAGCGCGTCAACGATCCCCGGTTGAGCAACATTGCCGTCATCAGCGCCGCCGACATCGTCGATCGGATCCTCGACGTCAAGTCGGTACGGGGCGCGGCGGTGCTGCCGGACGGACCGCTGACCAGCCGCGCGGTCGACCTCCTCAACGCCGACGGCGGAATGGTCACCATCGCGGCCGCCGACTTCTCCGCGCACGTCGCCGCCGAAGGCGGCCGGGCCACCGCCGATACCGCACCCCGACGGTTGTCGGCTGAGGTGGTCGCCGCCCCGTTCGACCCGACCGTCGGCGCCGCCCTGGCGGCCGCCGGGAGTAACCCGACCGTTCCCACCTACCTGGACTCCTCGCTGTCGGTACACATCGCCCACGACTCGCCAACCGCACGCCGCCAAGACGCCCTAGGTGCCATGCTGTGGCGCAGCTTGTGGGGGGAGGCGGCACCACGCACCCAGATCCTGGTCCCGCCCACCACCTGGGACCTGCACAGCGATGACGCACAGCTGATCCTGACCGCATTGGCCACCACCATTCACTCCGGCCTGGCGGTGCCGCGGCCGCTGTCGGCCCTGATCTCCGAGGCGGCGGCGCACACCGAGCCGCCGGAGCCGCCCGGTCCCTACCCTTCGGCACGGGGCCGATTCGACGATGACGTCACCGCCCAGATCTCCGATCAGAGTGGTCGCCTGTGGAAACTGACGTCGGCCATGACCACCGACGACCGCACCGGACTGACCGGGGCGCAGTACACCACACCACTTCGCGAGGACATGCTGCGCGCTTTGAGCCAGTCGGTACCGCCCGATACCCGCAACGGCTTGGCTCAGCAACGGCTGGCGGTGGTCGGCAACACGATCAACGACTTCTTTGGTGCGGTCACCATCGTCATTCCGGGTGGCTCCTACACCCTGGCCACCGAACACAGCCCCCTGCCCCTGGCCCTGCACAACGGCTTGGCGGTGCCCATCCGAGTCAGGCTTCAGGTCGACGCGCCGCCCGGCATGACGGTCACCGATCTCGGTGAGATCGAGCTGCCGCCGGGGTACCTGCCCATTCGGGTACCGATCGAAGTGAATTTCACCCAGCGCGTCGCTATCGACGTGACGCTCAAGACTCCCGACGGCATGGCGCTCGGCGAACCCGTGCGGTTGTCCGTGCATTCCAACGCCTACGGCAAGGTGCTGTTCGCGATCACGCTGACGGCCGCCGCTGTGCTGGTGGCGCTGGCGGGACGGCGGCTTTGGCATCGCTTCCGCGGTCAGCCCGACCGTGCCGACCTGGACCGGCCCGATCCTCCCGCCGCCCGGCACGCCGCGTCCGACCATCGGGTCGATGAAGAGCACCGAGTATGAAACCGGCTCCGCGGCGAATCCCACCAGCGCCGCAGGAAAGCCCTCCGGCGCGACCGCCCGCACCACGGGGTCCGGTTTCAGCGCCGGACCCTCGACGGCTTCCCGAGCGGCTCCCGGTGCCCTACGGCCAGGCGGCTGCGGGGCCACCGAAGCGCGCTGAACTCTCCGATGCCGCGCTGGTATCGCGGTCGTGGGGCATGGCCTTGGCGACGTTGGTCAGCCGGATCACGGGTTTCGCCAGGATCGTGCTGCTGGCCGCCATTTTGGGCGCGGCGCTGTCGAGTTCCTTCTCGGTGGCCAATCAGCTGCCGAACCTGGTCGCCGCGCTAGTGCTGGAGGCGACGTTCACCGCGATCTTCGTGCCGGTCCTGGCTCGCGCCGAGCAGGACGATCCCGACGGTGGGGCCGCCTTCGTGCGGCGGCTCGTGACGTTGACAACCACGCTGCTGATCGTGGCAACCACGCTGTCGGTGCTGGCCGCGCCACTGCTGGTGCGGTTGATGCTGGGCCGCGACCCACAGGTCAACGAGCCGTTGACCACCGCCTTTGCCTACCTGCTGCTGCCTCAGGTGCTGGTCTATGGGCTGTCGTCGGTGTTCATGGCGATCCTGAACACCCGAAACGTGTTCGGGCCGCCGGCCTGGGCGCCCGTCATCAACAACGTCGTCGCCATCGCGACCTTGTTGGTGTACCTGGCAGTCCCCGGCGAGCTGGCCGTCGATCCGGTGAAGATGGGCAATGCCAAGCTGCTCGTGCTTGGAGTCGGCACCACGCTAGGCGTGTTCGCGCAGGCCGCGGTGCTGCTGGTCGCGATTGGGCGCCAGCACATCAGCCTGCGGCCGCTGTGGCGAATCGATGACCGGCTCAAGCGGTTCGGCGCCATGGCCGCCGCCATGGTGCTGTATGTGCTGGTCAGCCAGCTCGGGCTGATTGTCGGCAACCAGATCGCCAGCGGGGCCGCGGCTTCGGGGCCGGCCATCTACAACTACACCTGGCTGGTGCTGATGCTGCCGTTCGGCATGATCGGGGTAACCGTGCTGACGGTGGTGATGCCGCGGCTGAGTCGCAACGCCGCCGCCGAGGACATCCCGGCCGTGCTCGCCGACCTGTCGCTGGCCACCCGTCTGACGATGATCACCCTCATCCCCACGGTCGCATTCATGACCGTGGGCGGGTCGGCAATGGGAAGCGCGCTGTTCGCCTACGGAAACTTCGGCAAGGTCGACGCCGGATATCTGGGCGCGGCGATCGCACTGTCGGCCTTCACGCTGATCCCCTATGCGCTGGTGCTGCTGGGACTGCGGGTGTTCTACGCCCGCGAGCAACCCTGGACTCCGATCCTGATCATCATCATCATCACCAGCGTCAAGATCGGCGCCTCGGTGTTGGCGCCGCACCTCACCAATGACCCCGACATGGTCGCCGGTTATCTGGGACTGGCCAACGGGCTCGGATTCCTGGCCGGCGCGATCGTCGGCTACTACCTGCTGCGACACGCGCTGCGCCCCGGTGGCGGCCAACTGGTCGGCACCCGTGAGGTGCACACCATCCTGGTGACCATCGCCGCGTCGCTGCTGGCCGGACTGCTGGCCTATGTGGTGGATCGGCTTGCCGGGCTGGGCCAGTTGACCGTGTTCGATGGCGGAATCGGTTCGCTGCTGCGGCTACTCATCCTGGGCGTGATCATGGCGCCCATCGTGATTGCGGTGCTGCTCGCCGGGCAGGTGCCCGAGGCACAGGCGGCTCTCAACGTGGTCCGCAACCGGATCGGAACGCGCCTTGGCAAACCGGGTCCACGCAGCGTAGCTGTGCTGGATGCATCGTCTGGCGATCACGACGTCACGTACCCTGAGCAAAGGAAGTCGTCCCTGCCGGGGGAAAATGTGGTCCAGGAGCTGATCCGGCGCAAACCCCCGGTGATCAGGGCCGGGATAGCGAAAGGACCGTCGGTGACCGACCGCCCATCGGATAGCACCGCCTCATCGAGTTCCGCGTCGGATATCGATCTGCCGCGGCCAGTCGCCGACGATTTTCAACCCGACATTCCGGCCGGCCCAGACCGGGGCCGTGGCGCGAGTCAACGCCCCTCGGATCAGTCCAACGGCGATTCCGTCGGATACACCCGCGGACCCATTCCGTTCGACGCTCCACGCGAGTGCAGTGCGGAACCCTCGACGCCGCAAGACGATGTCAATCTAGTCCCGGGTGCCCGCATCGCCAACGGCCGCTACCGGCTGCTCGTCTTCCACGGCGTTATCCCGCCGTTGCAGTTCTGGCAGGCACTCGATACCGCCCTGGATCGACAGGTGGCGCTGACCTTCGTCGACCCGGATGGCACCCTGCCCGAAGATGTCCTGCAGGAGATTCTGGCCCGCACGCTGCGACTGAGCCGGATCGACAAGCCGGGCGTCGCCCGGGTGCTTGACGTACTGCACACCGCCTCCGGCGGGCTGGTGGTGTCGGAGTTGATTCGCGGCGGCTCGCTGCAGGAAGTCGCCGACACGGCACCCTCGCCGGTCGGGGCCATCCGGGCCATGCAGTCGCTCGCGGCGGCCGCCGACGCCGCCCATCGGGCCGGCGTGGCCCTGTCGCTGGACCACCCGGGCCGGGTCCGGGTCAGCATCGAAGGTGATGTGGTGCTCGCCTACCCGGCGACCATGCCCGACGCCAATCCGCAGGACGACATCCGAGGCATCGGCGCCGCGCTGTATGCCTTGCTGGTCAACCGGTGGCCGCTGCCGGAGGCTGGGGCAGACAGTGGGTTTGCGCCGGCCGAACGCGATGCGTCCGGCAATCCCGTTGAGCCCGCCGCCGTCGATCGCGACATCCCGTTCCAGATCTCGGCGGTCACCGTCCGATCGGTTCAAGAGGACGGCGGGATACGCAGCGCCTCAACACTTTTGAACCTGCTACAGCAGGCGACCGCGGTGGCCGACCGGACCGAGGTGCTGGGCCCGATCGAACCACCCGCGCCGCCCGTCCCCGCCCGCTCCCCCGCACCCACGGGTGCAACCTTCGGGCGCCGCCGCCGCAACCTGCTGATCGGGATCGGCGCGGGCGCCGCGATTCTGCTGGTAGCGCTGCTGGTGTTGGCCTCGGTGCTCAACAAGATGTTCGGAAACGTCGGCGGCGGCCTCGACCAGGACCAGCTCGGCCTCAACGCCCCCACCGCGTCCACTTCTGCGGCCGCCAGTTCGGCGCCGGCGGGCAGCGTCGTCAAACCCACCAAAGCCACCGTCTTCTCACCGGATGGTGAAGCCGATAACCCGGGCCAAGCCGACATGGCCATCGATGGCGATTCCACCACGTCCTGGGAGACCGACACCTACAACGACCCGGTTCCGTTCCCGGGCTTCAAGAATGGTGTCGGGTTGATGCTGCAACTTCCGCAGCCCACCGTGGTCGGCTCGGTCACCCTCGACGTTCCCAGCACCGGCACCAAGGTGGAGATTCGTTCGTCACCAACTCCCAACCCGTCGAAGCTGGATGACACCACCGTGCTCACCTCGGCTACCGCACTCAAGCCGGGTTCGAACACCATCGCGGTCAATGCCTCCTCCCCCACCTCCAACCTGCTGGTGTGGATTTCAACGCTGGGCACCACGGACGGCAAGAGCCGCTCCGCCATCTCCCAGCTCACGATCCGGGCCGCCTCCTAACGCAGCGCACCGCGCGTCGGGGTGAAGTGCTCGACGGCCCGGCATTGGTTAATGTCCGCCCGTGGCTTTCGGGGGCAAGCGGCAACGCAGGGACACCGCGCGACAGCGCACCGATGCCGAGTTGTTGGCGGCTTTCGTCGCCGGGGAACAGCTCGCGTTCGAGGAGCTGTTTCGCCGCCATCATCGGCAGCTCTACCACCTGGCGCGGCTCACCAGCCAAACCCCGGAGGACGCCGAGGACGCGCTACAGGAAGCGATGATCTCGGTGCACAACTGTGCCGGCTCGTTTCGCCAGGACGCGGCGGTCACCAGTTGGCTGCACCGCATCGTCGTCAATGCCTGCCTGGACCGGCTGCGCCGGGCCAAGTCCAGGCCAACCGTGCCACTCGAAGATGTCTACCCGGTGCCCGATGCGACAACCCGTGTCGAGACAGCGATCCTGGTGCGCCGCGCCCTGATGCGCCTTCCCGTCGAGCAACGTGCCGCGGTGGTCGCCGTCGATATGCAGGGGTATTCGATCGCCGACACGGCATTGCTTTTGGGCGTGGCCCAAGGCACCGTCAAGAGCCGTTGTGCCCGCGGTCGGGCCCGGCTCGCGCGGCTGCTGAGCTACCTCGACGCCGACATCAACGCCGTGGACATGAACTAGCCCGACCGGCCCGGATACCCGCCGGGCGGGGACTGCCCGTAGCCATCGGGCCCGCCATGGCGGACACTGGGGCGGATGAATGAGGCCGAGGACGAAACGGACACGGACCCGGCGCTGACCGTCGAGCTCCTTGCCGACCTGCAGGCCGGTCTGCTCGACGATGAAACCGCCGCCCAAGTCCGGCGCCGAATCCGCACCGACCCGCAGGCGGCGGCAACCCTGGAAGCGTTACAACGCGTGCGCCGCGACGTCGCCCAGGCGGGCACCGACACGTCCGGGTTGGGCGATCCTCCCCCGCACCTCCCCACCAGGATCACCGATGCGGTCCGGTCCGCGACGTCGGGTGGCCCCACCGCCGCCCACGCCGCGCGCCCCCGCCCCAACTCGAACAAGATCCTGGCCGGCATCGCCGGGCTGATCGCGCTCATCGCCGCGATTGGACTCGGTACCGCCGCATTGATCACCGCACCCGGGCCGACCCCAAGCGGCCCGCCCACCGCGATGCACATCACAGTTTCCACGCCGCCTCCAGTGATTCCGCTCTCACACGACCAGGTCCTCGACCTGCTCCAGCGCGCCCCCGACTACGGTCCGTTTGCCGATCCCTCGCGACGCGCCTCCTGCCTCAGCGGCCTCGGCTACCCGGCATCCACTCCGATCCTGGGCGCGCAGCCCGTCGACATCAATGCCCGTCCAGGCGTATTACTGGTGCTGGCCGGCCGATGCCCCCGCCGATCTGGCGGTCTATGCGGTCGCGCTCAATTGCAGCGCGGCTGACACCGGTCTGCTCGCCAGCACCACGCTGCCCCGACTCCCCGACTCCTAGCGGCATGCCGGTGCGACGCAGCGGGCGGGAACAGCAGTGCTTACGCTTGCGTTCATAGTCGTGATCGCCTCCGTACCCGAAAGGCCCGTATGACTACCGACTCTTCTGCTGACGCCACCATCCACGACGTGATCGTCATCGGCTCCGGTCCCGCCGGATACACCGCGGCGCTCTACACCGCCCGTGCTCAGCTGGCTCCGCTGGTATTCGAGGGCACCTCGTTCGGTGGCGCGCTGATGACCACGACGGAAGTGGAGAACTATCCCGGTTTTCGCGAAGGGATCACCGGCCCGGAGTTGATGGACGAGATGCGCGAGCAGGCGCTCCGTTTCGGCGCCGACCTCCGCATGGAAGACGTCCAGTCGGTGTCGCTGGATGGACCGATCAAATCTGTTGTCACCTCTGACGGAGAGACCCATCGGGCGCGCGCGGTGATCTTGGCGATGGGCGCGGCCGCGCGTTACCTGCACGTGCCCGGCGAACAGGAGCTGCTGGGACGCGGAGTGAGTTCCTGTGCCACCTGTGACGGATTTTTCTTCCGCGACCAGGACATCGCGGTGATCGGCGGCGGCGACTCCGCGATGGAGGAGGCAACCTTCCTCACTCGGTTCGCCCGCAGCGTGACCCTGGTGCACCGTCGTGACGAGTTCCGGGCCTCCAAGATCATGATCAATCGGGCCCAGGCCAACGACAAGATCCGCATCCTGACCAACAAGATCGTCCTCGCGGTGGACGGGGAGACGACCGTCACCGGACTGCAGTTGCGCGACACCGTCACCGGGGAGGAAACCACCCTGCCGGTAACCGGCGTGTTCGTCGCGATCGGGCACGAACCGCGATCGAGCCTGGTGCGCGACGCCGTCGACGTCGACCCCGATGGCTACGTGCTGGTGAACGGGCGCACCACCGGCACCTCGCTGGAAGGTGTTTTCGCCGCCGGCGACCTGGTGGACCGCACCTACCGGCAGGCGGTCACCGCCGCCGGCAGCGGGTGCGCCGCGGCCATAGACGCCGAGCGTTGGCTGGCCGAACATGAAGCAACTGGAGACGCCGACAGTACCGACACGCTGATTGGAGCACAGCAATGACCGATTCCGAAAAGTCCAGCGCCACCATCGAGGTGTCAGACGCCTCCTTCTCCACCGAGGTGCTTTCCAGCAACAAGCCTGTGCTGGTGGACTTTTGGGCAACGTGGTGCGGGCCGTGCAAGATGGTGGCGCCGGTGCTCGAAGAGATCGCTACCGAGCGTGCGGACAATTTGACCGTGGCCAAGCTCGACGTGGACGCCAACCCGGAAACGGCCCGCAATTTTCAGGTCGTCTCCATCCCGACGATGATCCTGTTCAAAGACGGCGAGCCGGTGAAACGCATCGTTGGGGCCAAGGGCAAAGCGGCGCTGTTGCGTGAGCTATCCGACGCGGTTCCCAACCTGGGCTAACTGTCGTTCGCACCACCGAAACGGCTCCCCGACTGGCTTGGGGTTTCCCGAAATCGGCGAGGATCTGCGACAATGCCAATTAATTGTCGTGCACTTGTCAGCGATGTCCGCTAGTCTGGGAGGGCCCTTGTATGCCGAGTCCGCGCCGCGAAGACGGCGACACGTTGCGCTGTGGTGACCGCAGCGCCGCCGTCGCGGAGATCCGGGCTGCACTGGCCGCATTGGGCATGCTGGACAATCCCGACGAAGACCTGAGCACCGGGCGCCACATCGCGCTCGAGCTGTTCGACCCCGAGCTCGACCACGCGGTGCGCGCCTTCCAGCAACATCGGGGACTGCTTGTCGACGGCATCGTCGGTGAGGCAACCTATCGAGCGCTCAGAGAGGCCTCCTATCGCCTCGGTGCACGCACGCTCTATCACCAGTTCGGTGCGCCGCTCTATGGTGATGACGTCGCGACGCTGCAGGCCCGCCTACAGGACCTGGGTTTCTACACCGGGCTGGTCGATGGATATTTCGGGCTGCAAACCCACAATGCGCTGATGTCCTACCAGCGCGAGTACGGGATGTCCGCCGACGGTATCTGCGGTCCAGAGACGTTGCGGTCGTTCTACTTTCTGAGTTCACGCGTCAGCGGTGGCTCACCGCATGCGATTCGGGAAGAGGAACTGGTCCGCCGGTCAGGTCCCAAGCTGTCGGGCAAGCGCATCATCATTGATCCGGGCCGCGGAGGTAGCGACCGTGGCGTGATCGCGCACGGTGAAGCCGGACCGGTCAGCGAAGCTGACGTGCTGTGGGACTTGGCAAGTCGACTTGAAGGCCGGATGTCGGCAATCGGCATGGAGACCTTCTTGTCCCGGCCGGCGAACACCAGCCCGTCAGATGCCGAGCGGGCCGCTACCGCTAATGCCGTTGGTGCAGACCTGATGATCAGTCTGCGCTGCGAAACTCAGACCAGCGTTTCGGCCAACGGTGTCGCATCCTTTCACTTCGGTAATTCGCACGGTTCCGTATCGACCATCGGCCGCAACCTCGCCGACTTCATTCAGCGAGAAGTTGTGGCACGCACCGGCTTACAGGACTGCCGCACACACGGACGCACCTGGGATCTGTTGCGATTGACCCGGATGCCTACCGTTCAGGTCGACATCGGTTACATCACCAACCCGCTCGATCACGAGCTGCTGGTCTCGACACAAACCCGCGATGCCATCGCCGAAGGTATTCTCGCCGCGGTCAAGCGGCTCTACTTGCTCGGCAAGAATGACCGGCCCACGGGCACATTCACATTCGCCGAGCTGCTGGCCCACGAACTGTCCGTGGAGCGAGCCAGCCGCCTCAGCGGTTCCTAAGCCAGCCCATACCGCCAGAACCGTTGGCGTTCTGTCTACTTACGGACTGCAACTCGCAGCGCCGGCTCCCACCGGCTGCTGCAATTGAGCATTCTCCAAGAGCCGTTCCAGCGCGGCCTCGACTTCGGCCTTCCACCCCAGGCCCTTGTCCAACTCGAGGCGCAAGCGAGGGAAGTACGGATGCGGCCCCACCACAACAAAACCCACGTCGATCAAGAAGTCGGCGTCCAGCATGCAGTGCTCCACCGAACAGTCACCGAGAGCCGCCAGCACCGGTTGCAGCTCAGGGGTGACGGCATTCGAGTCTTGTAGCTCGGCGGCGGCGGTGGTGCGGCCGAACGCCTCCACGGCACGCACACCGCGGCGCACCAGTTCGTCGATGACTCCGGCGATCAGACTGTGCGACAGGTCATCGGTGTCCTCGCCGGCCTCGATGCCCATCGAGGTCAGCAGGATCGCGTCGGCGGACACCGGCCCGGACGGAAAGCGATGGGCCCGCGGTACCGCTCGTGGCGGCGCGTAAAACACATAGCCCAGACAGGCCGGTTCAGCGTCGCTACGCTCGTCCGGGATTGCGGTGGCGATCTGGCCGCACGATCCCCACTCCAACATGACCATCGACAGCCAGGCTTCCTTTTCGAATTCCGGGTCGGCGAGGTGGTCGTTGTTGCCCAGGGTCGCGGGATCCACTTCCCAGAAGACGCACCGGCGCGCATGCTTGGGAAGCTGCTCGAAGGCTTCGAGCCGCAGCGCTGTAATACGAGCAGACACTAGTCTCCTGGCCTCCGTGCGGTACTGCAGCAATCGTTTCTTGCACCTCTGCTAAGCCGGCCGGCCCGCGTCGTTGCAAGGCGATGTCGGCAGCCCCGCTCCTCCGAGAACCGCCCCGCGGCTCGCCTTGTCACACGGCGATAGCAACAGCCAGTTGTCTCCCGGCTGATGTGCCAACGGCAACCTCTCCAGAATAAGAGAGTGGGCCGGGATGGGGCCAGTGTTGGCCTAGCCACTCCAGACCGCCCGGGGCTTGTGTCGGGCCAGTCCAACGTCAGACCCCCCCCGAACCACGCCGGCCGCTCGGCCGGGACTCGGCTGCGGTTCCGCCGCGCTGGTCCGAGAGCCGGTCCAATCACGAATTCGACTGAGCCACAGCAGTTCTCCACCCGGTTTGGATTCCGAGGATGGATTTTTCTGCGGTCGCGACCGACGCAGTGTCACAGTGACGTAATTACCGCTTATAGCTGGTCACGCCTCGGCATCGGTCATTATTCCAATGATTCGTTGCAAGTCGTCCACCGACCCGAACTCGACCACGATCTTGCCCTTACGTTTGCCAAGACTGACTGTCACCCGGGTATCGAAGGCGTTCGACAGCCGGTCAGCAACGTCTTGCAGTCCCGGCATCTGGATCGGCTTACGCCGCGGCGGTGTCGGGGTGCTTGCGTCGCTGCGGTTGGCCAGAGTCACCGCCTCCTCGGTGGCTCGCACCGAGAGTCCTTCCGCAACGATCCGGCTTGCCAGTTCTTCCTGAGCCTCCGGGCCGGCCTCCAGCGATAGCAGTGCGCGGGCATGCCCCGCGGACAGCACGCCCGCAGCCACTCGCCGCTGGACCGGGATCGGCAGTTTCAGCAACCGGATCATGTTGGTGATCAGCGGCCGAGAGCGGCCGATCCGGGCGGCCAGCTCATCGTGGGTGACGCCAAACTCATCGAGAAGTTGTTGATATGCGGCGGCTTCCTCCAAGGGATTCAGCTGTACCCGGTGGATGTTTTCCAGCAGAGCATCGCGCAGCAGGTTGTCATCGCCGGTTTCCCGCACGATGGCCGGGATGGTGGCCAGCCCCGCCTCTTGAGCCGCTCGCCACCTCCGCTCCCCCATGACGATCTGGTAGGGCGCACCGCTTTGCGCTCCGTCGACCGTGCGCACCACGATCGGCTGTAAGAGGCCGAACTCGCGGATGGAATGCACCAATTCCGACAGCGCTTCTTCATCAAAGACCTGCCGCGGCTGGCGGGGGTTCGCCTCGATATCCCCCGGCGCAATCTCTCGGTACACCGCGCCCATCGCCGCGGCATCCGCAACGGGGCCACCGATAACGACATCGGCGGCGGCCGAACCCATCCGGGGTCCAAAGCCTTGCGCGCCGGATTCGCCTTCGGCGGGGCCGGTGGGTATCAGCGAGGCCAGTCCCCGTCCGAGGCCGCCCTTTCTGCGCGAAGGCTGCGTCATGCCCGTGCCTTCCCGGTCTGTGGTCGATCACGCTGAGCGAGTTCGCGGCTGGCATCGAGGTAACTCATCGCCCCGCGCGAGCCGGGGTCGTAATCGATGATCGTCATGCTGTAGCCCGGCGCTTCGGAGACTTTGACGCTGCGCGGTATGACGGTGCGAAGGACCTTGTCGCCGAAGTAGCTGCGGACTTCTTCGGCCACCTGGTCGGCCAGTTTCGTCCGCCCGTCGTACATCGTCAAAATGACGGTGGTGACTTCCAGGTCCGGATTGAGGTGAGCCTTCACCATCTCGATGTTGCGCATCAGCTGCGAGACGCCTTCCAGTGCGTAGTACTCGCACTGGATCGGGATCAGGACCTCCGGGGCCGCCACAAGCGCGTTGATTGTCAGCAGGCCCAACGATGGCGGGCAGTCCACAAAGACGTAGTCAAAGTCGAATTGGTCGAGCTCGGCCAGAGCGTTGCGCAAGCGATTCTCGCGCGCGACCATGCTTACCAACTCGATCTCCGCGCCGGCCAGATCGATAGTGGCCGGTACACAGAAGAGTCGGTCGCTGTGTGGGCTACGCCGTAGCGCCTCGCGTAATGAGAGTTCACCAATCAGCACCTCGTATGACGATGGGGTGCCCGACTGACGATCGGTGATCCCGAGTGCGGTGCTCGCGTTGCCCTGCGGGTCGAGATCGATAACCAGTGTCTTGAGTCCTTGGATCGCCAGGGCCGCCGCGAGGTTGACGGCGGTGGTGGTCTTGCCGACGCCCCCCTTCTGGTTGGCGATGGTGAAGACCCGGCGTTGATGCGGCGGTTTCAGGGGGTCATAGGTCGTATGCAAGACCCGCATCGCCCGCTCGGCGGCAGCGCCGATCGGGGTATCAAACGCACTCGATGTTTCACGTGAAACATTCACCGTCGGATTGTCCGCCGATTCCGCCGCGGACGCTACCCCGTCCGCGTCCGGCCCGGTCGCCTCCACCGCTTCCGCAGCATCGGCCTCGCCCGTGGCGACACCAGCCGGTGTCCCGGTAGCGGCGTCCGATCCCTTGTCCACCCCGGCGGCACCGCCGGGTTCAGCGTCAACCTTCGCCGCCGCGGAGCCTCCCGCACCGGGCACGGGAATTCGTAATAGCCTCATGCCGGTGCTCCCCCCGTTCGCCGGGGAGAGACCCGTCGGTTGGGCCCACGGGTGTCCCCGCGTCGGGCTACCACCACGGTTGCGGGCGGTGGCAAGTAGTTCGCGCCACATGGCACTACCCTGACATCCGCGGCACCCAACGACTCCATTACACGCCGGTGCTCGCGCACTTCATCGGGAGCTCGCTCCCCTTTGATCGCCAGCATTCGCCCCTCCCGTTTCAACAACGGCATACTCCACTTCGTCAGTTTGTCCAACGCGGCCACCGCTCTCGAAACCGCGGCATCACTGCCGCCGAGGCGCTCTCGCACCGGCCGTTCCTCCGCGCGGCCTCGCACGACTTCCACGGCCAAACCGAGGTCTGTGACGACCTCCTGCAAAAATTCGACGCGCCGCAGCATTGGCTCCAGCAAGACGACCTGGAGGTCGGGGCGGGCTATCGCCAACGGTAGGCCCGGCAGACCCGCCCCGCTTCCGATGTCTACGACGCGTTCGCCGTGATCGAGAAGTTCACCGATCACCGCGGAGTTCAAGACGTGACGTTCCCAGAGCCGGTCCACCTCACGCGGTCCGAGCAATCCCCGCTCGACCCCGGCGGTGGCCAGCCAATCAGCATAACGTTGGGCGAGCTCGAGGCGCGGTCCGAAAATCGCCGACGCGGCATCATCGAGGGGCTTTGTCATCGCTCCGAACTCTCGGCCGGCTCGTGAGTCGGGCCATGTTTCACGTGAAACATTCTCCGCTCTTCTTGCACCCAACAGACCGCAACCGCAATAACTACATCCCTGTAACTCGATCGGCACCCGTTACGGCAGGGTCCCGATCCGCTTACGGATCAGTCGCGCAGAACGACGACGCGCCGTGCCGGCTCGACGCCTTCACTTTCGCTGTGCACACCCGGCACCGCCGCCACCGCGTCGTGCACGATCTTGCGCTCGAACGGGGTCATCGGCGACAGCTCCTCGCGTTCACCGCTGTCGGCCACCCGACGCGCCACCTTGTCGCCCAGCGCCGCCAACTCCTCGCGACGCTTGCGCCGCCAGCTGGCGATGTCGAGCATCAGGCGGCTGCGCACACCCGTCTTCTGGTGCACCGCCAGCCGGGTGAGTTCTTGGAGCGCATCCAGGACCTCTCCCCCACGGCCTACCAACTTGATCAGGTCGTTGCCACCGTCGATGCTCACCACCGCACGGCTGCCCTCGACGTCCAGATCGATATCCCCATCGAAGTCGAGCAGGTCCAACAACTCTTCCAAGTAGTCACCGGCGATCTCGCCCTCGGCGACCAAACGCTCCTCGAGGTCGTCTCCCTCGGCGGCGCCATCGGCCGGCGGTGTCTTCTCTGCCACGTCACTTTCCAGTTCGGTGATGTCAGCCTCGGTCATAGCCCTATCTCCCCTCAGTCACGGGTTGGTGGTCGCGAAAATTCGCGGGGTCTTTTCTCTAGTGGCTCAGCACCGGTGCTCCGGCTGAGCCGACGGCGCTGGCGCGCCTACGGTTACCGTTTACGTTTTTTGGGACGCACACCCGGGCGCGGAGTTCGATTGGTTGGCGAGCTGTTGCGCGCGGTCGAGTTCGGCTTGTCCCGCTTGGTGTCGCCGGACGGAGCTTCCTCGCCCGAAGTCTCGGTCGCGTCGGTGTCCGAGACGTCCTCTGACTCCGCTGGCGATCCATTGCTGCCCGCCACCGCTTTGGGTGTGGGCTTCGGCTTGGCTCCCGGCGCGGGAGCGTTGGCCGCCCGCCGCTCCAAGGCCTCCTGCTTTTTGGCCTCTTCCTCTTTCTCGATCATGCTGAAGACGTAGTGCTGTTGACCGAACGTCCAGATGTTGTTCGAGAACCAGTACAAGATGATGGCCAGCGGAAGAAACGGCCCACCGACAACCACGCCCAGCGGAAAGACGTAGAGAGCCAGTTTGTTCATCATCGCGGTCTGCGGGTTGGCGGCCGCCTCGGGACTCTGCCGAGCGACCGAGGCCCGACTGTTGAAGTAGGTTGCGACACCGGCCAGAACCATCACCGGAACACCCACCGCGATCACCGCGGGCCGACTGAAATCGACGAAAGCGTCCAGCCCGCCTCGCTGCGTCATCGAGGCACCGATCGGCGCGCCGAACAGGTTCGCGTCCAGGAAGTGGCCCACATCGGTCGGGGTGAAGACATAGTTTCCGGTGAGCCGGTTCTCCACCACTGATAAGTGCGGCTGACCGAACCCACCCGTTGTCCGATTGAACGAACGCAACACGTGGTAAAGCCCCAAGAACACCGGAATCTGCGCAAGCATCGGCAGACAGCCCAGGATCGGGTTGAACCCGTGCTCCCGTTGCAGCTTCTGCATCTCGAGCGCCATGCGCTGGCGATCCTTGCCGTACTTCTTCTGCAACGCCTTGATCTGTGGCTGCAGCTCCTGCATTTGCCGCGTGGTCCGGATCTGGCGCACGAACGGCTTGTACAGCAGGGCGCGCAATGTGAAGACCAAGAACATCACCGACAGCGCCCAGGCGAAGAAGTTCGAGGGGCCTAGCACCAAAGCGAACAGCTTGTACCAAACCCACATGATCCACGACACCGGGTAGTAGACGAAGTCGAGGCTGAAAAAATCAAACAAAAAACTCACTCTCCCCTTGCTTCACCGCGGGACTGCACCCAGCCTCGTCGGCCCGGCAACCCTGGCGCTCCGGTATCGGATCCCAACCCCCTTGGTGCCACGGCCCACACTTTGCGAGTCGGGCGACCGTCAGCCAACTGCCCCGAATCAGTCCGTACTCGGAAAGCGCATCCACCGCGTACTGACTGCAGGTTGGGATAAAACGACACGAGGCCGGCCGCAACGGCGAGACCATGTGCCGATAAAGCTCGATCACATAAATGAGTCCGCGCGCTGCCAACCGGCCGCTGGTTCTCACCATGCCTGGGCCACTCGATGCCAACGAGGTCACCGGTCGGCACCCGCCGATTCGAACGCCCGTCGCAATCCGCTACGCAGTTGCTGCTCCAGCCATGCCGAGGACACGTGGCGGCTGCTCGGCAACGCACGAATCACAACTCGATCGCACGGGTGAAGGTTCATCAGCATCGGACGGGCGACATGTCGCAGTCGACGCGCAACTCGGTGACGTTCCACTGCTGTACCCACGGACTTGGCGATGATCAGCCCAACCCGGGGGCTGCTGTTTGCAGCGCATTCCTTGGCCCGACGGACGTGAACGATGACGTCGGGCTGCACGGTGCGCACCCCTTGTCTGGCCGTCGCGTCAAAATCAGTCGACCGCCTCATGCGGTTGCGTCCGGACAGCACCGCTGGGAAACCCGGCGCTGCGATCAGGCAGTTAATGCACGGCGGCCCTTACGGCGCCGACCAGTAACAATGGCCCGCCCAGCGCGGGTCCGCATCCGCAGACGGAAGCCGTGAACGCGGGCTCGCCGCCGGTTGTTCGGCTGGAAGGTCCGCTTGCCCTTGGCCACGACATTCTCCTCGGTTTCTCTGGCATAACCAACCGGCCGCCAACATCCTCACTGTCGGCCGGAGGTGGTCTCGCTACTGGCCGGCGCGGTCCCTCAATACAAGATTCAGGTCGCAGCCGCATCGCCTACTTTCGGGCTACTGTTTGAGGGTACTGACGAGCCTTCTCCTGGTCAAACCTCCTCGCCAGCCTCAATAGACCCACCCTGAACCGAGTCGACCGCCAAATCTGAGTCACAAAACCACCCTCACAGCCAACCCTCAACCGAATACCAGAGAACTGTTGGCAGCCGCACCGAAAACTGTTAGCTTCGGGCAGTGCTGTTTTCGGATTGAAACGGCGGCCGACAATGAAGCGAGGATGGCGGATCAACTAGCTGCCCAGACAACCGCTTGGTTGTACGCAGCGCGGAGATCGCGAGCCGTTGCCGATAGGCTGTGGCCCGCCATTGGTCGTCCTTTCCGCACCTGTGCATAACGGTGTGGATAGTGTGGCCCATAATTCCACTGCTATGTCGGATCAGGGAGATGCGTCGTTGACCAATGACCCCGGTTCCGGTTTCGCCGCA